>CAVOPD010000021.1:0-147812 GCA_963697745.1 uncultured Acidobacteriota bacterium | reverse complement strand
CGAGGACCGGCAGCGGCATGCTGCCGCCGCCGAGCACCACGTCGTGAAAGGCACGATAGTCGAATGTCGGACCGAGCGCCTGGCGCGCTTCGTCACGCAGCCGCTGAAGGGTCATCGCGCCGATCTTGTACGTGGTCGCCTGTCCGGGCCACACGAAGTAGCGCTGCACCTCGGAGCGAATGGCGCCCTCTGCCAGAGGAGCGTTCGCGAGGAAGTACGCTACTGCCTGCTGCTCGGTCCATCCCTTCGCATGAATCCCGGTGTCCACGACCAGGCGAAGGCCCGCCACATCTCGGTGCCGACCCGACCGAAGTCGGAGTAGGGATCGGTGAAGAAGCCCATTTCCTTGCCTAGCGATTCGGCATAGAGTCCCCAGCCTTCGGAATAGGCGCCATAGAGGTACTGGGTCCTGAACTTCGGCAGGCCGGTAAGTTCCTGGGCGATTGAAATCTGCAGGTGATGACCGGGCACACCTTCGTGGAATGCAATGGCCTCGAGCTGATACTTCGGCATGGCGTTCATGTCCGACAGGTGCGCGTAGAAGATGCCCGGACGCGAACCGTCAGGCGTGCCGCCGAAATAGTGCTGCGCGGCGCCGGGCTGTTCGCGGAACGGCTCGACCCGCTTCACCACCAGCTTCGCCTTCGGCAGGAGGCCGAAGTACTGCGGCAGTTTCCCCTCCATCTGTGTCAGGTATCCTTCGGCGAGCGCGAGATAGGCGCTTCGCCCTTCGTCCGTATTCGGAAACACGAACCGCTGGTCGGTCCGCAGCCGCGCAAAGAACTCGGGCAGCGTGCCCGCGAATCCGACCTTCGTCTTGATGGCTTCCATCTCGGCGCGGAGGCGCGCCACTTCGGTCAGGCCGAGCGCATGAATCTCGTCGCTGGTCAGCGTTGTCGTCGTCTGCAGGGCCAGCGCGGTGTTGTAATACGTCCCGCCATCCGGCAGTGCGGAGACGCCCTGCGGGTCGGGTGAAGCGTTCTTCTGGTCGGATTCGAGCCATTCTTCCAACCGCCCGTAGGCTGGCTTCACTCGAGAGGTGAGCGCGTTCGAGGCATCCGCGAGCAGTGCCTTCGCCTCCGTCGGGCTGACCTTGCCGTCTTTCTCGAGCGCGTCGATCTTTGCCCTCGCATCGGCGAACAGCGGCGACCCGGCGCCGCGGGTGAACGGCGCACCGGTGACGACCCGGCGGATTTCACTCAGCGCCTGCGCGTAGGCGAACCGGGGCGGGCGAATACCCTTCTCCGCCGCTGCCCGGGCACGCGTGAGCAACTGGTCGAGCGCCTCGCCCATCCCCGACAGGCGCGAGATGTACGCCTCCATGTCGCGCTTGTCATCAACGCGGTGGAAGTTGATGAGGAACTGTGGCAGACCGCTGTGCGCACCACCGAGGACGAAGATGACGCGTGACCTCGAAATGCCCTGCTGCGGTCGGCGCGCTCGAGTTCCTGCGACCAGATATCGAACGAGGTTTTGCCGTCATCATCGAGCAGGTCGTACTTGAAGGAGGCCTTCATGTCGGCAACGCTCCTGCGCCGCCATTCGAGCTGGCGATCCTCCGCCGCCTCCGAACGGTCGTCCAGTCTGTCGTACTGCTCCTTCCGCCCCTGGCTGGTCAGACTCTCGGGACTCATCGCGAGTTCTTTCTCATACTCGGCGTCGAGGTAGGTCGTCAGCCGTGCGGTTTCGGCGGCTCGCTTTGCCGTGTCGTCAGGGGGGGCCGCTGCGTCCCTGGTGGACTGGCATCCAGCGAGAGCGAGAGCGAGAACGAGTGCGAGCGCCGGGAGCGCAGGGGTTCGCATCACTGAATTCTAGTACGCCGCGAGCCCGTTTGCAGACTCAGCGCTCGAGCGCAACCGAGCCGTTCGGGCGCTGCCGGTGACTCTGGCTTGGGCGGCTGGCACAGGCGAATCGCGAGCACCGCTGTGCGTGCCAGTTTGCTATCCGCGCCCTGCTTGCGTGCCACGGCACCGCTGGCGGCCCTGAGGCCATGCCGCTAGACATCTGAATGTTGTAATATATCGTTGTCCAGACAGATCACGGCCGACACACCGGGGCCGGCCCAATCATGCCCGATGCGTATTCAATTCCGGGCTTGCGGTCGAAACGCTAATCGATGATCAACCGAGTCGGCTCCGCACTCAGCCGCTTCCCCTGGCAGTCGTGGCGGCCCAAACTGGTCGAGTGCCTTCGTGGCTATGGCCGCGAGTCGCTGATCGCGGACGCCGTGGCCGGTCTCACCGTCGGCGTCGTCGCCCTTCCCCTCGCCATGGCGTTCGGAATCGCCTCTGGCGTGACCCCACAGGCAGGCATCTACACCGCCGTCGTCGGCGGCTTCATCGTGTCGCTGCTCGGGGGATCCCGCAGATCCAGATTGGCGGGCCTACCGGCGCGTTCGTCGTCATTGTCGCCGGCATCATTGCCGCGCATGGCCTGCCGGGCCTGTTGATGGTGACGATGATGGCCGGCGTCATCCTGCTGGTTCTGGCGGTCACCGGGCTGGGCCAGGCGGTGAAGTTCATTCCGCGCCCAGTGGTCCTCGGCTTCACCAACGGGATCGCGCTCCTCATCGCATCGACGCAGATCAAGGACTTCTTCGGCCTGGCGATCGCCGACCCGCCGAGCGAGTTCATCGCGCGGATGACGATGCTCGCGGGCTCCGTGCAGCTCTTCGGGCCGGCGGCACTCGCCCTCGGGGTCAGCTCGCTGGTGGTGGTGCTGGCAGTGCCCCGCTGGTTCCCGCGCGTACCCGGATCCATCGTGGCTCTGGTGCTGGGTACGGCCGCCGTCACGATTTTCGGCGTGCCGGTCGATACCATTGGATCGAAGTTCGGCGGCATTCCAGGTGGCCTGCCTGAAGTGCACATTCCGGCGTTTCGTGCCGACCTGATCCTTCCGTTGCTCCCTTCCGCATTGACGGTGGCGCTGCTCGCCGCCGTGGAGAGCCTGCTGTCGGCGGTTGTCGCCGACTCGATGACGGGCGATCGTCACAATTCCAGCGCGGAGCTCCTCGCTCAGGGGGTGGCCAACCTTGTTACACCGCTGGTCGGCGGGATTCCGGTGACGGGCGCGATCGCTCGCACCGCGACCAACTACCGGTCCGGAGCGAGGTCGCCAGTCTCGGGCATGATTCACTCCGCCACCCTGCTCGCCATCGTGCTCGTGCTGGCGCCGTTCGCGGCCTACGTCCCCCTTGCCACGCTCTCAGCCGTGCTGTTCGTGGTGGCGTACAACATGGGCGAATGGCGTGAAATCGGGAGCATCTGGAAAACGGACTGGGCAGACCGATCGGTGTGGCTGATCACCTTTGCCCTCACTGTCGCCGCGGACCTGACCGTGGCGGTCGAAGTGGGCATGGCACTCGCCGCTCTGCTGTACATCTACCGCGTCACCGACACGACGAGTGTGATGGCCGTCACGCCCGAGTACATCGAGGAAGGCCGCGCTCACGTCCTGCAGGACAAACATCTCCCGGCCTACGTGGCGATCCTGCGGATCCATGGGCCGTTCCTGTTCGGCATGACCGACAAGCTGGCCGATGCGACAGCGGACCTCTCCTCGTTCCCGCCGATTCTGATTCTCCGGCTGCGCAACATGACGGCAATCGACGCGACGGGGCTGCATGCGCTCGAGAACCTCAGCGATCGCCTGAAGCGGTCCGGTCGAACGCTGATCCTGTGCGGCGCGCGGAGCCAGCCGGCAGCCCTTCTGCACCAGGGCGAATTTGTGGAGCACGTCGGAGCGGCTAACATCACGCCGCACATCGACGCCGCGCTTCTCCGGGCCCGGGAGGTCAGTGCGGCGTTCTCCGGCCTCGGCGAAGAGACCGCTCGCGAGTTGGCGTCACTGTCGCTCTGAGTCCGCGTGCGGCAACCATGGCCGCCGTCGCTCGTTGGGGCCGTGTGCTACCGACGTCGGTCTTGCCGCTGCAGTTCTCGCAGCAGCCCCTGCGTTCCTGCCAGGTGGTTGTTGAAGATTCGACGGGCCACGAGCAGCAGGTCTCCGATCAGCGGATCGCGCACGGAGTAGCGCACGCTGGTGCCCTCTTTCCGGCCGGCGACGATATTCTTCGTCCGCAAGACCGCGAGTTGCTGCGAGACGACCGGCTGATCGAGCTGGAGAAGGTCCTGAAGTTCCTGGACGCTGCGCTCGCCCTGAAGCAACACCTCGAGGACGGCGATGCGGACCGGGTGGGCCAGCGCGCGGAAGAAATCCGCCTTGAAGCGCTGCAGTTCGCCAGCCGCCTCCCGTCTATTCATATATTGTGATGTTAGCGCGGCTCGGCGCGAGCGCACAACACCTGGCGGGCTGGTCCGGCTGCCGCGCGCACCGCAGCTGCGTGCCCGGCTGCTAATTCGCCCAGACCTGACCGGATTCGATGCCGGTGTGCAGGTCGCTTTCGAGCGTTACGCGCCCCGGGCTTCGACGTGCATCGACTGATCGAAGACCACGAAGTTGGCGCGTCCGGCAGACTTGGCGCGGTACATCGCCGTATCCGCTTCCCTGAGGAGATCCTCGGTCGTGATGCGACGGTTGGACCGGTTGGTGACGCTGATGCCGATGCTGCACTGAATGGACATCCGCTGCCCGGCGACCGGGAACGGCGCGGCCATTGCCGCCAAAATGCGCTCCGCCACAGCAGCGGCGTCGTCAGGCTCGCCGAGACATTCGAGGATCACGACGAACTCATCGCCGCCGAATCGGCCGGCAAGCGACGTGTCGCACCGCGTTACGACGTCGCCGGCGCGCAGGACCCGCGCCAGGCGCTGGCCGGTCTCGATCAGCACCTGGTCGCCGGCGTGGTGACCCAGGCTGTCGTTCACGCACTTGAAATTGTTCACGTCGATGAACAACACCGCACAGAGGCCATGAGTGCGCTGTTCGGCACGGGCAGCGACGGAACTCAGGCGGCTCGTTACCATTGCACGGTTCGGCAGCTGGGTCAGCGCATCGACCAGAGCCGCCGCGCTGAGAGCCTCTTCAGCCGTCCTGCGTTGCGCGACGTAGCGGTCGTTGCACATCAGCACGAAGCCGAAAGGCAGGACGACCGCAAAGACGTAGAAAATCAGGAGCGACACGGAGCTCATCGCGTTGGTCGCGGTCGGCGACACGCTGACCGGATCGATTGCGAGAAAGAGACCGCCACGCACCACGACGGCGAGTCCGCACACCCCGAACACGCACGCCATGAACCGGTGACTTCCGACGCGTCGATTCGGCCCGGTCAGGAGTACGTAGGCGCTGCCCAGCGTGACCACTCCGGTCGTCGCGCCGATCAGGGCCTGACGGGCCGCAGTGCTGGGAAGCGCGAACGTGAGGTACAGCGAGAGGACGAGGTCGAGCGCGAGCAGCCCATAAAACCAGCGCCGTTCGATCGGCTTCGCCTCGAAGTCGTGGAGGATGAACAGGCACAGCATCAAGGCGGCCTGGACGAGGAACGGTCCAACCACGGCAGAAATGACTTCGGGCATGCGGCCTCGAAGAAATCCCGTGATGAACCAGCCGAAAGACTGAATGAACGTGGCCAGGGCCCATTGATAGGCGCCGGTGACCTCACCAAGGTATCCGCGCGTGACCACCAGCAGTCCGATGCCGATCAGCAGGGTGCTGAGGATGATCACGACGACCATCGGTACGGGGATCGAGATTCATGGGTTCGCAGATCGGGTATCGGCCGCACCGGCCGATCCCTTGAACCGCACGCGCAGCTCAGCCGTCACCCGCGGCCCCGCCAGCCTCCTGCACGGATGTGCCGTCCACCAAACGTACCAACTGATCCGGATCGACGGGTTTGACCAGGTGATGGTCGAACCCCGCCTCCAGTGCCGCCGGCGGTCACTGTGCTGTCCCCAGCCGGTCAAGCGCGATCAGCCGGAGGCTCGCGGCCCACGGCTCGCGGCGCAGCACGTGAGCGACCTCATAGCCGCTCAGGTCAGGCATGCCGATGTCGAGCAACGCCGTATCGGGACGAAACGCTTGCGCGAGCGACAGCGCCGTCCGGCCCAGATGCGCGACCTGCACCTCGTGGCCCGCGAGCTGAAGCAGCATCGACAGGCTCTCTGCCGCATCCCGATTGTCATCAGCGATCAAGTATCCGCCGACGCACGGGCGCCGCCGGCCCCGGATCCGTCAACGGCGGCGCGGTGGCCGGCTTCGGCGAAGGCGAGCGGCAAGCGCACGATGAATTCGCTGCCATGACCGAGTCCGGCGCTGCGTGCCTCGACCGTTCCGCCGTGCAGCTCGGTCAGGCCCTTGACCAGCGCGAGGCCGATGCCGAGCCCGCCATCGGACCTGCCCGCGGCGCCATGCACCTGCGAGAACATCTCGAAGATTCTCGGTGAGCGCTCCGGCGCGAGGCCGATGCCGTCGTCCTTCACCGAGAGCGATGAGCGTGTCGCCCTGACCGTGCAGCCAGCTCGATGTGGCTGCCAGCGTCGCTGTATTTCGCGGCGTTGGTCAACAGATTCGAAAGGATCTGCGTCAGGCGGAGAGGATCCGCATCGAGCACGACACGGCTTCGCCGGGCAGGCTCAACGCGAGCTGCTGATTCTTGCCGTCCAGTGTCGGGCGCGCCGCTTCGACCGCGGCATCGACCACGTCGGACAGCGCAAGCGTCTCCTTCTTCAGCTGCAGTTTCCCCTGCGTGATCCGCGCGATGTCGAGCAGATCGTCGAGCAGCAGCGCCATGTGCGTCACCTGCCGCTCGATGATGACCTGCGCGCGCTTGCAGCTTGTCGGGCGGCGAGCTGCGGCGAGGCGATGAGCCTGGCCGCCGCGCGGATCGGCGCGAGCGGATTGCGCAACTCGTGCGACAACGTCGCGATGAATTCGTCCTTGCGCCGATCCTGCTCGCGCAATTGATGGTTGAGCTGCGCCAGGCGTTCCTGATCGAGCTTCTGCGCCGAGACGTCGACCGTCACCCCGTCGAAATGCGTCGGCGTACCGTCGGGCGCGTAGTCGGTGCCGCCGAGCGCGCGGATCCATTTGACCGCGCCGGTCGTCGGATGCACGGTGCGGTAGACGATGTCGTACGGCGTTCCGCTGCGGATCGATGCATCGATCGCCTCCCGGGTCGGCGCGCGGTCGTCCTCGTGAATCCTCGCGTAGAAGTCGTCGATCGTGATGCGGTCCGTCGGCGCGAAGAAGAAATGCTCTTTGACCCGCTCGTCCCACTCCAGCTCGTCGAACGGCAGGTCGCAATACCAGAATCCGACACCGGAAAGACGCGTCGCGTAGTCGAGTCGTGCGCGGTTCAACGCGAGCGCACGGTCCGTCGCAGCCCGTGCGGTGACGTCGACGCCTTGCACCAGGATGCCGGTCGACCGAGCCATCGCGGTCGGTGATCGGTTGATAGACGAAGTCGACGTATCGCTCGTCGACCGGCGCGTCCGGCGACGTCTTGCGGCACGAACTTCGAGCCAGCTGCCGAGTACGGCTTGCCGGTTCGATACACCTCGTCGAGGAGCGCGACATAGCCTTGCGCCACCGCCTCCGGAAGCGCCTCGGCGACTGTGCGACCGACGACCGGTCGATGACCGATGAGCTTCAGGTAGCCGGGATTGACCAACTCGAAGACGTGGTCGGGGCCCCGCAGCACCGCGAGGAACGTCGGCGCCTGATCGAACAGCTGCACGAACTGTTCGCGTTCGGCCGCCAGCCTCCGCTCGCGACAGCACCTGCTGCGGTCGTCTCCGAGCAGGTGACCAGCACGCCGCCGACTCCGTGCGGAGACGCCGGTTCGTCGATGGGGCTGTAGCTGTAGGTCCAGTACACCTCCTGCAGCTCGCCGTGGCGGATGATCGGCACGCATTGGTTCTCATGCCACACCGCGCCGTCGCCGCGCAGCACCTGCTCGATCTGGGCGCCGACGATCGGCCACACCTCCTCCCACGCCTGACGCCCCGGCGCGCCGAGGATCGCGGGGTGTTTCTCCGGACCGAGCGAACGCGAAAACGCGTCGTTGTACAGGCACGTGAGCTCGGGCCCCCAGAAGATCAACGTGGGATGGCCGGTGGTCAGCAGGACGCGCACGGTCGTGCGCAGGCTCTGCGGCCAGCCGCTGGGTTCGCCCAGCGAGGTGCGCGCCCACGGATAGGCACGAATGCGCTCGCCCATCGAGCCGCCGCCGGCGAGAAACTCCAGGCCGACGTCAGGAGATGCCACTTGGGGTCCATTTAAAGCCAGCCAGGGCCGGCGGATTCGCCGACGGGGTGTTTGGTCGAGCTCAGACTACCTGTGCCGAATCGCAGCAATCAACCTGATTGTGGCGATATCCCACGGGCTCGTCCATCGTTTTACTTCAATCCATCGTCGGTGGCCTGCGTCGTAACTTTCCTTCATGCACTTCACGCCACCCCTGGCGCCTGAACGACTCTCCTGATGGTGACCTCCACCACGTTCGATTACACGGCGATGTTGCTGGGCGCCACTGGCAACGTGGGCGGTCACATCCTGCACCTGCTCGTGCAAAGCCCGTTGTGTGAGAGGGTGATTGTCATCACCCGGCGCGATGTCGCGGAACTCGCGAACGCCAAGGTGCAGCAGGTGGTCGTGAACATGGACAGGCTCGAGGAGGAGCTCGCGCCGCACGCCAGGGACGTCGACATCGCGCTCGCCGCGTTCGGCGTCGGCAAGGGCAGCGCGAAGATGGCCGACGCGGAGGTGCGGAAGATCGAGATCACCTACCCGACGGCCTTCGCGTCCGCGGCCAGGGCAGGCGGCGCTCGTGTGCTGGCGATGATGACAGCCGTCGGCGCCAACTCGCAGTCATCGACCAGGTACCCTCCGCACCATCGGCGACAAGGAGTTGAAGTCGAAGGCGCTCGAGTTCGATTTCCTCGGCCTTTATCGCCCCGCCGTGATCCTCGGCAACTCCAACACGCCCTCCGCCCTCGGTTGGGTCATGCCGCTGATCCACTGGGCGCTGCCGTCGCGCTACCATTCGATTCACAAGAACGACCTGGCGCGCGCCATGGTCGCGCAGTCGGAGGAGGCATTCCTCGCGCTCGCACAGACACAGGTCCGACGGCGCCGTGGTGAAGATTCTCGAGTACCAGGAGATGGTGCCGTTCTTCGCGGCGCAAGGGCAGGCGCCACGGCCGCGGGCCGGGCTACACCGTCGCCATGAGCCGGTGCCATTGTTCTTCCGAAGCTTTATCAGCGGAAAAAAGGCCTCGACTCGCAGCTCTTCCAGCGTCACGTCTTGCGGGGAGCCGAACGTCATCAGCGTCGTGAACAGCCGCAACTCCACGTCAGCGCTCCTGATGTCGATCGGGAGCAACAGGCTTGCGGGCGCGACGGTCGAACTGTCGGCCGAAGTGTCGGTCGTCGTTGACGACACTCTCCGCGTAGCTTCTCAGTTCGGCCAACATCCGTCAGCCACCGCGTCTCCCTCGAACTCCCCCCAGCTCACGTTCCGCCCAACGCCAGAGGTGGCGGTACCACCTCTTCCCTGTTGACGATGACGCGGCCCAGACCCAGTGGATGAAAGACGACGCGCAAGTGGTTGGCGTGGCCGGTCAGGAGCGACGGATCGACGAAACGGGCGAGCAATCGCCCTGACGCACCATTGCCCATGAGCGCAATTGGAATAGCGGTCGAGCACGACGGCTGCATCGGGAAGGTACCCGTCGAGCACGAACTGGAGCACATGGCGAACCGGCGCCATTTCGCTGGCCGCCAGAGGCGTGTGTCGATACCGCGGCGCGAAACCAGCCGCGACCAGCAGCCGGTTTCGCTCGCGCAACGGCACGTCGAGCGCCTCGGACGGCGACCTCCAATGCCTCACGACTCGGTTGCGCTCGTCCGCTCTCGAGGAAACTCACGTGGCGCGCGGAGAAGCCGGACGTCATCGCGAGCGCGAGCTGGCTCACGCCGCGATGTGTTCGCCAGCGTCGGAGCAGCGTCCCGACCGGGCTGGCGGGTTGCGCACGCCGCGGTCGGGGAGTTGGCCGTCACGGTCGTCATCCTACCAGCGGTCAGCGACTGGCAAAAGCCAGGACGTCGGCTGTCAAGCGGTCACGGTGCGTGACGAAGAGACCGTCGGGGTGCGCCTTCGTAGACGGTCAATTGCGCCTTCGGAAGCAGTCGTGCGGTCGGTCTCCCCGTCGAGATCGAGTGGCGCCGAAGCGTCCCTGTCGCCGTGAATCACGAGGGCCGGGCGGTCGATTCGTGGAAGCTCCGCCGCGAAAATCGGTCAGACGTGAGGCTCCGGTTGCACGCGACAAGCGCTTTCAGCGACGAGCCGAGCATCATGGTCCTCACCCACTCCTGCATCTGGGGCGACGTGTCGGGCAGAAAGAACGCCGGCCGATTGTCCTCGAGCCACTTCGGATAATCGCGAAGCAGCATCTGCTGACGAAACAACTCGAACCGGTCCGCCGGAATGCCCGCAGGGTTGTCGGGTGTCTGGGTCAGAAACGGTGTCGCGGCCGTGGACACGAAGACGAGCCGCGCGATGCGGTCAGCGCCGTGCCGCGTCACGTATCGCACCATCTCGCCGCCGGCCATGGACATGCCGACCAGGGTGACGTTGCGGAGATCCAGGGTCTCGAGGACCGCGGCCAGATCGTCCGGCCAGCGTGTCGAAGTCGTAGCCGATGCCCGGACGGCTCGACCGGCCATGCCCCCGTCAATCGTAGGCGACTGTGCGGAATCCTTTTTCCGACAGCGGGACCATCTGATACGCCCACATGTCGGAAGGAAGCGCCCACGCGGCGAGAAACACGATGGTGGGACCGCTCCCCCAGTCCTGGACGGCGAGGTCCTGGCCGTCACGCGTGCGGACCCGGAGATCGCCCTGCGCGAGCGGGGCCGACGCGGTGCGCTGGGTCGGCGCGCCCTCCGCGGCGCCTCGGCCCGGCGACAGCCGCCACGAGTGCCGCGCGTCCGGCGGACTTGAGCACTTCTCGTCGATCCATTTGGTTCTCCTTCGTTGATGTTGTCCAGAGCCAAGGATTGAGCGGGCACGCTGGTGTCGGCGATTACCTCAGAGGTAAGTGAGGGCGTGGACGTCGATACGACTAGAACCGGCGATCCCGAACGTCCAATTCGCGAATCGATGCACTGAGACATTGCGGAGGCTCACATGTGGAAACGAACCCTGTACCGTGGTGTTCTGCTGACGTGGCGTTCTTCGGCGCGCGAGCTGCGGGGAAAGTCAGGTATACCGTCCCGGCAACGGCGTGACGCTGCCGACGGTGGTGAAGGAAGCCCACGCGACCGAACTAGGAGGCGGGACGGTCGCTGATCGACCGTGTCGTCCGGTCGGGATCGGGTCGGTCGGGGAGTGACGGTCACACAGTCGGCGGAGAAACGACTGGACGATGCTGCGGTGCAAGCGCTGAAGCAGTGGCAATTCAAGCCTGGAACGAAGGACGGCAAACCCGTGGACGTTCAGGTGTCCATCCAGATGAAATTCAGCAGGCGGTAATAGCGTCAGGTTTGAGGAATGCCTCCGATCGCCGCGACACGACGCCAGTGGCACTCGCTGCTATCGTCTCTGCGGCGTTCCGGGAGGCGTCACGGTCATTCGCACTGCCACCGGCTGTTGGCGCCTCGGACGTCGTGGTGATTCACCTGCTGCACAAGCGACAGGAGAGGACAAACACAGCGAAGTGAACCACGGTCACCCTTTCGACAGGTTTGACACCGTGTTCCCAACGCAGAGCCAGCCGGTAGAAACAAAAAGCCTGCGTTTCCGCAGGCCTTTCACGAATCAGTGGTCGGGGCGAGAGGATTCGAACCTCCGACCCCTCGGTCCCGAACCGAGTGCTCTACCAGGCTGAGCCACGCCCCGACAGGCGAAGTGTTGAGCGACTTTCCTGCGGCCCGGGCAGCCGCACGCTCGAATCGTTATCTTAACTCAGCTTCCGTTTCGAAAGATAGCTCGTCGACCGCAGCCAGCGCATGGTGCGCCGTCAGGTCCGGATGCAGCGGCGTCACCGACACGTACCCGTCGCGCACGGCCTGGTAATCCGACCGGTCGTGCGGCTCCCACTCGTTCTGCCCTTCGTCGATCCAGAAGTACGGCCGCCCCTTCGGATCGTCGCGCACCAGCACCTCGGTGATGTGATTCCGCTTGCGCCTGCACCGTCGTGCGGAAGCCCTTCGGCTGCCCTTTCGGCACGTTCACGTTCAGGAATGTCCACGGCGGCAGCGGCTTCCGGAACATCGCCGCCGCAATCGCCGCCGCCGCGCGCGCCGAGTAGCTGAAGTCGTACTCCTCGCGCGTGCGCGCCAGCGACACCGCGAGTGCCGGGAATGCCGAGCAGCGCCGCTTCGAGTGCGCCCGCCACCGTTCCCGAATACGTCACGTCGTCGCCGAGGTTCCAGCCCTTGTTGATGCCCGAGACGACGAGATCCGGCAGCGTGCCGCCGAAGATCTGCGTGATCGCGATGTTCACGCAGTCGGTCGGCGTGCCGTCGACGCCGTAGACGTTGTCGCGAATGTGTTCGAGCCGCAGCGGCCGCCGCAGCGTCAGCGCGTGGCCGATCGCGCTCGCTTCTTCGGTGGGCGCCACGACCGTGACGTCGCCGAGCGAGCGCGAGTGCCTCGGCCAGCGCCACAATCCCCTGCGAACGGTAGCCGTCGTCGTTGGTGACGAGAATCTGCGGCATGCGAGCCTTGAATTGTATCAGCGCCGCACGACGCCGAACAGCAGCGCCGTCGCGACGAGCGACAGTGCGGCGCCAACGCCGAACGCGACCGCCGAGCCGAACGCGTTCCACAGCACGCCGAAGACGCACGCTGGCGAGCAGCGCGCCGATACCGAGCACGGCGTTGTAGACGCCGAAGGCATAGCCGCGCGCACGGCAGGCGCCAGGTCGGCGACCAGCGCCTTCTCCATCGCCTTCGGCGAAGCCGAAATAGAACCCGTACACGAGGAACCACGCGAGCAGCGGCAGTCAACGTGTTCGACAGGGCGAAGCCGACGTAGACCGCCGCGTACACCAGCCAGCCGAGCGCGATCACCGCGCGCCGGCCGATCCGGTCGGACCAGCTGCCGCCGACGATCGACACACTCGCCTTCACGACGTGCAGCGCGGCCCACATCAGCGGGATGAACTTCGCGCTGCCGGCGACGTCCGTGAGCTTGAGCAGCAGGAACGCGTCGGTCGAGTTGCCGAGCGTGAAGAGCGTCAAGCACGAGGAAGAACGACTTGAGCTCGCGCGGCATCGGCGCGCGGCTTTGATCCGGGGCCGCTTGCGACAACGGGCGGCTTCTGGCCCTCGAGGACAGGGTCGCGGCGCTGCCGGCCCGTCTCCCGTTCCCGAACCAGGAAGATCAACGCGATCGGCGATCAGGCCGGGAATGATCGTGAGCCCGAACAGCGTGCGGTACGAGCCCGGATAGAAATACAGAAACAGCGTAGCGAGCGCCGGACCGAGGACCGCGCCGGCGTGGTCCATGCTGCGATGGAAGCCGAACACCTTCCCGCGCGTCTGCGGCGTCGTCCAGGTGGCCAGCATCGCGTCGCGCGGCGCGCTGCGGATCCCCTTGCCGACGCGATCGAACACGCGGACGACGAACACCTGCGCCCAGGACTGCGGCGAGCGCGATGAGCGGACGCACGAGCGACGACATCGAGTAGCCGGCGAGCACCAGCGGACGCTTGGTTGCGCGCCGATCGGCCGCGCGGCCCGACCAGATCTTCAGCAGGCTGTTGACCGCCTCCGCCGCACCTTCGACGATGCCGAGCGAGACTGCGCCGGCGCCGAGCACGTGTGTGAGGAAGAACGGCAGCAGCGGGTAGATGGCCTCGGTGGCGGAGTCCGTCGCGAGACTCACCCACCCGAGCAGCCAGACCGGGCGCGGAAGCGTGAATGGGCCGTCAGCGGCGTTCGAACGGGGCGACTGGGCCATCGTGGACAACGGTCACGAAGAGACGATCGGCGGCGTCGCCACGCTCCCGGTAGACGGGAAAGCCGCGATAGTCGCCCGCCGGCTCGAACCGGCTGGAATCATAGTCCACGGCCCGTCCGGCGCTGTACCAGCGGGCTCCGTCGAACTCGATCCAGAGTCCTGCCTGGTCCACCGAACCACCGGCTGCCTGCGTGGCAGCGACCGAGACGACACCGGTGGCCTGGAACTCAGCGGTCTGCGTCGGAGGCGCAGGTGGCGCAGGTGCCGACGACTGCGGCCAAGAGCTGAAACCGGTACCCGCACCGTGACGAAGTCAGTGTCGGCGCGATACTCCTGCTCGAGGCCGGTGACTGCCGGCGTGATGAGTCCGACAGTGCCGCTGCTGGCGCTGAGCTCGACGTCCCGTTGAATCGGAAAGGACGGTGTCCGCGAACCGACCGTGCCGGCGAGCTCGCCCTCGCGCCTGCGTTCATAGGGTCGCATCACGAGACCGCCAATCGGGACGTACACCATGCTGTAAGGCTCGAGGGTCACGTCTGCGTAAACGGGAACGCCTGCGTATACGCCGGTGCGCACCATGACCTTCCCATCGAAGAACACGGTCGCCCCTGCCGGATAGTAGAAGTTGCCTTCGTGGAAGATCGGCTCGCCGTTGAGCTGCCAGGTTGCGCCAGCCGCATTCACGAGTGGCGGCGGCGTTTCGTTGCGGTAGACCTGGGCGCTGCTCACTTCGGGTACTCCGAGCACGACAAACAGCAACGCGGCAGACATGACAGCGCGCATGGACGCCTCCCGCCGTTCCTGTGTCAACCGCCGTGCCACCGCTCCCTTCTCTACTCTCTGCCCGACGAACGGTTCTCCTTCCCTGCCCCGTCCCATGAGCGCCTGCGCGCAGCGGCACCCTCCTTGCCGCGTGACGCGGCATGGCTGTTTCGACCCGTCAACTGAGGAGCACGATGCGCCGGGTGTTCGGCGTGAACCAGTTCCGTCCCGGCCAGGAGGACGTGGTGCGCTCCGTGCTGGAGGGTCGCGACACCGTCGCGATCATGCCGACCGGCAGCGGCAAGTCGCTCTGCTACCAGTTGCCCGGCCTGCACCTCCACGGCACGACCATCGTCGTCTCGCCGCTGATCTCGCTGATGAAGGACCAGACCGACAAGCTCTCGGGCATGGGCATCGACGCGTCGCAGGTGAACAGCGCCTTGCCGGTGAGCGTCGCGAACGATGCGGTCGAACGGATTCGCAACCGTCGCTCCGAGTTCGTGCTCGCCACCCCCGAGCGGCTCACCGATGCCGCGTTTCTCGAGACGCTGGCTCACAACCACATCGATTTCGTCGTGGTCGATGAAGCCCACTGCGTGTCGCAATGGGGGCACGATTTCAGGCCGGCATACCTGGCAGTCAAGGATGCGCTGGCCACTCTCGGTCAACCGCCGGTGCTGGCGTTGACCGCCACCGCCACAGCCGACGTGGTCACCGACATCGTCGCGGCGCTCGGACTTCGTGACCCCGCGATCGTCAACACCGGGATCTACCGACCGAACCTTCAGCTCTCCGTGCGACGAACGCCAAGCGATGGCGAGAAGCGCCTTCAGCTGGTCGACCTGCTCCGCTCCACGCCAGGCACGGGCATCGTGTACGCCGCGTCGATCAAGGAGGTGACCGCCGTGCACGACGAACTGCGCGCCGGCGGGTTCGAGGTCGGCATGTACCACGGTCGGCTCGCCGCACGTGCGCGCCATGAGACGCAGGAAACGTTCATGCGCGGCGACCTCAAGGCGATGATCGCGACCAACGCGTTCGGGATGGGCATCGACAAGGCGGACATCCGCTTCGTGGTGCACTACAACGTGCCAGGCTCGCTCGAGGCGTACTACCAGGAGGTGGGCCGAGCGGGTCGCGACGGCAACCCGGCCATAGGCGCGCTCTTCTTCAAACTGGAGGACCGGAGGATCCACCGCTACTTCATCGGCGGAAAGTATCGCGGGGTAAGGACGCGGCTCGCGCGCGCAGGTCTGGACGACGCGACACGTGATGCGCGGATGCGTGAGTACGAGGCCCGCCGCGCGAAGGATGAGGAGAAGCTCGAGCGGATGATGCTGTACGGGCAGTCGCCCGGCTGCCGGTGGCGGACGCTGCTGGAGTACTTCGGCGAGGAAGGGGTCGAGCCGGATTTCCGCTGCGGCACGTGCGACAACTGCGTGCATCCTCTGGAAGAACAGATCGCGCCGCCCTTCTGAGGACGAGGGGATCAGGGACCAGGGATCAGGGATCAGGGATCGGGGATCGGGATCAGGGAACGGGACGTCGCGGGCGAGACCGCGACTGCCGATCCCGACATGCACGTTGCCTCGGGGCGTACAATAGAGACATACGCACATGGCGAACCTTGCCGATGTGCTCGCGCGGGAAACCCGCGAGGGCGAGCTCTACGACACCCTCCCTGACGGCCGCCTCCGCTGCACGGCGTGTGGCCACTGCTGTCCGCTTCCCGACGGCGCGATCGGCGTCTGCAAGGTCCGCTTCAACCGCGACGGCAGGCTGCTGGTGCCGTGGGGCTACGTGGGCGGCGTGCAGTGCGATCCGATCGAGAAGAAGCCGTTCTTCCACGCCTATCCCGGCGCGCTGGCCTACAGCTTCGGCATGCTCGGGTGCGATCTGCACTGCGGCTACTGCCAGAACTGGGTGACGTCGCAGGCGCTGCGCGATCCGGCTGCGGTGGCGCCGCCCATGCACGCCATCGCCCGAAGCGCTGGTCGACGACGCGCTGCGGCTCGGGCGCAAGGTGCTCGTCAGCACCTACAACGAACCGCTCATCACGAGCGAGTGGGCTGTCGAGATCTTCAAGGCAGGCGAAGGTCAGCGGGCCTGGTCACCGGCTTCGTGTCGAACGGCAACGGCACGCCCCAGGTGCTCGAGTACCTGCGGCCCTGGGTCGATCTCTACAAGGTCGATCTCAAGAGCTTCGACGACCGCCACTATCGCGAACTCGGCGGCCGCCTTCAGCCGATCCTCGACACGATCCGCCGGCTCCACGCGATGGACTTCTGGCTCGAGATCGTCACGCTGCTGATTCCCGGGTTCAACGACTCTCCGGACGAGTTGAAGCGGCTCACCGAATTCGTTGCGAGCGTGTCGCCGGACATCCCGTGGCACGTCACCGCGTTCCACGGCGACTACAAGATGACCGAGCCGGAGAACACCACGGCCGAGATGCTCCTGGGCGCCGCGCGAGATCGGGCGCGAGTCGGGCTTGCGCTACGTCTACCCGGGGAACCTGCCGGGCCAGGTCGGCGACGCTGAGGACACCCGCTGCGCCGTCCTGCGGCGAGACGCTGATCGCGCGGTTACGGATACCACGTCCGTGACTACCGGCTCACGAGCGATGGTCGCTGCCCCGTCGTGCGCGGCCGCCGGTACCCGGGCCGGTGGAGTTCACGGTTCGACGGCCAGATCGCCTCGCGCCCGTTCGTCCCCGGGTCGCGCTCGCGTCTGGTCACGCTCGACGGCCGGCCACAGGCCTCAGAGTCCGAGAGCCCAGAGCCCGAAGCCTGTACAATCAGTAGTCCATGCTCCTCGACCAACTCGAGCGGCCGCTGCGTAACCTGCGCCTGTCGGTGACCGACCGCTGCAATCTCCGCTGCCAGTACTGCATGCCGGAGATGGACTACGTGTGGCTGCCGCGCGAGGACATGCTCCACTTCGAGGAGATCAGCCGGCTCGTCGACGTGTTCATGAGCCTGGGCGTCAACCACGTGCGGCTGACCGGCGGCGAGCCGCTGCTCCGCCGCGACCTCTCGACGCTTGTCGACATGATCGCCGGCAAGGAAGGTCTCAACGATCTGGCCCT
Organism: uncultured Acidobacteriota bacterium; assembly: GCA_963697745.1. Lineage (GTDB taxonomy): Bacteria > Acidobacteriota > Vicinamibacteria > Vicinamibacterales > CAVVIG01 > CAVVIG01. The sequence continues at coordinate 130,097 of CAVOPD010000021.1, read as the reverse complement.
GACGAGCAACGGCATCCTGCTGGCCGATCAGATCGACGAACTCAAAGCCGCCGGCCTGAGGCGCGTCACCGTGTCGCTCGACACGCTGCGGCCCGATCGCTTCATCAAGCTCGCGCGCTTCGACGAACTGAAGCGCGTGCCGCCGCGGCATCGATGCGGCTGCACCGGGTGTTCGGACGGCTGAAGATCGACACCGTCGTCATCCGCGGCGTCAACGACGATGAACTGGTGGAACTGGTCGAGTTCGGGAAGACCGTGAACGGCGAGGTGCGGTTCATCGAGTACATGGATGTGGGCGGCGCCACGCATTGGTCGTCGGACGCGGTCGTATCGCGGACAGGAGATGCTGGAGCGCTTCGCAGCGCAATACGGCTCGGTCGAGCCGATCGTCGAAGAGTCGTCAGCGCCGGCCGATCGTTATCGACTGCCCGACGGCACCGTCTTCGGCATCATCTCGTCGACGACCGAGCCATTCTGCAAGCAGTGCGATCGCAGCCGCCTGACGGCCGACGGCATGTGGTACCTGTGCCTGTACGCGACGCGCGGCATCGACCTGCGCGCCGCTCTGCGGTCGGGCGCCAGCATCGATGAACTGAAGGCGATCATCACGTCAGGTTGGCGCGGCCGTGACGACCGGGGCGCGGAAACGCGACTCGCGCTGGGCGATCGCCGCGCGTTCGTCCCGGTCACCACGCTGAAGAAGAACCCGCACCTGGAGATGCACACGCGCGGCGGCTAGTTCGTTAGATCGCCAGATCGTCAAATCGTCAAATGTGAAGTGGCCGGCGTGGCGCAGTACTTCGCGAACGCCGCCTGCAGATCGGCCGCAATCTCGAGCGGACCGCGTCCTTCGATTTGATGCCGCTCCATCATGTAGACCAGCTTCCCATCCTGCAGCAGCGCGATGGACGGCGACGACGGGCGGACGCCGCTGAAGTACCCGCGCGCACGGTCGGTCGCCTCCACGTCGAAGCCGGCAAACACGCCGTCAGCCGATCGGGACGCGCACCATGGCGCAGCGCCAGGGCGATTCCGGGCCGCGCCTTGCCCGCGGCGCATCCACACACCGAGTTCACCACGACCAGCAGTGTCCCCTTCGTGTTCTGCACCGCATCGTCCACCGCCTTGGGCGTGCGAAGTTCCTCGAAACCGAGATCGACCAGTTCAGCACGCATGGGCGCGACAAAGAATTCAGGATAGGGCATGCGGGGATCTTAGCAGGCGATCGGCCATGTGCGATAGGCGCTCTGCGCCATGGATACGCAATGGCGATCGGCGATGGGCGACAGGCGGTCGGCAATAGGTCGGCGATAGGCGGGCGCGATAGGGTCATCGGCGGAGAGGCGCACACCAGGCATGCCTCGCCGGCTGGCCCTGCTCGTGCACCGCGTCCCATCATGTTCGCCGGCACAGAGCACAGCCCCGCTGATCGTCGACCCTGTGGGTCGACTTCACCTGCAATCCTGCCCGCGAAGCTCCGGGTATGAGGAGCCTCACGTCGTGGGTGGTGTCCACGTTCACGTCGCCGATTGGCATCTTCGTCCTCGCGCTGCTCGATTCGACGCTGTTCTTCTCGCTGCCGTTCGGGATTGACGCAGCAGTCATCATCCTCTCGGCACGCAGTGAGACGCTTGCCTGGACCGTACCGATCGTCGCGACGGTCGGCTCGATGGCGGGTGCATCCATTACGTTCTGGATGGGCCGCAAGGCCGGAGAGAAAGGGCTCGATCGCTATCTCGATCAACGCCAGATCGACAGGGTGCGGTCGAGGGTGAATACGAGCGGCGCCGTCGTACTGGCGCTGATCGACCTTATCCCTCCACCTTTTCCGTTCACCGCGTTCGTCGTTGCGGCTGGAGCATTGAAGGTTCGCGCCTGGCTCTTCTTCACGACGCTGGTCGGCGCCAGGCTCTTCCGATTCGGACTCGAAGGCTATCTGGCCGCGCGCTTCGGCCGTCGGATTCTGTCCTGGCTCAACTCCGATCTCGTTCAGAATCTGGTCTTCGCGTGTATTGTTCTCGGGGTAGGACTGACCGGATGGACGCTCTGGAAGTTTTTTCGCTCGGCGCGCCGCCCCGCATCGGCCTGACCGCCAGGAGTGAACCGTTCTCGCGCCTGCAGCATAATTCGTCCTGCCCAGATCACCGCGCCAGAGGCTTGCGCAACGCTGGCCCTGATCATCTGTTGAGCTGGCATGTCGTTTGATGTGGTGTCCGAGCATGCCGTCGCACGGTCACGTGCTCATCGTCGAAGACGATGCAGACGCGCGAGAGATGCTCGTCACCCTGCTCGGCGATGAGGGATTCCAGGCAGTCGCTGCAGAGGACGGCCTTGAAGCTCTGCATCTGCTGCGCACCGTCCGGCACCGTGCCCCGGAACTGCCCTGCCTCGTGCTGCTCGACCTGCGGATGCCGCGCCTGAGCGGCCACGAGTTCCGCCGCGCCCAGCTGGCCGATCCGATCGTCGCGAGCGTGCCGATCGCGATCATGTCCGGCGCCACCGATGCCGAAGCGTGGGCGCACGCGCTTGGCGCAGTTGGCTACGCTCACCAAGCCGATCGACGTCGATCTGATGCTGGAAGTCGTCCGTCGCTACTGCATCAGCTATCCTCAGCCATAACTTTCACTTTGTAGATAGTGCATGGTGCGTTTTCTTTTGCTGCGACGATGCTGTCGAGCGAAGTCCTCGTGTCGGCGGTTTCCGCTGAATAGCGGTGTCTTCGCGAAGCCATCGCACCGTTCAGAGCTCGGTACGGCCGTTGCTGAATTCCCTGCATCCGGAGACCGGCAGGATGAATGAGAGCAAGGCACCATTGAACGATGCGTTCGATCGTTTGCAGCGGCTGCTGTTGGCGATGCGAGCCGGCGACGAACTCGTGCCGCGCGAAGCGTCCCGTCTCACGGGCCTCGCCGAGCCGACCTGCCGGACTGTGCTTGAAGGACTGACGAAAGTGGGCCTGATGTCTCGCGAGGGGAACGACCGGTTCGTGCGCCGGCACCTCGAAACCGTCTGAACAACCTGTTTACAACTCGGTTTCGGTTTGCCTTGAGTCGGGTGCGGATCTCCGCCCAGGACGCCGGCGTCCTCGATGGTTGCAGGCGTCGTGTAGTCCTGCCCATCGGCGATCTTCTTCATGGTGCCGCGCAGGATTTTGCCTGAACGCGTCTTCGGCAGGCCCTTCACCACAAGCGCGGTTCGGAAGCAGGCGAACGCGCCAATGGTCGTGCGCACGCGGTCGACCAGCTCGCTGGCGATGTCGGCCTCGGCGCGGGAGACACCGGATTTCAGCACGACGAACCCGAGCGGCACTTCTCCCTTCAGCTCATCCGCGGCGCCAATCACCGCACACTCGGCCACGTCCGGGTGTCCAGCCAGCACTTCTTCGATGCCGCCCGTCGAAAGCCGGTGTCCGGCCACGTTGATGATGTCGTCTACCCGGCTCATCACGTAGAAGTAGCCGTCGCGGTCGCGATACCCCGCGTCCCCGGTCAGGTAGTAGCCTGGAAACCGCGCCAGATAGGACTTTTCATAACCAGCGTCGTTGTGCCACAGCGTCGGCAGCGTTCCCGGCGGCAACGGCAGCCGGATGACGATGTTGCCAATCTCGTCGGGCCCGACCTCCTGCCCGTCGTCTCCGAGCACGTGGATGTCGTAGCCCGGCACCGCCGACGTGGGCGATCCCGGTTTCACCGGCTGCAGCGCGATCCCCGCACAGTTCGCGATGGCGGGCCAGCCGAGTTCGGTCTGCCACCAATGATCGAGCACGGGGATGCCGAGGTGCGTCCACGGCCCAGTTCAGGGTGTCGGGATCGCAGCGTTCCCCAGCCAGAAACAGCAGGCGCAGCGGCGACAGGTCATATTCGGCCATCAGCGCCCCGGTGGGGTCCTCCCGCTTGATCGCGCGGAACGCCGTCGGCGCCGTGAACAGCACGTTGACGCCGATGCTGTTCGCAGACGCGCCAGAATGCGCCCGCGTCAGGCGTGCCGACCGGCTTCCCCTCGTAGAGGATCGTGGTCGCGCCGTGCAGCAGAGGCCCGTACACGATGAACCCGTGTCCCACGGTCCAGCCGATATCCGACGCGGCCCAGAACACTTCCCCCGGGCCGACGCTGAAGACGTGCTCCATCGACCACTTCAGGGCGACGGCATGACCGCCGTTGTCGCGCACCACCCCTTTGGGAATGCCGGTCGTTCCCGAGGTGTAGTGGATATACAGCGGGTCGGTCGCGGCGACCGGGACGCACTCGGCCGGCTCCGGCGTCGCGCACGACACGTCGCCCAGTCGAGATCGCGTCCCGGAACGAGTGCCGCATGCGGCCTGCGGTCGCTGCAGCACGAGGCAGCAGGACGGCTTGTGCGCGGCCAGATCGATCGCCGCGTCGAGCAGCGGTTTGTACGGCGATGACGCGCGTCGGCTCGATGCCGCACGACGCCGTGAGGATCATCAGCGGCTTCGCATCGTCGATGCGGGTGGCGAGTTCCTTCGACGCAAATCCGCCGAACACGACTGAATGGACGGCGCCGAGCCTGGCGCAGGCGAGCATCGCGAACACGGCTTCCGGTACGCCCGGCATGTAGATGAGGACGCGGTCGCCCTTCCGCAAGCCCAGCGTCCTGAGCGCGCCGGCGAGCGGGATACCTCGCGGAGCAGCTCGTCGTAGGTGAACGCGCGGACGGTGTCCGTGACGGGGACTGTCGTAGATGATCGCGGTCTGCCGGCCGCGGCCGCGTGCCACGTGGCGGTCCACGGCGTTGTAGCAGGTGTTGAGGACGCCGCCGGTGAACCAGCGATAGAACGGCGGTCGCGAATCGTCGAGCACGCGGTCCCAGCGGCGGAACCAGGTAATGGCGCCGGCCGCCTCCGCCCAGAAGGCTGCCGGCTCGTGAAGCGATCGTGCGTGTGCCGTCAGATACTCGAGACATCTGTCTCACATCCCGCGAACGCCTGCCCGGTCCGGCAACGAGCCCCCCGCCTTGCCCTCACGTGCGCAGCGCTGTCAGCCAGCTTCGTCACTGTCGCCTGCGCGTCGCCGAACAGCATCAACGTGTTGTCCTCGTAACAGAGCGGGTTGTCGACTCCCGCATACCCGGCAGACATGCCGCGCTTCAGCATGACGACCTTGCCGGCCTTCCAGGCCTCGAGCACCGGCATGCCGTAGATCGGACTCCCCGGATCGGTCTGCGCGCTCGGATTGACGATGTCGTTGGCGCCGATGACCAGCACCGCGTCCGTGTTCGGGAAGTCGCCGTTGATCTCCTCCATCTCGTGCACGACGTCGTACGGGACGTCGGCCTCCGCGAGCAGCACGTTCATGTGGCCGGGCAGGCGGCCCGGCCACCGGATGGATGGCGTAGCGCGTCTTGACGCCGCGCTTGGTCAGTTCGTTCGTCAGGTCGCGCACCGCATGCTGCGCGCGCGCCACCGCCATGCCGTACCCGGGCACGATGATGACGGAACGCGACGCCCGCAGCAGATCGGCGACCTGGTCGACGCTCGCTTCGGTGATCTTCCCGGCCGGCGCAGCGCCCGCTGCCGGCCTGGCCCCGGCATCAGCGCCGAACCCGCCGAAGACCACGTTCCAGATCGAACGGTTCATCGCCTGGCACATGATGAACGAGAGGATCGCGCCCGACGATCCGACGAGCGCGCCGGTGATGATCAGCAGGTCGTTCGACAGCATGAAGCCCGCGGCCGACGCGGCCCACCCCGAGTAGGAGTTCAGGAGCGACACGACGACCGGCATGTCGCCGCCGCCGATAGCCATCACGAGGTGAACGCCGAGGACGCCCGGCGATCGCCGTCATGGCGCCGAGCGGCAACAGGCCCTCCGATGCCGTCGGCGCGCGACGAACATGACCGCCAGCCCGATCATCAGCGAGCGAGCGCGACCGCATTCAGCGCGTGGCGGCCCGGCAGCAGCAGCGGCCGGCTTCCTATCGTGCCGCGCAGTTTGAAGAACGCGACGATCGATCCCGTGAAAACGTGACCGCGCCGACGAGCACGCCGATGTAGATCTCCGCCGAGGTGCACGCCGTGTCCAGGCGCCGCGCCGGTGACCGACGCGCCCGATGTCGGCCAGCTCTCCGGTCGCGCCAGGCACCGGTGCCAGATAGTTCGCGAACCCGACGAGCACCGCTGCCAGCCCGACGAAGCTGTGGAGCACGGCGACGAGTTCGGGCATGGCCGTCATCGCCACGCGCGACGCGAGGACTGCGCCGACGGCGCACCCGATCGCGATGACCACGCCGAGCAGGCCGAGCACGCGTGCCGGACACGGCGATCGGCCCGCTGCCGATCACCAGCGTCGCCAGCGTTGCCGACCACGGCGAGTGCCATGCCGACGACGCCCCAGACGTTGCCCTGCCGCGCGGTCTGCTGCGACGAGAGGCCACGCAGGCTGAGGATGAACAGGATGCTCGCGGCAAGCCAGGCGAGCGAGATGGCCGGATGCGTCATGGTGATCATCGCGGCCGCCTACTTCCGGAACATCCGCAGCATGCGCTGCGTCACGAGGAATCCGCCGGCCACGTTGATCGTTGCCACCAGCACGGCGACGGCGCCAAGAACGACCGCCGGCGCCAGCCCCCCGCCGGCCATGACCAGCATGCCGCCGATCAGGATGATGCCGCTGATCGCATTCGTCACGCTCATGAGCGGCGTGTGCAGCGCCGGCGTCACGTTCCAGACGACGTGCCAGCCGACGATGCAGGCCAGGAGAAAGATGGTGAGATGGCCGAGAAACTCCGGTGGCGCCGTGAGGCCGGCAGCGACAAGCAGCAAAGCCGCCGCACGCGCCGATCGACCGTCGTGCGTCGCTCCCGACGTTGCGGATGCGGCGGCCGCGGCGTGCGCCGCGGTCGCCTTCGGATCCGGCTGCGGCTGCGCCCGTGCGGGGACTGGGCCGGCTTGGCGGAGGCCAGGTGAGCTCGCCGCTGTTCAGCACGAGCGCCCCGCGTTCGACTTCGTCGTTCATGTCGACCCGCACTCTGCCCGTCCTCGATGAACTCCGCAACCAGGTTCGTGACGGTCGTCGCGTACAGTTCGCTCGACTGGCGTGCCATCCGGCTTGGCAGATCGGTGAGGCCGACGATCGTGACGCCGAACTTCTCGACGACCTGTCCGCGTTCGGTGAGCGCGCAGTTGCCGCCCTGCTCCGCCGCCAGATCGACGATCACCGCAGCCGTGCTGCATCGCCACGACGGCGCCCGAGGTAATGAGTTGCGGCGCCGGCTTGCCGGGGATGAGCGCCGTCGTCACGACGATGTCGCACTCCTCGGCGTGCCGGGCGAGCAGCGCCTGTTCGGCGGCAGGAACGCCTCGCTCATCTGCTTCGCGTAGCCGCCCTCGCCCTCGCCGCTCTCCTTGAACTCCAGTTCGACGAACTGCGCGCCGAGGCTCTCCACCTGCTCGCGTGACGCGGCGCGTGTGTCGAAGGCGCGAACCTGCGCGCCGAGGCTCTTGGCCGCGGCAACCGCCGCGAGCCCGGCGACGCCCGCGCCGACCACAAGCACCTTCGCCGGCGGCACCTTGCCGGCGGCGGTCATCTGACCGGGGATGAAGCGGCCGAAGTGTTCGGCCGCCTCGACGACCGCGCGATAGCCGGCGATGTTGGCCATCGCGCTGAGCGCGTCCATCTTCTGCGCGCGGGTGATTCGCGGCACGCAGTCCATCGCGAAGACCGTCGCCTTGCGCGCCGCCAGCTTGTCGAGCACGGCCTTGTTCTGCGCCGGCCAGATGAAGCCCACGAGCACGGCGCCCGGCTTCAGCAGCAGCGCCTCGTCGTAGTCGGTACCAGGCAGCGCCATCGGCGGCCGCACCTTCAGCAGGATGTCCGACGTGGCCCACACCGTTCGGCCGCTTCGCGGACGATGGTCGCGCCGGCTGACCTCGTAGTCGGCATCGCGTGAAGCCGGCGACGCGTCGCCGGCCCCGGCTTCGATCTGGACGTCGAGCCCCATCTTCCGAAGCCGCTGCACCGTGCTCGGTGTAGCGGCCACGCGCCGCTCGTCGGGGTAGATCTCTTTGGGGATTCCAATGATCAGGGGCACGTATGGTCTCGGCGCGCGATGACGGCAGACGAGTGGATGGCAGGCCGGCGTGGTGCCGATGCAGACCCAAGGCGGCTACATCATAGCGCCAGTGGCGCGCGTGTGAAGCCCTGGCCAGCCAGCGATGCGCGAATTGTCATCGGGCGCGTCGGCCTACGCGCACGTGCCCTCCTGCGGGCCGTCATGCCGATTTTTGATCAGACGATAGCGCACGCCCGGCGAACTGCCGGTCGGCACGTCGCTGCAGTTCGTGCTCCGCCTCGAACCAGTCGGCCTTGCTGTCTCCGTCGGCGCCGCCCCGTGCCTGCCAGCGTTCGTGCGCGCGTTCCGCCACCTGCCCGCGATCTTCCTGCTCGAACACGAAGACCAGATCGTGGCGATCGAAATGATCGAACCATTCATCCCAGCTAATCGGGCGGAATGGTGCAAAGCCGGGGAAGTTGAACCTGATGCCCGCGCCAGTGTCGTTCACGCTGCGGACGGCCGGCCCCGACGCACTGGCCTCCCCCGTCGCAGGCACGGCTGCATGTTGCTCGGCCCAGCGCTGAATCTCGTGGCGATCGCGGGTCGCGATGGTCTGCACCCCTGGCCGTTCCTGTGGCGTTCCGCCGGTCAGCGCGACAAACTTGTCGTTCACGGGATTCGGATCTGCCAATTTGGTTGCTCCTCCTCAGCGTGCAGGTCGACCCGCACGAAAATCGAATGTGTCCGGCCACCGGGCACGACACCTTCACGTTACGCCGATCGGCGTTTCTCGTTCGCCAGCAAGCGCCGCACCGTCCCTGAAAGTGAAACGCGCCGAACGCGCTCGTTCTCTCCAGCCACCTCGACTGCTGTCGTTTTTTGCTACGGCACCGTCTGCCGGCAATGCGGCATCTGCCATCAGGTTGATTGCACCTGCACGATTGCGGGGAATTTGGCAGGGTTACCGGACGAGCGGCTGGCAGCGGGCTTGCTCAGCCGATCTGTGGAGGACTTGCTCGATGGATTCCGACGACCTCGTCCGCCGGCAGGCGCTGTACGAGCTGCTCGCCGAGCCCGACCCGCCCGACCTGCACCGCGGCTTCGTACGCCGGCTGGAAGGGAAACCCGACAGGCATGCGCAACTTCCGCTTCTGGCCGCGAAGTTCGTGCAGGCCCGACTACTCGAGATTCGTGAACGCGCGCCGCTTCAGGACGAACAGGCGACAGCCTGACCCTTTCTGGACTGGTGCGACCGGCCTGTGAAGGCGGCGGAGTGCACACACCGCCGCTTCACTCGGTCGCCGCCACCTTGCTCCTTCTCGTCGAGGCTGCTTCTCGCCTGGCGCTCAGCCCTGGGCCGGCTCCATGTGAACAATCACCGCTTGCACCCGCGACACGCCGCGATGAATGGCGCGTGTCACTGTCGCGCCCAGCGCATGCGCGCCGCGAAGTGACATCTCCGGGTCTGCGTGCACATGAATGACGACGCTGTAGCCCAGACCCACACGGCGCACCGCCAGCTTCTCAATCGCCAACACCCCGTCGACGGCTGCGGCGGCTCCCCTGATCTCCTCGAGAACCGCATCGTCTGCTGAGCGATCCATCAGGTCGGCGACGGCGGGCCGAAGGAGGAAGACGCCGTTGGCCGCGATGACCAGCGACGCAGCCAGCGCGGCGACCAGCACGAGCAGCGTCCACCAGGCAGGCGCGTGGTGGGCGAGTGCGAGATCTCCCGGACCGCCTCGATCGCAATGCGCTCCCGAGCCGCGCTGCCCGCTTCCCGCGCGTTCAGTCGATCCTGTTGATCGGACGGCGGCTGGACGCGGGTTGCCGCCGGCGCACGTGACAGGCTCACGGAGCAGATTGTAACGGGTGGCGAGCAGTGGCGTTCCCGCATCAGCCGTCCTTGGACGGAGTCGGGGAGTCGTCAGGCCGGTACGCGCTTGAATGCGGGAATCAGGGTAACGTCTCTGCGGAGGCCTTCGATGAGTGAACGCGTGCAATCCTACAAAAATCACACCCGGTTCCTGCCGGCGTGGCACTTCTTCGTCCTGCCGGTGCTGCTGGCGAACGTGCTCAACACCGTTCGCTACCTGTGGCGGGCGCCGAGCGAAGGGACCGCTTTCGCAGTCATCGTGTCAGTGGCCCTGCTGACGATGGGATTGCTGGCACGCACCCAGGCGTTGACCGTGCAGGACCGCGTGATACGGCTCGAAATGCGGCTGCGGCTGCGGCAGTTGCTCGGCCCTGACCTGCAGGCGGGCATCAACCAGCTCTCGGCCGGCCAGCTCACCGCCCTGCGTTTCGCGAGCGATGAGGAACTGCCCGTGCTCGTGCAGGAGGTCCTGGCAGGCAGGATTCAGACCGGCAAGGACATCAAGCTGCAGGTGAAGAAGTGGCAGGCCGACTTCCTGCGCGCCTAGTGGTGTGTCTACGCCACCGTTACCAGTATTGCCACGCGCCAGCGACGAGGATGTAGACACCCAGCGCGAGGTTGGTGGACGCGTGCGCCACCACCGCTGCAAACAGGCTTCGTGTAGTCCGCAGCAGAAGGCCGTAGGTGGCCGCCGTGATGACCGCCGGCAGCCACTCGGGATGGGCGGCACTGAACAGGACGGCGACCGTCCAGAATGCACTCCACGAGAATGCTTCGAGCGGAACGCGCTTGAAGTCGTTGTCCGTGAGATAGCGCAGCAGGAACGACCGCCAGAACAGTTCCTCCATCACCGGAACCACCAGGGCCAGCCCGTACATCCGAACCGTCAGGAACACCGCCCGGGCCGTGTCGTCTGGAACCGCTTCGAACGGGTTGAAACCGACGCGTCCACCCAGACGCGGGTACGGCAGCACGATGTCGGTGCCTACCCACACGAGGCAGACGGCGAGTCCCGTGAGCATCGACGGCACGACGACGTTCCATGAGGGACGGATGTCCGTGAAGGTTGAACGGAAGACCGCCAGGCAACAGGTCACCGCGAGAATCTTGAAGCAGTACGCCTGCGGGTACCAGGCATGCGGCAACATGCTTTCAACGGTCGTCAGCACCAGGAAGAGGACCATGGGGGCGACATATGCCGCCGCGCTGCGATTTCGGGCTGCCGCTGAAATCGCCGCCACCAGCCGGTAAATCGCCGCCACCAGGCGGGATATCAATGTCGAGCCCTGAAGCCCACCGGACGTTCGGTGGCCACGGCCAGACGATCGGCAGTTCGCGCTGCAGGCATGCGTCCTCACTTGCGTCTGACTGCCGATGCGGCCGCTTCGAAGCCGCAGATGGCAGCGGGCCGCACCGGCGACCCCCGACAGCATACTGATGTGGTGACCGTTCGTCACGAACCGTGCGCGTGGACCTGCAGATCAGCGCATCGCCGGCAACTGCCGCAGCGGGGCCGTGCCTACTTCCGCGCCCGGGTGATCGCCACCGGAATCGGTTCGGCAACGCAGCACGAGACGTTGCCGACGGTCGCGGGTGTCGGGACGCAACAGCCCGTTCGACTGCGCAAGCGCTCGGCGTCGCGACGGACGCTGTCGACGTGAGCCAGCGCATGCCGCACCGCGCTGGAGAGGGCGGCGAGCACCGGATCGTCAAGCTGGCCGAGCCGGTAATGCACCCACAATCCGTCCCGGCGTGTGTCGACCAGCCCCGACTTGCGCAAATAGGCGAGGTGTCGTGAGGCCCTGGGCTGCGGAATCCTGAGGCTCTCGTGGATATCGCAGACACAGACCTCGCCGGTCGTGAGGAGGCCGAGGATGCGCAGGCGCGTCACGTCCCCGAGCGCCTTGAAGAGCACCTCCATCTGGTCCAGCCGCTTCTCCATATACGCCTCGCCAAATATATCACGCGCGTGGGCGGATGTTGAATCGGCCTACCTGATGACCACGGCCACCTGCTCGCGGATCGATTGGCGTGCCGCTGCTCCGCCCGTCGATGCGTCGAGCGCGAACTGGAGCGAGTACGTGCCCGGTGTGTTGGTGACGATCCCGGTGATGCTCTGATTGAAGACCTTCTGTCCGTCGGGGACGGTGATGTTCGTGGGGCGCTCGCGCGCCCCCGCCTCGGCGCCCTCGAAGAACCCGATGCCGAACGAGCCGACATACCGTGTTTCGGCGCCTCCGCCGAAGTAGTAGACGTGCACGTCTGAAAACACCTGCTCACCGGTCCGGCTCGCGGGAACGACGCATTCCCTCGGCCCTGTCGACTGGCAGGCGAATTCGGCGTCTGGGTTGTCGCGGTCGCCATGCATGATGATCCACGAGAGGTGCGGGTGTGCCCGGTGGCACGCTCGCGGCGCCGGGCGGACGTTTGGCGCAGCCCGCCAATGCCACGACCCCACACACCGCAACGATGACTCGACAGAACATGGTCACTCCCCTTCCATGAAGACCGCGAGTGACAGCACGATGCATACCGCCGGCGTGCGTCCACCTGACGTCGTGCCGCCAATTTTGCTTGACTCGGCCCCGGTTGGTCTCAGCTAATAGTAGGGCCTGGATGTGACGCGGACCTCCGCGCTGCGCGGGCAACCGGAAGACAGTCGACGCACGCCTTCAACTTTCAATCTTGCATCGAGGTTCCACCAGATGAATCGGATCGGTCAGACGGCCTTCGTGTTTCTTCTCGTGATATTCGCCGCGGCATGTGGGACGCCTCCGGCGACCACCTGCACCACTCCTGTGCTGCTGTCGCGCGGCGCACCGGTCACCGCGTCCGCGCATGGCGGTGAGGCGAAGGCCATCACCGATGGCACCGACGCCCTGTGGAATGCCGGCGGGTATCCGCCGCAGTGGGTGGAGATCGATCTGGGGTCTGCGGCGATCGTGCACCACATCGACGTGGTTCCCGAACAGAAGCCGGCGGGACATACGGAACACCGCGTGACCGGCGCGACGGCTGATGGTCAGCCGCGGGTGCTCGGCACCCTTGCTGGTGATACGCAGGCGGGCTCGCACTACACGCTGAACGTCGGAGACGAGGCCGGGCGCAACGTTCGCAAGGTGAGAATCGATACCATCGAGACGCCCTCGTCGTGGGTGGCCTGGCACGAGATCGAAGTCTACGGATGCCGGTGAACAGAAGTGTCCGGATGCCGGGCAATAACTGACGACCTGCAGCACGTGCCAACGAGTTTGGGTGGTTGGAGATCGGTATGGGAGTGGGGTTGGCGATTGGGCCTGAGGGACTCCTCACCCTTTTTGCGCTATCCCTCTGTAACGCGTCGCCCGCGGCGCGAACCAGGAGAATGGATCCCATGGTCAGACATGCCCTTGCCGCCGCCCTCGCCGGTCTGCTCGCCGTTCAGGCCGCCCCCATCCGCGCCCAGGAAGAAGCGGTCACCTACTACGACTTCACCAAGACCACGGGCGCGCCGTACGGACCATTCCGGAGATGCGGGCCGTGGTGACCGGCTCGAACAGCTTCGCCTACGCGACGGTGCCGAACGGGTATCACCAGCCCCCGCACTACCACAACCAGGAGCAGTTCACGCTGGGCGTCGAGGGAGCGCTCGACTACTCGATTGGCGGCGTGGTTCATCGTATCGGGCCGCACGGTGTCGGCCTGCCGCCGTCGAACGTGCCGCACGGCGTGAGCAACGACAGCGGGCAGTCGGTCATGATGGTGGAGTTTCAAGCGGTGCGGCGCGCCGAGTGGCTGCCACCGCACCCCCAGGTACCGCCGCAGCCGCAGAGTCCGCAGCCCGCAGCCCTTGCACCAGATCAGCAGGTGACGCTCGACTTCGGATTGTCGGCGGGCGACTGGAAAGCACAGCCTGGCGGCGCGCGGATGAAGGTGTTCAGCGGCAAGACGATCCGCGCCACCTTCTGGGATCTCTCGGCGGCGGGAGCCTCCGTCGATCTCACCGCCCAGCCGTTGACCGGCGAACGGTTCGTCTATGTGCTCGATGGAGCCCTCGCCTCGATCGTCGGCGTCACCCGTCGAGAGGTTGGAGGAAAGAGTCTGATTGTCCTCACACCGGCTGCGAGGGACGTCAAGCTGCAGTCGCTCGGCAAAGCGGGAACAGAGATCGTCGTCTTCGACGTGATCGCCGCACATTGATCGCCGGAGTCGATTTATTCGACTCCAGCGCGCCAGTCGAGCGCGACTGAAATCGGTGGCGCCGGAGCGCCCTCGACGGCGACGTTCATCAGGAAGCGGCCGTCGGGAGCGACGACGTATTGGGCCTTGGAGGCGACGGCCGGGGGAATGTTGGCACCGGTCGCGAGGTGGGTCTGAAACAGCGGTTGCGGGGCCGATGCCTCGATCGTGTGCGCAGCAGGATCGATCGCGATCGGCACGGCCATCAGCCTTCCGTCCGCCGCGACGTAAAACAGCTCGCTGCCGTCGCGAGACCAGCGCGGCTGGCTGCCGCCGCCGAGCGACACCTGCTGCGCGCTGCCGGGCCCGGGAAACGGACGGACGTATACCTCGAGCCGTCCGGTGGCGTTCGACTGGTGCGCGATCCAACCGCCGTCGGGCGAAAACTGTCCCGCCATCTCGTCGAACGGCATTTGCGCGATCGCGCGGGGCGCCGCCTCGCTGCTTGATGCCAGCGGCACGGTCCACAGATCGACGCCAGACGCGGGAATCTGCGCTGAATACAGCAGGAAGCGCCCATCAGGAGAAATGTCGTTCGCGATTTTCAGTTCCGGCCTTCGTGAAGAGCGACCGCTCCTCGCCGGACGGCAACCGCTCGAACAGATGATAGGCGTCGCGCAGGCCGGTAAAGATCAGCCGTTGTCCGTCGTGCGACCAGATCGGAAATCCATCCATGTTCGGCGTGAAGGTCAGGCGGCTCGGCACGCCTCCGCCGATCGGGCATCGACCAGACATCGGCGTTCCCGTCCACGCTGCGAAACACCGCCACGCGGCGTCCGTCGCGCGACAACTCCGGCGCAGCGAGCGCATCGTCGTCAGGCGGACCTACGGTCCCGCCGTAGCGGCCGTCACGATCCACCCAGACGAGCTGCCTGCGGGCAGCAATCGCCGAGCGATGCGCAAGGACGCCGGACTCCGACACGGTGAACGCGCCACGAACGAGCTGTGTGTCGAACCCTACCGGACGCGCAACGACCACCGGATCGCCGGTCACGGCAGGGCGATCGAGGTTCAACGCCACGGCGGTCAACGCTCCCTGCCGCACCAGCAGCAGCCGGTCCGGTCCGACGAATACCGCCTGTGCATCGTCCTCGAGCACACGCGTCGGAGCGCCGCCGTCGAGCGACGCGATGAAAACTCCGCCCGGTGCCCGGTTGTCCCTGAGTCGCGAGAAAAAGAAAACCCTTCCCATCGGGCAGGAACTGCGGCCAGCGGTGGCTGTTCTGTCCGGCGCCGAGCGGAATCGCCGGCTGCGAGGCACCGCCTGCCGCCGGCACGCGCATCAACGGTCCCGCGGTGGAAGGAGCAAAGAGAATGATCCCGCCGGGGCTCCACGATCCGCCGCGGCCGTTCGGGGCATCGGCGAGTTCCTGAGTGGGTCCGCCACCAACGTCAATCCGCCGGAGCTTGCCGCCAGCGAAGAAGCCAATCGCCTGGCCATCAGGAGCCCAGAACGGAAAGCTCGCACCGTCGGTACCGTCGAGCGCCTGAGCGTTGACTTGATTCAGGGGACGCAGCCACAGCTTCGCCACGCCGTCCTTTGTCGCCACGAACGTCAGCAGACGGCCGTCGGCTGACAGCGCGAACGACATTGGATCGGTGGTTGACGGCGTCGAGATGTCGAACCGTGCCGCGACGCCTGCCCGGGGTGTCGTCCGAGTCGCAGCGATGAACCACAGCCCGGCGGCGACCGCGACGGCGATTGCGGCGACCCCGGCGGCGATCGCCGTCATCCACCAGGATCTCGCGGGTTCGTTCGCCAGTGCCTCGCGTCTGCCTTCCTGGATCCACTGCAGCTCACGCAGCAGGTCGCGGGCCGTCTGCCACCGATCGTCAGGATCCTTCGCCAGGCACGTCCGAATCACCCGCGTCATGGCCGGAGTGAGCCGCGCCGAAGCTTGCGGCTCCTGTTCGCGGATCGCCGCGATGAGCGCGGTATTCGTCGGAGCGTCGAATGCGGGTGTTCCGACGATCATTTCGTAGACCACGCCGCCGAACGCGAAGATATCGCTGCGCGCATCGGCCGGCCTTCCTTCGAGCTGCTCGGGAGCCATGTAGCGCACGGTCCCGAGCACCATTCCGGCGCCGGTCAGGTTCACGTCGATCGGCCTCGTCTCATCGTCTGGCGGGGCAACCGATGCCGGCGCCTTCGAGATGCCGAAGTCGAGCACCTTCACCTGCAAGGGTGAGGTCGAGCCTGGCGCGCCCTTCGTCAGCATGATGTTGCCTGGCTTCAGATCGCGGTGCACCAGTCCGGCCCGGTGTACGCGATCGAGCGCAGAGGCGATCTGGATCGCGCACTCGAGTGCCTGATCGAGTTTCAGCGGTCCCCGTTCGAGACGATCGGCCAGCGTTTCGCCGTCGAGATACTCCATCACCAGGAAGGCAATGCCGCCTTCCCGGCCAACGTCGTGCAGCGTGCAGATGTGCGGGTGATTGAGGGCCGCGACCGCGCGAGCCTCGAGCTCGAAGCGTTCGGACGCTTGACGGTCGTTGGCAAGGTGCGACGGCAGCACCTTGATGGCAACCGTGCGGTTCAGCCGCTGGTCGCGCGCCTTGTAGACCTCACCCATGCCGCCGGCGCCGATGCGCGCGACGAATTCATAGGGACCGAGGCGCTGCCCTTCCAGCGAGCGATTGTGAATCGCGGCAGGCATTTCAGGCGGGGTTTCAAGGAACGCGTCGGCCTGATCGTGCGCGGCCAGCAGCTTTTCGACCTGGCGCCGCAGGCTGTCGTCACTCGCGCACGCCGTATCGAGAAACGCCGCCCGTGCATCGGCCGGCAGGCGTATGGCATCACCGAGGATGCCTTTCACGCGCGGCCAGTCAGCGGCGTCCCTGTTCACGACGCTCGGAATTCTAGTGCAGTTTCCCGGTAAGTCGCGCCCGTCTACAATTGTGCCCGGGCATGACCACGGACCGCGCCGTCACCGACTATCTGCTCGATCCCGAACGGGATAAGGCCGGCGCCCTCGCGCGCATCGTCCCCATCGTCTACGACGAACTTCGCCGTGTCGCCCGGGCGCACCTCGGTCGAGAACAGCCGAATCACACGCTGCAGGCCACCGCGCTGGTGCACGAGGTCTATCTGCGGCTGGTGAATGTCGATCGAATGACCGTCGAAGGTCGCGCGCACTTTCTCGCCGTGGCCGGACGGTTGATGCGCCAGATCCTCGTCGATCACGCCCGCCGCAAGCGCGCCGACAAGCGTGGCGGCGAATACACCATTGTCGGTCTCGATCAGGCGGCTGCGACACCGGGGGCGCCCGCGCTCGATCTGATCGCGCTCGACGATGCTCTTACCGAGCTGGCATCGTTCGATCCGCGTCAGCGCGAGGTCGTCGAGCTGAAATACTTCGCAGGCCTGACCATCGCTGAAATCGCCACGGCCCTCGGTATTTCCGCCGCCACCGTCGAACGCGAGTGGGCCACCGCCAGGGCCTGGCTGTTCCACCGCCTGTCCGGTCGCTGACACCGTCACGACCGAGCAGCGGCGGCGAGCACAGCTGAACAGTAGCGATGGGGAGTGCCCTTCCTCACGCGTCGCAAGGTACGCGCGGAAGTGAGTGCGCGACTTCGGGCAGGAACTGTGAAGCCGTCGCAGGAATGCGTCTCGCTGTGAGTAGAATGGCGCGCATGTCGGGCTCCGGTCGGGTGACGCAGCTCCTCCAGGCGTGGGGCGACGGAGACGCGAACGCGCTTGACCAGCTCATCCCGCTGGTCGAGGCGGAGTTGCGACGCATGGCGCGCCGCTACATGGCAAGGGAGCGTGTCGATCACACGCTGCAGACCACAGCCCTCGTGCATGAGGCCTTCATACGCCTGACCGGCGCCCGGCTGGTGCGGTGGAACGATCGCGCGCACTTCTTCGGCATCGCCGCGCGGCTCATGCGCCGCGTGCTCGTCGACCACGCCCGTACCAGAGGATTTCAAAAGCGGGGCGGCGACGCCGTCAGAGTGTCACTCGACGAGTGTCTACTCGCGTCATCGACTGCGTCCGTCGATTTGCTCGATCTGGACCGCGCCTTGGAGGCGCTCGCGCTGATTGACGAGCGGAAGTGTCGTGTGATCGACATGCGCTTCTTTGCCGGCATGACGCTCGAAGAAACTGGCGAAGCACTGGGGGTGTCACCCGACACGGTGCGGCGTGACTGGCGAATGGCGAAGATGTGGCTGTTGGCCGAACTCAAGGATCGTCCCCACAATGACTGATCCGGCATCACGATGGCGACGCGTCGAGCAGATTTGTGAGGCTGCGCTGGAGCGGTCGGGTGTCGACCGCGCTGCCTTTCTGCGCGACGCATGTGGCGACGATGAGGCACTCAGGCGCGAGGTGGAGCAGTTGCTGGCGCAGGAATCGGACGCCGAAGGCTTCCTTCAAGGGTCAGTCGCTGCCGTCGCCGCCGGAGTGATGGCTACCGCGCCACAGCCGTTGACAGGGCGCCGATTGGATGCCCTGGAAGTCGCCGACAACACAGGAGATTTCGCACTGGCGGAGTCGACGACCGATGTCCCCAGCGAGCAGCAAGCGACTCCGCAGGTGTTGCCGGCGATGGGTCGATGGGGAGCGCTCGAATGCCGCCGGAAGATCGCAGGCGGCAGTTTCGGCGCGGTCTACCTGGCGTGGGATCCCGCGCTCGAGCGCGAGGTCGCCTTGAAGGTGTTGCCGGCCGCCGGCCGATCTCACACGGTCATCCAGGAAGGTCGCCTGCTCGCCCGCGTGCGGCACCCAAACGTGGTCACCGTTTATGGAATCGACGAACACGACGGAACCGTCGCCTTGTGGATGGAATGGGTCGAGGGTCTGACGCTCACTCAGGTTCTGACCGCACGAGGACTGCTCGGCGGTCATGAAGCGTCGCTGATCGGCATTGATGTCTGTCGCGCCGTGGCGGCCGTGCACAAGGCGGGTCTTCTCCATCGCGACATCAAGGCGCAGAACGTCATGCTCGAAGCCGGCGGGCGCATCGTTCTGATGGATTTCGGCGCCGGCGAGATCCGAAGCGCGGACTCGTTGGCCGAGCCGCAGATGATCGGGACGCCGCTCTATCTGGCGCCCGAACTCTTTGCCGGCCATCCCGCCACGATCGCCAGCGACATTTACAGCGTCGGCGTCCTGCTCTATCACCTGATGACCGCACGGTTTCCCGTCGAAGGCGGGACGTTCGGCGCCATCGCCGGCCTGCATGCGCGCCAGCACATGATCGGTCTTTCAGAGCGCCGTCCCGATCTGCCGCCGGGCCTCGTACGGATCGTCGAAGACGCTCTTGCACGCGACCCCGCACGCCGGTATCGGAGCGCCGAGGCCATGGAGAAGGATCTGCTCAGCGTGCTCGAAATCCAGAACGCGCTGGACGAGGCCGTTGCGCACGAGACGACGACTCGCAGGCGCCGCGGATCCCGTCTGTCGCCGTGCTGCCGTTCGAGAATCTCGGCCCCGACCAGGACCTCGAATACTTCTGCAACGGGCTCGCGGAGGAACTCCTGACGGGACTGGGCAAGGTGCCAGGGTTGCGTGTGGCCTCGCGAACGTCGTCCTTTCACCTCGCTCGGACCGAGACCGACATCAGGAACATCTGCCGGCTGCTCGACGTGGATGCCGTGCTGGAAGGCACCGTTCGGAAAGCAGGAGAGCGCGTGCGAATTTCCGCGCAGCTCGTCAGCGCCGAAGATGGATGCCATCTCTGGTCCGAAGGCTACGACCGCAGCACGGCCGACGTGTTCGCCGTTCAGGATGAAATCGCCCGGAGCGTCGTCGACCGCCTGAAAGTCACGCTCGCTGAGTTCCCGCGGCAACCGCTCATCCGCCAGCACACGCAGAACCCGCGAGCGTATGAGTGCTATCTGAAAGGACGGTTCTACTGGACGCGCCGGTTATCACGGTGGTCTGAAGGCGGCGCTCGAACAATTCCAGAAAGCGATCGAAGAGGACGCCGGATACGCGATGGCGTACGCCGGGCTGGCCGACGCGTACTCGTTCATGGGTATTTACTCGGTGCAGCGCCCCCGGACCGCCTTTGCGTCCGCATCAGCGGCCGTCGAGCGGGCGCTCGCGATCGACCCGGACCTGGCCGGAGGCGCACACGTCGCTGGCATCCATCAGGCTTCACAACGACTGGAACTGGCCGGAAGCCGAGCGCGAGTTCCGCCGCGCGCTGGAGCTCGATCCAATGCAGACGCTGCCGCGGATCTATCGTTCGTGGCTCATGGTGCTGCAAGGCGATCACGGCGGAGCGGCGATCGAGGCGCGAAGGGCGCAGGAGATGGAGCCGCTGTCGCCTCTCGTCAACGCCGGAGCTGCTCACGCGCTGTTTCTCGCGCGGCGTTACGACCAGGCCGTGACAGAATGCGAGAAGAGCCTGGAAGTCGACCCCAATTTCATTTTCGCGATCCACATGATCGGCATGTGCCGTGCGCAGCAGTCGCGGCTGAGCGAAGCCATCGAGATCGGCGAGCGGACCGTGTCGATGTCGGCCCGCGGCGCCGTTCTATCTGGGCGTGCTCGGGCACTACTACGCAAGGAATGGCGCGACCGACAAGGTGCACGACATTCTCGAAGAGCTCGCAGGTCTCGCCGCCACACGATACGTCCCACCGCATTGCCAGGTGTACATCTACGCAGGAGCGAACGACCTCGACAAGGCGTTCGAGTGGCAAGCCAAGGCCTATGACGACGGGGCGTCACCCTTCTACTATTTTTCGCCTCTCATCGAAAACCTCCACGCCGATCCCCGTCACCGCACCGACTTGCGGCGGATGGGGCTGCGGATTAGCTAGTCCGGCCTGTTCCACGTTCGCAGGCGTGCCGTGCTTCCACCGCGAGGACAGGCTGCCTCCGGCACCGAGTTGTGCCGCCACTTCATACGGGCCGAGCCGAGTGCCAGGCGACCACGTCAGCGATTCAGCATGTCTTCTATTCAGCTCGCGCCGGAGTGCCCTTCATACTGCTCTGGCGTGACGTGCTCCAGCCAGTCAACCGGCTTTCCATCCAGCTTTTCCTGGATCGCGACGTGCGTCATCGCCGTCGTTGGCGAGGCTCCATGCCAGTGCTTCTCGCCAGGCGCGAACCAGACGACGTCGCCAGGACGAATCTCCTCCACCGCTCCCCCCCACCGCTGGGCTCGACCGACACCGGATGTCACGATCAGCGTCTGGCCCAACGGGTGCGTGTGCCAGGCCGTCCGGGCGCCGGGCTCGAACGTGACGCTCGCGCCGGCAGCGCGCGCCGGCACAGGCGCGTCGAACAGCGGATCGATGCGGACCGTTCCGGTGAACCACTCTGCGGGCCCTTTGGCCGACGGTTGTGAACCACTGCGTTTGATTTCCATCTCACCTCCTGGCGTCGCCTACTGCTTCCGTTGGCCGACTACGTCGCTTCGACGTAAGAACTGACACCTCTCGCGTCATTCAGAAAATTAGTCGCTGGAAAATAGGACTCGATCGTTCCAGGTTGGCTCGCATTCGCGGGAAGCGGCTTCGGCAATTCGGCGTGCTTCTCATTGCCATTTGGGTGCGGCAATTACGGTTGCAGCAGCGTCTTGATCGCGCGACGCTCGTCCATCGCGCGGTACCCCTCGGCGACTTGCGCCAGCGGCAACACCAGGTCGAACACCTTGCCTGGATTGATGGTCCCGCTGAAGACGAGATCGATCAGCTTCGGTAGATAGTTGCGAACCGGTGCGGGACCGCCGTGTAGACGAACATGCGAGAAGAACAATTGCTGACCGTCAAGCGACACGCCATGCGGCACGCCGACGTAACCCACCGACCCGCCTGGCCTGGTGGCTTCGATGGCCTGCAGCATCGATTCCTGAGTGCCCACGCACTCGAGGACTGAGTCAGCTCCGACACCCTTGGTGAGCTGCCCGATGCGCTCGACACCCTCTTCGCCGCGCTCAGTGACGATGTCCGTGGCGCCGAACTCGCGGGCGAGTTGTTGCCGTGACTCACGCCGGCTCATGGCGATGATGCGGCCCGCTCCCATTTGCTTTGCCGAGAGCACGCCAAGCAGTCCGACGGCGCCGTCGCCCACAACGACGACGGTCGCACCTGGCTTCACGTTCGCGGCATCAGCCGCGAACCAGCCGGTGCCCATCACATCCGACAGGGCCAGGAGGCTCGGGATCATGTGAATGTCAGGGACGTCGCGAGTCGCGACGAGCGTGCCGTCTGCGAGGGGGACGCGCATGTGCGGCGCCTGCGCGCCAACAACAGGTTCGAAGCGCTGGCAGGACGTCTGATAGCCGTGACGGCAGTGCGGGCACGTGTTGTCCGAGGCGAAGAATCATCCGATCACGAACTGGCCAGGCTTGACCGAGGTCACGTCTCGACCCACCTCCTCGACGAACCCGCAGTACTCGTGGCCCATCGCCGTCGGCGACGAGACCGGTTGAACGCCGCGGACGGCCAGAGGTCCGACCCGCAGATACACGTGAGCGGCAGGCGAATGACGGCGTCGGTTGGCTCGATGATGGTCGGCGCGGGGCGATCCTCAAACCGGACGTCGCGCGCGCCGTAAAGAACAGTGGCTTCCATCGCTACTCCTCATCTGCTCGGCTCGAAGACTGCCCTCGTCTCAACAATTCGAGCCGTCTTCATCTCCAGCACACTCTCAACTACCTTGGCAAAACCAGCGTAACGTGTCACGCGAGGCCTGAGTAGCCGGTACAATCTGCAAGGGCTGTTGACTGGGAGTGAACAATCGTGCGCGACGAACTCAGCGTCTTGTCAGCGTTCCTGGCGGTCGCGGATGAGCGGAGCTTCACCAGGGCCGCCAAACGCCTGAACATCTCGCGGCGAGGGCATGTACAAGTGGGAGTTTGACAAAGGCGACGAGTCCCTCGCGATCGCCGTCAACGGTTCACTGCTCCTCGATGAACTCGACCTGATCATTCAGGCGGCTCTCGACGGGGCGGGGCTTGCCTGGGTCGCGGAGGATCGCATCACGGAGCACCTTGCGAGTGGAGCGCTGGTTCGCGTGCTCGAGGATTGGTGTCCGCCGTTCCCCGGGTTCTTTCTGTATTACCCGAGCCGTCGGCAGCAACCAGCCGCGCTGTCGGCGCTCGTCGGCACGCTCCGGCTACAGAGGGAGCCCGCGTAAGCGCGGCAACTGCAGCTCCGCTGGCTCCCCTCTGTCGAGCGGCTCGCGTCGTCCAGCGGGCATCAACGATCCTTCATCTCGTCTATGCCCGATACGTTCCCGCTGCTGTGGCTTCGCCGTTTGCCGCGGCGTGGCCTCGTCGCCATGAAGACCGCGGCGATCGCGCCCAGCCCGACCGCCGTTCGCAACGACGGTTTTGGCAGCCATTTCATCGCGCCCAGGACGATCTCCGGCGGCTCATTGGCCTGCGGCGCCGAGCGGGCGACAGGTTGTTGCGCGGTTCTCGAAATCGGCGCGTGTTCCGCAAACAGGTCCAGACAGCCCTGGACGAAGGGGACGAGGTCCTGCGGGCCGCGGCTCGTCGCCAGGTTGCCGTCGCGAACGAACTGCTGATCCAGCCAGGTCGCGCCGGCATTGACGAGATCGTCACGAACGCCCGGCCATGAGGTCAAGGTCCTCCCCTGCAGCAGTCCCGCCGACGCGAGCACCCACGGCCCGTGACACAGGCTGGCGATCGGCTTCCCCGCCTGGTCGAACGCGCGCACGAATGCCCGCGCCTCCGCCGACTGGCGGAGCAGGTCGGGATTGATGAAGCCCCCGGGCAGCAGCAGCCCGTCGTAATCGTCGGGGTTTGCTTCGGCGATCGTTTTGTCCACGTGAACGCGGCTGGCCGGCTCGTGCAGGTTCACGCCGCGGATACTGCCGTGGCGCAGCGAGATCACGTCGACGTTTGCGCCGGCCGCCTGCAACGCCTTCATCGGGACGACCAGTTCCACCTTCTCGAAGCCGTCCGCCGCGAGCGCCGCGATTCGGCGGCCTTTCAGTCTCTGATCCATTGAAGTCTCCTCCCGTTCGCACACACGTCCTGGAACTCTGTCAAACGTCGCGGAGGCGACGCTCGAATGGCGGTCGAGCGCCGACGACCTCCGGGCGGTAGGTCGGCGCGTCGATTTCGTCGGCCTCGTACATCATGGATGCCCTCAGCCTGGCGATGTGCCCGTCCCATCGCGCGCGGAGCGACACGTATGTCTCGAACCCGGCGGCCGGGTCGGCAATCGTCTTGATGCCGGCCTGCTGCATCCGCTCGAGCGCCGCCATGTACCGCGTTCGCCACCGTTCTCGAGCGCCCGCATCCGCCGGCGACCGCAGCTTGCGCCGGTTCGCCGGGCAGGAATACCTCCTCCAGCGTGCCGACGAGAAGCATCGCGACGCGCCAGCATTGCGCCACCGTCGCCGACTCCTTCAGCCAGCGGTAGTCGTCATCGCTGCAGGCCGCTCTTCAGCAGCGAGACGGTGTCGAGACAGCACCGTGGCGGTCTTCGAGACCGAGTAGTACGGCTCGGTAAACCGGAAGTAAAACAGCAGGGGATAGAAGTGGTGCGATTCCTTGACCGCACACGCGTTCGACGCGAGCGTCGAAAGATTGTTGTATCCGGAATTGAACTGACCCTGCGGGCCCAGGCCGGCAATCAGCTCCGCCGCATCGCCGGTCTCGTTCGAGAGCGTCTGAATGGCGAGCCCGAGCGCGTTTCTGCTTCTCAATGCGTTGTAGATCTGCATGACATACGTCAGCACCAGCGACATGACGGACATGCCAATCAGCGAGTTCAACATGTAGAGCGCCTGGAACGCGGCCGATTGAGGCTTGAAGTCGCCGGACGCCGACGAAGGACAGGCTGCTGGCTCCGGCATACAGCGCCGACATGAAGTCGGTCGGCGTGGGGCCCTGGCTTGCGCGGATGCCCCCGCCGAGATGCGGATGCATGATCAGCGCGGCCCCAAGCGCGAGTCCGGCGGCCCAGACGAAAATCAGCGCGACCAGAATCACCGGTCCGCAGAATGACAGCACTCTGCCGCGATGGCGGCCGAATGGACGCGAAACGAGACGAAACACGAGCCAGATCGTTCGCGCCACGACAGGCGAGAGCAGCTCCGTTCCTGCTCGCGCGTACAGCACGGTCAGGAAGATATCGAGCAGCACGACCACCGTCACTACTGCTCCCGCAATCTGTTCCACCATCGCCATCGTTGTCACCCGAGCGGGCATAGACTGCCCGCCCGTGCCACTGTCCAGTGGATCTGCCGCTACCGCGGCCGGCGCGCCAGACGTGCTGACGGCCGGCCGGTTCGATTTAGCGCAGCGCGCGTCGCGTCGGGCGCCCTTGCGCGAGCATGTAGATTCCGCCCGCAATCGCGAGATAAGGTGCCGCCCACAGCAGCAGATCGAGCGGTTGATGCTTGAGGTCGGCGCGGTGCTGCCCGAAGCGCGTTCGTCGGGGTGCTCGATTGACGGGATCGGTTTCTCTTCGACGCGGACCCGGCCGGGCCCTCGATACGTCATCGCTCCCATCGTTGCCCTCCTGTGGTAAGACGATTCCTGAGCACCGCCCGCACTTCTGTACGTAAGCTGACGGTCAAAGGATGGCGCGACGTCGCCGCGATAATGCCCATCTTTATGGCGCCGACTCAGTTGCGCGCTGTCGCTACATAACTCTGCTCCTCCACCGTCCATGAGGTCGTTAGGCGTGGCGGCCCCCGGGCCCCTGAACCTGGCCCTCCGGAACCGCTCGCCAGCCTCGTGCCGCCGGCGGAGCGGTCATGCAGCAGCATCACCGTCATCGTGACGTCATCAGCGATCAGGCGCGACCATCTACTTCACTCGATGAATACGGCGGTGAGATCGAGCAGCGACGGCGCGAGCATCTCGCACCGCCACACGCGAGACATCAGGGAGGATCCCGTACGCAGCTCCTGCAAACCGGACGTCGAAGGCGTTCCGAGTCATACCGGCAGGGGCTGAAACCAATGCGGCTGAAGGGCCGAGCCAGTCGTTCCAGTCCGCGCACGGGCCACACCACCGTCGTCCTCTCGAGGAGATGCTGGTCATGCCCCGGGATCACTCCGCGGTCGGTTGTCAGAACAAGCGCCACTGTATAGATTGCGCAGATGCCGCTTACACGTATGGACAACGTAGGAATCGTTGTCGACGACCTCGCCGGGACCATTGATTTTTCGTGAGCTCGGCCTCGAGATCGAAGGGAGGGCCACGATCGAAGGAGAATGGGCCGGGCGTGTCACTGGACTGGGAGATCAGCGCGTCGAGATTGCCATGATGCGACGCCGGACGGCCATGGCAGGCTCGAGCTCTCCCGGTTTCTCACGCCTCCTGCCGTCGCGGATCACCGCGACGCGCCGGTGAATGCCCTCGGCTACCTGCGCGTGATGTTCACCGTGGACGACCTCGACGAGACGCTCGAGAGGCTCCTCAAACGCGGCGCGCAGCTCGTGGGCGAAGTTGTCCAGTACAAAGACGCATATCGACTCTGCTACATCCGGGGGCCTGAAAAGCTTCTCATCGGACTCGCCCAGGAACTCAGCTGACCGCGCAGCGCGACGTGGCTATCTCTTGACTGAGCAGCGCGTTCTTGCCGCCTGGTGCAGACGAGGAACTGTTTCGGGCTCTGATCGGTGAGAAGGCCCAGCGCCGCGCTCGTTCGATCAGCACCTGCGAGGCGGTCAAGCCGACCAGCGGGATGGAAGCCGCCTCCTCCGTGCTGAGCGCTGTGGGCTTGATTGCCCCGGCGTCTCTAATCGCGATGAACTTCGCGAATGCGCCGGCCACGTGCTCTCGACCGCGGCCGCGGTCCGGTGCGCCGTCACCAGCGGTCAGCCTGCGAGGCCCTACGCCGCGGCCGGGACCGCGGCGGCCGGGACCGCGCCGACCTGCCGCTCGAGTCCCTTCGGATCCGCGAAGAAGGCCGGCCCCACGCCCTGACTTGTCTTGTCGGGAGATCTTCATTGCCTGCGATGATGCCCGCGACAATCGCCCGCGCAGCCTCCGCGGGGGAGGCCTTCTCGGCCGTCAGCGCCTCGCCGATCCTGGTGTCAATCGGGCCGGGATACAGGCCAAACACCTGGGTGTTCTGCCCCCGCAGCATCGCGCGCGTGACCTGCGTGAGCGAGTGCATCGCGGCTTCGAAGCGCTATATGCCGCGACGATCGGAAAGCTGACGAACGAGGCCACCGAGTTGAGGTTGGCGATCGCGCCGCCGCCATTCTTCGCGAGTATTGGCGCGACCGCCTGCGTGACCGCGAAGGTGCTGAGGAAGTTTACTTCCATCTCCTGTCGTCCGCCCTCGATCCACTTCGGATCCGTGAAGGTGCCACCGTAGTCCGAGCTGGCGCCTTCGCCACGGCGTTACGCAGTGGCATGCCGACCAGAAGCTCGAGGAGGCAATCCGCGTATTGCATTGCACGGGCAGCCTGGTTCCACTCGGAATCCGAATGAATGGAGATCACTTCGACGACGTCCTGGCTGGCATCAAAATCAGGGTGCCGGACACTCCGGCGTTGGCACCGTTTCAGTACGAACCGGATCATTTCTGCTTTCCGAGGTTCCGTGACGAATGGCGCTAATCGAAGCGTCACAACACCCCGATTGCGACAGGGTCAATCTGCTGGTCGAACGAAAGCAGGGCATCGACGGACAGCTCCGGCATTTCCATCAGCCCGACCGCCGAGGAAATCACGGCGTTCGGCCATCCCGAGCTTGTGCCACTCATCGGGAGAGCTGAAGATCGGTACGAAGGTGGACGTGCCGCTCCAGGCCGCCGATCTCCTATGCTGGTATACGCAGCGTGCGGAGCAGATGGGTTTCACGTCTGCTGAGTGGCGACAGTTCCAGACGATCGCGCGGCGATCCGGTTGGCGTTTCACCGTTCCGGAAGAAGAAATCGCCAACCTCGGACGACCGTGCCCACGCGCTCGACCGCGAAAATGACTCCGAAGGATCTCCTGATGCCGAAGAGGAAATGCTTCCAATGACCGACGATCCCTACGCCGCGATCGATGGCTTGTCGACGCCACTCGCCCCTGCGGAGAGCCGAGACCTCAAGGCTGATTTTGCGGCGGCCCACCAAGACGGCATGGCAGCGTTGAAGGACGGCGACCTCGACAAGTTCGGCGATGCCATCGCGCGAGAGGGTGCGCTGATCGATGAACAGCAAGAGAACATCGACAAGACGAAGGCAGAGTCGGCCGTGGGGATCAAGCCGACCACGTAAATGGGTGCTGACGCCTGATACGGGACTCCACCCTTAACGGCCGCCGCCCGTTGAACCAGCAAGGCCGGACGTGCTCGGACGTTGGATAATATTCGTAATCAGCAGGTCGTCCATTCAAATCGAATCGTCGGCGGGACGGCGGTGCCGCCGTAACGACACAAGTGAGGGAGAGGATCTCCTGCTACCCCGGCGCTACCCACGCTGAACATGGAACGGGGCCCATGGGTAGAAGGACAGTTTTATTGAGGGAAATTGGTCGGGATGGCGGGATTCGAACCCACGACCCCCTGACCCCCAGTCAGGTGCGCTAGCCAGGCTGCGCTACATCCCGATACAGACCGTGCGAGTGTGTGGGGGCGGTACCGAACACTACGACGCGTGGTGCGACCTTGCGGCCCGGAGCGTCCCACCATTCTATGCCGAACGCCGCCGCCGAGGCGAGGACGACTTCGTCCCCTCATCGGTCGGGACGCCCCGTTTCGACGCTTTCGCTGCCGCAGCAGCGTACCTTCCGCGGGCGCGGCGAGTGAGAACTCGGCGGACGCGTCGCGCCGTCCTCAATCGCCTCTTCAGACCGTGGCAGCGATCCGGCCTCACCCGTCGACGCGGGAGCGGAGGTGTCCTGAGGGCCGACCGGTGCGTCGAGCAGATCGAGCAGCGACCGAAGCCCACGCTTCACGTCGCCGATACGCTCGCGCGTCGCCGCGCGCCAGGGCGCACGCGGTGCCGCGATGAACGGCTCGCTCCGCGAGCGGCGGTTCCGCCTCCTCCTCGAGCCGTCGGCGGACGCCGGCCAGCGTCAGCCCTTCGACCAGCAGCAGGTGCCTGATGCGCAGCACCCGCTCCACATCCTCGCGCCGGTACACGCGCGAGGTGGAACCGCTCTTCGACACCCCGAGATCCTTGAACTCGGCCTCCCACGAGCGCAGCACGTAGGGCTGGACCCTGGCAAGATCGCACACCTCGGCCGCCTTGAACAACGAGCGATTCGGGATGTCGATCTGCTGTGACATCTCGGCCATTTTGCGCGAACCGCAGGCGGAAAGTATAACCCGCGACGTGCCGTCCCGGTCACCGGGTCGCCTGCGACCCGTGCCTGCCAGCGATTCCTCGATCGTCCGAAGTGCGTCCTCGCATGCTCGCCGCGACCAGAGCGCTGGCGGCCGAGCGTCAGGCGCGAGCGACCGGACATTCGTGTTGCGTCTCGAGAGCGCGACGATCTCCCCGATGACGTCGAGAAACCGGTCGAGCGCCGACGCCACAGCCCTCAACGCCATCGCCCCGCCCTTGCGGAAGGACGCGCAGTCGGTTGACCGCGCCCGCGCATCGCCAGCCAGCGTGTCACGCGCTGCTCCATCCTGCGTCATGGCCGCATCGTCGGCTTCCACGATATGTCTGGCCTGGACGAGCCTCGCATCTCGAGCACGTCCGCTCGCGCGAATGCTGCTGCGCTCCAGTGCGACATCCGGCGGGGGACGTCCGGCGGCCGCAGGCTAGACGCAACGACGCAGCTCGTCTCCGCGGCCTGCGCCCGAACCGCGACAGCCGCTGCGCCTTGACGTTCGTGTTCTCCACGGCGAGCGGGAGCACCTCGGCCTCCAGATCTCCGGATACTCGTCGAAGCCTTTCCTGAAACTGACCCAGGCTGTCAGATCCGATCTGGTAGCCGAGTGACTGCAGCAGCGGATCGAGCGTCGCGAGCGCCTGCTTCGCCGCGTCCGCAGCCTGCGTCGGATTCCGCTGGCCGCCGCGATCTGCGAGTCCTCGTCGGTGACGGAGAGCACGGCCCGATTGGCGGCCTCGTTCGATTTCAGAAACGCCACCGCAGTTCGGAGGCGAGATGCCGGGCCTCGATCAGACGCGTCAACACGGCGGCGTGGTGCCGTCGTACGCGGCAGTCGCGGCCGCGAGCAACGCCATGGCGACGACGGCACCGAAAGGGGGATGCGTCGGTGCGACGACGATGGTCGCAGGCACGGACGCTCCCGAGTCAGGTGCCGACGGGGTTAGCTGACGGGCTCGGACTCGGAAGTGTCCTACGGCGGCAGATCGCCGATGCGCCCCCTGAACTGGGTCCCCCGCGTCTCGCGAGTGGCGCGAGACTTAGGCCAGACCGCGAGTATACGCCCGTTAATGCTTCGAGGACTTCGGGGACTTCGACGCGTGGCGGACTTCGACGCGTTCCCGAACCTGGACCCGTTGGAGGGCTTCGCGCCGCTTCGAAGGCCTCCGTCTGATTCGAACGCCTTGGACGCCTTCGGGGTCTTCGCGCTGGAGTGCTTCCGACTGCGTCGCCGCTTCGCGGCGGGCTTCCGCTGACTGCGCGGCATCGACTTGCGCGCGGCGCCGGACCTGGATGCGAATCGGCGTGCCCTCGAAGCCGAACTGCTCGCGAATCTTGTTGATGAGGAAGCGCTCGTACGAGAAGTGGAACGTCGTGGCCACGTTGGTGAAGAACACGAACGTCGGCGGCGCGACGCCGATCTGCGCGACGTACATGATCTTCACGTTGCGCCGTTCAGGACTGACCGGCGGGTTGGCGGCGATGATCGACTCGATGAACTTGTTCAACGCCGGCGTCGGCACCCGCTTCCGGCGGTTTGCCGCAACCCGGTCGAGCGTTTCGAGCACCTTCGGCGTCCGCTCGCCGGTCAGCGCGGAGATGTGGAGGATGGGCGCGTAGTCCAGGAAGCGCATCTTCCGCCGCAGCGCATCGTCGAACACCTTGACGAAGTCGGGGTCCTGGCTCTTCACCAGGTCCCACTTGTTGGCGACGATCACGACGCCGCGGCCGGCGCGATCGGCTTCCCCGCCGATGGCCGCGTCCTGGTCGGTGGCGCCTTCCTTCGAATCGATGAGCAGGGCGACGACGTCCGCATCGAAGATCGCCTTCTTCGCGCCCGCGACGCTGACCAGTTCGACCTTGCCGCCGCTGCGGACACGACCTGGCCGGCGCATGCCCGCGGTGTCCACGATGCGGAACTGCCGGCGGTGCCAGGTGAGCGTCGCGTCGATGGCATCGCGCGTCGTGCCCGGCATCTCGCTCACCATGACCCGCTCTTCCTTCAGCAAGCGATTGAGCAACGAGGACTTGCCCACGTTCGGGCGGCCGATGATGGCGATGGTCGTCTCCGTCGGCTGCGCGGCAGCCGCCCGTCGGCGTCTGACGGCTCGCCTCGCCGCGGTCGTCTTCGTCGGCCTTCGCGTCGCGGCCCTTCGCACCGAGCCGCTCGACGATCTCGTCGAGCAGGTCGCCGACGCCGTTGCCGTGCTCCGCCGAGATCTCGAGCACCGGCTCGAAGCCGAGCTGGTAGAACTCAGGCACAGCGGCCTGCGCGCGCTTGTCGTCCGTCTTGTTGACCACGAAGATGATCGGCAGCCCGGTCTCGCGAATCTCGCGCGCGATCGTTTCATCGCCCGGAGGCGAGCCCTTCCTGTCCATCTGTCAGAAAAATCAGGAGATCGGCGCCGGCGATCGCGCGCTGTCCCTGCTGGACGACGAGGTCGTGCAACGGATCTTCGCTCGCGCCGTACAGTCCGCCCGTGTCGGAGAGCTGGAAGGTCGATCCCTCGCCACGACACGGGAAACGCGAGCGAGTCGCGAGTCGTGCCCGCGATCGGCGCGACGATCGCGCGGCGCGAACCGATCATCTTGTTGAAGAGCGTCGACTTCCCCACGTTGGGTCGGCCGATCGAGAACGACGGACGGGAGTTTGCGAGGCATTCAGTGCGTGTCTTCTGCGATCACTTAGCCTCAGCCTTGACAGCGTAAGTGTCACAATCTATGATGTTTAGAAGAACCTAGGAGCCCCTAAGCATGATCAAGGTCGACATCGTCAACGAAGTGTCGAAGATAGCCGACATCACCAAGGTCAAGGCCGAGGTGGCTGTCGATGCCGTGTTCGACGCGATGCGGACCTCCATGCAGCGCGGCGAGCGCATCGAACTGCGCGGCTTCGGCGTCTTCCAGGTGAAGCCGCGGAAGCGCGGCATCGGCCGTAATCCCCGCACCGGCAAGGAAGTTCGCATCCCTCCCGGCCGCACCATCCGCTTCAAACCCGGCAAAGACCTCCAGAACATCGGATAATCGTTCGGTTGGATCCCGTTCGCGAAGAATCCCTCGTCGCTCCCGCCGGAGTTCGTCTGGCTGCCCCGGCCCAAGTTCCAGGACCGGCGGTGGCTGCATGTCGCTGCTGCTGGCGCTCACCGTCGTCACGCACGACGTTCGTCGGCGCGAGTCACTACGAGTCGTTCGCGAGCGACTTCGGCGCGAACCCGATGTCGCTTGGCTGGCCGGCGCTCGCTGGCGCGCGGGCTTCTGGTACAGCGGCACCATCCTCGCGATTCTGGGTTGCCATGAACTGGGTCACTATTTCGCCTGCCGCTATTATGACGTCGATGCGTCGCTGCCGTTTTTCCTGCCCGTTCCCGCTGCCGCTGACCGGCACGCTCGGCGCCTTCATCCGGATCCGCGAGCCGATCCCGAGCAAGCGCATGCTGTTCGACATCGGGATCGCGGGGCCAATTGCCGGCTTCGTCGTGGCGGTGCCGGCGCTGTTCATCGGCATGGCGCTGTCGCGGGTCGTGCGTCTTCCCGCCAGGACGTCGACGGGCTGTCGCTCGGCGAACCGCTGCTCTTCAAGTTCGTGTCGTGGCTGATGTGGGGCACGCAGCCGGAGGGCTACACGATCAACCTGCACCCGATCGCGTTCGCGGCGTGGTTCGGGATGCTGGCGACGGCGCTGAACCTGTTCCCGATCGGTCAGCTCGATGGCGGGCACATCTCGTACGCGGTGCTCGGCCGCACGTCGTCGCAGCTGACGCTGGTGATGGTCGGCGTGTGCGGTCGTCCTGACGTGGTTCTCGGCCAGCTGGCTGGTGTGGACCGTGCTGATGATCGTGATGCTCTTCACGTTCGGGCGCCATCACCCGCGCACGTTCGACGAGGACGTCCCGCTCGATTCGCGCCGCAAGTGGCTCGCGCTGTTCGCGGTCGCTGATGTTCGTGCTCTGCTTCACGCCGGCGCCGATCGAGCCGATCCAGCTGATTCGATGAACTGCAGAGCTCAGCAGCTCGGAGTCAGACTCAGACGTCTCTCGACTCGACGGGTCAGCTCGGGTCTGACCCTCTGCACGCTCATTCTACAGCACGCTCAGCGGGTCGACGTCGATCGTCGTGCGGCGCGCCAGTTCGGGGCGCGCGGCCATGATCGCCACGAGCGCTTCGCGCATCCGCTTGCGATTGGTGCCCTTGACGAGGAACTGCGCGCGGTACTCGCCGCGCAGCTTGCCAAGCGGCGCCGGCGCCGGGCCGAGCACGCGGTAGTGTTTCAGCTGCGGAT
Source organism: uncultured Acidobacteriota bacterium (assembly GCA_963697745.1). Classification (GTDB taxonomy): domain Bacteria; phylum Acidobacteriota; class Vicinamibacteria; order Vicinamibacterales; family CAVVIG01; genus CAVVIG01. The sequence goes on along the minus strand of CAVOPD010000021.1, from coordinate 96,484 downwards.
CCTGCGCTCGCAACTTCCCACAATCGACGCGGCATCATCCATCGCCGCGGTGAACGTGCGCGCCCGGACGACCGCGTTGATGAGCGACACCGTCGGCGGATACCGCATCGCCTTCCGGAAGTGCATCTCGTGTTCGAAGAACGCCGGATAGTCCTGCCGGCACGCGAGCTGGATGCTGTAGTGCGTCCGGGTAGATGGTCTGGACGATCGCCTCACCCGCCGTCTCGCCGCGTCCCGCGCGACCGGCGACCTGGGTGAGCAGCTGGAACGTCCGCTCCGACGCCCGGAAGTCGGCCATGCCGAGCCCGACGTCCGCCGACACGACGCCGACCAGCGTGACCCGCGGGAAGTCGTGTCCCTTGGCGATCATCTGCGTGCCGACCAGCACGTCGATCTCGCCGGCTCGAAAGCGCGACAGCAGATCGATCAGCGACCCCTTGCGGCGGACCGAATCCCGATCGAGGCGCGCCACTCGCGCGCTCGGGACACTGGCTGCCGTCACCTCGGCCTCGACCCGCTCGGTGCCGAAGCCCGTCTGCTCGAGGTACGGCGCCTTGCACATCGGGCACGCCGTCGGCACGCGCGTCGAGTAGTTGCAGTAGTGGCAGCGCGCGCGTCGCGTCGCGCCCTTCGCCGTGCACGACGAGCGACACGCTGCAGTTCGGGCAGTCGATCGTGCCGGAACACTGCCGGCAGAACACCGCCGTCGCGAACCCGCGCCGGTTCAGCAGAACGATCGCCTGCTCGCTGCCGCTCGACGCGCGCGGCAATTCCGTCGCGCAACGCGCGGCTCAGGATCACGTCCGGGCCTTCGGCCGCGTACTCCTCGCGCATGTCGACGACAGTGACGGACGCGCAGCGGGCGATCGAGGATCCGGCGCTCCAGCACGATGCGGTCGTACTTCCCGCTCATCGCGTTGAAGTAGGTCTCCATCGACGGCGTTGCCGAGCCGAGCACCGCCAGCGCGCCGGCGCGTTGCGCGCGCACCAGTGCCACATCGCGGCCGTTGTAACGCGGGCTCTCCTCCTGCTTGTACGAGTTGTCGTGCTCCTCGTCGACGATGACGAGGCCGAGATCGCGCAAGCGGCGTGAAGACCGCCGATCGTGTTCCGACGACGACGTCGACCTCGCCCCGGCGGATGCGCTGCCATTGATCGTGGCGTTCACCGTCCGACAGGCCGCTGTGCTGAATGGCGACGCGATCGTCGAACGTCTGCCGGAAGAGCGCGGCCACCTGCGGCGTCAGCGCGATCTCCGGCACGAGCATCAGCACCCGGCGTCCCGACGGCGCGAACGGCGGCCGACAGCCGCAGATAGATCTCCGTCTTGCCGCTGCCGGTGACGCCGTGCAGCAGCGCCGCCCGGAACGTGTGCCGCGCGCGCCAGTTCGAGCAGCCGCGTCAGCGCCGTGTCCTGTTCGATCGTGAGGCGCCGCTCGGAGTCGAGCGGCGCGGCGTCGAGGCTCGACGGTGTCGAACGGATCGCGGTCGACACGCTCCCGGCGAACGCTGACCAGGCCGGCCTTCAACAGCCGCGCGACGATGTCCGCGCCGATGCCGCGCCGCGCCAGTTCGGCAGAGGCCAGCGCCGCCGGCGCCCTGCCGCGAGCAGTTCCAGCGCCTCGCGCTGCCGCGGGGTCACCTTCGCACCTCGGGTCCATGCCTGCGGCCGTCAGCGACACGACTCGCGCGGTCTTGTGCGAGTCGGCGCGCTCGCCGCGCGTCTTGGGCGGCAGCACCGCGGTGATCGCCTCGCCCGGCCCGGCTGCGTAGTACTCGGCCGTCCAGCGCGCGAGGTCGACGACATCGCGACGGGATGAACGGCTCGGTATCGAGCACGCTCTTGAGCGGCTTGATGCCCTTGCCGTCGGGCGCTGTCGACGCGTGGGACACCTCGACGACGATGCCGGTCACCGAGCGGGTGCCGAGCGGCACGACGACGCGCGCGCCGACCGACGGCACAGGCTCGCCGGCCGGCACGCTGTACGTCAGCAGGTCGAGCGACGGGAACGGGAACGGCTACGCGGACGAACACAACGTCACAAGTCGGAAGTCACAAACATCGGAAGTCGCGAGCCAATGCGAATGTCGCACGGCCGATCGCGTCGCTATGGCGTCGTTCAGCAACTGCCGAACGAGCTTCATGTCCTCCCACACCTCCCGCTTCGCCGGAGGATTCCGCAGCAGATAGGCCGGATGGAACGTCGGGATCAGCTTCGCGCCGCGATAGTCGAACACGCGGCCGCGCAGCCGCGAAATCGGATCCTGGGTGCGCAGCAGCGTCTGCGCGCCGAACTTGCCGAGCGCGACGATCACCTTCGGCTTGATCGCGTCGATCTGCTGGAACAGGAACGGTTCGCAGGTGTCGACCTCGTCAGGCTCGGGGTTGCGGTTCTGCGGGGGCCGGCACTTGATCACGTTCGCGATGTAGACGTCCTCGCGCTTCAGTTCGATCGCTTCGATGATCTTCGTGAGCAGTTGCCCGGCGCGGCCAACGAACGGAATGCCCTGCTCGTCTTCATCCGCCCCTGGTGCCTCGCCGACGAACATGAGTCGAGCCTCGGGGTTGCCAACGCCGAACACGACCTGGCTCCGCCCGAGCGTGTGCAGCTTGCAGCGCGTGCACGCCGGGCCGATGTCGGCCTGAATGGAGGCGAGCACGTCCGCGACGCTCTTGATCAGCGTCACTGGCTGTTCACCCGAGTCGCCAGACACTTCACGCGAGTCCGTGTTGCCGGCCAGCGCGTCTGCGGCCGCGTCGAGCGCTTCGTTCGCGTCCGGCGCCGCGGCGTGTCCGTTCGGCTGCTCTCGCAGTACGCCACTGTCGGATCGCGGCTCACGCCGGCGACGCCGATTTCAGCGGCAAACTTCAGGTGTTCGACGAGTTGTTCACGATCCATGCGGGCTCAGTCTGAGATTTCGCCGGCTGCCAGGCTGCTAGGCTCTGGCGACTGGGCTGTCGTTACGACTGGTCGAATCGGCACATCTGCTCGCGCGACAACAGACGCTCGACGCGGTCGAGGATGATCGCGGCGACGCGCGCCTTCGACTGCAGCGGGACGCGCCTCGGCCCCATCTTCGCCGACGAGCGTGACCTCGTTCGTGTCCACGTCGAACCCGGCGTCGCTGCGGGACACGTCGTTGGCGACGATGAGATCGACCTGCTTCTCGGCGCAATTTCTCGCGTGGCGCGCGCGACGACGTCCTGGGTCTCGGCGGCAAACCCGACCAGCACGAACTGGCCTGCCGCTGACGCCGCGGCGGTCGCCCGAGCGTCTGCGAGGATGTCGGGCGTTCGTTTGAGCACCAGCGTGATGCTGTCCGTCGCCCTTCGGCACCTTCTGCGCTGCGCGGCGCTTCGGGGTGTAGTCGGCGACCGCCGCGGCCATCACGACGGCATCCGCATCGCCCGAACGCGACAGCACCGCCTCGCTGCATCTCCTCCGCGCCGCGGACGCGAATCAGTTCGTGGACGGTTGGTTCGGCGGCCGTCGTCGGACCGGCGATCAGCGTCACCACAGCGCCCCGCCGCGTCGCCTCGTCGGCGATCGCGAATCCCATGCGGCCGCTGGAGCGATTGCCGATGATAGCGAACCGGATCGATGTCCTCGTAGGTCGGGCCCGGCGGTGACGATGACGCGTCTGCCCGCAAGTGACGTCGACGGACGGAGCATCGATGTCGGCCGCGGCGCAGATCTCGTCGGGCTCGGCCAGCCGTCCTTTGCCGATCCAGCCGCACGCCAGGTACCCCTCGCCCGGCTCGACGAAGCGGACGCCATGCCTGACGAGCGTGTCCAGATTCTGCTCGGACGGCCGCGTGCGAGAACATCTGCGTGTTCATCGCCGGAGCCATCAGCACCGGCGCGCGGGTTGCCGTGTACAGCGTGGTGAGAAAGTCGTCGGCGATGCCGTTGGCGAACTTGCCGATGATGTTGGCGGTGGCCGGCGCAATCAGCAGCAGATCGATCGTCGAGGCGAGCGAGATGTGCTCGATGTCGGCATTCGCACCCGGGCTCCCACTGGTCGGTGATGACCTTGTGGCGCGTGATCGCTTCGAAGGTGACCGGGCCGACGAACCGCGTGGCGGAGTGCGTCATGATCGCCACGACGTCATGCCCGCGCTTCTGGAGACCGCGCGCGACCTCGACTGCCTTGTAGGCGCCGATTCCGCCGGACACGCCGAGCGCGACGAGCATGCGGCCCTCCTCGACGAACCGTTACTCGCCGGCGACGTCGACGGAGACTGCGTCGTTCGGGGATTCGCCTCCACGGCGCCCATCGAGCACTTCCTGCGTCGCGAGGGTGGTCTTCTTGTGATCGCCGACAGTCGACGCGCGGCACCGACCCGGCCAGCAACTGCCGGGCGCGAGCGCCGGCGGTGACCACGAATTCGAAGGTATTGGGCAGTTTGGAACGATCGATCATGTATGTCACTCCGGCGGACCTCAGGGTCCGCTGCCTACACCTCTGACGTAGTGGCGCGTCTCAGACCGCCACTCGACTGTCGGGCTGAAGTCGCGACATCGCCAAGTCTGACACCTCTCACGCGAACGTCGTCACGATTCGGGCGGCATCGGCCCGCATACAGCTGAGCCGGCACCGACCCGCCAGCACGATCCCCCGAAGCCGATCGACGGCCGACGTCAACTCGTCGTTGATGACGATGAAGTCGTACTCCGCGAACGAGGCGACTTCCTCGCGGGCGACCTGCGAGGCGCTCGCAGAATGGCCGCCTCGCTGTCCTTGCTTCGTCCGCGAAGCCGCTGCTCGAGAATCTGGTACGACGGCGGCATCACGAAGACGGTCGTGGCGCCGGGCCGCAGCGCTCGGACCTGACGCGCTCCCTGGACGTCGATCACCAGCACGACGTCGCTGCCGTCAGCCAGCAGGCCGTTCGGTGTCCGATGCACACGTGCCGTAGAGGTTGCCGAAGACGTCGGCCCATTCGAGGAAATCGCCCGCGGCAATCATCGCCTCGAAGCGTGCCCGCGTCACGAAATTATAGTCCACGCCGTCGGTTTCGCCCGGTCTGGCCGCGCGTCGACGTGTACGACCGCGACATGCGCAGGTGCGGCATCTGCTCGACGAGCCGCTCGACCAGCGTCGTCTTGCCGGCGCCGGACGGCGCCGACACGATGAACAGCTGGCCGCGCCCGTCACTCGACATTCTGCACCTGCTCGCGCATCTTCTCGAGTTCGGCCTTCGCCGAGATGATGAGTTCCGAGACCCGAAGACCGTCGGCCTTGGAGCCCATGGTGTTCACCTCGCGGTTCATCTCCTGGAGCAGGAAATCCAGCTTCCGCCCGCACGGCTCGGCGCTGTCCGCCAGAGTCTGCCAGTGCGAGACGTGTCCGCGGAACCGGGCCACCTCCTCGCTGATGTCCGACCGCGCGGCCCACTTCACGATCTCCTGGGCGACCGCCGTTCTCGTCGGCCTGCAGTTCGGTCCGAATCTGCGCGACGCGCTCCGCGAGACGCTGCTCCATCGCGATGCGCCCCTCGTCGGCGGCGACGGCGACCCGTTCGACCAGTCGGCCACGAGCGCGCGGCGCTGGTCCAGGTCGGCGCGCAGGTGCTCGCCTTCGGTCGCGCGCATCTTCTGGAGGTCGACGACCGCCGCCTCGATCGGCCTCGCGCGCCTGCGCCGCAATCGCCGCGACCACCGCGTCATCGTCGGTCGTGGTTTCGCGGATGGTGATCGCCTGGGGCAGGCGAAGCAGGTCGCCCGGCGTCAGGGTTCCGGCGATCAGGTTGCGCTCGCGCGCCTTGTCCAGCGCCGACTTCGAGCGCCCTGGCGAACTCCTCGTTGAACTGCACCTCGAGCGCTGGGAGCCTGGCGAGACTGCACCGAGACGCTGACCTCGACGCGGCCGCGGACGATGAGCCTGGCCACCAGCGCGCGAATCTCCGCCTCCAGCACGCCCAGGCTTTGCGGCATGCGCAGCTGCAGATCCAGGTGCCGATGATTCAGTGCGCGGATGGTCACGGTGACGGTCGCCTGTTCTTCGTCGCGCGTGACCGCCGCGAACCCGGTCATCGATGTGATCATGAAGGAACCATTCGACGCTCGGGCTTCTTGCCCTCGAGCAGCTGCATCTGATAGAGCGCCGCGTACGTGCCGGACGGACGCGCGAGGAGCTCGTCGTGCTTGCCGACCTCGACGATGCGGCCCGCGTTCGAGGACGATGATGGCGTCGGCGCGGCGGATGGTGGACAGCCGATGCGCAATGACGAACGACGTGCGGTTCATCATCAGGTTCGTCAGCGCCGCCTGCACGAGCAGCTCGGACTCGGCATCGAGCGCGGAGGTGGCTTCGTCGAGCACCAGGATCGGTGCATTGCGCAGGAGCGCGCGCGCGATGGCGAGGCGCTGCCGCTGGCCGCCCGAGAGCCGCTGGCCGCGTTCGCCGATGATCGTCTGGTAGCCCGAGGCGAGTCCGACGATGAAGTCGTGCGCGTTCGCGGCGCGGGCGGCGGCCTCGATCTCCGCCTGGTTCGCCTTCGGCGCGCCGTACGCGATGTTGCTCGCCACCGTTCGTCGAACAGGACCGTCTCCTGCGTGACGATGCCGATCTGGCTTCGCAGCGACGCGAGCGTCACGTCACGGATGTCCACGCCGTCGATGGCGATGATGCCGCCGGTCACATCGTAGAAGCGCGGCAGCAGGTTCACGAGGGTCGTCTTGCCGGCGCCGCTGCGGCCGACGATGGCAATCATCTGCCCGGCCGCCACGCGGAAATTGACGCCGCGCAGGATGCGGCGGCCCTCGTCGTAGCCGAAGGTCACGTCGCGGAACTCGATGCGACTGCGTGAACGGCGGCAGCGGCCGCGCGTCCGGCTTCTCGACGACCTCGGTGTGCGTGTCGAGCATCTCGAAGATGCGCTCCGACGCGGCGATGGCCTGCTGCAGGTTCGCGTTGACCCGACTGAGCTTCTTCGCCGGGCCCGTACATCAGGAACAGCGTGGCAATGAACGACGTGAGTTCGCCGATCGTCAGCCTGCCGCTGGCAATCTCACGGCTGCCGTACCAGAGCGCTCCGGCCATCCCGAACCCGCCGAGCAGTTCCATCAGCGGCGGGAGGCTGGACAGCGCCGCCGTCACCTTCATGTTGGTGCGGAACAGCTGGTGCCCTGCCCTGGCGAATCGGTCGGCTTCGCTTCTGCTCGTTCCCGAATGCCTTGACGATGCGGTGGCCGGTGAACGCCTTCGGCGCTGATGTGCGACAGCGCCTGCAACGCTTCCTGGCTGCGCCGGGTCGTGCGCCGCACGCGCTGACCGAGTCGCACCAGCGGATAGACAATCAGCGGCGCGCTGATGATGCAGAAGATCGGCGAGCCAGGCGTCGTAATAGAACAGCAGCAGCGCGAAGCCGACCAGCGCCAGCGTCTCGCGCGCCAGGTCGCCGGCGGTTTCCGAAACCGCCTGCTGCACCTGGCTGACGTCGTTGTTGACCCGGGACATCAGCTCGCCGGTGGAGCGCTCCGCGAAGAAGCTCGCCGACTGGCCGAGGATGTGCGAGTACAGCGCGTTGCGGACGTCGGTGACCACCCGCTGCCCGACCCAGGCCATCAGGTACGACGACGCAGTACGAGCCGATGCCCTTCAGCAGGTTCAGTCCGATGATCGCCCAGGCCACCATGGCCAGCTGCGAGCGATCCTGCAGGACGTTGTCGAAGATCGTCTTGATCAGGGCCGCGAGACCGGCCGACCCGACGGCGTAGAGCGCCATCGCCAGGACTGCCCAGCCCAGGCGCGCCTTGTACGGGCGGGCGTAGGCGAACAGCCGGGCCAGCGGTGAGGCGGTGTTCACGGTTGGTGGGCCGGCGCGTATCCGTGCGGATGCTGCTGGTGCCAGTTCCACGCCGTGCGAACGATGGTGTCGAGGTCGGCGAATCGGGGGGTCCAGCGCAGCTCGCGTCTGCGCCTTGTGCGGCCGCCGCGTACAGCACCGCCGGGATCGCCTTCGCGGCGCGGTGCGAGCGTCCACGGCACCTTGCGACCGGTGACACGTTCGACGGCGTCGATGACCTCGCGCACCGAGTGCGGCCGGCCGGTGCCGAGGTTGTAGACGCGCGACGTGCCGGTGTCGGCAATCGCCTCGAGCGCCTTGACGTGCGCGTCGGCCAGATCGCTGACGTGAATGTAGTCGCGCAGGCAGGTGCCGTCGGGCGTCGGGTAGTCGTCGCCGAACACCTGGAGACCGCGGCCACCGGTGGCCGCTTCGATGGCGCGCGGGAATGATGTGGATCTCCGGCGAGTGATCCTCGCCGATCTCGCCGTCGGGGTCGGCGCCGGCGGCATTGAAGTAGCGCAGCGCGGCCGAGTGGATGCCGAAGGCCCGCTCGAAATGCGGCAGCGCCCGTTCGACCGCCAGCTTCGATTCGCCGTAGCTGTTGATGGGCTTCTGCGGATGCGACTCGCTGATCGGCGTCTCGATCGGCTCGCCGTAGGTCGCGCACGTCGATGAGAAGACGAACAGCTTCACCTCTTCGAGCGCCATCGCCTCGAGCACGGTCAGCGCCCCGGTGACGTTGTTGCGGTAGTACTTGGCCGGCTGCCGCACCGACTCGCCGACGTCCAGGAACGCGGCGAAGTGCATCACCGCCCAGATGTCGTGGTCGCGCATGGCGCGCCGCACGGCGTCGAGGTCGGTGATGTCGCCCTCGACGAACTCGCCGTAGCGAACGGCCTCGCGATGACCAGCCACGAGGTTGTCGTACACGACGACCCTGTAGCCGGCCTGCTTCAGCGCCTTGGCGGCGTGGCTTCCGATGTAGCCAGCGCCGCCGGTGACCAGGACGTGATCGGTTTCAGCGGCCAATGGAGAAGTACTGGAACCCGAGCCCGCGCATCTGCTCGGGCGAGTAGATGTTCCGTCCGTCGAACACGACGGGCGACTTCAGGAGCTGCTTGATTTTCTTGAAGTCCGGTTCCCGGAACTCGTTCCATTCGGTGACGACCGCCAGCGCGTCGGCGCCGTCCAGCGCGTCGTAGCTGTGGTTGCAGTACGCTGATCCGATCCCCGAAGACGCGGCGCGCGGACTCCATGGCTTCGGGATCGTAGGCGCGAACCGTCGCGCCCATCGACGAGCAGCTTCTCGACGATCGTGATCGCCGGCGCCTCGCGCATGTCGTCGGTGCGCGGCTTGAACGCCAGCCCCCACAGGGCAACGGTCTTGCCCTTGAGGTCGCCGAAGTGCGCCTGCATCTTCTCGACCAGCCGCGACTTCTGCTGGACTGTTCACCGCCTCGACCGCGTGCAGGATCTTGAAGTCGTAGCCCTCGTCGGCTGCCGACCTCAGCATGGCCTTCACGTCCTTCGGGAAAGCAGCTGCCGCCGTAGCCGATCCCGGGAAACAGGAACGAGGTACCGATGCGCCGATCGGAGCCGACCGCCTTCCGAACCGCCTCGGCATTGGCGCCGACCAGCTCGCAGACGTTCGCGATCTCGTTCATGAACGAGATGCGCGTGGCCAGCATGGCGTTCGCGGCGTACTTGCAGAGCTCGGCGCTCGGCGTGTCCATCACCATGATCGGCGCGCCGGTTCGGGTGAACGGCGCGTACACCGCCTTCATGATTTCCGCCGACCTCTCGATCGTCGCACCCGATGACGACGCGGTCGGGCTTCATGAAGTCCTCGATCGCGGCGCCCTGCTTCAGGAACTCGGGGTTGCTGACCACGCTGAACGGCACGCTGGTTTCGGCGGCGACGGCGGCCTGAACCTTCTTCGCCGTGCCGACCGGAACCGTGCTCTTGTCCACCACGACCGTGTACTTGTCGATGGCGCGTGCCGATTTCGCGCGCGACGCCAAGGACGTGCTGGAGATCGGCCGAGCCGTCCTCGCCCTGCGGCGTTCCGACGGCAATGAAGACGATTTCCGAGGCCTTGACGGCCTCCGGCAAGGTTGGTCGTAAACGTCAGCCGCGCTTCTGCGGCGTTTCTGCCGGACCATCTCCTCGAGACCTGGCTCGTAGATGGGCATTCCGCCCGGCCTTGAGCGTGTTGATCTTCGTCTCGTCCTTGTCGACACAAATGACGTCGTTTCCGTTCTCGGCGAGGCAGGCGCCCGCAACGAGACCGACATACCCGGTACCTACGACAGCGATTTTCATTTCACGAATAAGATACTGAGACGGAAAGACTTAAACAAGTGCGCGTCCTCATCGACTATCGCGCGGCGCTGCGCGAGCGCAGCGGCGTCGGCGAATACACACATCAGCTCGTCCGTGCGCTGCTCGAGCGGTGGGCGGACGACTCGGCGGCCAGCCGCTCGACGTCACGGTGTTCTCGAGCTCAGTCCAAGGATCGACTCGGCGGCCGACCCCGAGCTCGCCGGCGCGCATCAGGTCGATCGCCAGATTCCGGTCCGGCTGCTCAACCTTGCGTGGCACCGGCTCGGGTGGCCGTCCGGCCGAGACGCTGGCCGGCGGCCGCGTTCGACGTCGCCCACTCGCTGCATCCGCTGCTGATGCCCGCCCGGCGTGCCGCACAGGTCGTGACGATCCACGACCTGAACTTCCTGCTGCACCCGGAGCGGACACGCGCGGAGATCCGGCGCGACTACCCTGCGCTGGCGCGCGCGCACGCGCACCGTGCCGACCGGGTCATCGTCGTGTCGCAGTTCACGGCGCTCGCGAGGTCGAACGGCTGCTCGACGTCCCTCCGACCGGATCTCGATCTGTTCGCCCGGCGCGCCCCGACTGGACGGCCGCGCGCGGTACAGCCGCGCCGACGGCTACGTCCTGTTCTTCGGCACGCTCGAGCCGCGCAAGAATGTCGGCACGCTGCTGGATGCCTACGAGGAGCTGGCGAGCCGGCGGAGCGACCTTCCCGATCTGCGTGCTGGCCGGCAAGGCGACCGAGCAGTCTCGGCCCGTGGCTCGAGCGCATCGAGCGTCCGCCGCTCAATCGGCCTCGTTCGGCACGTCGGGCTACGTTCGCGCCCGAACAGCGACACGCGCTGTACGCCGGCGCGCGGCATCCTCGTGCAGCCGTCCTTCGAGGAAGGGTTCGGTCTGCCGGTGCTCGAGGCGATGACGATCGGTGTCCCGGTCGATTGGCGCGAACGCCGGGGCGATCCCCGAAGTCGGCGGCGACGCCGTGCAGCTCGTCGCACCCACCGACGCCGGCGCGATGGCGCACCGCCATCGAGCGGTTGCTCGACGATGACGCGATGGTCAGCGCCGTGCGTGGACCGTGGCATTGCCCGCGCAGCGGACTACAGCTGGGCACGAACCGCCGCGACGACGCTCGACGCCTACGACGCGAGCGATCGACGCACCGGGCGCAGGCGCAGGGTGCGGCCTGATGCGGCTGGGCATCGACGCGCGCGAACTGAGCGGCAAGCCGACCGGCGTCGGCCGCTACCTCGGCGGACTGCTGCGCGAGTGGACGTCGGACGACGCCGCGCACGGACACCAGATCGTGCTGTACAGCCATCGCGCCGCTCGACTGCAGCCGGGCGGACCCTGCGAGGTCCGACTGCGTCGCCGGCGAGCGGAGGTACGCTCTGGGAGCAGCGCGACCTGCGCCGCGCGATCGCGGCGCGACGCCGTCGACGTGCTGTTCTCGCCTGCGTATTCGACGCCGCTCTTCACGACAGTCCCGCGAGTCGTGGCGCTTGCACGACATCTCGTTCGCCGCACGATCCGGAATGGTTCGGATGGCGCGAGGGGCTGCGACGCCGCTTGCTGGCCAGGCGGTCCGCCGACGCGGCGAAGACGGTCGTGACGATCTCCGAGTTCTCGAAGTCGGAGATCGTCGACCGCTTCGGCACGGCCCGTGCGAAGATCCGCGTCATCCCGCCAGGCATCGATGCCCCCCGGCTGTCGACCGCGGCCGCGGCGCACGTCGACGTGCGCGCCCACGTGCTGTTCGTCGGGTCGATCTTCAACCGTCGACACGTGCCCGAACTGATCGCGGCGTTCACGCAGGTTGCGCGGCAGACACGCCGACGCATCGCTGCACCTGGTCGGCGACAACCGGAGCCATCCGCACCAGGATATCGGCGCGCTGCATCGCGGCGAGCACGGCCGGCGACGCGGATTCACTGGCACCGAGTACGTGCCCGAGGCGACAGCTGCAGCAGCTCTATCGCCAGGCACGCGCGTTCGTCTTTCTCTCCGAATACGAAGGGCTCGGGCTGACGCCGCTCGAAGCGCTGGCGGCCGGCATCCCGTCGCTGCTCCTCGACACGCGCGGTGGCGCGGGAGAGCTGCGGCGACGCGGCCCTGTACGTCGCCGCTCGGCAGCGTCCGACGCGCATCGCCGCGTGAACTCGAGCGGCTGCTGTACGACGAGCCTGCGCGTCGCGCGCTGCTGGCCGAAGCGCCCGCCACGCTGGCGCGCTACGACTGGACCGACCGCTGCGCGCGACACGCTGCAGGTCGCTCGAGGATGCCCGGTGATGGAGCTCTCGATCATCATCGTCAGCTACAACACGAAGAGCCACCTGGTCACGATGCCTCGCGTCGCTCCGCCGCACCCTCCGGCGGCGTCGCACGAGATCATCGTCGTCGACAACGCCTCCGCGGACGGCAGCGCCGACGTGGCGGCCGGTTTCGGCGGGGTCCAGGTCATCCGCCGCGAACGCAACGTCGGCTTCGCGTGCCGGCAACAACGTCGGGATCAAGGCCAGCACGGGCGCGCATCTGCTGCTGCTGAACAGCGACACGATCGTTCCGCCCGGAGCGATCGACGCACTGCTGGACCGCCTGCGGCGCGAGCCGGACGTCGGCCGTCATCGGTCCGCGGCTCGTGGACGGCGAGGGGCGCGCCGAACTGTCGTTCGGGCCGATGATCGTCGCCGCTGAACGAGTGGCGCCAGGGCCGACTGATTCGCGGCCTCGCCGACAACGACCCGGACATCGTCGCGCAGGTGGAGGCGATGACGCGCGAGGAGCATCGGCCGGACTGGGTGACGGGCGCCTGCCTGCTGGTACGGCGAACTGATGCTGAAGCGGTCGGACTGCTCGACGAGCGCTTCTTCATGTACACGCGAGGACGTGGACTTCTGCGCGTCGATTCGCGCACGCGGACGGCAGATCCTGTTCATGCCGTCAGTCGAGATCGTGCACCTGCGCGGCCGGTCGGCGGCGACGGCGTTTGCAGCCACGCGCAAGGCCTACGAACGCAGCCATCTCGCCTTTTACCGCAAGCACCACCCGTGTGTACGTGCCGTTCCGGTGCTCGTGCTGCCGCGTCCGGCTGCACGCTGCTGGCGAGCCAGACGTGAGCGCGGACACTGCCTCGCGCGGCGCCGATGACGTCGGCTTGCCTATCGGGCTATGATTTGACCGTGCGAATCGGCATCGACGCGCGCAAGCTGCACGATTTCGGCATCGGGACCTACATCAGGAACCTGCTGCGCGCAACTCGCGCGCCTCGACCAGGCGACCGAGTTCGTCCTGCTCTGCCGGCCCGACGATGTGAACGCGATTCGCGCGCTGGGCGAGAACTTCCGGCCGGTCATCGAGCGCGCCGGCAACTACTCGATTGCGGAGCAGTTGCAAGGTGCCGCTCGCGCTGCAGCGCGAGGGCGTGACGCTCTTCCACGCGCCGCACTACGTGCTGCCGCCGCTCGTGCGCTGCCGGTCGGTCGTGACGATCCACGACTGCATCCACCTGATGTTTCCGCAGTACCTGCCGAACCGGGCGGCGCTCGCCTACGCCCGCACGTCGATGGCGATGGCGGCGCAGACGCGCCACCCGGGTGCTGACGGTGTCGGAGAGCTCGAAGACCGACATCATGCGGTTCTTCGGCACCGACGCGTCGAAGATCGACGTCATCTACAACGCCTACGACGAGCGGTTCGGCGCCGAGCCGCTCGAAGAGGACGTGGTTCGCGTTCGCGAGCGGTATCAGCTCCACGACGAGTTCGTGCTGTACGCCGGCAACGTCAAGCCGCACAAGAACCTCGAACGGCTGATCGACGCGTTCCACATCGTGCGCAACCGCGGGCTGGACCACCTGAAGCTGGTGATGATCGGCGACGACATCTCGAAGTACGCGTCGCTGCGTCGCGCGGTCCATCGCTACCAGCTGCACAAGTACGTGCGCTTCCTCGGCTACCTGCCGGAGGAGACGCTGGCCGTGATGTATCGGCTCGCCGGCGTCTTCGTCTTCCCGTCGCTCTACGAAGGGTTCGGACTGCCGCCGCTCGAAGCGATGGCCAGCGGCACGCCGGTGGTCACCTCGAACGTGTCGTCGCTGCCCGAGGTGGCCGGCGACGCCGCGCGAACTGGTCGACCCGTACGATCCCGAATGCGATTGCCGACGGCATCTACCGGGTGCTGACCGACGTCGACCTGCGCCGCGAGCCTGCGCCGCAAGGGGCTCGCGCGCGCGCAGCCAGTTCTCGTGGGAGACGTCGGTCCGTCGCGTCCGCGAGATCTACGGCGAGGTGGCCAACATGCCGTTTCCGAGACCGCGCCCGCCGCGGCCGGCCACCAGGCCGGAGTGCCGCCGACGTGAAGCTGGCGCTCGTCCACGACTGGCTCACCGGCATGCGCGGCGGAGAGAAGGCGCTCGAAGTCGTCTGCGAGCGTTTTCCCGACGCCGAACTGTTCACGCTGCTGCACGTCCGCGGGTCGGTCGCCCCGGTCATCGAGCGGCGGCCGCATCCACACGTCGTTCATCCAGCACCTGCCGGGCGCGGCGCGCGCGCTACCGCAACTACCTGCCGCTCTTTCCGACGGCCATCGAGCGCTTCTCCTTCGACCGGTTCGACCGCGTGCTCAGCCTGAGCCACTGCGTGGCCAAGTCGGCTGGTGACGCCCGGCGGGGTTCCTCACCTCTGCTACTGCTTCACCCCGATGCGGTACGCCTGGGATCAGTTCGACGCCTACTTCGGCCCGAGCCGGATCGGGGCCGTGCGGCAGCGCGGTGATGCGGCCGGTGATGGCGCGGATGGCCCGGTGGGACCGCGAGACGGCCAACCGTCCTGACCGCTATGTCGCTATCTCTCACTATGTTGCGGGGAGGATCGGCCGATACTATAATCGCGTGGCGTCTGTCGTGTATCCGCCCGTCGACACCGACTTCTATCACCCGGACGACACCGCCGCCGAGCGATTCGCGCTGATCGTGTCGGCGCTCGTGCCCTACAAACGAATCGAGCTTGCCATCGAGGCCTGCCACCTGGCGCACGTGCCACTGAAAATCGTCGGCGACGGACCGGAACGGCCGGCACTCGAACGCGCTGCCGACGGCAGGGCCGAGTTCCTCGGCCGCCTGTCGAACGACGACGTCCGCGACCTCTACCGCCGGGCCGGCGTCGTGCTGCTTCCCGGGCGAAGAGGACTTCGGGATCGTGCCGCTCGAAGCGCAGGCGTGCGGCCGCCCGGTGGTCGCACTGAACCGCGGCGGCGCGCTCGAGACGGTGCATCCCCGGCACGACCGGCATGCTCGTGGACGACATGTCGGTCGACGCGTTCGCCGACGGCATCGCCGAGGCGCTCGGCACGCGCTTCGACCGGCGCCATCCGCGCGCACGCCGAACGCTTCGGCCGCGAGCGATTCGGCGACGAGATCGAGGCGCTGGTGCGCGGCCCCGTCGCAGGCGGACGCGCGATGATCCGTCACAACCGGCTGCTCGTCGCCTTTCACGTCATCTCCGACGCGCTGCTCGGCCTCGCCGCCTTCATCCTCGCGTACGCGATCCGGTTCCAGACCGGCATCATCCCGATCACGCGCGGCCTCCCGCCGCTTCGGCAGTACGTCAACGTCCTCCCGTTCATCGCCGTCGTCGTGCCGCTCGGCTTCTTCCTGCAGGGGCTCTATCGCCTGCGCCGCGGCCGCTCGCGCGTCGACGATTTCTTCGCGGTCTTCGTCGGCAGCATCCTCGCCGTCGTCTTCGGCGTCGTCGGCACGTTGTACGTGCAGACCTACTTCGCGAGCGATGCGGCACGCGACGTCGGCGCGTACCAGGTGTCGCAGCTCGTGTGGGCGATCTTCCTGGTCCTGAACGTCGGCGCTCACCTACTCGTCGCGCGAACTGATGCGCGAGGTGCTCGAGCGCCGGTGGCGCGCCGGCATCGGCATGAAGCGGATCCTGATCGCCGGCGCCGGCGATCTGGGCCGCCTGGTCGCCGACAAGATCCTCGAGCATCGCGAGCTCGGTTATCAGATCGTCGGCTTCGTCGACGACCGCGCCGCGGGCGATCACCTCGGCTACCGGGGCCTGCCGCTGCTCGGCACGATCGACGAAGCGGCGGAGATCACGGCGCGCGAAGCGATCGACCACCTGTACGTCGCGCTGCCGCCCGAGCAGCACGTGCGGATGCTCGAACTGCTCGAGAGCACCAGCCGCGAGATGGTCGACGTGAAGGTCGTGCCGGACCTGCTGCAGGTGATCGCGCTGCGCGCCCGCCTCGAAGATCTCGACGGCGTCCCGGTCATCAACATCAACGACGTCCCGCTGCAGGGCTTCAACTCCATCCTCAAGCGTGCGATCGACGTCGGCGATGTCGCTCGCGGCGCTGCTCGTGCTCTCGCATTCCGCTGGCCATCGTCGCCGCGCTGGTGAAGCTGACGTCGCAGGGGCCGGTGTTCTACCGCCAGGAGCGGATGGGGCTGGACGGCAAGTCGTTCACGATCGTGAAATTCCGATCGATGTTCGACGATGCGGAGCGGCATACCGGGCCGGTGTGGGCGGTCGCCGGCGACCCGCGTGTGACGCCGCTCGGCCGCTTCATGCGTCGGTCGAACATCGACGAGCTGCCGCAGCTCTGGAACGTCCTGCGCGGCGACATGTCGATCGTCGGGCCGCGGCCCGAGCGGCCGCACTTCGTCGAGCAGTTCAAGCACAAGATCCCGCAGTACATGCTGCGCCACAAGGTCAAGGCCGGGCTGACCGGCTGGGCGCAGGTGAACGGGTGGCGCGGCAACACCCCGCTCGAGAAGCGCATCGAGTACGACCTGTACTACATCGAGAACTGGTCGGTGCGCCTCGACCTGAAGATCATCTGGCTCACCGTGCTGCGCGGGTTCTTCCACAAGCACGCGTACTGACGATAACCAGTTGGTGAATTGGTGAGTTGGTGAAGTTGGTGAGTTGAACAGCAGGTACGTTGGTGCATTCATGAACACGTTCCTCGCGGACTTCATCATCCTAGCGCATCACCTCTGCAAACTACGCCGTCACCACATCGCCGACTCACCACTCGCCAGACCACCAACTGCCATGAAACAACGTGTTGTCATCACCGGCGCCGCCGGCTTCATCGGATCGCACCTGTCGGAAACGCTGCTCGACCGCGGCTACGAGGTCATCGGCATCGACAACCTCCTCACCGGCGACACCGCGAACATCGCGCACCTGGTGAACCGCGACTTCACCTTCATCAAGCACGACGTCACGAACTACATCTACGTCGAGGGGCCGGTCGACTTCGTGCTGCACTGGGCGAGCCCGGCGAGCCCGATCGACTACCTCGAGCTGCCGATTCCGACGCTGAAGGTCGGCGCGCTCGGCACGCACAAGGCGCTCGGCCTCGCCAAGGCGAAGGGCGCCAGGTTCGTGCTCGCCTCCACCTCCGAGGTCTACGGCGATCCGCTCGAGCATCCGCAGAAGGAAACCTACTGGGGCAACGTGAATCCCGGTCGGCCCGCGCGGCGTCTACGACGAGGCCAAGCGATTCGCCGAAGCGATGACGATGGCCTACCACCGCTATCACGGGGTCGACACGAAGATCGTCCGCATCTTCAACACCTACGGTCCGCGGATGCGCGCTGAACGACGGCCGCGCCGTGCCGGCGTTCATGTCGCAGGCGCTGCGCAACGAGGACGTCACCATCTTCGGCGACGGCTCGCAGACGCGCAGCTTCACCTACATCACCGACCTCGTCGACGGCATCATCAAGCTGATGCTCTCGGATCAGAACGATCCGATCAACATCGGCAACCCGCGCGAGATGACGATCAAGGAGATCGCCGAGACGATCATCAGGATGACCGGCTCGACGAGCACGCTGGTCGACGCGCCGCTGCCGACCGACGACCCGAAGCAGCGCCGCCCCGACATCACGCGCGCCCGCACCCTGCTCGAGTGGGAGCCGAAGGTGCAGCTCGAAGAGGGGCTGGTGAAGACGATCGAGTATTTCAGGACGAAGGTGGGGTAAGAGGAGCGGTTGGGGCAGGTAGGTCGGGCGTGGGGCAGGTAGGGCGGTAGGGCCGGTCGCCAAGGATCCCCGCCGCTCCGGCCAGCGTATCCTCACTCATGTCGAATCTTGTCGCCGTCGCCGCATTCGGCACGCACATCGAAGCCGACCTCGCACGAAGCGCCCTGGAAGCCGCTGGAATTGACGCGGTGACTGCCGCGGATGACGCGGGCGGTCAACGGCCTCACCTGGCCTTCTCGCAGGGGGTTGTCGTGCTCGTGCGGCGAGGAAAACGCCGCAGCCGCCCGCGAGGTGCTTCTGGCGCGCCGACCCTGAAGACGGTGCCGCGGCGCCAGACACGGTCTCCGGCACGCGTAAGGTGTCGGACCCGACAGTCCGAGCGCGGAGTATCATCGAGTGTAGCGGCTGGAACGGTCTCTTCGAAAGGGTCTCGTCATGATCGCGGAAAAGCTGATCGAACTGATTGAACTCCACGCTGCCGGGCTCGCGGGAGAAGTGGCGCAGGATCTTGCCACGAACACCCGGACGCCAGGGTTCCACGCAGTGCCTCGCGTGGAACTCGAGCAGCGCGTCTTTCGGTTGTTCCATCACCTGGGCGACTGGATCGCCGAGGGCCGGTCGGCGAAAGTCGAGGCCGAATTCGCAGACTGGGGCCGGCTCCGCTTCGGACAGGGTATGGTGCTCAGTGAAATCATCTATGCGATCATCATCCTGAAGCAGCACCTGAGCCGCTACATCAGCGAGAACGGTCTGATCGAAGCGACATTACCGCGCACGGAGACAGACTATGTGTTGCCGATGCACCTGAACAGTCTGCAGCTGCTCAGCGTGCAAGTGGGCCAGTTCTTCGACGAAGCGCTCTACGAACTGGCAGTTGGCTATGAACAGGAGTCCCGGCGCAGGTGATGTCGCGCGGTCACCGCGTCAGCTTCCGATATTTGATCCGATGCGGCTGGTCGGCGTCGTTCCCGAGCCGGCGCTTCTTGTCGGCCTCGTAGTCCTGATAGTTGCCCTCGAACCACACGACCTGGCTGTCGCCCTCGAACGCGAGCATGTGCGTCGCGATGCGGTCGAGGAACCAGCGATCGTGGCTGATGACGACGGCGCAACCGGCGAAGTTGAGAAGCGCCTCCTCGAGCGCGCGCAGCGTGTCCACGTCGAGATCGTTGGTCGGCTCGTCGAGCAGCAGCAGGTTGCTGCCGCGTCTTCAGCAGCTTCGCCAGATGGACGCGGTTACGCTCGCCGCCCGACAGCGTGCCGACCTTGCGCTGCTGCGCCCGCGCCCTTGAAGTTGAACCACGACACGTAGGCGCGTGAGGCGACCTTCTTCTTTCCGAGCTCGATCTCGTCGTTGCCGCCGGAGATCTCGTCCCAGACGGTCTTGTTCGGGATTCAGCGCATCGCGGCTCTGATCGACATAGCCGATCTGCACGGTCTCGCCGACCCGCAGCGTGCCGCCGTCCGGCTGTCTCCTGCCCGGTGATCATCCGGAACAGCGTCGTCTTGCCGGCGCCGTTGGGCCCGATGACGCCGACGATGCCGCCGCGCGGCAGCGTGAAGTCGAGGCCGTCGATGAGCAGGTTGTCGCCGTACCCCTTCTTCAGACCGCGCGCTTCGACGACGATGTCGCCGAGGCGGGGACCCGGGCGTGATGTAGATTTCGGCCGACTCGATCTTCTGAGCGGTGTCCTCGCGCAGCAGGTCTTCGTAGGCGTTGAGGCGGGCCTTGCCCTTCGCCTGCCGCGCGCGCGGCGACATGCGGATCCATTCGAGCTCGCGCTCGAGCGTCCGCTGCCGTCGCGTTTCGGCCTTCTCCTCCTGCGCGAGCCGATTCTGCTTCTGCTCCAGCCACGAGGAATAGTTGCCCTCCCACGGAATGCCGCGGCCGCGATCGAGCTCGAGAATCCATCCGGCGACGTTGTCGAGGAAGTAGCGGTCGTGCGTGACGGCGACGACGGTGCCGGCGTAGTCCTTGAGGAACCGCTCGAGCCACGCGACCGATTCGGCGTCGAGGTGGTTGGTCGGCTCGTCGAGCAGCAGCAGATCGGGCGACTGCAGCAGCAGCCGGCAGAGCGCGACGCGTCGGCGTTCGCCGCCCGAGAGCTTCGTCACGTCGGCGTCGGGCGGCGGCAGACGCAGCGCGTCCATCGCGAGTTCGAGTCGCGAATCGAGGTCCCACGCGTTCGCGGCTTCGATCTGGTCCTGGAGCTTGCCCTGCTCCTCGAGGACCTTGTCCATCTCCTCCGGCGACAGGTCCTCGCCGAGCTTCATCGTTCACCTCGTCGTAGCGCGCGAGCAGCGCCTTGATCGGCGCGACCCCTTCCTCGACGTTGCCGAGCACGGTCTTGTTCGGGTCGAGCTTCGGCTCCTGGTGCAGGAAGCCGATCGAGATGCCGGCGGCCGGGAAACGCCTCGCCGATGAAGCGCTGGTCTTCGCCGGACATGATCCTCAGCAGCGAGCTCTTGCCGGCGCCGTTCAGGC
Organism: uncultured Acidobacteriota bacterium; assembly: GCA_963697745.1. Classification (GTDB taxonomy): domain Bacteria; phylum Acidobacteriota; class Vicinamibacteria; order Vicinamibacterales; family CAVVIG01; genus CAVVIG01. The sequence goes on along the minus strand of CAVOPD010000021.1, from coordinate 75,875 downwards.
CGAGCACGCCGATCTTCGCGCCGTAATAGAACGAGAGCCAGATGTCGTCGAGAACGCGGGCGTCGGGAGGATGCACCTTCCCGAGCCCCTTCATCGTGTAGATGAACTGGGGCATAACTGGGATTGCTGATCGCTGATTGCAGATTGCTGATTGCTGATTGCAGATTGCGATCGACGAGTGACGGCCGATCGCCACCGCCGAGGCTGACGGCCGCGGGCAGCAACCTGACGCGGCTGATCCGCACAATCGCTGGACGCGCCGCTCGCGTGCAACCGAGCGCGACGATCCTGCCGAGGCGCGCCTGCAAGCTCGTCGCGATTCGGTCGACTCGGTGGGCGATGGCCTTCAAATTCAGCAATTAGCGATCAGCAATTCGCAATGTCCTCTGTCGTTCGCCGAATCATCCATGTCGACATGGACGCGTTCTACGCGTCGGTGGAACAGCGCGACGACCCGTCGCTGCAAGGCCGGCCGCTCGTGGTCGGCGGCCAGCCGGACCGACGCGGCGTCGTTGCGGCAGCCAGCTACGAAGCGCGCGCCTTCGGCGTCCGTTCGGCGATGTCGATGGCCAGAGCCGTGCGCCTGTGCCCGGACCTGGTGATCGTCCGACCGGACTTCGCGCGCTACAAGGCGGCGTCGACCGCGGTGTTCACGCTGTTCCGGGAGGTCACGCCGCTGGTCGAACCGCTGTCGCTCGATGAGGCGTATCTGGACGTCACCGAGAACGCCTGGGGCGAGCCGCTGGCGACCACCGTCGCGCGCCGGCTGAAGGCAGCGCATCCTCGAGGAGACACGGCTCACGGCGTCCGCCGGTGTGGCGCCGAACAAGTTCCTGGCGAAGATCGCGTCGGGCTGGAAGAAGCCGGACGGGCTGACGGTGATCAGCCCCGATCGTGTCGAGCCGTTCCTGCAGAAGCTTCCGGTCGACGCGCTCTGGGGCGTCGGGCCGGTGACTGCACAGAAGCTGCGCGACGCGCGGAATCGAACGTCTCGTCGATCTGCGCTCCATCGACTTCGGCTGAACTGCACAAGACGGTCGGCAGCCTTGCGGACTGGCTGCTGCAGCTCGCGCACGGCATCGACGACCGGCCCGTCGTCCCCAACCGGTCGTCGAAGTCGTCAGGTTCCGAACGCACCTATGACGAGGACCTCACCGATGCGACCCGCGTCCGCGACGAGGTCGGGCGCATGGCGATGCAGGCCTGCGAGCTGGCTCGAGCGGCGATCGCTCTTCGCGAAGACGGTCACGCTGAAGGTCCGCTACTCCGATTTCACGACGATCACGCGCAGCCACTCGGCGCCGCCGACCCGGGACGCCGCGGCGATTGCGGCACGCGCGCTAGCAATTGCTCGACCGGACCGACGCGGGCCGCCGTCCGGTGCGGCTGCTCGGAGTGAGCGTGCACAACTTCACCGACGTGTTGCATCCGGTGCCGACGGCCCAGCCCGACTGCCGTTCGAGAACACAGATCAGGCAGGCGGACCTGAAGGTCCGCGGCCACATCCTTGTCGGCGCTACATCCGGCCAGTTTCGGAACCAGGTCCAACTGAGACATTCATGCTCAAAGGTACGCGCGACGGCATCCTCAAACGGCTGCAGCCGGTCAGCATTCACGGACAGATCAGCTGCGACGTCTTCTTCACGAGCGTCGAGGATCCGGACGGACAGATCCATGTGGCGCGGCTCGGCCCGGAGTCGATCGCCGGCAACATCGAGCCCGGCGACCGCATCCAGGTGGAATACCTGGTCGGCGTGGCCGTGAAGGTCACGCGCGTCGTCCCCAGCTGATCTGCCGGCCCATCCTGATTGGACGGCCACCCATTGTGTGAGCTCGCCAACTCACCGACTCGCTAACTCACCAACTGATGTCGCTCAGGGCTTGACGACGCGAACCGTGTTCAGATCGATCCGCGTGTTCGGCGTCTCGCCCGTTCGCGGCGTCTGCTCGATCGTGTCGACCGCCGCTCATCCCGTCCACCACCCGGCCGAACGCCGTGTAGACACCGTCCAGCGCGGTCGACGTGCCGACGCAGATGAAGAACGACGTCTGCGCGCTCGTCGGGCTCTCGCCTCTCGCCATCGACACGATCCCCTTCACGTGCTTCGTGTCGTTGAACTCGGGCTGGCAGGTCGTGCACCAGCGCCTGCTGCCTCGGGCTGAGCGGCGACGGTGCGCGACGACAGCGCGCCGGTCTGGATGACGAACCCCGGCGCGACCCGGTGGAATGCCATCCCGTTGTAGACGCCGGCATCGGCCATTCGCAGGAACTGCCGCACGGTCTCCGGCGCCTTGTCCGCGAAGAACTCGATCGTGATCGGTCCGGCGCTGGTGTCGAGCACCGCCGGTAGGCACCCAACTGCTGCGGCGTGTCGTTGACGAAGGGTTCCGGCGGCGTATCGCGGATCGTGACCTTCCGGATCTCGACGCGATCCGCGATCGTCCCGGACGCGTCCGACCGGCATCGCCGAAATGCTTCTGCAGGACGTCCATGCCGTCCGCCACCTTCGCGAAGACCGTGTACTGATTGTCGAGCGCCGGCTGGTCGGCGAGCACGATGAAGAACTGCGCGCCTGCGCTGTCAGGCTTTCCCGGCACCAGCACCGCCGCGACCGATCCGGCGAGTCATCTTCGGCGCGCGCGCTTCGGCCTTCAACTGATTCAATCCGCCCGGTGCCGTACTGCGCCCTCTTCGCCGGATCCTTCGACAGCGGATCGCCGCCCTGCACCATGCCGTTGCGCACGGCGCGGTGAAACGCCGTGCCGTTGTAGCCGCCCGCTTCCGCCGTCTTCATGAAGAACGCCACCGTATTCGGAGCCGCCTCGGGCAGCAGATCGAGCACGAACGTGCCGGCGGACGTCTCCACGACCGCCTGCTTCGGCGGCGGAGCCTGCGCGCGGCCTGTCGATGCGAGCGCGATGAAGGCGAGGATGACGACAGCGACGCCAGCGGTGCAGATGCGTCTCGGCATGACAGGCCTCAGGTCTCAGCTCAGCTCGCCGGTGCGTCGATGATCCGCGACGCGTGCCGGATGTAGTGCAGGCTCGAGATCAGCGTGATCGCCATCGACGCCCACACGAAGAGGTCGACGATGACCGAGTGATAGCCGAGATAGTTGAAGAACATCGCCACGACCACGGTCAGCATGTAGGTGGCGGTCGCGATCTTCCCGAAGATCGACGGCCTGAACGTCCGGCGTCCGACCGCGAGGTTCACGATGGCCACGGTCGCGACGATGACGATGTCGCGAGTGATGATCATGACGGTCAGCCAGATCGGCAGCGGATTCGCCAGCCCGAGACCGGGCACCGTGAGGACGACGAACGTGCTGACCGCCAGCAGCTTGTCGGCCATCGGATCGAGCCACGCACCGAGGCTGCTCTGCTGCCCGGACCGCCGCGCGATCAGGCCGTCGAGCATGTCGGTCAGTCCGGCCACCGCGAAGACGATGAGCGCCCAGCCCGAGATAGCCGTACACCACCAGGATCACGAACAGCGGGCACCAGCAGCATGCGCAGCAGCGTGATCTGGTTGGCGAACGGTGATCGCGGTCATCGACGGTCGGACACGGTCGTCGGCGACCGGCCCGGCGAGCGCGCGAACGCTGTCGATTGCGGCAACCGCTTCCGCGCCAGTCACGACGCGCGTCGGCTGGAATGCGCCGTCGGCGGTCGGCTGCATGACGCCGGCGGCCACGGCCATCGACGCCGCCGGATACGCGAGGTGGCCCGCGGTCATGTCGGTGAAACGACCTCGCGCGCCGATCCACGGCCGGCGCGCGCGCCGGCTGCGCGGCGGCGATCAGCTTCAGCAGCCGTGCGATCGCCTGCGCCAGGTCGACGCGACGAACGACCGTGCGCGGCTGGAACGTGTGGTTCGGAAACGCCTCGACGATCCCCGCGCGCGCAACCGGAGCGATCCAGCGCTCGGCCCAGTGCCCGCGAATGTCGGTGATGACGCCGACGTCGCGGACCTGCGCCGACTGCAGCAGCGACGGCAGTCGGACGCCGATCAGCGCCGCCAGATCGGCCCGGGTCGCCTGCGGCGCTGCTGTCGATGGCGCGATACTGCTCGGGCAGCGCCGCCAGCTCGAGCGCGCGCGCGGAGCGCGGACCGCTTCGCTTCGACCGCCGGATCGGCCTCGAGGGCCAGCGCGTCGTCGTACGCCTTCAGCGCCCCGTCGGCATCGCCCTGCTGCATCGAGCAGATCGCCAAGCAGCGACCAGTGACGGCGGCGTCCGACGGGATCGAGCTCGTTGCGCCCGTCGCAGGTGTTCGATCGCGGTCGGAACCTGCCCCTGCTGCGCGCTCGATGGCCGCGAGTTCGCGGTACAGAAACGCGCTGTCGGGCGATGCCGCGATCGCGTTCCGGTACGCGCGCATGGCGGCGTCGGGCTGCCCGTTGCGCGCGGCCTGCCTGGCCGCCGCCAGTTCGTCCTGCAGCGCCGCGAAGCGTCAGCACCTCCACGCGTCGCGCGATGTCGGTGAGCGACGGGTCGAGCCTCGACGCGCCGCCCGGAACGCCTCGACAGCCTCGGCGTTCCTGTCCGTGGCGATGAGCGACAGGCCTTTGCCCGACCAGCGCAGGCGCGTAATCCGGGTGGGCGTCGGTCACGCGGCTGAACTGCGTCAGCGCGCCCTTCGCGTCCTTGCGCGCCAGCGCGATGTACGCGGCGGTCGCCTGCGCCGGGTAGAAGCCGGGCTGCGCCTTCAGAGCGAGCGGCATTCTCCCGTTCGGCCTCGCGCAGATCGCCTGCCTGGAGGAACTGCCACGCTCGCGCCTGCTGGCGTCGCGGCAGCGCTACCCGCCAGATCGGGCGGAACGGACGGCTGCAGGAAATCCGGGAAACTGCGGCGTGCGCCGGCGACCGGGAGCGGAGCCGTCTTTGGCGCGCACGCAGAGGCGACGGCGATGAGTGCCGCCAGAGCAACGAGGAACGAACGTGCGCATGTCCGCGAATTTTACCGCGCGGTGGCATCGAACCAGCCCAGCAGACGTCGCGGGATGTCCGCGACGATCGTGATGCGCCCGTCGCGCACTTCGTGCTCGAGCACCCGGCCGTGCCGATAGACCCGGCCGATCCGCTCGCGATCGGTCTCCATCGTCGGGATTGAAGATGAGCGTCACGCGCCGGACGTCCAGTTCGACGCCGCGACGCAACGGCTTCGATCAGCTCGTCGAGTCCCTTCGCCGGTCGAGCGCCGAGATGCAGACGGCAGCCGGATCCATCTCGCGGAGCCGCCGCTTCTCGTCGGGCGTCAGCTGATCGGCCTTGTTGTAGACGTCGATGAGCGGCACGTCGAGCGCACCGACCTCCTCGAGCACCTGCCGCACGGCGCTGATCCGCCGGTCGCGATCGGGTGCCGCCGCGTCGATGACGTGCAGCGCCAGGTCGGCTTCGACGACCTCCTCGAGCGTGGCGCGGAACGCCGCCACCAGCGCGTGCGGCAGGCGATCGATGAAGCCGACCGTGTCGGAGACGAGCAGTTCGCGGCTGTCGCGGCAAGCCGCACCTGCCGCACCAGCGGATCGAGCGTGACGAACAGCGCGTCCGACGCCTCCGCGTCGGCATTGCGTCAGCCGGTTGAACAGCGTCGTCTTGCCGGCGTTCGTGTAGCCGACCAGCGCGACCGTCGGCACCGCGGCCTTCCGACGGCGCTCGCGCAGTTGCGAACGTCGCTGCCGGACCTGCTCGATGGCCTCGCCGATCGCGTGAATCCGCGTCGCGGATGCGGCGCCGGTCGGTTTCGAGCTTGGTTTCGCCAGGACCGCGCGTGCCGATGCCGCCGCCCAGCCGCGAGAGCGCCGTGCCGGCGCCGACGAGACGCGGCAGCAGGTACTTCAACTGTGCCAGTTCGACCTGGAGCTTGCCTTCGCGCGTCCGCGCGCGCGCGGCGAAGATGTCGAGGATGAGCTGCGTCCGGTCGAGCACCTTCCGGCCGACCGCCTCGGTGATCTGGCGCAGCTGCGACGGCGAGAGCTCGTTGTCGAAGACGACGACGTCGACGTCGGTCTCCGCGCACGACTCGGCCAGCGGCTTCATCTTTCCGGACCCGAGGAAGGTGGCGGAGTCGGGCTTCGGCCGTTCCTGCAGCACGCGAAGCACCACCTTGCGCGCCGGCGGCATCGGCGAGGCCGGCCAGTTCATCGAGCGAGCGCTCGGCGTCGAGCCGGCGAGCGCGCCCGGCGACGAGCCCGACCAGCGCCGCTCGCTCCGGCCCTGCTACTCTGCGTGTCGCTGCCGCCAGAACGGCGTGCCATGCAATTGCTCCTGCGCGGATCGAGTCGTGGTTCGGTGCCGGTGACGTCCACGATGGTCGACGGTGGCCCGCCCGGCGTGCATTCCGGCATCGACCAGGACATCAAGATACGCGCCGAGTTCGGCCGCGACGACGTCGGGTCGTTCGTCGGCGGGCTTGCCGCTGATGTTCGCGCTCGTCGCCGTCAGCGGGACGCCCGCCGCGGCACAGAGCGCGCGCGTCACGTCGTGCGCCGGCACGCGCACGCCGACCGTTCCGCTCGCCGCCGGTCACCTCGGCCGCGAGTGACGGTGGCGCGGCGACGACGAGCGTCAGCGGCCCCGGCCAGAATCGGTCGGCCAGCCGATCCGCAAGCGGCGTGCAGTGACGCCGATGCAGCGCGCGCACCTGATCGAGGTCGGCTGCCACCAGCGGCATCGCCTGCTCGAGGTCGCGATTCTTGATCGTGAAGAGCCGGCGACCGCCGCGCCGTCGAACGGATTCGGCCGCGAGGCCGTACAGCGTGTCGGTCGGAATCGCGGCGATGCCGCCGGCGCGCAGCGCCGACGCCGCGCGCTCGATCGACTCAGGATCGGGCGCAGCGGCGCTCACGACGATGCGAATCATCGAAGGCGTCAGAAGCGGATCTTGGCGTCCGTGCGCGGTGACGTGGATGCTGTCGATGAACCGGATGTAGTGCGGATCGTTCTGCATGATCACCGAACTGGTACGCACGCCGTCGCCGAAGAACCGCACGCCGCGCATCAGCGTGCCGTCGGTGACGCCGGTGGCGGCGAAGATGACGCGCGAGCCAGGCGCGAGATCCTTCGACGCGGTAGATCTTCTTGAAGTCGGTGATGCCCATCGCGCGGCATCGCTCTTCGTCCTCGGGCTTGCTGATCACGAGACGCGCGAAGATCTCGCCGTTGAGGCAGCGCATCGCCGCCGCGGTCATCACGCCTTCCGGCGCGCCGCCCGTGCCCATCACCGCGTGAACGCCGGACCCGACGACTGCGGCCGCGATGCCTGCCGACAGATCGCCGTCGCCAATCAGCCGGATGCGTGCGCCGGTTGCGCGGATGTCGGCGATCAGCTTCTCGTGCCGATCGCGTTCGAGCACGACGACGACCAGGTCTTCGACGCTGCGGCCGAGGCGATCGGGCAATCGCCTTGAGATTCTCGTGCGACCGGTGCGTCGAGGCTGACGTGGTCCTTCGAACTCGGACCGACGACGAGCTTCTCCATGTACAGGTCCGGCGCGTGCAGCAGCCCGTCGCGATTCGAGGCCGCGAGCACCGCGATGGCATTCGGCGCTCCCGTCGCACACAGGTTCGTCCCCTCGAGCGGATCGACCGCGATGTCGACCTGCGGGAATCCCGGCGGACGGCGTGCCGCGCATCGCGTGCGGCATGCCGATCTTCTCGCCGATGTAGAGCATCGGCGCCTCGTCGCGCTCGCCTTCGCCGATGACGATGCGGCCGTCGATCGGCACGGTGTCCATGACGCGGCGCATCGCCTCGACGGCGACCTGATCCGACCGCTTGCCGTCGCCCTGGCCCATGGTGTGGGCGCACGCGATCGCAGCCTGTTCGACGACGCGGAGAAACTCGAGCGAGAGATCTGAGTCCATGGCTATGTGCTCGCGGGAGGCAGTTCGCACCGGGTCGGACGATCGACGCGATATCCGAGCAGGTAGTCTGCCTGCATCAGCTTGTGAATTTCGCGCGTGCCTTCGTAGATCACCGCGCCCTTGCAGTTCCGGTAGAAGCGGCCGACCGGGTATTCGTCGGAGTAGCCGTTCGCCCCGTGAATCTGCACGGCGTCGCCTGCGGCACGCTCGGAGGCGACAGTGGCAAACCACTTTGCGAGGCCGGTCTCGCGGGTATTGCGCCGGCCTTCGTTCTTCATCCAGCCCGATCGCATCCAGAGGAGCCGCGACGCCTGATAGTCCGACTCCATCTGCGCGATCATTTCCTTCACCAGCTGGTGCTGGCCGATCTCGACGCCGAAGGTCTGGCGCTCCTTCGCGTACTTGACGCTCGCATCGCGACACGCGCGAATCAGCCCGGTGGCGCCAGCCGCCACCGTGTAGCGCCCCTGGTCGAGCGCGAACATCGCGATCTTGAAGCCCTCGCCAGGCTTGCCGACCAGGTTCTCCTCCGGCACCTCGACGTCGTCCAGCTTGAACCAGCCGGTGTTGCCGGCGAGAATGCCCCACTTCTCCTTCATCGGATCCGCTGGAGAAGCCCGCGCAAGGTGCGTTCGACGATGAACGCGCTCAGGCCGGACGGGTCGCGCTGCTGCTTCTTGTCCGCGATCGGTCCACGCAATGACCAGGAAGTTGTCGGCGACGTCGGCGAGCGAGATCCACGACTTCTCGCCGTTGAGGACGTAGCGATCGCCGCGCTTCACCGCGGTCGTCTGGATGGCGCGCGCGTCGCTGCCGGCGCGCGGGTTCGGTCAGGCCGTAGCCGGCGATCTTCGTGCCCTGTGCCTGCGGCACGAGATAGCGCTGCTTCTGATCCTCGGTCCCCCACGTGAGCAGCGTCAGGCAGTTGAGGCCCGCGTGGACCGACATGATGACGCGCAGCGAGGTGTCCACGTACTCGAGTTCCTCGCTCGCCAGCCCGAGGCAGATGTAGTCCATGCCGGCGCCGCCGTACTCCTGCGGGCACCGAAATCCCCAGCAGGCCGAGCCTGGCCATGCCGCCGAGGACGCGCTCACGATCGAAGCGGTGCTGGCGATCGGCCTCGGCGATGTGCGGCGCAATGTCCCGCGCCGCCCACTCGCGAACCGACTGCTCCAGCAGCCGCTGTTCGTCGGTGAGGTCGAAGCCGATCATGGAAGTGCGCGGGATCGTATCACGCGCCCGAGCGGCGACGCACCTGCACGACCGTTCCCCGCCGCGCGCCAAGCGCCGCCGCGGCGCTCCCGCCGTTCACCGCGATCTCGAGCCTGCCCGTGCTGCCCACCATCGCGCACAACGCTCCCGGCGCGCGTCGCCGCGTACGTGTCGGACACGCCGCTGATTGCCGAGCCGCCCACGTGTATGGTGCCGCCCTCGACGAGCGAGAGCGTGTGCGTATCGATGTTCGTGACCAGGTTGCCGAAGTGATCGACACGAAGCACCACTCCGTCGACTCCGTCCGCCGATGCGATCGGCCGGGGGACTCGCAGTTGCACCAGCCCGTCGACCGCAGGTCCCAGTTCCGAGACGGCGACTCCCGACGCCAGCCAGGCCGCAGCCGGCGCGAATCGATCGCGCCCCTCGAACGTTCGGCTGACCGGGTCGAGCGCAAATTTGCGCCTCGCGCAGTTCAACGGACGTCACTCCTGGCGTGTCCTCCAACACCAGCGAGAACAGCCCGTTGTCGGGCCCGACGAACCGTCGTCCATTGCCGTCGACAGCCACTGCCCGGCGTGACGATCCGACGCCCGGGTCGACGACGGCCACGAACACCGTGCGGTGCGGGAAGTAGCGCACCACCGCGTCGAGTTCGAGCGCGCCGGCAAGGATGTCCTGCGGTGGGATGTCGTGCGAGATGTCGACGAGGGTCGCGTCGGGACAGATGCCGAGCATCACGCCCTTCATCGCCGCGACGTAGTGGTCGCGAAGCCCGAAGTCGGTGAGCAGCGCGATGACCGGCCGCGCCATGAAACCGTCAGCGAGTCTCGTAGGCAGGCTTGCGGAAGAGGATTTCGCGCAGGTTGTTCTGCAGGAGGAACGAATCGGACACGCGCAGCCGCTCGAACAGCCGGATGATGTCGCGGTTGGCGAGCGTCGCCTGCCGGCCGCGCGACGCCGGATACTGCCGGTGCTTCAGATTGACATCGTCGACGATGATGTAGCGCGTGTAGTGCGTGTCGCGCGGCTGGGCGGTGCCGAAGAATGCCAGCAGCGCACCTTCCGGCTTGAGCACGCGCGTGAGCTGGTCGGCCAGGGCCTGGGCGGCGGGACGATCGAGATAGTCCAGCAGGTCCCAGCACAGGATGCCGTCGACCGACGCCGTCCGCCTGGCGGAAGCGGCTGGACAGAAATGCCGGAAAGTCCGCAAGTTTCTGCTCGCGCATATGCCGCTCGATTTCGGCGTAGATGTCCTCGATGAGGACCTTGCAGCCAAGCTGATCGCCGAAGAAATTCAGGTTGCTTCCGACGACTGGCGCGAGGTCCAGCAGCGTCGGGGTTTCGCGGGACGACAGCGTCGCGAGAAATTTGCGCAGGGCTTTCGTGGAGAAGACAGGCTCCTCCACCCGCGAACCCTGCGAGTCCGCAGGTTCGTGTTCGGAGCGACGTGGCGCGAGGCGATCGAGCAATCCCACAGGAAATCTGCGCTGAAGCGGTAAGCGTTAGGTTAGGCCGAATGAGCGCGACGGAAAGAGAAAAGGCGACGGAGACAGGCTCCGATCGCCTTTTTCGTAACCCGTCGTCTAGACGCGTGCGGTGGCGGCGACCGCGGGCTTCACTTCTGGCGCGGCGGGCTTCGCAGCCGGCTGACCGGCGCCGGGGGTGAGGCCCTTGCGCTGCATGTCGACGCGTGCCGCGGAAATGCGCGCCTTCGGCAATGGCCACGCGCGGCGAGATGATGTCGCCGTCCACGGATCCGTTGTCGCGGATGTCGACCTTCTCGGAGGCGGTGACGTTGCCGGTCACCTCGCCGAGGATGATGACCGCCTTCGCGAAGACCTGTGCCTTGATCTTTCCGTTGGGCCCAATCGTCAGCACATGGTCGCGCAGCTGAATGGTTCCTTCGACCTGACCCTCGATGGTCAGATCCTCGCTGCCGTTCAGTTCGCCCTTGATGACGACCGATTTGCCGATGTTCACGATATCTCTCTCCACATTCTGTTTCGGCTCGGGCCGGGTTGGTGTTCCGGCAGCGGCTGGCTGCGGCGGCGCCGCGGCGGGTGGTCCTGCTCGGAGGGCGGACAGCTTCATCGCGTTTCCACATAGTAAAAACCTTTGCCTGACGGGGGCGTTAGGGTGTCTGCCTCAACTGTGAGGGGCTGTCGGCAAGCCGCAAGTATAGGCTCGGCGAAAAACGCTTGTCTAGTCCTTTTGCTACCTACACTTAGCGCGAATGCTAGAATGAATGATTCACTATGCGTGTCTATTTCGACTACAACGCGACGACGCCCCCGTCACCGGAGGTCGTTGAGTGCGTAGCCGCAGCGACCAGGGAACTGTTCGGCAACGCGTCGAGCGTGCATCATTTCGGCCAACAGGCGAAGGCGGCGCTCGACGAGGCCCGGTCGGCGATCGCCGCGTTGTTGCGAGGCGGATCCGTCCGAAGTCGTATTCACCGCCGGCGGCACCGAGTCGGACAACTTCGCCATTCGCGGAGCGGCAGAAGCCCTCGAGCCGACCGGCCGTCGTCACCTGGTCGCCAGCGCGATCGAACACGAGGCGGTGCTGAACACGCTCAAGGCCCTCGCGAAACGCGGCTGGCGGACGACGCTGATTCCGGTCGACCAGACCGGTGTGGTCTCGGCCGACCGGGTCCGCGAGGCGATCGCCGACGACACCGCCGTCGTGTCGGTGATGCACGCCAATAACGAAATCGGAACCATTCAGCCGATTGCCGAAATCGCGGCGATCGCCCACGAGCGTGGCGCGTTGATGCACACCGACGCCGTGCAGTCCGCGGGCAAGACTGCCGATCGACGTGCGGGCGCTCGGCGTGGACCTGCTGTCGCTGTCTGCGCACAAATTCAACGGCCCGAAGGGCGCCGGCGTGCTCTACATCAAGCGCGGCACGCGCATGCAGCCGCTGCTGACCGGCGGCAAGCACGAGCGCAATCGGCGCGCAGGTACCGAGAACACCCCGGCGATCGCGGGCATGGGCGTCGCGGCGCGCCAGGCGGTGCAGAAAATGGATGCCGAAGCCGCGCGTCTGGCGGCGCTGCGCGACAGACTGGAGACGCGGCATCCTGTCGGCCGTCGGCGGGACGGCGGTCAATGGCGCCGGGTCGCCGCGCGTGCCGAACACCACGAACATCAGCTTCGATCGCGTCGAAGCCGAGAGTCTGCTGATCGCCCTGGACCTGGAAGGCATCGCCGTGTCCACGGGGTCCGCCTGCTCGTCGGGTACACTCGAACCGTCGCACGTGCTGAAGGCGATGGGCCTGCCCGTGCACCGGACGCAGAACTCCCTGCGCTTCAGCCTCGGGCTGTTCTCCACCGATGCCGAAGTGGACCGCGTCATCGACACGCTGCCTCGCCTGGTCGGGAAGCTGCGCGAGCCTCACACGGGGCGGCGCCGCCCTGGCCCGTTGACATGCTTCTGCTGATCGGCGATGCGCACGCCCCACCCGAGACTCGCGGAGCGAGGAAGACTGTTCACGCCATGAAGATCGTTGTCGCGATGTCCGGCGGCGTCGATTCGTCGGTGGCCGCTGCCCTGCTCGCCGAGCAGGGCCATGAGGTCATCGGCCTGTCGATGCAGCTGTACGACCAGAGCGAGGGCCAGACCTCGTTTGGCAGCTGCTGCTCGCTCGACGATCTCTACGATGCGCGGCGCGTCGCTTCGTCGATCGGCATTCCCCACTACATCCTGAATTTCGAGCGCGAGTTCGACGAGCAGGTGGTCTCGAACTTCGTCCGCGAGTATGCCGCGGGGCGCACGCCGATCCCGTGCGCGCGCTGCAACAGCGACCTGAAGTTCGCGACGCTGGCCGAGCCGCGCAGAGGGGTTCGGCGCCGAGGTCGTGGCAACCGGACATTACGCGCGGACCGAGCGACGATGTGCGGACCGGACGGGTGCTGCTGAAGCGCGGTGTCGATCCGACGAAGGATCAGGCGTACTTCCTGTTTTCGCTCACGCAGGACCAGCTCGCGCGGGCGATGTTCCCCCTTGGCGACATGTCGAAGGACGTCGTCCGCGACTATGCCCGACGCTACAACCTTGCCGTCGCGGAGAAGCCGGACAGCCAGGAGATCTGCTTCGTGCCCGACGATGACTACGCATCGTTCGTCGCCAGGCGCGCGCCCGGCGTCGCTGCGGCCGGCACGATCGTGGACGAGCAGGGACGATCGATCGGCACCCACGAGGGCATCCATCGCTTCACGGTGGGCCAGCGCAAGGGGCTCGGGCTCGCGTCGTCTCCCGACGGAGCCCCGCGCTACGTGGTTGCCCTGCGCGCGGTGGACCAGCAGGTCATCGTCGGACCAAAGGCATCACTCGAGCGGACGACACTCACGGCATCCGACGTGAACTGGATTACCGGCCGGCCTGACGGGTCCATGCGCATCACCGCGCAGATCCGGCATCGCCACCAGCCGTCGCCGGCGCAGGTCTGCCCACTGGACGATCGCGGCGGCACGCGTGCGGGCGAGCGCCGCAGCGCGCGAGCGGAGGTCGTCTTCGACACGCCGCAGATCGCCATCACGCCGGGACAGGCTGTGGTCTTCTACGACGGCGATGTCGTCGTCGGTGGCGGGTGGATTGAGTAGCCGATCGCTGTAATCTACAGCGATGCCGTTCTCGCTGCAGCCGGTGACCCTCACGGGCGCCTCGCCAGTCTGGTTCCACCGTCACCCGATCACGCACCTGCACTCGCCGACGCCGTCCGCGACGGCGAGTTGTGGCGCCTCTGGTACACGACCGTGCCGGCGCCTGAAGACATGACGCCGTGAACTCGATCGGCGGCGTCGCTCTTCACGCGGCGGGCTCGATGCTTCCGTTCACCGTGCTCGACGCGGCAGGCACGCCCGTCGGCATGACGACCTACATGAACGTCGACGCGGTCAACCAGCGCGTCGAGATCGGCGCCACCTGGTACGCGGCGCGCGTGCAGCGCACAGCGCTCAACACCGAGTGCAAGCTGATGCTGCTGACGCACGCGTTCGAGACGCTGGACTGCATCGCGGTCGAACTGCGCACGCACGCCATGAACACCCGGAGCCGGCGGGCGATCGAACGTCTGGGCGCGAAACTGGACGGAATCCTCCGCCAGCACATGCGCATGCCGAACGGCACGCTGCGCGACACCTGTGTCTACAGCATCATCGACGGCGAGTGGCCGACCGTGAAGGCGCACCTGCGGTGGCAGTTGGAAAAGGGCAGGTAGGGCGGGAGGGGCGGGTACGGTCAGGAAGGTCGGGAGGGTCGGGTAGGTCGGGAGGGGCGGTAGGTCAGGAGGGGCGGTCTCGCGGGTCGGGAAGCGCTGCCGATCTGACGCGCGGTTTCTACTCGGCGTACTCGCTCGCCCGCCCGCCTTACCTGCCAGACCGGCCTACCCGACCTTCCCGCCTAACCTGCCTGACCCGCCCCACCAGACCTACCCGCCCTCGTTCACGTGTGCAGATGCTCGGGGATGCCGTCCAGATAATGCTCGGCGTCGAGCGCCGCCATGCAGCCGGATCCGGCCGCGGTGATCGCCTGCCGATAGATGTGGTCCTGCACGTCGCCGCACGCGAACACGCCCGGCGACGTTCGTCTTCGAGCCGTCGCGGGTCACGATGTAGCCGTCCGCGTCGAGTTCGAGCTGACCCTTTGAACAGCGCCGTATTCGGCGTTGTGGCCGATCGCCACGAACACGCCCGCGACCGGAATCTCGGTGAGCGCGCCGGTGTCGACGTCCTGCGAGCACCACGCCGGTCACCTCGCCCTGCCCGGTGTCCTTGATCTCCTTGACGATCGCGTTGAGTGCGGATGTCGATCTTGGGGTTCGCGCGCACCTTGTCCTGCATGATCTTCGACGCGCGGAACGACGTCGCGCCGATGGATCAGGGTCACCTTGCTGGCGAACTTCGTCAGGAAGTTGGCTTCCTCCATCGCCGAGTCGCCGCCGCCGACCACGGCGATCTCCTGTCCGCGGAAGAAGTAGCCGTCGCAGGTCGCGCACGTCGACACACCGTGCCCCATCAGCGTCCGCTCCGACGGAAGCCCGAGCAGCTTGGCCGATGCGCCGGTGGCGATGATGATCGACCGCGCGGTGTACTCCGCGTCAGCCGTCTTGACGGTGAACGGCGACTCGCACAGTCCACCGAGGTGACGTGGTTCTGGATGATTTCGGCGCCGAACTTCTCCGCCTGCGCCCGCATCTCGGTCATGAGGTCGGGGCCCATGATGCCGTCGCGATGGCCCGGCCAGTTCTCGACCAGCGTCGTCATCATGAGCTGCCCGCCGGCTTCGAGCCCTTCGATCACCAGCGGCTGCAGATTCGCGCGCGCTGAATACAAGCGCGGCCGTGAGTCCGGCAGGGCCGGACCCAATGACGATGACGTTACGAGTGTTCATTAGATGTGCTTGTCGATGGCTTTCTTGAAATCTTCCTTCGGCGCGAGTCCAACGACCGACTCGACGATCTGCCCGCCCTTGAAGAGCAGCACCGCCGGAATGCCGCGGATCTGGAACTTGATGGCCGTGTTCGGGTTCTCATCGACGTTCAGCTTGCCGATCGTGACCTTTCCGGCGTACTCCGACGCCAGCTGGTCGATGGTCGGGCCGAGCCGCTTGCAGGGGCCGCACCACTCCGCCCAGAAGTCCACAAGTACCGGCTGTCCGCTCTGGAGCACCGACTGGTCGAAGTTCGCTGTCGGTAAAGGTCTGCACGTTCTCGGCTGCCATTAAGGTCTCCCCTTGGAAATCGCGTCTTCGTATATTTTGACGTACTCGCGAGCTGAACGGTCCCAGGAAAGGTCCTGCCCCATGCCGTTCACCTGCAGAGCCCGCCAGGCGTCCCTATTGTCCCGATACAGCCCAGAGCGCGCCGACGAATGGTGTCCAGCAGCGCCCACTCGCGAGTAGTCGTGGAACACGAACCCGGTCGCATCGAACCGGCCCGGCCAGTAGTCCTGGCACCGTGTCGGCCAATCCTCCGACGCGTCGGACGATGGGCACGGTTCCATAGCGCAGGCTGTACATCTGATTCAGTCCGCAGGGCTCGAAGAGCGACGGCATCAGGAACATGTCGGCGCCGGCTTCGATGAGGTGCGCCAGCCCTTCGTCGAACCCGATCCGCGCGCCGATCTGGTGCGGGTGCTCGGACGCGAGCCACCGCCACATGTCCTGGTAGCGCGGTTCACCGGTGCCGAGGACCACGAAGCTGGCATCGAGGTACGGCAGTTCGTTCGCGACAGCCGTGGCGATCAGGTCGAACCCCTTCTGATCGACCATGCGCGAGATCATCGCGATGAGCGGACGTGCCATCGTTGCATCGTCGGTCGGCAGGCCGTACTCGGCGAGCACCGCGGCTTTCGCCGCGCGCTTTCCGGACAGATCGTCGGCGCTGTAACGGCTGCGGCAGGAATGCGGTCGGCGGCCGGATTCCACTGCGCCGTGTCGATGCCGTTCAGGATGCCGACGTAGCCGATCGCTGCGCGATCGCAGGACGCCGTCGAAGCCCACGCCGCCTTCAGGTGTCTGAATCTCCTGCGCGTAGCTCGGGCTCACCGTGGTGATGTAGTCCGAGTTGACGACGCCTCCCTTCATGAAGCACATGGCTCCCGTAGAACTCGAGCTGCTGCATGGTGTAGCAGCGTCCACGGCAGATCGAGTTGCGGCATCCACGAGGCGTCGAACCGGCCCTGGTAGGCGAGGTTGTGAATCGTGAACACCGACCGCGCGCCGCCAATCGTCGGGTTCAGCGCGTACATCGACCGCAGGTAGACCGGCGCGAGGCCCGCCTGCCAGTCGTGCGCGTGGACGATGTCGGGCCCGTGCGGCTGACGAAGCGCCCACTCGAGCGCGGCTCGTGACCAGCACCGCGAACCGGCGAGGGTTGTCCGGGTAGTCGTCGTTGCCGTAGCCGTAGAAGAAGTCGCGATCGAACATCGCCGGCGCATCGACGAGCATCGCGCGCGCGCCGTCGCCAAGCGGGGCTTCGTACAGGCTGACCTCGGCGTAGTACCCGCCGACGGTCAGCCAGAAGTGCTCGCGAAACTCGCCGGCGTGCACGCCCCGGTATCGCGGCGTGAACGAGCGTGACGTCCCACCCGAGCCTCGCGATCGCCGGCGGCAACGCACCGAGCACGTCGGCGAGGCCGCCGGTCTTGGAGAAGGGTAAGGCTTCGGAACCGATCATCAGGACCGATCGGCGGGAGGCGGCGGGCGAAGGGAGCGCCATGCGTGAGCCACATTGTATCAACCGCCGGATCGCCTTCGAGCGCGGACGAGGCACGATACAATCGCCACGTGTCTGAGCGTCCGCCGCGCCCCGCACGCGCCGAACCGCGCGAGATCGTCGAACTGAAACAGACTGAAGGCCGACCAATCCGGAACTGGCGCGACGCCGTCGATCATGCAGGTCGCGCTCGTCGACGTGCAGCGACGGGTGCAGGGACGCGTGCCGCTGCCGCGCCTTCAGCCCGACACCGCGTGGCTCGCCGCGCAGCAGGCCGCCGGCCGTCCGGCGGTGCGCTTCGACGACATCCCGCTCGATTGGAGCGACTTCCGGCTGACGCTGCGGCAGACCGCCGACATCCTGCTACCGCTTCCAGGCACATCGAGCGCGCCGACCACGAGCAGGTGCAGACGCTGACGCGCGAAGGCAACGCGCTCGAACCGCTGGTCACCAACTGGTATCGTCGCGACGTCAGGTGTCGAGGCGTCTCCCGCGCCCGCCGCGCCTTCCGCCGGGCGCACCGGAGTCGCTCGAGCATGCTGCTGCTGCTGTCCATCCGTCCGTTCCTCGCGCGCTGCGCCGAGGCGCTGATGCCGCGCCCGGACTTCGCGCGATGGCAGCACGGCCACTGCCCGGTCTGCGGCTGGGAGCCCGATTTCGCGGTCGTCGCGCCGACGGGCGAGCGCCGCCTGATTTGCGGACGCTGCGTCGGCGCAGTGGAACTACGGCGCCGCACACCTGCCCGTTCTGCGCCAACGACGACCGGTCGCTGGTCACCTCGTTCGCGACGCGCGACGGCCGGTACCGCGTCTACGGCTGCGACGTCTGCCGGCGGTACCTCAAGGCGTACGACGCGCGGGGCGCCACGCGTCCGGTGATGGTGTCGGTGGACTCGATCGCGACGCTGCCGCTCGATGCCGCCGCGCATGCAGCGCGGCTACGCCGGATAGGTTGACGAGTCGCCAGGCGGTGCGGCGGACTCGCGATCGATCTCGATGAATAAAGGCCACGACGCAATCAGGTTGCCCTGAGCGTCGTGGCCTCGAGTCTATCTGCGGGCTGTTACTGCTGTTGCTGCGTGATGCCGAGCGGCGCGCGCGTGGCGAAGACCGTGGACGCCTTCGCCGAGAGCCAGTTGAACAGATTCTGCGTCTCCATGAACCGGCCGGCGTTCGAGCGCGCGCCGAGCACGACGACCGCCACCTCCTGCCCGCCTTGCGGCAGCCGCAGCAGCGTCGCCAGGCAGTAGCCTGCCTTCGAGATGAACCCGGTCTTCCCGGCACGAACCTCGACGTCTGCCCGACCGAGCAGGTGATTCGTGCTGTGGAACGTGATGTCGCCGCGCTGGCGGCGTGCACCGTGTATTCGGGGGTGCGCATGATCGAGCCGATGCGCTCGTCGTTCGACGCGTGCGTGATCAGCCGCGCCATGTCGTAGGCCGACGAGACGTTCTCCGACAGCAGACCGGACGGGTCGGCGTAGTGCGTGCTCTCGAGGCCCAGTTCGGCGGCCTTCTCGTTCATCCGGCGGATGAATCCGATCGACCCGTAGCGGCGACACCCGCGCCAGCGCACGCGCCGCGGCGTTGTCGGACGCGATCAGCAGCAGGTGCAGCAGGTCGTCGGTCGTGACCTTGTCGTTCAGCCGCAGCTTCGTCGTCGACGCCTGGTAGACGTCGCTGCGGACGATGGTGACCGGCTGCGTGAGGTCCGGGTTGTTCTCGAGAAACACCGTTGCGGTCATCACCTTGGTGATGCTCGCAATCGAGCGCTGATCCTGCGAGTTCTCTTCCCAGAGCACCTCGTTGGTTTCGGGGTTGTAGATGATGGCGGCGGCGGCCCGCAGGTCCGGAACGAGGTCGCCGCTCGCGTCGACCTTGTAGCGCGGCGTGACCGTGTCGGCCATCTCGCGGGCGGTGGCAACGGCGCGCGCGATGGCGGAGCGCTGCTTGCGACGACAGCCGGTCGGGCGGCGGACGCCGGTCGGTTTGACTCGCGCCGTGCGTCGACGAGCGTGGTGCGCTTCGCTGTCGTGCGACGGTTGTCTGCGCCTCGGCCGGGCGAGTGCCGAAACTGACGAGGCTGGCGACGACAAGACTACCGATCCAGAAATTTGATTTTCTGATGCACGTTGGCGACCCGTGGCTGTAAGTTACTGGAAGCGCAGGGCCATTATAGCAGGGAATTGTTAGAGCGCAAGCGGTTTATCGTCTCCGCGTCAAAAACACTTACGGCCACGATCCCGTCAACTCAGCCCTTACCAACTCCTGTGCCACAATGAGTCCCGTTCAAAACGGCGAATCGTCGCTGTCGCAATCCGTTATCGGCACGGCCGTCGGGCAGTCCGCATATGACACCGCGTGAACTCGAAGAATACAGTGCGCTTCGCGACACCATCCGCGAGCGCGGCACCGCCCGCGCACTGGATCTTCGTGGTCGGGCTGGGCCTGTGGGCCGCGCTGACGATCGCGATCGGCCGCGCTGGCAGCCGCTGCCGGTCGCGACGCTGCTCCCGCTGCTCGTGCTGGCCGCGACGTTCGAAGTGATCTTCGCGCTGCACACCGGCGTCGAGCGCGTCGGCCGCTATCTGCAGGTGTTCTACGAGAGCCATCCGGAGGAGCGCCGCGTGGGAGCACGCCGCCATGGCCTACGGGCGCACGTTCGGAGGCGGCGGCATCGACGCGCTGTTCTCGCCCGTTCTTCTGGGTCGCCACGCTGCTCAACGTCGTTCCGGCCGCGCTGATCGGGCCCGGTCGCGATCGACTGGGTCGGCTGTCGGCGCGGTGCACCTGCTGTTCGTCGTGGCGGGTGTGGATCGCGACGGCGGCAAGCGGCGCGTCAGCGCGCGATCGATCTGGAGCGCTTCGCCAGATTGAGGCGGGACACGAGCTGAAAGGCCGACTGGTCCCGGCATCAACGCGGCACGTGAGTCATCGGACGGACTCCTGCCGAGCAGCGCTTACTTCTGCGCCAGCGCGATCGTCAACAGCACGGCGTTCTGCGTCCCCTGCCACGAATCGGTGCTGTCGAACCGCTCGGCTTCGCGAGTGCGACCCGGTGGCCTCTCCGCCTCCGCCGATCGCAATGGCCGGGATGCTCGAGGCTCATCGGCAGGTTCGCGTCGCTCGACGACTCCGAGGGCTGCGCGACCGAGCCCGAGCGCGCGCGCCACAGCCTGCTGCCGTCCGCACGATCGGCGCCGACGGCGACGTCGCGCCGGCCGGCCTGTTCGCCGACCAGCTCCTTGCTGACCGTGATCACGCCCGGCGTGCGCCCCACCGCGCGTTCTCCTCGGCGACCGCGCTGTCCACCGCGCGTTGAAACCGCGCCTCGAGTTCGGCCAGTGCTGCGCGCGTCCGACGACCGCAGGTCCACCTCCATCCAGGCCTCGGACGGAATCGCGTTCACCGACGTGCCGCCGCCGATCCTGCCCGACGTTGAAGGTCGTTCTCGGGCTGGCCGCGCACGCTGAAATTCGGCGATCCTCGCCACCGCGCGCCCGAGCGCGTTCGCCGGGTTCGGCGTGCCGAACTCCGCGAAGCTGTGCCCGCCGGGTCCCTTGAACGTGACCCGGTAGCGGATGGCTGCCGACCGCGATGGCGCTGATGTGACAGGCCGGCGTTGTCGATCGACGACGAAGCGATCGATCTGCCCGCGCAGGGTGTCGCCGAACAGCGCCTTCACGCCGCGCAGATCGCCGAGTCCTTCCTCGCCGACGTTGGCGACGAAGGTGACCGTGCCCGGCGTTCTGACCCTGCGCCTGCGTTCATCGCCCGGGCGATCGCCACGAGCACGGCGAGTCCGCGGCAGTTGTCGCCGATGCCCGGTCCGCGCAGCACGTTCGCGCTCCGGGTCGACCTTGTCGTTGGTGCCTTCCGGGAAAACGGTGTCGAGGTGCGCCGCGATCACGACGCGCGGACGCGGCGTCGCGCCGGGCCGATCGCCGATGACGTTTCCCGCCTTGTCGATGCGCACGTTCTGCAGTCCGAGCCGCGATGAACGCGCGCTGCAGCAGGTCGGCTCGGGCGGCCTCGTTGAACGGCGGCGCCGGCACTTCGCAGAAGCGAACCTGATCCGTCGATTGTCCGCGGTTCGCTGGCCCGCGCCGACTCGAGCGCCGCCTTCACCGCCGGCATCCGCAGCAGGCCCGCCACGGCCTCCGGCTGTCTGGGCCGGCCACACCGGTCGCACCGCGACGATCAGGACTGCCATCGCGAGGTGCCGTTCGACGACGCCAGCCGGGTCATCGCCAGCACGGACTGATCGTCCTGCACGCTTTCAGCGGCCTGATCAACCCGGCGCCAGTTCGGCGGCCGCGCGCCGTGGACCGAATTGATCAGCCACAGGCGGGTCGCGCGGCGCAGGTCGTCCACGCTGATGACCGACTCCGTGATCTCCCCCGCCTCCAGCATCTCGGCGCGGCAGGTGCCGGCCAGCAGTCCGCACGCTGACCGGCGGCGTCACGCGGACGCCATCGATCTCCGCCACGAGGTTCGCGGTCGTCGCCTCGGTGACCTCGCCGCGTCCGGTTCCACAGCAGCACCTCGTCGCACGCGGCGACTGCCGTGCGCGCGCGCGTCGTAGACGCCGCGGTTGGTCGTCTTGTGAAAGAGGAAGACGTCCGACGGCATCGATCGGATCGGCGGCGAGTGCGACTCTGCACGGGCCCGGCGCCGGCACGTGCGGTCGGTGCTCTTCGTCGGACGCGCGCCGTCGCTATCGACCAGCAGCCGGACGCGCATCGGCGCGTCGGCGCCCGCGACGGCCCGGTCCAGCGTCGGCGTCGCACCTCCGCCTCGCCGAATCGGCACGCCGAAGTACTCGGCGGACTCCCGCAGCCGACGCGAGGTGCCGGTCGAGCAGGTAGTAACCCTCGTCCGGGGGTCCACCGCAGCGTCTCGAGCAGTTCGAACGCGACGGGCCGCCTGCCGAGCACCGCGCCCTTTGAGCAGGCACTCGGCGTACTCCGCGCCGGCCTCCGAATCCCAGACGATGCCGCTGCCGATGCCGAACGACAGCGTGCCGGCGTCTGCCGGTCGATCACCGCCGTTCGAATCGCGACGTTGAAGCGAGCCAGACCGTCGGGCGGCACGTGGCCGACCGCGCCGGTGTAGATGCCTCGCGGCCCCGACTCCAGGTCCGCGAGCAGTTCCATCGTTCGCACCTTTGGGGCGCCGGTCACCGACGCCGAGGGATGCAGGGCCGCGAAGATCTCGTCGAGCGGAGCGAGCGATCCGCGCCTTGACGAGCGATGTCATCTGCCAGACGTTCGGATAACGCTCGACGGTGAACAGTTCCGGACACCTCGACCGATGCCGACATCGGCGACCCGTCCGAGGTCGTTGCGAATCATGTCGACGACCATCACGTTTTCGGCGCGCTCCTTCGCCGACGCGGCCAGCGCCGCGCCAGCGGCCCGGTCCTCCTCCAGCGTTCGGCCGCGCCTCGCGGTGCCCTTCATGGGCCGGGCGACGGATGTCCATGCCCCTGCAACTCGAAGAACAGCTCGGGCGACGCCGAGCAGATCGCCAGGTCGCCCGAGGTCGAGGAAGGCGGCGTACTGCCCTCGCTGCGACGCGCACGAGATCGGCGAAGAGCGCTTCGCGGATCTCCCTCGAACGCGCCTTCCATGCGGAAGGTGTAATTCACCTGATAGGTGTCGCCTGCCGCCAGATGCTCCTTGATGCGGGCGAACGCGCGCGTCGAACTGCGCACGATCGATCGACGGCGCGAGCGGCGCCAAGCGTGTAGGCGCCTGTCCGCTCCGGCGGGCCTGACCGGGTCGACGTTCGCCGGCTCGTAGAGAGCGAACCAGGCGAGCGGCAGGTCCGTCTCGCCGGTCGGCGACGGCCAGTCCGAATGCGCCGGCCGCCTCATAGGTGACGAACCCGACCGCGTGGAGTCCGCGGTCGCGTGTCAGTTGCTCGACGTCGGCGATGCGTCGGCCGAACGGCGTCGAGCGAATCCGCCTGCAGCACGAGAGCCGGATCGCGGAACGACAGCCACTCGTGTCGGTCCGATCTGGACACGCTGCAGTGAAGCTGGTCACTCACGATTCTGAAATTATTGCGCGACTCTCAATCCAACCTGTCGGATCCACGAGCGCGTGTCACAAAGATTTTGCAGTTCGCTGCATCCTCGGCTCAACCGTTCAACAATCGATAATCACGCGTGACGATCGCGATAGCGAGCCCATCGGTACACGGCTTGCTGACACAGAACTGCGACGAATCTGGCGATGCAGCCGGATGTCGACGCGGGACATGGCCGCGATCCGGACGAGGGCGACTATGAGTCTGGTTCGCTTGCTCGGCTTCACCACGCTGACCTGCGGGTGCGTCGTCGGTCGCTATCGCGAAGTGGCGACGAGTCGCGAGGTCACGTACGTCGAAGAGAAGGGCAAGGGCTGCGCGAGCCACGGGCATCGCCGGAACCACACGGTCGCGGCCGACCGCCGGCGCAACGTTCGCCGCTGCGCCTGAACAAGGCGTCCTAGCGCCCGCCTGCCTCTCCGGGCCATGGCCCGCGATCGCCGACCGTCCTGCCTGCTGTACTTCCGCGCACGCCGTAACGTACAATCCGCCCACAGCCGAAAAGCTCAGCGAACCCATGGGCATCACTGTGAACCCACACACACGTCGTACGTACGGAAAACCGACGCAGAAGGCCGCTTCTACCTCGCCGACTGCCGCGAGCTGTTTGGCAGCCTGCCCGACGCGAGCGTCGACGTCATCGTCACCTCGCCGCCCTACAACCTGGGCATCCGCTACAACACGTACCAGGACACGCTCGGCCAGGACGAGTACCTGCAGTGGACCGGCGAGTGGGTCGCCGCGGCCGCACGCGTGTTGAAGCCGGAAGGGTCGCTGTTTCTGAACGTCGGAACCCGGCCATCCGACCCGTGGACAGCGCTCGACGTCGCGCAGGCGGCGCGACCGCACCTGCGGCTCCAGAACATCATTCACTGGGTCAAGTCGATCGCCATCGAGCAGGCGTCGACCGGCGCGGCCGCCGGGCTCACGCGCGACCTCGCCGTCGGCCACTACAAGCCGATCAACAGCGACCGCTACCTGAACGACTGTCACGAGTTCGTCTTCCACTTCACGCCGGGCGGAGCCACGCAGGCTCGATCGGCTGGCGCTCGGCGTCCCCTATCAGGACCAGTCGAACATCAGCCGCTGGCGGGCGGGCGCCGAAGGCGTCCGCTGCCGCGGCAACACGTGGTTCATCCCGTACGAGACGATTCAGCGCCGCGATCGCGACCGGCCGCATCCGGCCACCTTCCCGGCGAAGCTGCCGGAGCAGTGCATCCGCCTGCACGGGCTGTCGAACGTGCGAGACGGTGATGGATCCGTTCACCGGGCTCGGGAGCACGGCCGTCGCGTGCGCCCGGCTCGGCGTGAATTTCATCGGCTCGGATATCGACGAGCTGTATCTGGAAGAAGCGGCCGAGCGGATGGAGGCGGCTGGGAACAAGCCGCGCGCTGCCCGGCCGTGGCGTGGCGAGAATGGCGAAAGCGGAGCGGACGCGCCGGCTACGGCTTCGGCACGGCGGTCGGCGCGGCGGGCTTAGGCGCCCGCAGCACGTATTCCTTGCGCGAGAACACGTCCAGCCCCTTGCGCGTGACCTTCACCTCGAGCTGGCGGCGGCGCTTGGTCGCGTCCGGATTGCTCGAGTAGTAGCCGAGCACGTAGTAGTCGCTGCTCGCCGCGTCGATGTTCTTCAGCGCCTTGTCGAAGTCGTTCATGTTGACGACCGCGACGCCGCCGGTCTCCTCGGCCAGCACGCGCAGGCTGTCCTGCGACTTCCGCACGTAGTTGCCCCACTCGGTCGGATCGACCTGCTCGTCGATGTCGGAGCCGGCCACCAGGCCGCGCGGGTCGATGGTGTAGATCGTCGTGTTGGCGCGGTTGGCCGCACGCGTGATCTCGCCGAGTTCGAACGTCAGTTCGGCGTCGCTGAACGTTTCGCTCTGCTTCTGCTGGCGCGACCATCGAGTCGGGCTGGCTCGATGGTGCTGCCGTCGCCGTTGTCCGGGTTGTTCGTCATGACGTTCGACTGGTTCTGCAGGAACGGCGAGCTGCCGATCGCGCAGACCGAGGCGCGAATCCTGGAACGGGTTGAAGTCGTAGCCTTCGCTCACCCACACCAGCGCCTTGCGGCGGTTGTGCACCTTCTCGAGATTCTCCAGCGCTTCCTGCATCGTCGAGAACGCCACGTGTGCCTGGTAGCGCAGTTCGGTCGGCCCTTCGCTGCCGGTGCCGGTGTTGATGATCTCGCTCGGCTTGAGCCCGCCGCCGGTCATCTTGTTGATCGCTTCGTCGAGCCGCTTGCGGTCGTAGGTCATGTCGATCGAGATCGACGACGGTCCGCTCGAGACGATGCCGAAGAGATCGCCTTCGTGAATCGAGGTTCTTGCCGATCTTCTTGAACAGTTCGCGCACGCGTCCCGTGTTCTGGAACTGCAGGTGGAGGTCGTCCACGAAGAACAGGAAGATGCGGCCGGAGGTGTCCTGCACCTTGCGAACCGGCGGCAGGATGATGCCTTCCGGCGGCGGCGGCGGCGGCGCTTCGAGCAGGTTCGACACGCGGCCGCCGTGGCTGAGCGTCATCGACGAGATGTCCTGCTTGACGCCGTCCTCGTAGACTTCGAACTCGTCCTTCTTCAGGTCCGGAACGAAGCGGCCCTGGTCGTCCTTGACGATCACGTCCATCGTGACCGCGTCGATCTGGACTCTGAACGTTGGGCGGCTGACTCGGGTCCTGAGCCGGGCCGTGCGGGCGTTTGCGCGGAGAGGCCGGCGGCCAGCAGCACCGACGAGCGCCGACGACCAGAACCCATTCAGTTTCAGAGTCATAGCACTTGAATTATGCCACGCCTTCGGCGGCGGCTACTCCTCTTCAGACGCCGATCGTCGTCGTTCGGATTGGCCATCCGGTCGCGTTCAGCCGCCTGCGCGCCGATCGCCTCCGGCGAGCTCGTCAGCCCGCGGCGCCTCGGCCCAGTGGCTCTGCCGCACGTCCCGCGCTGCTCGCGCGGCGGCGACCACCTCGGCGGCGCCGACGCTTTTCGAACGTCTGGCCGTCCGTCTGCGGCGCCGCCGACCGCGGTCTGTCGACGGTAGCGGCATCGCGCGGCTCAGCCTGCACGCCGACCAGCTCGTCCTGGCTGTCGCGCGGCCGGTCGCGCTGCCTCGAACGGCCAGAATCGCGTCAGCGCTCGACGTCGTCGACCGGCGCCGTCGCCGACAACTCGGCGCGGCCACGACCGCCGTCCTCGGCCTCCATCGCGCGACGCTCCTGGCGCGCCGCCTTCTCCGCGCGGCGACGTTCGCGCCAGAACTCGGTCATGTCGGGAGGAGGCATCGGGCGTGGTGATGATCGCCTCCCAGTCGAACGCGACGCCGGGGTTCTGCCGCTCGAGCGTCCGCTGGACTTCTTCGATCGAACGGCTTGCGGCCGATCCGGACGCCAGGAGGGGTCCGGTACCAGTAGAGGACGCGCGCGCGGCCCGGCTTGCCGCGCCGCGTCGGCGTGTGGACCAGGTAAACGTACTCGTAGCCGCGCTTGTCGCGGGAAAACCGGACGGACAGGCACGCGTTACTTGCGTTTCTGCGGCCGGGCCGTCTTCTTGCTACCGGAGCGCCTTGCGCCGGGGCGCAGCCGCTTTGGCCGCACGTGCCGCCGGTCGCTTGGACTTCGGCTCGCGGCCCCTTCGGCTCGGCCCGCTTGGCCGCGGCCGCTTGGCCGCCGTGCTGCCGATCTTGCGCTTTGGCGGGGAGACGCGGCGCGCTGGCGGCTGCTCGACGTCCGGCGGCGCCGGCGCCAGGACCGGTGCTTCCTTGGACCGGTGAATCAGCGTGAACCGCACATCGTCGCCGACGCTGTGGTAGCTCCAGACTTCGGTGACCGCGATTTGATTGTCCTCGCAGAGGCGACGCGCGACATCGACCATGCCGGACGGCACGTACAGGTGAAACGCGGTTCGAAGCTCGGGCGAAATGCGCCCACTCGGCCAGCGCTTCGAGGTGGTTCACCGACTCGCCGGTCTCGACCTCGACGATCGCCTCGAGCCGGCGCCCGCGCTCGAGCGAGTGCAGCACCAGGTCCGGAAAGACTGCCGAAGCGCCGCTCCCGACCGGGGCGTTCTGCTCGGCGCCAGGGTTCATTCCGGCGTCGTACTTGCCGTCGGCTCTTGCCGTGCAACAGACGGATAATGCGGTCGTGCTCGAGTTGTTCGCGGACAGGCCGCACCAGAATCGGGCTCACCTAGCGCCTCCAAGTATTTGGATACTGACGGTAGGAAACCCCGAAGTGTAACATGGAGTTGTCCAGCTCTTCGGGGCCATCGCCGTTCGCTCGTTTCGTCAGTTACAATGCGCAGATGGCGGCCCGGGAACCATGGCCTCCATCCTCATCGTGGACGACGACGAGGCGGTCACGCAGACATTTGCCCGGATGCTGCGGCTCGAAGGCTTCGGTCCGTACGGCCATAACGCCGAATCCGGCCTCCGGAAGCTCGAGAATCAGCCCGATGCCATCATCCTCGACCTGCGCATGCCGCTGGTCGACGGCCTTGGCTTTCTCGACGGCTGCGGGCCGGAAGGACAGCGCCGCACGCCGGTCGCCATCGTCACCGGCGACTACTTCCTCGACGAGCAGTGTCGGCCGAGCTTCGCCAGCTCGGCGCCGAGCTCAAGTTCAAGCCGCTCTGGCTCGAGGACCTGGTCGGCCTCGCCCACCCTGCTCAAGGTGACACACTGAACCGCGAAGACTTCCGTTTCATCCGCGCCTGCCGCCGTCAACCCGTCGATGCCACCCCCGTCTGGTTCATGCGCCAGGCCGGCCGCTACATGGCGGAATACCGGGCGCTGCGCGAGCGCTACTCCCTGCTCGAACTGTGCCGGACTCCGGACCTCGCGACCGAAGTCACGATGCAGCCGGTCCGGCGCATCGACGTCGACGCCGCGATTCTCTTCTCGGACCTGCTGCTGCCGCTCGAGCCGATGGGTATCCGGTTCGACTTCATCCGGGGCGAGGGACCGCAGATCGAGAACCCGATCGCGGCGACGACGACATCGAGCGGCTGCGGCCGTTCGAATCGCGCGAAGCGCTCGCGCACGTGCTGCAGGCCATCCGCCAGATTCAGGTCGAGCTGAACGGGCGCATGCCGCTGATCGGCTTTGCCGGCGCCCCTTTCACGCTCGCGTCGTACGCCATCGAAGGCGGCCACTCGAACAACTTCGCCAAGACCAAGGCGATCATGTACGGCCATCCGGAGTCGTGGCATCGGCTCTGCGCGCTGTTTGCCGAGGTGATCGGCGAATACCTGGTCGCGCAGATCGAGGCCGGCGTCGACGTCGTCCAGGTGTTCGATTCGTGGGTCGGCGCGCTGAACGCGCGCGACTACCGCGAGTTCATCCTGCCGCACACCAGCCGCATCTTCGAGATCGTCTCGGCGAAGTCGTCGGTGCCGACGATCCACTTCGGCGTCGGCACCTGGTCGATTCTGGCCGAGATGCGCGAGGCCGGCGGCGACGTGATCGGCGCCGACTGGCGCACGCCGCTCGACGAAGCCTGGGAGCGCATCGGCCTCGACCGCGCGATCCAGGGCAACCTCGATCCGACGCTGCTGCTCGGCCCGATCGACCGGCTGCTCGCCGGCGCCGACGATGTGCTGGCGCGGGCTGGCGGACGGCCCGGGTCACATCTTCAATCTCGGCCACGGCATTCTCCCGCCGACGCCGCTCGAACACGTCCAGGCGCTCGCGCGCTACGTCCACCAGCGCACGGTGCGATGACCGGCGTCCTGCTGATGGCGCACGGCACCCCGTCCTCGCTGGACGAGATGCCGGAGTACCTGCGGCTGGTCCGCGGCGGACGTCCGGCGTCTCCCGAACTGATCGCGGAGATGCGGCACAACTACGAGGCGATCGGCGGACGGTCGCCGCTCACCGAGTTGACGCTGGCGCAGGCGGCGGCACTGCAGGCGCGCCTCGGAGCCGAGACGCCGGTAGCTGTCGGCATGCGCAACTGGCACCCGTTCCTGACGGACGCGATTCTGAATCTGGTCAGGGCGAACGTCGATCGGGTCGTCGCCATTCCGCTCGCGCCTCAGTTTTCCTCGCTTAGCGTGGCGAAGTACTTCGAGGCTGCGGAGGCGGCGATGCCGCCGGACACGACACTCGTCCCGGTGGAGTCGTATCACGCACATCCGCTGCTCCTCGAGGCGTTCGCCGAGCGCGTCCGCGAGGCGAAGCCCGAGGCGGACGAGGACGTGATCTTCACGGCGCACAGCCTGCCGATACGGGTCATCGCGGCGGGCGACCGTTACGCCAACGAAGTGGCCGAGACGGCGCGCGGCGTTGCAGCGCGAGCAGGCGTGGTCCGCTATCACCGCGCGTTTCAGAGCGCCGGGCGCACACCGGAGCCGTGGATCGGACTCGATCTCGGTGAACTCATTCGGCACCGCGCCGGCACAGGGGATCCGACGATTCCTGATTGTGCCGATCGGGTTCGTCTGCGATCACACGGAAATCCTGTTCGACATCGACGTCCAGGCGTCACAGGTGGCGGCGAGCCTTGGAGCGACCCTCCGGCGGACCGCGTCGCTCAACGACTCCCCTGCTTTCATCAGCCTGCTCGAATCGCTGGTTCGCGACCGGCTATGATCGAGCGGTGAGTGTCACGCTCGCAGGTTCTCGATCGTCGGCGGCGGCATGGCCGGGCTGGCGGCCGCGTACGAACTGCACCAGCAGAAGATCCCGTTCACCCTGCTCGAGGCTGGCGCCGCGCGTGGGCGGCGTCGTCTTCAGCGAAGCAGGTGGACGGCTTCAACGTCGACGGCGGACCCGACGCACTGCTGATCCAGAAGCCCGACGGCATCAAGCTGTGCCAGGAAGCTCGGACTCGGCGCGCGGCTGGTCCCGACCAAACTCCCGCGCCTGGCGTTCATTCAGCGCGGCGGGCGCCTGCACGCCGCTTCCCGCCGCGTCGGTGATGGGGATTCCCACCGAGTGGGGACCATTCATCAGGACGCGGCTGTTCTCGTGGCCCGGCAAGATCCGCATGGGCATCGAGATGTTCGTGCCGCGGCGGACGGATGCCGGCGACGAGTCGATTGGCGTCGTTCATGCGGCGCCGCTTCGGCAATGAGGCAGTCGACCTACCTCGCCGAACCGCTGCTCGCCGGCATTCACGCCGGCGACGTCGACCGTCTGTCCATTCGCGCGCTGTTCCCGCGATTTCCCGAGACCGAGGCAGCGCTTCGGCAGCCTGCTGCGCGGCGTTCCGGTCGCAGCCGCAGCGATGCGCCCGTCGCCAAGGACGGCGCTTCAAGTCGCTGCCGGGCGGGCTGAGCGAACTCGTCAACGCGCTCGAGGCGGCGCTTCCGGCGGACTCCGTCCGCAAGAACACGGCGGTCGACGACGCTGTCGTTCGACGGCGCGCTGTTCCGCGTCGCAGAGCGCGAGCGGGCGAGGCGTTCAGCGCCCGTCGCGTTGTCGTCGCGACGCCGGCGTTTGCCTGACGGCGACGATCCTGCGCGATGCCGGCACCGGCGCTGGCGCGGCTCTGCGGCGACATTCCGTACGCGTCGGCGGCGACCGTGGCCCTGGCGTTCAGGCGCGAGGCGATCGCGCATCCGCTGAACGGCTCCGGCTTCGTCGTGCCGCGCGTCGAGAAGACCGGCATCATGGCCGGATCCTGGCTGTCGTCGAAATGGCCGAACCGCGCGCCCGACGGCCACGTGCTGCTTCGCGCGTTTCTCGGCGGCGCACGCGATCCCGAGGCCTCGAGACAGACCGACGCGGAGATGATCGCCACGGCGATGAACGCGATGCGTCCGCTGATCGGCATCACCGGCGACCCGCTGTTCACGCGCATCTACCGCTGGGAGAACGCGCGAACGCGCAGCACGAGGTCGGGCACCTCGATCGGCTCGCCGTCGATCGAGCGCGAACTCGTCGTCGCATCCCGGTCTGTTCATCACCGGCAGCGGCTTTCGCGGCGTCGGCATTCCCGACTGCGTCGCGGACGGCCGCGCCACTGCCCGGCAGGTATCCGCATGGCTCGCTTCGTCC
Organism: uncultured Acidobacteriota bacterium; assembly: GCA_963697745.1. Taxonomy (GTDB): domain Bacteria; phylum Acidobacteriota; class Vicinamibacteria; order Vicinamibacterales; family CAVVIG01; genus CAVVIG01. The sequence goes on along the minus strand of CAVOPD010000021.1, from coordinate 44,488 downwards.
GGTCTCCTAGCCGCTGCGTTCGTCGCATGTCGGCATAGCGGCGCCTGACGTCGTGTCGCCTCTAGCGCGTCAGCAGACCGGCGTCCGACACTCCGTCCGTGATCACCTGACGTGCAGAAGTTGATGCAGCAGATCAAGAGCGCCGACACCGACCTGCTGGCGGTCTCCGAAGAGGACGGTCGGTTCCTGCGCGTGATGGTTGCGTCGAGCGGCGCGACACGCGCGCTGGAGATCGGCGGCGCGAACGGCTACTCGGCGATCTGGATCGGACTCGGGCCTGCGGCAGACCGGCGGTCACCTCACGTCGATCGAATACGACCCCGCGCGCGCGAAGACCGCGGCCGAGAACATCCGCAAGCGCCGGGCTCTCCGACATCGTCACGGTGGTGCCTGGCGACGCGTTCAAGGAGATCCCGAAGCTGCAGGGCGACGTTCGACTTCGTGTTCCTCGACGCGTGGAAGCGCGACTACAAGCGGTTCCTCGACCTGGTGTTTCCGCGCCTGCCGATCCGCGCGGGCTCTTCCTCGCGCACAACGTCGTGAACAAGAAGAACGAGATGACCGACTTCCTTTCGGCGATCCAGAACGACCCGCGGATGTTCACGTCGATCGTGACGCCGTCGGGCGAAGGCATCTCGGCATTACGCGTCAAGGGCGACGGTGAACGATGCATGATCGGCCCGCGGTTCACATCATCGGCGTTCCGCTCGATCTCGGCGGCGGCCGGCGCGGCGTCGACATGGGGCCGTCGGCGTTCCGCATCGCCGGGCTTGGGGAGCGACTCGCGTGCCCTCGGGATTCCGGTGTCATCGACAAGGGCAACATCGCTCGTGCCGGTGCGCGAGACGCTGGACGCCGGGCATCACGGACCGGAAGTACATCGACGAGATCGCGCGGGTCTGTTCGGACCTCTACGCGACCTCGCTCGCGTCGCTCGAGTGCCGGCGCCGTGCCGATCGTGCTCGGCGGCGATCACAGCATCGGTGCCGGCTCGGTGGCCGCGGCAGCGGCGTTCGCGCGCGCAGTCGGCCGGGCTGCCCGATCGGTCTGCTGTGGGTGGACGCGCACGGCGACATGAACACGCCGGCGACGTCGCCGAGCGGCAACGTGCACGGGATGCCGCTGGCGGCGCTGCTCGGGCCGGAGCCGCACGAGCTGTCGAACATCGGCGGGCTTCTGCCCGACGGTCCTGCCCCGAACACACCGTGCTCATCGGCGTGCGCAACCTCGACGAGCGCGAAAAGGAGCTCGTGCGCGCGTCCGGGGTCCACGTCTTCACGATGAAGGACATCGATCGCCAGGGCATCGCCACCGTCGTCGAACAGGCGGTTGCGCTGGCGTCGAACGGCACGGCGGGGATCCACGTCTCGTTCGACATGGACGTGTGCGATCCGGCATCGCGCCTGGCGTGGGCACGCCGGTGAAGGGCGGCCTCGACTACCGCGAGGCGCACATGGTGATGGAGATCGTGGCCGACTCAGGGCGGCTGACGTCGCTCGACCTGGTCGAGGTGAACCCGACGCTGGACATCCGCAATACGACGGCGGAACTGGGCGTCGAGCTGGCGCTGTCAGCGCTGGGACAGAAGATCTCTGTAAGGCGTTTGGCGGTCGCGTAGTAAACTGGCAGTCCCCTCTTTCAGACCTGGTAGCTCAGTGGTAGAGCATCTGACTTTTAATCAGAGGGTCGCGGGTTCGATCCCCGCCCGGGTCACCACTTATTTCAAAGCGTTTCTCGCGATTTACCCGTTGAGGAATCCGCCTCAGAACGACCATGGGTCCACTATGGGTCCACTCGCACCTCGTGCCGTGCCGATCGCTCTGGTACGTCACGCCTCAATAGAGCAACATGGACTTCCGACGGACATTCACCTCTGGTCGTTCCGCTTGCCGGCCGTCGGCCGCGTTGACGGCAAGCGGCGGCTGCAGCGTGAGCCAGGAAGGATCGAATTTAGGACGCCGCAGTTCTGAATGCCGCCGTGCGCGTCCCGGACCAACTGGTAGGACAGCCAGCAAATGGCGATCCCGCGGAACATGAAGCTGCGGAGTTGAACCCGCGGAGACGAGCGCGATGAACGGTCCGCTGCCGCCGAATAAGGGATCTAGCTCCACGTAGCCGAACGGCTACACCGTCAACTTCATCGGAGTCGCTTGGGGCAGTTACGGTGTCGCCTACCCTCAGTCGGTGAATCAGGAAGGTGCCTTCCACAGTCACCGAGAGCTGTTATCGCGTAGCAGTTCCTTTAGGGCGCGCCACCGCTGACGGTTCTCGGCCAGCAGTTCACGAACCTCCCGCGATCGCGCCCCCGTCGCTTCCAGCCCGCCTTGCGACTGCGCTCCAGTCCCTCTGGCGTCCTTGCCCGGTGCTGTTCCCGCCATGCAGGCGGCAGCGTTTGCGCCCGTGCACCTTGGGCGCGCGACAGGGATGCCCCAGGCGGGTCTTGGCGCCGCAGCGGGGGGCGGTGCGCCTGCGCACCGGATTCCAGAGCGGTGGACTGACCGGACTGACCCGTCGGCATGATCTCCATGACGGGCTGATCGGGGAACAAGGGCGCAACGGTCGGACCGGGCGGACCAGGGAAGCCGCAGAGCAGGACCAGGATCTGACGTTCCAGGGGATTCATGGCACTGGTGACTGCGGCAAGCGCGCGCGGTTCGGCTCACGGTCAGCTGAGGTGCCCTGGTCCGCCGTCGCGGGTCCGTCTGCCGGCATGCCCGGCGCGACGTTCGCTAATTTCGAAATTAACGAGGGTGTATCGTTTGAGCCAGAACAACGGACTGTGCTTGAGCTCAGCGTCTGCCGCCAGTCGGGGCGTACACGAGATGCTGGCCCAGATGAGCGGGGGCCAACGGCGCGGGATTATATGACGGCTGACCTTGGTGTGCCTTCGGGGTCGGCGTTCTCATCCGAAGACATTGAAAGCTTTGGGATCGTGACGGATCGAGGGCCTCACCAACGGCGACGTGAGGCGTCAATCGCCGTCCAGCTGCACTGCGTCCTACCGACACCAACACCAGCCGGGTGCGTCCCGCGGCGCGGGATGAACCGGCGAGCAGACCGAGGTCACCTACGGCACCGCACAGACGTAGTCGGGGGTGTCGCCGGGACTGCCGGTGCCCTTGTAGGTGGCACCTGGGGGTACGGACAACGGACGCGTCGAATCGACGACGCCGCCCGATACGTGGCTCGCGATGATCGCATCTGGGGCCACGTTCGACTCGCGCCACCGCTCGAGCGCTGCCATCGGGTTGAACTGATTCGGTCCCTCGCCGCCGCCGCAGTGCATCATCCCGGGCGCCATGAATAGCCGGTACGATCGGCTCACCGCGCTCGGCCCGCCCAGTCGGTCCGTGACCGTCTTGGACCAGTTGATGCTGTTGTGGGGCGAGATCTGCTGATCATCCATCGTGGACTGAATCAGCTTGCCCCCACGCGCGAAGAAGCGTTCCAGGTTCGGATCAATGGCCGTGATCAGTCCGTTGTCGGTGATGTCGGCGGCAACCACGTCGCGATCCAAATCGAGCGTCCGATAGTCCGGTTCTGCTCTTCGCGCTGCCGACGAAGCGCTTTCACAGCACCTGGATGGGGATCGCGGTGCATTCGACGCAGAGCGTCTATTTCGCCCTGATCTTCCTGCCGATTCTGCTCGGGCGCGGGTAGGGCTACTTTGCGATGGCAACGTCCACCGTTGCCACTGTCTTCTCCCACGCCATCGTCATCGTGGCGCGGGTATCGCCGACGTTGACGAATCCGATTGTGAACTGCTCCACCGAGACGTCGCTCGCCTTCACCGTCATCGGGGCGCGCAGGACGTCGAACTTCGCGTTGTAGTTGTAGGCTCCATATAGCAGGACCTTCTCGTCGGGATCGAACCTCTCCTGCACCGGCTGGGTGTTGAGCACGAGAGTCCAGGCGCTTGGCTTGAGATCGACGAAGACGTTGTACACACCGGGCGGGACGGTCTTGCCGCCAATCTGGAGCGGCACCTGGGTGGTCAGGCGCGTGGTGTCGTTGGCGCCGGCGCGCCAGATGGAGGTGTCATCCATCACCAGCTTGCCGTAGTCCGCTCCGCTGCCGAAAATGTCCTTGCGGCCTCGCAGCAGCGGACGGCCGTAGTCGACGACCACCCACTTTCCGTCCCTGTAGGCCGCGCCGCCCAGCTGAACGGCGGACTGGCCGGCTGGCGACGGTGGGAGCTTCACCACGGGCACGTTCTGCGCCAGCGCCGGCGCGGTGAGGGCGGCCACGAACAGGGCGATCGACAACTGGGACCTCACACGCATGGACTGCCTCTCCTCAGGATTCACTCAGTCTAGCGAAACATCCCGCCGACCGCTGCGATTTCGCGATGGCTTCCACAATCAAGCTCGACTCGACCAGAGACCTGCTGACGTGCTGGCCCTCGAGCGTTCGTCCTCGCGCACGTTGCGCCGTTCCCGTTTCTGCTCGACACCAAAGACCACACGGTCTGGCGCATGCCGCGCACTGCGACGCCGACCGTCTATCTCACGTCTGACGATGGTCCCAACCCGACGGCCACGCCCCAGCTTTTCGACGTGCTGGCGCAGCCGGGCAACGTTCTTCGTCATCGACAGTCTGCGTAAATCTCTCCACTATTTTCGAGCGACTTTCGATTCGCGTCGTCGAGGTGTCTGATCACCGCTTCGGGCGCAGCCGGGCTCATGTGCATGTATGTCCAGTTTGCGAGCGCGTGAATGTTTCATTGTCGAAGGGACTGATCCACACCACGGCGATAGAACCCCTGATGAGTACCCGTCTCTGCGGTCAGCGGGAGCTGCTGTCGCGCAGCATGTCCTTGAGCGCGCGCCACCGCTGCCGGTTCTCGGCGAGCATTTCGCGGACTTCCCGCGACCGGGCCCCGTGCTTCCAGCCGGCCTTGCGACTCCGCTCCAACCCCTCGGGCGTTCTCGGCCCGGTACTGTTCCCGCCATGCATGCGACAGCGTTTGCGCCCGTGCACCTTGGGCGCGCGACAGGGATGCCCCAGGCGGGTCTTGGCGCCGCAGCGGGGCGCGGTGCGTGGGTCCCCGGGTGGGTTGCCATTCCTCAGCCAGCCGCGTCGCACCGTATGGTCTTGGTCGCTCACTTTTGTCCCCTCCCCCTCTTCCGCGATCCCGGTTTGATCTGGCTGGCGACGACAGCCTGCCCGCCGGCCTCGACGTTGACCTGTTGCTGGTACTGCACGAGGACACGCTGGGTGCCTCCAAGCTTCAAACTTCTGGAGGGCGAGCGCGCCGTTCTGAAAGACCTCGAACAATCGCGCGGCGGCATTCGTGAGGCGAGCCACCTCACCCGGCGGGAGGTGACTGCTTTCCTCCACACGAATCAACAACCCCATGCCGGCCTTATGGACCGCGGCCATCTCGTGGCAAAGCATCTTCTCGATCGGACCCTCGGTGCCGGCCGAGACCGCCGCGTCGATCGCAGACGGCAGCACGCCCGCCCGAAGGCCAGATCCGGCCCGCTGCCCGGACGAGGCGACGCTGATGGTGTTCGGTTGCCCTCGAGCAGATCGCGCACATCCGACCGGCGAATGGCTGTAACCGGCTGGTCCCTCCATGCCTTCAGCTCACAGCGGATCATCCGCGCGTCGTCACGCCAGGTCCGCTTCATGTGCTTCGCGTGCTGCTCGATGTAGAGGTCGGTCAATGCGCCGAAGGTGCGCTCCCGGGCCAGCTTGCGAGCGGCGCCCGTGTCCTCGCCGATGCTGGAGGACTGCAGGGCGGCCCGTGCCAGTTCGCGAGGGCGGGCTAGGGTTAACGTCGGATCGCGACAGATGCCGCCGTGGCACATCGACCCGGCAGTCGGCGTTCACAAATTCAAGAACGACATGTCGCTCACGCAGGAGCAGATCGACACGATCGTCCGCTGGGTCGACGAGGGGTCCCCATGGGGACCCCGGGGACATGCCGCCGACGAAGCCGCTCGTCAACGACAACCAGTGGCAGGCGGTGAAAGACGGCTTTGGACCATCGGACCCGGTGATCAAGTCGACTGAATACACGATGCCGGCCCAGCACCAGGACATGTGGTGGCGTCCGATGAGCGACATCCCCGTGACCGAACCCCGATGGGTCCGCATGGTCGAGATCCGTCCGACGACCATGAAGGCGCGACGCATCGTGCACCATTCGATCGCGTACCACGTCCTCAGTCCGGAGAACACCGCGGAAGTGAACACCGGGATCGGCAATCCCGGCAACAGCACGGCCGACGATCTCGTGAACCGGCGTCCCCAGTTGATGGAGTGGGCGATCGGCAAGGGCTATGACCGCTACATGGAGGGCACCGGCAAGCTCGCGATGCCTGGCGAGAAGATCTCGTGGGACGAGCACATTCACGCAGTCGGCGAAGCGATTACCGGCGGATGCGAGATCGGGCTCTGGTTCTACCCCAAAGGCCAGGAACCGACGAAGCACAGCTATCTGGTCGGCTTCACGGCCATCAAACGCGGCCTGCCCGGGCAGGCGGCCCTGGATATCCCACCGAACTCGATTGCGCACACCGAAGGGTTCACGGTGCTCAAGGAGAACACGATCATCACGAATTTCCAGCCGCACTTTCATCTGCGGGGCAAGGCGATGCAGGTGGAGGCGATCCTCCCCGATGGGCGGACGCAGACGATCAGCTATGTGGGCAACTTCAACTTCAACTGGATGACCAATTACATCTTTGCCGACGATGCGGCGCCGGTATTTCCGAAGGGGACGATCATCCACGTCACCGCGTGGTACGACAACACGAAAGCCAACAAGAACAACCCGGATCCTGAACAGTGGGTCGGCTACGGCGATCGGACCGTCGATGAAATGGGCCACGCGTGGATGAACGTCGTCTATCTGACAGATGAGGAATACCAGGAGCGCATTGCCAAGTACGGCGTCGGCGTCACCAACGGCGTCAAGCCGCCCGACCGCACGACGACGCAACAGCAGCAGTAGTAGCCCTGCGCGCCGCCTCGTGGCGCTGTCGATGGAGGAGGCGGGGCCAACCCTCGCCCTCCTCCATTTGCGAGGGTCTACCCAGACGTTTTCAGAGCCGATGCTCCGGCGCAACTCGCGACGCACAGCGCGGCGTCGAAGGTATGGAGGGTCGCAGATGGACGATGTCAAGGTCGTGGAACTCGCGGCGCGTCACCACGCGCTGGCAATCACTCTGAAATCCCGGGCGGAACGGCCTGAGGTCCCGATGTCCGACCGAGCGCTGCACGACCAGGTCGAGGCGTGTTGGGACGGCCTTCGTTCAGAGTGCATGGCGTTCTGTCGTGTACAACGAGGCCTTCGCCGAGGAACGCGTTCATTGCCAGGCTCACGCGGACGCCATCGTCGTACGGGCATCGGACGATCCGCAGGAAACGCTGGCGTTTACGCGCAACCTTGGTGACAGCTGGGAGTGCACCCACCTGTCGGTCCATCGCTATTCGTCGCATGCGGCGCCCGAAAACATCCCCCTCGAAATGCGCATGGTCGACGGTCGCATCACCCTCATCCTCGATGGCCGCAGCACGCCGGCGGCCGACGTCGTGCTGTGTTTGCTGGGGCAGTTCACAGAGCAGTTGGTCGGGCGGCTCTCGGCGTCATCATGACCCGTGACTCGGCGAAACCCGCGAAGGCTCGCGCGTCAGCTGGTAATCCGCTTGACAAGCTGGCCGGCAGGAAGCTGCGCCGTCCCGGTGGGCACCTGGTTGAGAATCGCGAGCGTCTCCAGCGAGACCGCATCGGAACCGTCGGCGAGCCGGTCCAGCGTCGTCGGCCGCTCGAGACGAATCACATCGATACGCCTGGGGCGGACGTTGAGAACCTCTGGATCAGTCACGCCCTCCAGGCTGCGGATCGTCTGTTCGAGCAGTCCGGCATAGGCCGGGTACGCCTGCGCCGCCGTGTAGCCGACCACCTGGTATGTGCGTCCACCGCGCGCGACATACCCGACGAGTCCGGCGACCAGCCCCTGCTCGCTCTGTGCCTGGAATTGCGCGAGCGCGGCCGGTGCGCCGTTGATGCTGACTGTAGCCGCACGACCGGCCGCGACGCCCGGCTGCGAGAAGAATCGTCGCAGTGCCCTCGCCGGGTCGGCGTCGCCCGCAAGGCGCAGTTCCAGCGCCGCGTCGTTGCGTGGCGACACGGCCACGACGGCCTGGGTGAGGTTCTCTGTCTTCCATCCCTGAGGGAACGTGATCGCGAAGCGAAGCCTCGGATGGTAGAACGTCGAGCCGCGAAAGAACCCGTCCCTGGGATCCTTGCCGTATACCAGGTTGTCGATCCGCTCCATGAACGCGTCGCGTCCAACGCGGGCATTCTCCTGTGCCGGCAGCGAGGCAGCGCGCTCTTGCGCGGTCTGCACCCGCTCCGCGGGCGCGGGGTGCGTCGAAAGAAATGTCGGCAGTGCGCTCTGCTGCGTGCTTTCGAGCCGCTCGAGTGCGGCGAACACGTCGTCGAACTCGGAGACGTCGTAGCCGCGCTTCCGCATGTATTCGAACCCGAGGCTGTCGGCTTCCCGCTCGTCGTCGCGACCGTACTTGAGGAAGAGCAGGCTGAGGCCGGCTCCCGCCAGTGATCCGAATTGCTGCATTTCGGGAACGAAGATGCTGCCGAGCCCGAGCCCAAGCTGTGCGAACTGCTGCTTCGACAGCTGGTTGACGGTGTCGCGCGCGGTGACATGGCCGATCTCATGGCCGAGGACGCCTGCAAGCTCGGCCTCCGATGTCATCAGCGCCATCATGCCGCGCGTGACGTAGATGAAACCGCCAGGCAGGGCGAAGGCATTTGGCGTCGGGTCGTCGACGACGTGAAATTCCCACGGAAGGTTCGGCCGCTCTGAAATCGCCGCCTCCTCACGGCCGATCTGCTGTACGTAGGTCTGCAGAGCATCGTTCTCCACGAAGCCAAGTGTCTCGCGGATTTCCTGAGCTGCCTGACGACCCATCTGGATCTCCTGCTCTTCTGAAATCAACGAGAGCTGTCGTTTCCCGGTTGCCGGATTCAGTGCGCACGCGCTTAGCGTCAGCCCGACCCAAAGCACTGTTGAAGTCGCCGCGATGTGCGTCGCGCTTGCTTTCATGAACGCCCTCACCGCTCGAGGATTCTGCAATTGCGGTTCCACAACACGCGCGCATCGGCAGGTGGCAACGCTCCACCACCTGCTGGACTGATGGTGTGACCGCGGGTGAGGCGTGCCGCTGGCGCGTCTACAGAATGGAATGTGTCCTTTCGCCGAATTGGTGCGGTATCGTGGGCAGATGAGCGCGGACCCGCATAAGCCGCTGCGAGACGATGTGCGGCTGCTGGGTGAACTGCTTGGCGATGTGCTGCGCGCGCACGAAGGCGATGCGCTGTTCCAGCAGGTTGAGCGCGTCCGCGGCCTGGCGAAACACGCGCGGGCCGGGACCGATGCGGACTTCGAGACGCTCGCCCGCGAGCTGTCGCAGCTCCCGGTTGATTCGGCGCTCGCCCTTGCGCGCGCCTTCGCGCACTTCCTCAATCTCGCGAATATCGCCGAACAGCATCACCGGATTCGCCGTCGCCGCGACTACCGCCGCGACCCGGCGGCGCAGCCGCAGCCGGGATCCTGCGAGGATTCCTTCTCGCGGCTCATCGCCGCCGGCATCGCGCCGGCGCGGCTGCACGAGGCGGTCTGTTCGATGCGGATCGAACTGGTGCTGACGGCGCATCCGACCGAGATCTCGCGGCGCACGCTCGTGCAGAAACACAACCGAATCGCCGCCATTCTCGACGCGCTCGATCGCACCGATCTGACTCCCGTCGAATGCGACGCGTTCAGGGCATCGCTGCTGCGCGAGGTCACCGCCGCGTGGGGCACCGCCGAAGTGCGTCCGGAGCGGCCTTCGGTGCTCGACGAAGTCCGCGGCGGCTTGATCGTGTTCGAGCACAGCCTCTGGCACGCCATCCCCCACTACCTGCGGGTCGTCGATCGCGCCCTTGCCCAACGGACCGGACGCGGACTGCCGCCCGGAACAGTGCCCGTCCGCTTCGGTTCGTGGATCGGCGGGGATCGCGACGGCAATCCCAACGTGACGCCGGACGTCACGCGCCGCACCTGCCTGCTCCATCGCTGGATGGCCGCCGACCTGTATCTGCGCGAGATCGAGGCGCTCCGCGACGAGCTCTCACTGTCCGTCGCAGCGGAGCACGTGCAGCGAGCTGTCCGGCGATGCGCGTGAGCCGTATCGTGAGGTGCTCCGCGGCGTGCGCACGCGGCTGGAGGCGACACGCCGATGGATCGAAGCGTCGCTGCAAGGTACAGCCGATCTCGCCCCGACCACCGACGCCTACCTTCACGCCGACGAGATCATCGAAGTGCTCGACGCCTGCGACGCGTCCCTCCGCAGCACCGGCTTCGAGGTGCTCGCAGACGGACGCTTGCTCGACCTGCGCCGCCGCCTGACCGTATTCGGCCTGGTCCTCGCCCGCCTCGACGTACGTCAGGATTCCGCACGGCACACTGAGGCGCTGTCAGCCATCACCCGTGCGCTCGGCCTCGGCAGCTATGAAGAGTGGGACGAGGCGACGCGCATGGAGTTCCTGCGACGCGAGCTGGTCGGAACGCGTCCGCTCACCCCGCGGCAGCTCGACGCCTCCGCTGACGTCCAGGACACGCTCGACACGTTCCGCGCAATCGCCGACATCCCGGCCGACTCACTCGGCGCCTACGTCATCACCATGGCGAGTGCCGGGTCGGACGTGCTCGCTGTGATGCTGCTGCAGAAGGAAGCGGGTGTCGCGTCTCCCCTCCGCGTGGTCCCGCTGTTCGAGACATCGCGCGACCTCGAGAACGCCGGTCGCGTCCTCGATCAGCTGCTCTCGCTCGACTGGTATCGCGACCGGATCGGCGGCCGGCAGGAAGTCATGATCGGCTACTCGGATTCGGCGAAGGACGTCGGCCGTCTCGCGGCGAGCTGGGACTTGTACAGGGCGCAGGAGGCGATCGTCGCGATCTGCGGGCGTCATGGCGTTCGAGTCACGCTGTTCCACGGGCGCGGCGGCAGCGTCGGTCGTGGCGGCGGACCGACGCACCTGGCGATCATGTCGCAGCCGGCGGGATCGATCGACGGCACGCTGCGCGTGACCGAGCAGGGCGAGATGCTGCAGGCTCTGTTCGGCCTGCCGGACATCGCGCTGCGGACAATGGAGGTGTACACCAGCGGGACGCTCGAGGCGTGGTTGACGCCGGCACCACCCGCCTCTACCGAGTGGCGCGCGTGCATGGATCGCCTGCGCGACGACGCGCGCCAGGCTTTTCGCGGCCATCGTCTACGAGCACCCGCACTTCGTCGAGTACTTCCACGCGGCCACGCCAGAAGCGGAGCTGAGCGAGATGAACATCGGCAGCCGGCCGGCGCGGCGCAAGACGCCGGATTCCGACGCGGGAGTGAAGAGCCTGCGCGCGATCCCCTGGCAGTTCGCGTGGACGCAGACCCGGCTGCTGCTCGGGGCCTGGCTCGGCGCCGGCGAGGCGCTCGAACGGGCGATGGCCCGCGGCGAGCAACAGCAGTTGAGGACGATGTACGAGCAGTGGCCCTACTTCCGCTCGGTGATCGAGCTGCTGGAGATGGTGCTGGCCAAGAGCGATGCGCGAATTGCCGCCGAGTACGATCGCCGGCTCGTGCCAGCCGACCTGCAGCCACTGGGAGGCGAGCTGCGCGCGCGGCTCGGTCGCGTGATCGGCGGCGTGCTCGCGGTCACGGGACGCCGCGCGTTGCTCGAGTCCAACCCGGTGCTGCGGCGCTCCATTGACGTGCGCAACCCGTACGTCGATCCGATCAATCTCGTACAGATCGAGCTGCTCCGTCGTCTGCGCGCGCGGGAGGACGAGCGCGTCAAGGCCGCATTGCTCGTGACCATCAACGGGGTCGCGGCCGGCATGCGCAACACAGGCTGACTCCTGCTGTCGGCCGAACTTGCACGCGCAGCCGGTCAACTCGCGTCGGAGCCTGTGAGACTGCTGACCAGGTTATAGAACCCGAAGATGATCCCGGCAGCCAATCCAACCAGCAGAAGCCATGGTGACGTTCGTGCCCACCGGTCGATGCCGTAACCAACTGCCCCAAGCAAGAGGATTGATCCGATCAGCGCGTAGCTGGCCAGGATTCGCGGCTCATTTCTCTGCAGATTCTCCTGCAGTTGTTCGTTCGCACCCCCCGAGTCCGTCAGATACCTTTTTGACATGTCGTTCACCTCTCCACTTCTGGCGTCAGTCGGAGCGAACCGGCTGTTCAACGTCATCCCGGTGCCTCAGGTCGGCTCAGGCACGTGCCGTTCCAGTCGGGCGCTTGCTTCCAAACGGAAAGCCGATGTGGGCGCCGAGCACACGCTCGCGTCGCCGTTCGGCATCGAGGTTCAACCCCCTCGCCCTCAACAGGTCGGCTAACGCGACTATCCCAACCAGACGACGATGTTCACGATTCACCACCGGGAACCGGGTCAGGCCCGTCTCCGCCATTCGGTACACGATCATGCGCAGCGATTCGTCGGGGTACGCGACCACCGGCTGTTCATGGAGAATTGCTGCCAGCGATGCCGCAGCATCGCCGGGAGCGTCGTCGGTCATGGCCTGCAGATCGCCGCGCGTAACCACGCCAATCAGTTTCCGGTCCTGCGCGATCACCGGGTACAGGCGCTGGCGACCCCGCGATGCGTCACCATGCAACGAACGGCGGACGGCGTCGTAGGGAGCGTCCGCGGGCAGCGCGACGACGCTGGTGCGCATTACTTCACGGACGAAAAGAATCTCCAATGGATCCACGGCATATTCACGACTCAAGTGATAGCCACGCCGGGCGATCTTCTCCGTCAGGATGGATCGCCGCAGTGTGAGCACGGTGAAACCGTGCGCGATGGTCACCGCGACGAGCAGTGGCAACACCATGTTGAAATCGTGCGTGAGCTCGAGCGCGAACACCACGCCCGTGAGCGGAGAGCGCATCGTACCGCCGAGAATCGCGCCCATGCTGACCAGGGGCCAGAAGCCCGCGCCTTCCGCCGGGAGGAACCAGGCTTCCACCCCGCCCAGGGCCCCGCCCATCATCAGGAGCGGGGCAAGCACCCCGCCGGATGTCCCGGAGCCAAGCGACACCGACCAGATCACGGATTTCACGACGAGCACGCCAAGGATCACTCGTTCACCCACATCACCGCGCAGCAACGCCGCAATCACGTCGTAGCCGACGCCGAGCGCCTGAGGGAACATCCATCCGCCAACGCCGATGACCAGGCCGCCGAGCGCCGGCCACCACATCCAGTGGAGGGGAAGGCGCTGGAAGGCATCTTCGGCAGCGTAGACCGCCTGTGTGAGCACGACGGACAAGGCGCCTGCCAGCAGTCCGGCGAGGACGCAGCCGAGCAGCCCCTGGGGCCCGATGAAGATCGGGTGAGGGAGCACGGGGAACAGCGGCCCGACGCCGATGATGTATCGGCGCATGGTGGCTGCGGCGGCGCTGGCCAGCGCTACTGGAATCGCACTGCGGGGCTTCCACTCGAACAGCAGCAGTTCGATCGACAGCAGCACCGCGGCGAGCGGCGCCGCAAAGGTGGCCGACATGCCAGCGGCGGCACCGGCGACCAGCAGCGTCTTGCGTTCGGCGCTCGTCAAATGGAAGAACTGCGCGATCAGCGATCCGACCGCGCCGCCGGTCATGATGATCGGTCCTTCGGCGCCGAACGGACCGCCCGACCCGATGGAGATGGCCGACGAGAGCGGCTTCAGCAGCGCCACCCTGGGGTCGATGCGGCTGCCGTTGATCAGAATCGCCTCGATCGCTTCGGGGATGCCGTGCCCCCTGATACGCTCCGACCCGTACCGCGCCATGACACCGATGATGAGCGCCCCGGCGACCGGCACGAGGATGACCAGCGGGCCCAGCGTGTGGCCTTCCGGAGAACTCACGACAGTGCTCAGGCGTTGGAAGAAGAACAGGTTCGTGAAAAACCCGATGAGCGAGAGCAGTCCGAGCGCCACGTAGGCGCTCGCGATGCCGATGACGATGGCGAAGGCGGCGATCAGCAGCACACGTGGTCCGGCCGTGAAGTCGGCCAGTTCCTCGGCGATGTCGCGGGAATCGGGGCTTTTCACAATGTATGGCATCCCATATAATCGATGATACCAACTTGACGACAGCCCGTCCAACGACCGAGCGGCGCGGTGCCGATGCCGACAGGCGGCGCACCGCGGCGGCCGACCAGATCAGCGACGTGCGCGTGGCGCTCGACGCCTTTCGGCACATCGTCCAGGCATTGCGGGCGGCCGGTGCCGGCGATCGGCCGGCGCGACTGGGAAGCGCGCAACGGTTTGCGCTGCAGCAGATCGCCGAGCACCCCGGCGCATCGATCAACGACGTGGCGGCGCTGACCTTCACCCATCAGAGCTCGGTATCGGTGGTCATTCAGCGGCTGGTCGATCAGCAGCTTGTCGCGAAGGCTGCGGCCGCCGACGATCGCCGTCGTCAGCGGTTGACGGTGACAGCGAAGGGCCGGCGCGAGCTGAGTCGGGCGCCGGTTGCGGCGCAGGGCACCCTGATTGCCGCAATTGCCTCCCTGCCCGACGCTGATCGGCGCGTCCTTGCGACGTCGCTGCATGCGGTCGCGCGACTGATGACGCCGCACGGCCGAACCGTCAACCCGCCGATGTTTTTCGAGGACCGTCCTGGAAACCAGGACAAGGCGGCGGCAAGGAGGCGCAGAGGCCGTTGACGTCCCGCCGCGGCCCAATCGGCTGGTCTGGAACCGTTCTCGAACGCCAGGACGACTGCCCCGTCACTACCCCACTGTTGTCAGGCAACTGATCAGGCCGGCGATCGTGCCACCGTGGGCCGCTCCAGCGCTTCGGCGATATGTCCTGGCGATGGGCGGTGCCTCGTCGACTGGAATCTCCGCGCGCAATGCGCTGCGACAGGTCATCGCCTCGACGAACTCCATCACCAGCCTGGTGACCCGGCGCCCGTCAAAAATTCTCAGCGAGCCAGAGATTTCCACTGAGTCTTCTGACCCAGATCGCCACACGACGTCCGTCGGGCGAGGCGATGCCGGAGATATCGAGTGCACCTGGCTGCTGCCACAGCACGTGCGAGTTGCCTTCAAGGTCCACGCTCAGCAGCGCGGCGCCGCGCAGTATCGACGCTCGGCACCAGCAGGCGGTTGCCGTCCGCCGTCCAGCTCACATACCCGAGCGTGCTGTGCCCTTTGACCTCAACGTCGATGGGCGGCATTCCGGTCAGCGACAGGACGGCGATGCGTGGGCGCCAGACATCGAGGAAGGCGATTCGCGTGCCGTCCGGCGACAGCGCCCAACGATATTCACCCTTGCCGCCGATGTTCATGCGCGCGAGTTCGCGACCTCGGCCTGCAATCACGTCAATCGACGTGAAGACGAGTTGACGACCACCTGCGCTCAATTCCGCGATCGCGCACAGGGTTGCTGGAAGCACGGCACACCGCGCACCGCCGTCGACGAAGGTGCCGGTGAGGATTTCGCGGGAGGCTCCGCCCGTGATCGGCACCTGCATCAAGCGACGGACTGCCTCTCGAGCGCCGTGGTTCGGCGAGATACAACACCGACGCACCGTCCGGTGTCAGCCGGGCTGCGCCCATGATTCCAGGCTCCTCTGCAATCGGCTGCTGCGTCTCGCCGTCGACGTCCTGGCGAACAAGGGTTGCGCGTCCCCTCCCATCCGACACGAAGATCAGCGACTTGACGTCTGCGCGTCCAGCCGCTTGGAATATTTGCCCCTTCGGTAAGCGTGAGCCGGCTGGATGCCGTGATGCGCGTTCCATCCTGGTTGAGATCGCCGAGGCGGATCACATCCTGACGGCGCCACTGCAGATACGACGCGCGTTTACCGTTGGCCGACACGCTCGGAGTAGCCGATGCAGTGCGGCAGCCAGCCCGCCATCGGAGTGGGCGAACCAAGCGGTTGACCTGTGTTGTCGAGGCGCATCTGCCAATGGGTGCACGCCAGCGTGCCTCCCCTTAAGCCATTCGACAATGAGTCGGAGGCTGTATACCACTCGTCCATCGGGAAGCCACGCGACACCTTGCAGCACATCCGGATCTTCAGGCCGGAAGATGGTGGATGCCTGCCCGTACAGATCCCGTGTCTCGATGGCCCTGCCGGCTTCGTCCACCCGGACGTAGGCAACCCGCCGGCTGTCCGGTGACCACGCCAGGTCGACGATCGAACTGCCTGGGGCCGCATCGAAGAGCTTCCGCTCCGTCTTTCCGTCCCGACTCAGAAGCCAGATGTTGCGATAGCTGTATTGTCTACCGGCGGTGGCGAATGCGATCCACGATCCATCCGGCGATATGGAGATCGCCTGACCACGATCGCGAAGCGTCGACGGCGGACCGGACGCTCCGACCAGCAACATCGTCGAGTCCGCCGCATCGTCGCCCGCAACCAGATTGACGACGAACTGCTGTTTCGGCAAACCATCCCAATGCCAGATCCCATCTCGCGATGTCTGGCAAACGGTCAGATTGCGGAACTGTTCGCGTCTCGCCTGTCTCGATGGTGCGTACATGAATGCCCGTTCGATCCGTAAACGCCACGAACTGGCCGTCCGCGGAAATCACGCCACTGTCGACGCCAAGCTCGTCAGCGTTGTGGGTGAGCTGTCGCACGCTGACATTCGCATCGCTGGACGTCTGGGTGAGAAAGTACGGCGACTGCCAGAACGCGATTCCCGCGAACAATCCGATCATCACGATTGCCGCCGCAGAAAACGCCTGTCGCCGCTGGCGGGTCGCACGTTTCTGCCAACGCTGCAGGTCGGCTCGCAGATCTGCCGCGCGCTGATACCTGAGGGCCCGCTCCTTCTGGAGCGCCCTGAGAATGATGCGTTCGAGTGCTACAGGGATACCAGGATTCAACGCCCGCGGTGATATCGGGTCGGCGGTGAGAATCGCGTGTCGAGTCCTCTCCGAGGACGGTCCCTGAAACGCGACGCGGCCGGTGGCCATCTCGTACAGAACCGCGCCGAGGCTGAACACGTCTGTCCGCGCGTCCGTGGGCTGGCCCAACGCCTGCTCCGGTGACATGTACGCCGCGGTCCCTGCCGCTTCGGAAAACCCGTCACCTGCCACCGCTCCAACCGTCGCGATACCAAAATCAAGGATCTTCACGGCACCGCGCGTCGGTGCAGAAGACGTTGCCCGGCTTCAGATCGCGATGAACAATGCCGCTGGCATGAGCCGCTTCGAGCCCGTCGAGTATCTGCAGCGCCAACGACACGACTTCGTCGATTGGCAGGGATCCGCCCGCAATTCGGGCGCGAAGCGTCTGCCCCTCGAGCCGCTCCATCTCGATGAACGGCTCGCCGCCATGATCCTGGACGCTGTAGATCGTGCAGATGTTGGGATGGTTCAGGGCACTCGCCGCCCGCGCCTCGCGCTCGAAGCGCTGCAGGACCTGCGCATCCGAGACCACGTGTGGCGGCAGAAACTTCAAGGCGACTTTTCGTCCGAGCCGCGTATCGATGGCTTCGTAGACGACGCCCATGCCGCCCTGGCCGAGTTGTTCCAGCACGCGGAAATGCGAAATGGTCGTACCGGTCAACGATCGGTCGCGACTCGACGGATCGGCTGCCATGAGCCGCGCTGCCACGTCCAGAGCGGGAGCCTCGATGAAGGCGCCGAGCGATGCCTCGTACGCCAGGAGCGAATCGATCTCGGCGCGGAGTGCAGGATCGTCGCGGCAGGACGTGTCGAGCAGACGCTCCCGTTGTGTGTCCGTCAGCGACAGAGCCTCGTGAAAGACCTCCTCGACCTGTCGCCAGCGGTCAATGTCCACGCGTGCCCTCTGGATCCAACTCACGGAGCAACCACGCCCTGGCGAGCTTCCAGTCGCGCATCACGGTCTCGGGAGAGATGGTCAGCGCTTCAGCCGTCTCTTCGACGCTGAGGCCGCCGAAGAACCGGAGTTCCACGACCTGGCTCTTGCGCAGATCGAACGCGGCGAGCCGAACCAGCGATTCGTCGATCTCCAGAAGATCCGGATCGTCGACAGCAGACACATCGAGCGCTTCGTCAAGTGGGACGTGCACGGCGCCGCTCCCTCGCTTCTGATAGCGGCGCGCTCGTGCGAAGTCGACGAGGATATTCCGCATCAGCCGGGCGCACATCGCCAGGAAGTGCGCGCGATTGTGAATCGGGGCGCTCCGCACGTCCACGAGCCGAACGTACACCTCATGAATCAGCGCCGTCGTCTGGAGGGTGTGCGACGCGCGCTCGCCTGCCATGTGTCGACGCGCGATCCGGCGCAGTTCCTCATAGACGATCGGAATCAGCTGCTGAAGCGCCTGTTCGTCACCTTCTTCCCAGGCGCGCAACAGCATCGTGACTTGATGAGGTGGCGTTGGAATCGACATGTACCGTCCTGCCGGCCGCCGCCGGCGCGTCAGTGTATCAGCACGCCCGGAGGCCGCATGACAGCTCTCGCCCCGTTTTCTCGCGTTACAAGCAGGGAGCCAGTTCAATTGGGTACGGGCTCGAGCGTTACAGGAGATCCGCATGTCAACAAATCCAAATCAAGGCGTCCGCGGCTTTTCGCTGCTATTGGCGTTCGTGATTCTCTCCACCCTCTGGTTCGCCGCCCCGCATGCCAGCCAGGAGGGCGCCAACGAGGGATTCATTCTCTTCACGTCGGATCGGGCAAACCCGAGTACCGCCGGCAACTGCGGCGACTGCGAAGACATTTACGTCATGTCGCCGGACGGCTCGAGTCCGACCCGCCTCACATCCGGCGGCGCCGATGCCGCTGTCGGGCGCGCTCCTTACAACAACGCCAACGCCGACTGGTCCCACCGACAGAAGCTGATTGCCTTCTCCAGCAATCGCCGCGGCGTTGCGGAGATCTTCCTGATGAGCGCTGACGGCAGCGACCAGCAGGTCCTCGCGACCTTGGGCGGGAGCGGAGCGGTGGCCCCGAGCTTCTCACACAGCGGCGACGAGCTCTGCTTCAACAGCCAGGTGAAGACCGCGCGATATCTACACCGTGAACATTGACGGAACCGGGCTGACGAATCTGACCGAGACGCGCCTGACCGAAGCCAAGGGCGACAACCTTCGCTGCGACTGGTCGCCGACGAGCAACACCATCGCGTTCGGAAGCTCCCGTGACGGCAACGAAGAGATCTACGTCATGGACGCAGACGGATCGGATCCCGGACGGCTGACGGACGCACCGGGCGCTGACGCCAACCCGGCCTGGTCACCCCAGGGAGACCGCATCGCCTTCGAGAGCAATCGAGACGGCAATCCGGAAGTGTACGTAATGAACGCGGACGGCAGCGAATCAGAGAGCGCTTGACCGAGTCTCGGCGGGCAGGACACCAAGCCGACCTGGTCACCCACGGGAGACCGGATTGCCTTCCACCGCCGGATTGCCGGCCATCTCCAGGTTTTCACCATGAACCCTGATGGAAGTGATGTCACGGCCATTACCGAGACGATATCTCCCGATTTCTCATTCAGCGGCTTCCCGAGCTGGGGAAAGTGGTCGAACAACTATCCGCCATCCACCCCGCGTCGCTAGCTCCCACGTTTTCACTCTGTCGGAGATTGGCAGATGTCCAACACTACCGTTTCGGTTCTGGCTCTCATCGGTGCTCTCGCCGCCGCATGCTCCTCGAGTCCGTCCCCGGTCGCGCCCGGAGAGTCCACGCCCGCAGGCGGTCCCCAGAGCGCACGGCGTCCGGCGGCTTCGCCCGGCATCTACGACCTCTCGTTCCGCGCGTTCAAGAGCGGCGGCTTTCAGGAAGTCGTCAGTCTGCCGGTGAAGCAGGAACTGATCCTCATGGCGCATGTCACCGACAGCGCGGGCCAGCCGGCGCCGCGTGGCACCGCGGCCTTCGAATACTGCTCGTACAACGGACCATCGAACGACATCACACGCCCGGATGAAGCCCCGAAAGAAGCGTGCGAGCAGGGACTGGCAAGTTGGGCCCGTCTGACGACGATCGCCGTTGACGCGGGACGCTGCCCTGGCTTCGGGGTGGGGTATGCGTGCATGAACTTCGGAATCGTCCGAATCCCGCGCCAGGTTGGTTTCCGCTTCCAATACAGCCCTCAGGGGAGCGCGATTGCCGCTGGGACCAGTGCAGCAAAGAACTTTACCTGGACCCAGTAAAAGGTCGCGGGCGGTGACAGCTACGGCACCCCAATCAGCTTCGCCGGGCGATAGACCCGCCCAACATTCCGGAGGCTTCATGAAGATGCGACGGAGGTCCGCGTCCCTTGTGCTCGCGGTGGTTCTGGCGCCGCCGCCGGGGCGCCCGCTGCGCAACCCGTTCTGGCCGTCTCACCACAGTCGCCGTCGATCCTGCTCGAAGGCACGATCGTGACGATGAATGCTGCGCGCGAGGTAATCCAGCACGGCTACGTGCTGGTGCGCGACGGCCGCATCGCCGCGGTGTGGAAGGGCGCACACCCGCCCGACGGCGTCGACCTGAGTGGGGTCGTCCGCGTACCGCTCGGCCGGCGTGCGCACATCTACCCCGGGCTGATCAACCTTCACGATCACCCGTTCTACGACGTTCTGCCATTGTGGCAGCCGCCATCGTCGCACCGGCAGCCTGAGCTCGGACAGGCCGCTGGGTACGGAGCCGTATGGCAACCGATATCAGTGGAATGCGGCGGGGCTGACACAGCCGGTGGAAGCGGCACGACTGATTGCGAATCCGTCCACGATCCTGACAAGACGGCGACGTGCTCGGCCGCCTGATCGACGTCATCAAGTTCGGCAGGGCCCGGATGATCCTGGGCGGCACGACGTCGACGCAGGGCGGAGGATCGGATCCAGCGTATGATTCGCTGCTTGCGCGAAATATCGAAGGCATCAACTTTGGCCGTCAGCGGATTCTCAGTCGCGTGGGCGCCATCGGAACACTCGACGCGAACGACGCGGAGGCACTGAGTGACGCGATGTCCGACGGGCTTCTCGACGCGTGGCTCGTGCACCTCGCCGAGGGCGTTCGCGATGCTGACCGTCGCGCCGGCGACCCGCACTCGTCGCGCGCCGAGTTCGCCGAGCTCAAAGCGAAGGGGCTCTTGACCGATGCCACGGTGGTCGTTCATGGCGTCGGTCTCGAACCGGAAGACTTCTTCGAGATGGCACACGCGCCAGCGGCGCGAGCCGATGGCGTCGGCGATGGACACGGCGCGAAACTGGTGTGGTCTCCGCTCTCGAACTTGCTCCTCTACGGTCAGACTGCCGCCGTGTACGACGCGATCGCGGCCGGCGTGCTCGTATCGCTCGGCACCGACTGGACGCCGAGCGGCTCGCCCAACCTGCTGACAGAGCTGAAGGTTGCCGATCGTGCGTTGCGCGACGTGCGGCTGCTTGGCGGACGGCGGGCCATCGTGTCGGAGCTCACGGCCGGACAGGGGAACGCTGACGCCGGCGCGGCCGAGCGTGCGCTCGATCGACTGCTCGTCGAGATGGTGACGATCAACCCGGCGACAACGGTGCGCTGGGACGACCAGGTGGGCTCGATTGAAATCGGGAAAGCCGCGGATCTTCTCGTCATCGACGCCGGTCCGCGCCACGGACGCCAGAAGGAGTTCCAGACTCGCCGTACCGGCGATTGATCGATGCGACCGAACGCGACGTTGCGCTCGTGCTGGTGGGCGGCATTGCACAAGCGGGCGATCTCGCAGTGATGTCCTCACTGAAGCCGGGTGATTTCGAAGTGATCAGCAGTCTGGCCGGCTGTTTCGACAAGGGGATCGATCTCACCAACCCGTCGATTCCCCACGGCAGCGACACCCTGGCAGAGATCTCGGCTCGCCTCGCCGACGGCTTGAGGGCGCTCGGCGGTGACCATCCGCCCGCTGGCGGCGGACCATCCTCGCCCTTTGCAAACACGTGGAGTTACCTGAAGGCTCATATCCCGGGCGCGAGCGCGCTTTCGGACCTCACGTTCAACCTGGGACTCGCCTTCTATTTTGGGACGACGTCCGATGGGCGGGTGAACCTGGAAGCGATGACGCTGCCGCCGCTGTTCACCGTCGACGATCACTGGTGGTTTGCGACGCTGGCTGCGAAGCGCGATGCCGTCACGGTCTGACAGTCGATTCCGCGCCACCGTATGCCCCGTACGCCGGGAACCCGAATCAGGACACGCCGTTCGGAAATCCGTTTGCCGCGCCGCTCTTTCACGACCGTTGGTACAACGCACCGTGCGCCGCCCGGTAGACAGCATCTCAGGCCTCTGATTCGGCCGAGGTCACTGCTTGATCTGCGTCCCTCTGACGGTTAGGCGTTGGCGGGGCACGCAGGGGCTGACTGCGACTCGAAAGATTCTTTTCGTGCAGGCGCTGCCTGCCGCCGCGGCGCTCATTGCCGTCCACATCCACTGAAACGGGCGACGTCGGAGCGACAGGCTCGAGACGCCGCGGACGTGCTCCCCAGATACCGCCCCCTCGCGGTGATGTTGGCGTGTCCAGGACGTCGCGCGCGTCGTGCTCTGCCGCGCCTGATCGAGGCGAGAGACTCCGTCAATCCGGCGGTGGGACCGGATCCGCGGGATCGGGCCAATACACTCGCGATAAGTAATGCAGCGCGATCCCCACGCCCCAGCGGTTGGGGGCCGTCCAGACCAGTAGTGCCACCGCCACAATCATCAGGGCCAGGCCCAGCACGGGATGCGAACGCATCACTCCGAAATAGATCAAGAGGACGATGCCGCCAATCGGCAGCCGGTCGCCGATGATGGTGAAGGCCCACGTGTCGCCAGGGTTACGTACGAAGACCAGCCCGCAGATCGAACAGCTGTCCAGCTGAGACCAGCCGGAAAAGAGTCGCCCGTCGCCGCAGTGCGGACAGCGGTTGCGCAGTCCGCGCCAGAGTGCCGTCTTGATCAATTGCGAGCCGGACAGCGTCATACACGTTCGGTCCGACCGGCCGAGGTCCCGCCAGTGTCAAACCGGACCATTCAGGGCGGACCAGGGTCGCGTCTTGTCGCAGACACAAAGAAAGCGCGAGAGTCTGGACTGTATCAGCGTCCCGTCGACGGGGCCAGATCGGCGAGGGCCGGAGCGATCACCCGGACGGTTACAGGCCGGTGAGCCGATTCAGTCGCCTTTGCCGCATTAGCGGGAGAGGGGAAAAATGCTCGCAGTCGACTGGGCGCTGGCCGCCTATCTCATCTTCGTGGCGATCGTCGCGACCGTCTATTCCGCCGCCGTCCCGGCGTGGCTCTACATTGTCGCGACGCATTCCTTGCTGGTCGCGTTCATCCTGCTGCTGCCGCCGCGGGGCGCCGCGTGGGAGCAGCCGCGTCCCGGCGATTCGACCGCCTTCTCCTGGCTGCGGGTCGTCGCGCGTTTCCTGCGCTACACGTATCCGGCGCTGCTGCTGACCCCCTTCTTCGAAGAGGTCGCGCTCACCGTCAACGCGGCGTCGCC
The DNA here is from genome assembly GCA_963697745.1 of uncultured Acidobacteriota bacterium. Taxonomy (GTDB): domain Bacteria; phylum Acidobacteriota; class Vicinamibacteria; order Vicinamibacterales; family CAVVIG01; genus CAVVIG01. The sequence continues at coordinate 21,056 of CAVOPD010000021.1, read as the reverse complement.
GGGATCTCCGTACTGGTTCGAGCGGCTCCTGTATGCGGCCGACCACAGGCTGTTCGGCACGATTCCGGCGGTCGCGCTGTCGCAGGCTGGAAACCCCGTCCTCGACGAGCTCATGCACGCCTTCTACTTCGCGTACTTTCCGCTGATCATCGGTGGGATCTTCTTCGCGTGGAGCGGCGGCAGACGCGGCGGTCAGACACCGGCGCGCGGGTTTCACACGGCCTTCACCTGCATGATGCTCGGGTTCTTCCTGTCGTACGTGTGGTACCCGTTCCTGCCGGCGCGGGGTCCATGGGAGAACGCGGGTGTCATGGAGGGGCTGCGTCCGTTCGGCGGCTGGCTGTTCACCAACATCATTCACGTGATCATCGGGAACGCGGCGGTGTCAGGCGGCTGCTTCCCGAGCGCGCACGTATCCGGAACGTGGGCGCTCACGTTCGGACTGCACGCAGAGCACCCGAAGGCGGCGCGGTGGTTCGGTGTCGTGGCCGCCGGACTCACGGTGGCCTGCGTCTACACGCGGTATCACCACGGGATCGACACGCTCGCCGGCCTGACGGTCGCGGCGATCGCCGCGGCCATCGGCTACCGGCTCACGGGCGCCGCGCCATCCCGGAATTGGGTGGCAGCCGCCGCGCATGGACGCACGACGCTCCAGACCGGCGCGTGACCGCACGCATCAGTCCCGTGGCGCGCGTTGACGAATACAGACCGACCTACTTGCGCCACGTACGCTCTGTCTGATCGACCACGTCACTCACGCTGTCGAACCATACGAGCAGTTCCTCGCGTGTCGGCTGCAGCTCGTACACGTGGTGGTGTGACGCGCGGCTGAGCGCGGTCCACACCAGGTGCGCCTGCCGTGCCATGGCCGCGGGCATGTAGCCTTCCAGGCACAGCAACTGCGCGCGCATCGACGCCTCCTCGGTGCCCGGCGCGACGTAACTCCAGTAGGTCTTCAGCGCCACTTCGAGCGACTGCCTCGCCAGCAGTGCCGACGCGCGCGGCCACAGCCCGAGCATGTCCGCGCCGGGACGAGCCACCAGCCCGCGCGCCTCTGTGAGCAACTCGCGTGCGACGGTGTCGTCACCCAGGATCGTCACGCGCATGCTCCGCAGCTGCACGGTCAGCTTCTTCGTCGAGTCGATCAGATCGACCATGTCGCCGTCGTGCGCCTGGTGTGCACCTTCCTTGCAGGCCTTGAACACGTCGGCGGCCCATGCGCCCAGCTTGTTGAGGCGCGGCAGCACATCTCCCGTTCTCTTCTCGTCGTCGAACAGCGCGAGCGCCATCAGCGGATGCGTCTTGCCGTTCTCGAGCAGCAGCTGCTCGACGTCCTCGTGACGGGCGCCTTTGCCCAGCCGCTTCGCTCGCACCCGTTCCATGCACACGGCTTCGAGAGCGGCGCGGCAGAAGCCAGGCACCACCCGCGCGATCACGTTGGACGACAGTTCCGACGTCTTCGCCACCGCCCGCGCATCGTCCAGGTAGGCGAGCACCGGGTCCAGCGCCTCGCGCACTTCCACGACCGAGCGTCTCGCGGCGCGTGACGCTGATGACGCTGGCAGGAATGGCGAGGCGACGCACCGCCTCCGGCAGCCTGTCGTCGTGCGTGAAGACAATCACCTGGCGCGTCTTTGCGGCGTCGCCGAGCACGCGCGCGAGCCCGTCCACGCGCGACGGGTCCATGGACTGCACCGGGTCGTCGATGGCGATGAAGCGGAACGGGCTCTCCGCGAGCGTGGCGCGTGGGAGGAACAGGCTCAGCGCGAGCGCGTGGAGTTCACCCTGGCTCATCACGCCAACGGCTTCGGCCGGCGTACCGTCCACCGTGACGCGCAGCGCGACTTTGCGCTTCACGCCGGTGCCTTCGAGGTCGATGTCGCCGAGATCCACGTTGCTCTGCAGGCGCAGTTGCTTCCATGTGTCCATCGCCTTCTTTGCAATGGGCGCGAAGCGCTCGTTGCGCATCTGCTCGCTGACGTCCTTCCACCAGGCCTCGGCCTGCTTCAGGTCGGCGATCGAGGCCTTGCGCAGCCTGCGCCTTCCGAGCGGTCGGCAGCCACTCGGCAATCGCCGACGCCACCGGACGCCAGGCGTCGTCGCGCTTCTGCGCTTCGTCGCGGGCTTCGGTCGTCAGCGTCGTTCACTGCATCGATGAGTGCGAGCACGTGCTGCTCGAAGTGTTCGGCGAGAGCTGAGGCGTCTGTGATGTCGCGGCCAGAACCCCAGGTCGCCCACAGCGTCCGCGCCGCGGGCAGAGCGGCAAGGCCAAGGCTGATGGCCTGAGCCAGGATCGGCGGAGGCTGCGTGATCAGGCGCTGCGCTTCCGTCATCGCTGGCCGGCGCGAGTTGTTCGCCGCGTCGAAGCTGCGGGCCTCCTCGCGGAGCGCCGCGATCTCCATCTGCGTCGCTCTAAGCCAGGCGTCCGAGAGCCTTTTCTTGGCACCGCAGACCGGGCAATCCGGCGAGTGGTCCACGCCGTGCATCGTCACTGCCGCATCGAGCAGATCGGCGCGCTGGCGGGCGCGCTGCGCGTTGGTGCCGGCCACGTTGGCGAAGGCGCGCTCCACCGAACGCAGCTTCTCCACCATGGCGGCCACCGCCTGTTCGTCAGGCGCCGCGAGGCTGGCGATCTGACGAAGCCGGGCGACGACGCTCGCCTCGGGCGCATCGTCTGCGACGATGAGACCTTCGAGTGCGGGCAGGTCTGGCGTCTTCGCCGCGAGCGCCTGAAGCGCCTTGCCGAAGCGGTCGTCGTTGGTCTCGACCGCAGCAATCCGCTGGGCCAGTTCCTTTGCGCCGTTCTTCGCGGAGGCGACCATCGTCTCGCGCGCTTTGCGCGCGTTCGCGAGCCGCGTCTGCACCGCGGTCAACTCGTCGAGGCCGAGGACGCTGCTCAGGGCGTCGTAGAGCTTCGACGGTCCTTCGTCGAGCATCGTGCCGAGCTCGTTGTAGGAGAGGAACGGCCTGAACGTGGCGAGGTTGGCGTCCCAGCCGAGCGACGACAGCGGCTGGTCCTTCTTGCCTTTCGCGCAGACCACCGTCTCCGCGTCGGCGAGGGTGTCGCTGTTCCACACGCGCGAGAGCGAGAGCGGGCCCTGCCCTTCCACGACGAGGTCGGCCTTGAGCGACACCTTGCCGAGCTCGTGCAGGTTCTTCCAGCCGGTTTTCCACGGCGCGTGGCGGCCTTCCCAGCGGTAGCTGGTGCCGGTGAAGAGGCACTCGAGGGCTTCGGCGAAGCTCGATTTGCCGGAGCCGTTGCGGCCGACGACGAGGGTGAGGCCGGGGCCGGGTTTGAGCGAGAGGGTGGCGGCGGATCCGATGCCGCGGAAGCCGGTGACGGAGATCGAGGAGACGAAGACGCCCGGCGGCTCGCGCCTGTCTGCCTGTGCGTTCGACGATGGCGGGACCACCGGAGCGGTGACGTGCGAACCGCCTTCGAGGAAGGACGTGAGCGTGGCGTCGCCGTCGAGGGCGGCGAGGATCGTGAGGGCCCAGGAGGTGTCGGCGTGGCCGGCGGTGACCAGGCGATCGATGACGGCGTCGTGCAGGTGGCTCATGGTGTGTGCCCGTGGACAGGTGTGGATGCAGGACACTATACGGCGCGTGCGGCCGCGCTATTGAGTCAGGATCTTGGCCTGGCTCGCTGCCGTCAGCACTTCGGCGATGTGGTGCGGGTCTTCCTGTCGAGGCACAGCAGGCGCGTGCCCTTGATGCCGCGCGTTAACAGCGACGCGATAGGCAGGACGGAGGAGCTGGTGAAGTCCTCGCCCCTCGCTGTGCGTAGCCCGGGGTCGTGATCGTCCTTTGTATGCCCTTGGTGTCCAGCGACCTTGCTCTCACGGCTGTCGACGCCAGAGCTCGATAACGACGTCATCGATCAGAGGTCGCCGTCTTGTCTTCTGGAGCGTTCCATGGCCAGCAGAAGCTCTGCTAGAAGCCGGACGCGCCTTCGCTGCCGAGCCTGCCACAGCTCCATCAGTGATGCTCCGCTGTCGTCAAGGGCATGAAGCCGCTCGCGACCAGATAGGCGTGGGTCTCGTCGAGGGCGGGCAGCGCCGGCACGAACACCGCGGCTGCGTCGCGGGCTCTCGTCAACAGCACGCGGTAGGCATTAAGGCGAAGTTGATGCGCGTCACGCACCAGCTTCGCGCACTTGTAGCGCGAGGCATCCGCGTTCGACCACCGCCGTTCACCAGCCTGAAGTCCGTGCCCCAGGCCAGCAGCGCAGCATCCAGTTCGAGCCCCTGCGCGCCGAACTCGGTGACGCACTCGGTGAGCCGCCGGCATGACAGCGGGCTCTCGTCGCCGTCGCCGTACCACGGACCGAACTTCGTCCGCTTTGTCGACTGGAAGTCGTTGTCTACTCCAAACGCGGGAAGCGCCTTGTCCCGCGCCGAGGCCACGCATCCCGAAGCGTGCATCCGGGTTCTCCGCGTAGCGGTCGCGCAAGTACGCCTTTGCAACGTGCAGGTCGCGCGTGATGCGGAGATGGAAACCGTCCCGCTCCAGATGGTTCGCCATCCTCGCCAGTTCACCGGCGGGCTTCGTGCGCGAGCAGGCCCGCCACAAAGCCATGCAGGTCTCTCACGGTGTGCTGGCGCAGTTCCGTGTCGAGGCTCAGCGCCGGCACGTTGCGCACGGGCACGGCGGTGCTGTCGAACTCGATGATGGACCCGGGTGGCGTGTGCACGTGCCATTCGCGCCAGCGTGGGTTGTTCTCCACGGCGCGGCGCCACTGCACAATTCCCGCCTTCCTCGCCAACGTGGATTTCCTGTCCGGTGCCGATCAGGCCAATCACCACGCACCACTCGGGAACGCGGTTCGCGAACTCGACGAACAGCTCCGGTTCCGACTTCTGGTGCGAACCGCTGTCGTCCTTGTGGGTCACCGCCACCATCGCCGCGTCGAACGCGCGCTGCGCTTCGTCGTAGACGAGCACGTGCTCCGGCGGGACCCGCTTCTCGTTGCGCGAATAGGTCTTCACGTAGTTCTTGACGTCGCGCACGAAGACCCGGCCACCGCCGCCCGCGTCCTTCATCTCGTACTGCAGGACCTGCACCAGCGGACCGTTGCCGCTCAGGAACACGGCCGGCGCGGTCGGCTTGCCGTTGCCTCTGTCGATCGACAGGTCGTCGAGGTAGTGCGCGTGGACCGCCTGCAGACCCACCAGTGTCTTGCCAGCCCCGGGGACGCCGGTCACCAGCACCAGGTGGCGGGTCCTTGTTCGCGCCGCTTCGTGCACGATGTCGCTGATGGCCGTCACCGCCGGCTCAGTGAGCGCATGCGCCTTTGCAATTCTTCGGAGTTCGCCGCTGGCGAGCAGTTCACGCGCGGCCTTCACCAGTGTTGGGAGTGGACGATATGCGCTCTCGTCGAGGAAATCTTCGCGGCTGATAGGGGGCAGGTCGAGGTCGACGATGTCTTTGACCAGAGCCGTCGAGCGCGTCCGGGCCCGCAATGTGGACCGCGCCCTGCTGCCGGAGGTAGCCGTGGGCGCGCGTCGGCACCAGCACCGGAATCACCGGCCGCCCGTCGCACTCACGATGGTAGCTCTGAAGATCGCGGGCATACGCCGCGGCCTGATCGATATCCGCCTGCGAGGGATGCAGCTTCCCTTTCAGCTCGATGACAAGCAGTCCACCACCGACGAGCAGAATGGCGTCGGGCCGGCGCGACTCCAGCGGCAGCTCGTACTCCAGAATGGCGGAGTACTTCTGCGCAAGCTCGCTGGAGGCGAGCACCTTCTCCACTTCGTCCTGCAGCGGCGGAATGGAATCGGCCCAGGCGCGCTCCTGCTCTGGAGACGCGTCCGTGATGAAGGCCTTCAGCCGCTTGCGGATCTCGAGGGATGGTGCCTCGGCAAACGCTGGGAAGTCCGACTCCCAGCCAAACCCTGCACGCCGTTCAGTCATGCTTCGGCTCCCGCCGCAAGCGCGGCACCGACGGTCCCCTCCGACACTGCCACGAGGAACTCGTCGGCGATCGCCTAGACCGTCTGCGAGAAGTCGCGAATTGGTGCCGAATGCTCGACTCAAAGTTGTTCGAGCCGATCTGCCGGAATGTTTGGACAGGACAGCTGCGACCGGTTCTCGTTCAGCACGCGTAGTTACGATCTCGGGACGTAGTCCTGCAGCAGGCGGAAGCAGTGGCGTGAGATCCGTGCTCGTCGGAACCTCGGCGCCGAGCGCGCGATCGCCGAGTCCACAGCCGACGCGATCGACCTGCAGGTCCGCTCCGCGATGGCGGACGACGGACTGCTGTTCTGCAGACACCTGCACGACGAACGGGGGCACGTGTGTGTGGATTCTACTGAGTTCGAGTGGCGGCGGTATAGTAAACATGTCCTACAACACAATGGATTCGCCCAATGGCAGCGACCCGGGGCAAAGCCGCCCGCGGCGGTGACACGCGCCGTCGCGTTGAACAGTGGTCCAGCCCAGAGTGCCAGGCCAATACCCTCTCGGCCCTCACGGCATCGAGATCGTGCGGCACGACATCGGCGGGTCTCATCATCGTTACGCGCGATCACATCGGCACTACGCTGGACGCGTATCTGCCGTCCGCTGAGCAGCGCTGGGGCGGCCTGATCTGGCGGGTCAGGGGCATCATCAGCTTTCCCAACTGTGGGCGAGTCTGTGGCGAATGACCGTGTGGTGCCGATGTAGATCTACTGAGATCCGGTGACGCATCCGCGCGTAGACACTCTTCGACAGCTTAGCGCGACACGTAACAGGACCGGTCATCTCCTGCCCGCGTCTGGTGCCGACCATCGCCGTTCATATTCCGGTTGCGGAATCCACGCCCGGCGTGTACAATTCCACGAATGCCACATCTCGCAGCGCTTCCATTGCGATGACCGACCGCTGGTTCGAGGAGCTCACCGGCTTCAGAGAGCGCTCATACGACGAGACGCAGAACAACCTCGAGGTCGCTGGCGACACGCTGCGGTCGAAAGTGAACGGCCAGTCGTACGTGATCGGAGAACTGGAGACGCCGTCGCTTGGCGAACTCCGCAGCCGTGCCATGGCACTGGCCACGCCTGTCGGCACGGTCACGGTCTCGAGTGTCGTTGCGGACGTCGCGAGCCTGCATCGCGATCCCGCCAACAGGAACGCCATGTTCCAGGTCGCGTCCCAGTTCAATCTGCTGGAAATGACCGGGCCCGATGTCACTCCCGAAGATGGCGTGACCCGGTACGTGCATGACCGCACGCAGGGCCCCGCGTGCGCGCTGGCGGCAGGTGCCGCGACGATCTACCGCAACTATTGCGCTCCGGTCGACGGCTACCCGGGGCAGACCCGGCACCGCCAGATCGACTGCCTGAAGGATCTCGGCGCGGCGCTCGGGAACGAAGAGAATGCACTGTGGACCATGCGCAATGGTTATGCCCTCTGCACAGAGAAGGGCCTGGAGACGGTGAGACGCACGCTCGAGGAGCGCGGGCCCGACGAGACGGACGCGCTCAGAGACCTGCTGCGCGTCGGCGTTCACTGGGGCGTGCAAGTCACCGCGGCGCCTGGGCAGACCAGTTCGTGTCGCAGGTCTTCTGTTCCGCCCTGCCCGTGAGTTACTCGGGCATCCCATCGGAACGCTGGGAGCCGTTTGCGAGACTGGTTCTCGAAGGCGCGTACGAGGCGACGTTATGGGCCGCCGCCCTGAACGTGCAGCGCGCCGCAACGAACGTCGTCTTTCTGACCCAGGTCGGAGGCGGCGCCTTCGGCAACGAGATGCCCTGGATACGTGACGCCATCGTCCGCGCCCTGCTGCGGGTCAAGCGCGCAGGCATCAACCTGAGTGTCCGCCTTGTGAGCTACGGGACGCCGCACCCGGAACTGGTTCGCCTGGTCGACGAGTTCGCTTAGCGCTTCGCGTTCATCCGCTCGACGCGGGCCTGATATTCGACCAACGCCGCGAGGTGACGCCGCCACGCGTCCAGATCGTCGCTCGTCTTCAGCTCCGCCTGTTCGGCGTGCAGCCGTTTGAACTCCTGCTGTAGCGCGCTCCGCTCCTCGTCCTCGGCGTCAGGCGGGACCACGGCGACATTTAACGCCCGTGCACAAGCCGAGATCTATCAGGGAAAACCCCAATTGCCGGGGTGAGGCCTGGATGGCATGCTCAGCCCAATCCGATGCCGAGCGATGCGCCTGTCAATGTCAATTGCCCGCACTGCCCGCGTCGCCTCTCCTACGTCGGCAGCACCCGCAACCCTCCCGTTGTCACGCTGCACTACGAGTGCCCCGTCCACGGGCGATGGTACGTAGACCTTCAGTCCGGTCAACCCACCGCTCCGCCCGCTAAATCGACGTCCGCGCCAGGATAACGGCGATCGCCGCCGCGAGTTGCTGTGCGGCAACATGTGGTCAGGTGTCGAGTGCGGACCGAAGCCTATGCGCTTGACAATCGCTGGCGGGAGTCATACGTTCCTTTTTCACGTGGTTGGCGAAGTCGCGGAGGCCGAGTATGCGTACCTCAGGGTGCAGTGTCTCCTCGACTTTCAGTTGCTGGCCGTTACACAGGTCTGAGCATGGAGCACCCTTCTGATGGCACCAGCCCGCCGCGGGTCGCCGACGCGTCCGACCCGCCTCGCGAGCGAGCCCCGTCCCCGGAGGGCTCCGGCGCTCCGCCCCCCCGCCGCGGCCCCTCCGTCGAACTCGACCCGACCGGAATCGTCACGGGCAAGAGTGCGGACCGGCAACGCCGCCAGTTCCTGAACTATTCGTTTTATCGCCTGGACCCGGTGTTCCGGCGGCTTCCGCCCGACGATCAACGAGCGGCAGCGGCCGAGTTCATCGAACTGGTACGGAAGTGGGAATCGGTCGACGACCTGATCCTCCGCACGTATTCGCTGGTGGGCCTGCGCGCCGACGTCGACTTCATGCTCTGGCGAATCGCGTTCGACCCGCTGTGCATTCAGTCGATGGAAGCGGCCATCAGACGGTCACGGCTCGGCGCGTACCTCACCCAGCCATACAACTTTCTCTCGCTGCAGCGCCGTTCGCCGTACGTCAACAAGATGAAAGGTGCAGGAGACGGCGTGGAACTGCTGCCCGGCGAAGGCAACTATCTCTTCGTATACCCCTTCACAAAAACCCGGTCGTGGTATCGCCTGTCGCCTCACGCGCGGCAGGGCATGATGGACGAACACATCGCCGCCTCCGCTCCGTTCAAGGGCGTCCGCCTGAACACGAGCAACAGCTACGGCATCGACGACCAGGACTTCGTGGTCGCGTTCGACTCGGATTACCCGCAGGAGTTTGTCGATCTCGTGGGACGGCTGCGGTACACGGAGGCCAGTCTGTATACGCAGCGGGATACGCCGATGTTCGCCTGCGCCAAAGCGTCCATCGACGCGATCCTCGGACAACTGGCGAACGTGGGTGCGCCCGATGAAGCCTGAGGCCGCCGACGGAATGCGACGACCGGCCGGACTCTGGTTACTGACGATCGTTCTGCTGGCCAGTCCGGCGTTCCATCTCCTTGCGTTGTTGTTCGGTACGCGCTGGCTCAACTTCGGCAGCCATCACCCGTGGGACGGGTTCGTCTACTTCCTCATAGCACCGGTGGTCGGCGTCTTGATGCTACGCCGTCACGAGCGGGCGCGATTCTCGGTCTACGTCTTCCTGTCCTGCGAGATTCTGCGGGCGGCGCGAATCCACTCATGGACCCTGGGCCTTCTGTCGGTCGCCTTTATCCTCTACCTCCAGCTTCCAGCGGCACGTCGCTTCCATCCAATGGTGGACCCGCGCAAGGTGATGGCGCGGCTCCGCCTCGGGCGTCCCGTGTCCTGACGGCGCGGCGTCACATTTCGGCCATGAGGGTTCCGCGCAGTGCGCGTGGGGAGGTAGGTCGATGGTCCGTCACGCCGATCCCGAGGTCCTCGTCGTCGGTGCCGGTCCGGTCGGTCTCATGGCAGCCCTGTTCCTGCAGCGGTATGGGGTCCGTGTCGAGATTGTCGACATGCACCAGCGGACCGCGCGGCACAGCTACGCGCTCGCGATCCATCCACGCACCCTGCGGATTCTCGAGGACGCAGGCCTCGCGGAAGCGCTGATCGACGCGGGACAGAAGCTGACGACGGTTGCGTACTACGAAGGGCGGACGCGGTACGCCGAGATCGACTACTCGCGCCTCGCGTCCACGCACCCCTATCTGCTGGTCGATCCGCCAGAGCCTGCTGGAGAAGGCCGCGGAGGAGGCGCTGCGCCGCAACGACGTCGAGGTCCTCTGGCAACACCGTCTGCAGTCTCTCGAGGTCGACGAGGCCGCTCCGCGCGCCGAGGTGGTGACGCTCGATCAGGTCGCGACCGGCTACCCGGTCGCGCGTACCGAGTCGTTCGTGGTGCAGAGCGAGACGCTTCGGCCGGCCTATGTCATCGGCGCCGACGGGTACGACTCGGCGGTCCGGCGGATGGCAGGCATCGCGCTGGAGGAGCATGGCCCGGGGCAAATCTTTTCGATCTACGAGATCGAGGCGACCGGAGAACTTCCCGCCGAGGCGCGCGTCATCCTCGATCCCGACCTGACGAGCGTCTACTGGCCTCTCGAGAAGGGGCGCTGCCGGTGGGGTTTCCAGATCCACGACGCCGGCGCGCACGAGGCATCGCTTCCGCGGCTCGCGCAGCTGATCGCCGAGAGGGCTCCGTGGTTCGCCGCGCAGCCGACGCAGATTTACTGGTCGACGCTCGGATTGTTCGAGTCACGGCTGGCGCAAAGCTTCGGCAAGGGAGGCGTCTGGCTCGCCGGAGATGCCGCGCACCAGGCCCCTCCCGTCGCGGTGCACAGCATGAATTCGGGGCTGCTCGAAGCGCACGAGTTAGCATCGCGCATCTCGCAAATCCGGCGTTCGGCCGGAGCGCAGTCGCTTGTCGCGCAGTTCGCCAGCCGATGCGCACGACACGTGGAGATGGCTTCTCGATGCCGGACGAACGGTGCGCGCGCTTCCGGGCGCAGAGCCCTGGGTCCGGGAGCACGCGGCGAGGATCCTCGCCTGCATGCCTGCCTCGGGAGACGAACTCGATCCGCTGCTTCAGCAGATCGGCCTGACAGTCGCGCCGTCGGATCGGGGCGCCGGTCACGACCGGTCTTCGCCGCGAAGCGGCTCCGGCGAAGTCTCGACCTAGCGCTCCCGATCGCGGGCGTGCGGAGCCGCACGCTTGACTCCGCGGAGACAGGGTGTTACAAACGGCCGCGTTTCGTAAACGACGCAGCGGCGGTCACTTTTCCGGATCGGGGTACAGGCTTGGCCCACACGGAAGCGGAACTGCTCGACAACCCTGTCGCGGGCCAGCCCACACTGATCCTGCGCTCGCCGGACTTCCATGCGATCACCGACGCCGTCGCCGGGCCGGTGGAGCAGGGCCCGCCGATCGGCTGGTGGCTGTGCTTCCTCCCTGCCGTCGCGCTCCTCGGCCTCCTCGGCGTCGCTGTCTCCTGGCTCTTCTGGGAGGGCATCGGCGTCTGGGGACTCAATGTCCCGGTCGGCTGGGCCTGGGACATCACCAACTTCGTGTTCTGGGTCGGCATCGGCCACGCCGGAACGCTCATCTCCGCGATCCTCTTCCTCTTCCGCCAGAAATGGCGCACCTCAATCAACCGCGCAGCCGAAGCGATGACCATCTTCGCGGTCATGTGCGCGCTGCTGTTCCCCGGGATCCACGTGGGACGCGTCTGGGTCGCCTACTGGATGTTTCCGATCCCCAATCAGATGGGGATGTGGCCCAACTTCCGGAGCCCTCTGCTCTGGGACGTCTTTGCGGTCAGCGTCTACGGAACCGTGTCGATCATGTTCTGGTACGTCGGACTGCTCCCGGACCTCGGCACGATGCGCGACCGGGCCAAAACGCCGATCCGGCGGTTCGTCTACGGGTTCTTCGCGCTCGGATGGCGCGGGTCGGTACGGCAATGGCACCACTACGAGAGCGCGTATCTCGTGCTCGCCGCACTGGCGACCCCGCTCGTCCTCTCGGTGCACTCCGTCGTGTCGATGGACTTTGCCGTCTCCGTGCTTCCCGGCTGGCATGCGACGATCTTCCCGCCCTACTTCGTTGCGGGTGCAATCTTCTCGGGGTTCGCCATGGTGATCACGCTCATGGTCATCTGCCGCAAGGCATTTGGCCTCGAGCACATCATCACCCTCAGGCACTTCGACTACATGGCGAAGATCATCCTGGTGACCGGGACGATGGTCGGCTTCGCCTATGCGACGGAGTTCTTCACCGCCTGGTACAGCGGAAACCCGTACGAGGGATTCACGTTCATGAACCGCGCGGGTGGCCCCTACGCCTGGGCGTACTGGACCATGATCTCCTGCAACGTGATCAGCCCGCAGGTGTTCTGGTTCAGGAAAGCGCGCACGAGCATCCCGATCCTGTTCGCGCTGTCGATCGTCATCAACATCGGCATGTGGTTCGAGCGCTTCGTGATCATCGTCACGTCGCTGCACCGTGATTTCCTCCCGTCCTCGTGGGGCTACTTCACGCCGACGTTCTGGGACATCTCGTGCCTGCTCGGAAGCTTCGGCCTGTTCTTCACGATGTTCTGTCTGTTCGTGCGCTACCTCCCGATGGTGGCAACCGCCGAGGTCAAGACGGTCCTTCCGCAGGCCGATCCGCACGGGTCGCACGTCCCCGCGCGCGAAGTGAAAAGCTACCCGTCCGTGACTGCCGACCCATGGCGAACCGGCGCCGGAGGGCGCCTCCTGATGCGCCTCGACGCCGTCCGCGCGCTCGCGACGCGACTGCCGCTCGTGAACCAGCTCCCAGCGGGGCCGCACTACGGCCTGCTCGCCGAGTTCGCGACGGTCGCCGATCTCTATCACGCGTGCGAGCGGGTGCGGGACGCGGGCTTCACCCGCTGGGACGCCCACACGCCATTCCCTGTCCACGGGCTGGAAGGGGCGATGGGACTGCGGCGCTCCCCGCTGCCCTGGATCGTTCTCGTTGCCGGGCTGACCGGGGCCGCAGTCGGGTTCGGCCTGCAGTGGTGGGTGCACGCTGTCGCCTATCCACTCGTGATCAGCGGCAAACCGTATGTCTCCTGGCCGGCCTACATTCCAATCACGTTCGAGGTGGCAATCCTCTTCGCCGCGCTCGGCGCGGTACTCGGGATGTTCGGCCTGAACCGCCTGCCGATGCACCACCATCCGCTATTCAGGTCCAAGATCTTCGAGCGCGTGACCGACGACGCGTTCTTCATCTCGATCGAATCGTGGGATCCGAAGTTCGACGCGTCGGTCACCGGGAAGATGCTGGAGTCGCTGGGCGCACGAAGCGTCGAGCTCCTGGAGTGCTGAAGTGATGACCGAACGCGATCGCGTGGCACTGCGGAGCGAACAGGCGACGATTCCGCCAGGGCACGCGTGGAACCGCCTTCCTGCCATCGGCGCCGCGTTGGCCCTGGTGGGCGGCGTAGCCTGCGCGATCCTCGGACCGGCGAATCCCAGGCAGTTCTTCTTTTCGTGGCTCGTGTCGTTCCTGTTCGTGCTCAGCCTGGCCCTCGGCGCGCTCTTCTTCGTGCTGATCCAGTATGCGACGCAAGGAGGATGGGGGATCGTGGTCCGGCGGATCGGCGAGATCGTGTTCGCCACGCTCCCGCTGATGGCGGTTCTCTTCGTTCCCTTGCTGTTCGGCTTGCATTATCTGTATCCGTGGTCCGTCCCGGGCGCGGCTGAACACGATGCGCTGCTTCGCTGGAAGGCGCCATACCTCAACGTGCCGTTCTTCCTGGTTCGGGCCCTGCTCTACTTCGGGTGCTGGTCGTTCATCGCCCTCATCTATTACGGCCGCTCGCGGGGTCAGGACTCGACGGGCGACCCGGCGGTGTCCGCTCGCCTGCGTCGCTTCGCCGGTCCGGCGATCATCGTGCTTGCCCTGACCCAGACCTTCGCGTCGGTGGACTGGATCATGTCGCTCACGCCGCACTGGTACTCCACGATGTTCGGCGTCTATTTTTTCGCGGGCTCGTTCGTCGGCTTCATCGCGCTGCTCTCGGTCGCCGCGGTCGCGATGCGTTCTGCGGGCCTCCTCGACACGGTGATCAGCCCCGAGCACCTGCACGATGTCGGAAAGCTGCTCTTCGGGTTCACGGCGTTCTGGGCCTATATCGCTTTCTCCCAGTTCTTCCTCATGTGGTACGCCAACCTTCCCGAGGAGACGATTTGGTACAAGGCGAGGCTCGAGGGGTCCTGGTTGGCGGTCTCGCTGTTCATCATGGCGGGACATTTCGGGGTGCCGTTCTTCTACCTGATGGGGCATGCCGTCAAACGCCGGGGAACGACGCTGGCCCTGGGAGGCGCGTGGCTCCTCACCATGCACTTCGTCGACCTCTACTGGCAGGTCATGCCGACGCTGCATCCTGAGGGGTTTCGTCCGTCGCTGCTCGATCTCGCCGCACTCGTCGCCGTCGGGGGATATTTCGTGGCGGCCACGAGTTGGGTGATGAGGCGTCAGGCACTCGTCCCGCTGCGCGATCCGAGGTTGGCGGAATCGCTCGCGTTCGAGAACGTCTGAGATGTGGACGCGTGCCTCGTGCGGGTCAGGCAGTTGAGCATCAGCGCGCTCGTCGCAGAAGGAAGGTTGACGTCTGATTAGCAGGGTGTAGAATTCGCGAAAAATCGAGAGTCCTCGCCGACCGAGCGCGATCCTGGCGGGAACTTAGCGTCTCCGACAACCAAGGGGAGAGGTAGACAATGTCCAAGGAGTCGAGCATGCGCGGAACCGGAAACAGGTTGTGGCAGGCGGCGTCGCTGGTCGTGGTACCGGTTGGCCTGGCGTCGCTGGCGCCGCGGCGACGATCACGGGAAACGTCGTCTTCGACGGGAAGGCTCCCGCGCTCAGGCCGATCGCAATGGACGCCGAGCCCGTCTGCGCCAAGAAGCACAGCGGACCTGCGCCGAACGAAGCGCTGGTTCTCGGCACCGGGAACACCATGGCGAACATCATGGTGTGGGTTTCGAAGGGGCTGCCGGCCGGAAAAACCTATCCCGCTCCGCAGACCCCGGTGACCCTGAATCAGGATGGCTGCACGTACAAGCCGCACGTGATGGGCATCATGGTCGGCCAGCCCTACAAGATCCTCAACTCCGACGGCATTCTTCACAATATCCATACCCTTCCCAAAGTCAACCCCGCGTTCAACCGTGGGCAGCCGGCGACAGTCAAGGAGATGACCACGACGTTCACGAAGGATGAGAGCGTCTTCCAGGTCAAGTGCGACGTCCACCCCTGGATGAGCGCCTACATCGGCGTCTATAACCATCCGTTCTTTTCGGTGACCGGCCCGGACGGAAAGTTCACGATTTCAGGCCTTGATCCTGGGACGTACGAGCTGACCGCCTGGCACGAGCGGCTCGGGATGCAGACTGCCACGGTCACGGTTGCCGCCAACGAGACCAAAACGCAGGCCTTCAAGTTCGCTGTCCCCGCCCCGAAGTAGCGGATCGGAGAGGTCATGAGCGAACCGCTCGTCGTCGGAACCACACCGCACGTCGCGCACGAAGTCCATCACGAGGAACTCGGCTTCTGGCGCAAGTACGTTCTTCTCGACCGATCACAAGGTGATCGGCATCCAGTACGCCATCACGGGTCTGCTGTTCCTGCTGTTTGGCTTCTCTCTGATGATGCTGATGCGCTGGCAGCTCGCCTATCCGGGGGCTCCGCTGCCGCTCATGGGTCGGTTGTTCGGCGACGCGCGTATGCCGGGTGGGACGATGCTCCCCGAGTTCTACAACGAACTCGGGGCGATGCACGGGACCATCATGGTCTTCCTCGGGGTGGTCCCCCTCGCCGTGGGAGGGTTCGGAAACTTCGTGCTGCCGCTCCAGATCGGTGCCCCGGACATGGCGTTTCCCCGGATCAACATGGCGAGCTACTGGTGCCTGTTCCTTGGCGGCATCGTCATGCTCGGCAGCTTTTTCGTTCCAGGCGGGGCTGCGCAGTCCGGGTGGACGTCCTACTCGCCGCTCGCCGACATCGCCGGCCGGGGTCAGACCGTCTGGCTCATCGGGATGATCTTCCTGATCACCTCGTCGCTGCTTGGATCACTCAACTTCATCACGACGACGATCCAGCTCCGCGCCAAGGGGCTCACGTTCATGCGGTTCCCCATCTTCGTATGGGCCCAGTTCGTCACGTCCTTCCTTCTGCTGCTGGCCTTTCCACCACTCGAAGCCGCCGGCGTCATGCAGCTGATGGATCGGGTGGCCGGCACCAGCTTCTTCCTGCCGAGCGGCCTGGTCATCAGCGGCCAGCCGCTCACCAACGCGGGCGGAGGCAACCCGCTTCTCTGGCAGCACCTGTTCTGGTTCCTGGCGCATCCGGAAGTCTACGTTCTCATCCTTCCCGGATTGGGCATCGTCGCCGAGATCATTGCGAACAACACGCGGAAGCCGCTGTGGGGCTATCGTTCGATGGTCTACTCGCTGGTCTTTCTCGGCTTCATGTCGTTCATCGTCTGGGCCCATCACATGTTCATGACCGGCATGGGGACGGCGATGGCGGCGTTCTTCCAGACCACGACGATGATCATTTCGATCCCGTCGGTGGTGATTCTCAGCTCGCTGATCATTTCGCTCTGGGGCGGATCGATACGCTTCAATACGCCGATGCTGTTCGCCGTTGGCTTTCTGCCGATGTTCGGCATCGGCGGCTTGACCGGGCTGCCGCTCGGCTTGAACATCTCGGATATCCCGCTGCACGACACGTACTACGTCATCGGTCACTTCCACTACGTGGTCGCCCCGGGAACGATCTTCGCGATGATGGCGGGGATCTACTACTGGTATCCGAAGGCCACCGGTCGCAGGATGAACGAGACGCTCGGCAAGATCCACTTTGCCGGCTCACTGGTCTGCATGAACGTCATCTTCATGCCGATGTTCTTCATCGGACTGGCCGGCGTCTCGCGGCGCCTGTTCGACGGAGGAGCAGCCTACGCGTTTGCGCAGCCGGTCGCCCACCTGAACGTCGTCTCATCGTGGGGCGCGTGGACGCTCGCGCTCTTCCAGCTTCCCTTCATCTTCAATTTCTTCTGGAGCATCAGGCACGGGGAGGCGGTCGGGGACAACCCGTGGGAGGCAACGACGATCGAGTGGTCGGCGCCGTCGCCACCTCCGCACGGCAATTTCATCGGCGAACCGGAGGCGTACCGGGGCCCCTACACAGGTACAGCGTCCCGGGCGCGGCCAGGGACTTCGTTCCCCAGTTCGAGGCCTGATTCCAGATGGACATCCCGTACACCGTCCATGCGCGGCGCGATACCGGTCTGACCAACGGCAAGATCGTCATCTGGCTGTTCCTGGCCTCGGAGGTCATGCTGTTCGGCGCGCTGTTCGCGAGTTACATCCTGATCCGGACCGGAGCCCAGAGCTGGCCGCGCGGCGATACCATTCTCAGCGTCCCGATGGCGACGTTCAACACCCTCGTGCTGATTTCATCCTCGGTCACGATGGTGATGGCCTGGGCATCGCTGATGCGCAACCGCTTCGGAACCTTTCGGCTGTACATGGGCGCGACGATTCTGCTCGGCGTGGTCTTCCTGGTGGTCAAATACTTCGAATACAGCGAGCACATTCACGCCGGCGAGGTGCCGTCGCACAGCAATTTCCTCGCCGTCTACTTCACCCTGACCGGCTTGCACATGCTCCACGTGTTCGGCGGGATGATGGTGAACGCCTATCTCTGGGGCCCCGGCGCGAAGCTCTGGAAAACGAATCCGGTGTGGTTCACCAACCGGGTCGAACAGTCAGGCCTCTTCTGGCATTTCGTCGACCTGGTCTGGATCTTCCTGTTTCCGACTCTCTATCTTCTGTAGGCGGAATCCCATGACGACTGAGCACGCTGTCGACGCTATGACGGGCGACCACGCGGCGGACATCGACCGGCACGTCAGGATTTACATCACCGTTTTCGTCGCGCTCATGGTCCTGACGATCGTCACCGTGGCCGTGTCTCGCTTCCACCTTCCCGTGCCCATTGCCGTGACCGTGGCGCTGATCGTGGCGACGGTCAAGGGGTCGCTGGTGGCGTGCTACTTCATGCACCTGATTTCCGAGAAGAAGTTGATCTACGCCGTCCTGGCGCTGACCATCGTGTTTTTCGCCGTGTTGATGGTGCTCCCGATCCTGAGCTACCACGACGGCTTCTGGATTCACTGATGAACCTCCGATGGTTCCACGCCCTGCTGATCCTCCTCTCCGCGGCGCTCGCGGTCGTGTTCGGTTTGTGGTGCGTGGGCCAATACGGACGCGACGGCGGGCTCGCCAGCCTGATCTCGGGCATCACGGCGTTCGTGGTGTCGTTCGGGCTGGTCGTTTACGACTCCTGGTTCCTTCGCAAAACGAGGATGATGCGATGACAACTCGGCGAACACACCTTGCCGTGGCCACGACCGCCGCAGTGGCGCTCAGCACCACGAGCGTCCTTGCCTGCCCGTTATGTTTCGGAGCAGAAGAGACCACGCTGGTCAGCGGGACGAGGCTGGGCATGCTGGCACTGCTGATCATCATCCTCCTCATGCAGGGCGCATTTGCGGGCTTCTTCCTCTATCTGCGTCGACGCGCGAAGCGCATTGCGGACCTCGACCTCGACATCGAATGGTCGGAGCTCCAGGAAGGGACGTCGAAATGACCGGGTGGCTTGGGCTCCCTCCGCTCGCCTCGGCGCACGGCGGGCAGATTGACAACCTGATCGGCTGGATTCACATCTTCATGTTCATGCTGTTCGTGGGCTGGAGCGCGTTCTTCCTGTACACCATCGTGCGGTTCCGCCGATCGCGGAACCCGGTGGCGGACTACAAGGGGGTCACGTCGCACAGATCCACGTATCTCGAGGTCGGCGTTGCCGTCGTCGAAGGCGTGCTCCTGATCGGGTTTGCGATCCCGCTGTGGGCCGCCAGGGTCGATAGCCTGCCTCCGGAAAACGAAGCGCTGGTCGTGCAGGTGACCGGGGAGCAGTTCGCCTGGAACATCCACTATCCCGGCGCGGACCGGACGTTCGGCCGCACCGACATCAAGCTGCTCGACCTGCAGTCGAACCCCCTCGGACTCGACCGCAACGACCCTGCCGCGAAGGACGACGTTACGATGGTCAATCAGATGTACCTGCCGGTGAACCGGCCGATCATCGTGAGGCTCAGGAGCAAGGACGTCATCCACAGCTTCGGTGTGCCCGAGTTTCGCGTGAAGCAGGACGCCGTGCCCGGTTTCACCATCCCCATCTGGTTCACCCCCACCGTCACGACGGCGGACATGCGGACGCGGGTCTGGCAATCCCGAATTCCATACGAGATCGCGTGCGCGCAGCTGTGCGGGTTGGGCCACGCGCGGATGCGGGGGGTTGTTACTGTTCAGACCGCCGAAGAATTCCAGAAGTGGATTGAGGACAGGGTCGCGGAGCAGTCTGAAGTAGACCCCTTCCGCTAACCAAACAGCTTCGGCGTGGGCATCCTCGCGCGGATTCGCTCCAGCTCTTCGGCTGTGACGCGGCCGATACCATTTTTCCGGCAGGACTCCTCCACTGCCCTAACACCATGCCGCGGACGAACGCCGGGATCTTCTTCATGCGCGCGGCGCGCGGCCGCATCGTCCCACTCGACCGTCGGCGGCGATTCGATTCCGTACTCGATCGAGCGGGTGGCGGTCGCCTGAGGAGCGCCTGCCTGGCGGGACGCAGACGCAACGAGGAACGGAGAACCGGCGAACGTCCCAGGCGTGTGGGTACAGAGCGGATCTTCAGCCATCAGATCGCCCGTCATCCCGAAAGCCCTGGCGCGACATCCCCCGCAGTGAGTGTTCATCTCGCACGCTCCGCAGCGCCCACCAAGTGAGGCGCGCTGGCGGATTCCGGTGAACAGCTCTGACGATGTCCAGAGATCGGTGAGAGCCGTGCGCCGAAGGTTTCCGGCGAACACAGGAAGGTACGGGCACGGGGTCACATCTCCGTTCGCCGTATCCCCATGTAGTGCGTCCCGGCCGGACAGCCGCCGGCTCCTCCCGAGTACGTCCTGACTTTCGGATCGCTCTCGGCGCCGGCGTTCTCGAGGACGGTCTTGATGTAGTGCGGAGCGCACTTCGCATTCACGACCATCCGGCCGTCGTATTTCCGCTGAATCCGATAGAGCGAGGCGAGCACCTCGTCGTACTGCGCAGGGGTCATGTCCGAGTGAACTGCCCGCGACCGGTCGGCACCAGAAAATAGAGGTTCCAGACCCTGGCGGCGAGCCGATCGTGAGCGAAGTCGGCGATCGCCTCGAGCTCGTTGAAGTTGTGCGAGGCCGCGGTTGTCTGCACGATGAACGGCAGCCCGGTTCTATTGAGGATTTCGGCGCCCTGAACCGTGTTCTGCCAGGCGCCACGCACCATTCTGAAGCGGTCGTGACGATCGGGCTCGAGAGCATCGAGCGACAGGGACAGCCCACGTGCTCCAGCCTCGGAAAGGCGCCGGGCGAGGTTCTCCGTGATGGACACGCCATTCGTACCGATGACCACCCACAGGCCACGCTCGGCCGCGCGCCTGACGATGTCGAGGATGTCGCGCCGCAGGAGCGGCTCGCCGCCGGTGAGAATCGTCAGGCACTCCGGTGCGAACGCGGCGATCTCCTCGATCACCTTGAAACATTCATCGGTGCCCAGCTCACCCCGATCGGCGAAGTTCTCCGTTCCGACGAGAGGCGTCGTACCGGCATCGAGATAGCAATGCTCGCAGGCGAGGTTGCAGCGGTATGTCAGATTCCAGGAGATGACGTACGGGCGATCGAATGATGTCGCATTCATCAGCGGCATGCGCGTTTCCATGAGGCCACGACTTACATGCCAAAGAACTCGCGTGCGGCGTCGAGGATCTGCTCGTCCACCTCCACCGCTCCGTTTTCGGCGGCGAATTTCTCGATGCCGGCGCGGGCCATCGGGCGGACGAAGTGTGGAACATTGGCGAGCCGGGCCTCCGCCGCGGCTGTCCACCGAACGGGGATCGGCTCCGCGACCAACCGACGTTCCCCTGCATCAGCGCCCAATCATCCCGGCGAAGGGGGCAACCGCTTGCCGCCTCCGCTGACG
>CAVOPD010000020.1:0-208531 GCA_963697745.1 uncultured Acidobacteriota bacterium | reverse complement strand
CTTCCCCTCTAAACTGCGTCTGAACGTTCGTGCGGACATGCATTCCAGCATGCGTCTCTGCGTTCGTGCGTTCCTGCGTTACCGCGTTAGTTGCCCATCGCCCATCGCCCATCGCCCATCGCCCATCGCATCGACGCCGTCTCAGCGGCGCCAGCGGACCGCTTCAAAGCAGCATCGCGTTGTCGAGTGCGATTTGTGCCGCGACGCTCAGTGTCGGCACATCGACAGTGGTGACGCCGGTGCAGGCCAAGTCGCACCGGTAATGCCACGCCCCGTGCGCGTCGGCCGGCGCTGTCGTCCGGCGCGACGAAGCAGCTGAGCGTTCGCCGCGACACGCCGCAGACTGCCGCGACCGCTTCGGCCGCGGCGTGCGCGAGCGACGTGCGGACCTGGCGGCCACAGCGGCGCAACCTGCGCCGACAGGCGACGCAGCGTCGGCTCGTCGAGCACCCGGGTCGCGGCAAAGCCGCCGATGGTCGCATCGTCCCAGTTGACGACAGCGTGGGCCGGCGGGACGCCGAGGACGGTCAGCGCCACGTCGCGCACCGAGCCGTTGGTCTGCAGCGCCACGAGCGCACGAACCGAGGCGGCCAGTGCTTCGGGCGCCGATCCGATTAGTCGCTCGCGCGCGATACCGCAGCTCACGGACGCCGCGCTCGACCAGCTCGCGCGCGTGTGCCCCGGCGCAGATGACCACCGCCCGCGACGCGATCTGCGAGATCTGCTTGAAGCATCAGCAGGTCGTCCGCACCGCTGGCTGCGGCTTCGCCTGGTCCGCGACGATGACGAGAGCGGCCCCGGCCGACGCGGCTGATGTCCGTGCTGCCGATCACCGGCGTGCTGAAGTCGCTCGACCGGACCGGCCTGCATGATGTCGAGCGCCTTGCCGGCCGCGATCTGTCCTGCACGGATCGATGAGCTGGATGCGGCCGACGATCTCGCGTCGTGCGAGCACGTGCGCGAGCGAGCCGCCGAGCTCACCGGCTCCGATGATGGCGACGTCGATCATGCGTGTGGGCTATTGTAATGGCAGCCATGAAAAAGGAATTGCGTGGACAGGTCGCGTCTGGTCACCGGCGGGTCGAGGGGCATCGGCTTCGGAATCGCCGCAGGCGCTCGTCGCCGCGGGTGTCAACGTCGATGATCACCGGACGCGACGAGCAGAGCCTCGCCGAGGCCAGGCGCCGGCTCGACATCGTCCAGGCGGCCGGCGTCGAGACGCTGCGCCATGGATGTGCGCGATCACGGCGCGGTGGCGAAGGCCATCGCCGCGACGGTGGCGCGGTTCGGCGGACTCGACATCGTCGATCAACAACGCGGGCGTCGGCACGTTCGTGAACGTCGCGGACATGACGCCGGACGCAGTGGGCCGAGGTGATCGACACGAACCTGACCGGCGTGTTCAACGTGCGCCATCTCGCGATTCCCGAACTTCGCAGCAGCGGGGCGGCGGCTACATCATCAACATCAGCAGCCTCGCCGGAAAGAACGCGTTCGTCGGCGCGTCGGCGTACTGCGCGTCGAAGGCCGGCCTGAACGCGTTCGCCGAAGTGCTGAACCAGGAAGTCCGGCACGACAACATCAAGGTGACGACCATCGCGCCGGGCTCGGTGGCCACCGGGTTTTGCCGGCGGCGACGAGTCGAAAGGCGCCGACTGGAAGATCGCCAGCGTCGGACATCGGCGACATCGTGATCGATCTGCTGCGAGACTCGACACGCGCAGCCTCTCCGAGCTACATCGAACTGCGGCCCTCGAAGCCGCCGAAGAAGTAGCGCGCGATGTCGGTTTTCGAGAAGCATCAGCGACACGCTCGAACAGCACGAGACGATGATGGGCCCGGCGCGCGGCCGGCTGGCCGTTGCGCTGGACCTGCTGACCGACTCGCTCGCGCTCGTCGGCCAGCACGGCGTCTACTGCCGCAGCGAGCGCTTTCCCGGGAAGCCGAAGATGGACATCGCGCTGGTGCTCGAACAGCTCAACGACGCCAAGCAGCTGGTGCAGAGCGCGATGGCGGAAATCAAACGGCGCGACCAAGGCCATTGCCAATTGCTGATTGCTAATTGATGATCGCCGAACGTCCGTCTGAATGCGCGCACCGGACAGTGCGTCCCATTCAATCAGCAATTAGCATTCAGCAATCAGCAATCTCGTCATCCCAATCCTTCCCTCGAGCATCTCTTCCTCGCCGGACTGTGCGTCTGTTCCGGTGGCTCGAGGTGCGCAGCCGGTTTCCAGCGTGCGTTCATCACGCAGCCACAGCACGCCCGGGACGACGAACCCGGTGCCGAGCGCGAACGACAGCGAGCGCGGCGACCAGCCGAGTCCGTCGAGCGCGTAGCCGGTCAGCGTAGCTCGAGATCGACGACGTCAGCGTCACGAGCGCGAGTTCCGCGGCGAAGACGCGTCCGCGGAACTCGTCGGGCACTTCCATCTGCAGCAGCACCGTGCTGAACACCCAGAGGATCGACCCGCCGAAGTGCGCCAGCAGCACGCAGCAGCGCCGCCAGCGGCAGCGTCCCGGCCGCGGCGAGCGCGACGTAGAACGCGCCGACCATGAAGTACGCCGGACCGATCGACGCGCCGCATCGTCGTCGGCGTCTGGCCGAGCATCCAGCGCAGCGCCATCGGTCCGAGGCCGGCGCCGATGCCGCGCGCGCCGTACAGCACGCCGATGCCGGCGGCGGTGCTGCCGCCGACCGGGAAGATCCGCTGCCCGAAGATGGTGAGCAGCAGCAGGACGCCACCGGCCAGTCCCCAGCCGGCTTTCACGAACATGATCGCCGACACGTGCGCGCGCTGCCGCACGTACGCGAAGCCCTCGAGCATGTCGGGGATGCCCGTCAGCGCCAGCCATCCCGCGAGCGGCGGCTTCGGCGCGGGCGTCGAGTCGTAACTGGTGCGGCTGATGAACCAGGCCGAGATGAAGAACGACGCGCCGTTGATGACGAACGCGATCTCGCGGCCGGCGACGGCGGTCACCAGGCCGCCGATCGACGCGCCGATCGCGAGCATCGCCGCCCACGTCGCGCTCGACAGCGCGTTGGCCGGCATCAGCTCGTCGCTGGCTGGTGACGTTCGGAATCGTCGCCGTGCGCGCCGGCTCGAAGAACGCCGAGCCCGAGACCGACAGCGCCATGACCACGTAGGCGAGCCAGACCTGCTCGCGCGTGCGCACCAGCAGCAGTCCGAGCACGAGCACGCCGCGCAGCAGGTCGGTCGCGATCATCAGCCGGCGGCGATCCACGCGATCGACGACGACGCCGGCGATCGGACCGATGATGGCCATCGGCAGGAACTGCACGATCATCATCCACGCGACGGCCGTGGCCGAGCCCGGTCAGGTCGAGCAGCAGGGCGAAGACCGCGACCGAGTTGAACCAGTCGCCGAGCTGCGAGATCGGTCTGACCGATGAAGAGCAGGCGGAAGTTGCGGTTGGTGCGGAGAATGGCGGTCTGGGCGTTCACGCGGACCGGGTCAGGCCGTCCTTGTCGCGCGCCAGAATCTCCGGCAGCCCGCTCGCGAACGCGGATCGCGCCATCACCTCGCCGACGCCGGCGGCGCGCGCCGCCTCGATGGTTGCCGTGTCCACGTGCGAGACGAAGCCGACCGTCGGAATCGAAGCCGAGCGCCGGGTCGGCCCGCATCGCGGCGATCGTGCCCAGCGGATCGGTGCGCGGATTGTTCAGATCGAGGATCACGAGCGATGGCGGCTGCGCGCGCATCTGCTCGAGCGCGCGCCTGCGGACGATCGTGCGAAGGTGACGGTGACGCCCGGCGTGGCCTGCCGTCGATCGGATCTTCGACGTGAACATCAGATCGTCGAGGATTGCTAGAATCACGACGTGATCATAATCGAGACGCAGGCCGTGGCTCCGTTCCACAAGAACGGGTTCGTCGTCGCCTGCCCGCGCACGCGCGAAGGCGTGATCATCGATCCCGGCGACGAAGTGGAGGGCCTGCTCGAGTTCATCGCGCAGGAGGCCATCACGGTCCGGCACATCCTGCTGACGCACGCGCACGTCGATCACGTCACCGGCGTGGCGAGCGGCGAAGCAGCGCGCTCGGCGTGCCCGTGCACCTGCACGAGGACGATCTCTTCCTCTACGAGCGCGCCGTGGAGCAGGGGACGCATCTTCGGCCTGCGCGTCGATCCGCCACCGCCGCCGATCGACAGCTTCTACGCGGCCGGGCGAGCGATTCGCGTTCGGCGACTTCGAGGTGCGTCCCGCACCACACGCCGGGCCATTGCCCCGGCGGTGTCTGCCTGGAAGTGGCGCGTGCGGGCGAGCGCGGGCTGGACCTGTTCGTCGGCGACACGCTGTTTGCCGGGTCCATCGGCCGCACGGACCTGCCCGGCGGCGACTACGCGACGCTCATCGGATCGATCCGCATCGGTGCTGTTTGCCGTTCGGCGACGATGCCCGCGTGTATCCGGGTCACGGCCCGGATACGACCATCGGCCGGGAGCGGCGGACCAATCCGTTTCTGCAGGCCGTGTAGCCTGATCAGAGGCTCCAGGCGCTGGGCTTAGGCTCGAGGCTCTGGGCTCGGGCTCTAGGCGCTGGGATCCCGTGGTCGCTCGTGCGACTCCGGGGCTGACGTCCGGCTTCGCGCTCTCCGACTTCCTGCCTTCTGCCTTCTGACCTTCCTGCCTTACGGTCTTCTGCCGCGTCAGTCCGACCGGCCGACTCGAGTTCCACGCGTCCCACTTTCAGCCGGTCGCCCGGAATCAGGTGGGCGCGTGAGACGCGCTCGCCGTTGACGTAGATGCCGTTGGTGCTCTCGAGGTCGACGACCTCCAGCGTTTCGTCGTTCGCCTCGAGGCGGCAGTGAATGCGGGACACGAGGGCGGCGTCGAGAATCAGGTCAGCGGCTGCCGACCGCGCCGATCGGTCTTGATCGAACCGGGCGACACGCGGAACGTAAGCGGCTCGATCGTCGGCACGTCGGAACTCTGCAGGATCCACATCGGCCCGCCATCTTACCGCGGTCGCGGTTTGAACTTCGGCCAGTGCCCGTTCGTAAATGCTGATATATGCCAGGTGCCGACTTCTCGCAAGCGCCTGTATCTGCTCATTGGCGGCGTCGCCGTCGTCGGCGCGGCCGCCGCCGGGTTCGTCACGCATCCGCGGCGCGTCGGTGGACATCGACCCGTCGAAGCTTGCCACCGTCGAACGCGGCACGATGGTCCGCTCGGTCGTCGCCACCGGCAAGGTCGAGCCGATCACCAAGATCGAAATCAAGTCGAAGGCGAACGGCATCATCAAGGCGCTGCGCGTGAACGTGGACAGCGTCGTCTCCGAAGGCGACGTGCTCGTCGAGCTCGACAAGGACCAGTTGCTCGCCCAGGTGCGCGGCGCCGAGGCCAACCTCCTGGCGGCGCAGGCCGCGCTCGAAGGCGCCGAAGCTCAGCTGAAGAAGAACACCGTCGAAGCCGAAGGGCCCGACGTCGAGTTCGCCCGCCGCGCCTACGAGCGCGCGCGGACGCTCTTCGACCAGCATCTCATCGCGCAGTCGGCGCTCGACGATGCGCAGAGCGCGGTGGACGTGGCGGAGAACCAGCGGCGCGCCGCGCAGTCGCAGCTCTTCGTCAGCCAGGCGCGTGTGTCCGAGGCGCGCGCGCAGGTCGCCCAGGCCAAGGCCGCGGCCGATCGCGCGGCCGAAGACCTCGCCAACGCCACCATCCGCGCACCGATCCGCGCCACCGTGCTCACGCGCGACGTCGAGATCGGCAGCCCGGTGTCGTCCATCCTCAACCTCGGCGCGAACGCCACGCTCGTGATGACGCTCGGCGACATCGACCAGGTCTTCGTGCGCGGCAAGGTGGACGAAGCCGACATCGGCCGCGTGCAGCTCGGACAGACGGCGCGGATCCGGGTCGAAACCTTCCGCGACAAGGTGTTCAACGGCCGCGTCACCCAGATCTCGCCGATGGGCGTCGAGAAGGACAACGTCACCAACTTCGAGGTGCGCGTGTCGATCGACAACCCGGGCAAGGAGCTGAAGGCGAACATGACCGCCAACGCGGAAATCGTGCTCGAGGAGCATCCGAACTCGCTGCATTCGTTCCCGAAGCGGCGATCGCTACGACGGCGCAGAAGAACGCGTTCGTCGACGTGGTCGATCCCGGCGCGAAAAACGGGCGCCGCCGCGTCCCGGTGAAGCTGGGCGTCGGCAACGGCACCCGCATCCAGGTGCTCGAAGGTGTCACGGAAGGCGACAAGATCGTCCTGCCCTCGTAGGCACATCATGCGGGAAGCCTTCCTCCAGTCGATCGAGAACCTGCGCGCCAACCGGCTGCGCAGCTTCCTCACGATGTTCGGCATCCTGTGGGGGATGATCTCGGTCGTCATCCTCTCGGCGACCGGTGAGGGCTTCCGGCGCGGCAACGATCACGTGCTGCGCGAACTGGGCCAGAACATCGGCATCGTGTGGGGCGGCCGCACCAGCATGCAGGCCGGCGGCGAACGTGCCGGCCGGCAGATCTTCCTGACCGTCGACGATGCGCGTGCGGTCGCGGCGGAAGCGTCGATGGTCGACGTGCGTCAGCCCCGAGCTCGAACGGGCCGGCGTCCGCGCGAAGAGCAGCTACAACGCGGCGTCGGCGCGCGTCACCGGCATCGAGCCTCCCTACCAGAAGATCCGCACCATCGAGCTCGAGTACGGCCGTCAGTTCACGTGGACCGACGAGCGCGCAGGTCGCGCGCGTCGCCATCGTCGGCTACGACATGGCCGATCAGCTGTTCGGCAAGCGGCAGCATCCTCGGCGAGACGCTGATGCTCGACGGTGTGCCGTACACGGTGGTCGGGAAGATCCGCAAGAAGGAACAGGACAGCAACTACAACGGTCCCGACAACAACAAGATCTTCGTGCCGTTCGCCGCGATGATGCAGGACATGCCGCGCAAGGACGCGCCGCTCGGCAGCCTGTCCGACATCGTCGTGGCGCCGAATCCGTAGGTCGTCGACGCGCTGCCGCGCGTGCTGAACGAGCGGACCGGCCGGATCGAAGACATCGAGTGGCCGCTCGAGAACAACGTGCGCGAGCGTGCTGGCGCGCCGGCACGGCTTCGATCCGCGCGACAACCAGGCCGTGACGATGTGGGACACGTCGCTCGCAGACGCTGATGTTCGGCCGCATGATCGATCGCATGAAGGACTTCTTCACCATCGTCGGGCGTGGTCACGCTGGCGCTCGGCGGCATCGGCGTGATGAACATCATGCTGGTCGCCGTGAAGGAACGGACCCGCGAGATCGGCGTCCGCAAGGCGCTCGGCGCGACGACGCGCAGCATCCAGCAGCAGTTCTTCATGGAAGGGTTCTTCCTGACGCTGCTCAGCGGCGGCGCCGGAATGCTGCTGGCGATCGGCCTGTGTCAGCTGGTGAACCTGGCGCCGATGCCGAGCGCGCTTCGACGGGATGATCCTGTCGTGGCAGGCGGCGCCCTGTCGCTGGCCACGCTCGTCGTTCATCGGCATCGTCACGTCGACGTATCCGGCACGCCGTGCCGCGCAATTGCCGCCGGTCGAGGCGCTTCGCTTCGAGATGTAGGCATGAGCGTCACCACCGCGGCACACTCGAGCCCGCTTGTCCACGCCGTCGCGTCAGCGCGCTCGCGAAGCGCTGTTGTCGCCGAGCGTCCTGCGCGATGTCGTCGTCCAGGCGATCGTCGGCCTGTACCATCACTGGTTCCGTGCCGCGCTGTCGATGCTTGGCATCTCGTGGGGCATCGTGTCGGTGGTCGTCCTGCTGGCCTACGGTGACGGCTTCAGCGGCGCGCTCGACGCGGGGTTCGCCGGCGCGTTCTCCGACGGCGTCGCCGTCACGATGCTGGGGCAGACGAGCAAGCAGGCCGGCGGCGAACGTGCCGGCAAGCGCGTGCGCCTCACGATCGCCGACGTGGAGGCGATCGGCGCGCTGCCGCTCGTCAGCGACGTCAGCCCGGAGTTCATGAAGGACTTCCCGGTCATCTACGGGAACAAGACAGTCGAACCACATGGTGCGCGCCGTCGCCGCGAACTACGGCGAGATGCGCAGCGAGCGCCCGCTGCCGGGTGGACGCTTCCTCGACGACGAGGACGTCCGCCTGCACCGACGGGTGGCGTTCATCGGCAGCGAGGTGCAGCGCAAGCTGTTCGGCATCGGTGCCGGCCGTCGGCGAGACGATCCGGATCGGCGGGCAGCTGTTCGAGGTGATCGGCGTCATGCAGGAAAAGGTGCAGATGTCGAACTACAACCGGCCCGACAAGTACTGCGTCTTCATCCCGTGGACGACTGCGAGCGGACTGCTGGACACCACGCAGGTCGGGCATCGTCGTGTGGCGCGTCGTGTCGGCCGCCGCAGTCCACGAAAGCCGAGAAGCAGGTCCGCGAGTACATCGCCGGCCGCTACCGCTACGACCCGACCGACGAACGCGCCGCGAACATGTTCGGCTCGGAACAGGCGCAAGCAGATCACCGGCGGCATCGTGACCGGACTGAAGGTGGTGCTCACGTTCATCGGCGTGCTGACGCTGGCGATCGGCGGCGTCGGCATCATGAACATCATGTTCGTCAACGTGCAGGAGCGGACGCGCGAGATCGGCGTGCGCAAGGCGCTCGGCGCGAGCCGGCACCAGATCCTGCTGCAGTTCCTGCTCGAAGGGCTCGTCACGACGTTCGCCGGCGGCGTCATCGGCATCGGCCTGTCCTACTTCCTGGTGTGGCTGCTGAGCCCGCGACCGTTCCTCGCCGAGCTGCTGGACGATACGAGCCGGGCGACCGACATTCACCTGGTCCTGTCCCTCGGCGCTGGTCGGCACCTGCTCGGCCATCCTGATGGTGGTGGGGCTGGTCAGCGGCCTGCTGCCGGCGATCAAGGCGTCGAAGCTCGATCCGATCGAAGCGCTCCGCTACGAATAACCTCGCATTTGACGATTTGACGATTTGACGATTTGACGATTTCGCGACTTTGCGAATTGACGATCAGTCGCGCACGCTGGGATCCTGTGATTCATGAGGCACGGCCGGGGAGAGGGCTCGGATAACTCGGGTTGACTCGTCAATCGCATGCGACGAGAATCGGACGGCTTCAGGGAGGAGTGTCCGCATGCGACGCACGCAGCTCGTTCTTGCATCAGGCCTGGCCTTCGTCGCGGCCCTGTCGGCACTCGTCGCCACAAATGTCGCCGCACCGCTCGCGCCGCCGGCAGCTGACTGCCGAGCAGTGTGCCGCGCTCAAGGGCGCGCAATCTGCCCGACACGACGGTCGAACTCGCCGCAGTCGTGACCGGACCCTCGTTCACGCCTCCAGGAACCACCGCGCTCAACGACCTGCCTGCGTTCTGTCGCGTCGTCACGGTGACGAAGCCGGCCGTGCGAGTCGAGACCTGGCTGCCGATGACGACCTGGAACGGGAAGTTCCAGGGCGTGGGCAACGGTGGCACCGCCGGCATCATCAGCTACAGCGCGCTGGCGACCGGCATCCGGCGCGGCTACGCGACGTCCAGCACGGACACCGGCCACGTCAGCAAGGACTCGGCGGACTCCTCATGGGCGCTTGGTCGTCCGGATCTTGTCGCCGACTTCGGCCATCGCGGGCTCCACGTGATGACCGAGAACGGCAAGACCCTGACGAAGACGCTCTATGCCACCGCGCCGACGCGTTCCTACTACGTCGGCTGCTCGAAGGGCGGGCAGCAGGGACTGATGGAGGCGCAGCGCTATCCTGCGGATTACGACGGCCTCGTGGCGGGCGCACCGGCGCAGAACGCCACCCGCTCGTATCTGGCCGGACATCTGTGGGCCGCGCTTGCCACCGACAAGGATCCCGAGAGCTACATCCCGTCGCCGAAGATGAAGGTTCTGGCGCGCGCAGTGACCGACCGCGTGCGACGCGATCGACGGCATCACGGACGGCGTCATCGACGACCCGCGCAAGTGCCACTTCGATCCGGAAACGATCGTCTGCCGCGCCGGCCAGGATCCGGCGACCTGCCTCACGCCGAAACAGGCGACGGCCGTGAAGCAGATCTGGGCGGGCGCCACGAACTCGCGTGGCGAGCGCCTCTATCCGGGCTACATGCCTGGCGCGGAGGCCGGTGCTGGCGGCACGTGGGAGCGGTACGTGAGCGGCGATGGCCCACGCGACGGCCGTCACTTCCAGCTGGCCGACGGATTCCTGAAGTACGTCGTCTTCCAGAATCCGAACTACGACTTCCGGACCTTCAGCTACGACACCGATCTGCCGATGGCGCTGAAGAAGCTGTCGCCGATGCTCGACGCGATGGATCCCAACTTGCGGCCGCTCCAGCAGCGCGGAGGCAAGTTGATCGTCTATCACGGCTGGAACGATCCGAGCATTCCCGTCCTCAACTCCATCGACTACTACGAGAGCGTGGTCTCGGCACTCGGCAAGGGCAAGAGCCGCGAGGCGACGCTGGCCGAGACCCAGGCCTTCTATCGCATGTTCCTGGTGCCCGGGATGCAGCACTGTTCCGGAGGCCCGGGCACCGATAACTTCGACATGCTGACGGCGCTCGAGAACTGGGTCGAGAAGGGGCAGGCGCCGGAGTCGATTCCGGCGACGCACCGTACGGCGGGCCGCGTCGATCGGTCGCGGCCGCTCTGTCCCTATCCTCAGGTCGCGGTCTATTCAGGATCGGGCAGCACCGACGAGGCCGCGAACTTCGCGTGCAAGGCGTTGGGCTGATGGTGTGATGATGATTAACGGCGCGCACGTGCTGTTCTACAGCAGCGATCCGGAGGCGGACCGCGCGTTTCTCCGCGACGTGATCGGCCTTCGGTGGATCGACATCGGCCACGGGTGGATGATCTTCGCGATGCCTCCGGCGGAAGCGGCCGTTCATCCGGCTGACGACGGCATCCGCGGTGGCACTCATGCCGGTCACGCGATGATCGGGGCTGTGATCTACTTCATGTGTGACGACGTCGAAGCGGAGGTCGAGCGTCTGGCATCGCGCGGCGTCGCGTGCGCCGCACTGCAACGAGCCGACTGGGGCATCGGTACGGCCATCCCGCTGCCGAGTGGCACCGCGGTCGGCTTGTATCAGCCGCTGCACGAAACGGCGCTTTGACGGCGCCGACACGTGCCACACCCGACGCCGTCCCACAACGGGCGTCTGCTTGAATCCGAGCCTGGGCGATGCTCCCCGGCGGGCACAGGTCGTCAGCAGATCGTGAGCGGACTCAGGAGCATGCGATGAAACTCAATCCATATCTGGCCTTCGATGGCCGATGCCGCGAAGCGTTCGAATTCTACGAGAAGACGCTGGGTGGAAGATTTCCTTCCTGCAGACGATTGGCGAATCACCCATGGCGTCAAGCACGCCGCCTGACGCACACGGCCGCGTGATGCACGTGACGCTGCAGGTCGGCGATCAGGTGCTGCAAGGCGCGGACGCGCCGCCGGGACAATTCACGAAACCCGCGGGGTTCTGCGTGGCCATGCATTTCGACGAGGTCGCCGAGGGCGAACGCGTGTTCGGCGCGCTTGCGCAGAACGGCGCGGTGCAGATGCCGTTTCAATCGACATTCTGGGCGAAAGGGTTCGGCATGCTGATCGATCAGTTCGGGACGCCCTGGATCGTCAATGCCGGGCAGGTTACAGGCAGCTGAGTCCTGCCTGGCGCGGTCCTCGCGCACGTCGACCCATCACACGTTCTGGAGGCCTCATGCGTCGACGAATCCCGCTCAGATTGTGCGCGGCCGCTGCTCGTCGGCTCGGTGCTCGCCGTCATCGGGTGTTCGGCATCCGCCCCGCCCGAATCCAATCCGCAGTCAACGACGACCGCGTTCGAGGACGCCCGTGTCATCACCGGCGAGGACGCCCCTCCCCTGGAGAACGCCACCATCGTCGTGGACGGCACGCGTATCCTCGCCGTTGGGCCGGCCACGTCCGTAACAGGTGACGGAGGGCGCGAAGAGGGTCAGTCTCGCCGGCAAGACCGTGATGCCGGCGATCGTGGACACGCACACGCACCTGAGTCAGACCCGCGAAGCACTGACCGACGACCTCAAACGTCGCGCCTACTTCGGGGTGAGTGCCGCGATGAGCCTCGGCCAGGACAAGGCCGAGGCCCCGTTCCAGGTTCGGGCCGAACCGATTCCAGGCGCCGCGCTGCTACGGACGGCCGGGCGGGGTATCACGATGCCGGAGCCCGGTCGCACCGACGCGCCTTACTGGATCACGACGGAAGCCGAGGGCCGCCAGGCGGTCCGTGAGTTGGCCGAGAAGAAAGTCGACATCGTGAAGGTCTGGGTCGACGACCGCAACGGCCAGTACAAGAAACTCCCGCCGGAGCTCTACACGCCAATCATCGACGAGGCGCACAAGAACGGTCTCCGCGTGACGGCGCACATCTACAATCTGTCTGATGCGAAAGGGCTCCTGCGCGCCGGCATCGATGCCTTCGCCCACGGCATCCGCGACACCGACGTGGACGACGAGGTGATTGCGCTGTTCAAGCAGAAGCCGGCGTTCGTCCTCGTGCCCAACCTGCCCGACCGCGGTGTGACCACGGACATGAGCTGGCTGGCGTCCAGCCTTCCCGCCGACGACCTGAAGAAGCTCCAGGACGCTGCTGTGGATCGGCCCGACGCGAAAAAGCAGTTCGACGTGCAGGCGCGCAACCTCGCGAAGCTCAGCGCCGCAGGCGTGACGATCGCTCTCGGTACCGATGGGAACACGCCGTGGGCACCGCATGCGGAAATGGCCGATATGGTCGCCGCCGGCATGAGTCCCGCCAGGGTCATCGTTGCCGCCACTCGCGACGCGGCGGCGTTTCTCCGGCTGTCTGACATGGGGTCGATTGGCGCGGGGAAAAGCGCCGACTTCATCGTGCTCGATGCCAACCCGCTCGACGACATCACGAACACGCGGCGCATTTCGTCGGTCTACCTGCGCGGAACTGCTGTGGACCGGAGCGTGTCACCGATGATGCCGGTCAGCCGCCCGACGCAGTAACTGCTGCTGGGCGATCGTCCTGCTACTGAATCGAGCTGACGGCCTCCGTCGCCGTGAACTCCGCGGCGTCTCATCTGGTGAGCGTCACCGAACTCTTGCATACTGAGGGTGCATCGCCGGCGCCGTCCGGCCTTCCAGGGGACCCTCATGCGTCTTTGTTTCCGTCGATCCTCCGTTCGCCTGCTGGTTGCCGCCGTTCTCGCGGTGACCGGTGCGGTCTGTGTGCTGCCGTCCGCAGCACTTCGCGCCGCCACGCCGACCGACCTGTTCATCTCCGAGTACATCGAGGGCTCGAGCAACAACAAGGCGATCGAGATCTATAACGGCACCGGCGCGCGCCATCGATCTGGCGGCCGGCGGCTACAACCGTCCAGATGTTCTTCAACGGCAGCGCGACTTCAACGCTGACGATCAATCTCACCGGCACGGTTGCGAACGGCGACGTGTTCGTCGTCGCGCAGGCCAGCGCCGCCGCCGCGATTCTGGCGCAGGCGGATCAGACCAACAGTTCGGGCTGGTACAACGGAGACGATGCGGTTGTTCTGCGCAAGGGCACGACCGTGCTGGACGTGGTCGGTCAGGTCGGGTTTGATCCAGGCACCGAATGGGGTACCGGACTGGTGAGCACGGCCGACAACACGATCAGGCGGAAGAGCACCACCTGCGCAGGCGACACCGACGGCACCAACGTGTTCGACCCGTCCGCCGAGTGGGACGGATTCGCCGTGGATACGTTCGACGGTCTGGGGAGCTACACGGCCAGTTGTTCGGCGGCCGATTCGGCCCCGACGGTCACCAGCACGTTTCCGACAAACGGCGCGGTCGACTTCCCGGTCACGGCCGATCTGATCGTCACCTTCTCAGAACCGGTCTCTGCCTCCACATCGTCGTTCACCCTCGTCTGCGCGACGAGCGGCACCGTCGCGCTGGCTGTGTCCGGCGGTCCGATCACCTACACCCTGAACCCGGCGACCACCCTGGCTGACTCCGAGACCTGCACGTTGACTGTGCTCGCCGCTCAGGTCTCGGATCAGGACTTCAACGATCCGCCGGACAACCTGACCGCAAACTTCACCACCGGCTTCACCGCCTTCGACGTGTGCTCGGCACCGTT
Organism: uncultured Acidobacteriota bacterium; assembly: GCA_963697745.1. GTDB lineage: Bacteria > Acidobacteriota > Vicinamibacteria > Vicinamibacterales > CAVVIG01 > CAVVIG01. The sequence goes on along the minus strand of CAVOPD010000020.1, from coordinate 194,449 downwards.
CGTCTCCATCCCGGCGATCCAGGGCAGCGGCGCCGCCGCGGCGATCACCGGCACCGTGTCGACGAAGGGCATTGTCGTCGGCGATTTCGAGGGAAGCAGCGCACTGGGCGGGTTCTACATGCAGGACCCGAACGGCGACGGAAACCCCGCCACCTCCGACGGCATCTTCGTGTACACCGGCAACGCCAACACCGCCTCCGTCGGGGATCGCGTGCGTGTCACCGGGTTCGCACGGGAACGGTTCAACCAGACGACGATCAATGGTGCGAACAGCGACAGTGCCGCCGTACCGGCGTCCAGTGTCGTCAACTGCGGCTCGGGCATCGTGAACGTGACCGACATATTCCTCCCGTTCGACAGCATCACCGCACCAGAGCGATATGAAGGCATGCTGGTGCGCTTGCCGCAGCCGCTCGTCATCTCCGACTACTTCAACTTCGATCGATTCGGCGAGGTCGTGCTGGGGCTGCCGCGCAGCGGCGAGTCGCGTCTGTTCACGCCAACCTCGATCGAGCAGCCTGGTGCGCCGGCCCTGGCACGGGCGCAGGACAACGCACTGCGGCAGATCACGCTCGACGATGGTCTGAGCGTGCAGAATCCGGCCGTGGTTCGCCATCCGAACGGACAGCCGTTCTCGCTCGACAACCGGTTCCGCGGCGGCGATACGGTGCAGAACACGATCGGCGTGGTCGGTTTCGACTTCGACGTCTACCGCATCCAGCCCACGGGACCGGCGGACTATTCGGCGGCGAATCCGCGCAGCCGCAGCGCCCGACGCCGTGGACAGCGCGATCAGGGCTGCGTCGATGAACACGCTGAATTTCTTCCTGACGCCCGATTACCCGGCGGGCAATCCGCTCGACAACACGTGCGGACCGTTGAAGAACGTCGAGTGCCGCGGCGCCGACGCCGACCAGCCGGCGGAATTCACGCGGCAGCGCACCAAGCTGCTCGCGGCACTGGCGTCGCTGGATGCCGACGTCATCGGGCTCAACGAAATCGAGAACACCGACCGGCGTGGAACCGCTGGGTGACCCGGTGAACGGAGTGGTGGCCGGCTTGAACGCGATCCTTGGTGACGGCACCTACGCGTTCATCGACACCGGCGTGGTCGGCACCGACGCGATCCGTGTGGGGATGATCTACAAGCCGTCGCGTGTCACGCCGGTCGGCGCATTCGCGACGCTGGATTCAACCGACGACCCGCGATTCATCGACACGAAGAATCGCCCGTCGCTGGCGCAGACCTTCGACGTGCTGTCCAACGGAGGGCGGTTCACGATGGTCGTCAACCACCTGAAGTCCAAGGGATCCGACTGCCTCGACGTTGCCGACCCTGACGCGGGCGATGGCCAGGGGAACTGCAACGGGACGCGGACCAGAGCCGCCCGGGCGCTGGTGGACTGGATTGCCACCGACCCGACCGGCAGCGGCGACGCGGACGTGCTCGTCGCCGGCGACCTGAACTCCTACGCCCAGGAGGATCCGGTCTCGGCGATTCGCGCCGGTGCCGATGATGCCGCCGGCACGGTGGACGACTACACCAACCTGGTCGCCGCCTTTGTCGGCCGATACGCGTACTCCTATGTCTTCGGTGCGCAGAGCGGCTACCTGGATCACGCTCTCGGCAGCGCGAGCCTGACGCCGCAGGTGGCCGGCGCGACGGAGTTTCACATCAACGCTGACGAGCCTGACCTGCTGGATTACGACACCAGTTTCAAGCCGGCGGCGCAGGACGCGCTCTACGAGCCGAATGCGTTCCGCACCTCCGACCACGATCCGGTCATCGTCTGTTTGAATACAAAGCATCTGGCGTTCGGCGGCTTTGCGAAGCTGGTGTACGACTCGCCAGCCTTCAATGCGGCGACCGGCGGCAGCAGCATCCCGCTGCGATTCAGCCTCGGCGGGTATCAGGGGATGGACATCTTCCTGGCCGGCTACCCACGCTCGTCCCAGGTGGCCTGCGGCGCGGCGAGCGGGTCACTCGGCGCGAGCGTGGAGGCGGAGACGCCAGGTGGTAGCCACCTGGTGTACGACGCGGCGACCGATCAGTACAACTTCGTCTGGAAGACCGAGAAGGCGTGGCGCGGCACGTGCCGACAGCTGGTGGTGATCTTCAAGGACGGTGCGATCCACACCGTGAACGTGCTGCTGAAGTAAGGGCAGGACGAGGTGTGCTGCGTAGCGTCGGGTCTTCAGACCCGACGGTCAAGGGCGGGTCTGCAGACCCGCCCCGACGACTACGTTCCGGCGCCCTTCAGGAATTCGAGCAGGAGCTTGCTCAACACCTCGGGCTGCTCCTGCTGCACCCAGTGTCCTGCGCCATCGACCAGATGCGTGCCGCGATACTTGGTGGTCAGCGTCTTCTCCAGCCGGTCGAGCGCACCTGGGTTCTGATACACCCCCCAGTCGCTCTTGCCGCCCATGAAGCGTTGAGGGCACGTCGATCGTCTTGCCGGCAGAACAGCATCAGGTCGGTGTCGCCAGGACTGCCGCGATAGCCGTTGAGGCCGCCCTGGAATCCCGTGCGACCGTATTCCTCGGCATACACGCGGAGCTCTGAATCGGGCAGCCACTTGTTCGCGGCGATCTCTGCGGCGGACGGCATCTCCGGCGCCATCTGCTCGGCCATGCCCTTGTCCAGATCCATGACGTAGTACCGCGGCAGCTTCGCCCACTCGGCGGCGGTGCGTGCGGCGAGCGGATGCGGGTTGTTCTGTTTCCAGTCCGCGCTCTTCACGTGGTAATAGGCGCGCAGGAAGGCCTGAATGCCCTGCGGCGGATGCCACATGTTCTCGTTCGCCTCGCGCGTCTGGTAATAGCGCTGATAGTGCTTGCGGGGCGGCGAGAGCTTCGCGAGGTCGTCGTAAATCGCATCGGCCGGTGCAGCGGGCGCCGCCGGCGCAGCGGGGCGCGGCGTGTTCGCCGTGTTGAACGGCAGGGTCGGGGCGCCGCCGAACGGCGCGCTCATCATCGCGACGGCGCGGAACACGTCGGGCCGCGCGAGGGCACACCAGCCTGCGAGCGGCGAACCCTGATCGTGGCCAATCACCGCCGCAACGGACCGGTAGCCCATCGCCGAGACCAGGGCGAGCATGTCCTTGATCCGGTTGACCGTGCCGTAGGGGCGGAGGTCGTCGTCGTAGTTGATCGGCGTCGGCGACGTGCGGCCGTAGCCGCGCACGTCCGGCACGAACACGTGGTAGCCGGCCGCGGCAAGCGGTCCCATCACCTTGCGCCAGCTGTAGGCGAGTTCAGGGTAAGCCGTGCACGAGCAGCAGCGCCGGGCCGGCCCGGTGTTTCGTAGCCGGCTTCGAGGACGTGCATCCGCAGGCCGTTGACGCCGTCGACGAAACGGGAGCGGACACCCGGCGGCAGCACCGATGGATTGAGCGGGCCGATGTCGCCGCCCGGCGGCGGTGCCTGCGAAGCCTGCGCCGCCTGCACGCGTGCACCAAGCGCCAGAGGCGCCGCCGCGGCAGCGAGGGTCTGGAGCAGCGTCCGCCGGGTCAGCGCGGTGCCAATGGGCGAAACGGTGGTCGTCTCGTGGGTCCTGCATGGGCCGCAACGATACCAGACGAGTGCCGTGTACCGGTACGGGTCGTATCGCCCGAGCTCAGTCGACCGACCACCTGCCGGCCCGTACCGCCTACCGCCTACCGCCTATTCCGTGACGCCCATCGCCCATCGCCCCTCGCCTACCGCCCATCGCCTCGATCAGCGCCCCGTGCTCATCACCTTCTGCAGCCAGCTCGCAACCGCGCTCGTGATCTGCGGGCTCACGCTGGCCTCGCCAAGTTTGCTGTACTCGTCCACCTCGCCAGTCGTCGCCGGCACCAGCAGGTGATTCACCCCGGGCACCTTCACGACCTCAACTGGGCCGCCCTTCTTCCTCTGCTTCGCGAGCGTCTCGAGTTTCTCGGCGTTGTCGGGAGGAACCTGTGTGTCGAGCATGCCATGCACGATGAGGATGGGCTGCTGGACGTCGTTCATCACCTTTGCCGGATCGTAGGAGAGAAAGCTCTGGAAGTACGGCGTGTCGGCCTGTTTCCGCACGGCGGCCGGAATGGTGATCGTCTCCCAGCCCTTGCCGGTGATCACCGCCTGCTGGATCTGACGCTGCAGTTCGATCGTCGACTGACGCTCGGCCGCTGGACGGTTGGATCGCTCCAGCGCGTGCGTGACCTGATACAGGTTCAGCTCCGCTCCGGTGGTGCCGACGGCGGCGACGAGAGCGACAGCCGCGACCCGCTTTTCTTTGGCCGCCGCCATCATCGCGAGCGCGCCGCCTTCGCTGTGGCCGAGCACCGCGATGCGTCGTCTATCCACATCCTTGCGATCGCCGATCATCCGCAGCGCCGCCCGGACATCCTCTGCGTAATCCGTCAGTGTCGCCGATTCGATGCGGCCGCCACTCTGCCCGACGCCACGCTTGTCGTACCGGAGCACCAGGAAGCCCGCATCCGCCAGTGCGTGCGCGATCTGACCGAAGATCGGGAATGCCGGCGACCGTTTCATCACGGTCAGTCGCGCCAGAACCGGCGACGAGGACAACGGCCGGGAACGGCCCGTCGCCACCCTCAGGTCTGGACACGGTGCCAGCCAGCGAGAAACCGTTCGCCTGGATACGCACGTCCTCGTCGTTCGGCCGCGTCATGGTGAGCCGTCGCGTCGACACTGCCGACACGTCCTCGCGCGCCACGTCCAGTTCCTGCGACGGAATGCGCAGCCGCATCAGTCGTCCCTCATCGTCGGCCCAGATCTCCGTCTCGGTTGGCGGCAGGCTCGCGGCCTGAAATGTGAGCCGTGTGTGCCGAGCGTTGATGACGCGTGCGACGGTCTGGATCCGCTCGGTCATCGATTCGCCGACGATGGCGTTGAACGAGCCCTGGCCGGGCTGATACAGAGATAGCGTGCTGCCCGCCGCGGCCGTCAGGGTCCGGGCCGCGACCGCCTCGTACGCCGCGATGAACGGATTGGGCAGGAAGATCGCCTGCGGATCGATGGTGTCGGTGCGCCGCAACGGCTCCGCCCCTGGCGCGCCCGTCAGTTCGGTCGTCGCAGTCGTCGCCGAGACGGTAGTCCGCAGCGTCGAGGGCTGGCCGCCGATCGTCGCATCGATGGACAGATCGAGCGGTTTCCATGAGGCGTCGTAGCGCGCCTTGAACTCGCGGATGATCAGGTTGACGGGCGCCCCGATACGGCCGCCGCTGGTGATCGTCCACCCGTCAGCGGTGCGCTCGACAGACACCTGCTCACTGCCCACCGCAGCCCCGCGGACGTAGATGGTGAAGTTGGATGGCGAAGCGTTCTGCGCGCTGGCTCTGCCGCTGGACGCACCCAGGGTAACCAGCGCCGACAGCGCCACGAGATATGCGCGGGTAGAATGAAACACGGGCATATTTCACCATACCACCATGACTCTGGCCGGACTTTCTCCGTCGTATCACGCCGCACGCCACGGTGCCGGGCTCATCCTGCGGGACCACGGGCGTATTCTCGTCGCCGGAAAGGACCGGGCCTCCTATCTGCAGGGCCTGCTCACCAACGACATCGAAGCGCTGACTCCGGGCGTGGGCTGCTACGCGGCCTACCTGACGGCGCAGGGCCGGATGATCACCGACCTCTGGGTCTACGAACTGGGCGACGTGATCCTGCTGGCGCTCCCGCGTGCGGTGAAGGACGTGGTGCTGGCGAAGCTCGATCAGTTCATCTTTTCTGAAGACGTGCAGCTTGGCGACGTCACCGACACCCTTGCGGCTGTCGCCATAGTCGGACCCGATGCGGCGCGAGTCGCAGCGCACGTGCTGGGCGTGGAGCAGGACACGCTCACGACGTTGCCGGAACACGGCGCCCTGCGATGCACGGTTCACGGAGAGCCGATGATCGTGCTGCGGGTGACTGACACTGGTGAACCGGGATTCGAGCTGGTCGGTCCTCGCGAGCAGATGCCGGCGCTGCTGGACCTTCTCCGGACGGCTGGTGCCGTCGACGTGGACGCGGCCACCGCCGATCTGCTTCGGGTCGAAGCGGGCGTCCCGCGCTTCGGGTCTGACATGGACGAAGAGACGATTCCGCTCGAAGCCGGGATCGAGAACCAGGCAATCAGCTTCTCCAAGGGGTGCTACGTCGGGCAGGAAGTGATCATCCGCGTGCTGCACCGCGGCCACGGGCGCGTGGCGCGAAGGCTGGTTGGCCTCACGCTTCGACGCCGGCCAGCCGGCGCCGCCGCCGGGCACGCGGCTTCTCGTGGACGGGAAGGATGTTGGCGAGGTGACCAGCAGCGCCGCCTCGCCCGCGCTCGGCCGCCCGATCGCGCTCGGCTACGTGAAGCGCGACTTCACCGCTCCGGGAACAGTGGTGGCCGCGTCGACCGGAGCCGGCGGAGAGATCGTGTCGCTGCCATTCCTCGCCTCGTGAACACCATCCTCGTTGCCGCCGCGGTAATCGAGCGTGACGGATCATTTCTCGTGACACGACGACTGGAAGGGACCCACCTCGCCGGCGCCTGGGAGTTTCCTGGCGGGAAGTGTGACGCAGGCGAACCGCTCGAGGCGTGTCTCTGGCGGGAGATTCGCGAAGAACTCGGCGTCCGTTGCCGCGTCGGCGAGGAGATCTTCCGCATCGCGCACGACTACCCCGATCGACGGATCGAGTTGCACTTCTTTTCGTGCGCACTCGAGGGCGAACCGGCTCCGCAACTCGGGCAGGACATGCTGTGGGTGAGCCGTGACGGGCTTGCGGATCTCCAGTTTCCGCCGGCCGACGATGCGCTGATCGAGAAGCTGCTACGGTCGCACGGCCCGGTGTGACCGCGCCCGCTACGAGCGGTCCGGCGTGAACGGATAGGAGCGGCAGTTCTTCGCCATCGGGCAGACGAGACACTTCGGGTTTCGCGCGACGCAGACCATCGCCCCGAAATCCATGAGCGCCTGGTTGAAGTCGAAGACCTGGCGATTCGGCACCAGCACTTCAGAGACCGTCCACAGGTGCTTCTTCATCGCGTGGCTCTTCGGATCGCCCGTGCCGATGAAGACCCGGAACAACACCCGCGCCACGTTGGTGTCGAGAATGGCCGCGCGCTGCCTGAAGGCGAAGCTGCGAATGGCGCCTGCCGTATAGGCGCCGATGCCCTTGAACGACAGCAGCGTGTCGTGGTCGCTCGGCAACTGGCCGTCGTATCGTGCCACCGCCTCGCGGGCGATCGCCTGAAGGCGCTTCGGGCGAATGTTGTAGCCGAGCGGCCTCCACGTCTCGGTGACGTGCGACTCGTCGGCGCCGGCGAGTGCGTGCAACGACGGAAACTTGTCGAGCCATTCGGCATATTTCGGGAGGACGCGGTCCACCTGCGTCTGCTGCAGCATGATCTCCGACACGAGGATGTGATACGGGTCGTCGGTGCGCCGCCAGGGCAAATCGCGCCCGTGACGTCCGTACCAGGTGAGCAGGCGCTGCCGGAACCGTCGCCGATCGGCAGGGGCCGGTATGGACAGGGGCGTGGACGCCGCGCGTCGCGCACGTGGTTTCTTCGTCATCTCGTATAATTTCGAACGGTCCCGATACTGTGAAGATCTACACGCGCACGGGCGACACCGGCGACACCGCGCTGTTCGACAACAGTCGTGTCAGCAAGGCCGATCCGCGCGTCGACGCGTATGGCGAAGTGGATGAGCTGAACGCGTGGCTCGGGTACATCCGATCGATGCACCCTGGCTCCGAGCTGGATGCCGACCTTGTCCACATCCAGCGCGACCTGTTTGCCGTGGGTGCGCAACTGGCGGACCCGGCCGAGCGTCTGGCCAATCGCGTGACCAAGGCCTTCATCGCCGACGCCGATGTGGTGCGCCTCGAGGCACTCATCGATCGCCTCGAACAGGACGTGCCGCCGCTCACGCGGTTCATCCTTCCGGGCGGTGTCCAGGCGGGCGCGTCGATTCACGTGGCGCGGACCGTCTGCCGACGAGCCGAGCGGCGCATTGTCGGCCTCGCGCCGGCGGCGGATCTGCTGATCGTCCGGTACATCAATCGGCTGTCGGACCTGCTTTTCGTGCTCGCACGCGTTGTCAATCACCGCGCGGGCCAGCCGGAAACCGAGTGGTAGGCGGATCGCTCGATCGTGCGTACGCGGCGTGCGCGGCGCTCGCGGCGAATCACTACGAGAACTTCCCGGTTGCGTCGCGCCTGCTTCCCGCGCCCATGCGTCCTCACGTTGCTGCCGTGTATGCATTCGCCCGTGTCGCCGATGACATCGCCGACGAAGGCGGGGATGCGCCGCACGTACGACGCGCGCGGCTGCGGGCCTGGCAGCAGCGGCTCCACGAGGCCGCTCGAGCGCCGCGCACGGCCAGCAACGAGAGCCGGGACGATCTCATCTTCGTCGCGCTCGGCCACTCGATGCGCGAACTCGACCTGCCTGTCCAGCTGTTCGACGATCTGCTGAGCGCGTTCGCGCAGGATACCACGACGACTCGCTATGCCTCGTGGGCCGATCTCTTCGACTACTGCCGCCGCTCCGCCAATCCGGTGGGCCGACTCGTGCTGCGCATCGGCGGCTATCGCGACGATCGCCTCGACCAGTCGTCGGACGCATTGTGCACGGCGCTGCAGCTCGCGAACTTCTGGCAGGACTTCGGGCGCGACTGGCGAGCCGGACGGCTCTACGTGCCGCGCGAGGTGCAGGACGACGTCGGTGCGTCGACCGACGATCTCGCCGCGGATCGATTCACCCCCGCCTGGGCCGACGCGCTGGCCCGGTGCGTGGCGCGCACGCGCGAATGTTTCGAGCAGGGGCGGGCGGTCTGCGACGGTGTCCGTGGACGTCTGACGCTCGAACTGCGGCTCACGTGGCTGGGCGGTTCGCGCATTCTCGATCGCGTCGAGCAGCAGCGCGGGCGTCTCCTCACCGAACGTCCGACGCTGGGTGGTCGCGATGTCCCGTCGCTCCTCTGGCAGGCCGCGCGCTGGCATCGGGTGGCGGCCTGATGGCGGCCCGCAAGACGAGTTTCTACTACGCGTTTCTGGTGCTGCCCGCGGACCAGCGCCGCGCCATCATCGCCGTCTGGGACTTCTGCCGCGCCGTGGACGATGCGGTGGACGAGGCCGACGCGGCATCCAGCATCGCGCCGCGAGAGGCGGTGGAGCAGTGGCGCGCCGAGCTGGCGCGGTGCTTCAGCAGTGAGATCCCGGCCACGCCGCAAGGCCGGCGCCTGCAGCCGTTCGTCGCGGAGTTCGACCTTCCACGCCAGGCGTTCGAAGACGTCATCGACGGCGTGGCCATGGATCTCGATCACGCCCGCTACGAGACGTTCGACGATCTGATTGAGTACTGCCGCCGCGTGGCCTCGGCGGTCGGGATGATCTGTATCCGGATCTTCCGCTGCGAGAGTGCCGGATCGTCGGAGTACGCGCTGCATCTCGGCGTGGCCCTGCAACTGACCAACATCATCAGGGATGTGAAGGCCGACCTCGAGCGAGGGCGGCTGTATCTGCCACTCGAGGACCTGCGGGCCGCAGGCTGCACGGTCGAGGACCTGGCCTCCGGATCGGTGACCGAACCGGTGCGGCGGGTGCTGGCGTTCGAGTGCGCGCGTGCCCACGAGTACTACCGGAAGGCCGTTGCGGCAAGGCCGGCCGACGACCGGCGCCGCCTGGTGGCGGCCGAGATCATGCGCGCGGTGTACTCGGAAACGCTGGGGCGCATCGAGCGGCGTGGCTACGACGTCTTCTCGTCGCGCGTCCGCGTGCCGAAGCCGCTGCAGGCGGCTATCGCGCTGCGGCAGTGGCTGTTTCAGCAGTGACCGCCGTTCGACGCGGTCGTCGTCGGCGCGGCTTCGCCGGGCTGAGTGCCGCCGCCAGGCTGGCGCGCGACGGTGCGCGTGTGCTCGTGCTCGAAGCACGCTCGCGGCTCGGGGGACGCGCGACGGCATTTCGTCGATCGCGAGACCGGCGAGCTGGTCGACAACGGACAGCACGTTCTGCTCGGCTGCTACCGCGAGACGTTCGCGTTCCTGCGCGATATCGGTGCGTCTGATCACGTTCGCGCGCAGCCGGACCTCGCCGTGACGACGGTCGATCGCGACGGCCGCATGTCGCGTCTGCGCTGCCCTCGACTGCCGTCTCCGTTGCACCTCGTCGCTGGTGTCTTCACCTGGACCGCCCTCGGGTGGCGCGATCGACTCGCCGTGCTGAGGATGGCCGCACCGCTGCGGGCTGCGCAGCGTGCGCTCGCCGGAGATAACCAGTTGGCGTCAGAGGCGGAAGCGTCCAGCGAAACAGCGGATCGGTCCAGCGAAACAGTCGAACAGTGGCTGATCAGGCATGGGCAGACGCCTCGGCTCCGCGAACTGCTGTGGGATCCGCTGGCGCTCGCGGCCCTCAACCAATTGCCCGATGTGGCGGCAGCCGCGCCGTTCGCGCGTGTGCTCGCGGAAATGTTCGGTCCGGACCCGGCGGCAGCGGCCATCGTCCTGCCCACGACGCCGCTGCATCTGATGTACGCCGAACCCGCACGCGCCTACATCGAAGCGCGGGGCGGCGTGGTGCGCACCGGCGCGCGTGCCTGCATCCGGGTGGCCTCGGGAGCCGTCGAGTCGGTTGCAGTCGGCGATGAGGTGTGGTCGGCTCCAGCCGTGGTCTGCGCCGCACCCTGGTTCGCGTTGCCGGACATCTTTTGCGGCGATATCGAGCTCCTGCGCGACACGCTGGACGCCGCGCGGGCGACGTTGCCGTCACCGATCGTCACGGTGAATCTCTGGTTCGATCGCGTCGGTGATGGACGAACCGTTCGTCGGTCTGCCTGGCCGGGTCATGCAGTGGGTGTTCGACAAGCGCTCGGTGTTTGGCGAATCGGCGTCACATCTGTCCCTGGTGTCGAGCGGCGCCGCGGAGGTGCTGGGCTGGACCAATCCGCAACTGATCGAGTCGGCGCACGACGGAACTGCGCGAGGCGCTGCCGCGGCGTGCGGAGCGGCGGCGGTCACGCGTGCGACCGTCATCCGTGAGCCGCGCGCCACCTTTTCGCTCGCTCCGGGCCAGCCGCCGCGGCCGTCGACCCGACGAAGGTGCAGGGCTTGTTCCTGGCCGGCGATTGGATCGCGACGAGCCTCCCGGCTACGATCGAAGGCGCCGTGCGAAGCGGCCATCTCGCCGCGGAGGCGGCTCTCCCGACATGCGCTCGATAGTCGTGCACTACAAGGAACTGGCCCTGAAGGGGCGCAACCGCCCGTGGTTCGTCCAATTGCTCGTTCGCAACCTGCGGCTGGCTCTGAAGGGGCTGGACGTCACGCACGTGCGCTCGGTGATGGGGCGCATCGAAATCGACCTCGGTCCGGAGACGGCCTTCGACGAGGCTCGCGATCGCATCAGCCGGGTGTTCGGGATCGCGAATTTCTCGCTGGCGGGCCGTGCGCCGCACGACTTCCAGGCGCTGGCCGACGCGATTCTGGCGGACCTCGGCGACCGCGAGGCCGTCGACGCTTTCGCGTCAGCGCGCGCCGCGCGGACAAGCGCTTTCCCTACACGTCGCCGCAGATCGAGCGCGAGGTCGGCGGCCTGATCAAGCAGGTCAAGGGCTGGAAGGTCGATCTCGATCACGCAGAGCTGACCATTCACCTCGAGATGCTGCCGGCCCACGCGTTCTACTTCTTCGGCAAGGAACCAGGCGCCGGCGGGTTGCCGACCGGGTCGAGCGGCCGGCTGGCGTGCCTGCTCTCGGGCGGCATCGACTCGCCGGTGGCCGCCTATCGCATGATGCGGCGCGGCTGCACGGTGATGTTCATTCATTTCCACAGCTACCCGATTCTGTCGCGTGCGTCGCAGGAGAAGGTGCGCGAGATCGCGACGCTGCTGACGCGGTATCAGCAGCACTCCCGGCTGGTGATGGTCGCCGTTCGGAGAACTGCAGCAGCAGGTCGTGCTCGCGGTGCCGCCGCGAGATCGTGTCGTGATCTACCGGCGGCTGATGCTGCGCATTGCGGATCGGCTGGCGCGGACGTGGCGCGCCCGCGCGCTGCTGACCGGCGAGGTGGTCGGCCAGGTGGCGTCGCAGACGCTCGAGAACATGACGGTCGATCGGCGAGGCGACGTCGCTCGAGATCCTTCGACCGCTGGTCGGCATGGACAAGGACGAGATCTCCGATCAGGCCGGCGTCATCGGCACGCTGGCCATCTCCAACATCCCCGACCAGGACTGCTGCACGCTGTTCACGCCGCGCCATCCGGCCACGCGGGCCCGGTTGAATCACGTCCTGCGAGCCGAGCAGGCGCTGCCAATTGAGGCGATGGTCGCCGGCGCCGTTGACGCCGCCGACGGTGGAGGAATTCCAATTACCCGGTGCTAACATAACGGGTGGCCGGCGCGGCTGCGGCGACACGCGAGAGGTAGAGGCATCATATGTTCGAGTCACGTCAAGGAAATGTCCGAGGCGGTCAGCCGGCTGCCACGGTGTCGGGCGACGCGGTGGCGGTGACCAACGCGGCGGCGCTCTCGGCTGATGTCATCGATCGGCTGGCCTGGACGGCCGCGTTCGGCGCCGACGCCGAGCTCAAGGGGACGGCGCGCTGGATCATCCGTTCGCTCGCGGCGGCAGCGGGCATTCGCCCGGCGTCGATTCACGACCTGTACATCGCGATGGGCCGCGGGGAGGTCGGCGGCTTCACCGTGCCGGCCATCAACGTGCGCGCGATGACCTACGACACCGCGCGAGCCGTCATCCGCGTCGGCGAAAAAGCTCAACGCCGGCGCGTTCATCTTCGAGATCGCGCGCTCGGAGATCGGCTACACCGAGCAGCGTCCGCACGAGTACGCGGCGATCGTGTTCGCCGCCGCGCTTCGCGAAGGGTTTCACGGGCCCGCTCTTCATCCAGGGCGACCACGTCCAGACGAACGCCAAGAAGTACAACAGCCCCGAGACGCGACAAGGAGCTCGAGACGCTGCGTGCACTCATCCGCGAAGAGATCGCCGCCGGTTTCTACAACATCGACATCGACACGTCGACGCTGGTCGATCTCGACAAGCCGACGCTCGACGAGCAGCAGGAGGTGAACGTCACGCTGGCCGCCGATTTCGCGGCGTTCATCCGCGGCGTCGAGCCGCACGGCGTCACCGTGTCGGTGGGCGGTGAGATCGGCGAAGTGGGCGGCAAGAATTCCGACGTCCACGAACTGCACGCCTACATGAACGGCTTCAACCGGAAGCTGAAGGAGCGCGGCGCGACACTGGTCGGGCTGAGCAAGATCAGCGTGCAGACCGGCACCGCGCACGGCGGCTTCGTCAACGCCGACGGCAGCGTGCGCAAGGATGTCGCAGATCGATCTGAAGACGCTCGAGGAACTGTCGCGGCGTGGCGCGGAAGGACTACGGACTGGGCGGCGCGGTGCAGCACGGCGCGTCCACGCTGCCGCCCGACGCGTTCGATGCGTTCCCGCGGGTCGGCGCCTGCGAGATCCATCTGGCGACCGATTTCCAGAACATGGTCTACGAGCACCCGCAGTTTCCGGCCGATCTGAAGGCCGAGATGTACGCCTGGCTGCGCGAGCACGCGACCGAGGAGCGGAAGCCGAAGGACACCGAAGAGCAGTTCATCTACAAGGCGCGCAAGAAGGCGATCGGTCCGTTCAAGCGGCGGATGTGGAGCATGGACGCCGACGCCGCGCGCAGGCGATCGGCGCAGTCGCTCGAGGAGCGCTTCACGTTCCTGATGACGCAGCTGAAGATCGACGGCACGGCCGACGCCGTGGCGACGTTCGTCACCGTTCCGCAGGTGCCGCTCGATCGCGACGGCGGAGATCGTGGCGGCCGGTGGCATGATCACGGCGGCCGAGACGAAAGGCGGAAGGGCTCGCCGACTAGGCGCTGGCCAGGTGATGCAGCGTCGGGTCTCAGACCGACCGGCGAGCTCGTCTGAGACCCGCCTCTACGTGCAGCTCGCGATGGCAACGGGTGCAGGAGGCCGGCCAGGTAGTCCCGCAGCGCCTCGTGCGTGCTGCGGAACGCCAGTTCGTCCCACGGAATCGCATCCGGCTTCGACTTCGGCCGACTTCCAGGCTCTCGTCGTCCACCTCGAGCCGTCCGCCGGTGGCCGTCGCCGCATAGACGACGATGACCGGCGTGCGACCGGGATACGAGTAGACGTTCACCAGCCCGTCGAGCCGCACGTCGAGTCCGCTTTCCTCGCGCGCTTCGCGGATGGCCGCCGCCGTGAGCGGCTCGCCGCGGTCGACGTAGCCGCCAGGAAATACCCACTTGCCGTAGCCGGGTTCGATGGCGCGCCGGACGAGCACGATGCCGTCCGGCGCCGGCGCGGATGATCGTGCCGACGGCGATCTTCGGATCGAGGTAGAAGACGAAGCCGCACCCGGCGCACACCAGGCGTTCGGGGTCGCCCGGCCTTGAGCAGCCGCCGTTCGAGCGCGGCGCCGCACCGCGGACAGAAGCGATAGCCGTGCGAGTCGTCGTGCGGGTGGCTCGGGCATGGGACGCGGAGGTGATCGTGCGACGGCCACCCCGAGCAAGTATAATTCCGCAGGTATGTCGATTCTGAAAGTCGCCCGCATGGGCCATCCGGTGCTGCGCGCGAAAGCGCGAGCCGCTCGATCGCGCCGACATCAAGTCGCGCCGTCATCGCAGAAACTGATCGACGACATGATCGAGACGATGGACGAGTACCACGGCGTCGGGCTCGCGGCGCCGCAGGTGCACGAGGGGGTCCGGCTGTTCGTCGCATCGCTCGACATGCGAGCGAGGCGAGGAGCCGCAGCGAGCCGGTGGCGATCATCAACCCGGAGATCACGCCGCTCGGCGCAGGAGATCGTCGAAGACTGGGAGGGCTGCCTGAGCATCCCGGACATCCGCGGCAAGGTGCCGCGCTACGCGGAGATCGGGTCAAGGGCGCTCGATCGCGATGGCGATCGGCTCGAGCTCCGCGCCAAGGGCTTCTCCGCGCGGGTCATCCAGCACGAGACCGATCATCTCGACGGCATCCTGTTCTTCGATCGGATGCAGTGCGTTCGAGACGCTGACCTTCCTCGACGAGTACTCCCGCTACTGGGTCAAGCACGACGACAGGACGAGGAGTACGCGGCAGGCCGCAGCTCGCGTGGCGAGGCCGAGCACAGCCGACCACTGACGTCGGCGCCGCCGCGACCTGCGCGCAGGTGACGATCGTTGATTGTGGTTCCCCGTCGGCGTCGCGTTCCCCTTCCAGGCCTCGCTCCGATTGCAGGCGTTCCAGTTCGACCGTGGAGTGATCCGCGAACTGCATGGCGTCGGCGATCGCATGATGGCCGGCGACGTCGGCAATGGCACGGTGCATCGCCTGGCAGACGCGCCGGTACGACGGATGCCCCTGCGGAGCGGTGCGCAGTTCGATGACGTGCATCGCCTCGCGCGCGTTCATGTCCATGTAGAACCGCACGCGGTAGGCCATCGCCACGGCGTAACTGGCCGCCTCCTGCAGGCCGTGCGCGTCGAGTGCGGCGTACAGGTCCGCCGATCGGTCCATCACGGCGCGCCAGTCGTGCAGTGCGCCGGCCTCCTCGATCGCCGCCGGTTCGACGTAGCCGTGCTCGGGTGTGAGCGGCTGCCACTCGAGCGTCAGCAGACGATGGCGCTGCAGATCGCGGAACGCGCCGTAGTCGGCGAGGACGTCGAAGCGGTAGCGGGTCCGCTCGAACGCGCGACCCGGCTTGTGCCGGCGGTTCGCGCGGTCGCCGATGTAGGCGCGGAGCACGGATGCACGGTCGTCGGCCGACATCGCGCGAGCGACGCCGAGCAGCTGATCGTCGGGCAGGTTGGTGGCGGCATACAGCGCGGAGGCCACCACCTTGATCTCGCCGTCGGGATCGAACTCGGTGAGGGTGACCTCGTCGCGCGGCTTCGGCGTCGATCGATGCCGACGAGGGCGCGCACGGCGGCGAAGGTCGCCTCGCGGGTCGTCGGCAAGGTACTGCACCCAGCGACCTCCACGGGTCGGCTGATCGACGCGGGCGACGAATGCCGGCATCACCTGCCGGCAGTTCGCCGAGCAGCAGGTCCGCATACGCCGCGGACCTCCTCGAGCGGGTGCGCGCGCATGCGCAGGATCAGCGCTTCGTAGGCCTGCCCGGTTCCGTAGAGGCCGACGTTCGACGTGGTCGCGGCAGGCAGCAGGCCGCGAAGCGTGTCCAGCGCCTTGGCGCGGATCACCGAGCGATACACGCCGTCCGAGTCGTCGGGCGGTTTTCGGATACTTCGCGCGGAAGTGCGTCTCCATCGCCGGGATCCATTTCGCGTAGGTCTCGAACGCGAAATCGAGCGTCTGCGATGAACTCGTCGGCGAGCCCGGCGTACGCGCGACCTCGGCGGGCACGTGGTACTTCCAGCGGCCGTTCGGCCGGTCGGTGTAGGGCACGTACCGCGTGGACTGCTCGAGGTAAGCCATCAGGCGTCCCCACTCGAGCACCTTGGTCAGGATGTTCGAGACGCCTTCGCAGGCGACATGCGCACCGCCCAGTTGCGCGACGGAATCGTCGCCGTATTCGTTGAGGACGCGCGCGTACAGCTTGTCGGCGCGCTCGCTGCCGACGCGGCTTGCGGCCGGCGTGTCGCTCGGTGAGGTGAACGTCGCCGAGAAACTCGTCCAGGAACAGGCGGCGCAGCGACTTGGCGGAACGCGAGTAGCGGGCGAACAGCGCCCCTTTCACCGTTTCGGGCAGGTTGCGCAGCGCGAAGACCGGCCGGTCGGTGTTCGTGAAATACGGCGCGAGCGCGCGCGTTTCGTCGGCGGAAAACGTGTCGTGTGTCTGGATTGGGAGTGCCACCGTGGCCCGTATTCTATCGCGGTGAGGGGTCAGACCCCGGGGTCTGACCCCCTTTCAGCCGCGAGGTGGGCGGCGCACCAGCGGGTTTGCGCAATGTGCGTACTTCCGCCTCGTTGACTGGCGCTGCAGATAGCCGGCGGTAGGCTTCGCCTCGCTCTGCCGAGGACCCGCCGAGCGCTTCGAACAGAGGGGTGCCCGTGCAGCCACTCCTGCGACTCACCAAGTGCATGCGTCCGGAAACTTGACCACGCGTAGTCCTCCGCGCGAAGGACCATGCCCGCTCTGACGGGGTTCTGCTCCACGTACCTCAGACACGTCAGCCAATACCGCTCATCGAGCAACAGAAGGGCCCGATACCTCCCGTCCCAGGGTGTGCCGGAGCGATCATAGGTGGTGTTGAAGTACCAGCTGTATCGCTCGGCCACGTGTTTCATGAATCCCGGAATCGATGTTTCGCTCTCAGGTGTCGCGATCAGGTGGATGTGATTGGTCATCAGCACATAGGCATGGACCGCCGTGTCGTGCCGCTCTGCGGCATTCCGCACCAACCCGAGGAAGTGCTCGTAATCCTCGCCGCGCGAAAAGACCGGCGCTCGGTTGTTACCTCGCTTGATCAGGTGAGCACTGACGCCTGGGATGAACCATCGTCGTTTTCGAGCCATGCTCCGCGAAGACAGCAAGGACCGATCTCGACGGAATCGCCAAGCAAACCATGTTTGCCCTCAAGCAGCTGGCAGTTCTTGCAAAACACCTCCACCTGTGCTGTGTGCGAATTCTGCGTGGCTGTGGGTGGGGTCTGACCCCGGGTCGTGCTACACTCGCAGCGTCATGCCGCAGCCACAGGGGTCTGACCCCACGCCAGCATCAGCGCTACACTCGCAGCGTCATGTCGCAGCCACACTGGGCCTTTCGCCACCAGCTCGCCGTCCGCTTCAGCGACTGCGACGTCCTCGGGCACGTCAATCACGCCGTCTACTTCACCTACTTCGAAGAGTGCCGCAGCACCTGGTGGCGTCATCTCGGCGGCACGACCGGGATGCCAGGCGCCGGCGCCATCCTCGTGCACGCGTCGTGTAACTACCGGGCACCCGCCTACCTCGCCGAGATGCTCGAAGTCCGCCTGGCCGTCGCGGCGCTCGGCACCAGCAGCGTGACGCTCGACTATCAGATCGTCAACGCCGCCACTCAGCAGCAGGTCGCCGACGGACGAACGGTGAACGTCGCCTACGACTATCAGGCGGGCCGCACGATCCCGTTGCCCGCCGACACCCGCGCGCGGCTTTCGGAACTCCAGGCCGATCCGGATTCCACTCCAAAGAGCTAGAAACAGCGGTGATTTTCGAGCGGCCTGTTGATCGCCGCGCGTAAGGGCAGGTGACGCCCGCCTCCGCGCCACACTGGTGCCAGTGCAGTTCCTCGATCGCCACGCCCGGGCCTGCGACAGGCGTCCGCGGGGCGTCTGTTAGAATCGCGACACCTGGAGGGTATCCGATGCGTTCCCGTGCTTTCCGTGCGTCTGCGTTCGCCTCTGCCTGCCTGGCGCTCGCACTGCTCGGGCGGGTCACGCTGGTCGTTTTCGCGCAGGACAACCGCATTGACGTCGTGACGCCGTTCGCGCCGGAACTCGCGACGTACGGCGATCACACCATCGGCGTGCGCACGATTCAGGTCACCGACCGCAATCGTGTCGACATCCTCAATACGAAGGAAGGCGGTCCCACCGCGCGCTACGACCGCACCCTCACCCTCGAGGTCTGGTATCCGGCCCGCCTCGCCGCAGGTCAGCAGCCCGGCGGCGAGTATCGAGCCGTGACGCGCGAGCCGACGATCACCGCGACGCTGCACGGCAAGGCGGTGCGCGACGCGGCGCCTGTCGCCGGAGAGGCGGCGTTTCCACTGGTCATCGTGTCGCATGGCTATCCGGGGAACCGATTCCTCATGAGCCACTTGTGCGAGAACCTCGCGAGCAAGGGCTTCGTCGTGGTGGCGATCGATCACAAGGACAGCACCTACGACGACCAGAAGACGTTTGCGCAGCACGCTGTACAACCGTCCGTTCGATCAGCTGTTCGTGCTGAACGAGATTGCGCGCCTCGGAAAGCCCGGCTCGCGCAGCTTTCTGGCCGGCATCGTCGACGATACCCACACCGGCATGGTCGGCTATTCGATGGGCGGATACGGGCTGGTCAACGTCATCGGCGGCGGCTACAGCGAGTCGAGCATCAGCGCCAACGGTGCGCCCCCCAACAGGCTGCTGGCCCAGCGCGCCGCCTCGAATCCCGACTACCCGCGGACGATCGACGAACGCATCAAGGCAGCGATCGCCATCGCACCCTGGGGCATGCAGATCGGGTTCTGGGATGCTGAGGGGCTGAAGGGGATCAGGACGCCGGTGCTGTTCGTGGCAGGCAGTGTTGACGCGGTCGCCGGTTACGAGAAGGGAACCAGGGCGATTTACGAGAACGCGGTGAGCGCCGATCGCTATCTTCTCACCTTCATCAACGCGAGTCACAACGCGGGTGCGCCGATTCCCCCGCCGATTGAGACCTACCGCTATTCCGAGGCGCTGAAGTCGTTCCCCTTCGTGCACTACGCAGACGCGGTGTGGGATAACGTGCGGATGAACAACATCCTGGACCACTTCGCGACGGCGTACTTCGATTTCTATCTGAAAGGGCAGCAGGACAAGGCGGCCTATCTGCAGCGGCCTGCGGGCGGTGAGTTCAAGGGCTTCCAGCCGCGCACATCCGTCGGCATCACCCTGGAACACCAGGCGGCTCGCTAGGCGAGAGGGCCAGGCCCGGTGTTCGCGCCCATCCTGCTGCCCGCGCACAACCCGGGCCCGATGACCGGAGCCGGCAACAATACATTCCTCATCGCGGCGAGCGGAACGGCGACGCTCGTCGACGCCGGACAAGGACGCGATGCGCACCTGCGGCTTCTCGCCGAACAGCTGGCCCGGAGTCAGGCGCGCCTCGACCGGGTCGTCGTGACGCACGCGCATCCCGATCACGCGTCCGGCGCTCCTGCGATCGCAGCGGCGCACCCACAGGTGATCTTCCAGAAGAGCCCGTGGCCGGACGAAGACGCGAAGTACGCGGTCAACTGGCAGCGGCTGTCGGACGGCGATCGGATAGACATCGGCGACGAATGCGTAGTGGCGCTGCACACGCCCGGGCATTCGCCAGACCACCTGTCGTTCTGGCACGAGCCGAGCCGCACGCTGTTTACCGGCGACCTCGTCATCGCGGGCGGCAGCGTGATGATTCACGCGAGCGGCGGCGGGGATCTCGCGCAGTATCTCGCATCGCTCGAGAGGATCCGCGCTCTGGAACCTGCCCGCCTGCTGCCGGCCCACGGTGACCCGATCGATGAGCCTGGCCCGGTTCTCGCCGCGTACATCGAGCACCGGCTGGCACGCGAGCGCCAGGTGCTCGACGCGCTGGCAGCAGGACGCGCCACGGTGCAGGCGGTCGCGGAATCCATCTATGATGGTCTCGATCCGGCGCTGCTGCCGGCCGCGCACGAAACGGTGCGCGCGCATCTCGAAAAGCTCAGACGCGAAGGACGGGCGCTGGTCGCCGGCGATCGCTGGTCGATCGACTGAGGCCCGGTTCCAGGAGTGACCGCACGCCATGAACAACGTGATCGATTTCATCAACGTCAACCGCGAACGTTATCTCGACGAACTGAAGGCGCTGCTCGCGATTCCGAGCATCAGCGCGCTTCCCGAGCATGCCGGCGACGTGCGACGCTGCGCCGAGTGGTGCGCCGACGAGATGCGACGGGTGGGCCTTCAGAACGTGCGGCTCGAAGAGACGCCGGGAAACCCGGTGGTCTACGGCGAGTGGCTCGAGGCCGCAGGCGCGCCGACGATCCTGTTCTACGGTCACTATGACGTGCAGCCGGTCGACCCGCTGGAGCTGTGGCACTCGCCGCCGTTCGAGGCAACGGTTCGTGACGGCGAGATCTACGCGCGCGGCGCCGCCGACGACAAGGGGCAGATCTTCATGCACCTCAAGGCGGTGGAAGCGCACATGAAGCAGAACGGGCGGCTGCCGGTGAACATCAAGTTCATCTTCGAAGGCGAGGAGGAGGTCGGCAGCGCGAACCTCGATGACTTCGTCAAGGCGCACAAGGACCAGCTGAAAGCCGACGTCGTCGTCATCTCCGACTCGGCGATGTTCGCGCGCGGCGTGCCGTCGATCTGCTATGGACTGCGCGGTCTGGTGTACTTCCAGATCGACCTCCGCGGCAGCAACACCGACCTGCATTCGGGCGTCTTCGGCGGTGCACTCGCCAACCCCGCTTTCGTTCTCGCCCAGCTGCTCTCCCAGATGAAGGACCGAAGCGGCCACATCAAGATTCCCGGCTTCTACGACGATGTCGTGGAGCTGCAGGCGGAGGAGCGCACCGCCTGGGCGCAGCTGCCCTTCAACGAGAAGCAGTACCGGAAGGATTTCGGCATTCCGAAGGTCCATGGCGAGTCAGGGTTCACCACGCTCGAGAGGACATGGGCGCGCCCGACGTTCGAGGTGAACGGGCTGCTGTCCGGCTTCACTGGCGAGGGTGCGAAGACCGTCCTGCCGGCGCTGGCGATGGCCAAGGTGAGCATGCGCCTGGTGCCGAACCAGCATCCCGACACGATCGCGCGGCTGTTCGAGGACTACGTCAAGAAGCTGGCGCCGAAGACAGTCGAGGTGAAGGTGACGCGGATGCACGGCGGGAAGCCGTGGATGGCGTCGTTCGACAACAAGTTCATCCAGGCGGCGGGGCGCGCCATCGAACGAGGTTTCGGCCGTGCGCCGATCTTCACGCGCGAAGGCGGATCCATTCCGGTCGTGGCGACCTTCCAGGAGGAACTGGGGCTGCCCGTCAGTGCTGTTCGGCGTCGGCCTGCCAGACGAGAATGCGCACGCGCCGAACGAGAAGCTCGACGTCGCGAATTTTCACAACGGCGTCATCTCGTCCGCGATTCTGTACGAGGAGATCGGGAAGCTCTGAGCGTGGGAGCTCCGGGCAGGCGTGACGCGGGCCGGTACGGGATCGCCATGCCGGTTGTCGACCTGCTGACGCAGCTCGAACGGTTCTACGGTCCGCTCCCGACGCCACCCAACGATCCGTTTCGCTACTACGTGTGGGAGGTGCTCTCCACCCAGACGACGCCGGGACGCCGCGACGCTGCGTACGCTGCGCTCCAGCGGGTTCCTGCTCTTACACCGGACGCCATGTTCCGCGCGGCACGAGGCAAGCTGGTCGCCGCCGTCGCTCGGGCGGGGCCGTATCAGGAGCAGCGGCTCCACGCGCTGCTCTCCGGCTCCGACCGATTCCGCCGCCATCCCGGGTTTGGCGCCGTCGTCCGAGGCTCGCTGCGCCAGGCGCGCCGGCTGCTGGCGTCGTTGCCGCGACTGGGCGAGGCGAGCGTGCATCGGCTGCTGTTGTTCGGCGGAGCGCATTGCGTTTTTCCGGTCGATCTGGATACGGCGCGACTGTTGAACCGCCTCGGTATCGGCGCGGCGCCGGGACGATCGAGCGGCGCGGCGCATCGGATGGTCCGGCGTGCGGTAGAAGCGGAACTACCGCGCGATCCGGCGATCGTCGGCCGCGCGGCGCTCTACCTGAGACACCACGCCGTCCAAACCTGCACCGACGACCCGCACTGCTCCGTCTGCCCGATCGCACGGAGCTGCGCCGGCAGGCGCCGGTAAGTTGCGATGCTGCGAATCGATTGTGGAAACGCTATGGTGGACTCGACCACACCCGCGCTCGAGCGTTTGCATATGAGTGTGGTGTAGCCACGAACCATTCAGGTTCGCTACACAGGGCCAAGGGCGGCAGCTACGCGGATCTGAAACGCGCTAATTGAACGACGCGACGCGTCGGCGCAGCGTCTTCACGTACTCCCAGATGCGTGCCTGCTCGGCCCGCTCGTCATCGTCGAGCGACGCGCCTCGCGAGAGTTGCAGATAGCTCTGCAAATCACGCAAGGCGGACGGCAGATCGTCCAGGTGATAGGCGAGAAGGCCACGATCGCGAAGTTCCGTGACGCCGGCCGGATCCACCGACAGCAGCAGCTGCGTGACATCGTGTGCCTGCTGAAACGAGTAGAGCCGGACGTACGCGCGCTTCAGGTTCAGCAGCATGCGCGTGACGATCTGCAGCTTCGTGGCATGCGCGAGGAGCTGAGAATCCCACACGGCATCGTCGCCCGCATGCCTGGCGAGCAGATTTCGGCACATGCTCTCGGTCAGCAGCGCGCCGCCGTGGTGCGCGTCGATGATCAGATCGCGGGAGTACCGCGTGCCCTGGACGCCACGACAGCGCAGGAGGAAGTGACCAGGGAAGTTAATCCCTTCCACCTCGATGCCGGCGCGTCGTGCCACTTCCATGTAGACCAGGGCGAGCGTGATCGGGATTCCCGTACGCCGATCGAGCACGTCGTTGAGGAAGCTGTTGCGCGGATCGTCATACTGCGCATCGTTTCCCGACGAAACGTTCGTCGTCGAACAGGTACTCGTTCAACGCGGTGATTCGGGCGAACAGGTCCGGGTCGACATGAGGCGGGATCTCGAGCGCGGGAGTCGAGGCCGCGGAGACGCGACGCAGCGCCTCGCGCCCAAGCGTGTCGAGCTGCGCGAGGTACGCGCTCGACGTCGAGCCTGGGATAGGCGACTCGCGCCATCATCAGTGCCGCCACGGCAAGGTCCGGGTCAGTGGAGCGAGCGAGTGCCGTGAACTCCTTCACGAACTCATCAGAAATCACGCGCTAAGCATAACGCACGGGGACCATGGGTCAGGCGGGCCGGGTGGGCCGGGTGCGTCAGGCGGGTCATGTGAGCAGGTGGGCACGGTGAGTCGGCAGGCGGCTCGCGCACGACTTGCCTTCCCGACCCTCCCGACCCTCCCGCCCCTCCCGACCCTCCCGACCTTCCCGACCTTCCCGACCTTCCCGACCCGCCCGACCCGCCCGACCCCGACCTCCTTCAGAACCGCACGCCGAAGCTCATTCGGAACATGCGCGGTGTCGTGTAGGCAAACCGGTTCAGCGCCTTGCCGAAGTTCGGCCCGTAGTTCCAGTTCACGCCCTGGACCGGCGTCGTCGTGAACGGATCGAACGGCGCATAGAGTGCCGGGTGCGACACGTTGGTGCGTACCGTCTGGTCGATGCGGGTCTGGGTGACGCCGCCGCCATGCGCGTTGGCATTGCCGAAGACCGTTCCGCCGCAGCCGCACAGCTGCGACTGGTCGAACAGGTTGATGACATCGGCGTGCGCGAACACTTCGAGCGCCTTGCCGCCGGTCGGCACGTGGAAGGTGTAGTTGATGCCGAGGTCGGTGCGCTTCTGCCCGATGGTCCGGAACGCGTCGCGCGAGGTGCCGCTGGTGCACGCGAACCCGGCATCCGTGACCGCTGCCGGCACGTTGGCGCAGTCGACATTGTAGAAGTAGCTGGTGCTCGTGCCGTCGGGCGGAGTCAGATATCCCGGGTTGACGACGTAGGGGATCGGGATTGACGCCATTCTGGTTGGCCGCGTTGATGTTGTTCGGACCAAACGGCACGCCACTCTCGAGCGTCTGCAGCAGGCTGAGCGGTCAGGTTCCGCATCTTCGGCACGCCGCACGTTCAGCCACAGGCGCGCTCGATGCCGCTGATCGACCTGCAGGTCGCCCTCCGGGTAGTTCCACGATTCCTGCAGGTATTCCGGATAGCTCAACATGCTGCTCGAGACCGGACCGCTGACCACGTTCTCGCCGTTGAAGTTGCCCCAGGTCCTCGACAGCGTGTAGGTCGCGCCGATGTCGGTGCTCGTTCCCGATTCGATACGTGCCCTGCGTCGTGACCCCCTTGTACCGGCGCTTCGGCACGTTCGAGTTCTCCACCAGCGTCAGGTCGTAGGCCTGGCCGAACGCGTCGGTGACGATGCCGGTGCTGGTGTCGGTCCGCTCGGTGTAGAAGTCGCGGTAATTCCTGTACACGAAGTCCGCACGCGCCGCCGCACGGTTGCCGAACTGGCGATTGATGCCGGCGGCGTATTCCAGCACGTTGGGCGACTTCAGGTTGCCGCGAATCTGCGGTGTCACGCCCGGAACATCGGGCTGACTCATGAACGGGAGCTTGTCCGCACCGTTGGCGAAGTACCAGTCGAAGATCTGTCGAATCGCGACCGGCGTCGGGGTGAGCGTGGCCGAGTTCGGGTCGGCGTTGATGCTGGGACCGCGGTACGCGAAGCGGAAGGTCTGGGGATTGCCGCCACCCGAGGTCGAGTCGCCGATCGCGTTGTTCAAGTGCCGCGACGTACTGCGCGAAGCTGGCCGTGACCGACCACTTCTGGTCGCCGAGCGGATCGAGCACCACACCGACGCGCGGGCTGAACGCGGCGTCCTTCGCGACGAGCGTTGCCCTGCTGGTCCTCGCCATGGTTCTTGTCCCACCGTAGACCGAGGTTGGCGGTCAACCGACCATTCACGCGCCAGCTGTCGTTCGCGAACGCCGAGTAGGTGCGGAAGTTCGAGCCGGCGCTGCCGAGCGGAATCGGGTTCCACTGGATGAACGTCGAGCCGTCGCCGAGCGCAACCGGGTAGATCGACGGCGCTCTCGCCGGCGCCGCGGACGATCGTGCCGCGTGTTGTAGATGCGGTAGTCGCTGCCCGACTGGTGGTTGTTCGAGAACGTCATGTCGTTGAAGCTGTCGAACCCGAACGTCAGGTTGTGCGAGCCTCGCCCCGCCGTGGACAGGAAATAGGTAGCCTTCGCGAACAGATCCCGGTTGTCACGCCTGGTCGCATCGCAGACGCCGCAGAAGGTCGGCGACCAGAAGCGGTAGCCCTGCGAGTTGTCGATCATCAGCGTGCCGTCGATGAGGTCCGTGGACGTGGCGCCGTCGCCCTCGAACGTGAAATGGCGCTGCGAATAGAGCGCCTCCACGAACAGGTTGCGCGCTCAGCACACCGCTGTAATTCACGACCGAGAGGTCCTGCGGCGTCTTCCGCGTGTACAGGCTGTTCACGTCCATCGAGGCCGACGTGTTGAACGTATTGTTCTCCTGTTCGTCGATCGACTTTCGTGTACGCGCCCTGGAACCGGTGGTTCGAGTTCAGCGACAACGTGCCCTTTCCCTCGTACCGCTGCGTCGGTCGCTTGAAGGTGTAAGGGATGTTGGTCACGGCCAGCGATCGGCCTTCCGACTGGGTCTGGATGCGGCCGGCGGTGAAGAACCAGAGCCTGTCCTTGAGGATCGGCCCACCGAGCGTGTACTCGTGCGTCGGCACCACCTTGTCGACCCGCAGTTCCCTGTGCGCCGGGTCGGCGACAATGGCGCGCTCCTCGAACGGCGTAAGCGTCCGCCATCCGTCGTTGAACAGCGATTCGCGGAACGATCCCGAGTAGTCGTTTCCGCCAGACTTGGTGACGACGTTGACGACGCCGCCGCTGAAGCGGCCGTACTCGGCCGAGATCCCTGCCGTCGCCACAGTCGTTTCCTGGATGGCATCCTCGATATAGAGATCGTTCGCCTGCCCGCGCAGGTTCTCGTTGACGGTGACGCCGTTCACCAGGAACAGGCTCTCGAACGACGCGGCGCCCGCAATCGAGTAGCCGCCGTTCGGTCCCGTGGGGTGGACGGCCGGCGCCAGCAGCAGGTAGGCATTGATGTCGCGGTTGGTTGGCAGGCTCGCGATCAGGTCGCCCTTGAAGTTGGTCGCGACCTGCGCGGTCTGGGTGAGGACGTCGGCGTTGCGTCCGACGACATTCACCTCTTCGCTGACCGCCGCCGGGCCGAGTTCGACCTCGAGCGGGATGTCCTGCGTGGGCGCAAGTCCCATGGTGCGCTGGACCCGCTGAAAACCGCTCAGCTCGAAGGTGAGGGTATAGGTGCCAGACGGCAGCGACGTGAGGACGTAGTCGCCGTTCTCGGCACTGACGGCGGAACGGACGCCCTGCAGGTTGGGCGACGTGGCGCTGATCGTCACGCCCGGCAGTGCAAGCCCTTGCGCATCCGTCACATGTCCGCGAATCGTGCCGGTGGTGCTCTGGGCGCGAGCGCGTGCCGCCGCACAGATACAGCAGCGTGAGCAGCGCCAGTGCCGCGTTGATCCTTCGCATGTCGACAACCCTCCGGGGAAAAAGTCGTGGCATGCGGCGAGTATGGTGGGCCGATCCTGTTGCTCGTCACTGGGACGAATGCTCGTCCCAGTCGTTCGTCCCACATCCAAAAAGCCGGAATGTGACGAGCCGCGGATTTCAGTGATGAAGGCGCAGTGCGCGAGAAGGCGGGGCAGTTCGGCACGCCGGAGCCTGTCGCTACGGCATCGGCAGCAGCGCCTCTGCGGCCAGCACCTGAATGGTTGCTGACGCAAACGGCACGTTCACGAATCCGTCGTTCACCTCGAGCGTGGCCGCTTCGCCGGGCTGGAAGATCTGCTTGATGTAGTCGTGGCGTTCCAGCAGGTCCTGCCCATTCGCATCGCGGTAGTGCGTCTGGTACAGCACGTCGCGGTAGGCGACGCGGTCGCTGGTGTTGCGCAGCGTGAACGTCCACAAGACCACTCGCCGCGGCGCCATGCTGAGCTGGACGTTCGAGAACTGGACTTCCTTGACTGCGTCCCACGGCCGCGACGGATCCTGCAGCGATGCCGGGCCGGCATCGACAGCGAACGCACGGCGGTGTGCGAACATCTCGGGTTGTTTCAGACGGACCGCGGCAGCCACGACCTCGCGATTGCGATAGAGCGAAATGTCGGGAGCCTGGATCCACGCCTGGCCGGCATGGAAGAGGATGTTCACCACCAGGAGGGTGGCAGCGACGCGACGCCAGCGGTTCGAATCGATGAACGTCCAGCAGTACGCTGCGAACATGAATGCCACCGGCGACATCACATAGAACGCGTGCGCCTGGGATGGTTCCATCACGAACGAGTAACTGGCGTAGATGAGGACGACCGTCGCCGGCTACCAGCCACTTGAGCGGGCGCCATTCGGCGAAGCTCGAGCGGCTCTGAAACCACTCGCGCAGCATCCAGAGTGGCTGCCAGATTCCCGCCAACCACACGACCACGGCCAGCGGCGCGATCCAGAGATGCCGCAGCAGAAACATCTGCCGCTTGCCATCGTCGGTCGCCATGAAGCGCCAGATTTCGAGGCTGGGGAACGAGAACAGTCGCGCCAGCGTGTCGAGGGCCACCGACGGATTGACGAAGTGCGGGTGCAGGTTCTGGAGCGTGCCGCCAGTTCCGCCCTCAGGTCCATGATGGAAGATCGTCGGCAGCAGCACCGTACCGACGGCCAGTGCTCCCAGCGCAAAACCTGCGGCATCCGCGCCGAGCCCTCGCGCGCCCTGCCGCCACCGCGACAGCCATGCCAGCCCGGCATAGGGCAGCAGCAGCGGCCACGACATGTGCAGCTGAAGCATCGCCACGAGCGATGCACCCATCATGCGCAAACGCCACAGGTGTGCGGAGCTTGCCGATCCGGAAGACCGGCACCGCTTCGAAGAAGCCAAGGAAGAACATGAGTGCGGGAGCGAGCACGTACGACGGGTTGATGATGTGCGTGGAGAACTCGAGCGTCCACGGCACGGTCATCAGCCAGCCCCAGACGAGCCAGGCGGGCAGCGTCGGAATGCGGGCGGTGATGTACCACGCGAACGCCGCCAGCGTGCCGAACGACAGCAGGTTCAGCAGGACGAAAGGCGCTTCAGGCTGGGCAATCACCCAGAGCGGCACGCTCACGAGCAGCGCCTGCAGCGCGCCCGGAATTTCGCTCTTCGTCCACACGACATCCGGGCCGAAGTACGGCCACGCGCCGGTCGCGTAGTGGCGCAGCCCCATGAGGAAGATCTGCGTCTCGTCCTCGAAGAAGAATTCGCGCGACAGCCCGTAGAGCAGGCGGAACGCAAACAGCCCGACGATGGCGAGCAGCCACAGCAGCCGGCGTCGATCGCGAACGGCCGATCCGGTGTGTGTGGTCGCCACGCTCATGCCCTCGGCTGCGGCGGCGTCCGGGGGCCCGCTCTCTGCCATGTCGTCACCGCGCCAGCGAGCGCAGAAGATCCGGTGTGAACCTGTCGAGATGCGAGATCACGACATCCGCTGCGTCAGCGAGCTCCGACTCGGGATAGGTGTGCGTGATGCCCACGGTGCGCAATCCTGCCGACCGAGCCGACACCAGACCCCATTTCGAATCCTCGATGGCGATGCACTCCGACGGATGCAGCGGGCCAAGGGTGGCGCCGAGCAGGTCCACGGCGAGGAGGTACGGGGCGGGGTCCGGCTTGCTCGCCGGCGTATCTTCGGCCGAGACGACAACAGGGAAGTACGAGCGCAGTGACTCGTGTTCCAGCACGCGCAGGATTTCTCCCTTCAGCGCCCCCGAGGCGATGGCGATCGGCCACGCGTCGGCGATGCGCAGGATGGCTTCGCGCGCACCAGGGAAGAGCACCGAGCCGGCTTTCTCGAGCGCTTCCAGGCGGGTCGCCTTCTGCGCCACCAGATCGGCAATCTCACCATCGCTGATCGGAACGGAGGCGTCAGCCGCGATGGCGCGGAACGCCCCGACGTCGTCGTACCCGAGGTAGTGCTCGTAGTAAGCCGACTCGGTCAGATTGATGCCGCGCTCGGTCAGCACATCACGGTACGCCCGGAAATGGAGCGGCTCGCTGTTGGCGATCACTCCGTCGAAATCGAACACGACGGCTCGGATCATCTGGTCGCGGTGTCGGCGGGCTTCTTCATGCGCTCCCCGGCGTGAATCGGCACCTTCAGCCGGTTCTCCGCTGGCGGGTACGGACACTCGTAAGTCGGGTTGTAATAACAGTAGGGGTGATAGGCCAGGTTGAAATCGAGCGAGTAGATGTCGCTCGCCGTGCGGGCGAGGTCGATGTAGCGACCGGCGGCATAGGTCTCGGTGCCGCTCGTCATATCGCTGAACATCAGGGTGAGGTGGTTCATGTCCGGCGCGTCCACCTCGTTGAAGGCAACCAGCGCCATCTGCTGCCCCTTGAGCGTGAACTCCATCATCCCGACCCGCCGCATCTTGCGCTGCTGGCCGGTCGAAGTCGGCATCATCAGGGTGACGTCTTCGGTCGCCGGCTTCAACCCCGCGAGAACGTTATAGCTCGGGTCGATCGGGAAGTACGCGAGCGGCAGGAACTCGGCCTTCCTGTCATCGGGAATGACGTCGTGGCCGGCCTGGAAGTCGGCGTCCTTTGCCGCGCGGCCGGCGGTGATCTTGCGGACGTAGTCCTCGGGATCGTCCGGCGGCTTGCCGCTGCAGCCGGCTGCAAGCAGTGCGGCGAGGGCGAAGGCGATCGACAGCCGCGTGCGGGTCTTGAATCCGATGCAGGGCATCGCTCAGTATTCTACCCGGTGGGGGAGCACCGTGTGCCGGGCTCAGCGTTGCGCGTTCGATAACGAGCCTGCGCGAGCCTTCCGGGTCCATCGCCCGCACTGATCAGGTCCGGTCATCCTCCAGGGTGTTTTTCATCGCGGCAAGCCCCTGCTCAATCATCCCCGCGATCGCCGGCGCCATCTCGCTCGGGAGGAGATCCGCGATCCAGACCACGCGGGTGCGGTCGCCGGTCTCGGGAAACACCTGTGCGGACGCATTGTGATGCGTGAGCCGGCCTCCCGAAGCCGACCAGGCCACGCGCAGTTCGTGGTCGTCGACATCCACGATCCGCTCCTTCGCGACTACGCCATTGGCGAAGGTCACGGTGCGAGTGTCTCCGTCCAGACTGCAATCGACGACGAAGCCGCGCACCAGCCGCGTGTGCAGGGCGCCGACGTCCCGGAGCGCGGCCCACGCCTGTTGCGGAGCGATGTCGATGGTGATTTCGCGGTGTATCGAGGCCATGACTAGAAAATATAACCGCCCTTCGCAACTGCCTCGTCGGCAAGCCGCCGCCGCAGCGCAGCGGTGTTGACCGGCATCTGGCGGAAGAGCCGGCGCAGCGCCGCCACCATCGTCCGCAGCGTGTCGCCGTCGAGCATGGCCGCCAGCGCCTGGCGTGCGGCCGCCTCGATGCGCATCGCCGCGTCGCTGACCAGCACGCGCGTGGCATCCGCCTGCAGCGCTGCCCCGGCGATCCGGTTCGAGGCCGACACCGTTGCGCGGAGCAGTGCGCTCTCCGCCGCATAGGTGTCGATCAGCATGTCCGCGAGATGCATCAGCACCTCCTGCTGCTCGGGGAGCTTGTCCCGGTAGGTCTGCATCGCCAGCCCGAGCACCATGAGCGATGCCTTCTTGAATGACTCGACAGCGCGACGTTCGTCCGCGAGGGGAGTGTCGTCGTCAGCAGGGAGTGAAGGCGGCCCGAGCAGTTCCTCCTGCAGGGCCTTCGCGGCCGCGATGATCGCGATGTCGCCCTTGACGGCCCGCCGCGCCAGCATCCCCGGAATCAGCAACCGGTTGATCTCGTTCGTCCCCTCGAAGATCCGATTCACGCGCGAGTCGCGGTAATGGCGTTCGGCGGGGTAGTCGCGCACGTAGCCGTTCCCGCCGTGGATCTGGATGTTCTCGTCCAGCACGAAGTCGAGCGCTTCGCTGCCGGCCACCTTGGCGATGGACGCCTCGATGGCGTACTCCTCCACCGCGGTGAGCGCCACCGACTGATCGGTCGGCTGGTGCGGTGTCGCGGCAATCCTGGCGTCGATCATCCCCGCCGTGCGGTAGATGAGGCTTTCGATCGCGAACGCGCGGATGACCATCTCGCCCAGCTTGTGCTTGATCGCGCCGAAGGAGGCGATCGGCTGGCCGAACTGCTTACGCTGGCCCGCGTACTTCGCCGCTTCGGCAAGCGCGCCCTGCGTGGCACCGCCGCACATGGCCCCCAGCTTGTAGCGCGCGAAGTTGAGGACGTTGAACGCGATCTTGTGCCCCTTGCCCACCTCGCCGAGCAGGTTCTCCGCGGGAACGTGCACGTCCTGCAGGATGATGGGCGTGGTAGACGAGCCGTGGAGCCCCATCTTGTGCTCCTCCTTGCCGCTCGTCAGCCCGCCGAACGCCCGCTCGACGATGAATGCGGAGAAGTGCTCGCCGTCCACTTTGGCGAAGATGATGAACACGTCGGCGAACCCGCCGTTGGTAATCCACATCTTCTCGCCGTTGAGCACGAAGCTCCCGTCGGCCTGCTTCGTCGCTCGCGCTTTCGCCCCGAGGGCGTCCGAGCCGGAGCCGGGCTCGCTCAGGCAATACGCACCAATCAGTTCGCCGGTGAGAAGCCGCGGCAGGTACTTCTGCTTTTGCGCCTCGGTCCCGAAGAGGGACAGCGGCAGGATGACGAGATTGGCATGCGCGCCGAAGGTCGCGCCGAACGAGGCAGCCAGCGACATCCGTTCGCTCACCACGACCGACGCGACCTTGTCGAGGGCGAGGCCGCCGTACTCCTCGGCGACGTCGGCTCCCATCAGTCCCAGTTCCGCGCCCCGGCGGATCAGCGCACGCGCGAGCGCCCAGTCCTTCTGCTCGAGCTGTTCGAGCACCGGCAGCACCTCGTTGTTGACGAAGTCGCGCACGGTGTCGGCGATCATGCGGTGCTCGTCGGAGCGCTGTTCCGGCGTGAACACGGTGTTGGGATCCGATGGGCGGAGCAGGAACTCGCCGCCGCGAAGCGTGGACGTTGCAGTAGTCGTCGTCATGATTACATCCGTTCGAAGATGCCGGCCGCGCCCATGCCGCCGCCGACGCACATCGTGACCAGGCCGTACCGGCCATTACGTCGCCGCAGTTCGTGAAGAATCGTTGTCGTGAGTTTCGCGCCGGTGCAGCCCAGCGGATGGCCGAGGGCGATCGCCCCGCCGTTCACGTTCACACGATCGGGATCGATGGGCAGTTCACGCAGGCAGGCCAGCGCCTGCGCCGCGAACGCTTCGTTCAGTTCGACCAGGTCGATCTGATCCAGCGTGAGGCCCGCCAGCTTCAGCACCTTGCGAATGGCGGGCACCGGGCCGATGCCGAATCGTTCTGGTTCGACGCCTGCCGTCGCGAACGCGACGAAGCGTCCGAGCGGCGCCAGGCCGCGCTCACGCGCGAGTGTCGCGCTGGTGACGACAACCGCAGCCGCGCCATCGCTGGTCTGCGACGAGTTGCCGGCCGTGACGGTGCCCGATACATGGAAGGCTGGTCGAAGCTTCGCGAGCACCGCCGCCGAGGTGTCGCGACGCGGTCCCTCATCCACCGAAAACGTCGTCTCGACCTGACGTCCTGCGGGATCGACGACCCGGGCCTGCACGGGCACGATCTCGTCCGTGAACCGTCCGGCTTCGATCGCCGCGAGGGCCCGCTGATGGCTGCGCAGCGAGAAGGCGTCCTGCTCTTCGCGCGAGATGCCCGATTCGCGGGCGTGATTCTCCGCCACCAGCCCCGTGCTGAGGTAGACGTCGGGGTACGAGTCGACCAGCGACGGGTTCGGCGCCACCTTGAAACCGCCCATCGGAATCATGCTCATCGACTCGGTGCCGCCGGCAAGGATCGCCGACGATCCGCCGCACATGATCCGCTCGGCGGCATAGGCGATGGCCTGCAAGCCCTGACGAGCAGAACCGGTTCACGGTGACTGCCGACGCGGTGACCGGCACACCCGCCCTGAGGCTGGCGATGCGCGCCACGTTCAGTCCCTGCTCCCCTTCGGGCATCGCGCATCCGAGGATGACATCGTCGATGTCCGCTGCCTCGAGGCCCGGCGCGCGCCTGATCGCTTCGCCAATCACCGCCGACGCCAGTTCGTCGGGCCGCGTGCCGCGAAGCGTGCCATTTGGCGCCTTGCCGACCGCCGTTCGAACGGCCGATACGATTACGGCTTCATTCATGACTTGTCCCCTGTCCATTCCAGTCGCCGAGCAGTTCCTCGACCGCGTCCGCCACCTCACTCACCACGCCGTTGAACAGGTGATCGGAGCCGTCGATGATCACCAGTTCCTTGGGCTCGGCCGCCCGCGCGTAGAACGCGGTGATCTCCCGGAACCCGCAGATCTCGTCGAGTTCGCCGTGGATGAAGAACTTCGGCTTCGGAGAGGTCGCGACCGCGTCGAAGTCCCACCTGTTCACCGGCATCGCCACGCCGAGCAGAGCCGACACCCGCGGGTCCTGAGCGCCGACCGTCAGGCCGACCCACGACCCGAATGACATGCCGCCCGCCCACAGCGGGACGTCGGGAAACCGCGCGGCCATGACGTCGAGCGCCGCACGAAAGTCGTCCTGCTCCCCCCGGCCCTCATCAAACTCGCCGTCGCTCTTGCCGACGCCTCGAAAATTGAAGCGCAGCACGGCGCAGCCGATGCGCGCCAGTGCCTTCGCCGTGTGATACACGCCTTTGGTATGCATCGTCCCGCCGAACTGCGGGTGCGGGTGGCCGAGCACCACCGCGCCACGGATGCCCGTCGGCGCACCGGTCGCAACGAGCCCCTCGCCCGTGACACCGCGGCTCGCGGGCATTTCCAACAGCGCCTCGAGGCGCCCGACCGGTCCCTGTATCTCACGCAGCACTGTGATGACTGTCCTTCTTGGCGTCGAGGAGAAAACGATGGACGATGTCGGCGCAGTCGTCGGCGCGCGTGACCGACCCGAGGTGCCCGGTCCGTTCCATCCGCGCGAGACGCGCCTTTCGGATCAGCCGCGCGTACTCGCCGGTGCCGCCCGAACCGGTGACATGATCCAGCGCTTCGTCGCCCTGGATGATCAGCGTGGGCGCGGCGACGATCGCGGAGTCCGCCACCCGGTCGTACGAGGCGATCAGGCGGGCGCGTGCCGCCATCCGCGGCAGCGACGCGGGCGCCGCGACGATGGTTCGCAACTGCTCGAGGAGATACCGGCGCCGCGCCGGCCACTCCGGCAGTGCGGCCATCACTTCCTGCCTGAGCCGCCATGGCGACTCGGCCAGGAACAACGGCCCGAACAGCCAGGGCATCCGCGCGTACATGTCGTGTCGCGGCCGGAGATGCCAGTGTGGCCCCGGCGCCGACACCATCACCAGCGCGGCGGTTCGCGACTGGCGGGTTGCCGCGAATCGAAGAGCGACCAGGCCGCCAAACGAGATGCCGACGACAGCGGCTCGCGGAATCTCCGTTCGATTGAGGGCGGACTCCACCTGCGCGGCGAAGACATCCATGCGCGACTTGACGGTCACCGCTCGCGAGGCGCTCGTCACACAGCGAGAAGGTGATGACGCGGTAGAAGCGCGCCAGCGACTCGACGATCCCGCGCGAGTATTCCCATCGTCCCTGGATGCCCGGAATCAGCACCAGCGGCGCCCCGCTTCCCCGCTCGACGATGTCGAATTCCTTCACGTCACACCAAAATCGTCTGAATCGTTGCAATCGAAATCGTTAATTCGTCAAATCGTGAAATCGTCAAGTGGTGCGTCAGTTTCTGAGCGGTTTGCCGGTCTTCAGCGTGTGCTGAATGCGCTCCAGCGTCTTGCGCTCGCCGCACAGCTTCAGGAACGCTTCGCGTTCAAGATCGAGCATGTGCGACTCGCTCACCATCGTGGCATGCGGCAGCGATCCACCGGCGACGATGTGCGCCAGTGCGCGACCGATGACCGCGTCGTGATCCGTCGCCCGTCCGGCGCGCCATGCCAGGTGCACGCCGAGCTTGAGTGCGGCCTCCAGCCCCTCGCCGCCGACCGGAATCAGTTCGGGTTGTGGCGGACGATAGCCTTCGCGCACCCGGTCGAGCGCGAGGGCCTTCGCGTCGGCGATGAGGCGTTCGCGATTCATGGACACCGGATCGTGGTCGTGCAGATAGCCAAGCTGCAGCGCATGAGCGGCGCTGGTCGACACCTTCGCGAACGCCATCGTCTCGAACGCGGCCTGGACGAACGGCAGCAGATCGGCCCTGGCACCAGCCGCCGTGCGACCGGCGCGAGCCACCATCTCCTTGGTGCCGCCGCCGGCCGGAATCAGTCCAACGCCAACTTCGACCAGTCCCATGTAGGTTTCCGCTGCTGCCTGCACCCGGTCCGCATGCAGCACGAACTCACATCCCCCACCCAGCGCCAGACCCGCCGGGGCCACGATCACCGGCACTGGCGAATAGCGGAGCGACAGCGTGGCCTTCTGGAACATGCGGACCATCAGGTCGACCTCGTCCCAGTTGCCGTCCTGAGCTTCGACGAGCAGCAGCATCAGGTTGGCGCCAGCCGAGAAGTTCGCGGCGTCGGTGCCGATGACGAGCGCCGAGAAATTGGCGGCGGCTTCCGTCAATCCGGCCTGAATGATCTGCACGGTGTCGGCGCCGATCGCGTTCATCTTCGAGTGCAGATCGACGCAGAGCACACCGTCGCCGAGATCGACGAGGCTGCCGCCGGGATTCTTCTTGAGAACCGGCGTGCGCTCCCGCACGGAGCGAAGCAGCTGCAGTCCAGGGGCCGACGGGGGCACGCGCCCATCGCGGAAGCGGTCCCGGCCGGCGGCGAGTTGCGCGGCGACCAGCGGCGGCACCGACTCCGTCTTCGCGGCATCGAGCACCGTCTTGATGCCGATCGCATCCCACAGCTCGAACGGACCGAGTTCCCAGCCGAAACCCCACTGCATCGCGCGATCCACATCGTCAATCGAATGTGCGATGTCGGGAGCCACCGAGGCCGCGTACACCAGGGTGGGTGCGAGCGTGTCCCGCAGCAGCGTGCCCGCCTTGTCGGCACCGTTGAACAGCGTGCGAATGCGTTCGGCAGCCGACTCGACACCCTTCACGGCATCCAGCGACGCGACGCGCGCCGACTGCTTCGGCCGGTAGGACATGGTCGCGGGATCGAGGGTCAGGATCTCGGATCCCTCGCGCTTGTAAAACCCCTGTCCGGCCTTCTCGCCTGTCCATCCACGCTCGATGAGCTGTTCCACGATGGCCGGCAGCGTGAACCGTGATCGGCTCGTCTCTTCGGGAAGACGCTCGGCCAGGTTCCGCAGCACGTGACCGAGGACGTCGAGGCCGGCGATATCCATGGTGCGGAACGTCGCGCTCTTTGGACGGCCAATCGCCGGTCCGGTGATCGCGTCGATCTCTTCGATCGTGTAGTTCCCCGACTCGAGCGCGCGCATCAACTGGACGACGCCGTAGAGGCCGATGTGGTTGGCGATGAAGTTCGGCGTATCCATCGCCACGACCACGCCCTTGCCGAGACGCAGATCCGTGAAGTTCCTGATGCGATCGACCACGGCCGGGTCGGTGTCCGGTGTCGGGATGATCTCCACCAGCCGTAAATACCGTGGTGGGTTGAAGAAGTGCGTGCCTACGAGGTGGCGCCTGAACTCGGGGCTGCGCCCTTCGGCCAGGGCCGAAATCGGAATGCCGCTCGTATTCGACGAGACGATGGCGCCCGGGGCGCGCAGTGCCTCAATCCGCTGGAACAGCGACTGCTTCACGTCCAGCCGCTCGACCACCGCTTCGATGATCCAGTCCACCCGGGCCAGCTTGTCGAGGTCGGTTTCGAAGCCGCCGGTGGCAATCAGCGTGGCGGCATTCTTCGTGAAAAAGGGGTCGGGCTTCAGCGCGGACGCCTTCTTGAGCCCATCACGTGCCGCCTCCGGCGTGAGGTCCAGGAGCAGGACCGGAACACCGGCATTCGCGAGGTGGGCGGCAATCTGCGCGCCCATGGTGCCGGCGCCGAGTACCTGCAGCCGAGCGGATCGAGGATGGCGTCGTCATCGTGCGCGTGTCCCGTCGAGAAAGATGTCCACGACCGTGTCGGCGTCAGACTCGAGGTTGTGACGCCGGCGGGAGAGAATCCAGTTGGTGGCCATTTCGTCGAGCGCGCCGAAGAACATCTTCGCGACGGTCGTCGCCTTGATGTCCCTGCGAAAGAGACCGGACTTCTGCCCGTCCTCGATGGCGGCACGAATCTGGCCCAGGTAGTCGCGCAGCAGCGTCGACGAAAAACGTTCCATGAACTTCACCGACTGCCGGAGCTCCACCTGGAAGACGATCGCCAGATTGCGATCGCGGCCGAGCATGGCGAGGTGGAGGTGTGCGAAACGGCGAAGCCGCTCGGCAGGTTCGGAGATGTTCGCGACCGCCGCCCGGCCTTGCGCCAGGCCGTCGCTGACCGTCCGCTCGAAAATCGAGACGAGCAGGTCGTCCTTGCTGTGGAAGTACAGATAGACCGTGCCCGCTGCCACGCCGGCGGCACGCGCCACGTCGGCCACCTGCGCGTTGAAGTAGCCGCGCTCGGCGAACACGTCGATCGCCGCACGAAGAATGGCTTCGCGCTTGGCGGCGGTGGACGGCTGAATGGTACGGCGCCGGACGCTCGAGATCGCGGGCATGTCGGTACTGAATGAATGTTCATTCAGTACGCGGCGGCGGGTCAAGCGCGTTCATGTCGGAGGTGACACACGCTCGGGCGGAAGCGTCACCGCTCCCAGGACCGTCGTCACCAGCGGCGGTACTCCGGCGCCTCGAGGAGGCTGACCGCGTCGGCAAACAGCGTCCGGTCGCGCGACCACCCGAGCGTTCGAACGCGACTGTCCCGCGTCAGTTCGAGATGCCGCGCCTGGCCGCAGATCACCACCAGCAGTTCTTCGGTGCCATTGGCGGCAACTCTGGCGCCGTAGAGTTCCGCCAGTTCATCCACGCCGAACGAGACATTCGCCTTGTCGAGCTGTAGCAGGACGCCCGCACCGGGACCCCAGATCGCCGGATCGATGCGGAACACTGGCCTACCGCGATCCACCGGCAGCGTTGCGCGAAGGATCTCGGTCAGGTCTCGAGCAGCCGCCGCTTCGCCCGTCACGACCTCCTGATGACGCTGTTGCTGGAGCCGCATGATGCTCCCACCGCCCGCGAGCACCAGCACAATACCTGGCAACATCACTCCGAGTGCGCGCGCAGGCCGCGCGGGCAACCGCAGACCCGTTCGGAGGCCGACAGCGGCGATCACCAGTGCCGCGCCCACGAGGCCAATCGCCGACAGCCAGAACACGTGGTAATCGCCGATCAGCGCCCGAACATGGAGCACCGACCAGAACCCGCTCGCCGCCGCGGCCAGGCACATCAGCGTCAGCGTTCGCTCGAAACGCCGGCCGGCGAATGACCACGCCGCGCCGACCAGCCCGACGATCAGCAGCGGGCCTCCGATTGGCAACCGGCCCGTGCTCGGGATGTCCAGCGGGAGACCCACAGGGATATGAAATCCCGGCATGAAGGCGCCAGTGATCGTGTTGCTCCAGACGATGTAAGCCGTGCGCCAGGTCTGAGCCGGCGCCGCATCGCCAAAGAAGAACCTGACGATGCGCGACATGTTTCCGTCCGGGCTCGTCAACTGTTCCGCCACCGGCAGCAGCCACGCGACTTCGACCACCGCCACCGACACGAGGCTCCACCGCAGCGCCGAGCGCCGCATGGCCTCGTCTCGCGTCGCGTGCCGCGCGAGAGCCGCGATACCCACGACCGTGATGACGCCCGCTGTGGGCGCGAACCCGATGTGCGACTGCACGATGAACGACGCGAGAATCACTAGCACCGGCAGCAGTGGGGCGTCTGGCAGTGCGACGGCGGTGCTGACGAAGAGCAGCGCCATCAGCGGCAGCACCGGCACGTGCGGATTCCACGCACTCACGAACAGATCTGGAACGCGAACGTAGAAGAATGCGATCAGGGACCAGAAAACGATTGTGAATACCGGGGCCGCCCGTCCGTGTCTGGCGCCCACCCAGGCGATGCTCGCCAGCGCGAGCAGGTTGACGGCGAGGCTTCCGGTGTTGATGCTGACCATCGACTCGCCGCCGACGACGTAGAACGCGGCCAGCCAGTAGAACAGCAGCGGGCCCGGATGGAACCACCCGAATTGTGAGTAGGGCCCGAGAAGCTGTCGGCCGTGTTCTGCGTGACGCGTGTACAGCTCGATGAATGCCCCGTCGGCGACCGGGAACTGTGGCGTCGCCTGCCGCGCGGCGAGTGCAAGCAGCAGCAGTGCGGCGACGGCAGCCAGCACAATCCCAGTCCGGCGCCAGCGTGGACGCACCCATCCAATCGCGAGCAGCGCTGCGCTGAACACTGCCGCTGCCACTGCAGGACGTAACGGCTCGCTCGACCGCAGTCGGAACGGGCCAAGCGCCCACGTTAGCGGGCGATCCGCCGCCGTATTGATGGCAACGTACAAGGAGAGCGCGGCCAGCGCCGCAAGGCCTGCGCACCAGCGGCCGCGGGATGTCATCGCGACCGGGAGTCTACCATTGCGTTTCAGCGGCTCGGATCGGTACTCGTGCAGCCCCGGCGTGACCAGCAGGTGTCCACTCGGCCCGAAGAACATCGTCGTCGGCGAAACCGCGCCGGCCCCGCGGAACTGCACCGTGCGGACCTTGTCGCCGTCCGCATCGAACACGTAGGTGAACCCGGCTTCGAAACACACCCACAGCGACCCGTCTCGATCGACCGCCGCGGAACGGACGGTGGGGCGCACCAGCGGCAATTCTCCGTCGAGCGGATTGCGCGGCCACGACGATGGCAGCTTCGCGACGATGTCGTCCACTTCGCGGCCCTGGATCAGGCGCTCGAAGATCAGGTGCCCGTCCGCGTCGTATTTGCGGAACACTGGCGGCCCGGCCTGAAAGACGTAGTACAGAGCGCCCGACGAGGTGACGAGCGGGATGCCGCTGTTCAGCGCGATGTGGACATCACGATCCGATTCGTGGCCAGTCGCCCGCAGCGTCCCGATGCTCCGCTTCGGCTGTCCCGAGAGGGTGTACTCCGACACCAGCGAGCCGTTGTCCGGCTGCGACAGCAAGACCGACGTGCCGGTGAACTGCAGCGAGCCGATGCCGCTCATGACGGTGTTGTCGATGGTGATACGCGGGCGTGCCGCCTCGTCGAGCAGGAATCCCGATACGACAAAGCCGGCCGGTGTGAACACCTGGATGCGCGCCTGCCGTCCCGGTGCGTCGGCGACGACGAAGGTGCCGTCAGGTGCGACCGCGAACGTTGTCGGATCCAGAAGGCGGCCGGGTTCCGCGCCGATCCGAACAATCTCCCAGGGACCGCCGAACTGCGCGTCGAGGCCCCACATCGTGTGCGCGCGGCGATCGAACACGAAGTACTGCCCCGACGCGGACTGCTGGAAACCACGCGCGTCGCGGAAGCGCCCGACGATTTCCGGTGGAACGGACTGGACCGGCGAGAGAACGTCGGGTGAGATCGCGGTCGCAACCGATGCGATCATCAGGCTCGCGACGACAAAGAGCAGCCGTTTCAAAACCGTGCGATGGCGCGGATGGCGTCCAGGATGTCGGAGGGCTGAGGGAGAATCGCTTCCTCGAGATCGGGCGAGTAGGCGACCGGTGTGTCGAGCGCGGCGACGCGGCGAACAGGCGCGTCGAGGTCCTGGAAGAGTTCATCGGCGATGCGTGCCGCCAGCTCGGCGCCGAACCCGCAGGTGAGCGAGTCCTCGTGGGCGATGATCACCCGGTTGGTCCGCTTCACCAGCGTCGCGATCGCATTCCAGTCGTACGGCATCAGCGTGCGCAGGTCCAGCACGGCGGCTTGGATGTCGTCACGCTCAGCTGCCTGTTGTGCCGCCAGAATCGAGCGCTGAACGAGCGCACCCCACGTGATGATGACCACGTCGGTTCCATCGCGGCGCAGGCTGCCATGGCCGAACGGAATCATGAACTCCGGGCCGGGGTACTCGCCCTTGTTGTAGGTCTGTCGATACAGGTGCTTGTGTTCGAGAAACAGCACCGGGTCGTCGCAGCGGATCGACGTGCGCAGCAGGCCTGCGGCGTCAACGGCATTGCACGGGTAGACGATGCGGATGCCGGGACAGTGAGCGAAGATGCTCTCGCCGGACTGGCTGTGGTACGGACCGCCTCCGCGCAGATAGCCGCCGATCGGCACGCGGATGACCATCGGGCACGACCAGTGATTGCCCGAGCGGTATCGCAGCATCGCCATCTCGTTGCGCAACTGCATCATCGCCGGCCAGATGTAGTCGAAGAACTGGATTTCCACCACCGGCTTGAGGCCCCGGGTTGCCATGCCGACCGCCCGCCCGATGATGCTCGCTTCCGCGATC
This sequence comes from uncultured Acidobacteriota bacterium, assembly GCA_963697745.1. Classification (GTDB taxonomy): domain Bacteria; phylum Acidobacteriota; class Vicinamibacteria; order Vicinamibacterales; family CAVVIG01; genus CAVVIG01. The sequence continues at coordinate 152,653 of CAVOPD010000020.1, read as the reverse complement.
GGTGTGTTGAAGACGCGATCTTCGCCGTAGGTGCGTTGCAGGCCGTGCGTCACCTTGAAGACGCCGCCCTTGCCCTTCACTTCCTTGAGTGCATCCTGGCGGCTGGCGTCCGCCACGTCTTCGCCAAAGACGATGATGCGCGGGTTGTACGCCATCTCGTCCTTCAGCGTGCGGTTGATGGCATCCACCATCGTCTCCGGCTTGCCGCCCGGCGCGGCCGGCGTGTCGAATGAGGAGGAGGTGGGATCCACGGCCGGCGAGTAGACGAATTGCGACGCGGTGTTCTTTGCCGGCTTCGGTGCCGAGAGCGCCTGCTGCGCGGCGAGATCGACTTCGTGTTCGATCGCCGCGTCCATCGCCGCCAGTTCGGCAGCCGTGGCGAGTCCCTTGCTCTTGAGGAATTCAGCCATCCGCCCGATCGGATCGCGCCTGGCTTCGGCCTCGCGTTCCGCCGCCGTCTTGTACAGTTTCTCGTCGTCGGAGAGTGAGTGCGAGTACGGCCGGATCACATGCGCGTGGACCAGCGCTGGACCCTTGCGGGCGCGAACGTAATCGGCGGCCCCGCGCATGGCGCGAAGGCTGTCGAAGAAGTCGGTGCCGTCAGCGGTTTCGACGTGCAGGCCTGGAAACGCGCGCACCAGTTTCGAGATGTCGCCGCCCGCGGTTTCCACTTCGACCGGCACCGAGATCGCGTAGCCGTTGTCTTCAACCAGGAAGAGCACGGGCAGGTGCCGCACGCAGGACACGTTCACGGCTTCCCAGAACTCGCCTTCGCTCGTCGATCCTTCGCCGAGCGAGGTGTAGACGATCTCGTCGCCATGGAAGAACGCGTGCCGGTCCGGGATCTCGGTGATGCGGCTATAGAGCACACCGGCTTCCGCAGCGCCCACCGCATGCAGCACCTGCGTCGCCGTGGCGCTGGATCCGGCAACGATGTTCAGCGGTGTACTGCCCCAGTGCGAAGGCATCTGTCGCCCCGCGTTGCTTGGGTCGGCATCTGCGCCGACCGATGCCAGGAGCATGTCGAGAGGGGAGACGCCCAGCTGGAGGCAGAGCGCGCGGTCGCGATAGTACGGGTGAAACCAGTCGTAGCCGGGGCGAAGCGTCATGCCGGCGGCCACGAGAATCGCCTCATGCCCGGCGCCGCTGATTTGGAAGAAGGCCTGGCTCTGATTCTTGAGTTGGATTTCCTTGTCGTCCAGCCTGCGTGAGCGGACGATGCAGCGGTAGGCGTCGAGGATCGCGTCGCGGGAGAGACCGTCGAACGCGGGCTGCGAAGCCGTGGCTGCGAGTCGATCACCGTTCGCGACGGCGCTCTTCATCAACCCGGAATTATAGCATCCGGTTGGGTTGATATATCCTCAGCCACATGGGTCAGGCTGGCGTGCGATTGCACCGTTGGGACGAGATTGCGCTCGACAAAGTGACCGAGATGCTGTCGCGAAAGATTGTGACCGGCGAGCGCGAAATGCTGGTTCAGGTTTACATGAAACGCGGGTGTCTGGTGCCGCTGCACTCCCATCAAAGCGAGCAGATGACCTACGTGTTGCAAGGTGCATTGAAGTTCCTGGTGGCCGGCGAGGAGATCACCGTACGCGAGGGTGAAGTCATCCACATTCCGTCCGGGATCGACCATCAGGCGGAAGCACTCGATGACACGTTCGAGCTGGATATCTTCAGTCCGATTCGCGCCGAGTGGTTGACCGCGAACGAGGACGACTCGCCTCGGTGACGCCTGCGCGTCAACCGATGACGACGCGACCGCTCGCTCGCCTTCCGATGGTGAGTGCGGGTGTCGCGCCGTAGACGCCGCGGGCTGCCCGCGCCCAGGATTCAGGGAGAGATGATGGGGATTGACAGACAGAAGACAGGGCTCGTGATTGTCCGCATCTTCATGGGTGTGTTCTTTCTGTTCGAGGGGATCGGGAAGCTGGGGTGGATCGTGAACTCGTCCATCCTGTCAGGACGGTTCAACGGCTGGCTCTCGGAAGCCGCGCCTGGATCGATGAGCCGGTGGTACCTGGAACACGTGGCGATCCCGGGCACGGCGGTGTTTGCGCGGCTCGTGCCGCTCGGCGAACTTTCCGCGGGTGTGGCCCTGATTGCCGGTATCTGGACTCCGCTTGCAGCGTTTCTCGCGTTCGTGATGGTGCTCAACATCCACGTCGCGAGCGGCACGATCTTCAGGTACGCGTTCCTGACGAACGGTTACGGATTGCCGGTGCTGGGATCGACGCTTGGGTTGGCCCTGGGAGGAATCCGGCTGCCGTTCAGTCTGCGGCGCTGAAGATGTCTCAACCTGGTGAAGGGTCGCGAGGTGTGATGTAGACGCGCACCTTCAGGTTCGGTCAGTGGACGCGGCGGTCCCAGTCGTTCGCGCGCCCGCCGGTATACACGTCGAACTTGCTGCGCGTGCGGTTGATCTTCCACTTGAGATAACGGTATTTCAGTTCCGACATCGGGTGGATGCGTCCGCTCTTCAGGAATATGTACGCGACCAGCAACCCGCCCAGGTGTGTAGCGTTCGCCACACCACTCCGCTCGGCGACGGAAGAGTAGAACGCGAGCGCCCCCATGATCATCACGAAGTACTTCGCGGGAATCGGGAAGACCAGGTACATGTAGATCGGGCGGTTCGGGAAGTACATCCCGTAGGCGAGCAACAGCCCGTAGACCGCTCCCGATGCGCCGATGATGATCGAATGCTCCAGCTGTTGCGCGAACCCGAACGGCAGCAGTGAGAACAGCACGGTGAGCACGCCGGCGCCCACGCCGGTTACGAAGTAGAACTTGAGGAAGTAGCGCGTGCCCCAGATGCGCTCGAGTTCGGTGCCGAACATCCAGAGCGCCAGCATGTTGAACAGCAGGTGGAATACGCCGCCGTGCAGGAACATGTAGGTCGCGACTTCCCACACGCGGAACGATCCGAAGATGTCCGCCGGCCGCAGTCCGAGGGTCCAGGTGAGCCCCCAGCCGTACTGATCCGTGAACAGCTGCGCGATGAAGAGCAGAACATTCGCGCCGATGATCGCCATCAACGCCGGCGACAGCGGGCCGGGTCCGAACGACATCGACGATCCGTAACGCGAATAAGGGCGGCGCATTGCGCGACAGGAGATCGTATCACGGCAGATACGGGGTCCTGATCAGCGGTCGAGCAACTTCTGTACCCGGCTGCGCGCTCCGGCAGAGAGGGTCGCGAACTCTTCGATGCGCAGCATTCTCGCGGCAATTGCCAGCGCAATCAGGCCTGTCAGGAGCGCGGCGAGCAGGGCAACCGCCTGAGAAAGGGTGCTTCCGTCTGACGCGATCCCGTACAGCGAACGATTCACGGTGACGACCGCCACTGCCATCACTGCCGACGCGATCGCGACCTTGGCGAACACGGCCGGCAGGCGCGAACCGCCCATGCCGTTGAGCTCGCGTCGCAGCAGCACCACGCACAGTGCGGCGTTCACGAGCGCGGCAATCGACGTGGCGAGCGCGAGACCGCGGAAACCCATCACCTTGACGAACACCAGACTCAGCACCAGGTTGACCGTCACCGACACCGCGCTGAGCACCACGGGCACGCGGCTGCGGCCGATGGCGTAGAAAACCGGTGAGGCGATGCGAGTGGTCGAGTAGCCGATCAGGCCGATGGCGTAGAGACGCAGCGCCGCCGCCGTGGCAGCCGTGTCGGCCGGAGTAAAGTGGCCGCGCTCGAGCAGCAGACGGATGATCTCGGTGGACAGCACGATCAGACCGCACGTCGCCGGGATGTTCACGACCAGCATCAGGGCGAGTCCGCGCGCGACGGTGTCGCGGATCGCCGCGCCATCGTGCACCGCAGCATGGCGCGCCGCCGCAGGAAGAACAGCCGTGGCGATCGAGACGCCGAACAGCCCCAGCGGGAGATACATCACGCGAAACGCGTACTGCAGCCACGACACCGCGCCGGTGCCCTGGCTGGTGGCGAGCAGCGTGCTGACGAACAGATTGACCTGCGTCGCGGCGAGTCCGATCGTGCCAGGGCCCATCAGCAGGAGCACCTGATGCAGCCCGGGGTCGCGCAGGTCGAGCCGCGGCTGATACCGGAATCCCTCGCCGCGCAGCGACGGCCACTGCACGGCGACCTGCGTCGAGCCCCCCGATCACCACCGCGATGGCGATCGACATGATGCGCGGAAGGCCGACGAGTGGCATGAGCGGCGTGAGCAGCACCGCACACCCGATGGTGACGACGTTGAAGGTGGCCGGTGCGAGCGCAGGCAGGAAGTAGTGGCGAAGCGAGTTGAGCATGCCCATCACGGCCGCCGCAATCGCCACGAGCGTCAGGAACGGCACCATGACCCGCGCGAGCCGGATGGTGAGATCGAGCTTGCCGGGTACCGCCGCGAAGCTCTCGGCGTACAGCGACACCAGCGGACGTGCGAAGAGCAGACCGAGCACGACGAGCCCGCCGGTAATGAGGAGCAGCGCGTTCAGGACGTTGTTCCCAAGCCGCCATGCATCGTCTTTCCCCCGCAGCGTGAGGTGCCGCGTGAAGGTCGGAACGAATGCCGCGCTCATTGCGCCTTCGGCGAACAGATCGCGGACCAGATTCGGCACGCGGAAGGCGACGAGGAACGCGTCCATTTCGTCGCCGGCGCCGAACATCGCGGCAAGCACCTGTTCGCGAACGAGTCCGAGGATTCGGCTGGTGAGGGTGGCGGCTCCGGCAAGACCTGCGGCGCGGGCGATGCGGTCGGACCGGCCTGAGTGGGCGGGAACGTCGATGGCCGGGTCGTGCGCCATGCGCTAGGCGCCGGACAGTTTCTTTCGTACCAGCTCGTTCACAACCTTGCCGTCAACCGTCTGGCCGGCGAGCCTGGCCAGCGTCGCCTTCATGACCTTGCCCATGTCCTTCGCTGTGGCAGCGCCCGTTTCGGTGATGGCTTCGGCCACCGCTCGCTCGATCGTTGCTGGATCGGCTGCGGCCGGCAGATACGACTCGAGAACGGTGATCTCGGCTGCCTCCTTCTCGACCAGGTCTTGCCGTCCACCCTTCTGGAACTGCTCGATCGAGTCGCGGCGCTGCTTCACGAGCGCGCCAACCACCTGCCGCGCTTCGTCGTCATCGAGTTCGTGACCTTTCTCGATGCTCTTGTTCATCATCGCCGCCTTCAGCATGCGCAGTGCGCTGAGTCGTCCGGCATCCTTGCGGCGCATGGCGTCCGTGATCGCGGCGCTGATCTCTTCAACGAGTGACATGAATTCGGGGCTCCTGCGTGGGGCTATGGCTGCTGTGAGTCCGGGCGGCCAGGCTGCTGCGGCGCAGGGACGACCATTCCTGGCGTGGACACTCCCACTGGCACGATTGGCGCCGCGGAGGTCGCGGGAGCTGTTGCCGGAGCCGTCGCGGGAGCCGCCGGGCCACCTTGTCCGGTCGGCGGTTGCGGATAGCTATTGAAAACCGGCGCGCGCGGCGGTCGATTCGGCGGCGCGTTCGCCGGTCCGTTCGGCGGCCCATTCAGCTGCGCGGGATTCTGTCTCGGGTTCGGCCCGCTCGGGGCGACTTCGTCATCATCCTGATCCGCCGGCGGTGCGAATGCCGGTGGCGCGAACGCGGGTGGCGTGACGGCGCCCGGTGAGGCGGCGGTCGCAGCCCGCGGCGGCGTTCCGCTGCTCGCCGCGAGGACGAAAACGCGGTCGTACATCGATGCGTTGGGCACGGCGACGGCTCGTGGCGCAGCCAGGTACCCGCTGACCGTCCGGAGCAGCGTGTCCAGGGCCTGCGCCTCAGGCACGTTGGTGAGCTCGAGTGAAATCGGTGGGCCGGCGAGACGCTCCACGTTCACGATGCGCGCCTGGCCGACGCGGGCCCACTCATCGAGAATCTGCCGGACGGTGGCGTCCGTGGCAGAGATGGTGACCATTCCGTTGGCAATGCTCACCCGAACGCCGGCGTAGCCCGGCGTCGCCAGCATGACCACCCCGGCCAGCACGCATGAGCCGACAAGGTGCCTCCGCATGGGCCCAGTATACGGCTACTGTCCCCGGAAGAACTCGATCACATCCCGCAGGATCGCGTCGAGCGAATACCGCGGTTCGTAGCCGATCATTCCCCGCACTTTCGTCAGATCGGGGAGCCGGCGCGGCATGTCTTCGAAGCCTGACTCGTATGCCTGATCGTACGGAATCAGCCGGATCGGCGACGACGACCCGGTGAGGGCCTTGATCCGCTCGGCCAGGCCCTGAATCGAGATTTCCTCGGTGTTCCCGATGTTCACGACCTGTCCGATCGCTTTGGGCTCGACCACCAGGGCCATCAGCGCGCGGACGACATCGGCGACGTGCGTAAACGAGCGGCACTGCGTCCCGTCGCCAAACACCGTGATCGGTTCACCGGCGAGCGCCTGCCGTACGAAGTTCGGAACCACCATCCCGTACTGTCCGGTCTGGCGAGGTCCGACGGTGTTGAAGAAGCGGACGATGATCACCGGCAGCTTCCGCTCTTTCCAATAAGCAAGCGCCAGGAACTCGTCGAGCGCCTTGCTGCACGCGTACGCCCAGCGATGCTTCGGCGTTGGCCCGAGGACCAGGTCCGAATCCTCCCGGAACGGTACGTCCAGACTCTTGCCGTAGACCTCGGAGGTGGAGGCGATGACCACCAGTTTCTTCTTCTTGTTGGCGTGCTTGAGGACCACCTCGGTGCCGTGGACGTTGGTTTCGATCGTGTGCACCGGTTGCTCGACGATCAGCTTCACGCCGACCGCCGCGGCGAAGTGGAAGACGACGTCGGCGCCGTCGATCATCTCGGCAATGAGCGATTCGTTCATCACCGAATCGATTTGATATTCGAATCCCGCTCGCCCCTTCAGGTGGACGATGTTGTCGATCGAGCCGGTGGACAGGTTGTCGAGGACGACGACCTGGTGTCCCGCGTCAAGCAGCGCTTCGGACAGATGCGAGCCGATGAAGCCGGCGCCGCCCGTGATGAGTACCCGCATGTGTCAATCCTCGTTGAATGCACCAACGGCCGCGGCCACCGCAGCAACATCGGAGGCGGTGAGCCCCGGGTGCATCGGCAGCGACAGCACTTCGTCACAGGCGCGATTCCCTTCGGGGCAGTCTGCTGGAAATTGTGAGGCGACGGCCGGCTGCCGCGGAATAGGGACGGGGTAGTGCACCAGTGTTTCGATGCCAGCGGCTGCGAGATGCTGCTGCAGGCGTGCCCGCTGTCGAGTGCGAATGACGAACAGGTGATAGACGTGACCGGCATCGCATTCGATCGGCACCTCGACCGGCGCGCCGCTCAGCGCGGTTCGGTAGAGCGCCGCGAGGCTCCGTCGCCGCGCTGTCCACTCGCTCAGAAAGGACAGGCGGACCCGCAGCACCGCGGCCTGCATCTCGTCGAGCCGCGAGTTGATGCCGGCGTCGAGGTGATGGTAGCGATCCGTCTGCCCGCCGTTACGGAGGCGGCGCAGTTTCGCTGCGAGCGCCGCATCGTTCGTGACGATCGCACCGCCATCGCCCAGCGCGCCGAGATTCTTGGTCGGGTAGAAGCTGAAGGCGCCCGCGACGCCGATGGTGCCGACCGGCCGTCCCGCGGCAGTGGCAAGGTGGGCCTGGCAGGCATCCTCCACGACCGCCAGACCGTGCCGCGCCGCAAGCGGCATCAGCGCCGCCATGTCGGCAGCCTGCCCGTAGAGATGGACCGGAAGAATCGCCCGTGTTCGCGCGGTGATCGCGCGCTCCACGGCCGCCGGAGAGAGCGTGTGGCGGCACGGGTCGATATCCGCGAACACCGGACGGGCGCCAGCCATCATCACCGCGAGCGCGGTGTAGGCCGCAGAGAGCGGCGACGTGATCACTTCGTCGCCCGGGCCGATTCCCAGGCCCCGCAGGATCAGCGCAATCGCATCGGTCCCCGTGCCCACGCCCACCGCATGCGCCGCGCCACAGGCGGCTGCGAACTCGGTCTCGAACGCAGCCACTTCAGGACCGAGCACGTACCAGCCGCTGTGGATCACGCGCTCGATGGCCGACCGGACCGCGGGACCGTCCTCACGCGGGGCCGGTGAACCGAACGGGATGCGGAACCGGCTCACGTCCGTGCCTGCCGGTCTTCGGCGCCGGCGTACTGCTCGAAGTGCGCACGGTAGTAGGCGAGAGTCGAGGCGAGGCCCTCGCGGAGCGTGATGCGCGGCGTCCACCCGGTCGTCGTGCGGAATTTCGACGAGTCCGCGTAGAAGCTGCCGATGTCGATCGCCTTCTTGTCCGTCGGCCACTCGACGTATTCGACGCGCCCGGCACCGGCGGCCGAGATCAGCAGCGACGTCAGCTCGCGATGGCTGATCGGCTCGGTGCCACCCACGTTGAACACTTCGCCGTTGCAGCGATCGTCCGCACCGGCGCGCAGGAACGCGTCAGCCGCATCGTCAACATGGACGAAGTCGCGCAACTGGGCGCCGTCGCCATAGATTTGTATGGTCTTGCCCTCGAGCGCCAGACGAATGAACCAGCCGATGAAGCCCTGCCGGTTATGTCTGATCAATTGGCGTGGTCCGTAGACGTTGGTGAGTCGCAGGGAGCAGGCGCGCACGCCGAAGACGTTGTTGTAAACCAGGTGGTAGTGCTCGCCGGCGGCCTTGTTGATGCCGTTCACGTCGGTGGGCCGCACCAGATGCGACTCGTCCACGGGCAGCGAATCCGGGCGGCCGTAGATCTGGCGTGTCCCGGCGAATACCACCTTGGCGGATCGGTTGTTGTGCCGGCATGCCTCGAGCAGCGTCAGCTGGCTGAGGCAGTTGATCTCGAGATCCGTGTACGGATCCCGCATGCTGTCGATGTGACTGACCTGACCGGCCAGATTGAAGATGACGTCCTGTCCGCGAACGAGCTCGTGCATCGTGTCGCGTTCGCGAATGTCGGTCGTATTGACGTGCACCCGGTCAGCAATCGACGCGATGTTGAACAGGTTGCCGCCGTACTCGGGAAGCAGCGAATCGACCAGCAGCACGTCGGCGCCCAGCGCGACGAGATGATGCGCCACGTTGCTGCCGATGAAGCCGAGGCCACCGGTCACCATCACGCGACGGCCACGATAGAAATCGCGATAGTCGGGGTTCACGGTGCAGGGTGCCGCGGGGCCGGCTTGCGGGAAGATTGCGGGTTCGAAATCAGCCGCCACGGCGTCAGCGCCGACTCCATCAGGACCGCCCGCGACACCTTCGATTCGCCTTCGCGGCGTTCCACGAACGTGATCGGCACTTCCGCGATGTGGCAGCCATGGCGATGTGCAACAAACAGCATTTCGACCAGGAACGAGTAGCCGTCGGAAAAGAACTGGTCGAGCGGCAGCGACGCCAGGGCGGTCCGGGTCCAGCACCGGTAGCCGGACGTGCAGTCGTGCGCGCCGACCCTGGTGATGGTGCGGATGTAGGTATTCGCGAAGCGGCTCAGGACGTGTCGCTTGAGCGGCCAGTTCACGATGTGGCCGCCCGGAACGTAGCGCGAGCCGATCACCAGATCGGCATGTTGCGCCTTCGCCATCAGGTCGGGCAGTTGCGCGGGATCGTGAGACAGGTCCGCGTCCATCTGGCAGATCAGGTCGACTGGTTCGGTCAGTGCCTGGCGCATGCCGTCGATGTACGAGCGGCCGAAGCCGCGGTTGGTCGTCCGGTGCAGGGTGCAGACCCGCCCGTCGTACGTGGCGCCCAGCGAGTCGGCGAGCGCGCCGGTGCCGTCGGGAGAATTGTCGTCCACGACCAGCACGCGGACGCCCGGATGCTTCATCAGCCCGGCGACCAGGACCGGCAGGTTCGCCCGCTCGTTGTAGGTCGGAATGATGACCAGTGCCGAGGGAGTCACGACCGTCGTCCCTCGGATCGCAGCGAGGAGATCTGCTCGGAGACCAGACCGATCAACAGAATCAGGATGCTGGCGAGGATCAGCAGCACCGAGGAGTTCGTGATGTGCGACTGCGTGGCAATCGTCCATACCGCGTAGACCGCGCCCAGCGTCAACAGCGCGGCGCTGATCGGGACGAAGAGCCGGAGCGGGCTGAAGATGGTGATGACTTTCAGCAGAATCAATACGAAACGCGCCCCATCGGAACCGAGTCTGATCTTCGACGTGCCGAGACGCTGCGCCGCCACAATCGGCTCGAAGCGGACGCTGTACCCGGCACGGATGAACGCCATCGTCGACGTGGTCGGCGTCGAAAATCCATTCGGGAACAGGTGGATGAATTCCAGCATGCAATCGCGACGCGCGGCGCGGAAGCCCGAGGTCAGGTCCGGAATGGCCCGTCCGGTCAGATAGCTGGCGATGCGATTCAGCAGGTCGTTGCCAATCCGCCGCGACCACGACGCCTGCGAATCAGCCGAGCGCGCGCCGACGACGAGCTCGTATTCGTCGAGGTGATTCACCAGTCGGACGGTGTCATGCGGCTGGTGCTGGCCGTCGGCGTCCACGATCAGGATATACGTCCCCAGCGCATGTCGAAGGCCGGTCTTGACGGCGGCGCCGTTGCCCTTGTTGTACGGGTGGCGCAGGAGCCGGGCGCCCGCCTTCGCCGCCTGTTCTCCGGTGCCGTCGGTCGAGCCGTCGTCGATCACGATGATCTCGCGCCAGTGTGCCGCCCGACCCAGCGCCTCAACGAGCCTGGATACGGCCTGCGCCTCGTTGTAGGCGGGCACGAGAATGGACGTGTCCGCGGCAAGTTCAGCCATTGGGTAAACGTCACATCGTATCCCAAGTGGACGTTTCGAACCCCGCGCAGGGCTCGTGGCGTGGCGTCTCGCCGGTCGCGTGCGTCGCACATGCCAGTCGTGATCGGTTGTCAGAATTGCACACCGATGTTCGGGTGTACAGACCGATCTGTGCATGCAGCGATAAAAACTTGGCTTAACTCACTGAGGGATTGCCTTTTGCCGTTGACAGTCCCATCACCCTCTCCTACTATCGTCGTGGAAAATTGTGGACAGGAGTGGAGTAGTGTCGCGTGTTTAGAGGGAACGCGCCCGCACGCATCGACGAGAAGGGCCGCCTGAAGGTGCCAAACGCCTTCAAGTCCTTGTTGGAGAGCAAGTACGGGCGCGAGCTGTTCCTCACGAGCCTGTCGGGCGAGTACGTCCGCATCTATCCGATGCCGGTGTGGCTCGAGCTCGAACAGAAGCTCAGTGAGGTTCCCTCCACGAACCCGTCGAAAGCACGCTTCCTCGACCGGGTGAACTACTACGGCCAGGTGGGTGAACTCGATGCGCAAGGTCGCGTGCTGATCCCGGTGCGGCTCCGCGACGCGGCCACGATGCTCGGCGACGTCGATGTGCTGGGGCAGTTCAGTTATCTCGACGTATGGAACCACGACCGGTTCCTCTCGAAACTGCAGCGCGAACCGTTCACCGACGACGATGCGCGCGCGCTGTCGGAGTTCGGCATTTGAGCGCACACGTACCGGTCCTGACCGACGAGGTGCTCCACTTCCTTCAGCCGCAACGCGGCGGACTGTTCGTGGACTGCACCGTCGGACTCGGCGGCCATTCGCGCGCGCTGCTCGAGGCCGGCGCCACACGCATCGTCGGTTTCGACCGCGACGCCGACGCGCTGGCGATTGCCCGCGAGACGCTGGCCCCGTGGGGGGATCGCGTTGAACTGGTGCACGCCGACTATCGCGCCTTCGGTGGCGAACTCGATCGGCGCGGCATCGGCACGATCGACGGTGCGCTCGCCGATCTCGGTGTGTCGTCGATGCAGTTCGACAGCGAAGGACGCGGATTCAGCTTTCAGCGTGATGAGCCGCTGGACATGCGCATGGACCGCTCGACAGGGGAGAGCGCGGCAGACCTCGTGGCGCACGCCACGGAGCAGGAACTCGCCGACGCGATTTTTCAGTATGGCGAGGAACGCTTCTCGCGGCGCATCGCCCGGGACATCGTCCACGCCCGAAGCGCCGAGCCCATTCTGACCACCGGGCGTCTGGCAGCGATCGTGCGGCAGGCCGTTCCGACGCGCGGATACCAGCGCATCGATCCGGCGACCCGTACGTTTCAGGCGTTTCGCATCTGGGTGAATCGCGAACTCGAAGGGCTCGACCTGTTCATCAAGGCCGTGGCGCACCGCCTCCGTGAAGGTGCGCGCTTCGTGGTGATCAGCTTTCATTCGCTCGAAGACCGGATTGCCAAACACACGCTCCGCGGACTGGACAGAACCGAGCACCCGACCGTGCACGTGCTGACGAAGCGGCCGGTCACGGCCGGCGATGACGAATTGCAGCGGAACCCGCGCGCGCGGAGTGCCAAGCTCCGCGCCGCCGAGCGAGTAGCCTGATGGCTGAAGCCTTCGAGTACGCGGTTCGCAAGGACGTCAGGAACAATCCCATTGTCCGGGAGGTCGATGCGGAGCGCCTGACCGAGATGGTCAAGACCATCGCGCTCGGAGCGCTGGTGGTCATCGCCTTGATGTTCTGGACCTGGCAGCATTTCGAGCTGGTGCGGCACGGCTACCGGCTCGAGGAACTGCAGCGGCAGCGGGCCGCCGAGGAGGACGTCACGCGCCACCTCCGGCTGGAGATCGACACGCTCAAGTCGCCGAGGCGCATCGAAGCGCTCGCCCGTGGCCGCCTGAATCTCGTGACGCCGACGCGCGCCGACGCAATCGTCATCGAACGGGTCGTCCCGGCCGAACCGCCGGCCAAATCAGTGGTCGCACGCCGGTGATGGACCGACTCCGCCGCTTCTCGTGGCGCCCGTCCAACAGACGCAACGCCGCGGTCGGGGAGCCAACTCCCGACTGGCGACGCACGCTGCGAAGCCGCCTGGTGTTTGCCGGCGTGCTGTTCGGCGTGTGGGCAGGCGCGGTGGAAGTGCGCCTCGTCATCCTTCAAGTGGTCCGTCACGACCAGATGGTCGATATTGCCGAGCGGCAGCAGATGCAGACGCGGACGCTCTCTGCGAAACGCGGTGACATCGTCGACCGCAAGGGTCGCGTGCTCGCCACGAGCGTCGACGCCGACACCATTTACGCGGTCCCCTCTGCGATTGGCGACGAAGCGGATGTCGTTCGCCGCCTGTGCGTTGCGCTCGGCGACTGCACTGCGAAGGAACGGCAGGAGATTCTCGACCGCCTGAAGCGCCAGCGGAACTTCACCTACATCCGGCGGCAGGTGCCGCAGGACGTGGCCGCGAAGGTCGCCGCGATGAATCTGGAGGGGATCGGATTCATCAAGGAGAGTCACCGCGAGTATCCGAACAACGAAATGGCCGCGCACGTGCTCGGCTTCGTCGGGATTGACAGCAAGGGCCTCAACGGCCTCGAATCCGCGTACGACTCGCAGATCCGCGGCAAAGACGGACAGGTGCTCGTCCAGACCGATGCGCGACGCCACGCCTTCAACCGGTTCGAACGTCCGCCCACCGCCGGAGCGACGGTCGAACTCACGATCGACGAATTCCTCCAGCACATTGCCGAGCGGGAACTGCGCGCCGGCGTCCTCGAGAACCGGGCGCTCGGCGGCTCCGCCATCGTGATGGATCCGCACACGGGCGAAATCCTCGCGCTGGCCAACGAGCCGACGTTCGATCCGAACGAGTACCGGGCCGCAACCGAGTTCGCCCGCCGCAACCGCGCGGTCCAGGATCTGTACGAGCCAGGGTCCACGTTCAAGGTGGTGACCGCGTCCGCGGCGATTCAGGAAAAGCTCATGCCGCTCGATGCGCTGATCGACGTCAGTGGCGGTCGCCTGAACATCGGTTCACGAGTGGTGCGCGACACCCACGACTACGGCGTGCTGTCGTTCACGGACGTGATCGTCAAGTCGAGCAACGTCGGGGCGATCCGCATCGGCTTCAGACTCGGCACCGAGCGCCTGAGCGACTACGTGCAGCGATTCGGCTTCGGCCGTCCCGTCTCGCCTGATTTCCCGTCGGAAAGCCCAGGCATTGTCTGGGACCGGACGAAGTGGACCGAAAGCGCCCTCGCGTCGGTGTCGATGGGATATCAGGTCGGCGTGACGCCGCTGCAGATGGTGACCGCGGTGAGCACGGTCGCCAATGGCGGCAACTACATCGAACCGCGTGTCGTGCGCGCGGTCTACCGAGACGGACGTCGCCTCGTCGTCCGCCCGAACGTACTTCGGCGCACCGTCAGCACCGATACTGCCGCGGCGATGACCGGGATCATGGAGCAGGTCGTCGAACGCGGGACCGCAACGATTGCGAAGATCCCCGGCTACACCATCGCCGGAAAGACCGGCACCGCGAACAAACTGGTGAACGGTCGCTACTCGAACGACACGTTCGCCTCGTTCGTCGGGTTCCTCCCGTCGAACGATCCGGCAGTCGCCATCCTCGTCGTGCTGGACTCGCCGCGCGGAAACAACGGCCATTTCGGCGGACCCGTGTCGGCGCCGATTTTCAGGCGCATCGCGGAAGAAGCGCTGCGCTACCTGCGCGTGCCGCCGTCGATCAATCCCGAAACGCCGGTGCTCGTGGCCAGGAACGCCAGCGAGTCGCCGCTGCCGACGAGCGCCATCGTGCCCGAGTCGCCGCTGCCGGTCGAACCTGAAGAGCCGGGAACCGTGCCGGATGTGCGGGGCCTGAGTGCGCGCGAGGCGATGCGCAAGCTGACCAGGTTCGGGCTGAGCGCGCGGATGGACGGCGACGGATTCGTCGAGGCGCAGGACCCGCTGCCCGGAACGCCGGTGAGCGAAGGCAGCGTCTGTCATCTGACACTCGCGCGTGTCGTTGCGCGCCAGAGCACGAGTCCAAGGACGCAATGACCTGGCCGCAACTGCGGGACGTGCTTCGCGATCGCGGGCTGTTGACACCGTCCGCGGCGGCGACGGCATTGCCCGCGCGCGCCGCGTCTGGTGCGGTCACCGGCATCGCGTACGACTCCCGCCGCGTCGAACCGGGACAGGTGTTCGTCGCGCTGCGCGGTCAGCACGCCGACGGCACGGCCTTCGTTTCCCAGGCCGTCGAACGCGGTGCTGTCGCCATCGTGTCACCCGAGACGGCTCCGGCAGGCAGTCCGGTACCCTGGGCGCAGGTAACCGACGCGCGTCTGGCCCTGGCTTTTCTGGCAGCGGCCTTTCACGGCAACCCGAGCCGGCGCATGCGCGTGGTCGGTATCACGGGCACGAACGGCAAGACCACAACGGCCTACCTTCTCTCCTCCATCTTCGAGGCGGCCGGGATCCGCTGCGGGCTCCTCGGCACCGTCGCGTATCGCATCGGTGCGATGACCCGGGAAGCGACGCGCACCACGCCTGAAGCCCCCGACGTGCAGTCGCTGATGGCGGAGATGGTCGAACAGGGGTGCGGCGCGTGCGTCATGGAAGTGTCCTCGCATGCGCTGGCGCTGAAGCGCGTCGACGGGATGACGTTCGCGGCAGCGGTCTTCACGAACCTGACCCGCGACCACCTCGACTTCCATGCCGACATGGAAGAGTACTTCCAGGCAAAGCGACGGCTGTTCGAATTGCTGCCGCGCGACGCGCCAGCGGTCATCAACGCAGACGATCCACGGGCACCGTCGCTCATCGAGACTGCTGGTCGTTCGATCACCTACGGCATCAACCGCCCGGCGGACGTCGCTCCGACACCGTTGTCCTATTCGCTCGAGGGCCTGTCCTTCGAGGTGAGGACGCCGCGCGGTCTGCTGAGCGTGCGCTCCTCGCTCGTCGGTCGCCCCAACGTCTACAACATCCTCGCGGCAGTTGCGACGGCGGTTGCGCTCGACCTGCCGACCGGCGCCATCGAGCAGGGGCTGGCCACGCTCACTCGCGTCCCTGGAAGGTTTCAGATCGTCTCCGGGCCATCGGACGAGGTGACGGTCATCGTCGACTATGCGCACACCGATGACGCGCTGAGAAACCTGCTCGAGACCGCCAGGCCCCTCGCGGCCGGGCGAATCATTACCGTGTTCGGGTGCGGCGGCAATCGCGATCGGACGAAGCGACCGCTGATGGGCGCCGTTGCCGGACGCCTCAGCGATGTGATCCTGATCACCTCCGACAATCCCGCGCGATGAGGATCCGGCGCGCATCATCGAGGAGGTGCAGCGCGGAATCACCGTCCGACACCCGTCGCGACCGCGAGCAGCGCATTGTGGCGATCGTCGACCGGCACCAGGCGATCGACGAGGCCATCGAAATGGCCGGGCCCGGCGATCTCGTCCTGATCGCCGGCAAGGGACACGAGAAATATCAGGTAATCGGCAGCCAGACCCTGCCGTTCGACGACGTGGACGTGGCCCAGGCAGCCCTGGTGCGTCGTCGCACCCGTCAGGGTGTGAGGTAGAGGGATGCTCTACCAGGTCCTCTATCCGTTCCACACCCAGTTCTCCGTGTTGAACGTGACGCGCTACATCACGTTCCGCACGGCGGCGGCCAGCCTGTCGGCGCTGGCCATCAGCCTGCTGCTGGGTCCGTGGATGGTGCGGCGCCTGCGCGAATTCCAGATCGGACAGGTGATCAGGCAGGAAGGGCCGCAGAGCCATCGCGCCAAAGCCGGCACGCCGACGATGGGCGGCGTGCTGATTCTCACCGCCGCGCTCGTGCCGACGCTGCTGTGGGCGGACCTGACGAACGTCTACGTGTGGATCGCCGTGTTGACCACTGCCGCGTTCGGCGGAATCGGTTTCGCTGACGACTATCTCAAGATTGTGCGCCGGGATCATCACGGCCTCCGGCCGCGCTACAAGATGGGCTGGCAGATAGCCGTGGCCCTCGTGGTCGGCATCGTGCTCATGGTCCTGCAGGAACAGGGCGCGTACAACACCCGCCTGATCTTCCCGTTCTTCAAGCGGCTGATTCCGGACCTGGGCTGGGGCTATCTGCCGTTCGTGGTGTTCGTGCTCGTCGCCTGGTCGAATGCGGTGAACCTCACCGATGGCCTCGACGGTCTGGCCATCAGCACGTTCGCAATCGCCGCGACGACGTTCACGGCCCTGGCGTATGTGACCGGCCACCGGGTACTCGCCGACTACCTGCTGCTGGTCCGCTTTCCGCAGTCCGCCGAACTGACGGTGTTCTGCGGCGCGCTGGTCGGCGCTGCGCTCGGATTCCTCTGGTACAACGCGTATCCCGCGGAGATCTTCATGGGGGACGTGGGGTCGCTGGCTCTGGGCGCCGCGATTGGCACGGTTGCCACCCTGATCAAGCAGGAACTGCTGCTGGTGATCGTCGGCGGTGTGTTCGTGCTCGAGGCGCTCTCCGTCGTAATCCAGGTGGCGTCTTTCAAGCTGACGGGCAAGCGCGTGTTCAAGATGGCGCCGCTGCACCACCACTTCGAGTTGATTGGCTGGAGTGAGCCGAAGGTCATCGCTCGCTTCGTGATTGTCGGGATCATTTTCGCGCTGTTCAGCCTGACCACGCTGAAGCTGCGGTGAGCGCGACGGAAGGCGGGCTGTTGTCAGTTGCGGGCCGCCGGGTAGTGGTGGTTGGAGCCGCGCGAAGCGGGATCGCTGCGGCGGAACTGCTGGCGCGACGCGGAGCGACAGTGACGCTGTCCGATTCGCGCGAGGCGCTGGACGCGAACGATGCTGCGCTGCTGGGCGCCGTCGGTGTGGCGCTTGAACTCGGCGGCCACGTGACCGCCACGTTCAGTGCAGCCGACCTGGTGGTGACGAGCCCGGGAGTGCCGCCGGAATTGCCAGTGCTCGTCGATGCGAGGTCGGCGGGCATTCCGGTGATCGGTGAAGTGGAACTGGCGTTCAGATGGCTGAAGGGCCGGGTGATTGCGATCACCGGAACGAAGGGAAAGTCGACAACGACCGCCTTGACCGGCCGGATGCTCCAGCAGGCGGGCTTCATGGTGACGGTTGGCGGAAACATCGGCGCACCCGTCAGCGCGCAGGTGGAGGAATCGACGACGAACACGCTGCACGTCATCGAAGTGAGCAGCTTTCAACTGGAGCAGATCGAGCACTTTCGACCGTGGATTGCCGTGATGCTGAATTTTTCGCCGGACCACCTGGATCGTCACCATACGGTCGCGGCCTATGCCAGGGCGAAGGCGAGGGTCTTCGACAACCAGCAGGCGGGCGACTTCGCGGTGGTGAACGCGGACGACGAGCCGGCCATGAACCTTGCCGCATCGACCAGGGCTACCCGCCGGCTCTTTTCGAGACGCGGCGCGATCGGCGACGGGACGGTTATCGAAGACGGGTGGATCGTCCAGCGAGACGAGCGGGGCAGCACACCGCTGGTTCCTCTCGACCGGATCCGGCTCCTGGGTGAGCACCTGGTGGACGACGTGATGGCCGCCGCGACGGTGTCGGCGATTGTCGGCGCCGACTCGCGCGCCATGACGGACGCAGTTGCCACATTCGATGGCCTCGAGCATGCGATGGAACTGGTGACGGAGTTTCAAGGCGTCCGGTTCGTGAACGACTCCAAGGCCACCAACGTGGAAGCCGCGGTGCGGTCGATTGAGAGCTTCCCGAGCGGTGTCGTGGCGATCGTCGGTGGGCGTTTCAAGGGCGGCGATCTTCGTTTGCTGCGCGGACCGATCGGCGGGCCGAGGCAAAGCGGTCGTCGCCATCGGCGAGGCGAAAGATCTGGTGAGGCGCGCGTTGGGCGACGTGATTACGGTGCGGGACGCCGAAGGGATGGACGAGGCGGTGGCAACGGCATTCGAGCTGGCGCGGCCGTCTGGTGTGGTCGTTCTGGCGCCGGCCTGTGCGAGCTTCGACATGTTCCGCGACTACGCGGAGCGTGGACGACGCTTCAAGGACGCGGTGCAGCGGTTGATCGAGAGCCGCACGTAGGATGCACTTGCCGCCACGCGGGATCGGCGAGGGTCAGCGGCGAGCGTGAACGAACAACGAACAACGGACATTGGTGTCCGCGGATGTTGTGAGCGGTGAGCTGTCATCAGTCGGTTTTCGCGACGAAGGACTGGCTGCTGGGAACGCAGGCTGCCCCGGCCTGTGAAGCTGGTGCCTTCATCCAGGACCGACTGATGGCTGCTGACCGCTCACCACTACTCGAATCGTCATCGGCTCAGCGCGAGGAAACGTAGGATGGCAAGAAAGCTCAAATCGGACCGGGTGCTGTTCATGGCGACGATCGGACTCGTCTGCCTGAGCATCGTCATGGTCTGGAGCGCCTCGGCGGTCGTGGCCATGGAGCGGTATCAGCAGCCGTACATGTTCCTGACCAAGCAGCTGATGTGGGCGACGATGGGCCTGGCCGTTCTGTGGGTGGCGATGGGGATCGACTATCGCCGCTACAAGGAGCCGAGATTCATCTGGGCGTGTCTCGGCTTCGTCGCGCTGTGTCTCGTGGCCGTGCTCTTCAGTCCACCGGTCAACAACGCCAGGCGCTGGTTCAGCGTCGGTGGGCTTGGTATTCAGCCGTCCGAAATAGCCAAGCTCGCCTCTATCTTTTTCATCGCCTCGATGCTCGACCGGCGCATGCACCGCATCAACGAGATCGGATACTCCCTGCTGCCGATCGGCCTGGTCGTTGGCCTGTTGATCGCGCTGATTCTCCTGGAGCCCGATTTCGGCACGTCGATGTCTCTGGCCCTGATTGCAGGGGTGATGGTGTTCGCGGCCGGGCTCAGTTACATGTACGTGGTCGTCGCCGGGCTCATGCTGGTGCCGCTGGCGGGCGTGATCATGTTCGGCGCCGAGTATCGCCGCCGCCGACTGTTCGCGTTCCTCGACCCATGGGACGATCCGCGCGGCGCCGGGTTTCAGCTTATTCAGTCGCTGATTGCGGTCGGTACCGGAGGAGTGGCGGGCAAAGGGCTGATGCAGGGAGTCCAGAAGCTGTTCTTCCTGCCGGAACCGCACTCCGACTTCATCTACGCCGTCATCTCCGAGGAACTCGGACTGATTGGCGCGACCGTCGTGCTGATCTGTTTCTGCGTGATCACGTGGCGCGGTCTTCGCATCGCGTCCCACGCGCCCGACACGTTCGGCGCGTTCGTGGCGCTGGGGCTGACCACGATGATTTCCGTCCAGGCACTGGTGAACATCAGCGTGGTCCTTGGCCTCATGCCCACAAAGGGCATTCCGCTGCCGTTCGTGAGTGCGGGCGGCTCGTCGCTGATCATCAATCTGCTCGGGATGGGCGTTCTGCTCAACGTGTCGCGCCATGCCTCGTCGGAAGCATGAGGCGGAATGGCAGCAGGGCTCCGCGTCGTGATTGCGGGAGGGGGAACTGGCGGACATCTCTATCCAGGCATCGCCGTCGCGCGAGAACTGGTGACGAGGCGGCCGGACACCCAGGTGACATTCGCCGGAACCACACGGGGAATCGAAGGGCGCGTCGTGCCGCGCGAGGGGTTCGAACTGGACACGATTCGGAGCGGGGGGTTGAAAGGCAAGTCGATTGCCGATCGCGTCCGCGGCGCGATGCTGTTGCCGCTCGGGCTGATCGACGCGTGGGGGATCGTCTCGCGGCGCCGTCCGCACCTGGTGATCGGCGTCGGCGGCTACAGCTCGGGGCCGGTCGTGCTCACTGCCGCCCTGCGTGGCGTGCCGACGATGCTGCTCGAGCAGAACGCCGTACCGGGACTGACGAATCGACTGCTGTCGCGTGTCGTTCGGGCGGCGGCGGTGACCTACGAATCGACGAAGACGTTCTTCGGCAGCAAGGCGTTCGTGAGCGGAAATCCGGTGAGAGCAGAGTTCGTCAGCGGGGTACACGGCAGTCCTGAAGGGAGTGGGGATGCGCAGTCTTCCGGTGTCGGAGTCCTGATCTGTGGCGGCTCTCAGGGCGCGCACGCGATCAACGTGGCCATGGTGGAGGCAGCGTCCAGGCTGGCGGCCCTCGGGCTGCCGCTGCGCATCACCCACCAGACAGGCGAGCGGGACCTGGAAATGGTTCGGGCCGGGTACGCCGCTGCCGGACTGCCGGCACAGGTCGAGCCGTTCCTCTACGACATGGGGAAGCGGTTCGCGCAGGCGGACCTGATCGTCTGCCGCGCGGGGGCCACGACGCTCGCGGAACTCACGGCGGCGGCGAAACCGTCGATCCTGATTCCGCTGCCGACGGCAACCGACGACCACCAGCGAAAGAACGCGGAGGCGCTCGCGTCTGCGGGAGCCGCAGAGTTGATGCTGCAGGCCGAAGCGACGGGGCCCGCGCTGGCCGACCGGATTGGCGCGTTGATCCGCGACGCTGGTACTCGCGAGACCATGAGCCGGGCAGCGCGCAGTCTCGCGCGACCCGACGCGGCGAAGCTGATTGTGGACCGCGCGCTGGAACTGGTGGCGCGGTGAGGGTGAGGGAACGGCTCGACATGGAAGCGGCGTGCTAGGCAGAACACGACGGATCCACTTCATCGGGATCGGTGGCAGCGGCATGAGCGGGATCGCGGAACTGCTCGCGAATCTCGAGTACGTGGTGACCGGTTCGGATGAGAAACGGTCGGCGGCCACCGACCGCCTCGCGTCGCTGGGTGTCCAGGTGCAAATCGGGCACGCTGCGCATCACGTTGGAGGTGCGGACGTGGTAGTCGTCTCGTCGGCGGTTCGGCCGACGAACCCGGAGGTCGTGGAAGCGCATCGGCGCAAGGTGCCGGTGATCCCGCGAGCGGAGATGCTGGCGGAGTTGATGCGCCTGCGCTATGCCATCGCGGTGGCGGGTGCGCACGGAAAGACGACGACGACGTCGATGATTGCCTTCGCGCTCGAGCGCGCGGGTCTGGATCCGACGGCAGTGATTGGCGGCCGGTTGAGCGCCTTCGGCAGCAATGCCCGGCTCGGGCACGGCGAGTTGATGGTCGCGGAAGCCGACGAAAGCGACAGATCGTTCCTGAAACTGTTTCCGACGGTCGCGGTGATTACCAACATCGACTACGAGCATCTGGAGAACTACGGCAGCTTCGACGACCTGCGGCAGGCGTTCGTCGATTTCGCCAACAAGGTGCCCTTCTACGGTGCGGTGGTCTGCTGCGCCGACGACGAGCACCTGGCGTCGGTGACGGGACGAATGACCCGTCGCGTGACGACCTACGGGATATCAGAGTCGGCCGACATCACGGCCACCGACGTCGTCCTCGGGCCGATGTCGGTGACGGCGACGGTGAAACGACGGGCCCGCCGATCGGACGATCTGGCAAAGACATTGGCAACACTCGGAAAGCTCGAACTGAACGTGCCTGGTCACCACAACCTGCTGAATGCACTCGCCGCCGTCGCGGTCGGACTGGAAATCGGCGTGCCGTTCGAGCGGCTTGCACCGGGACTGCGCGAGTTTCGAGGCGCGGAACGTCGCTTCGAGGTTCGGGGAGAGCCGCGCGGCATCCTGGTCGTGGACGACTACGGACACCATCCGACCGAGATCGCGGCGGTACTCGCCGCTGCGCGCGCGCTGGAGCGGCGGATTGTGGTGGCGTTCCAGCCGCACCGGTTCTCGCGGACACAAGCGCTGCTGGACAGCTTCGGCCCCTCGCTGGCCGGCGCGGACTACGTGCTGCTGACGGACATCTATGGCGCCGGGGAAGACCCGATTCCCGGCGTCACGCTCGAGAACCTTGCTGCCCGTGTGCGTTCACAGATCGAGACGCCGGTCGAGGTCGTGCCGAATGTCGCCGATGTGCCGTCTGCGCTCGCGCGGGTGGTGCGGCCGGGCGACGTGGTGATCACGTTGGGCGCCGGATCCATTGCCAGCGTCCCGGACCAGTTCCTCGCGCTGCTGGACCGTCGCACTGGAGCCGCGCCAGTCTCAGGAGCGGACGCATGAGTCCGGTGGCCGTCTCGGCCGATCGCCGCTTCCATCGTGCGCACGTCAAGCCGTCGCGTCGTCGCGGAGCGTGGCGTCACGTCGCCGTCGCCGTCCTCAAGTGCGGAATCGCCGGCGCGCTGGTGTTCTTCGGAGCGACCAGGGGGAAGACGTTCCTGTCCACGTCGACATTGCTGCGTGTCGATCGCATCAGTCCGTCTGGAAACCAGCGCATGTCTGCCGACGCGGTCCGCTCGATCGTGGACGGGCTGCGCGGAGAGAACATTGTGTTCCTGGATCTCGAGGCGTGGCGGGCAAAGCTCCTCGAGTCGCCGTGGGTGCGAGACGCCTCGTTGCGACGCTCGCTGCCGTCAACGGTCGAAGTGACAATCCAGGAACGGACGCCGATTGCGATCGGCCGGATGGCGGGTCGGCTCTATCTGGTTGACGAACGCGGCGCCGTCATCGACGAGTACGGCCCGCAGTACGCCACGCTGGACCTCCCCATCGTCGATGGCTTCGGCGCGACCACAGGAAACAGCCTGCCTGGCGGCACCGGCGCGACCGGCGCCGCCGCCTTGCCCGGCGCCACCGCCGTGCCCGGCGCGCCCGACGCCAGGGGCGGCAACGGCGGCAAGGATGGCAAGGCCGGCAACACCGACGCCGCCCGTGCTGCACTGGCGGCGCGGCTGATTATGGCACTCAGGCAGAAGCCGGCAGTGGCGAACCGGTTGTCGCAGGTCGACGTCTCGGACATCCACAACGCCAGTCTTCTTCTGAGCGACGATCCCGCCGAACTTCGCGTCGGTGACGATCACTTTCTCGCGCGCGTCGAGTCGTACCTGTCGCTGTCCGACGCGCTGCACGAGCGGGTTCCGGATATCGACTACGTGGATCTGCGCTTCGATGGCCGCGTGTACGTGCGGCCGGCAGGGAAGGCGGGACGAGTTGCGGGTCCTGGCGGAGAGCGGTCGAGAGTGAGTCGCGTGAACGACGCCGGAAGGCATCAGTGAAGGACCGGAGGCAGAGTGGCGCGTAAAGAACGATATCTGGTCGGCCTCGACGTCGGTACCTCGAAGGTGACCGCCGTGGTCGGCGAGGTGCTCGACGGCGAGGGCATCGACATCGTGGGACTCGGCGTGGCCGAGTCGCGGGGAATCCGGCGCGGAGTGGTCGTGAACCTCGAGGCGGCAGTCGACTCGATCAAGAAGGCGATCGAGGAGGCCGAGCTCATGGCTGGTGTCGAGATCGACTCGGTCCACCTGGCGCTGTCGGGACCTCACATCAAAGGATTCAACAGCCGCGGCGTGATTGCCGTCGCGGGAAAGAACCGCGAGATTACGCGCGAGGATGTCCGGCGAGCCATCGACGCGGCGAAAGCGGTATCCCTGCCGACGGGCCGCGAGATCCTGCATGTGCTCCCGCAGGATTTCGTCGTCGACGAACAGGACGGCATCGGCGCCCCTGTCGGGATGACCGGCGCGAGACTCGAGGTGAACGTCCACATCATTACCGGCAGCCAGACCTCGACACAGAACATCGTGGCGTGCGTGAACCGGGCCGGGGTCAACGTCGCTGAGACCGTGGTGGAGCAGCTCGCGGCCAGCGAATCGGTCCTGACCACCGACGAGAAGGAGCTTGGCGTCGCGCTCGTGGATATCGGCGGCGGTACGACGGACATTGCGATTTACGAGCGCGGCAGCCTGTGGCACACCGCCGTGATTGGCGTCGGCGGGGATCACTTCACCAACGACATCGCGGTCGGACTCAGGACGCCCGTGCCGGACGCGGAGAAGATCAAGCGCAAGTGTGGCTGCGCGCTCTCGGGCATGGTCGACGAGGACGAGACCATGGAGGTGGCGAGCGTTGGAGGGCGGAAACCGCGGGTGATGGCGCGGCGGATTCTGTCGGAGATCCTGCAGCCACGCGCCGAGGAGATCTTTCATCTGGTGTGGGATGAGATTCGCCGCGCCGGGTACGAGAAGAGCCTGAATTCGGGCATCGTGCTGACCGGCGGCGGCTCCATCCTCGACGGAATGCCAGAAATTGCCGAACAGATCTTCGACTTGCCGATCCGGCGTGGCTGCCCGTGCGGGGTGGGTGGACTGTCGGATCACGTGAACAGCCCGACGTTCGCGACCGGCGTCGGTCTTGTCCTGTACGGATATCGAAATACGGTGGGAGACGGCGCGCGGAGCCCCGTGGGCGCCGGAGCGCTGGTCAGAGTTGCCGGCAGGCTGCGCGGCCTGTTCAAGGAATTCTTCTAATTCACGAGGGAGTGACGAATGGCCGAGTTCCACAACCTGTCCGGTGGCGCCTACTTCGACGGATCGTCCGAAGAGCGTCTGAGGCTCCGGATCGATGAAGCGACGTTCACCGGTGCCCGGATCAAGGTAATAGGCGTCGGCGGCGGCGGCGGCAACGCCGTGAACCGCATGGTGCGCTCCGGTTTCGACGGCGTCGAGTTCATTGTCGCGAACACCGACGTGCAGGCGCTGAACAGCAACGCCGCGCAAATCAAGCTGCAGATCGGCTCGAAGCTCACCAAGGGACTCGGCGCGGGCGCCGACCCGAACGTCGGCCACTCGGCGGCGCTGGAGGATACCGACAAGATCCTGCATGCGCTCGACGGGGCGGACATGATCTTCGTCACGACCGGCCTGGGCGGCGGCACGGGGACGGGCGCTGCGCCGGTGATCGCCAGCCTGGCGAGTGAACTCGGCGCGCTTACCGTGGCGGTGGTCACCAAGCCGTTCAAGTTCGAGGGCAAGAAGCGGCAGATCCAGGCCGAGCGCGGTCTCGAGGCGCTGCGCGACTGCGTTGACACCATCATCACCATCCCGAACGAGCGCCTGCTGTCGATCATCGATCGCTCCACGCCGCTCACCGATGCCTTCTGCACCGCAGACGATGTGCTGCGACAGGCCATCCAGGGGATTTCCGATCTGATCCTCGTGCCGGGCCTGATCAACCTCGATTTCGCCGACGTGAAGACCATCATGTCCGGCATGGGGCTGGCGATGATGGGCACAGGGGTCGCCGAAGGCGAGGGCCGGGCGATCGAGGCGGCCAAGCGCGCGATTTCGAGCCCGCTGCTCGAGGGTGCGTCGGTCAACGGAGCGCGGGGCGTCATCATCAACGTGACCGGCGGGCCGGATCTCTCGCTGTGCGAAGTGAGCGACGCGTCGACCATCGTGCAGGAGGCAGCCGACGAAGACGCGAACATCATCTTCGGAGCGGTCGTGGACCCGGAACTGACCGGGCGCGTCAAGATCACCGTGATCGCCACCGGCTTCGGCCCGTCGGGATATGTCCGGCCGCTGATGTCCGGCGCGCAGACGCCGATCGACATGTCGCAGTATGCCGACGCCCCATCGCGGCGCAGCGAAGTGCCGGCAGCTGCATCGGCCGAACGGTTTGGCCAGGGCAAGATTGCCGTCGGCGGCCGGCGCGGCATCGTCGATCTGCCGACGGTGGGCGCAGGCGCAGCCGGTTCAGGTCGGGCCGACATGACCGCTGACCTGGATCGCGATCTCGACATGAGCTCCACGTTCGACGTTCCCGCCTTCCTTCGCCGTCAGGAAGGCTGAGCTGGCCCCTGGCGTGCCGGGGCCAGGCAGGCTGACGCGGGCGGTCACCCGACGGTCTCGGTGATACAGTAAGTAGATCCACGGCACCCGAGAGCGTCGGCGCCCCAGCGTCAGCGTTCGTGCAATTCCGCACCCGGATCGCGTGTCGTACGACACGCGACAGGCCGATGGGGTTCCAGATTCGACCGGTACCCATGAAGTCCTGGCAGCAGCGCGAACGCGCACTCGATATCCTTTCAAAAGAAACCGGCTACGTTCGCAAGCCGCACGGCGGGCGGCTGCGCATCGCCCTGGCGTTCCCGAACACCTACTGGGTTGGTATGTCCAACCTGGGCTTTCAAACGGTCTACCGACTCTTCAACGATCAACCGGACATCGTCTGCGAACGTGTGTTCCTGCCGCCGAAGCAGGAACTGGCCGAGTTGCTTGCGAGTGGGGCTCCGCTGCTGACGCTCGAGTCGCAGACCCCGGTCAACGAGTTCGACGTCTTCGCGTTTTCGGTCTCGTTCGAGTGGGACTACGTGAACCTGCTGACGCTGCTGCGCCTGGCCGGCATCAAGCGGTACGCAACCGAACGCACCCCGCGCGATCCGCTGATTGTCGTCGGCGGGGCCGTCACGTTCGTGAACCCCGAACCCCTTGCGCCGTTTGCCGACGTGATTGCGGCTGGTGAAGCCGAGGTGCTGATTCCGTCGCTCGAGCGCGCGTTCCGGGAGTCGACCGGCCGCGCCGAACTGCTCCAGGCGCTTGCGCAGCAACGCGGCTTCTACATCCCGTCGTTCTACGAGCCGCGCTACGGCGACGATGGGGTGCTGCAGGAATTCGTGCCGGTGGCGGGATCGAATGCGCCGGTTCCGGTCCGGAAGGCAGCCTTGAAGACCACCGACGCGCTGGATCCTCCGGCGACCGGCATCTTCACGCCGGACACGGAATTCGGATCGCGTTTCCTGGTCGAAGTGGTGCGCGGGTGCGCGAACCTGTGCCGCTTCTGCTGGGCCGGCTACAACTACCTTCCCGTCAGATCCTTTCCTGCCGACCGCATCCTGCAACTGGCGCGTGAGGCCCGTGTGCATGCGTCGCGCGCCGGGCTCGTGTCCATTGCGCTGTGCGATCACCCGGAGATCGAACGCATTCTTCAGGGGCTGCTCGACCTGGGTTACCAGATCAGCCCGGCCTCGCTGAGGCTGGACGATCTGACCGATCCGATCGTCAAGATGCTCAAGGATAGCGGCGAGCGCAGCATCACGATTGCGCCGGAAGCGGGATCCGATCGGATGCGCCGCGTCATCAACAAGACGGTGACCAACGACGAGATCCTCGACCGGGCCGATCTGATCTTCAGGAACGGAATCGAGAACCTGAAGCTGTACTACATGATCGGCCTGCCCACCGAAACCGACGAGGACCTGGTCGCCATTCGCGACCTGACGGTGCAGTTGCGCGACATCATGCTGAAGTACGCACGGCCGCGCGGGCATATCGGCAAGATCGTGGGAAGCGTGAACCCGCTCATTCCCAAGCCCGGTACCGCGTACCAATGGCTGCCGATGGAAGATCCCGCAGTGACGGACCAGAAGATCAAGCGGCTCCGTTCGCTGATGGCCGGCATCGATAACGTCTACTTCAACATCAAGTCTGAACGACATTCCTATTACCAGGCCCTGCTGTCGCTGGGCGATCGTCGTGTGGCGCCAGCCATCGAAGCGGCCGAGCGCAACGGCCAGAACTGGCGCGCGGCGGTGGCGGAAGCCGGCGTTGATGCCGAGTTCTTCATCTTTCGCGATCGCACGAACGACCCCCAGCTGGCATGGGACATCATCGACGGCGGGATGAAGGCGGCGTTCTACCGCAGCGAGTTCGAGAAGTCCACTCGCGCAGAGTGGACGCTTCCGCCCAAGCGTCAACAGGAGAACGCCCGCCTGCTGCCGATGCTCTGAGCGACCGTTCTGCTCGACAGCCGCCGGCGGTCGGCGCGCTTCGCCTGAACTGGCCAGATCTTCGCCTGAACGCCGGGGTCGTCGCCGGATCCGAGGACCCGGCGCCGCCACAGGCGCCACTACGACTACGATGCAATGGCCGCTCGTTCCTCGTATTCCTGAAAAGCTTCGAGCACGAGATCGCGGATCTTGTTCTGCGCGGTCGAATCCACGATCGGCCGCAGCAGCGCGAAGCTGCGTCGTTCGCCGTTGACGCTGTACTGACGCGCCGGGAACGTCACGTTGCGGCCACCGCCTCCGCCCCGCCGTTCCCAGACGGCAAAGCCGATCAGCTTCAATCCTTCGAGCGGCCCCTCGGTGAAGTGCAGTTCGGCATCGGCGAGTTTGCCGGGCGGGTTGCCCTTGTCGTTCGGCGTAATTCTGACGATCACGAGACACGCTCCTTCCTGCATGCGGCGCGGCGGCGCCGGTTCGGTTGCGGACGCGTGACCAGGCATCAAGCGCAATGCCGTGGACACAGCGATCAGGAGCGGGGCTGGAAGTGCCTGCGTTGGGTGGCTTTGCAGGCGACGGAAGAAACGGACGTGAAACAGGGCATGGGCCGACCGCCCTGATGCGCCAACTCCGGTTGTCAGCGCGCGAACAGCATGACCTGAGCGATGGCGAGCGTCTCGGAGTGGGTAATCGTCAGCAGCGAACTGCCGGCACCCATCGCATCGAACCGACGTTTCGCACCGCCGTGAAATTCCAGGCGTGGCGGTCCTCCTCTGCGGACCACCTCGACGCCGCGCCAGAGCACGTTCTGCGTATGTCCGGTACCGAGCGCCTTCATCGCCGCTTCCTTCGCGGCGAATCGTCCGGCAAAATGAATGGCCGGCTCGCGGCGCCGCATGCAGTACGCGATTTCGCCGTCTGTGAAGATGCGCTGAATAAATCGCTGGCCGTAGCGGTCGATCGTCGCGACGATTCGAGGGATATCGGTGGCATCGATGCCGAGGCCGATGATGGTGGACACGCGATCATGATACTGCCGCCTTCCGGTGAGGCCTTCGAATGGCGAACCACCCGTTTCGGTCCGGCCCTGGTCTGCACGCCCCTCGAGCGGATCGCCGCTCATCTGTTCACCACCCGAGCGTGGGCGTTCGGTCGGGCGCCTGACAGTGTGGGCAGCGGTTGGGCCAACGTCGCTGACGCGTTGGAGCTGCCTTCCGAATCGCTTATTCGGATGAAACAGGTTCACGGGCGCGCAACCCTGGTTGTCGATCAGCCTGACCATCCCCGAACCCTCGAGCGGAACCAATCTGTCGCATCGCCAGATGGACCGGCCCAGGCGGACATCGCGGTGGTCGGCGACCGTGCGCGTGGCGTGGCGGTGCTGGTAGCGGACTGCGTGCCGTTGCTGATCGCCGATCGCCGGCTCGGTGTCGTCGCCGCCGCGCACGCCGGGTGGCGCGGACTGGCGCTTGGCGTACCGCGCGTGGCGGTCGGGGCGCTGGTCAATGCGTACGGATCGCAACCGCGAGACCTGGTCGTCGCCGTCGGCCCCTCAGTTGGCGCGTGCTGCTACGAAGTGGGACCCGACGTCAGGCAGGCGTTCGTCACCGGCGGGTTTTCTGGCGAAGAACTGGACCGATGGTTCGGCCCAGTGCCGAAGCCCACGCCCGGGAATCGATCGCTGCCGGGTTTGCCAGGACAGCCACGGCCTGGGCACGGGTATTTCGACGGCTGGGCGGCGGCGCGCGATCAGTTGCTGGCCGCGGGGGTCGATGAGCAGGCGATCTTCAGCACCGGGCTTTGCACGGCCAGTCACCCGGAGGTGCTCTGTTCGTACCGGCGCGACGGGGCGGCCGCCGGGTCGCATCGCGGCGGCAATCCGACCATCGGTGCGTCAGGACTCGGAACCCACCACCGCGATAGCGACCCACCACCCGATAGCTGCCTTCGACGCAGCGAGGCCCGATTCACCGCCGGCAGCATGCGGGTTTATGGCCGGTGAGCATACGGGCTCCAAACCAACCGCGTTGCAGAAGGCCGGTCAGGAACTCGCTTCGCCCGAGCCCACGGTCGTGGCGGGGATGTGATAGAGAATGCGATTGCAGTGGTCGCACTGCAGGATCGACTCGTTGCGCAGCACCGTGTTGAATACCTGCGGCCGCAGCCGCACGTGGCAGATCGTGCAGACGCCGCCGCGTGCCTCGGCCATCGCGACGCCGTTGCGGCGTTTCGAGACCATCTCGAACAGCGCCAAGGCGTCCGGCGCCAGGCTGGCGATCACCTGCCTGCGCTCGGCCATGAGCGCATCGACGCGCGCCCGGAGCACGTCGTGCTCTGCGGTGATGGCGCGTTTCGCCGCCTCCACATCCTTCTTCGCGGTGGCGAGCGCTGTTTCGGCGACCTTGAGTGCGACCCGCGAGGTCGTCGGCCTCCACCATCCGCTCGAGCATGCGGTCTTCGTGCGTCTTGATCTCGTTCTGGGCGAAGGCAATCTCGTGCTGGATGGCGTGGTATTCCTGGTTCGTCTTCACGGCCATCGCCTGGTCGCGGAATTTCGAGAGGCGGCCCTGGTGGAGTGCGACGTCCTTCTCGATGTCCCGCCGCGTCGCCTGGTTGGCGGCAATCAGTTCCTTCGCGGCCGCTACACGCTCAGTGGCGTCGTCGAGTCGGCTGTCGAGCGCCTGCACGCGCGCCGGTTCATCGGCAAGCTGGCTTTCGGCGTCGTGAATGGAGGAGTCAATCTGCTGGAGGGCGATGAGCCGTTCAAGGTCTGCATGCATGTGGAAAGTCCAGTGGCGTCGAAGGTGCCGCATCGCGGCGTCGCGCAGACACAAAAAAAGCCCCGGCGCCTGTGCACCGGGGCTTGTCCCTCGACTCCGCTCGGGACACCCCGAGCAACGTCGAGCGGGTGGCTGGCGGCCATGCGGTCGCCTGCCGTGAGAGACGGGGATGAGCGGGACGAGCAGTTCTGGAAGGATGCATCACGAACGTCACTGACTCCCGACTCGTCATCCGAATAACTGTCCCGAAGTGGTGGGCCCACCAGGATTCGAACCTGGAACAGGCCGGTTATGAGCCGGCGGCTCTAACCGTTGAGCTATGGGCCCGAATCGAATTGCTGATTGCCAAGCGCCAATTGCTGATTGGAGATGCATCGTCACTCTTCAGCGCGACCGAGTTGGGGCATTTCCAATTAGCAATCAGCCTTCTGAATTCAGCAATCTAGCTGGTCCTTCCCTCCAAGAACGCCCGCAGCTTGCGGCTGCGCGACGGGTGGCGCAGCTTGCGAAGCGCCTTCGCCTCGATCTGGCGAATCCGTTCACGGGTGACGGCGAAGCTCTGGCCCACTTCCTCGAGGGTGTGCTCGCTGCCATCGCCGACGCCGAAGCGCATCTTGATGACCTTCTCCTCGCGGGGCGTCAGGGTCTTGAGCACCGACTCGGTCTGTTCCTTCAGGTTCAGGTTGATGACCGCTTCCGCCGGTGAGACCACCTGGCGATCCTCGATGAAATCGCCAAGATGCGAATCTTCCTCTTCGCCGATCGGCGTCTCCAGGGAGATCGGCTCCTGAGCGATCTTGAGCACCTTGCGAACCTTGCTGACCGGGATGTCCATCCGCTTGGCGATCTCTTCGGAGGTAGGTTCGCGACCCAGTTCCTGCACCAGCGCGCGTGATGTGCGAATCAGCTTGTTGATCGTCTCGATCATGTGGACCGGAATGCGGATGGTCCGCGCCTGGTCGGCAATCGCGCGGGTGATCGCCTGGCGGATCCACCACGTCGCGTAGGTCGAGAACTTGTAGCCGCGCCGGTACTCGAACTTGTCGACCGCCTTCATCAGGCCGATGTTGCCTTCCTGAATGAGGTCGAGGAACTGCAGGCCGCGGTTGGTGTACTTCTTGGCGATGGAGACCACGAGGCGGAGGTTGGCTTCGACCAGTTCCTTCTTGGCCTGCTCGGCCTGGTACTCGCCGCGCAGAATCGTGTCGAGCGTCGCCTTGAGCTCGGTCGGTTCCTGTTCCAGCGAATCGGTCGTCGCCTTGAGCCGGAGCTTCTGCTCCTTGTGCTGACGAGTGAGGTTCTTGCGGTCCTCCTCCTTCAGCTTGTGCTTCTTGTTCTTCGGGTTGAGGAGCCGATCGATGCCCTCGATCTCGCGCTGGATCGACTTGACCCCTTCGACCGCTTCCTTCATCTCGTCGATGAGACGACGCTTCACCGATTCGGTGAACTCGATCTCGCGGATCTTCTGGGACACTTCGATGCGCGCCCGCATGGCCGCCCATCGCGCCTTGCGGTACTTCTTCTTGTCCTTGGTGATCACGCCCTTCGGCGTTTCGGCGAGCTTCTCGAACAGCTTCTCGGCGTTGACGTTCGACTTGCGGACGTTCTCGATCTGCTTCTGGACCTGGCGGGAGCGCTCGGCAATCCGTTCGTCGGTGATCTCCTCGTCGTTGAAGATCACCAGTTCGCGAATGGTGCGGTCGCCGGTGTGAAGCGCATCACCCAGGTTGATGACCTTCCTGGCGACGAGCGGCGTGCGGGAGATCGACTTGATGACGGCGAGCTTGCCGCGTTCGATGCGCCGCGCGATCTCGACTTCGCCTTCGCGTGTCAGCAGCGGGACGGTGCCCATCTCGCGCAGGTACATGCGTACCGGGTCGTTGGTCTTGTCGAGGGCGCCTGGCGTGAGATCGAGCTCGAGTTCCTCCGAACCTTCAGCGGTGCGGTCGATCGGCTTGTCGTCCCGCATGTACTTCTGGTCGGAGTCGATGACCTCGATGCCGGCGCTGCCGAACGTATTGAAGAGGTCGTCGAGTTCGTCGGACGAGGTAATCTCGGAAGGCAGGAGTTCGTTGACCTCGTCGTACAGCAGGTATCCCTTCTCCTTCCCGATGTTGATGAGTTGCCGGACCTCGTCGTACTTTTCTTCGATCGACATGTATTCAGCCTCGTCCCCTACGTCAGTTGCTCGATTTGGTGCAGTAAGTCTTTCTTTTTTCGCCAGAGCGCATCGATTTCCGAGCCGTTGATCCCGGCCCCGAGCTGCTGCAGGCGGTCGATTTCACGTTGAATCGCGGCGCGTTCCCGTTCGCAGCGCATCCGTTTGAGCGCGCGGGCGCACTCGAGCGGCGGAGCTGGCGGAGACGCGCTCGCGGCGATGCCCGTCACGACCTGTGCGCTCACAGTACTTAGACGCTGCAGAAGTGCCGATGGTAAGCCCCCAGGCGACGTCGAAACTTGCAGCGTCCGGGCCATTTCGAAAATTTCCCGCGCTGCCAGATGGCTCAGGTCGTCGTCGTCCAGCCCGGCCAACGCCTCCAGACCTTCCCTACTATTATGTACGAGGGCCCAGATTAGTCCCTTCTCGGCGTATTTCAACTGCCCAAACGAGGGCGCCTCGCGGGCGGTGACCTCGGTCCGCTTCTGGACGGCGGCCTTGCGGATTTCGGCGCGCACGACGTCTTCGGTCACCTTGGCCCGATGAGCAATCCGGTCCGCAAACTGATCGCGTGCCGCGGCTTCGGGGATGCGGGCCGCCACCGTCAGCATCCTGCCCAGGAACTGCCGCCGGCTGTCATCATGCGAAAAGTCCACCCCGACAGCCGCTTGATCCAGCAGGTATTCGAGATACGGACGGGATGATCTGAGCCGCTCGCGGTAGGCGTCTCCCCCGTGTCGCCTGATGAAGGTGTCCGGATCTTCACCTTTGTTCAGCGCCAGGACGTTCACTTCGAACCCTTCGGCGACCAGCAGATCGCACGACCGTGTGGCCGCGGTCTGGCCGGCGGCGTCGGGGTCGAAGCTCAAGACGATCTTTGTCGTAAACCGTCGCAGCAGCTGCACTTGCGGCGGCGTGAGTGCGGTTCCGCAGGACGCCACCACCGGCGCAGCCTGCGCCTGGAACACCTGGGCGAAGTCGAAGTAGCCCTCCACCATCACCGCGAACCCCAGTTTTCGGATGCCTGCCTTGGACAGGTTCAGGCCGTAAAGGGTTCGCCCTTTGGAGTAAATCGGCGTCTCGGGCGAGTTGAGGTATTTCGGGACCTGATCGGCTTCCATCGCGCGGCCGCCGAACGCAATGACCGAAGCGGTATCGCGGCAGATTGGAATCATCAGCCGATTTCGGAACCGATCGACCACCTCGCCAGTGTCGCGTTGCACCAGCAGTCCGCTCTGAAGCAGCAGTGCCTGCGAAAACCCCTGTTTCAGCAGCCTCGCCTTCAACCCTTCACGCGCCTGCGGTGCGTATCCGAGTCCGAGCTGCTCGATCGTCTGTGGCGTCACGTCGCGATCGCGCAATTGCTGGCGGGCCCGACCACCAGCCGCGCTCGCCAGCTGCTCCTGAAAGTAGGCGGCGGCCACCTCGTGGACCTTCAGCAGCGCTTCGCGAAGTGCGGAATCCTGTCGCGCCGCGGGGTCGCCTTCCGTGGGTTCCGGCAGCGACATGCCGGCCTTCTGGGCGAGCGTGCGCACCGCGTCGGTGAACCCCACCTTCTCGTGCAGTTCGAGGAACTTGAAGACATCGCCCCCGACGTTGCACCCGAAGCAGTGGAAGAACCCCTTCTCGGGATCGACATGGAACGACGGGGTCTTTTCGGAGTGAAACGGACAGAGCCCCTTGTAGGTGCGCCCCACGCGCTTCAGCGACACGTACTCCTGAATGACCTGCACGATGTTCGCCTGCAGGCGGAGGTCGTCGATGAACGTCTGGGGAAAGAGCGCCATCTAGATGCAGGGAGACAGAGAGGTGCGAAGGCAGGAAGGCAGGAACGCAGGAACGGCAGGAAGTCGCGGGAACGCCGCAATCGCACGGAGCACACGCATCCGCGTGATAGACGGATGCGACCGCTTCGGCGCGCAGCGCTCGCTCGTGTGCGCCCTTTTGCCTTTCTGCCTTTCTGCATTTCATGCGTAGCCAACGTCACTCCTTCAGCTCCACCACCGTCACGCCGCCGCCACCCTGGTTCGGCGGCGCCTGCGTGACGTTGGCCACCAGCGGATGCTGCTTCAGGAAACCGGCAATGGCGCGTTTCAACTGGCCCGTGCCGTACCCATGGACGAAACGGAGCACTCGCTGATCGTTGAGCAGCGATTCGTCCATGAACCGCTCCGCGCGCGTCAACGCTTCGTCCACGGTGCAGCCGATCACGTTCAACTCGCTCGGCGTGCTCTCCCGGTGCTGTAACGCGACGTGCACGTTCACCTGCGGCGGCGCCGTCGGACCTGACGCCAGGACCCGCAACTCGCGGACGTTCGCGCGCATTCGCTTGCCGCGGACGTCGACGTCGGCCATGCCGTCGTGCAGCGCCGTGACCACGCCTTCGAGGCCGAGCGTTCCCACCGCAACCCGGGCGCCGACGCCGACCGGCGTCAGGGGGCGCGGCGGCGAGGCTGGCGCCGCGTCCCGGACCGGCTCGAGAATCCGCTCCACAGCCGCATCCACCGCATCGCGTGCTTCCGTCCGTGCCGCGCCGCTTGCTCCGGTGTTGACGCTGCGCCGCGCCGCTTCGTCGGCCAGCGCCTGCGTCTTCTGTTTGAGTTTGGCGATGACGCCGTCGATCTGCTTGCGGGCTTCGCGCACCTGCGATCTCGAGTTCGTCGGACAGGCGCTTGCGCGACGCCTCCTCCCGCTGCTTGAGCGCCTCTTCGCGCTGGCGCATCCGCGCATCCGCCGCCTCGAGCGTCTCCCGCTCACGGGCAACCAGACGCCTGTCGTGCTCGAGGGCTCGCAGGTCGTGGTCGATCTTCGCCAGGTGCTCGGCCAGCTGCGCCTCGCGAGCGCTCAGATTGTGGCGCGCTGCAGTGATCACCGACGGGCTGAGGCCAAGGCGTGCGGCAATCTCCAGCGCCAGGCTGCGTCCCGGCGATCCATAGAGCAGCTCGTAGGTCGGCGCGAAGTTCGACGGGTCGAAGCCGAACGCCGCCGAGGCGACCCCCTCGGTGGTCGAGGCGTAGGTCTTGAGCGCGTCGTAGTGGCTCGTCGCCAACACGGTAGCGCCGCGCATGCGGAAGTGGTCGATCACCGCCACGCCCAGCGCGCCGCCTTCGACGGGATCGGTCCCCGACCCGATCTCGTCCAGCAGGACCAGGCCGGGCACGGCAAGCAACCGATCCATCGAAGCGATATTCCTGATGTGTCCGGAAAACGTGCTCAGGCTGGCCTCGATCGACTGCTCGTCGCCGATATCGGCGAACACGGTCTGAAACACCGGCAGCCGCGATCCCTCCGCAGCGGGAATCCGCAGTCCCGATTGCGCCATCAGGGCGAGCAGCCCCGCGGTCTTCAGTGCCACCGTCTTGCCGCCGGTGTTCGGGCCGGTGATCAGCAGTACGGTTGCCGGTGGCAGGATCTTGATGGTGACCGGGACCGGCGCCTTCAACAGCGGATGCCTGGCCGCCTGCAGTTCGAACGCGCCATCGGTGGAGAGCCTGGGCTCGATGCCGTCGATCGAATCCGAATAGCGGGCGCGCGCCTGCAGCACATCCAGCCTGGTTGCCGCTTCGACGGTCCGCGCGATGTCCAGCGGACGCCCGCGAAACGCTTCCGTCAGTTCGAGCAGGATGCGCCGCACTTCCTCGGCCTCCTGCTCCTCCAGCGCGACGATGTCGTTGTTGATCTCCACCGTGCTCAGCGGTTCCAGATACAGGCTGGCGCCACTCGCCGACGCGCCGTGCACGATTCCGGGAATGCCGCTGCGATGCTCCGCCTTCACGACGAGGACGTAACGACCGTTCCTCTCGGTGACGACCTGGTCCTGCAGGTACTTGGTCGTGTCCTTGCCGCGCAGGTACGACTCGAGGGTGCCGCGCAGCCGCGTCTTCTGGCGCCGCAGGCGGTCCCGTATCCCCCGCAACTGCGGGCTCGCATCGTCCACGACGTCGCCGGACGGGTCGATGATCGTGCGGACTCTGGCGATTTCACCCTTGAACGACGCGGCGTTGGCGCCGGCCTTGTCGAGCAGCGGGAATGAGGCTGCCACCCTGGCCACGGCGCTGCGCGTGTCTTCGACCGAATCGAGGAAGGTGGCCAGCGCCAGCAGGCGAGTTCCTTCGAGCGCCCGTCCTTCCACCGCGAGCGCGTCGAGCATCACCGGCAGATCCGCATGCGCTCGAAGTGGGAGGCTGCCGAATTTCGAGATGTACCGGGCGGTTTCGGTCGTCGAGGCGAGTAGTTCTGCGACCTGCGCGGGATCGGTCGCCGGTTCCAGCTGCTCCAGCCGTTCGTCGCCCATCGGCGTGAGCGCGAACGCGCGCACAGCGTCGACGATCCGATCGAATTCGAGCGCCCGAAGGGCGGCGGTGTGCATACCAGAGAAACGTAAGGAAGACCGAGAACCTGAAACCGGCGGGAAACTCCGATTGTAACGTACCCTCCGCCGCGCGGCCGTCGATCCGGGCGGCGTTACAGGTGATTGATCAGGCTTGCGATGTTTGCCGCGCCGAACCCGTTGTCGATGTTGACCACGGACACGCCCGACGCACAGCTGTTCAGCATCCCCAGAAGTGCGGCGATACCGCCAAAGCTGGCGCCGTAGCCGATGGACGTGGGTACGGCGATGACGGGAACCGACACCAGGCCGGACACGACGCTTGGCAACGCGCCCTCCATGCCGGCGACGACGATGATGACCCGGGCATCGGCGAGACGATGTCGCTCGTTCAGGAGTCGGTGCAACCCGGCGACACCCACGTCATACAGGCGGGCGACGTCGTTGCCCATGAGTTCGGCCGTGCAGGCAGCTTCCTCGGCGACCGGAAGGTCCGAGGTCCCGGCGGCGACAACCAGTATCTGTCCGTGCCCGCGGGCAATGTCCTGCTGGCGAAGCGTGATCAGACCGGCGTCAGCCAGGTACGTGGCGGCCGGCACGAGGGCCTTGACGGCCTCGTACGCGGCGAGCGACGCGCGGGTGACGAGCAGCGTCGAGCCTCGACTCACTATCTCGGCCGCGATCGCCGCGACTTGGGCAGGGGTTTTGCCTAGACCGAGAACGACCTCAGGGAAGCCCTGACGGAGGGCACGGTGGTGATCGATGCGGGCGAAACCAAGATCCTCGAAAGGGCGCTCGCGCAGGGCACCGAGCAGTTCGCGCTCGGCATCGGCGGTGTCTACGCGGCCTGCGGCGACCTGTTCGAGCAGTGTTTTGAGTTGCGACGCATTCATCGGTGCTGGCGGGAAACGGCGGCCTTTTTTGGCCGGATGTGAGCTGGACGCTAATATAATCGATTGAGCTAAATGACGCCCGTTGAAACTCTTACGCTCGCTTCGTACTTCTTCGTTCTCATCATTCTGGCATTCTACGGATGGCACCGGTACTACCTCGTGTACATGTACATGAGGAACCGGGAGAAGCAGCCCAAGGCCGGGCCTCAGCTGTCACCGCTGCCTGTCGTCACCATCCAGCTCCCGCTGTACAACGAGATGTATGTGGCGGATCGGCTGGTGGAATCGGTGTGCGAGATCGACTACCCTCGCGAACTCCTCGAGATTCAGGTCCTGGACGACTCCACCGACGAAACCCGCGGTATTGCCGAGGCGGCCGTTCGCCGCTTCGCGAGCCAGGGGGTCGACATCAAGTATTACCACCGGACCGATCGCACCGGCTACAAGGCCGGGGCGCTCGAAGCGGGTCTCAAGGTCGCCCGCGGTGAATTTGTGGCGATTTTCGACGCCGATTTCCTTCCGGGCGCCGATTTCCTGATGAAGATGCTGCCGCACTTCTCGGGTCCCAGCATCGCGATGGTTCAGGCGCGTTGGGGTCACATCAACCAGGATTACTCGCTCCTCACCAAGATCCAGTCGATCCTGCTCGACGGCCATTTCGTGCTCGAACATGGTGCCCGCAATCGCGCAGGCTGCTTTTTCAATTTCAACGGCACCGCCGGAATCTGGCGCCGCCGGGCGATCGACGATGCGGGTGGGTGGCAGCACGACACCCTGACGGAGGATCTCGACCTCAGTTACCGCGCCCAGCTGCGCGGCTGGAAGTTCGTCTTCGTGCCCGATGTCGTGGCGCCGGCCGAGGTGCCCGTGGAGATGAACGCCTTCAAGTCGCAGCAGCACCGCTGGGCGAAGGGGTCAATCCAGACCTGCCGGAAACTGCTGCCGCAGATTCTGGCCGCCAAGGTACCGTTTGGCGTAAAAGCGGAAGCGTTCTTCCACCTCACCGCGAACTTCAACTATCCGCTGATGGTGGTGCTGTCCATCCTGATGTTTCCGGCGATGGTCATCCGCTACAACATGGGCTGGTACGAGATGATGCTCATCGACGTACCGCTGTTCTTCGCGGCGACCTTTTCCGTGTGCAACTTCTACCTGGTGTGTCAGCGCGAGATCCACTCGGACTGGCGCGCCCGCATCAAGTACCTGCCGTTCCTGATGTCGATTGGCATCGGCCTCTGCATCAACAACTCGCGCGCGGTGTTCGAGGCGCTGTTCAACAAACAGAGCGAGTTCGCGCGGACGCCGAAGTACCGGATCGAGGGCGACGCCGATGAATGGGTCGGAAAGAAATACCGGCAATCGGTCGCGGTGCAGCCGCTGATCGAACTGGCGCTCGGCCTCTACTTCACGGCGACGGTCTTCTACGCGCTCGCGAACCAGATTTACGGCACGGTGCCGTTCCTGGTCCTCTTCCAGGTCGGGTTCCTCTACACTGGTCTGCTCTCGGTGGTGCAGCAGTACGCCGGAGATCCGGTCGTCCTCAACACGCAGGTGGCCAGCGGTAAATGAAGTCCAAAGTCGCCGTCATCCGGGTCACGCCGGACACCATCCTGGCCGATATCGATCGGCTCGTGGACCTTGCCCATGTCTCCGTGGCGCTTGCGCCCGGAAAGACGACGATTCTCAAGGACAACATCTCGTGGCACTTCCCGTTCCCGGCAGCGAACACCACGCCGTGGCAATTGGAAGGCACCATCCAGGCGCTGTCGCGTCGCGGGTTCACCGACCAGGTGTGCGTCCAGAACAAGACGGTCGTCACCAACGCGTTCAAGGGTGAGGACCTGAACCACTACGTCCCCATCTTCAAGAAGTACGAGATCCCCGTTCTCTACAACTTCAAGGACGAGGACATGACGTGGGTGCGCTTCGAGCCCAAGGCCCGGATGCGCGTGCTGAAGAACATCTTTCCGGAAGGCATCCAGATTCCGGACTACTTCTTCGGCAAGAACATCGTCCACCTGCCGACGACCAAGTGCCACATCTACACGACCACCACTGGCGCGATGAAGAACGCGTTCGGGGGGCTGCTGAACACGCGCCGGCATTACACGCACTCGTGGATTCACGAAACGCTGGTCGATCTGCTGGCCATCCAGAAGGAGATCCACTCCGGTCTGTTCGCCATCATGGATGGCACGACCGCCGGCAACGGTCCCGGCCCTCGGACGATGTACCCGGTCGTGAAGAACGTGATGCTCGCCTCGGACGACCAGGTGGCGATCGACGCCGTGTCCGCGAAGATGATGGGATTCGATCCGATGTCGCTGAAGTACATCAGCCTGGCGCACGAGGACAAGCTTGGCTGCGGCGACCCGCGCGACATCGAGATCGTCGGTGACGTCTCGGCGGCGAACGAAAACTGGAAGTTTCACGTCGGCAAGAACCTCGTCCGTGTCGGCGGCGGCGACCTCATCTGGTTCGGCCCGCTGAAGCGGTTTCAGAAGCTGTTCTTCCACACGCCGCTCGTGAACGGATTCATCCTCGCCAGCGACGTCTACCACGACTTCTACCGCTGGCCGCTGGTCGACCGGAAGATCTTCGAACGGTGGTGCGAGTCGACGGAGTGGGGGCAGCTGTTCCTCCGCTACGCCCAATTCGGCCCCCAGGGCGACGTGCCGATCGATCGCGTGGTCCCGCCGCTTCAGGTTGGCACGACGATTCATTGAGCTCAGGGCAGGTAGGCCGGGTGGGGCAGGTAAGCCGGGTGGGTTGACCTACGGCCTTCCCGACCCTCCAGACCGCCCGACGCCTCCGGACCTGCCTGACCCGCCCGACCTGCCCGACTCGCCACCGCGCCTGCCCGCCCGACCTGCCCGACCCGCCCTGTTATGATCGCCGCATCATGAGCACAACGGACGCAAAGCCCAAAGGAGGGCTCGAAGACACCGTCGCGACCACGTCGGCGATCTGTTACCTCGATGGCGACCGCGGGGTCCTGGCCTACTGCGGCTACGACATCCACGAACTGGCGCGGCACGCGACGTTCGAAGAGGTCTGCTATCTGCTGTGGCATCGCCGCCTGCCGACGCGCAGCGAGCTTGGCGACCTGCAATCCCAACTGGTTGCCGCACGTCCGCTTCCCGAGGCGGTGATTCGCGCGATGCGCATGCTGCCCGCCGGCGACGGCATGGACGCGCTGCGCACGCTCACCTCAATCCTGGCGCATCACGATCCTGACGTGTCGGATCAGTCGCCGCAGGCGAACTATCGCAAAGCGGTGCGGCTCACGTCGCAACTCAGTTCGCTGGTGGCCACGATGGGGCGGATCAACGCCGGCGGCGGCCCGATCGCGCCGGACCCGGTGCTCGGGCATGCGGCGAACTTCCTCTACATGCTCACCGGCGACCGGCCAAGCGCGCTGGCGACGCGTGCCTTCGACGTGGCGCTCATTCTCCATGCGGACCACGAGCTGAACGCGTCGACGTTTGCGGCGCGCGTCATCGCCGCCACGCTGTCGGATATCCACTCGGCTGTCGTCGGCGGCATCGCCGCCCTGAAGGGGCCGCTGCACGGCGGCGCGAATGCCGAGGTGATGAAGATGCTGCTCGATATCGGCAAGGACGCGCCGGTCGAGAAGGCCGAGGAGGTGGTGCGCGCGAAGCTGGCGCGCAAGGAGAAGATCCCCGGCTTCGGTCATCGCGTCTACACGACCGAAGACCCGCGCGCGACGCATCTGCGCCAGATGTCGAAGGACCTCGGGCAGCGGACGGGGGAGACGATCTGGTACGAGATGTCGCAGCGAATCGAAGCGCTGGTCAAATCCGAGAAGAAGCTGAACCCGAATGTCGATTTCTACTCGGCATCCACCTACCACGCGCTCGGCATTGCCACCGATCTGTTCACGCCGATCTTCGCTGTCAGCCGCATCTCCGGCTGGACCGCGCATGTCCTCGAGCAGTACGCGAACAACCGGTTGATCCGTCCGCGCGCCGACTACATCGGACCCGAGTACCCGCAGCGCTACGTTGCTGTGGAAAGCCGATAGAACATTGCTGAATGCTGATTGCTGAATTCCAATTGGATTTCCAATCAGCAATCAGCGTTTAGCAATCAGCAATGTTCTATCGGAATCGCTGCTGCAACTTCTCCAGTTCGGCGCTGCCGGGGCAGAGGTCCTCGAAGGGCAACTGGACGAGGGGTGCCGCGGTGGTGGCCATCTGCTGGTGCATGTCCTTCGAATCGGGCGAGAGGTAGAGCAGTCCGGTGACGACCTCACCGGCCTTCTGATGACTGCGGATGTATCGGTACGCGTCATCCCGATCGGTGGGGTCGTAGTCCTCAGCGACCTTGCGCAGGCGCACCCAGCTGCCGTCGTGCATCAGCACCTTGCTCATCGTCCCGGCCTGGTACTCGGCGGTGATGGCGCGAGCCGGCTCGACGAAGTCGGCCTGCACCACTTCGACGTTGTTTTCGCGCGTGTAGGCGTAGCTCTTGGTGGAGCCTTCGTGGTCGTTGAACGTCACGCAGGGCGAGATGACGTCGATGAACGCGAAGCCCCGGTGCGCGAGGCCGGCCTTCAGGATCGGCACCAGCTGCGCCTTGTCCCCCGAAAAGCTGCGGGCCACGAACGTGGCACCGAGCGTCAGGGCGAGCAGGCAGCCGTCGATCGCGTCCATCGTGTTCGCCTCGCCCTTCTTGCTCAGCGAACCGGGATCGGCTGACGCCGAGAACTGCCCCTTGGTGAGGCCGTATACCCCGTTGTTCTCGAGCACGTAGAGCACGTTGACGTTGCGACGGATGGCGTGACAGAGCTGGCCGAGGCCGATCGACAGCGAATCGCCGTCCCCGGAAATGCCGATGTAGATGATGTCGCGGTTGGCGGCGTTGGCGCCGGTGACCAGCGACGGCATGCGACCGTGGACGCCATTGAAGCCGTGCGCCTCGCGCAGGAAATAGGTCGGCGTCTTGGACGAGCAGCCGATGCCGGACAGCTTGCCGACCTTGTGCGGGGCAATCGACAGTTCCCAGAACGCCTGGATGATCGCCGCGGTGATCGAATCGTGTCCGCACCCTGCGCAGAGCGTCGTGACCGCGCCTTCGTAATCGCGCCGCGTCAGTCCAATCGCATTCTTCTGCAGTGCCGGATGATGAATCTTCGGCTTGGTGATGTAGGTCATGCCGCCTTCTCCAGCTTCGCCTTGACGCCGGTGATCACGTGGTGCGCACTCAGCGGAAAGCCGCCGTAGTAGCGCACCGATTCGAGCTTCTCGAGGGGCACGCCCGTGTCGAGGGTAATCAGGCTTCGCAGCTGCCCGTCCCGGTTCTGCTCCACGATGAAATTCATGTCGTGGGCTTCGAGAAACGCGCCGACCTCGTCCGCGAACGGATAGCCGCGGACGCGCATGAAGTCCATCACGATGCCCTCCTGCGCGAGCAGGTCCAGAGCTTCCATGCAGGCCGCGTGACACGCTCCGACCGTGACCAGCCCCAGCTTGGCCCCCGGCTGCCTCCTGACGATCGGTTGCGGCAGGGCGCGGCGTGCATTCTGAATCTTGCGCGCGATGCGATCCACGACGTCCGTGTACTCGTCGGGATCCTCCGTATATCCACCCAGGCGGTTGTGGCCCGAGCCCCGCGTGAAGTACGCGCCTTTCGGGTGGGTCCCGGGCAGCGTTCGGTACGGCACCCCGTCGCCGTCCACGTCGAGGTATCGATGGAAGCTCGCCACCTGTTCCAACTGTTCCGCGCTGAGCACCTTGCCGCGGTCGGGACGATAGCTGTCGTCCCACGACAGCTTGGGCACCATCCAGTCGTTCATGCCGATGTCGAGATCCGTGAGCACGAACACCGGAGTCTGAAACCGTTCGGCGACGTCGAAGGCCTGCACCGCGAATTCGAACGCCTCACGCGGGTCGGCGGGATAGAGACACAGGTGCCGCGTGTCGCCGTGCGAGGCG
The DNA here is from genome assembly GCA_963697745.1 of uncultured Acidobacteriota bacterium. Classification (GTDB taxonomy): domain Bacteria; phylum Acidobacteriota; class Vicinamibacteria; order Vicinamibacterales; family CAVVIG01; genus CAVVIG01. The sequence continues at coordinate 108,369 of CAVOPD010000020.1, read as the reverse complement.
AAGGCGCACAGCAGGAGGTCGCCTTGCTGCGTACGCGTCGGCATGCCCGTTGACGGTCCGGTGCGCTGGACGTCGAACACGACTGCCGGCACCTCGGCGTAGTAGGCCAGTCCCAGGAATTCTGTCATCAACGAAATCCCCGGCCCCGACGTCGGCGTGAACGCCCGCGCGCCAGCCCATCCGGCGCCGATCACCATGCCGATCGCCGCCAGTTCGTCTTCAGCCTGAAGGATTGCGAAGCGGTTCTCCTTGGACGTTTCGTCGCGCCGGTACTTCTGGCAGAACCCCTTGAACGCCTCCATCATCGATGTCGAGGGCGTGATGGGATACCACGCCCCGACGGTCGCCCCCGCGTAGACGCAGCCGAGCCCCGCCGCGGTGTTGCCATCGATGAGAATCGAATCCCTGGTCTCGTCCATTGGCTGGACCCGAATCGGCAGCGGGCACTCGAAATGCTCCTGCGCGAACGTATAACCCAGGTCCACCGCTTTCTGGTTCGAGTCCATCAATGCCGGCTTGCGGGAGTACTTCTCCTTCAGCAAGGCCCGGATCAGGTCGGTATCCAGGTCCAGCAGCGCCGCCAGCGCACCGGCATAGGCGACGTTCTTGAGCAGAATGCGATCGCGCACGCCGGTGAAGTGCTCGTTGCACATCTCGGCCAGGGGCAGGCCCAGGTACGTGATGTCCGGCCTCCGCAGCCGCTCGTCGAGCGGCCAGGTCGAGTCGTACATCAGCCATCCACCGGAGCGGACCTCGCTGACGTCTTTCGAATAGGTGGCGGCGTTGAGCGCGACCATCAGGTCGAAATTCGGGGTGCGAGCGGTGTAGCCGCGGCCGCTCACCCGGATTTCGTACCAGGTCGGCAGGCCCTGGATGTTGGACGGGAAGACGTTCTTGCCCGTTACCGGCACGCCCATCCGGAAGATGGCCTGCATGATCAGGCCATTCGCCGACGCGGACCCTGTCCCGTTGGCAGTGGCGATCTTGAACGCGAACTCGTTGACCCGACTCATAGGCGGCGCGACTCCAGCACGGGACGTGCGATCGAAACCTGGGTTTACTTCCTCACCAGCAGCAGGGGATGCGTCGTCCCCGCGTAGGGCAGCTGCAGCATGAATTTCCGCATGTCGAAGGCGTGCGTCGGGCAGCGCTCAGCACAGAGTCCGCAGTGCAGACAGATGTTTTCATCCTTGACCATCACTCGACTGGTCTGCTTCAGCGGGTCAGAGACGTAGAGGGGTTGCTCCGTCGTCTCGAGCGGCGGCGCGAGCAACCGCGCGCGCAGGTTCGGCTCTTCGGCGTTCGGCGTAATCGCCAGACAGTCGACGGGACAGATGTCGATGCACGCATCGCACTCGATGCACAGCCACGGGGTGAAGTGCGTCTGGATGTCGCAGTTGAGGCACCGCTCCACCTCGGCGCGGGTCTGTTCCGCGTCGAACCCCTTCTCGACCTCCGTGCTCATCTCGAGGAACCGGTCGGAGAGCTCGACGTGCTGCATCTTCTGCCGCATCGCCGGGTCGTAGTTGTTGCTGTACGCCCATTCGTGAAGGCCCATCTTCGTGCTGGCGAGGGTCATCCCGGGCGCTGGCCGGTCGGTCACCGGCTCTCGCTGGCAGTGCTGATGGATTGAGATCGCCGCTTCGTGGCCGTGTGCGACGGCCCAGATGATGTTGGCCGGCCCGAACGCCGCATCTCCTCCAAAGAACACGCCCGGCCGCGTGGACATGAACGTCGTCTTGTCCACCACCGGCATGTCCCATTTGCCGAATTCGAGGCCGATGTCCCGCTCAATCCACGGGAACGCGTTGTCCTGGCCGATGGCCAGGACCACCGTGTCGCAGGGGATGATCTCGCGCCCGACAATCTCCTGCTGCAGCTTGCCGTTCACCTCGACCGACTGGAACCGGTCGAACTCCATGCCGGTGAGCACGCCATTCTCGATGATGAAGCGTACGGGCTGGAGGTTCTCGACGATCTCCACCCCTTCCTCCTCGGCGTCTTCGAGCTCCCATGCCGACGCCTTGAAGTATTTGCGCGTCTTTCGCGCAATCACCTTCACGTCCGTTGCACCGAGGCGCTTCGACGAGCGGCAGCAGTCCATGGCCGTGTTGCCGACGCCGATGATCAGCACCCGCTTGCCGACCGACGTCACGTGGCCGAAGTGGATGGACTCGAGCCACTCGATCCCGATGAAGATCTGATCGCTCTCATACCGCCCGGGAATCTCGAGCTCTTTCCCCTTGGGCGCTCCGCTCCCTACGAAAACGGCGTCGAACTCGCGGCTGTCCAGCAGCGCCTTGAGGCTGTTTACGGGCGTGTCGTACCGCATGTTGACGCCCATGTCGACGATGTAGCCGATTTCCTCGTCGAGAACGCGCAGCGGCAGGCGGAATGACGGGATGTTGATCCGCATCAGCCCGCCCGGGGTCGGCTGCTTCTCGAAGATGGTCACCTCGTATCCGAGCGGAACCAGGTCATTGGCCACCGTCAGCGACGCAGGGCCGGCGCCGATGCAGGCCACCCTTTTGCCGTTCTTTTCGCTGGGCGCGGTGGGCAGCAGATGCTTCACCTCGCCGCGATTGTCGGCGGCCACCCGCTTGAGTCGGCAGATTGCGACAGGCTTTTCGTCCACCCGGCCCCGTCGACACGCGGGCTCGCAGGGGCGATCACAGGTGCGACCGAGAATGCCCGGGAACACGTTCGATTCCCGATTGAGCATGTAGGCGTCCGTGAACCGCCCCTGGGCGATCATCCGGATGTACTCCGGTACGTTCGTGTGTGCCGGACATGCCCACTGACAGTCGACGACCTGATGGTAGTAGTTGGGGTTTTCCACCTCGGTACGGTGCATGATCCGCGATTGTAGGCGCAGAAAGGCTCAGATCGAGAGAGGTTTGTGCGACGCGGTGCCCGCGTCGGCCCATCACTTCACGGCGACGAACATCATCTCCACGAGCGTGTCGCCGCCCACCGGCGGCAGGCCAACGGTGGCCCGCGCCGGGAAATCCTTCGAGAACGCGCCCCGGTACACCTCATTCATGTCCGCGAATCGCGTCATGTCGGACATGAACACCGTCGTGTCGACGACGTCCGCCCAGCTGAACCCGGCCGCCTGAAGGGTGCGGCCGGTGCGCGCGAGCACTTCCGCCGTCTGCGCCTTTGCGTCGCCCCGGTTTGCCGGCGTGTTGCCGGTGATTCCCGAGACATACAGCCGGTCGCCGACGCGTATTGCCGAACTGAGATTCGGGTTGGCGCGCCCGGGTGTGCCGTCCGCATTCGGCGTGGTCACCGCGACGCGAGTGGATTCCCTGGCCGCCACCATGCTGATCTCGACAACGTAGTCAGGACTGGTGAGGCCGCTTTTCACAGTCAGCCGGGCCGGCGGCACCTCGCTGAAGTAGGTGCGGTACGCAGCGTTCATGGCCTGGAACGTCGAGTCGTCGGTCAGGTAGACGCGCGAGGCGACCACGTCGGCGAACGTCATGCCGGCCTGCTTCAGGATGGCCGCTCCGTTGTCGAGCACAGTCTTCGTTTGTGCCGTGATGTCTCCCGGCACGTTCGCGTTGTCCTTTCCGTTCCGGCTCACCAGTCCCGCCAGGAATAACGTGTTGCCGCTCTTGATGCCGTAGCTGTACGGGGCGGGCGACTTCACCCAGTCAGCCGGGTGGATGACCGTCCGCTCCCCGCCGTCAGGAATCGCAATCATCGAGATCTCGACCAGACCGTCGGCGTTCGCCAGCGGCTGCGTCACCACGACGGTGGTTCGCGCCGGCGGATTGCTGGGGAAATAGGTCGCGTACACCTCGTTCATCCCCGCGAAATCGCTGGCGTTGCGGAGATACACGGTGACGGATGCTGCGTTGCCGAGGCTCGACCCGGCAGCTTTCAGTGTCTTCGCGATACCGTCGAGCGTTTGTTTCGTCTGCGCGCGGACGTCGCCCTTTGGCAGGGGAGTCGAGCCGTCGCCGATGGCGCCGGCGACATAGACGAATCCGCCCGCCTTCACAGCCGGGCTGAACGGCAGGTTGGGGACGGAGCCGGCCGTGATGATCTGGCGGGGAGAAGGCTGGGCGCCCGCCATGGCAACGACGGTGATGACCGTAGCAAGCGTCGCGAATATACGCACATGAACCTCCTGGGTGCCCACTTCCGAACGCTCGGCTCTGCTCCCGGGAGCGCCCCGTCGAGATGAGCCTAAGAGCGCGTTTGAAGACCCGACGCTGCACCAATTTTGAAATCGGCTCTAAGTATGTACAAAGTCGCCGATGCCGGCGACCAGGTCGTGACCGAGCCGTGCATCAGGTGGCCGACGCAGTTGCGGTCGGCCTCACTGGAAGGCGCTGACCGTTGCGATGGTCGCCGTGCTGGGCGAAACCGTCGCGGACATTCTCGAGCCGTGGCCCATCAAGATCGTCGTCGACAACATCCTGCAGTCGAAGAAGCTTTCTCCTGCCCTTGGCCGGATCGTCACAGCGTTGTTCGGCGGCGAGCAACGCCTTCGCGATCGTTGAACTTCGCGGTCGCCGCCGTCGCGCTCATCGCCATCGTCGGCGCCGTCAGCTCGTACGTCGAGAAATATCTCACCACCAGCGTCGGTCAGTGGGTGGCCCACGACCTCCGGCGGACGCTGTATCACCACATCCAGCGGCTGTCCCTCGCCGAACACGACGCGGCGCGCAGCGGCGACCTGATCACCCGGGTCACCAGCGACATCGACGCGGTCCAGGGCTTCATCAACTCCGCGCTGCTCGGCATGCTCGTCAACGTGATGACGCTGGTCGGCATGATCGGCGTCATGTTCTATCTCAACTGGCGCTTCACCCTGATCGCGCTGTCGGTCGCGCCGGTCCTCTTCCTGGTGGTCTACTGCTTCACCCGCCGCATCAAGAGCGGCGTCGCGCGCCGTTCGCAAGAAAGAAGGCGAGCTGCTCTCCAGTCGTCGAAGAGGTGCTGACCTCGATCCGCGTCGTCCAGGCCTTCGCCCGCGAGGACTACGAGCAGCAGCGGTTCGAGTCCGAGAGTCTGGAGAACGTGGAGGCCGGCCTGCAGGCGCGCGGCCTGAAGGCCAGGCTGTCGCCGCTGGTGGACAGTCATCGTCGCCCTGGGTACGTGCCTGGTGCTGTGGTACGGCGCGCGCCTGGCGCTGGCCGGACGAACTCAGCGCCGGCGTGCTGATCGTCTTCGTGCTTGTATCTCGGAAAGATGTACAAGCCGATGCGCGACCTCTCGAAGATGACCGACACCGTCTCCAAGGCGGTCGTCGGCTACGAGCGCATCCAGGAAGTCCTGGACATCGAAAGCCAGCGTCACGCGACCTGCCGGGCGCACGCACGCGCCCCGAGGTTCAAGGGGCGGATCGAGTTCGACCACGTCGACGTTCAGCTACGGCGACGAAGACGCCGTGCTGAAGGACGTCAGCTTCACGATCGAGCCGGCCAGGTCGCCGCCATCGTCGGGGCCGTCCGGCGCCGGCAAGACGACGCATCGTCGAGCCTGATTCCGCGCTTCTACGATCCGATCGCCGGGATCGATCCGCATCGACGGCACCGACGTGCGCGCAATTCACGCTGAAGTCGCTGCGCGATCAGATCAGCTTCGTGCTGCAGGACACCGCTGCTGTTCCGGGCCACGATCTGGGAGAACATCGCGTACGGCAAGCCCGACGCGACGCCGCACGGAGATCCTGCGCGCCGCCGAACTGGCCAACGCCCACGAGTTCATCGAGCGGCATGCCGGACGGCTACGACACGCATGGTCGGCGAGCGCGGCGTGACCCTTTCCGGCGGTCAGCGGCAGCGCATTGCAATCGCCCGGGCGATCGTTCGCGACACGCCGATCCTGATTCTCCTCGCCGCCGGCATCATCGTCGCTCGCACGCGCCAACGACCTGAGCCGCTACCACGACAAGTACATCCTGATCGACCGCCGCGTGCTCTACGTGCTGTCGTTCAACTTCACACATCTCGATATCGACCACAGCCGCGGATTCGGCATCGTGACGACGCCACGCCAACTGGGTCCGCGAAGCGGCACGGCTGTTCCGTTCCGACTGCACCGCGGTCAGCGCTACGTTCCGAAGACCGACACCTTCGTCGTCAGCCCGGCGAACGCCAGGAAGACGCTCGAACGCTTCCTGAAAGGGGCCAAGACGCAGCTGCTGATCTACGACCCGAAGGTCTCCGACACGGGCATGCTTCGGATCCTGCAGGAACGAGCGAAGGCGGGCGTCGAGATCAAGATCATCGGCTCGGTGGCCGGGCGCACGCCGTTCGACGTGCAGAAACTGGCCGGCACACGGCGCACACGCGCACGATCATCCGCGATCGGCGCCGCGCTTTCATCGGCAGCCAGAGCCTGCGCGCCGAGGAACTGGACTCGCGGCGTGAACTCGGCCTGATTGTCCAGGACGCCAAAGCCGTGAAGACACTGGTCGCCACATTCGAGTCCGACTGGGTCGACATGAGCACGAGGACATCAGTCGCATCGCAAGCGCCGGAAGACACTTGCGAGCCTGAAGACGCGGCCGTGCCGGAGGCGATCTCCGGGAAGGAAGTCGAGAAAGCCGTTCAGGTATTCACGAAGGAACTGACCCCGCTCAGTATCAGCGTGAAGAAGGCGGTCAGGAAGGCGGTGGCCAGGGCCGGCGAGGACCTGCTGAACGACACGGACATCAAGGACACGATGAAGAAAGTGGTCAAGCGTGCGGTGAAGGAAGCCGTCACGGAAGCGGTGCAGGACGCCCGGAATGCCCAGGCGGTGAAGGAATCAAGCAGCCAGCCCTAGTCGGGAGGCTATTCATCGTGCTCGCTGCGCACGACGGTGAGAAGGCCGCGGTGGACCGTCAGGCCGGCATCGGCGTTGTAGTCGATGAATCCGAGTTTTCTGAACTTGTTCATGAAGTAGTTGATGCGCGACCGGGTGGTGCCGACCATCTGCGCCAGGTGTTCCTGACTGACCCCGGCCACGACGGTTTCGGTCTTGCTCCTGTTGCCAAAGTGCGACAGCAGCAACAGCAACCGTGCCAGCCGTTTCTCACTGGAGTTGAACAGCTGATCGACGAGGTCCGCTTCGTATCGAATGAGGCGGGTCACCAGCCGTGTCACCAGGATCTCCGCGAACGCCGGCTGCTCGTGGATCAGCCGTGCCATGGTCGGCTTCTCGACCCTGGCCAACCTGCAGTCGCCAACGCCGACTGCCGTCATCATGCGAAACGGTTGACCGGCAAGACAGCCCTCCCCGAAGAACTCGCCCGGTCCAAGCGTCGCGACAATCGCTTCCTTGCCTTCATGGGATGCCACGCCGAGTCGGACCTTGCCTCCGAGGAGGAAGTACACCGAGTCGGCTGGCTGCCCCTGCCTGAAGATGATGTCGTTGTCGGCGAGTTTCACCAGGGTCTTCCCCTGGGTGACTCCCGCCAGGATGGTGCACCAGTCAATCATGTGTGGCGACGCAGTCTGAGGTCGAGCCCAACGAGCACCTGGCTCAGATCCGACATGTCGCCCACGAGCCGCTGGAAGGGGAGCGGGAGGTACTTGATCAGCGTGGGCACGGCCACAATCTGCGCGTCTCTTGCGAGCTGCGCCTGCTTGCTGATGTCGATGACCACCAGATCGTACCGACCTTTCAGGTGCTCCTCGCACACGCGCTCGAGATTCTCGACCGCCCGCTCCGATTTCTCGGAAGGTCTGCTGACAAACAGGCGGAGCACGTGCGTCGACCGGCGGGCACGGGAGCGGGGTGGCTTGGTCATGGGCATGTTCAAGGAGACCTCAGGTGGAACCAACGACCTTCTGCAGGGCCATTCCCACCAGCACCCGGTCGGTGTCGGACAGATCTCCGATGATTTGCCTGACCGGCAGCGGAAGATTGACCACCAGACTGGGGAGGGCCACGATCTGGTTGCCGCGCGCCATGTCAGGGCGCTCGAGCAGATCGATCACTTCGATCTGATAACGTCCCTTCAGGTGCTTTTCGCAGATCACCTCGAGGTTGGCAAAGGCGCGAATCGACTTGGGAGTCTGGCCCGCCACGAAAAGCCGGAGCTTCCATATCTCTGCTTTCGAGGAAGCTGATTTCCGTCGCCTTGTCGGCGTTTTCTTCCTGACCGTGGCCATTCAGCGTTTCCTCGCCCTTGGCGCGCTCGGCCCTTTCTTGTAGGCAGAGGTGTCAGCGATCCGGCTCCGGGTCATCTGTCCGCGATCCTGCAGTACTTCCTTGTCGACCAGTTTCGATGCGGAGATGTTCTGGAGAAGAACGTCCTGCTCCAGTTCGAACTCGGCCCGCAGCATGAGCAGGCGCGCCTCGAAGATCTGGCGCTTGCGCTCGATCTCACGCTCGTGCGCTTCCTGCTCCTGGCGGCGCGATGTGCCTGCGGCGTTCTCGCGTCCTTCCTGCGACACGCGCGCGGCGCCGGTCAGCACGCCTTCGGGACCGAGGTACACGTCCAGCAATCGCAGGCCGTCGTCAGTGAGCAGGAATTCGCGAATCTGATTGGAGTGAACCATGCCCCGCGATTTCAGGACGTAGAGCGCGCGGTTCAGCTCGCCGCCCACCTCTATGGTTCGCATCAGGAGCCACGAGTCCATGAGCGACGAGACGTCAGCCTCGGTGGCTTCCAGACTGCCGCCTCCCGCCGTCAGGCTGGTGAAGATCGCCGTGATCTGCTGCGTCTTCAGGAAGTCGACCATTCGCGTGAGCATCGACCGTACCTCGTGAAGGGTGCTGACCGTCAGCAGGTTGGTGATCGGGTCGACCACTACGACACTGGGCCGGAAGCTGGAGACGCACCGGTGCGTCACCAGCAGGTGCTGTTCGATCCCGCCGTATGTGGGACGTGCCGCCTGGAATTGCAGCAACCCTCGACGGGTCCACGGTTCGAGATCGATGCCGATCGAACGCATGTTGCGGACGATCTGCCGGGGCGACTCCTCGAACGCGAAATACAGGCAGCGCTCGCCGCGGCGGCAGGCCGCATCCACGAAGTGCGCCGACACGCTGGTCTTGCCGACACCCGAGGAGCCGGAGAGCAGAATGCTGCTTCCCCGAAAGAACCCGAGTCCACCCAGCATGCCATCGAGCCGGCTGATCCCGGTCGAAATGCGTTCGACCGGCGCCGGATGGTCAAGGCCCAGAGACGAGATTGGCAGCACCGAGATGCCGCGCTCGTCGATGACAAACGGATACTCGTTGGTGCCGTGGGTCGATCCGCGGTACTTGACGATCCGCAGACGCCGGGTCGAGATCTCCTGGAGGCTGCGATGATCCAGCAGGATCACGCAGTCCGAGACGAACTCCTCGATGCCGTGCCGGGTCAGCTTTTCGGGCGCGTCACGCTCGGCCGTGATGACAGTCGTCAGGCCCTGCTGCTTGAGCCAGCCGAACAGGCGCCGAATCTCGGCGCGCAGGATGCCCGGGTTCGGCAATTCGGCGAAGAGGGCCTCGATGGTGTCCAGCACGACGCGCTTCGCCCCGACCTGCTTCACGGCATCGGCGATGCGAATGAAGAGGCCGTCGAGGTCGTACTCCCCGGTTTCCGCAATCTCGGTTCGCGAGATGAACACGTGGTCGAAGAACAGCTTCTTCTCGGCCACCAGTGTCGTCAGGTCGAACCCGAGCGATGCGGCGTTGACGGTCAGGTCGGGAATCGTTTCCTCGAACGACATGAAGACGCCGGGTTCGCCGTATTGAGTGGCACCTCGAACCAGAAACTCGAGGCCGAACATCGTCTTGCCGGAGCCAGCCCCGCCGCTGACCAGGGTGGGGCGCCCCTGCGGCAGCCCGCCTCCCGTGATTTCGTCCAGACCCTGAATGCCGGTGAGCGCCTTCTGCAGCGCCCTGGGGGGCCGTCGCCTTACAGTCTTCGTGGATGTCATTTGCTCCGTGCCCGTGCGCGCATTCCGTTCGTAACCCGAGCCTGGAGGACCCGCAAGGTGCGCCGGTGACCGGTGAGGGCCGAAGTGGCAGCAGTCACGAGCACCTTCAGTTGCGCTCGCGCCAGCACGCCACGCTCGATTTGGAGGATCAGCCGCCTGATCTCGTCACGATCGTTCATGGGGTGAAAGTAACAAGGGCGACGGGAACGCGCTGTCCTGAACTGCACACACGCCCCGAGCCTACGGCTACGGTCCATCCCGCGGGGGGAGGGTCGGCGCCGGATCCGAAACCGTCGCCCGGTTCTCTCGTCTCGGGCGGAACTCCTGAAACACGTCCATTCCAACCCTCGTCAGCAGACCGATCGCAGATACGACGCATGACGTCGCTGGCGGCAAACGGCCCCGGTTCCCAGACGCCGGCGGCAACGATATGTCCAGCGAAGATACCGCTGACAATGGCAGGCCGACACTACGCTGTTGCCATCGCGGCCGCGCGCCGTGAGCGGTCCCTCGACCGCATGCCAGAGCCGATGGGCGAATCCAGAGCACTCGCACGGTGTAAATGACGGATCCTGGTGCCAGGGCGTTCGCGACGGGATCACTGGTGACGTCGCCAATGGCCGCTCGCGCGTCCCGACGCGCCCACTCTCTTCGCAAAGCCCCGGCCGTCCTGTCCCATGCGGCCGGATGGTCCTGCCACTGGTCGTAACTGGCGAATGCCGTTGCGCGGAGCGCACCTCTGATGCCCAGCGTCGACCACACGTAGCGCTGCCGCATCTCCTGTTCACTCGCCACGGACGCAGGTGCAGCAGCCGGCACGACCTGCCCGGACGCCTGCGGCTACGCCGACTGCCAATGTCAGGACGACAAGCGCCCCGCGTACCGGAACCCGAAGGCGACGCGCCGTATTGCAGGTCATGCGCGCGTCCTGGTGCGTGTGACTGGAGTCATCGGCCACCAGTGTTCCGCATCACGTCGCCCTCGGCCTGTTCAATACCGCGCACGTCGTCCGACCGCCTCCCATGGTGCCGCCGACTCAGTCACCGGAGTTCGAGCCGCTCCGCATCGCACTGAAGGGACGCCCGAATCAGACGAAGTGTCCGGCAAGGCCGCAGCCGACCTCACCTGTGCGCTTGTGCACACGCGGCCGTCGTGTAGAGGCGTAGCCTGCTTCTCATGAGCATCCAGGACATGACCATCAACAAGCAGACACCTCGCTACCACCGATTCGCGATCGGACTGATGACGGGCACGTGCGTCGGCGCCGGCCTGATGATGTGGCTCGCACCCAAAGCCGCATCAGAGCTTCGCCGGCGACTGACGGCCTCGGCGAGGAGCCTGGCAGAGCGGACATCCGCCCGGTACCACGACGCGAGTACCGGCGTCGGCGCCGCGGTCAGCGAGCTTGCGCGGAAGGGACAGGACGTCAGCGACGATGTTGCAGAGTCCGTGGCCCGGGGAGCCCACGAGGTTGCACGCGGGGCCCAGGCGGTGGAGCGCTTCGCCATGTCCACCACGGGCGACCGCAGGTGATTCGGGTCCAGGCTGCTGCCGTTCGGCATTGGCGCGCGGCGTCGTTCGTCCACACCAGATAGACACATCGTAGAAGCCGCTGCGCCGGCTGCGTGACGCAGCGCCGGCCATGTCCGTTCGAGGCACAACGTGCGGAGCCTGTCCAAGCCCGCTCCCTCGTGCGCCCGGCCTCGTGTGCAATCGGGAACAGGCTCCGACGGCGATAGGCCCTACAGTGAACTCAGCCGCATGTCACTGGTTGCAGGCGAAGAAGGACGCCGGATTCGTGCTCGACAGGCGTCAGACACGTCATCAACGAACTCATCGTCCGTGCACCTCTCGCATCGCCGCCGCCTTCATCCATCGAACAACCAGGTCCGACGAGCATCAGGACTCCGACTGGGCTGCAGAGGACAGGCGTGTGCAGCAAGGCACACGCAAGGAATCATCATGAGACTCATCGCCACACTCGTGTTCACCTCATTGGCCGCGACATTTTTAACTTCGTGCACGCGTGACGTCCAGGCTATGAGCGCACAACAGATCGAACAACGCTACGGCTTGTCAGGCGCGTACGTCGACACCATCGCCACAGCCGACGGGCCGATCAAGGGCACGCTGGTGCCGATCACCCTCGCGGATGGAAGCCAGGGACACCTTTTCATTCCGCAAAGAGCAGCGAGCGCACCCGAGGCGGTCTATGTGATGGACCCGCAGGGACTGCATCCCGTGCGGCTCGGGGACAACGTGAGTCGCACCGAGGTTACCCGGGCACCGGTCATCGTCGAGCGTAGAGCCGCCGTGCAGCAGCCGAAGGCGCGGTCCTGGGAGAAGGAAGTGCTCATCATCGGCGGAAGCGCCGGCGCGGGGAACAGCGATCGGCGCGTTGACCGGTGGCAAGAAGGGCGCCGCCGTTGGCGCGGCCGCGGGCGGAGTCGGTGGCCTGATCTATGACCTCGCCACAAGGAACAAGAAATGACCGAGAAACCCGCGGGACACCTTCCCACTCGCCCCGCGCCGACCTACCGCACGACGGCTGGCGAGAACCCGGCGTGCACGAGCGGCCTCGCTGGCCCGCCGGTGTCTGCGGACAGCTGCCAGATGATGTTGCCAGCCGTGCTGGGACGGAAATAGATAAGGTTCAGGGCATCGAGCCACTCCACCTGGTCGTCCACGCTCTGGGTCTCGCCGCTCAGCAGACGGACGGTCCGCGTCTGCAAATCGAGCACGGCGATCTGCCACCAGCCTTGCGAGCCGCCGAGGCGTCTCTTGAACGCGACACGCCTCTGGTCAGGCGACAGCGACGGACACTCGGCGCCCCGCAGCAGCACGCTCGCCGTCCGCGCATCGACATCGCCCTCGATGAGATAGGCGGTGCCCTGCGTGCGCAGCGTTGCGTAGAAGCGGTTGCCGTCGGCCGCGAACGTGACGCCCCAGAAATTGAAGTCGCGATTGACGAACGGCTTGCCGTCACGCGTGATCTTCCAGCTTTCGAGATCGCCGATCACGGTGCCTTCCATCGCGTCGACGATGGTCGTTCGCGTCGAGAACACACCATCCGCATACGAGTGTCCCTCATCGAAGACCGTGAATGCCGCGCGCCGGCCATCGGAGGAGAGGCGGACCCGACTGGGTGGACCGGTCAGGACCATCGTGTGACGACGGGTGAAGTGCTCGTCGAAAACGTGCGCGAGGTGCATGGTGGCCTCAGGCGCCGTCGATCGCGTTTCGAGGCACACGCCTCGCGAACCCGAGTAGTACACCCGCTCGCAAGTGAGAGGCGTCACGTAACGGGGACCATCTGGAGCAGCCAGTGGCGCCATGACGACGCGCTTGAACGTGTCGTCGGTTGCCAGGCTCACGTACATCAGGAACGGCCGTTCGGGCGGACCTGGCAGGACCGGCCTGGCGACACCCGCCACCGCGCGTCTCACACGAGGGGCAGGGCGACCGTAAACGAACGACAGGACCGCGCTTGCCAGGCCGACCGCGGCCAGCGCACAGAGCGCGACAGGCAATCGACGCCGGATCAGGTCGTTCACGCGAGCGATTATTCCATCGTTGCGCCCGCAACAGTTCGCGGTAGTGTCCCGAATCCGGGCCTGCCGCCAATCGCCCGCCACGGCCCGATTTGGCGTCCGGGATCGGCTTCGAGCGTGTAAGCCACCCGATCCGACCGGTATAATGAAGGGTCGTACCGGCCGCACAAATACATGGACCCACGCTACATCCGCAACTTCTCGGTCATTGCCCACATCGACCATGGCAAGTCGACGCTCGCCGACCGCTTCCTCGAAATGACCGGAGCTTTGCAAGCCCGCGAGATGGAAGCGCAGGTCCTCGACGCCATGGATCTGGAGCGTGAGCGTGGCATCACGATCAAGGCGCACCCGGTCCGCCTGCACTACACCGCCGATTCTGGCGAGAAATACGTCCTCAATCTCATCGATACGCCTGGCCACGTGGATTTTTCCTACGAGGTCACCCGCTCGCTGGCAGCCTGCGAAGGGGCACTGCTTCTCGTCGACGCATCACAAGGCGTCGAAGCGCAGACCCTCGCCAACGCCTACCTTGCGGTCGAGAACAGTCTCGAGATCATCCCGGTCATCAACAAGATCGACCTGCCAAGCGCGCAGCCCGAGGAGGCGCGGCGCCAGCTGCACGAGATCGTCGGGCTCGACGGCAGCACGGCGATTCTCGCCAGCGCCAAAATGGGCACCGGCGTTCACGAGATTCTCGAGGCGATCGTCGAGCGGCTGCCGATTCCCCGTGGCGTCCCCGACGCACCGCTGAAGGCGCTGATCTTCGATTCCTGGTACGACCCCTACCGCGGCGTGGTCATCGTCATCCGCGTCATCGACGGGACGATGCGGAAGGGCATGAAGATCACGTTCATGGCCGAAGGTCAGGACTACGAGGCCGAGCAGCTCGGGATCTTCACCCCGAAGGCCATCCCCGTGGAGGAACTGGGCGTCGGCGAAGTCGGATTCGTCGTCGCGAACGTGAAGAAGATCAGCGACGCCAAGATCGGCGACACGATCACGGAAACGAATCGGCGCACGGTCGAGCCGTTCCCCGGCTTCAAGGAACTGAAGCCGATGGTGTTCGCGGGCTTCTACCCGGTGGAAGGCCATGAGTACCCCGAGCTGCGCGACGCGCTCGAGAAGCTGCGGCTCAACGACGCGTCCTTCTTCTACGAGCCGGAAACCTCCGTCGCTCTGGGCTTCGGGTTCCGGTGCGGCTTCCTCGGCCTGCTGCACATGGAAATCGTGCAGGAGCGGTTGGAGCGCGAGTTCGACATCGACCTGGTGACGACCGCACCGGGCGTGCTCTACCGAGTGACGACCACCGATGGTGTGGTGCAGGAAATCGACAGCCCGGCGAAGCTGCCCGACGCCGGCCGCATCGAGAAGATCGAAGAGCCGGTCATCACGGCGATGATCCTCACGCCGGTCGATCACGTGGGCGGCGTGCTGCAGCTCTGCCAGGACAAGCGCGGCGTGCAGAAGTCGCTCGAATATCTCGCCTCGGACCGCGTGCTGATCACCTACGAGCTCCCGTTCAATGAGGTCGTGCTCGACTTCTACGACAAGCTCAAGACCATTTCCCGGGGCTACGCGTCACTCGACTATCATGTGACCGGCTACTGGCCGTCGCCGCTGGTGAAGCTGGACATCCTGGTGAACGGCGATCCCGTCGACGCGCTCTCCATCATCGTCCACCGCGACATGGCGTACGACCGCGGACGCCTGCTGGCGTCGAAAATGCGCGAGCTGATCCCACGGCAGATGTTCGAGGTCGCGATTCAGGCGGCGATCGGCGGCCGCATCATCGCCCGCGAGTCGGTGAAGGCGCTGCGCAAGAACGTGCTGGCCAAGTGCTACGGCGGCGACATCTCGCGCAAACGCAAGCTGCTCGAGAAGCAGAAGGAAGGCAAGAAGCGCATGAAGCGGGTCGGCAAGGTGGAGATCCCGCAGGAAGCGTTCCTCGCCGTGCTCAAGATGGGGACTGACAGCGAATGAGACGCGAGTTCCGGAAATCGACTCTCCGCGAGTACTTCGAATCGATCGTCATCGCCGTCATCCTGGCGCTGTTCATCCGCACCTTCGTCGTGCAGGCGTTCAAGATCCCGACCGGATCGATGGAGAACAACCTCCTGATCGGCGATCATCTGCTCGTCAACAAGTTCGTCTTCGGCCCGAGCGCCTCGAGCGTCGAGAAGGCGGTTCTGCCGCTCGGGACCATTCGCCGCGGCGACGTGGTGGTGTTCAAGTATCCGGAGGAGCCCGAGCGCGACTTCATCAAGCGCGTGATTGGGCTGCCCGGTGAGACGATCGAGCTGCGCCAGAAGAAGGTCTACGTCAACGGGACGCCGCTCGACGAGCCGTACGTGCATTTCCTGGAGCCGCCCGGCAGTCATGCCGCCAGCGAGATCACGTCGCTCGACGTACGCGAGCGCTACGGCCCGGTCACGGTTCCTTCGAATCATTATTTCGTGATGGGCGACAACCGCGACAACTCGCAGGACAGCAGGTACTGGGGCTTCCTGCCGCGCGATTACGTCAAGGGCAAGGCGCTCATCATCTACTGGTCCTATGAATCGGAGCGCGAAGACTACGAGGGCACCGGGGCGGCCGACACCGTCAAGGGCCTGGGTTCCGTGTTCGCGCACTTCTTCACACGAACGCGCTGGGATCGGATGCTGCACCAGATCAGATGATTGACGGCGCCACTGCTCTCGGCTGCCGTTTGTGCCGATAGAGACTGAACCGACGTGATCAAGCTGTTCCTCAAGCTCGCCGTCGTCGCGCTCCTCGCCAACGCGGCCTACCATATCGGGTCGGAGTACCTGACCTACATCAAGTTCAGGGACGCTATCCGCGATGCCGCGATGTTCAAGGCGAAGAACGACACCGAACTGATGGCGCGCATCGTCGACCTCGCGGCGCAGTACGAGATTCCGCTCGACGAGGACAACGTGAGCATCGAGCGTGAGGAGCGGAGGGTCTTCGTGGAAGGCTGGTACGACAAGCCCATCGAGGTCGTGCCCAGCTACGAGTATCCCTGGCACTTCGGCCTGTCGCTCGAGGTGATTCCGCCTGCGATGTTCCGGCAGTAGCACCGCACCGCACCACGGCACCACCGCACCAGGACGCTTTGGCGGAGACCGGCGCCCCATGGACGAGCGCGGCGGTGGCATCAGTGGCTGCCAGGCGGCAGGGACGCCTACGGTGTTGACAGCCGCGCCGCGGCGTCCGCAGCGGTCACACCGTCTATCGCCACGCGTTTCGCGCGGCTCTTCTCGCCTGACACCACCCGCACGGCTCGCTTCGGACGTTCGAACAGATTCGCAAACAGCGCGATGAGCGCCTGATTGGCCGCTCCTTCCACTGGTGGAGCCGCCAGGCGGACCAGCACGCGGCCGTCGCGTTCGCCGGCGATGCCGGATTTTGCCGCACGTGGAATGACGCGGACGTCGATTTCGACGCCGGTGGCTGTCGCGTGAATCACCCGGTTTTGGCTTCGGGCTCGACGAGCCGCGGCCGATACGAGAGCAGCCGTTCCTCGCGATCGCGGGCATCCTGTTCGCGGACGAATTCCAGGGTGTTGCGCAGCGTCTGAATGCTGGCTTCGAGGGAGGTCTCGACGTCGCGCCGTTTCAGCTTGAGGCCATCGATGTCGCGCTGGATATCCTCGACCCGCGCCTGTGTCTTTTCGAGGAGGAGCACCGAGCGGCTCTCGGCCTCCCTGATGATGCGGAGTGCTTCCTCTTCGGCGCCGGCCTTGATGTCGTCGGACAGGCGCTGGGCCGTGATCATCGTGTTCTGCAGGCTCTTTTCCTGCTCGACATGGCCTCGAACGACCATTTCCAGCCGGGCCACTTCCTGGCGGAGCCGATCGGTTTCGCGCAGTGCCTGCTCGTAGTCGTCGGCAACGGCGAGCAGAAATGAGGAGACTTCAACCGGATCGTAACCGCGGAACGCGGTCTTGAATTTCTGCTGTCGGAGGTCGAGTGGGCTGACGTTCATGGGCTGATGACCTTCAGAGGTGTTGTCTTCAGGTATCGGCCTCAACGACAGGGACGTATATAGCGGGGAGGGGATCAGGAACAGGGAATCAGGGAACAGCGATCAGGGATCAGGGATCAGGGATCAGGGATCAGGGATCAGGGATCGGGGATCAGGGATAGGAACGTTCGCCGAAAATGGCCGACCCGACGCGGACCATCGTCGCCCCTTCTTCGACGGCCACCTCGAAATCGTGGCTCATGCCCATCGACAACTCGCCGAGCATGGAGGGTGGGATGCCGTCGCGGCAATAGCGGTCCCGGAGTTCTCTGAGGGCCGCGAAGTGACGTCTGGCGTCTTCGGGACGGTCGCTGGCCGGCGGCAGCAGCATCAGTCCGACCAGGCGCGCGGACCTGCACGACGCGGCCGCCTCGATAATGTCGGGTACGTCTGCTTCCGGCGCGCCGTGCTTGGTCGGCTCGCGCGCCAGGTCCACCTGGATCAGGACGTCAACTGTCCGTCCCTTCTCGGCCGCTGCCGCGTCAACTCTCCGCAGCAGATCGACGGAATCGATGGTGTGAATCACGTCGAAGGCGGCAGCAGCCTTCCTGGCCTTGTTCGACTGGAGGTGTCCGATGAGATGCCACCGCAGTGGCAGGCTCCCGGCCGCGAGAATCTTCGCCTGCCCTTCCTGGACCTTGTTTTCGCCGAAATCGACCTGATGGCAAGCGGCCGCGGCGCGGATTGCTTCGATGGGGAAGGTTTTGGAGACCGCGACGAGACGGACGGTGGAGGGGAGTCGGCCGGACCGCGTGGCGGCGTCCGCGATTCGCTCGCGGACGCCACTCAGCCTGGTGGAAAGCTCAGAGACGTTGACCAATCGTCAGTTCGTTCTTTGCCAGTCGCTCATTCGTCAACTCGTCAAATCGCCAAATGAGAAGTTATTTGATTTGCTTCTCGAGTTCGGTGATCAACTGCTTGGCGATGGCGGCATTCGGAGCGGTCGGCGCGAGCTTGACGAATTCCTCGAACTCCGCTTTGGCCTTGGCCGGGTTTTCGGCGACCAGCGTCATGCCGTAGATGTAATGCGCGTCGGCGTTCGACGCGTCGAGCGAAACGGCTTTCTCGACCAGCGGCTTCGCTTCGGCGGCTTTGCCGGTGTTGAAGTAAATCCCCGCGAGCCCCACGTATGCAGCTGCATCGTCCGGCTTCACTTCGATCGACTTCTTGTACGCGGTTTCCGCGTTTGCAAAGTCCTTCTTGGCCGTGTAGCTGAAGGCGATGTTGTTGTAGCAGTTGTAGCAGGTCGGGATGATCGCGATTGCCTCGTTGAACTTGGCGATCGCTTCGTCGTGCTGCCCGGCGTTGCTGAGCGCCACACCCTCGTCGAACACCTTCGTGATGGCCGCGTTCTTGGCCTTCGCGTCGTTGGTGGCCGCCGCGCTCGCCATCGCGAGCAGCAGGTTGGCTTCCTGGGTGGTATTGGCGCGCACCGTGACAGTGACCGGCGCCGAACCCAGTTTGTCCTTCTCGGCGACCACTTTGTACGAACCAGAGGCGAGCCCGATCTGGATGTACTCGCCCTTCTTGTTCGACTTGGTTTCGAACTTGCGCCCGGTGCCCCCGTTCATTTCGATGGTGACCTTGGCGTCGGCAACCGGCTGACCCTTGTCGTCGTTGACCACACCTTTGACCATGCCGGTCGATTGAGCGAACGCCGGAACGGCGGCCATCAGGGATGCAATCAGCGCGACCGTGAAGAGCCACGACGGCCGGCCGCAGATTCGGCGGACCATAAAATCCTCCTAAGGAAGGTGACGGTAACTAATAGATCGTCGTTATCTTACACGATCGAAAAGAAGGCTTCGACGGCATCCAATTCGTATACCACCGGGGCTGGCGGGACGGATGCGATGAACCGGCGGCCATACCCCTTGGTTCGCAGTCGCGGATCGAGGACAGCGAGGACACCCCGGTCGGTTCGGTGACGGATCAGCCGGCCCAAGCCCTGCTGCAAGGACAGGATCGCGAGAGGCACTTGGTACTCGCCGAACGGCTCGCCGCCACGGGCGCGGATCGCGTCGATGCGTGCCGCGGTGATCGGATCAGCCGGGGAGGCGAAGGGCAGTTTGTCCACAATCACGCAGCTCAGCGCCTCGCCCGCGACATCCACTCCCTGCCAGAAACTCGACGTGGCGAAGAGCACACTGTTGGGCGTCGAGCGGAACTGGGCCAGCAACTGCGACCTGGGCGCGGTTCCCTGGACCAGCATCGGAAACTCCAGCGCCATCTCGGCAATCGCTTGAACGGCCCGCAGTGACGCGTAGCTCGTGAAGAGCACGAATGCGCGGCCGCGGCTGCGCTTCAGGAGTTCGACGACCTGCCGTCCCGCCGCCATCGTGAACTCAGGCGATCGCGGGTCCGGCATGCGCTGCGGCAGATACAGCAGCGCCTGCGTCGTGTAATCGAATTCCGAGGTCAGCCTGACCTCGTCGGCGCTGGTGATCCCAAGCCTGGCGCGGAGGTAATCAAATGTGCCGTCCACCGTCAGCGTCGCCGACGTCAGCACCGTGCCCCGGACGCGATCCAGCAGGAGATCGCGAACGATCTCCGACACGTCTATCGGTGACGCCCGGAGAAAGACCCCCTTCGCCCTGAACTCGACGAAGTACACGTAGGCAGGGTCTCCTGCCCGCAGCAGGAAGCGCAGTTCGTCGCGAATCTCGCCCGCTCTGCGCGCGAGTGCCGCGCTGTCGAACGGCGCCGCCTTCTCCCCGTCGGCGGGGCTCTCAGCAGGCTTGAGCAGCGCCAACGCGGCCTCGAGCAGATCCAGCGATCCGGCCAGATAGGCGGCGACCTCGCGCGTGTGTGACAGCGACTCGTCGGTCGCGCGGACGCGCTCCTCGCCGCGGACCCGCTCGTTGGTCCGATGCGCGAACGCCACCTCGGCGAAGAACGCCCGCGCGTGCTCGCGCAGCCGATCGACGCCCTTCTGCAGTTCGTCCTGCGCGCTGCGAGTGGTCGCGGCGCCGGAGCGGATGAAGCGCTCGACGTCGCGCGCGTAGTCCTCCAGCCGGTAGGTGCTGATCGAGAACCCGAAGTACTGGGTGGCGACGTCCTCCAGTTGGTGCGCCTCGTCGACGATGGCGTAACTGCAGGAGGGAATGACTTCGCCGTATGCGTTCTGCCGGACCGCCGCATCCGCACAGAGCAGGTGATGATTCACGATCACCACGTCGGCGGCCGCCGCCCGCTGGCGCATCTTCGTTACGAAACAGTCGTCGTAGCGACTGCACTCGGTGCCCAGACACGTCTCGGCGGTCGCGGACACTTCACTCCAGAAGGGCAGGTCTTCCGGCAGGTCCTCGAGCTCGGCACGATCGCCCGTCTCGGTGTGGGTCGCCCATTCCTGCACCATCGGCAGGAACACATCGCGGGATGCCGCGCCCTGCCCCTCGTTCAACAGATCGAGGCGATGCAGGCACAGGTAGTTCGCGCGCCCCTTCATGTACGCGGCGGTGAAGGGCACGTCCAGCGCCTGTCGCAGCGTCGGGATGTCCTTGAAGTAGATCTGTTCCTGGAGGTTCTTCGTGCCGGTCGACACCAGCACCCGCTCGCGGCTGAGTATGGCGGGGACCAGGTACGCGAGCGTTTTGCCGGTACCCGTGCCGGCTTCGGCCAGCAGCACTCCGCCCCTGTCGAAGACGTCCGCCACGTGCGCGGCCATTTCGGCCTGACCCGCACGCGGCTCGAAATCCGGCAGGGCCCGCGACAGGGCGCCGCCGGCGCGGAACACCGCGGCCGTCAGGCCAGCGAGTCCGGATACAGCGGGAACTTCAGGCACAGCCGTTCGACTTCCTCGCGCACCATCGTCAGCGCGCGGTCATCGTCGGGGGTCTTGAGCGCGCGTGCGATCAGTTCACCGACAAGGTCCATCTCGGGTTCGCGCAGGCCGCGCGAGGTAATCGCGGGCGTGCCGATGCGGATGCCGCTCGCCACCATCGGCTTGTTCTGATCGAAGGGAATGGCGTTCTTGTTCACGGTGATGCCGGCCTTGCCGAGGGCCGCTTCCGCGTCCCTGCCGGTAATGCCCTGCGAGAACACGTCGACGAGCATCAGGTGATTGTCGGTGCCGCCGCTCACCAGCCGGAACCCGGCGCCGCTCAGAACCGTGGCGAGCCGCGACGCGTTGGCGACGATCTGTCGCTGGTAATCGGCGAATGCCGGTTCCAGCGCTTCCTTGAAGCACACCGCCTTGGCCGCGATGATGTGCATCAGCGGGCCGCCCTGCACGCCGGGGAACACGCTGCGATCGAGATCCTTCTGGTACTGCTCGCGGCACAGCACCATGCCGCCGCGCGGTCCGCGAAGCGTCTTGTGCGTGGTGGTCGTCACGAAGTCCGAGTGCGGCACCGGACTGGGGTGCACGCCGCCCGCGACGAGGCCGGCGATGTGCGCCATGTCGGTCATCACGATCGCGCCGATCCGGTCGGCCGCGGCCCGGACGCGGGCGAAATCGATCACCCGCGAGTAGGCGCTCGCACCGACGATGATCAGCTTCGGCTTGCGCTCATCGGCGAGGCGGTCCAGCTCGTCGTAGTCGATCCGCTCGTCGTCCTTGCGAACGCCATAGGGAACGATCGTATAGAGCTGGCCGGAGAAATTGAGCGGATGTCCGTGCGTCAGGTGTCCGCCGTGGGCGAGGTTCATGCCGAGGACGGTGTCTCCTGGCTTGAGCACGCTGAGGAACACCGACATATTGGCCTGAGCGCCCGAATGCGGCTGCACGTTCGCGTGGTCGGCGCCGAAGAGCTGTCTGGCGCGGTCAATCGCGGCGCGCTCGACGACATCCACGAACTCGCAGCCGCCGTAATATCGCTTCCCGGGATAGCCCTCGGCGTACTTGTTCGTGAGCACCGACCCCGCGGCTTCGAGCACGGCGCGACTGACAAAGTTCTCCGACGCGATCAGCTCGAGGCCGGTGTTCTGACGCCCGACTTCGTTCCTCACCGCAGTGGCGACGACAGGGTCGGTTTCCGCAAGGGTGCGCCACATCGGGAGCCTGGTTGTTTCTGTAGGCATCGTTTGGTCCTGCAATTACTACCGGGCCGCGGCTTCAGCTTCGGCGATCTGGTCAAGACGGCGCTGATGCCGTCCGCCGGCGAACGGCGTGTTCAGCCACAGCTCGAGAATTTCGTCCGCCAGGCCGAATGCGACAATGCGACCGCCCATCGAGAGGACATTCGCGTCGTTGTGCTCTCGCGAGAGTCTCGCGGTGAACAGGTCGTTGCAGAGCGCGGCGCGAACACCGGCGACTTTGTTCGCCGCAATCTGTTCGCCCTGGCCGCTGCCGCCGAGCACGATGCCGCGGTCCGCCGCTTTCCCGACGACCGCTCGTCCCACCGCCATGCAGATGGGCGGATAGTCCACTGACGCTTCGCTGTCGGTGCCGAGGTCCTCCACGGTGTGACCGAGCCGCTGCAGCGTCTGCTTGAGGTGCTCTTTGAGGAGGTATCCGGCGTGATCGGCGCCGATCGCCACGCGCATCCGTTGATTGTCCTATGCGGTCCGCCGCAGGAGTCTGTCCCGCGCAGTGGCCCGCTGGAGAGTTTGTGCCGCGTGGGCGTGTGCGAGTCGCGCCTCAAACCCGCAGCTTGCGTCGCTCGCTGAGGATCAGGGAATACTCGGCGGAGCGCTTCCAGACGCGGTTGGCCATTTCGGTCAACTGGACTGCCTTGACCCCGTAGTAGAGGAAGAACCCGCCCACCGCCGTAATCACGGCGTAGCGCACGGCGATGATCGTGCCGGAGCCCAGACTCCCGCCCAGCGTCCCGAGAACCTCGTAGGTGAGAAAACCCGCGACGGCGATGAGCGGCGTCATGACTGTCCGTGCGCCCCATGAAGCCGATCGTGATTGCTTTTCCATGAGCGAACTGATCAGCTGAAGCCGCTCGATCGAGGCCTTCGTCCGATCGAGGTCTTCTCCCAGCAGGACGTCGCGCAGCGTCACCTGTGCCCGGCAGGCCTTCATGACCCGGTACTCGCCGCGCAGGCGCGAGGGCTGGACAAGCCGAACCCCGTAGCCGGGATAGCGCCGGTGCAGTTCAGCGACGAACTGCTGCTGCGACTCCCCCGAGCACTCACCGAGTGTGGAGGCGACCTCCACATCCAGCCGACGCGCGGCAGGGATGAACACCACCTCGTGGAGGCACCCGCCGGCATCCTGCACGTAGGCCGCGGTGTGCGGGTGAATCCCTTCATGCAACATCGCCTCATGATCGAGGCAGGGGAGCACGGGGACACCAGCCCGATGATCGAGCTGCATGCGATACAGCTTGGTGGCTAGAACCGTGCCGAATGCAGCGAGCGTGTCGACGAACCGCTGGGCGTCGGACGATACGGGACTGTCTGAGTTCAGGATCCGTTCTCCAATCGGCGAGTGTACTCCTGCCGACTTCTCCCAGGGCTATGCCAGCAGATCGCGCTGGTCGTCAGGGCAGCGCGAAGGTGCGGTGCGCACGATAGAGGTTCAGGCGAGCGCGAATCTCCTGCGCCTCTGGCGACGATTCGCCGCCGGGCGTGAGCCGTATGGCTTCCGTGGCGCTGGCGATCGCATCATCGAACAGACCGTTCGCGGCCTGCGCAGCGGCCAGGGCGTCGAGCACCGAGGGGTCGCGACGGTTCGTGGCGGTTGCGATGCGCTCGGCGAGGGCTTGACCCTGCTGCACGCGACGAGCAGCAGGGTCGCGCTGCGCCACGAGCAGCCAGACGAAAGGGGTAAGTCGTCGCAGTCGGTTGGGATCAAGCTGCAGTGCCCGATCCAACTCCATGAGTGCCGCATCGGGCTCGAGCGCCAGCAGCACGAACGCCAGGTTGGCGTGCGCATCGGCACTGGCCGGGTCTGCCGCGACCGCCAATTGGTACTCGCGTCGCGCCGCATCGAATCGTCCCTCGGCGACCATGAGGCTGCCCAGGTTGATGTGTGCGGCGGCGTAATCCGGCTTCAGATGCGCTGCACGCTGGTAGCGCTCGGCAGCGTCACTCTTCCGGCCCATCGCTTCGAGCGCAACGCCTTCGTTGTACCAGCCACTGGCCGACGCGGGATCGAGACGCGTGACCGCTTCGAAGTGCGGCAACGCCAGGGCCGGTCGGCCGAGCCTCATGTAGATCAATGCCGTGTCATTGCGAAGGGCAATGTGATTGGGCTCTCGCTGCAGCAACACTTCACTACCGACCGCATCTTCGGCCAGCATCTTCAGGTCGATCTGCTGCTGGAGCGTGCCGCGATCGATCTCGGATCTCGTGAGCACCTGCAGCCAGACATCGGCCATTTCGTCCGACGAGCGCCAGCCCCAGGGAACACGCGCGGGAGGACGATCGGGATTTCGCGGGTTCGCCGCGGAATTGTCGAACGTGTACTCCATGCCGATCGTGGTCCCGGCCGGCAACCAGAACGGAGCCGCATAACGATACTGGTCCTGCCAGTTCAAGTCCCAATCGTTGATGCGGACGAGAGGGCGCCGGGTGCCATCAGGGAGTGTGGCCCACGCGTCGACCCGGGTGGCCCGGTAGTGAGCGTGCGGCTGAATGGCCTGCACCTGCGCGTCAACTGGAAGGACGAAGGAGTCGGTGACGCGATAGTTGCTCTCTTCCGCAGGAATGTCGAGATTCTGTCGTCCAAGGCGCATGATCGACGGCGTTCGCGACGGCGGTGTGTCGGTGAAATACAGGCCGACGATCGGCTGCACCTTCTCGACCTTCCCGGTGGGGCGTAGATGCAGTTGGACCACCATGTCGGACCCACCCTCGAGGCGCCACGAGAGATCATCGCCGCCGAGCGGCGGCGCTTGTCCCGGCGTCCAGCCGAGAAAGTGGCCGTCCGGATAATCCGCCGAGTGGAGAATCAGTCCCTCATAACCGGCGCCAGGATCGGCCTGATCCAACTGGCGTGAGGCGAGTGTGCGGTCGACGCGAATGTTGGCGTGGTGCACGGCGACGCTTCGCGGTCGGAACTGCAGTCCCCGCACGTATCGCGTGCCGCTGCCCGGAACGGTGACCACGAAGTTCCGGAAGACGTCCGCGCCATCTGCTCGAAGGGTGTAAGTGGGGAGCTCGAGAACAACGTCGGGCGTGCCATGCAGCCAACCGCCACCAAACGCGGGGAGCGCTGGGAGTGTGTCCCGCGGACCTTGTGGTGCGCCTGCCGCCGCCCAGGCGCGCAGCACCTCAATCTGATTCCCATCGAGACGCCGCTCCTCCGCAAACTCACCGAATCCCGGCTCGGGTTTCCATGGCGGCATGTAGCGGCTCTTCGTAACCGTCGCGATGAGTCCGGCGCGCCGGCGGACCTCATCGTAGGTGGTCAGACTGAACGGCGCGTCTCCGCCCGGGCGATGGCAGCCGGTGCACGCGGTGAAGATGATCGGCGCGACATCCGTGGTGAAAACGGGCGGCCAGTCTGCCGCGCTCGCTCGTGCCGCCGCACACAGCAGCAGGGCCAGAGTCGCGGCGGCGCGTGTCGGCGTCCGCAACATGGCGACAGTATAGCGCTCGGAACTGAGTCGCCGGCTGGCCATTCAAGAAAGTGGATCCATCTGGTGGTCGGGGCGTACGGAACTCGTGAATCTCCTGTTTGTTCTCTGAGCCTGGCTGACGTCGGTGTAGTCTCTGGTCGCCAACGACGGCGCCGAAAATTGTTCGTGTCAGCACTTCACGCTCGCGCGCACGTCGCTGTTGCGCAGTCCAGCATCAACGGCGGCGGTTCATCCCAGGAGGTGGTATGCGGAAGGGGACGAGTTTGATAGCGATCGGGCTGCTCGTCGGGCTGTTTGCGCCAGCGAGCGTTTTCGCGCAGGCGGCCAGCGCGATTACGGGAGTCGTTCGAGATGCCAGCGGTGCCGTCCTGCCCGGCGTGACGGTTGAGGCAAGCAGCCCAGCGCTGATCGAGAAGGTGCGCTCTGCCATCACGGACTCGCAGGGGCAGTATCGCATCGTCGACCTGGGGCCCGGCACCTACACCGTCACGTTCTCGCTCGTCGGCTTCTCGACCTTCAAACGCGAGGGCATAGACCTCGAGGCGAGGTTCACCGCGACGGTGAACGCCGACCTCAAGATCGGCTCGTTAGAGGAAACAATCGTCGTGTCGGGGCAATCGCCTCTCGTCGACACGCAGAGCGTCATCAAGCGACAGGTGGTCGACAAGGAAGTGATCGACGCGATGCCGACCTCGAAGAACTGGTCGACGATCGGTGTCATGACGATTGGCGTCTTCAGTAACCAGAACGACGTCGGCGGCTCGGCCGGTGAACACCAGAATCAGCTGAAGGCGCACGGCGGATCGTTCAACGATCGGATCGTGCAGCTCGATGGCCTGATGATCGCCAACATGGCGTGCAACTACGCCTGCACGGGCCTGTCGACCAACGATGCGTCGACCCAGGAACTCAGCTACGAGTTCGGTGCGATTTCCGCGGAGACCGGCGGCGGCGGCGTGCGCGTGAACATCATCCCGAAGGACGGCGGCAACCGGTTCAGCGGCTCGGCGTTCGCCAACTTCGCCAATGACGCGCTCCAGACCAACAACGTCGACGATGCACTCAGGGCCAGTGGCGTCACCACCGCCGACAGCATCCTGCACATCTACGACACCAGCGCGGCGCTTGGCGGCCCGATCAAGCAGGACAAGCTCTGGTTCTGGACCGCGCATCGCTACTGGGGTTACAAGCAGATTCGCACGAACACGTTCTACGAGAAGAACCCGTTCGATCTGGTTTACGACGCAGACCCCAGCCGTCCTGGAACCGAAACCCAGACCAACGGGAGCTATGACGGCAGACTCACGTGGCAGATATCGCCGAAGAACAAGCTGTCGGGCTACTTCAACCTGGCACCTCGCCAGACTGAACACTGGACACTGGTCAGCACCGAGCAGCCCGAGGCATCGAACCTTCAGAACCTTCCCCTGAATCACTTTGAGACGCTGACGTTCCGCTCGACCCTGAGCCCGAAGATGCTTTTCGAGGCCGCGGCTGGCAACATGACCGAGATCTGGACGCGCGAGCCCGTCGAGGACGCGGCATCGTCCACCGGGTACCCGGTCACCGAACAGACCACCGGCATCAACTTCGGCGCTTACTCGGGCACCTTCTCGAGGAACTACACGTCGCTCCGGTCGTACCGCGGCGCCCTGTCGTACGTGCCGGGGTCGCATGCGCTGAAGGTCGGGTTCACGCTGCAGGAAGGTCCGGCGGTCACCGATGTCTACACCAGTCACGACACGGCGCTGATCGCCCGTCTCGGTCAACCGTTTCAGGTCACGGTCAGAACGACCCCCTACACCGCCCGCGAACGGCTGGTCGCCGATCTCGGCGTCTATGTGCAGGACACCTGGACCCACAAGCGGCTCACGGCCAATGTGGGGCTTCGTTTCGACTATCTGAACAACCGGGTCGACGCGCAGGATGCGAAGGGCGGCACCTGGATTGGCCCGCGCCATTTCGATGCACTGTCGAAGGTGCCGCTGTACAAGGATCTCGATCCACGGCTCGGCGTTGCCTACGATCTCTTCGGCAACGGCAAGACCGCCCTGAAGGCGACAGTCAGCCGCTATATCGTGCCGTCGACCGTTGCCACGGCTCGCCTGCTCAACCCGCTCAACACGACAGTGAACACGACCACTCGCCCGTGGCAGGACATCAACGGCGATCTGATTCCGCAGTACCACGACCGGATGCGCCTTCCCGAGCGTCGGCTGCGAGCTCGGCGCGCTCACCAACAACGCGTTTGGCAGCGTCAACGTCTCGACCCACTACGCCGACGACACCATTCACGGATACGGCGAGCGGCGGAACAACTGGGAGTTCTCGACCAGCATCACCCAGGAGCTGTTTGCCCGCGTGTCGGCTGACGTCGCGTACTACCGGCGCATGCAGGGCAACTTCACGACCACGGACAACAACGATGTGACGCCGGCCGACTTCACGCCGGTACTGTGTCAACGCGCCGATCGACAAGCGGCTGCCGAACGGCGGCGGCCAGCAGATCTGCGGGTTGTACAGACATCTCGGCTGCGAAGTTCGGCGTGGCCACGAACAACACCGTCGCGCACGTCGAGAATGTCGGCGGCACACAGCACGAGACATTCGATGGCGTGGATGTGGCGATCAATGCGCGTCTGGCAGATGTCACGTTGACGGGAGGGTTCGCCACAGGCAACACGAGCTTCGACACCTGTGGTTCGTACGTCGACAATCCTGCGGCGACGTTCGGATTGGGAGCGGCGGCCAACACACCGGGAACCGGCACCGTGTTCTCGTACTGCAAGTACCAGACGAGCTGGTTGACGCAGGCGAAGCTGACCGGGTCGTACGTGCTGCCGTGGCAGGAGATACAGCTCGGTGCGGTCGTCCAGAACCTGCCCGGCCAGCAGATTCTTGCCAACTGGGCGATCACCCAGGCGGACGTTGCTGCGACGGGAACCCTTGGCCGGCCGCTGTCAGGCGGCGCCAACACCTCGCGTACGGTGCCCCTGATCGAGCCCGGCACCATGTACACGCCGCGTCGAACCCAGGTCGATCTGCGTCTCGGGAAGACCTTCAAGGCTGGCGGCAGCAGGCGCGTTCAGGGGATGGTCGACATCTTCAACCTGACCAATTCGAATGCCGCCGTCGGCGCGACGTCGAACGCGGGCGAACCGCCGGCCGCGATCAATACGACCTTTGGCGGCGCGTGGCTGAAACCGTTGAACATCCTGCAGGCCAGGTACTTCAAGTTCGGCGTGCAGTTCAACTTCTAGCGGGCCTCAGGCCCGGCGGAGGACTCAGGCTCGCTGGCGTTCCAGCGGGCCTGCGCTGAACACGGCGACTCTACGCTGGGACAGAGGCGTCGAAACCGCAAGCGATCGCCGATCGTGCCCGCTCAGAACTGTCGTGTTGGACCTGCGACCGATGAAGAGAAGGTGACAGAATAGCTTCTATTCGTATCGCAGCGCCCAGCGCCCAGCTCCCAGCGCCAGAGTCTCTCAATGATTCCCAGCATCTCAATCTCCTCCCGCGGCGAACAGCGGCTCCGCGGAGGGCATCCGTGGATTTATCGCACCGATGTCGGTCACGTCCAGGCCGCCGCTGGAGACATCGTCGTCGTCAAGAATCCGAGAGGACAGATCCTCGGACAGGCGCTGTACAGCGATCAGTCGCAGATCGCCATCCGCATGCTGACCTACGGTGAGCGGCCGGCCGGGGAAGCGCTGATCGCCGCCCGCCTCGATGCCGCGATTGCATTCCGTGATCTGCTCGGCATCGATGCCACGGCATACCGGCTCGTGCACGGCGAGGCCGATCTCCTGCCATCGCTCGTCATCGATCGGTATGGCGACTACCTCGTCGTGCAGGCGCTATCCCAGGGCATGGACCGCCTGCTGCCGGCCATCACCAGGATGCTCGAGGAGCGGCTGCATCCCCGGGGCATTCTCGCCCGCAACGATCCGCGGGCGCGGGCGCTCGACGGTCTGCCGCAGACCATCGAGGTGCTGGCGGGAGAGGTCCCCGAATCGGTCACCGTCCAGGAATCCGGCATCGAGTACGAGGTGGACCTGCGCCACGGCCAGAAGACCGGCCTGTTTCTCGATCAGCGGGAGAACCGCGAGGCAGCGGCGCGCTACGCGCGGGGCCGCGTGCTCGATTGCTTCAGCTACAACGGTGGATTCGCCATGAAGATGGCCTCCAGGGCGACGGAGACGATTGCCTTCGACGTGTCGGAGGACGCGATTGCGCGCGTGAAGGCCAATGCGCTGCGCAACGGCCTGCAGGTGGACGCTCGCGTCGGCAATGTCTTCGACGAGCTGCGCGGGCTCGATCGGCTGAAGGAGCGATTCGACACGATCGTGCTGGATCCGCCGGCCTTTGCGAAGACGAAGAGCGCCGTCGAGAAGGCCGTGACCGGGTACAAGGAGATCAACCTGCGGGCGCTCAAGCTGTTGAACCCGGGCGGCATGCTCGTAACCTGCAGCTGTTCGTACAACATCAGCGAGGGGACATTCGCGCAGATCGTGTACGAAGCCGCGCTCGATGCGGAGACGCACGTCACGATGGTCGAGAAGCGCATGCAGGGGCGCGATCACCCGGTGCTGCTCGGCGTGCCAGAGACCTATTACCTGAAATGTTTCATCGTCAGGAAGGTCGGGTGACAGCCACACCCCTCGCAGAAGCGAAGCGCGCCGTCCGTGAACTGAAAGCGCGCGCGCGGCCTGTCGGCGAGTTCGACGCGAGTCGCTATTTCCGCACATCCGAACGCCTCGCCTTCCTCAATGTCGGCACGCCGTTCGTACGGGCACTCGGCCGGTCCATCGCGCGCGAGCATCGGGACGACTGGACGGTCCGAGAAGCGCTCGCGTTTGCAGACATTCTCATCGCGGACCAGCATCTGGAGGTCAAAGGTGTCGGCATCGAGACACTCGCCTGCTTCCGTCGCGACTTCACGCCGGCGCTGCTGCCGACGTTCAAGCGCTGGCTGGCCAGGAATCACTCCGCCAACTGGGCGACGACCGACACGATTTGCGCGGCGCTGATCAGCCCCCTGCTGCTCGCCCACCCCGAATTGATTGTCGCGGTGAAATCGTGGACGCGGCATCGCAACCTCTGGGTGCGCCGCGCGGCCGCGGTCTCGCTCGTCCGCTGCGCTGCCCGAGGAGTCGCCCTGAACGATGTCTACGCTGTCGCCAGCGCGTTGCGATCGGACACGCACGACCTCATCCACAAGGCCGCTGGCTGGTTGCTGCGCGAGGCCGGGAAGACCGATCCGGCACGCCTCGAACGATATCTTCGTCAAAACGGTCCAGCCACTCCGCGCACGACGCTGCGTTACGCAATCGAGCGATTCCCGGCCGACAAACGCCTCGAGCTGCTGGCGGCGACGAGAGTGCCAGCGCGGCGACCACTGAATCGGCCCATCGCCGAATCGCCACATCGTCAGAACACCAAATCGTTAAATCGTTAAATCGTCAAATCGTTAAATCGTTAAATCGTTAAATCGTCAAATGTTTCGGTAAGATCGCTGATATCCGCCGGGGGTATCCCGCACGTCGGGATTGAGAGCAGACCCTTGGAACCTGAACCCGCCTTCGCGCGTGGCGCGTCGGCGTGGCTCCGCCCGCGATCCGTTTGCGACGGCTGGTCCGATGCCGCAACGCGGAGTACGCAGGCGGAAACCGGTTTACACCGGCGAAGGGAGAGCGGTTCCCGCCTCCTTCCGCCTACCCAGGAGTACCTCAGATGTCAGAGTTTGCCGTGGCCTATCCCAGTTCGCGCAAGGTGCTCGTCGATGCAGCGAGGGGAGTACAGGTACCGATGCGCGAGGTCGCGCTCTCGGGCGGCGAGCCGCCGCTGCGTCTCTATGACACCAGCGGGCCTCAGGATGTCGGCGTGGCGAACGGCCTCCCGAAGCTGCGTACATCGTGGGTTGAGCCTCGCCGGCGTGCTGCGGCCAGTGGCGGCCCGATCACCCAGATGGAATTCGCGCGTCGCGGTGAGATCACCGAGGAGATGGAGTTCGTCGCGGTTCGCGAAGGGCTGCCGGCCGATTTTGTCCGCGACGAGGTGGCGCGCGGTCGAGCGATCATCCCCGCGAATGTCAATCACCTCGAACTCGAGCCGATGATCATCGGCCGCAACTTCCTGGTGAAGATCAACGCGAACATCGGCAACTCTGCCGTCTCCTCTTCAGTCGAGGAGGAGGTCGCGAAACTTCAGTGGGCGACACTCTGGGGCGCGGACACGGTGATGGATCTCTCGACCGGCAAGAAGATCCACGAAACGCGCGAGTGGATCGTCCGCAACTCCCCTGTCCCTATCGGGACGGTACCGATCTATCAGGCGCTCGAGAAAGTCGGCGGACGGCCCGAAGACCTCACCTGGGAGATCTATCGCGACACCCTCGTCGAACAATGCGAGCAGGGCGTCGACTACTTCACCGTGCACGCCGGCGTGTTGCTGCGCTACGTCCCGATGACCGCCCGGCGCGTGACCGGCATCGTGTCGCGCGGCGGCTCGATCATGGCCAAGTGGTGCCTCGCGCATCACCAGGAGAACTTCACCTACACGCACTTCCGCGACATCTGCGAGATCATGCGCGCCTACGACGTGTCGTTCTCACTCGGTGACGGACTGCGCCCGGGCTCCATCGCTGACGCCAATGATGAGCCGCAATTCGCAGAACTCCGGACGCAGGGCGAACTCACGAAAATCGCCTGGGAGTACGGCGTTCAGGTAATGAATGAAGGGCCGGGCCACGTTCCAATGAACCTCATCAAAGAGAACATGGAGAAGCAGCTCGAGTGGTGTGGCGAGGCGCCATTCTATACGCTCGGGCCGCTGACGACCGACATTGCCCCTGGCTACGACCACATCACCTCCGCCATCGGCGCGGCAATGATCGGGTGGTACGGCACCGCGATGCTCTGCTACGTCACACCGAAGGAGCACCTCGGACTCCCCAACCGAGACGACGTCAAAGCTGGGGTGATCGCGTACAAGATCGCCGCACATGCTGCTGACCTGGCAAAGGGACATCCACGCGCCCGCGAATGGGACGATGCCCTGTCAAAGGCGCGGTTCGAGTTCAGGTGGGAAGACCAGTTCAATCTCGCGCTCGACCCCGTCACCGCGCGTGCGTACCACGACGAAACGCTGCCGGCGGACGGCGCGAAGGTGGCGCACTTCTGCTCGATGTGCGGACCAAAGTTCTGCAGCATGGAACTGACCCAGCAGGTCCGCGACTACGCTCGCTCGAAAGGGGTCGCCGACGAGGCGGCAGTGGATGCCGGAATGGAAGAGAAAGCCCTGGAGTTCAGGAAGACGCGCGAGATCTACGTCCCGGTGAAGAACTGATCAATTGGTAAATTTGGAGAGCTGGTGATTTGGTGAGGTGACATCGGTGATTGGTTCACCCTCCGATTCACCAACTTCACCAACTTACCAGCTCACCAACTTTTAAGGCGCCGCCGGCACTATCTGAATGACGGTGGGGAACCGCGCCGGCTGTGCATTGGGTCGAGGATTGGGGTAGCCCTGCGAGATCTCCGAGTGGAACTCCTTGACGGTGACGCTGGGTGGAAAGGCCATCGTCTCCTCGCGAAATCGTCCGATGTCGAACTGGTGCGTCGCGGGCGCGTCGAAGATCAGTTCGCCCCTCTCCTTCAGCGCAGTCCGATAAAACGTCACCACGTCCACGAAGGACGCGGTGGACCCAAACAGGTAGTAGCGCTGGCCGCGGCCCGCATCGTACGACGCCAGGAACTGAGCACCGGGATACAGACGGACGCCCATCTGCGCCTCACCGGGGGCTGATGGCGCCGGTGTTGCGGCCGCTGGCTGCTTCGGTGCATCTGGCGCCGGAGCCGGTTGCGCGGGAGCCGCAGGCGCCGGTCGCGTCGGTTGCGGGTGCCAGGCCGGGGGAACGGCTGCGGGGCCGGCGGCTGTTGGGCCAGGGCGGCCGCCAGCAGCAGGGTCACGGGAAACATGTCAGGATTATACGTCGTGGAACCGGCCTCGAATCCGCCGCGTCATACTGGATCAGAACCATGCCTAATGTGTTGAAGACAGCGGTGCTCCTCGGGGCGATGAGCGCGCTGCTGTTGTTTCTCGGTGAGATGCTCGGCGGTGCCCAGGGTCTGGTCGTCGGCTTCGGGTTCGCCGTCGTCACCAACTTCGCGTCGTACTGGTTCTCCGACAAGATCGTGCTCTCGATGTATCGGGCCACCCAGGTCGGACCCGAGTCGCGGCTGTACGCGATCGTGGCGCGCCTCGCGCAGCGTGCGAATCTGCCGATGCCGAAGGTGTACATCATTCCTGACGCGTCGCCGAACGCATTTGCGACCGGCCGGAACCCCACGCACGCAGCCGTGGCGGCGACCGAGGGCATTCTCCGCATCCTGACGGACGACGAGCTCGAAGGTGTCATCGCGCACGAACTGGCGCACGTGAAACATCGCGACATCCTCACGAGTTCGGTGGCGGCGACGCTGGCCGCAGCCATCATGATGATCGCGCGCTTCGCCATGTTCTTCGGCGGCCGCAGCGACGATCGCGAAGGGCAGAACCCGATTGCGCTGATCGCCACGATCATCCTCGCGCCGGTCGCGGCGATGCTGATTCAGGCGGCTATCTCGCGTTCGCGCGAATTCGCCGCGGATGCTGGCGGCGCGGCGATCGCCGGCAGTCCGCACGGCCTGGTCAATGCGCTGCGGAAGATCGAAGCGGCGTCTCGCGCGATCCCGATGGATGCCAACCCGGCCACGGCCCACATGTTCATCATCAAGCCCTTCTCCATGGGTGGTCTTGGTTCGCTCTTCAGCACCCATCCTCCCACCGAGCAGCGGATTGCTGCACTGCTGCAGGGTCGCGGCTGATCGGGGGCGGTTGGTTGAGCGCGAACTGAAGCAGCGCCCGCTGACCCCTTCGGGCACGCCAACGTTCTGACAACGCACAGGCAAACTGGAGCGCTCACGGCAGATGCCCGTGCGGCACAATAGTGGACGTCCCCCGTCAGCGTTGATCTCCGGCGAACGTGCGCCTGTTCCGATTTCGTCGCTGCTGAGTCGGTGAGGCTTCACATCGTCCCGCCAAAGCTCGCTCGTCATTTGTGGCGTACCGTTTGCTCCGTCCACTCGCGGAGGAGCAAGTCGTGCACGTAGACGATCTCGACATCTCGCCGACCAAAATCGCGGAAACCGCGCAACGCATCGTGGACCGTGCAATCGAGGAGGCACGTCGTCGCGAGCATGCGCTGCTCACCAACGAGCACATCTTCCTGGCGTTTGCGCAGGTGGAGTGGGACACGTTCGCCGAAGTGATGCGGGATGTGGAACTCAATCCCCACACCATCCTCCAGGCGATCGAGGAGCACCTGCACATGATGCCCTCCTTTGCCGGGCGGGACTCGCGATCGTCTCCGGCGACAAAGCTCGTCTTCAAGCTCGCCCTTCATCACGCCAGCCGCAACGGGCGGCAGACGATTGAGGCGGTGGACCTCTTCTCCGCCTTGTTCGAGGAAACGCAGGGTGTGCCCGTGACCATCCTGCGGCGCAACGGCGTGGAACCGGACATGCTCGTGTCGCGCCTGAACGCGCGCATGCGCGACCTGGAACTCCGCGAGGAGCGCCTGAAGAAGCGGTTCGAGCTGCCGCCGTTCCTGAAGCACTTCGCCACCAACCTGAATCTGCTCGCCCGTCAGGACAAGGTGCCGCCAGTCTTCGGCCGCGACCGCGAGATCGAGCAGGTGCTCGAGATCCTCTGCCACCGCGAGCGTGCCAATTCGGTGATGCTGCTCGGCGAACCAGGCGTCGGCAAGACGGCCATCGTCGAAGGGCTGGCGCGTCGGATCGAGTTCGAGCCGGATACGGTGCCGGTTCGCCTGCGGGATATTCAGCTGGTCAACCTGCAGATGAACACGATGGTCGCGGGCACGATGCTGCGCGGCATGTTCGAGGATCGCATCCAGAACGTGATCCGCGAACTGAAGGAACGGCCGAACCTGGTGCTGTTCGTCGATGAGGCGCACACCATGGTCGGTGCCGGCTCGGCACTCGGCGCGCCGTCGGACGCTGCCAACGTGTTCAAGTCCGTCCTGGCCCGCGGCGAGATCCGGATGATCGCGGCGACCACGCTGAGCGAGTACAAGGAATACATCCAGGAGGACGAAGCGCTGTCGCGCCGATTCCGCTGCGTCAGCGTGCCGGAACCGACCATCGAAGAGACGCGCCGCATTCTCTACAGCCTGCGTCCGCGGCTGGAACGGAACTACTCGGTGCGCATCCTCGACGAAGCGCTCGAAACCGCACTGGAGATGTCGCCGCGCTACATGCGGCACCTGCACCTGCCGGACAAGGTCATCGGCTGGCTGGACACCGCGTCTGTCCGGGCCGAGATCGATCGTCGGTGGGACGTGAAGCGCGACGATGTGGTGGCGGTCATCTCGCACGCCGCGCAGATTCCCGAAGACATGGTGTTCCGCGACGTCAACGATCGCTTCAAGGACATCGCGACGCGGCTACAGGCGCGCGTGGTCGGCCAGAAGAACGCGATCAGCGCGGTGGCTCGGCGCCTCGTGCTGAACAAGGGACCGCTGAAGGACGGCTTCGATCGACCCGACGGCGTGCTGCTGTTCCTTGGACCGACCGGCGTGGGCAAGACCGAGCTCGCGAAGGCGGTGGCCGAATTCCTCTTCGGCGACGAGAAGAAGATGGTCCGCGTCGACATGTCGGAATACCAGGACGGTTCCGTCTCGGTCGACAAGCTGATTGGCATGCCGCGGGGCATCGTCGGCAGCGAGCGTGGAGGCATTCTCACCAATCAGTTGAAGGACAACCCGTACACGGTCATCCTGCTGGACGAGGTCGAGAAAGCCAGTCCGAGCCTGCTCAATCTGTTCCTGCAGGCCTTCGACGAGGGATGGCTGACCGACGGCCGCGGCAAGCGCGTCTACCTGAGCGACGCCGTGGTGATCATGACCTCGAACATCGGCTCGGAGAACTTCCGCAAGCTCACGAGCCCGATGGGGTTCCTGTCGCGCACCGTCGGCGTCGAGCAGGTTCAGGGAGAAGTGCTCCGCGAACTGGAGCGGCGCTTCCCGCCGGAGTTCCGGAATCGCATCGACGAAGTGGTGCTGTTCGCGCCGCTGACGCACGACGAAGTGCGAGAGATCGCGAAGCACTACCTGGAGCAGGTTGTTTCGACGCTGGGTCGGGCCGGGAAAGACCTGCACCGTGTCCGACGATGCGCTCGAACAGCTTGTGGCCACCGGCTACAACATGGCGTTCGGCGCGCGGTTTCTGAAGCGGGTCATCGACGAGAAGATCAAGCTGCCGCTCAGCGAGCGGTGGCACCACGGGTCGCACTTCGAGGTGACGCTTCAGAACGGCGAGATCCAGGTGGAGCCGGCGCCAGGAAAGCTGCCTCGCACCCGACCAGGCACTCGCGTTCGGCGACGTCGCCTGACCTGAACTACCAGCGGAATCCGACCTGCTCCGGCCGTGGTGCCTCCGGCACCTCCGGCTCGGAGCGGGCCTCAGCATTCTCCGTCGGAGCGGCGCCTCGCCAGTCCGTACCGCTCCTGCAGCACCCGCACCATCCCTTGCACCTCCTTACGATAGCTGTCGGGCGGATACTTCTTCGCGTACAGCTGTTCGAACCGCGGCCGCATCTCCGGGAACTCGCGCTGGATGAACTCCATGAAGTGCGTACGCGTGCCGTCCTGCAGATACATCACGTTGCACCCGACGAACCTCGCGCCGTGATCGGCGATTGCCTTGATCGTGCGCTCGAGCTTCGACCGCGACGATGAAAAGCCGGGGACGATGGGCGCCATCAGCACACCGACGTTGACACCGGCCTCGGCCAGTTCGCGCACGGCACGAAGCCGCTGCAGCGGATGCGCCGTGCCTGGTTCGAGCGTGCGCCACGCATCCTCGTCTACGGTCGGCACGCTCATGTAGACAGTGCACGACGCAACGCTGAGACAGGGCGAGCAAGCACGTCACGGTCGCGCACGATCATCGGTCCTTTGGTGACCAGCCCCATAGGCGTGCGACCGCGGGTCAGCGCCTCGATGGTTCGGCGGGTGAGTTTGTAGTGCCCCTCGATCGGCTGATACGGGTCGGTCGCCGTGCCGAGCGCAACCTGGTCGCGCGTCCAGGCCGGTCGATCGAGCTCTCGCTGGAGGACCTCGACGAAGTTGCGCTTGACGAGGATGACGGACGCGAATTCGTCGCCGGAATTCAGCTCGAACTGCGTGTGATAGCGCCGCGCGAAGCAGTAGTGGCAGGCGTGGGTGCATCCGCGGTACGGGTTGAGTGTCCAGTCGAACGGCATGCCCTTCACGCGGTTCAGAGCCGATCGGCAGTCCACTTCCTGATACGTGGCCTCGTCAGCGCGTCGATCTGCCTCGGTGAGTGCGCCGACGCCTCCTTCACGCACCCGATCGGCGACTTGCCG
Source organism: uncultured Acidobacteriota bacterium (assembly GCA_963697745.1). Classification (GTDB taxonomy): domain Bacteria; phylum Acidobacteriota; class Vicinamibacteria; order Vicinamibacterales; family CAVVIG01; genus CAVVIG01. Next base: position 69,990 of record CAVOPD010000020.1, on the reverse strand, counting down.
CGTGGTCAACCGGCTGGAATCGCGATCGAACAGGAGGTAATCAGCCATGTTTCGATGTTTGTTCGCCAATCATCGCGGCGCGGACCCAGCCTGTCAAGCCGGGCTGTTGTGAGATGCTGACATCGTGTCGGTGGCCGGCCGTCGAGCGCTGCTTGTCCTTGCTGCTGTTGTTATCTGCGCGGCGCTGATCTTCGTCGCCCGGGGTGCGGCGGACGCACCAGCCACGTCGGACAGCGCCGTCATCGAGAGCTACACGTTGCTGGCCTCTGCAGGGTCGGCTTCTGGTGGGAGCCTACTCGCGATTTCAGTGGCACCATCCCGGCCCGCTCTATTTCTTCCTGATCGCGCCGTTCTATGCGCTGAGCGGCGACAAAAGTACCGGGCTGAACGCTGGTGCCGTGGCGGTGTCGATTGCGGCAATGGCCATAGTGGCGGCGGTGCTGATGCGCCGGCGGCCGGCGCTGGCGATGTTCTGCAGCGCGGCGCTGGTGCTCTTTGCGTGGCGCGCTTCCGAAGCCGTGGCGAGCCCGTGGAATCCGCACGTGACGCTGCTGCCGACTCTGGCGCTCATCGTGGCAGCGGCGGACGTGATTGCCGGCCGCGCGAGCCATGCTGCCGGTGGTCGCACTGCTGGCGAGCCTGTCCGGGCAGGCTCACATCGCAGTCGTGCCGTGCGTTGTGGCGGTCAGTGCGATGGCGTTCGTCCGCGGTGTGATCGGTTCTGTCGTTCCAGGCCAGAGCGCCCGCGTGGCGCCGCTCGCTCGCCGCAACGCTGGTCGTACTCGGCAATAGTCTGGGCGCTTCCTGTGTACGAGCAGTTCACCGCGACGCCTCGCGGCAACATCACCGAACTGTGGCAGTTCTTCGTCAGGGAGACGCGGAGCGGGCAGCCGTTGGCCGTGGCCGTCTCGGCATGGAGCGACATGCTGGTCGGCATCGCTGCGGCCAGACTTCTACGTGGCGCACGGCTGGCCGTTCGTGGAGAGCCCCGTGCACTGGGCCGAATGGGCAGCCCTGGTGGAACTCGCCGCCGTGACGCTGTTTGGCGTACGCGCATTTCGTCGCGACGACCGTTTTGGCGCTGCGCTCGGCGCCCTGCTGATGCTCGCGTCTGGAGTCGCGCTCTGGTCCACGACGCGCATCGCGGAGAAGGTGTTCGACCACGACGTGTTCTGGATCGCCGGCATCGGCGTGCTCAACCTGGCGGTCAGCCGTGGAGTTGGTCGCGTCGATCGATGGTGCCGCGTCTCCGCGACCGTTCACTGGTACTGGCACGCGCCGCTGCTGTCGTGCTCCTCGTGATCGCGGCCGCCGCGGGAGCGTGGCGGCTGCAGGACGTCGCCAGACGCTCGACCGATCCGCCGGCGGAGGCGCGAGCGGCACGCGCCGTCGCCGATGACCTGCTTGCATACATGGACCGCGAGCAGGTGGCGCGACCCATCGTGCGCATCGATCAGGACGCGTGGGGCATTGCCGCCGGTGCGATCCTCGAGTTGCAGAAACACAAGCGGTTCGTGTCAGTCGAGGACGACTGGGTCGTGATGTTCACGCCAGTGTTCGCCCGGACAGGCGGAGAGGACGCCGTCGTGACGATTGCAGCGCCGCCCGAACACGTGCGCCTGGCAGGGCGCGGTGTGCGGCTGCTCGCCGCACACGATCCGGTGTACGTCCACGTCGAGCGCCCGTGATCGTCGTCGACGATCTTCGTCAGGGTCGAACTTCGACGATGTCCGCCAACCCGTACGGGTCTCGGTACACTCCCCACAACGACAACTCCGGCACGAGCGCGATCGCGAGCGCAAGCTTCGTGTACTTGGCCGGTGTATAGAAACTGCGATGAACGATCACGTAGCGGATGTTTCGTTCGCGGAGGGTTGCGATGGCGCGGCGATCGGGAAAATCCTTGAGGTCCCGGAGCGCCTGGAGGTATTCCGCTGAATAGAAGCCGCTGTAACCGTTGAGCAGCGGACGCCAGTGCCACACCGACCACGCCTGGAAATACGGGTCCCACCCCGGAAGCGTATCCGGCTGCGGGAGTGGCAGTTCGGCGATTGGCCCCGGCTCCGCCCGACGCAGCACCTTGTATACATCCGGAGGGCTCGGCGTCGACCGGCTGGGACAGCGGGAGCGGCCGGTTCGAGTACTCGACGATCAGCAGGGCGATGACGGCGCCAACGAATGCGCGCCGGCCTCGCGTTCCGAACGACAGCCGCGCCAGCAGAACCTGTGTTCCCAGCGCAGCGAGAATGGCGACGGTGCAGCCGACGAAGATCCCGAAGCGCGCGAGCGCCCGGAATCCCTGCAGCGAGGACACGTGCCCCAGCAGGACCCGATACACGGTTCCGTTCAGGCCGAATGAGAGTTGGACGACGACGAACGTCGTCGCCGCGTACAACAGCACCATGCGGCGCCGCGGGTGCCCGATGGCGGCCACGCCCGAGCAGGAGAGCGATCAATCCTGGGAACAACCTCAGTTCGGGTGCCCCCCACGAGTCGGCCGTCCATCCCCAGATCCGATTGAACGTCGGCGAGGCGAGATAGCTGATCGACTTCGCGCTGTAGCGGGTGATCTCATCGGCTGGTCTCGCCCCCAGGGTTCGAGCGGCCTCGAGATACGGCCAGGCGTACGGAAGGGTGAGTGCCAGCGCCAGCGCCCCTCCGCAGAGCAGCGGCGGAACGAAGCGCTTCACGGGAACGTGGCCCTTGAACGTCAGCAGCAACGGCACGAAGACGATCAGCGCAAGCCTCAGGAAGACGCCGTAATAGACACAACTCAGAAACTGCAGCCAGACGAACAGCCCCGCCAGCAGCCCGTATCGCCACCGGCCCGACTCCATCGTCCGGTGCACTGCCCACAACGAGAGCGGAATGAACATCGCCCATTGCAGTTCGAGGTGCATCACGTGCTCGATCCGGTACGGCAGGATCGTGAAGATGGCAGTCGCCACCAGTGACGGTCCGGTGTCGCCCGTCACGTGCCGCGCGAGAATGAACATGCCGACGCCGGAGCCCACGAACCCGGCGAGCAGAATCACGTTGTACACGAGCGACGGCGCGAGGCCGGCCCACATCAGCGGCGCCGCGAGAAGGCCCTGCAGCAGCGTCGCGTCCGAGTAGGCCAGCGTGTTGCGCAGCGGATAGAAGATGTTTCCGTCGAACAGGTGGACGGGCCACCGGGTCAGCGCATGCGCGATGTGGCTGAGCCGCCAGACGCTGAAATACGGATCGAAGTGATCCGCCACCATCGAGGGATGGCGCACCTGGGGCCACGTGACGATGCAGGTGAGGACGCACGCGAAGGCGGCCACGCCCAGCAGGGATGCCAGCGGCTTCTTCACCTCGCCCTCCGCGAATTCACGCCGGTGAATCCCGACAGAGGTCGCCTCATGCCTGACGGACGCGGGCTCGCCAGTAGTCGAGCAGATCCCTGGTCGTCTGCGGCAAATCGATCCGGCGCGTCCAGCCCAGTTCCTCCGCTGAGCCTGGCGCAGTCGCCACGTACCACCGGGGTGTCGCTGGGTCTATAACGCGCGGGATCCTGAACGATACGCACCTGCACCGTGGCCTGCGCGATCAGCATGTCGAGGAGAGCGCCAACCTCGATCGCGACACCGCTGCAGACGTTGTAGGGTCTGCCCGGCACACCTCGATCGACGATGAGTCGGTAGGCCCGGACGGTATCGCGCACATCCGTCAGATCGCGTCGTGCCTCGAGATTGCCGACATGAATTTCCGGCGGCGCCAGACCCGCTTCGATCTCCGCGATCTGTTTGGCGAACGCTGCCGACGAGAACGATGGATCCTGCCTCGGACCGATATGGTTGAACGGGCGGGCGATGAACGTGACGGGGTGGCCGTCCTGCCCCGCGCCGACCAGTTCCTGCGCGAGCTTGCTCAGCCCATACGGATTGGCGGGAAGAACGGGTTCGTTCTCGCTGATCGGTGCCAGGCTTGGTCCATACACCAGCGCCGAGCTGACGATGAGGAGCCTGGCGTCCGGAGCGCCGAGGCGCAGCGCCTCGACGAGGTGATGCGTGCCAAGCACGTTGACGCGGAGCGTCTCCGTGCTCGAATGCCAGGAGTGTCCGACGTGCGCCGCACCGGCGCAGTGAAAGACCACGGCCGGTTTGGTCGCGGCGATTGCAGCCCTTACCGCGTTGGCGTCCAGCAGGTCCACGCCGTGCCATCGCACACCCTCCAGCTCGCGCGGAGCACGGCCGCCGGGCCGGTGCCAGGCGATGGTGTCCACGCCGTCGTCAGCCGCCAGAAGGTCGAGGAGATGGCCGCCGGCAAAGCCCGCAGCTCCAGTGACCAGGGTGGAACCAGTGGCACGGTGTCACCGCGGCGTTCCACTCAGCCCACCGCTGAACGGCGAGAAGTTGCCGAGACCGGCAAGTGTGAATGACAGGAAGAACCGATGGTCCGCCGCGACCGGGGACAGAGCGGCAAAGTTGTACCGCTGATACTCGAAAGCGAGGCCGCAGCACTGCGCATTGTAGAAACCGGAAACGCGTTCCTGCAGCAGGGTGGAGCGGAGGACGTCGTAGTTGAACGAATAGATCGCGCCATATTTGCGGTCGCGCGTCTGCAGGTTGGCCGCGACGTTCAGGTAGTGATCGAGGTTGCGCACGTCGTTGAAGCCGGCGAGATCGCTGATGAAGAAACGATGCGTCCAGCCCACCGTCGTCTGCAACTGCTGATGCCAGTTGAGTGTTCCGCCCGCCGAGATCTGGTCGCAGCGCATGATAGCGGCTGTCCACTTCGGCACGCAGGGTCGCATTCGCCGCCGGCGTTGGCGTCGCCCGCAGGTTGATGGCGATCGGGGAGAAGTTGCTGGGAGTGGTGGAGGTGGTGCTGGTGGAGTAGCCGGGATCGACCTGGGATGCGCGCGCATCCGTGTAGTAGCTCTGACCGATCTCGAGCGCGATGATTTCCTGCGCCTGGCTGATCTGACCGACCTTGCGCTTGGCGTAGAAGCGGTTGTTCAGGCCGTACGAGTAGCTCGTCGTGCTGCCCAAGACCTGATCGATGCCGTCGATCTTGACGATTCGGTTGTAGTTCTCGATTGCCGACGTCCGCCTCACGTTGAGATACGGCTCGATGGAATGCTTGAACTTTTCAGCGTAGCCGTTCTCCGGCGTATTCCAGACGCGTGTGAAGACCGGGCCCACCAACTGCGCGAGCACCGTAAAGTACTGCCGGTTGAGGCTGTCGTCCGTCACCAGCCTCCCGGCGGGATCCAGGCTGCGCGTGTAGAACGTGTCGCGCCACGCCAGCGTGGAATTCACCGTCAGAAACGGCCAGCGCTTGAACGGATAGCGGATCTGAGGCGCCACGTCCAATCGACCGAGCGTGCGGTCGTCGATCAGAGTCCCGCTGGATTTCGTTTGTCGATCGAGATGGGCGAACTCCGTCGACGCGCCGAAATACACCGGCGAACGCCCGAACAACGGCCGCTCGCCGCGAATGAGCACGACCCGTGGCGAGGTGCCGACGATGGCAGAACTCGTTGTCGTGTTGAACCATTCCGTCCGATCGAAAGTGCCCGTTGAGCGAGAAGCCGCTGAAGGTGCCGACCAGGTTGCCGCTGTAGCTGCGGCGATTGCGCGACGCGTCGTTCACGTCCACGTTGAACGTCTGGTTGGTCCTGATGCTCGAGAAGTAATCGATCTGCCCGCGGGCGCGGAAACGGTTCGGCAGGATCTGATTGGCGTTGCCCCGCACCGTATAACTGCGCTCGGCTGCCTGGCTGCTGGCCGCGCCATTGTCGTTCAGCATGTAGGCCGTCACCTGTCCGTCCGAGCCGCCGCCGCGGATGTAGCGGTACTCGCCGCCCGTGCCGTTGCCCGTCTTCGAGAACCAGTCGTACAGGAACGTGGCGTCCTGGCTTCGATCGATCGCCCAGAAGAAGGCATTGTGGATCGACTGGCCGCGCAGCGTCGAGACGCCGTAGGTCGGAATCAGGATGCCGGTGGCCCGCTCTTCCTCCTTCGTCGGGTAGTAGAGCACCGGCAGGTACAGCATCGGCACGCCCTTCACGTTGAGGAGCATGTTCCGCAGCAGCGTGTAGTGATCCATGTTCAGGATGATCGTGTCTGCCGACAAATCCCAGCGCGGGGTCGGCTGCACGCACGTGCTGAATCCGCCGTTGGTGATCTTGTACTTCTTCAGACCGACCTTCTCGACCGTTTCGCCGAAGTAGTACACGTCGTTGTCCTGGCCGGTCATCGGCGGGACGGCGATGCCGCCTGCGGCCGGCGCCTGCGGACGTGGCGGACGCAGCGTCGCAATGCCAGTAGCGTTGTAAAAGGTGCCGAGCTGCGTTCGCGTGTTGAAGTCGGCGCGGTCGGAGGCAATGCGGTTCTGCCCCTGCGTGACGACGACGTTACCGGTCGCGATCGCCCGTTCCTGATCTTCGAAGAATTCGACCGAGTCGGCGTAGATGCTGGTATCTCCGCGCTCGAGTTCTACCGAGCCGGACCAGCGATAGTGTTTGTCGCCGAGCTTTTCCTGGGAGTACGCGACGAGCCGATCGAAACCGGCGAGGCTGACCTGTGCGCGTGCGGGAGCGGCGGTGCAGACCACGCTGGCAAACAGAACGATCGCTGCAAAGACTCGGCTCATGCGAACTTGTGGCGGGAAATTCGAGCGTATCACGAGCGGCGCAGCTCCTCCATCACATCTGCGAGCAGGAAAATCGATCCCGCGACGACGATGCGCGGCGACCTCGTCCAGGCGAGCGCGAGCGCGGCAGCCGGCGTGTCCGCGATCTCGACTGAGAGTGCGGGCGAGACACGCTGCAGAACGTCGCGCAACTGTTCCGGCTCAGCGGAGCGCGGGTTCGATGCCCGCGTGAGCACGATATGGGAGATCTGCGGAGTGAGCGCGCGCATCATGTCGGTCACTTCCTTGTCCCGCATGGCTGCGAACACGAGCGGCCGCGAGTCGCCGAGCCGGTGCAGATATCGTGCAAGCGCTTCGGCTCCAGCGGCGTTGTGGGCGGCATCCAGCAGCGCCTCCCGTCCTCCGGGGAGTTCCACCCGCTGCATCCGGCCCGGCCAGCGGACGTCGGCGAGTCCCGCGATGATCGGTTCGGGCCCGAGCGTCACGCCCGCGTCTTCGAGCTGCTCGAGCAGACGGACGGCCACAACCGCGTTGTCCACCTGATGATCGCCGGCGAGCGCGAGCCGCACCTCGCCGTAGTCGCGCACCGGAGTCCGCAGCGAGAATTGCTGGGCGCCGTCGGGATGCGTCTGTCTCTCGTCCGACCTCGATGCCGGCCATCGCCCACACCACGGGCGCGTCGCACTCGTCGGCGCGGTTGGCGATGGTCGTCGCCGCTTCGGATGCGACGGCTCCGACCACGACCGGTGTGTGGCGCTTGATGATGCCGGCCTTCTCCGCCGCGATCGCGTGAAGCGTGTGCCCGAGGTACTGCTGATGGTCGATGCTGATGGAGGTGATGGCGCAGACCATGGGAGATAGGACGTTGGTGGCGTCGAGGCGGCCGCCGAGACCGACTTCGCAGACCGCGATGTCCACGCCCTCGCGTCTGAAGAGCTCGAACGCCGCCGCCGTCGTGACTTCGAAGAACGTGGGATGCACATCGAGCGTGCCGCGCTGCCGCAGACGATCGACAGCGTCACGCACGGTGTCGACGGCCTCGATCAGGTCGGCGGACGGCACCGGCACACCGTTGATGGCCACGCGTTCCGTGACATCGAGCAGGTGTGGCGAGGTGTATCGACCGGTTCGCGTTCCCGCCGCACGCAGGGCAGCTTCGACCATCGCGGTCACCGAGCCCTTGCCGTTCGTGCCCGCGACGTGAACGGAGCGGAACTGCGCCTCCGGGTGACCAAGTGCCGCGACCAGTGACTGGATGTTCTCGAGGCCGAACTTGATCCCGAACTGGGCGAGGCTGGACAGCCAGTCGAGAGTATCGGGGGCCACTAGGCCTGGTTGGCCGGCTCGGGAACCGGGACCGCCTGCGCCGGCGTCTCGGCAGGCCTGGGCGGCGCCGCCCCCATGAAGCGGAGGGCGTTCGCAATCACCGCCTTCATCTCACGGCGATCGACGACCAAATCGAGCATCCCCTTTTCAATCAGGAACTCCGACCGCTGAAAGCCCTCCGGCAGCTTCTGTCGAATCGTCTGCTCGATGATGCGCGGCCCGGCAAAGCCGATCTGCGCCTTCGGTTCCGCGATATTCAGGTCGCCGAGCATCGCGAAGCTCGCGCTGACGCCACCTGTCGTCGGATCGGTGAGGACGGCGATGTAGGGGAGCCTGGCGCGGTCGAGGCGCGCCAGCGCACCGGAGATCTTTGCCATCTGCATCAGGGACAGCGCGCCCTCCATCATCCGGGCGCCGCCCGAACAGCAGACGATGATCATCGGGCAGCGCCGTTCGATCGCGCGTTCGATTCCGCGGGTGATCTTCTCGCCGACGACCACGCCCATGCTGCCGCCGATGAATGCGTATTCCTGCGCGGCCACCACCGTTTCGATGCCGGCGATGGTGCCCGAGCCGACAATCACCGCGTCCTTGACGCCGGTCGACGCTCGCCCGGCAGCGAGGCGTACCTTGTAGGACTTGGTATCGGTGAAGTTGAGCGGATCGGTCGAAACGAGATTCGCGTCGTGCTCGGTCCATGCCCCGTCGAACAGCATGCGAAGCCGCTCGGCCGCGTTGACGCGGGAGTGGTGCGCGCACTTCGGGCAGACATGCAGGTTGGCCGCGAGGTCTTTGTTATAGATGGCCTGCGCGCAGCCGGGGCACTTGACCCAGAGTCCTTCGGGAACGCGGCTGGGCTTTTCTTTCGCCTCGATCGGTTTGCGCGTCTTCTTGAACCACGCCATAAACGATCAGCTTACCACTCACTTCGTCCGAGGTACGTAGTAGCGGGTGCCCGCGCCCATCTGCGAGATCTGCCGCACGAGATCGTCAAGTGCCTCGTCGCTGACGTCGGAATCGAACTGCGACGTCTCGACAACCAGCAGCGGCGTGGCCTCGTAGTGGAAAAAGAAATGGTTGTACGCCTCGTTCAGTTCCTTGAGGTAGTCGGCGTCAGGCTCGAAACCATCGACCTCGGTTTCGGTGCGCCGGCTCCGCGTGCGCCGCAGCAGGACATCGGTGGGCGCCTGGAGATAGATGACCAGATCGGGACTGGGCACGTCACGCGAGAGCAGGTCGTAGAGCCGCTGGTAGATAAACAGCTCGTTATCGTCCAGGTTGAGGTACGCGAAGATCTTGTCCTTGTCGAACAGGTAGTCGGCGACCGTCACCTGGCTGAATAGGTCGGCCTGCTGCAAGGTTGTCTGCTGCCGGTGGCGCGCGATGAGATAAAAGAGCTGCGCCTGAAGGGCGGAACCGGGACGGTCGGCATAGAAGTCGGCGAGAAACGGATTCTCCGTGTCTTCCAGGACGAGCGTGGCATCGAGCCTGGTTGCGAGCCGCTCGGCGAGTGCCGTTTTCCCCGCGCCGATCGGTCCTTCGACCGCGATGTGGCGGAACTGCAAGTCGCCCGATGATATCATCGCGCCGTGACGCGTTCGACGATCGCGCTGGTGCTCGCGCTCGGCGCGTGCGGCTGCGCCAGTGCCCCTCCAGCCGCACCGCCACGTCCACCGGAAACCAGTTTCGAACAGAAGATGTCGTGGATCCTCAGGCTCGAGGATTCCCGCATCCTGCACGATCCGGCTCCGGAGGCGCCACCGCCCGCGCCCGCGCCGCCACCAGTGCCGGCGCGCGGCAAGCCGGTCGCGGTGGCAGCCCCGCCCCCGCCTCCCCCCGTGCCGGATCTGGCGCGCCTGCTCACCGACAAGGAGGCGCGAGTACGTCGACGCGCCGCGTTGGCCGTCGGCCGCGTCGGTCTGGCTGATGGTGTCCCGCCACTGGTCGCGTTGCTCGCCGATGCCGATCCGGAGGTTCGTCAGATGGCCGCATTCGCGCTGGGCCTCATCGCGGACAAGGCTGCCCGAGACCCGCTTGTCACCGCGCTCGCCGATCCGGCGGCGATCGTGAAAGGCAGCGCCGCGGAAGCACTGGGGCTCATTGGCGATCCGTCTGCGGCCGCGCCTGTGGCTCGCATGGCGACCGAACTCCTGTCGAGCGGCGCCCTCGCCGAGTTGCCGTCGGACGAACTCGACGTGGCGCGCGACACGCCGGCCGCTGCGTTCCGGCTCGGTGTCTACGCGCTGACCCGCCTGAAGGCCTACGACGCCCTGGCCGGAGTCGTGCTGGAGCAGTCCGGGCAGCCACGCGTGCGATGGTGGCCCGTGGCGTTCGCGCTGCAGCGGCTCGAGGATCCGCGGTCACTGCCAGCGCTGCTCGCGCTGCTCAAGGAATCCAGTCCGTACACGCGCGCCTTCGCCGCCAGGGGGCTTGGGGCAATGAAGGAGCCGGCAGCATCAGCGGCGCTGCTCCCGCTGATCGCGGATCCGAATCGCTCGGTTGCGATCGATGCCGTCCGCTCGCTGGCACGAATCGGCGACCGCGCGGCGGCGGCGCCACTGCTCAAGCTCGTCCAGACGTCGAAGACCGAAGCGCATCTCCGGCTCGAAGCGGTCACCGCACTCGGATTGATCCACGGCGACGGCGTCTACGACACCCTCATCGACGTTCTCGGTGATCCGAGTCCGCCGATCCGGGCTGCGGCGATCAAGTCGCTCGCGCAGTTCGATCCCGAAGGATTCGTGACCGTGCTGTCGGGACTCGATCCTGATGCGAACTGGACGGTGCGCGCGGCGCTGGCCACGGCGCTTGGCACTCTCGCTCCGGAGGCAGGTCTGCCGCGGCTGCGCGGCATGCTGTCGGATCAGGACCAGAAGGTCATCCCGGCGGTGCTCGCCTCGCTGGCGAAGCTCCGCCCCGCGGATGCGTCAACCATCTTCATCGAGCAGCTCAAGTCGGGCGATCCGGTGGTGCGTGCCGCGGCGGCCCACGCGATCGCCGAGCTGAAGCCCGCCGCAGGCCCGGCGGCGCTGACCGATGCCTATCAGCGGAGTCTTGACGATCCCACCTACGTGGCTCGTGCCGCCGTGCTCGCGGCCCTCACGTCGTACGGCCGGGAAGCGGCGATGCCGCTGCTCACCGACGCGCTTGCCGACAAGGACTGGGCACTCCGGGTGCGCGCGGCAACGCTGCTGACCGAGCTCGATCCGGCCACCGATGCGAAGATGCGCATCCGGCCCGCGCCGCTGACGCGACCGGCCGAGTGGTACGCGCGCCCTGGCCTGACCGATCCGCCGGTCTCCACACACCTCTACATCGACACCGACCGCGGCACGATCCAGATCGAGCTGGCGGTGCTCGATGCGCCGGCTACCGTCGACACCCTGGTCGGCCTGGCGCGCCGCGGCTTCTTCGACGGCTTGCCGATTCACCGGGTCGTGCCGGACTTCGTGATCCAGGGCGGTGATCCGCGGGGCGATGGTGAAGGCGGCCCGGGCTTCACCATCCGCGACGAGATCAATCAGCGCCCCTACCTGCGCGGAACGGTCGGCATGGCGCTCGACTGGGCCGACACCGGCGGCAGTCAGTTCTTCATCACGCACTCGCCACAGCCGCACCTCGATGGCCGCTACACCGTGTTTGGTCGAGTGATCTCGGGAATGGACGTCGTCGATCGAATCGAGCAGTGGGATGTGATTCGCCGCGTGCGCGTCTGGGACGGCACCGCGAACTGAGCGCGAACGCTTCGACTGGAGCGCCGTGCGGCAGCGTGGCGCTGGCGGCAACCTGAGGGTGATGACCGGCGGAAATTGAAAAGGGGGCGACAGCCGCCCCCTTTTTTCTTGCGGGAAGCGTGTTACCGCTTCTTGGCCGCCTTCTTCTTCGCGCCCTTGGCTTTCTTTGCCATGATGCTTATCCCCCCCTTCATATTGGGTTGTCGTGGCGCGGACGACCCGGTCCCCGATCCGTGGCTGCCGCCTGGCACGCTCACTCGAGAACCGCCGCCCGCCGCCGCCGCTGCGGCACCTTCCGCGCCGCTCCTGATGGTTCAGGTGCGGAAGGGCGAGGCTGAAAGTCAACCTCACTAGGGGTGGCTTACGTTGGCCACCCTCATACCAGATGTAGATTATGGTTGAGAAATTTCTGATGTCAAGCACAAATCAGACTAAATTGTCAAAAAAAAGTGAAAAATGATCACCGCGCCGATCGGAGCCTCGCCAGAGCGGCGCGCGCACGCGGCCGGAGGGCCTCGGGATCGTCGCGCGGCGCGTCCGCGATCGCCCGCGAGTAGGCATCGATCGCCCTGGCGCGCGCGCCGAGGCTCGCGTGCGCGTCGCCGAGCGTCAGCTCCGCGAGTGCGAGCGCGCCGTGCGGTTCCGTGGCGCGTGCGGCGATGACCGGCGCCAGCAAGGCGATCGCGCCGGCTTCGTCCGAGAGCTCGATCAGTTCGGCGGCAAGGCCGATGCGGGCGCGGGTCTGCGCCAGCGCCGTCAGCGCCACCCGTTTCGTCGTCGCTCGATCGAGCAGCGCACGCCAGCTGTTCGCGCTGGCGAGGTGATCGTGAAAGTAGACGTGCTCCACGTCGGCGATGCGCTGCAGGAAGATCGGGTTGGTGGGATAGCGATCGTCGAGGCTGCGCAGCAGGTCGAGGGCGCGAAGCGGCTGCTCCTCGTACCAGAGATACAGCCAGTGCAGCTGGTAATCGGCTTCACCGCGCAGCAGCTCACCCTGGTCGCGCGCCCGCTCCATCTCCTGCAGGCCCTGCACGCGATCGCCGCCCGGCAGCAGCAGCAGGAATCGCAGGACCTTCAGTGCGGCCGGAGCGATGTCCGCGTAGTAATGGTAAAGGCCGATGCCGAACCAGGCATCCTGCAGCCGGCTGTCCAGCTCCAGCGCTCGTTCGAGCGCGTCCTTGATCCGCTTGCCGTCGCGCGCCGCCGCCACGCGCGCGCCGCGAAGCACGCGCCATTGCGACAGGGGTGCATACGCACCAGCGAGATAGAACCACGCTTCACCCCGCGACGGCTCCTGGGCCGGTCCACTTCGTTGCGGACGCGATCGCCGCGGCTGCTGACGCCTCGAACCTGGCGTCGAGCAGGCGGCTCGACTGGTTCTGCTGGATCTGCCACCACAAGGCGACCTCGCGCAGACCGTCGCACGCCGCGGTCGGCGCGGGAGGGCACGCCTGCGCGAGCTCGGCTCGTGCGACATCGAACTGCGCACGCAGGATCGTGTCGTAGATGGCCGCCAGCCGTGTCCCTTCGGTCAGGCCCTCGGCCGCCACCGGTGCCGGCGCGTGAATTGCCGGAAACGCGCCCGCTGTTCCCGCATGCGGCTCGGACCCACGCGCCGTCGTCGCGCGCGGCGCGGCGGCGGTCGGTCCTGAGGCGAGCGCGCCGGCGACGATCAGCGTCGCGAACAGCGCGAAGGGCTTCTGCACGGCGTCGCGCGATTGTAAACTGGGCGCTTGCCATGAATGAGACCGCCTTCGGCTTTCGGCTCACGCGCACCGACGGTCTCGCGCGCTGCGGCGTCATGTCCACGCCACACGGCAGCGTGGACACACCCGCCTTCATGGCGGTGGGGACGCAGGGCGCCGTCAAGGGGATTACCCATCGCGATCTCGAAGGCGCAGGCGCGCAAATCCTGTTGAGCAACACGTATCACCTGTATCTGCGTCCTGGAGACGAGGTGATCGCCCGGCGCGGTGGACTGCATCGGTTCATCGGATGGACCCGGCCGATCCTGACCGACAGCGGCGGCTACCAGGTGTTCAGCCTCGCCGAGCGACGCACGATCGATGAGAACGGCGCGCGCTTCAAGTCGCATCTCGACGGCTCGTCGCATCTCCTCACCCCGGAGAAGGCCGCCGACATCCAGGCGCGACTCGGATCGGACATCGCCATGGTGTTCGATGAGTGCCTGGCCTATCCCGCGGCCGTCGACGCGGCGCGCGAGTCGATGTCCCGAACCGCTCGCTGGGCTGCCCGGGCACGACAGCGCCACGGCGAACTCCGTGCGGGGCCGGTTGACGGAGTCACGGTCAGCAACCCCGGCCAGGCCCAGTTCGGCATCGTTCAGGGCGGCGTCTTCCCGGAACTGCGGCAGGAGAGCGCGCAACGAACGGTCGAGATCGGGTTCGAGGGCTACGCCGTCGGCGGGCTCAGCGTCGGCGAACCGACCGACGTGATGTACGAAACCGTTGGTCGCACCACTCCTTATTTACCCACGGACCGGCCGCGCTACCTGATGGGCGCCGGCACTCCGGAGGACCTGGTGGAGTCGGTCGCTCGCGGCATTGACCTCTTCGATTGCGTCCTTCCAACCCGCAATGCCCGCAACGGCCAGCTGTTCACGAGCGAGGGGCGCATCAATATCAAGAACGCCAGGTACGCGGAGGACGATCGCCCGCCGGATCCGGATTGCGGCTGCTACACATGCCGCACGTATTCACGCGCCTACCTGCGTCACCTTTACAACGCCGGTGAGATCAATGCATCGACCCTTAACACGTTGCATAACCTGCACTTTTACCTTGACACGATGGGACGCATCAGGAACGCTATAGCGTTCGGGCGGTTTGAAAGTTTCAGGCTCGCGTTCCATCAACAACGCTTGTCCCGCCGCTCTGCGGGGGCCGACCCTGCAGAATGAGTCTCGCGCCAATGACGATGCTCGCAAGTCCCATATTCGCCATGGGTCTACCTCCCGACGGGGGCAGTTCCTGGCTTCAGTTCGTTCCGTTCGTCCTGGTGATCGGGATCTTCTATTTCATCATCCTGCTCCCGATGCAGCGGAAGCAGAAGAAGGTCCAGGAATTCCAGCAGTCGTTGAAGGTTGGCGACCGGGTGATTACGACGGGCGGTATTTTCGGCCAGATCACCAAGGTCACCACCGACACCATTCAATTGCAGATCGCCGACAAGGTCCGCATCGATGTCGCCAGGGCATCCGTCGGCGGCTACCAGGGGCAGCCCGCTGTCGTTGAATCCTCAAACCAGTAAGCCATATGTCTAACCTGCGCTGGAAACTCCTGATCACGATTGCCATCACGATCATCTTCGCCGCCGTTGGCGTCTATCCGATCGTCGCGGCACGATACGGCATCACCGGCCCGAAGGTGCTGACCGATCGCATCCTCAAGCTGGGCCTGGACCTCAAGGGCGGCGTTCACCTCGTCCTCCGCGTCCAGACCGACGATGCCTTGCGCATCGAGAGCGAAACCGAGAGCGAGCGCCTGCGCGAACTGCTCACGACGGCCGGGATCAACAGCTCCAATATCGCACTCGATGGCAACGAGGCCTTCAAGGTCGAGGGCATCAGCCCGGATCAGGATGCCGCGTTCCGAGCCGCCGCCAACGAAGTGAGCGCGAATTTCGATCGCGACGCCGGCGTGCAACGGCACCTATACGTTCCGGATGAAGCCGAACGTGGCGCTCACGCTGCGTGAGGAAGCGGTGGTGCAGGCGCGCCAGACGATCGAGCGTCGCGTCAACGAGCTCGGCGTTGCTGAACCGAGCATTGCGCAGCAGGGCACGAACGGCGACCAGATTCTCGTGCAGCTTCCTGGTGTGACCGACGTCAACCGCGCCAAGGAAATCATCCGCTCGACCGGGTTGCTCGAGCTGAAGATCGTCGAGCAGGGGCCATCCGCGTCCAGGGAAGCGCTGATGGCGAACGGCACCGTGCCGGCCGGCATGGACATCGTTCCCGGCGTCACCAGCGCGTCCGACGCAGCCGGCGCCACCGTCTACTACATGGTCCGCAGGGCCGCCGCCGTCACCGGCCGCGATCTGCGGAGCGCCCGTCCGTCGCTCGACGAGAACAACCGCCCGGCGGTGGCGTTCACGCTGAACTCGGAGGGTGCCTCGAAATTCGGCAAGGTCACCGGCGAGAATGTCGGCCGCGCCCTGGCCATCATCCTCGACGGCAGGGTGCAGTCGGCTCCGCGCATCGACTCGCGGATTACCAGCGACGGCCGCATCTCCGGCAGCTTCACGCAGGAAGAGGTCCAGAACCTGTCGCTGATTCTGCGCTCGGGCTCGCTGCCGGCGACCCTCACCTACCTCGAGGAGCGCACGATCGGGCCGAGCCTCGGTGCCGACTCGATCCGTTCCGGCATCATCGCGTCGATTGTCGGTCTGCTGCTGGTCGTCGTCGTTCATGCTCATCTACTACAAGGCCTCCGGGGTGAACGCGGTCATCGCACTGATCCTCAACCTGGTGATCCTGCTCGGACTCATGGCGTACATGGGTGCGGTGATGACGCTGCCCGGCATCGCCGGTTTCGTATTGACGATGGGCATCGGCGTCGATTCGAACGTGCTCATCTTCGAACGCATCAAGGAAGAGCTCGAAGCACAACGCGGTGTCCGCGCCTCGATCAATGCCGGTTTCAGCCGTGTGTTCCTCACGCTGCTGGACACCCATTTCGCCGCGCTCATCTCGGCCGCGTTCCTGTTCCAGTTCGGCACCGGACCGATTCGCGGATTCGCCATCACCCTTGTCGCCGGCCTCGTCTCGAACCTGTTCACGGCCACCTTCGTTTCCAAGACGCTGTTTGAGCTGGCGCTGTCGCGCAGGTCTCAGGTGGCGACGCTGTCGATTTAGTTGTCATGCACATCCTGAACAAAACCAACATCGACTTCATGCGGTGGCGGTGGCACGCCGTCGCGCTGTCCTGGGTCGTCATCCTGGCCGGCCTCGGTGTGATCCTCACCAAGGGGATCCCGCGCGGGATCGAATTCGCCGGCGGCACCGCCGTCATCATGCAGTTCGACCAGGCGCCGTCCGACGACGCGGTGCGCACGGCGTTGAACGAGCATTTCCCGGGCGGTGGACAGAACGCCGTCGTCCAGACGTACGGTGATCCGGCGCAGCGCCAGAAAATGGTTCGGGTGCCGCAGGTAGGCGAGGAGTCGGGGGCGTCGCTGAGCACGACGGCGAATGCGGTCACCGACGCGCTCAAGGCCGGGAATCTCGGCAACTTCACCGTCGTGGGCACGGAAATCGTCGGCCCCGCGGTCGGCAAGGAACTGTCCCAGAAGGGGCTGCTCGCGACCGTGCTGTCGCTGGCCGGCATCCTTCTCTACATCGCCTTCCGCTATCAGCTCAGTTTCGCGGTCGGAGCGGTGGTCGCCACGGTCCACGACCTCCTGGTCACGATCGCGTTCCTGGCGTTCTTCCAGTACGACCTCAGCCTCAACGTCATCGCCGCGATCCTGACGGTCACCGGCTACTCGACCAACGACACGATCGTGATCTTCGACCGCGTCCGCGAGAACCTTCGCGGCATGCGCCGCGACTCGCTGAAGGACATCATCAACCACTCGATCAACCAGACGCTCGGCCGCACCATCCTGACCGGCGGGCACCACGCTGCTCAGTGCGGTGGCCCTGTTCCTGTTCGGTGGTGAAGTGCTGCGCGGTTTCGCGTTCACGATGATCGTCGGCGTCATCACCGGCACCTACTCCAGCGTGTTCGTTGCCGCGGCCGTCGTCACCTTCTGGCGCGGCCAGGGCCCGACGCGCGCGGCGGCTCATGCACCCGCCACCGCCGGCGCGGTCGGCGCCGGCCAGCCGCAGCAGCCCACCCGCAAGGCCAAGCCGCAGCGTAAAGCTCGCGCGTCGTAGTCGCGCGTGCCCCATTGGGTTCTCGCCGCCATCCTGGGGATCGTGCAGGGACTCACCGAGTTCCTGCCGGTCTCGTCAACCGCCCACCTTCTGATCGGTGAGCGCCTCCTCGGGTTCGACGACCCGGGCAGCGTGTTCACCGAAATGATCCAGCTCGGTTCGATCTTCGCGATCGTGTGGCTCTATCGCCGCAAGGTGCTCGAGGTGATCACCGGACTGCCCACCAGCCCGGCGGCGCGCCGGTTCGCGCTGATGCTGGTCGTCGCCGTGCTCCCGGCGCTTGCGGCCGGAGCGCTGGCGTCCGACTTCGTGGAATCGGTCCTGCACAAGAGCATCACGACGATGGCTGTCGCCTTCATTCTCGGCGGCGTCGCCATGCTGGTCGTCGAGCGGATGATCGCGCGGCCGCGCACACGGTCGGTTGACGATACGTCGACCGGTCAGGCGTTCGGCATCGGTCTCTATCAGGTGCTGGCGCTCGTTCCCGGCGTCTCGCGATCGGGCGCCACCATCGTTGGCGGCATGTTGATGGGGCTGGACCGGCCGACCGCGGCCGAGTTCTCCTTCTTCCTGGCGATGCCGACGCTGGCGGCCACCTTCGCTCACAGCCTGCTCGAACTGCGGCATCAGATCACCGCCGATCGGAGCGCGGAACTGGTCATCGGGTTCGTCATGGCCTTCGTCGCGTCCGCGCTGGTCGTCCGGCCATTTCTCGCCGTCGTCCGCCGCCGCGGTTTTGCGCCGTTCGCCTGGTACCGCATACTGGTGGGCGCTGTGCTGCTGCTGGGTGTCGCGACAGGCTGGATTCGCTGATGCTGCCGTGGCTGCGCCGCAGCTTCATTGCCGGCTTCTTCGTCACCGTTCCGCTGTTCATCACCGTCGCCGCGTTCATCTGGATCTTCGGGATCGTCGACGGGCTGACCGGTCCGTTCTATCAGCGCCTGCTCGGACGGCAGGTGCCGGGACTCGGCATTCTGACCACGGCACTCGGCGTGCTCCTGGTTGGCGCCCTGGCGACGAACGTGATCGGCAGACGCATCCTGCAGCGGGCCGACAGCTACCTGCTGAGGGTGCCGGTGTTCCGTACGATCTATGCCCCGGTGAAGCAGCTCGTGGTGGCGTTCTCTCCAGACAACGAGTTCGGGTTCAAGCGGGTTGCGCTGGTGCACGACGGCGGTAGATATTCGCTGGGGTTCCTGACCAAGGAATTCACCGTCGATCAGGGGAGCGGAGAGGAGCCGATGGTGGCGGTCTACGTGCCCACCAACCACCTGTATCTCGGCGACATCGTGATCTGCGAGCGCGCGAGGGCGAGCTTTCCGGACATCACGGTCGAGGAGGGGCTGCGCATCTTCCTGACCGGGGGGATGGCGCTGCCGGCGCGGATCCGAGGCGCGGAAGGAAGCGACCGCGTACCAGACTTCCGAGTATAATCCGTCGTTTTCTGTTGGCAGGATGAGCCGGCCCTGAACGGGTCGGATGTGGTTCCCGTAGCGTCCAGCCCCGGGCTGGATCTGTGTGAGGTGAGATGAACGCGACCGTGCAACGATTCGTCAGTCGCCTGATTCTGATGGTGACCTTTGTCGGTGTGCTTGGCCTGGCGCCGCAGTTCGCGCTCGCTGCGCAGCCTGAGTCAGCCGCTTCCCAGGGTGCTCCCGTCCGTCATGGCGGCGAGGCCTCGCTCGTGGTGCCCGACCTGTCGACGGTCAGCTTCCTTGGCATCGATGGTCATACGCTGCTCATGAGCGGCCTGCTGGTCTGCGCCCTGGGCCTGCTGTTCGGGTTGATGACGTTCAATCAGCTCAAGAACCTGCCAGTGCACAGGTCGATGCTCGAGGTATCCGAGCTGATTTACGAGACCTGCAAAACCTACCTGACCACGCAGGGCCGGTTCATCCTCATTCTGTGGTCGTTCATCGCCGTTATCATCGCGGCCTATTTCGGGTGGCTATCGCCGATTCCGGACAAGCCGATTGCGGTGACGCTGCCGATCATCCTCGTGTTCTCGCTCATCGGCATCGCCGGCAGCTACGGTGTCGCGTGGTTCGGCATCCGGGTGAACACCTTCGCCAATTCGCGGGCGGCGTTCGCCAGCCTGCGCGGCAAGCCGTTTCCGATCTATGCCATCCCGCTGCGCGCCGGCATGAGCATCGGGATGCTGCTGATCAGCGTCGAGCTGTTCCTGATGCTCTGCATCCTCCTGTTCGTCCCGGGCGCCTATGCGGGCGCCTGCTTCATCGGCTTCGCGATCGGCGAGTCCCTTGGAGCGGCAGCCCTGCGAATCGCCGGCGGCATCTTCACCAAGATTGCCGACATCGGTTCGGACCTGATGAAGATCGTCTTCAACATCAAGGAAGACGATGCCCGCAACCCGGGCGTCATCGCGGACTGCGTGGGCGACAACGCCGGCGACTCGGTCGGTCCGAGCGCCGACGGCTTCGAAACCTATGGCGTCACGGGTGTAGCGCTCATCTCCTTCATCCTGCTGGCCGTCCGCGACCCGCAGGTGCAGGTTCAGCTGCTCGTCTGGATCTTCGTCATGCGCGTCATGATGATCATCGCCAGCGGCCTGTCCTACTTCCTCAACGAGGCGATGGCGAAAGGCAAGTACGGCGACGCCGACAAGATGAACTTCGAGGCGCCGCTGACGACACTGGTGTGGCTGACCTCGATTGTGTCGGTGGTCATCACCTACATCGTGTCCTACTTCCTGATCCCGACGCTGGGCGGCGACAGCTCGCTCTGGTGGAAGCTGTCGACGATCATCACCTGCGGCACGCTCGCCGGCGCGATCATCCCCGAGTTCGTCAAGGTCTTCACATCCACCGAATCGGCGCACGTGCGCGAGGTCGTCACCTCCTCACGCGAAGGCGGTGCGTCGCTGAACATCCTGTCGGGCTTCGTGGCTGGCAACTTCAGCGCCTACTGGCTCGGCCTCAGCATCGTGACGCTGATGTCGATTGCGTATTACGTCAGCACCTTCGGTCTGGCCGGCCTCAATCCGGCAGCGCCGCTGATGCTCGCACCGGCGGTCTTCGCCTTCGGATTGGTCGCGTTCGGCTTCCTGGGAATGGGCCCGGTCACCATTGCGGTGGACTCCTACGGGCCCGTGACCGACAACGCCCAGTCGGTGTACGAGTTGTCAGTCATCGAGGGAATTCCCGGCATCAAGGAGAGCCTGAAGCGCGAGTTCGGGTTCGACGTGAAGTTCGACCGCGCGAAGGACCTCCTCGAAGAGAACGATGGCGCGGGCAACACGTTCAAGGCCACCGCGAAGCCGGTGCTGATCGGCACCGCCGTCGTCGGCGCGACGACGATGATCTTCTCGATCATCGTGTCGCTGACCGAAGGGCTGAAGCCGGACCTGGTGCAGAACCTGTCGGTGCTTCACCCTCCGTTCCTGCTCGGGCTCATCACCGGCGGGGCGATCATCTACTGGTTCACCGGTGCGTCCGCTCAGGCGGTCACGACCGGCGCGTACCGCGCGGTTGAGTTCATCAAGGCGAACATCAAGCTCGAGGGTGCGGCCGAGAAGGCATCGGTGGAGGACAGCAAGAAGGTCGTCGAGATTTGCACGAAATATGCACAGAAGGGGATGTTCAACATCTTCATGACGGTGTTCTTCTCGACGCTGGCCTTCGCGTTCTTCGAGCCCTACTTCTTCATTGGCTACCTGTTGTCCATCGCGCTGTTCGGCCTCTATCAGGCGATTTTCATGGCAAACGCCGGCGGCGCGTGGGACAACGCGAAGAAGATTGTCGAGGTCGAGCTGAAGATGAAGGGCACCCCGCTGCATGCGGCGACGGTGGTTGGGGACACGGTGGGCGATCCGTTCAAGGACACCTCGTCGGTAGCCATGAATCCGGTAATCAAGTTCACGACGCTCTTTGGTCTGCTTGCCGTCGAACTTGCCGTTCGCCTGTCCGAGAGCGGACCGGGTCTGACGCGGGTGCTGTCAGCCGGGTTTTTTGCGGTTTCTCTTTACTTTGTGTGGAGATCGTTCTACGGGATGCGCATCGGCGGAGGTGACCACGCCTAAGCGTGGTCCATTTCTGGCGATCCGGTGTCTAACTTCCTGTTAGCGCGTTGACTCGATGAATTTCGAGTGACTATAATCGCCGCCTTTGACATGACGGCGAGGCCCAGCAGGGGCGGTCACGTCACAGCCTTTCCGGCCGGAGCCGGAACCCGAGGAGGAGAGTAGCATTGCCACGTGACATGTTCGGCGACGTCGTCACTCCGTCGATCAAGGTGGGGACGCGAGCCTGGTATACGGTCCCGCTTTCGATCCTCGTGCATACGGCGCTTCTCGCGGCAGTGGTCATCATCCCGCTGATGGCTGCGGACGTGCTTCCCACTCCGCCGTCGATGATGGCGTTTGTCGCAGCACCGCCCCCGCCGCCTCCGCCGCCGCCTCCGCCACCCCCGCCACAGGTCCAGCAGGCACCGCAGCCCAAGGTCGAGGTGAATCCGAGTGCGGCACCTGTCGAGGCGCCGTCGGAAATCAAGCCCGAGACTGGTCTGGAGCAGAACCGGAACGCAGTCAGCGGAGTTGAAGGCGGCGTCGTCGGTGGTGTGACCGGCGGCATCGTCGGTGGGCTCGACGCGGCACCCCCACCCCCCCCGCCACCGCCGCCGCCACCGGCTCCGGTTCGCGTGGGCGGCAACATCAAGCCGCCGACCAAGACGAAAGACGTCAGGCCCACCTACCCAGCCATCGCCCAGTCGGCCCGTGTCCAGGGCGTTGTCATCGTCGAGGCGACGATCGGCCCGGATGGCCACGTAGCCGAAGCGAAGGTGCTTCGTTCGATTCCGCTGCTGGATGCAGCGGCGCTGGACGCGGTCAAGCAATGGCAGTTCACACCCACGCTGCTCAACGGCACGGCCGTCCCCGTCATCATGACGGTCACGGTGAACTTCACGCTTCAGTAACAGAGAGAGGCGGGCACGCCCTGCGGGGCGGCCCGTCCGAATCAGAACTTTTAACTACGTCTCGATGGAGGTTGGACCGTGGATCTGATGGAAATGGCTGCCAATATGACGATCGTCGCCAAGGCTGTGGCGGTCGTTCTGATTATCATGTCGATGTGGTCGCTCGGGGTCGGCATCGAGCGCTTCTTCACCTACCAGCAGGCGCGTAGCCAGTCGAAGCTTTACGCTCCGCAGGTTGCGAAACACCTCAAGGAAGGTCGCCTGAAGGAGGCCGTTGCGCTCTCCTCCAAGAAGGAATTCCGCTACAGCCACCTGGCCAAGGTGGTGCTCGCCGGTCTGCAGGAATACCAGTTCCAGTCTGAATCGGGCCAGGGCATGAGCCGCGAGGACATCATGGACACCGTGCGCCGCGCCATTCAGCGTGCGTCGGCCCTGACGGCCTCGGATCTCAAGAAGGGCGTTGCCGCGCTCGCGACCATCGGTTCGACGGCCCCGTTCGTGGGTCTGCTCGGCACGGTCGTCGGCGTGATCAACGCGTTCCAGGGCATCGGCGCGAGCGGGTCGGCCGGTATCGGCGCCGTCTCGGTCGGTATCTCGGAAGCGCTCGTCGAGACCGCGCTCGGTCTGGTCGTCGCCATCCCGGCGGTCTGGATCTACAATTACCTGACGGCGCGCATCGAGTACTTCAACGTGGAGATGGACAACTCCTCGTCGGAACTCGTCGACTACTTCATCAAGAAGACGGCCTAACAGGCTGCCGGCTTCAGGCTCTTGGTTCTGGGGGTTCCTCCAGGCCGAGAGCCCACAGCCTATAGCCCATAGCCTTTATTCGGGTCAGGAGAAACAGCTATGTCAATGGATCTTGGCGGCGCCAAAGGCGGAGTCAAGTCCGATATCAACGTGACGCCGCTCGTCGACGTCATGTTGGTGCTCCTCATCATCATGATGCTCATCGCCCCCATGCTGCAGCAGGGCGTGAGTCTCCGGTTGCCGACAGCCACCAACACCGTTGATAAGCCGGAGTCCGCAGACCAGACGGTCATTGCCATCGCCGCCAACAAGGAGATCTACCTCAACGCCAAGCCGATTCGGGAAGCCGACCTGGCGCAGAGAGTCACGGATATCCTCGAGGGCAAGACCGAGAAGATCGTCCTCATCCGAGCCGATGAGGAAGTCGAGTACGGCACGGTCATGGCGGTCATGGATCAGCTGCGACAGGCGGCCGTTGAAGACGTCGGTCTGATCACCGAGAAGACCAAGAACGCCGGCGGCGGGGCAGGGGGGCAGTAATGGCACACGCGCATCATCACTACGGCGCCGAGAGAGTCGTCACCGCGGAAGTCGCGCATGCCAATTCGGACATGAACGTCACGCCGCTGATCGACGTGCTGCTCGTGCTGCTCGTCATCTTCATGGCGGCGCTGCCGCTCACCCAGAAGGGTGTCGACATCAACCTTCCGGCTGAGACGAAGAACCGCACCGAGCAGACGCCCGATGTGAGTCAGATCGTCGTCGAATACAGCGCTGAAAAGAAGATCTCGGTGAACAAGCAGGACGTCACGATCGGCGAACTGCAGGAGAAGCTCCGCACCGTCTTCGAAGAACGCAAGGACAAGACGATGTTCATCGCCGGCGCGGAAACGCTCCGTTACGGCGACATCATGTCGGTCATCGACGCCGCGCGTGGCGCGGGCGTGGAGAAGGTCGGCATCGTCACGGCTGGCATGCGCAAGGCTGCTGGCGTGTCCGGCAACTAACCACCACCAGCATCTCGTCTTCAGCAAGAACGGCCGCCCCCTTCGGGCGGCCGTTTTCGTTTCGGGCGCTGTCGCTCACGCAATGTGTCATGCCGGCGGGAATGCGCGATCGTTGCGTACTTCCCTGGCTTGCCACAGGTGGCGGCGCTCGTGCGCCAGCATGATCGCAAAGGTGCCGTTGAGCGAGAACCAGACCGGGCCGAACTGCGACTTGACCTTGATTTTCTGCAGGTCCAGGCCCTCTGCGTCCCTGATGCACGCTGCCAGATCCTGGTGCAGGGCATGCGCGCGTTGCACCGTCGTGGCTGGGTCAAGTTCGCCTGCCGCAATGAACGCCTTGCCGGTCCGCGTGCGCCAGCGAGGCGGCGGCTCCATCCCCTTCAGAAACCAGCGTTCGAACCATCCCAGTGAATACGGGCCTCCGCGAACCAGCCCCTTCGCCCGCGCATCGGACACCGCCTTGCGCAACGCCGGAACATAACGCTCCGTCGTGAGGTTCAGGTGTTCGAGGCACTGCCCGATCGACCACCGGTCCGCAGCGGGTCGCCAGTTGAATCGGGCCGGACTGAGACCGCCCGCCAGCCCGGGTATGTCCTGGTCGACCGCGAGAAGCTGCAGGAGAAGTCCTTCGATTGCTGCATCCATGTCGCGATGATTCTACTCAACAGCACCATAGCGCCGAGCCGACAATGACTTAGAAGCGGACGCGCAGTCCCCACTGTGCCTGCCAGCGCGAGCGCAGATCGTCGCGCGTGAAGCCGTTCCCGAATGTCGATGCTTTCAACGGAGAGACGTCGTAGACGTACTTGCCGGTGGCCGCGTTGACGCCGGCGTAGCGCACCGCGAGGATGTCGTTGAACGCCGCGTAGTAGACCTCGCCACTGCTCTTGTCGAACAGGTTCAGCAGGTTCAGCACGTCCATCGTCAACTCGACCCTCGCGCGCGAGCGGGTCGGGATATTCGCGGCGAACCGGAAGTCGAGCCCGTTGACCCACGGAGATCGCCCCGCGTTCCGCTCGGCAATCCGACCTCGGGCGTCCTTCAGGCTCGAATCGCTGCTGATGAACGCATCGAGATCCGCCCACGTTCCGTTGATCACCAGAACCTCGGATTCGCTTGCCGGCACGTACAGCAGATCGTTGGTCGTGCGGCTGTCGCCGTTGACATCGCCGTTGAACAGCGCCACATAGGGACGACCGGACTGGCCGTTGTAATACATCGAAAAAGTCCCGGAGACGCCCTTGCCCAGCGGCACGGTACGCGAACCGCTCAGCGTGATGCGATGACCCACCGAGAAGTTCGATCGGGTGAGCGGCGGATCGCTCGTGTTGATCGTGTAGACGTTGGCCCAGGTCGAAAACGCCGTGCTGTTCGTCCCATCCTGGATGGTGTGAGCGTCGCCATACAGATACGAACCGCTCGCAAACCAGCCGTTGCTGAAGGGCCGTTCGACCTTGCCCGTGATCGTGTAATTGTCCCCCAGCGTCGTATTCGTGAGCAGCAGCACGTTCGACAGCGTCGGGTACTGCCGTGAGTAGACCGGGCCGCCCGTCGGGCGCGGTCGACGTCTGCACGAGATTGAGATTGTTGTACTTCACGTCCTCGAGCGTCTTCGAGTAGAGCACTTCTGCCGTGCCGACCAGGCCCCAGAAGCCAAGCGCCCGGTCGTACGCCAGGTTCGCCCGGACAATCGACGGGTACTTGTAGTCGGGATCGATCACGTCGATCTCGTTCGTGGCGGCACCGCCGACGTTCCTGGGCTGGTTGTTCGGATCCGGCACGAAGGTCACCGCAGTTCGCGGCGCGATACGTGATGCTCAGGCGTGTGAAATCGATTCCCGTGTTCGCGTACTGATTGGACAACCAGACGTATGGAGTACGGCCGGAGAACATGCCTACGCCGCCGCGAACCTGCTGGCGATTCTGACCTCCTCCGCTGAGATCCCAGTTGAAACCCGCGCGCGGCGAGATCATCGTCGGCCCGGGCACGACGTCGGTGGCATAGCCGAACGTGCTTGCCGCGACCGGGTTGGCGCTCGGTGTGTCGGGGAATCGCGGGATGTCGAACCTGAGGCCGTATGTGACCGTCACGTTGTTGCGCACGCGCCACTGGTCGCCGCCGTAGAAGCCGAACTGGTGCACGGAGAAGTCTCGGCGCCTGCAGCGGGTCGGCCGTGTTCGAGTAACTGTAGTCGTAGGACCCCGCCACGCCGGCGGCAAAGGCGTCGACGCTCGCGAAACGGTAATTTCCGAATGCGTTCTGGATGAACAGGTTGCGGAACTTGAAAAACTCATTGTGCGTGCCGACGGTGAACGTGTGCGAACCGCGCAGCAGCGTCAGGTCGTCAGTGACTTCGATGATGTCCTGATCCAGTTCGTTCCGGTGCGATGAGTTCTCCGTCCCCAACTTCACGTTGGTGCCGTCAGGCAGGTCGACCTGGATGGCCGGAAAGGCCGGCTGGTCGCCGCGCAGCCCGCGCACGTTGCGTTCGCGCTGGTAGGTGACGCGCAGCTCGTTGAACATGGAACCCAAGCGTGCGAGTTCAGCTGTCCGACCGTCGAATTCGTGGAGTCCTGAATCTGGTAGAAGTAGTCCGGCATGTAGTAGGCGAACTGCGTCTGGCTGCCGTTGTCGGCCAGCCCCTTCACGTAGTTGTGGCGCACCACCAGGCGTGAGCCGGGTCGCAGGTTGAAGTCGGTGCGGACGAACACCTTGTCGTTGTTGTTGCGCCGGCTGAACTCGCTGAGCGCCCCGGGGTTGTAGCCGTACTTCGCTCTTCGCGATATCGACGATGCGCTGAACCTCGGTCTGATGGCCCCAGTTCTGGCCGGTACTCCCGTCGATCGAGTAGCCGCTCGGAGTGTCCTTGCGGCCGAAATCGAGATTCGCCGAAGAAGAACGCCTTGCTATGCACGATCGGCCCGCCGACGCTGACGCCCGCCTGCTGGTCCTGGAACTGTCCGACCTTGCGGTCGATCGAGCCCTTGCCGACCAGATTTTCGTTGCGTCCGAACATGTAGGCCGTGCCTGTGACACGGTTGGTTCCGCTGCGGGTGATGGCATTCACGCTGCCGCCCGCGAACCCGCCCTGCCGGACGTCGTATGGCGAGACGACGAGTTGCAGTTCCTGAATCGCGTCGAGGCTGATTGGCTGCGTACCGGTCTGCCCGCCTGGCGTCCCGGACGCCGCAAGACCGAACAGGTCGTTGTTGACCGCGCCGTCGATCTGGAGGTTGTTGTACCGATTATGCGTTCCCGCCACCGAGAGGAACGAGTCCTCGTTGTTGGACTGCGTCTGGTTGAAGAACGGCGACACGCGCGCCAGGTCGCTGATGCTTCGCGCGATCGTGGGCAGGGTCTCGACCGCGGCCTGGCCGACGTTGGCCGCGGTGCCCGCCTGGGTGGTCGAGAACACCGAGTGGCCGACGACAGTGACGGTCTCGGTCACGGTGGCGAGTGCCATCCGGAATTCGAGAGGCCGGTCCTCGCCGAGCGCGACGTTCACATTCTCGATGCGCTCGTCACGAAACGAACTGAGCGAGGCGGTCACCGTATAGGGACCGCCGACGCGAACATTGGGGATCTGGAACCGACCGTCTTCATCGGTGACGGCCGTATACTCGGTCCCCGTTGGCTCGTGAACGGCGCTGATGGAGACGCCTGGAAGGACGGCACTCTGCTGGTCGACGACGGTTCCGCTCACGGTGCCTGTCGTGACGGCCTGGCAGAACGCTGGCGTAGGGGCTGCGACGATGCAGAGCAGCACCACCAGGAGGGCGGACACGAGACGAAATCGGGAAGTACAGCTCATCGCCAAGCTCGATCTCCTCTTTGCTGATCGCCGGTTCAGGCTCGCTTGCCGCGGGTGTTCAGGCTCCCCGGCTCGACTTGCCAACACGGTCGACTTGCCACACGGTCCACGGTCGACTTGCAAGACGAATGTCCAATATGTTGCCAGGCGGTCTGCTCGCGCCAAAGCGCCGCCTGTTTCCCACGGTCCTACGTTCTCATGCTCGTGCGACAGAGATGTCGCAAAAAGGGTGCGGGACTGTTGGTCTCGATCCAAGCAACTGGAGGCGCGGACGGTCTGGGCGCGTCACCAATCGAATCAAGACAGCGTGGCTGAGGCGGCACCGTTACAATGGGATCATTCACGCAATTGAACATCGGCGTCGCTTCGATTCGACGTCACTGACCCCTCGTTCACGCGGTTGTCGTCCGGGCTGTGTAGCCTGAGATCTACGGAGAGCGGCGCGGCATCTGCCAACGCGTCCGCTCCACACATGGAGAGCACATGAGTTGCAAGATCCCCCGATTACTCCTCATCGTCACCCTGATGATCGGAGCCCTGTCGTTCGTCGGCGCGCCGGCGGCGTCGGCACAGGTGACGACGGCCCAGATCTCCGGCGTGGTCAAGGACAGCCAGGGAGCGGTGGTTCCTGGCGCCACGATCACCGCGGTTCATGAGCCTTCCGGCACCACGTATTCCGGCGTCACTCAGGGTGACGGCCAGTTCGACATCCGCGGGATGCGCATTGGCGGCCCGTACAGAGTCACTGCGGAGCTCAGTGGGTTCAGGACCGAGACCCAGAGCAACATCAACCTGAGCCTCGGCGTCGCGCAGAATCTTTCCTTTACGCTTGCTCTCGCAACGGTATCCGAAACCGTCGAGGTCGTCGGCACCGCAGACGCGGTGTTCAGCTCGAGCCGCACTGGCGCCGCGACCTCGGTGACGCGCGACGACATGGCCGAACTGCCGACGATCTCCGGCCGCATCAGCGATCTCACACGGTTGACGCCGCAGGCCACCGGCAACTCGTTCGCGGGTCAGGACAACCGCGAGAACAACATGACCGTGGACGGCTCGTCGTTCAACAACTCGTTCGGTCTCGGCGACGGCCAGCCAGGAGGCCGGACGAACGTCGCGCCGATCTCGCTCGAGTCGATCGAGCAGGTGCAGGTGAACGTCGCCCCCTTCGACGTGCGTCAGGGCAACTTCGTCGGCGCCGCCGTCAACACCGTGACGCGCAGTGGAACGAACCAGTTGACCGCGTCGGTCTACACGCGCATGCGCAATCAGGATTGGGTCGGAACCGAAGCAGATGGCCTGCCCGTCAATCCCGGCACCTTCGATTTCCGCAACACCGGCGTCTGGGCCGGCGGCCCGATTGTCAAGAACAAGCTCTTTGCGTTCGGCAACTTCGAGGACGAGAGCAATACGGCCCCGCTCCACACCTACCGCGCGAATCAGGGCGGAGAGCCGGTCGGAGGGAGCGTCACTCGCGTGGCGGCATCGGATCTCGACGCGCTGAGTTCCTACCTGTCCAAGAACTTCGGTTACGAGACCGGCCCGTATAGCGACCTTTCCGCTGAGACGCCCGCAAAGCGATACCTGATCAGGGGCGACTACAACCTGAATAACCGGAACAAGATCAACTTCCGATATAGCCAGCTCGATTCGAGTCAGCTCAAGCTGCTGTCCGGTTCGACGTCGGCTGGCCTGGGGCGCACCGTGGGCGTGAACGGCTTCATTCCGTACGCCGGCGTCGAATTACAACCAGCTCGAGGACATCAAATCGGCTGTCGGGGAATTGAACACGATTCTCGGCAGCACCCTGTCGAACAACCTGATCGTCGGCTACACGACGAACAACGAGAATCGGCTCGATCCCGGCAAGTTGTTTCCGGTGGTCGACATCCTCGGACCCGACGGGACAACGTACGCGAACTTCGGCACTGAATCGTTCACGCCGAACAATGAGCTGCTGTACCACACGTATCAGCTCCAGGACAGTGTGACGAAGTTTGCCAACAAGCACTCGTTGACGTTCGGCGGCTCTGCACAGAAGTATCAGTCCGACAACTCATTCTTCAACTGCTGCAAGCAGAGCCTGTGGGTGTACAACTCGCTGTCTGACTTCTATGCCGACGCCAACGGCTTCCTGGCCAACCCCAATCGGACGACGTCCCCCGTGACGGCGAGACGGTTCCAGGTTCGGTACATGAACATCCCCGGCCTGGAGAAGCCGATCCAGATCCTGAAGGTGACGTCCTTTGGCGGGTGGGCGCAGGATGAGTGGCGTGCGAGGAAGAACCTGACGATTACCGGCGGCGTCAGGGCGGACATTTCGTCGTTCGGCGATACGGCCTATTCGAATCCGAACGCCGATGCGCTGACATTCCGTGACGAAACCGGAGCCCCCGTGAAGTACGTCAGCGGACACCTGCCGGATGCGAAACTTCTCTGGTCTCCTCGTGTCGGATTCAACTGGGACGTGGCCAGCGATCAGAAAACGCAGATCCGCGGCGGCACCGGCATCTTCTCGGGCACACCGCTGTTCGTCTGGCTGTCGAACCAGCTTGGCAACACCGGTGTTCTTCAGGGTTCGATTCTCGAAGACAACACCACGGCGCGTCCGTTCACCACGAACATCGACCAGTACAAGCCGACGAACGTGACCGGCGCGGGCGCGGCGAGCTACGAGCTCGATGTGACCGACAACGCCTTCAAGTTTCCGCAGGTCTGGAGGAGCGACGTCGCGGTCGATCGCCGTTTGCCCGGCGGCTTCATCTTCACTGAAGAATTCCTCTACAACAAGGATGTCAACGGCATCTACTACATTCAGGCCAACCTGCCGGCCGCGCAGTCGGCGTTCGCCGGTGTGGACAACCGGCCCCGCTGGACCGGGGCTTCGTGTTCCACGCCGACGGCCGCACCGTGCGTCACCCGGTTGAACAACGCCGCAGGCAATCAGGTGACCGGCGCGTTTGTCGTGAAGAACCAGAGCGTCGGCCGCTCATGGAACCTCTCGTCCAGTCTGTCGAAATCGATGTCCCACGGAATCTCCGGCAAGTTCGGCTACAGCTACGGCGACGCCCAGAACACGATCGATCCGGGCTCGACGGCTTCGTCGTCGTGGAACATCAACGAGCATAGCGGCGACCCCAACAACCCCGGGCTGTCACGCTCCCAGTCAGCTCAGGGCAACAGGGTGTTCGCGCAGGCATCCTACAGCCACTCGTATTTCAGCTGGGGTACGACCACCATCTCGACGTTCATGGACATCAAGCCGGCGCTGATTGGGTCGGGCGGCGGCCTCAGCACGAACGCGAGCTACGTGTTCTCAGGCGACATGAACGGGGACGGGGGCTCGGGCAACGACCTGATCTACATCCCGCGGAACACCTCCGAAATGAACTTCGTGGCCATCCCGGCAACAGCGACGACGCGGGCGTTTACCGTGGACGAACAGATGGCCGCATTCGAGTCCTACATCAATCAGGACCCGTACCTGAGCAAGCACCGCGGACAGTACGCCGAACGAGGAGGCTTGTGGATGCCGCTGGTTACGCGCTTCGATCTCAATATCAGCCAGGACATCTTCGGCAAAGTGGGCGGAAAGCGTCATTCCGGCCAGATCCGCCTTGACATCGTCAATTT
Source organism: uncultured Acidobacteriota bacterium (assembly GCA_963697745.1). Lineage (GTDB taxonomy): Bacteria > Acidobacteriota > Vicinamibacteria > Vicinamibacterales > CAVVIG01 > CAVVIG01. Next base: position 38,276 of record CAVOPD010000020.1, on the reverse strand, counting down.
CGGCAACATGCTGAATCACAACTGGGGTGTGAGCAGCCGACTGGTTGCACCGATTACGCAGGCGTACGGTGCTCAGATTCTGACTAACCCGGGCATTGACTCGCAGGGACGCGCGACCTACAGGATGGCGGTAGCGAGCGGCGCGCTCGTGACGAACACGTTCCAGCCGAATAACTCGATCAGCACGTTCGGCGCGGGAAGCGACGTCTACCAGTTCATGCTGAGTTTCCGCTACAGCTTCAACTGAAGCACGGCTCTGGGATGAGCGAGTCCGGGCCGGGGCGATCAGCGCGATTGCCCCGGCCCTTTTTATTGCAAGTCTCGCAGCCTTAATGCAATGTCTCCGGGCCGGAACGCTCGCCGGGGGCCGGCGCGTGGCTCGCGATGCGACCGCGAGCGGCTGGAATCGCAGCTGCGGGCACCGCGATCGCACCGTTGGCAGCAGCATGTCTGGCAGGGCCGTCACGAGCAGGAACACCGACCCAGCCGGCGGCTCCTCGAGCACCGTCGGGACCGCGCGGGCTCGAACAGATCGGGCTGCGTGGCTCGAAATTGGTAGGAACTGCGCGGGCTCGAAACACGCGTGCGGAACTGCGTCAAAAGAAAAAGGCCGCCAGACTCGGAAGTCTGACGGCCTGTGCTGGTTCGACAGCCTGGTGCGAACGCTGGCGACGCGGCTCGAGGCCTAGTTGCCTGCGGCCTTCTTGCGGAGTTCGTTCGCCTTGTCGCTGAGCGTGGTGGCCTCCTTGAGCAGCGCCTGCTGCCTGGCCGGATCCTTCTCGACGTTGGCTTCGAGGCGGAGCAGCAGACCCTTGAAGGTCAAGGCTTCGACGTAATCGGGCTTCAGGGACAGGGCCTTGTCGACGGCCTCGATGCCATGGCCGATGTATTCCTTCTTCTGGGCATCGGTCAGTGCGGTGTCGCCGCGGGTTTCATCCCAGTAGTAGCCGGCGATCGTCTGGAAGGCCTCGGGGTTGTTCGGCTCGATTTCGGCGCGCTGGTTGAGCGACTCGATGGTCTTGTCGAAGCGGCCCTGACGGTTGTAAAAACCGGCGAGCTGCAGATAGACCGACGAATCCTTCGGCTTGGCCGTCTTCGACATCAACAGGACCTTCTCGGCCTCGTCGTAGAGCCCGGCGTCCTCGTAAATTTTCGCCAGCACCGCGTAGTTGGAGGGCTCGGTCGGTTCCATTTCGATCATCTTGATGAGGACCGGTTCGGCCTTCCCGGGATCGTTCAGCTTGTCGACGCCGTAGGCCGCCACCAGGTACTCGAGTGAGAGCTTGGCAAGCTTCTTCTCGTCCTCATTGGAGGAGCTCATGAGCTTGTCGGCGCACAGCTGATAGTTCTCGACTGCCTTCTGGAGGAATTCGTCGTTGGCGGGGTCGCCCTGTTTGCTGGGCTTGTACTGGTTATCCAGGCTGTTGCCAAGGTAGAAGTACGCGATGCTCAGGCTAGGATCTTCTTTCAGTGTTTCTTCGTACAGGCCGGCGGCTTTCTTGTAATCCTGCGCCTGGTACGCAGCGTTTGCGGCCTTGAAACTTCTCTTCGCCTGCACCTGACCGACTTGCGAGCAACCTACCGAAATCGATAGGGCCAGCATCGCCGCTGACGCCAGCGACGCACCCGAAAAAGCACGCATTGAGCCCCCTTTATGGCCGTGAACCAACATGTGACCGTCGAATTCCTGCTAGGCGAGGAGAATTGCCGTGGCCGAAACCGGGTCAGTATAGTGAAGCAAAATTTCCTAAGTCAATATGATGCTTAGACACCGAATTTCATGATTCGCTTCGAGGATCTGGTGGAAAAGGTCCGGGCATACAGCCCGGACGCCGATGTCGAGCTGCTCCGTCGGGCCTACGTCTTCTCGGCCTTCGAGCACAGGGGACAGGTGCGCCACTCGGGGGAGCCGTATCTCATCCATCCGCTGGCAGTTGCAGACTTTCTGGCCGACATGAAGTTGGACGTCGTCGCCGTGTCTGCCGGTCTGCTGCACGACGTCGTCGAGGACACCCTCACCACGATCGAGCGCATCCATGAGCTGTTCGGCCCGGAAGTCGCGCATGTCGTCGAAGGTGTGACCAAGATCAGCGCCATCCGCCTGTCCTCGACCGAGGAGCGTCAGGCCGAGAACTTCCGCAAGATGCTGCTGGCGATGGTGGATGACATCCGGGTCATCCTGGTCAAGCTCGCCGACCGCCTCCACAACATGCGAACGCTGAACCACCTCGCGGATGAGAAGCGCATCGCCATTGCTCAGGAGACACGCGACATCTATGCGCCGATCGCCAACCGGCTCGGCATGAGCAAGATCAAGAACGAGCTGGAGGAACTGTCGTTTCGCTACCTCGAGCCGCAGCTCTACGAATCGCTGCGGTCGCGCGTGGATGCCAGGCGTCGGGCGACAGAGGGTCTCATCGAGCAGCTGCGCTCCACCATCGACACCAAGCTCAAGGAGGCCACGGTCCCTGTCATCGAGATTGACGGCCGCATCAAGCGTCTCTGGAGCATCGCTCAGAAACTGAAGAAGCAGCGGATCGAGCTCGACCAGGTCTACGACTTCATCGCCCTCCGCATCATCACCACGAGCGTCAAGGACTGCTACGCCGCGCTGGGCATCATTCATCAGACGTGGTCGCCTGTGCCGGGGCGCATCAAGGACTTCATCGCGATGCCGCGGCCCAACGGCTACCAGTCGCTGCACACCTCCGTCATCAGCCAGCAGGGCATGCCCTTCGAGGTGCAGATCCGGACGCTCGAGATGCACCGCATGGCCGAGGAAGGCGTCGCCGCGCACTGGAAATACAAGGAAGGCCGCAAGGGCGACCAGAAGGACGAGCGCTACTTCCAGTGGATGCGCCAGCTTCTCGAGGTCCAGCAGGAGGTCCGGGATCCGCAGGAGTTCATCCAGAGCCTGAAGGTGGAGCTGTACGCCGAGGAGGTCTACGCCTTCACACCCAAGGGCCAGGTCAAGGCCTTCCCTCGGGGGGCCACGCCGATCGACTTCGCCTATTCCATTCACACCGACGTTGGCCACCAGTGCATCGGCGCCCGCGTCAACGGCAAGATGGTGCCGCTCCGCGCCCACCTCAAAAACGGCGACATCGTCGAGATCATCACGCAGGCAGGTCACAAGCCGAGTCGCGACTGGCTGAATTTCGTCGCGACCTCGCACGCCCGCTACAAGATCAAACACCTCATACGGCTCGAAGAGCGCACCCGGGCGATCGACCTCGGACGCAAGGTGTTCGACAAGGAATTGCGCCGATACGACGTGTCGCACAAGACGATTTTCGAGAGCGAGGGCTTTCCAAAGGCCCTGTCGGACTCGGGCGCCCGGACCGCCGACGACCTGATGGCGCAGATCGGCTATGGCACGCTGTCAGCCAGACAACTGCTCGGCAAGCTGGTGCCGATCGACCGCCTGCGCGAGAAGCAGCCGGACTGGGCGGTCACCGCCGCCGTGAAGCGGGCGTTCGGCGGAGGCGAAGAGAAGATCAAGGTGCGCGGGTCGGACGATGTGCTGGTGTTCCGTGCGCGCTGCTGCAATCCGATCCGCGGCGAAAAGATTGTGGGATACATCACGCGAGGAAAGGGTGTGTCGGTCCATTCGGCGACATGTCCGAATGTGGTGAATCTTCTCTACGATCCGGAGCGCCGAATCGAAGTCGAGTGGGAGAAAGCACCGGGCGGAGAGGCGGCCGGCTACACGGTCAAGCTCACCATGGAGGTGGAAGACCGCAAAGGCGTGCTCGCGGCGGTCAGCGCGAAGATCGCCGACATCAACACCAACATCCGGAACATGGAAGCCCGTACCGGCGGCGATGATCAGCGCGCCAGGATTGACGTCACGGTCGAGATCAGCGATGTCCAGCACCTCGAGAAGGTGATGAAGGCGCTGAAATCGGTCAACGGGGTGATTGACGTGGAGCGGACCGGCCGCGGGGCCCAGGGGTGAACGGCTACGCGTCGTAGCTGGCGATGACGTCGATCTCGATGCGGGCGTCGCGGGGCAGTCGTGCCGCCTGTACGGTGGAGCGGGCGGGGTACGGTTCGGCGAAGAACGTGCGATACGCCTCGTTCATCACCGCGAAGTCGTTCATGTCGGCCAGATATACGGTGGTGCGGACCACTCGCGCCATGGACAACCCACCTGCTTCGAGCAGCGCGCCGATGTTCCTGAGAACCTGGCGGGTCTGTGTCCCGATGTCACCGTCGATCATCATGCCGGTGTCGGGGTCGAGCGGCACCTGTCCCGATACGAAGAGCAACTGACCTGCACGCAGCGCGGCCGAGTAGGGGCCGATAGCTTTGGGCGCGTTGGGGCTGACGATGGCCTGTCTAGGCACGGTCGGCTCAGGCGGCTTTGACAATCTTGTTGGAACGCAGGCAACGCGTGCAGACGCGGATCCGGCGGACGCCGCCGTTGATCAGCGCGCGCACCTTCTGGAGATTCGGCTCGAAGCGCCGGGCGCTGACGTTATGCGCGTGACTGACCTGCCGGCCCACAACCGGCGTCTTCCCGCAAACCGCACACTGCTTGGACATGGTTCTCTTTCCTTCCTACGCAAAACCCCAAGTATAGCCACCGCCGGGTGTAGTAGCAAGCGGCTGAAGTGGTGTGGGGTTCATGAAGCAGCAAACCGACCAATTCGTCACGGTTCAGAGGGATGGGCGACACAAACGTCGCAATGGCTGAGGGCTGACGGCCGAAACAAGCTTGCGGTACCCCTTCGCGAGCGTCGTTGCGCTCGCAGCGGCCCAGTTTTGGGACCGGCTTATCGGAACTCGGGGCGCGCGGACCTGGAACCGACCGAATAATGTCCTGCTCAGCCAATTGATTGACGGACAGCCGTCCCCTTCAGAGGGCAGCGAGTCAACTCTCCGACACGTTTGTTGTCCTCGGACACGGTACCCGATCAATTTGGTACGGAACCGAACTCTTCTTGACGGTTGCGCGTCTAATCGAGCATCAGGCGATGGGTGGCTTCCGATTCAGAAGTCGGCTTTCCACAGCTAAGTCATTATTTTGCAATATGTTGGTTTAGGTATTCGCACGCAACCGGCTGCTGTCTTGTCGTGTTGCGATGGACCGTTCGTAGCTCTGCAGTACGACGTTCGTAGAGAGCGCGAATTTCTGGTATTGATGAACCCGGCGGCTTCGTTTATAGTTGGCAATTCATTTGCACATACGGCGGCAATCTTAATCGGGCGGTGCCCCGCAACGGGGAGTGAAGGAGCGGCATTATGAAGGGAACAGCAAAGACGACGACGACTGAGGTGACGCCCCAGTCGCGATACTCGGAACTGAAGCGGATGCTGCAGGAGCGCCGTCGAGAGATTCAGGCTGAGGTCCAGGGCAAGATGCGGGACGTCCGGTCCGAAGGCGCCTGGGGCGGCAAGGCCAGCGAGGTGTTCGACGCGGTCGAGAGTTCAGAGGCCGACATCCAGGATGACATCGAGTTCGCCCTCATCCAGATGAAGTCGGAAACGCTGAACAAGATCAACGACGCGTTGATCCGCCTGGAACAGGGCGACTACGGCAACTGCTTCGAGTGTGGAGAAGAAATCGCAGAGAAGCGTCTCCGTGCGCTTCCCTTCGCCGTCCGCTGCAAGGACTGTGAAGAGGCGCGGGAAGTGGCTGAGCAGCGTGAACGCCAGATGGCGGCACGTCGCGGCACCTCGTCGCTCTTCTTCGATATGTAACGTCCGGCGACCGTGAGGGCTCCGCCGGTGGCGGAGCCCGTTTTCTCCCCACCGGCCCCCTCGCATTCGCGTTCCGACATACAATCCCGGCCGTACCTACGGCTTTCTCATGCAGGCTCACGCGCTTCCGCGGGGAGCTCGGAGCCGCAACGCCATCATCGAAGGAGTTCGCCATGAGCGATCAGATCGAGGATCTCAAGACTGAGGACCTCTCGGTTGCCGATCGGCCGCTTGCGATTCCACCGGAACTGCCGATCCTGCCGCTGCGGGACACGGTGCTGTTCCCGAATTCGTTCATGCCGCTCGCAGTGGCGCGCGAGAGCTCCGTTCGCCTGATCGACGACGCGATCGCCAACGGCAAGCTGATCGCCGTGTTCACGCAGCGCGACGCGGCTGTCGAGGAGCCGCTCCAGGCGGACCTCTATACGGTCGGCACGGCCACGCATATCCACAAGATGTTCAAGCTGCCGGACGGCAGCCTCCGCCTGATCGTGCAGGGGCTGGCCAGGCTGACGCTGGATGACGTGGTGTCCACGCAGCCATATCTGCGGGCGCGCGTCAGCGCCGCCACCGAAGACACCAACGATGCCGACGGACTCGAGATCGACGCGCTCGCCCGCAACATCAAAGCAAACTTCCAGCAGGTGGTGTCACTCTCGCCACTGCTGTCCGACGACCTGCAGACGCTCGCGACCAACATCACCGAACCGGGTCGGCTCGCCGACTTCATCGCGTCGAGCCTGACGACGATCAGCACGCCTGTGAAGCAGGAAGTGCTCGAGACGCTCGACATCCGGACGCGGATGGACAACCTGAACCGGATCCTGATCAAGGAACTCGAGGTGCTCGAACTCGGGTCGAAGATCCAGTCGCAGGTGCAGTCCGAGGTTGGCAAGAACCAGCGCGAGTACTTCCTGCGCGAGCAGATGAAGGCGATCCAGAAGGAGCTCGGCGAAGGCGACGACCAGACCAAGGAAGTCGAGGAGCTCTCGGAGAAGATCGAAGCAGCAGGCATGCCCGAGGCGGTCAAGAAGGAGGCGCTGCGCGAACTCGATCGCCTCTCGAAGATGCCGCCGGCGGCGGCCGAGTACACCGTGTCGCGCACCTACGTCGACTGGCTCATCGCCCTGCCCTGGGCGCGTCGCACCGACGAAGTGATTGACCTTCCGAAAACGAAGGGCGTCCTCGACGCCGACCACTCGGGGCTCGACAAGGCGAAGGACCGGATTCTCGAGTACCTCGCGGTCCGGAAGCTCAACCCTGACGTGAAGGGTCCGATCCTCTGCTTCCTCGGACCTCCCGGCGTGGGCAAGACCTCGCTGGCGCGGTCCATCGCCGAATCGCTCGGACGCAAGTTCGTGCGTGTGTCGCTCGGCGGAATGCGCGACGAAGCGGAAATCCGCGGGCACCGCCGCACCTACATCGGCGCGCTGCCAGGCCAGATCATCCAGGGGCTGCGCCGGGCGGAGTCCAAGAACCCGGTCTTCATCCTCGACGAGATCGACAAGCTCGGCTCCGACTTCCGCGGCGACCCGTCGTCCGCGCTGCTGGAAGTGCTGGATCCGGAGCAGAACAACACGTTCCGCGATCACTACCTGGATGTGCCGTTCGATCTGTCCGAGGTCCTGTTCATCACCACGGCCAACGTGCTCGACCCGGTGCCGCCGGCGCTCCGCGACCGCATGGAGGTGCTCGAGATCGCGGGATATACCGAGGAAGAGAAGCTGCTGATCGCGCTGGAACATCTCGTGGCGAAGCAGGTCAAGAATCACGGCCTCACGCCCGAGTACATCCAGTTCACGCCTCAGGCGCTCCGTCAGGTGATCCGCGGATACACGCGCGAAGCCGGCGTTCGCAACCTCGAACGTGAAATCGGCGCGCTGTGCCGAAAGGCCGCGCGGCGCAGGGCCGAGGGCAACGAGGAGCCGATCGAAATCACGCCGGACGTCGTCGTCGAACTGCTCGGCGCGCCGAAGTTCCTCGACGAGGAGATGGAAGAGCGCACCAAGGAGCCTGGTGTCGCAATTGGTCTCGCGTGGACGCCGGTCGGCGGTGAAGTGCTCTTCATCGAAGCGTCACGGATGGCGGGGGCCGGAACGCTGACCCTCACCGGCCAGCTTGGTGAGGTGATGAAGGAGTCGGCGCGCGCCGCGCTGTCATGGCTGCGCACGCACGCGCGCGAGCATGGCATCGATCCGGACTTTTTCAAGACGGCCGAACTGCACGTGCACGTTCCAGCTGGCGCGATTCCCAAGGATGGGCCGTCGGCGGGCGTGACGATGGCGGCGGCAATGGCCTCGGAACTGACGGGCAGGCCGGTCCGCGGCGACATCGCGATGACCGGTGAAATCACGCTCTCGGGTCGCGTGTTGCCGGTCGGCGGCATCAAGGAGAAGGTGCTCGCTGCCCGGCGCGTCGGGATCAACGAGGTGATTCTGCCGCGGCAGAATGCCAAGAACGTGAACGAGGATCTGACGCCTGAACTGCGCAAGGACCTCGTCGTTCACCTGGTGTCGACCATCGACGAGGTGCTCGCGCTGGCCCTTCAGCCGGTGTCGTCCGATGTGGTGCGAACCAGCCGCAAGGTCACGCGGTCCGGCGGCCAGGCGGTGCCGCCGGCGTAAGCGGCTGCTCTTTCGTAGCGTCGGGTGTTGAGAGACCCGACGGCCGAGGGCGGGTCTGACCAGCCTCCGCCAAGGCTTCGGCGGTCCGCCGTAGCTTCAGCGAAGGCGGAAGACCCGCCCCTCGTTCAACTCGGCATGTCTCGCCCTACACCAGCGTCAGCCGTACGCGGTCTTCAGGTCGATAATCTCCCCCCGCTCCACCATCCCGCGTGCCGCTTCGAGTGAGAAGGCCTGCGACCGGATGTCTTCGTCATCATCAGGCCGGTGCGGAGAGTCAGCTGCCGGGGCGCGCAACCCCGAGACACGGAAGAAGATCAGTTCCTCGTCGCAGAAGCCCGGCGTCGGGTAGAGACCTCGAATCCGCTCGACGCGGTCGGGGACGAGCCCGATCTCCTCCTCGCACTCGCGAGCCGCCGCCTGCTCCGGCGACTCGCCTTCATCGACGCTGCCGGCCGGAATCTCCCAGATCTCCCGATCGATGCTGGCGCGGTACTGCCGAATCAGGATCACCTGGCCATCCTCCTGCATCGGGATCAGGACGACCGAGGGAGGATGCCGCACGATGGCGACCTCGTGCTCTGTTCCGTTCGGAAAGCGCCGCCGTTCGACTTCCACGGCGAACACGCGACCCCTGTAGACGATCGGCATGAAGAAGTCCTCCGGGCGGTGCAGGGCTCTACGCTTGCTCTTCCTTCGGCTTGGTTCTGGCGATCAGATCGTCGAGTACCCGTCTGCAGATCGGCGGGCAGCGGGCTCTCGAATTCCATGCGCCGGCCGTCGCTCGGGTGCTTGAACGCGAGCTTCGCGGCGTGCAGAAACGGACGGTCGAGTTTCCCGACCGCGCGTATGTCCGCCTGCACCCGGCGGTGGACGCCGCCATACAGGGAGTCGCCGACCACCGGGTGGCCAATCGCGCTGAGGTGAACCCGGATCTGGTGCGTGCGTCCGGTGTGAATCGCAATCTGCGCCAGCGTCAGTGCCGGGTTGACGTGATACACCCGGACGATGCGCGTGACCGCCTCGCGACTGCGCCTCGCGCGGTTCGACATCCTCTTGCGGTTGTTCGGGTCGCGGCCGATCGGCTCCTCGATTCGGCGGCCCGCCTGCACGACGCCCCACACCAGCGCGAGGTAGTCCTTCTCCACTTCGCGATCGTGAAATTGACGCGCCAGTTCCTGGTGCGCCGCGTCATTTTTGGCGACCACCATCAGGCCAGAGGTTCCCCGATCCAGCCTGTGCACGATGCCGGGACGCTTCTCGCCGCCGATGCCGCTGAGATCGTGCACGTGGTGCAACAACGCATTGACCAGCGTGCCCGAATGATGTCCGGCGGCCGGGTGGACCACCATGCCGGCCGGCTTGTTGACGACGATCAGGTCCGAATCCTGATAGAGGATCGGCAGATCGAGGTTTTCGGGGGCTGGAGTCGCTTCCACCGGTTCGGGGAGATCGATCTCGACCGCCGCGCCGCTCTTCAGCTGAAGATTCGCCTTCGCAGGCTTCCCGTCAACCTTGACCAGGCTCTCCTTGATCAGCTTCTGCAGCTGAGAGCGCGACTGACCCGAGAGCACTGACACAAGGAACAGGTCGAGCCGCAGCCCGTCGTGCTCCTCTGGAACGTTGACGGTAAACGAAATGTTAAGCAGCCTTCCGTGCGCGTTCTGGTGCGGGTGCGCTCTGACGTCCGAGCGCGACCAGCATGACGATCGCCAGTGGCGCGAGGACCAGCGAGATGAACTGTGACGTGGAGAACATCAGCACGGCGCCGCGCGGATCGTTCCGGTAGTACTCGATGATGAACCGTGAGATCGCGTAGAGCAGCATGTAGAGCCAGAAGGTGCGGCCCGGGTAGTTCTTGCCACGCTTCTCGGTGGCGAGCAGGAGGCCGAGAATGAGCGCCTCGGCGCCGGCTTCGTACAGCTGGGTGGGATGCAGTGGCACGTTCAACGGCGTGCCGACGTTGGCCGCCGCATACGGGTTGGTGAACGTAATGGCCCAGGGCACATCGGTTGGCTTGCCCCAGCAGCAGCCGGCGAAGAAGCAGCCGAAGCGTCCAACGACGTGACCGAGAGCAATGCCGGGGGCGAAGACATCGCACGTCGTCCACAGCGGCAACCCGATCTTGCGGATGTACCAGAGCGCAACCGACACGGCGAGGATCAGGCCGCCGTAGAACACTCCTCCGGAGCGTGCCAGGGTGATCAGTTCCGACGGGTCGCTGACGAAGGTGCGGAAGTCGGTGATCACCAGGAGCAGCTTCGCTCCGATGAGCGCGCTGATGATGATGTAGATCCCGAGGTCGAGGACGCGCGCCTGGTCGAGTCCGCGTCTGGCGGCGCGGACCATGGCCAGCTTCAGGCCCAGCAGATACGCCGCAGCCAGCAGGACACCGTAGGTGTAAATGGTGGCCGGCCCCAGATCAAGCAGGATTGGATGCATGCGTGCCTGTTCCGATCATATCGAGGATCATCAGCGCTACACCGACCGATATTGCCGAATCGGCCACGTTGAACGCCCAGAAGTGAAACGTCCCCCAGTACGCGTCCACGAAATCCACCACCGAGCCGACGACGATGCGATCGATGAGGTTGCCGGCGGCGCCGCCAATGATGAGGGCCATCCCCAGGCGCGGCAGCAATTGCTGGCTGGCCAGGGTGCCGGCATAAATCGACACACCGACCAGCGCGCAGATGGCCACGACCGCAATCACGATCGTCTTGCCCGGAAAATCCACCGCATTCAGGAACCCGAACGCTGCGCCGGTGTTGCGGACGTGAGTGATGTCCAGGAAGTCGGGAATCACCTCGATGCTGCCGTGCAGCGGAACCCGCGTCCTGACCAGCCACTTCGTGATCTGATCCAGCACGATAATCAGTGGCGGAACCCAGAGTTCGAGCCCTCGACTCCGCAACCGCGAACGTAAGATCCGTGGCTCATCCATGAATTGGCTCGGCGAGGGCGGCCTGACACCGATCGCACAGACCTGCGGACTCGGGTTCGCTCGACACATTCGGCACATACCGCCAGCATCGCTCGCACTTCGTGCCGACGGCTCGATCGATCGTGATGTGTGGCCCGGCTTCGGCGTGGGCGTCCACGTCGGCCGGTGCGGGCCGCAGCACGACCTCGGAGACGATGAAGAGCATCGGCAGCTGGGCCGCGTAGCTCTCGAGGAATGCCAGCTCCTTCTCGTTCGCCGACAGCACGACCCGCGCCTGCAGCGAACTGCCGATCTGCTTGTTCTTTCGCAGCGGTTCGATTTCCGCGAGCACCCGTTCGCGAAGCGTCGCGAGCCGCTGCCATCGGTGAAGCAGTTCGGTGTCAACCAGCGACTCGAGCGCCGCTGCATCCGGAAACAGCGCGATGTGCACGGAGTCGTGACTGCGGCCCGGAAGATAGCGCCACAACTCGTCGGCCGTGAAGGACAGAATCGGCGCGAGGAGCCGCGCCAGACCGTCGGCGATGATGTACATCGCCGTCTGCGATGAGCGCCGCTCCTTCGAGTGCGCGGCGAACGTGTAGAGACGGTCCTTGGACACATCGGCGTAGAACGAGCTCAGATCGACCGTGGCGAACGCATTGACCGCCTGGAAGATCGTGCCGTACTCGTAGTTGCTGTACGCCCTGCGGACCTTCAGCGCCACTTCGGCGTAGCGCGCGAGGATGTAGCGGTCCACCTCTTCCAGCGAGGCCGTGTCCACGAGGTCCGCGCCCGGATTGAAGTCGTACAGGTTCGCCACCAGATAGCGCAGCGTATTGCGGATCTTCCGGTACGCTTCGACGGCGCGCGCGAGCACTTCCTTGCCGATGCGGATTTCCTGCGTGTAGTCGCTCATCGACACCCAGAGACGCAGGATGTCGGCGCCGCTCTGCTTGATGATGTCCTGCGGCTCGATCGAGTTGCCGAGCGACTTCGACATCTTGCGGCCGTCCTCGGCGACGATGAAGCCGTGCGTGAGCACCTCGCCGAACGGCGCGCGTCCGCGCGTCCCGAGGCCGACGAGCAGCGAGCTCTGGAACCAGCCGCGATGCTGATCGCTGCCCTCCAGGTAGATGTCGGCGGGCCAGGTGAGTTCCGGCCGGACCGACAGGACCGCTTCGTGGCTCGACCCCGAGTCGAACCAGACGTCGAGGATGTTCATCTCGCGCTCGAACTCGGTTCCGCCGCACGAGGCGCAGGCGAGCCCTGCCGGCACGAATTCCTCGGTTGGTCGTTCGTACCACGCATCGGCGCCGTAGCGCTCGAACACCGCCGCCGTCTTCTCGACGATCGCGCTCGAGATGATCGCCTCGCCGCACTTCGTGCAGTCGAGCGCCGGGATCGGCACGCCCCAGGCGCGCTGACGCGACACGCACCAGTCGGGCCTGTTCGCGAGCATGTTGTAGATGCGGTCATGTCCCCAGCCGGGGATCCACCTGACCTTGTTGTCCACCTCGTCGAGCGCCGCCTGGCGCAGCGAGCGCGTCGTATCGCCCTGATGCACCTTCTCGTCGTCCATGCCGATGAACCACTGGGCCGTCGCCAGGAAGATCACCGGGTTGTGACAGCGCCAGCAGTGCGGATAGGGGTGCACGAAGGCGCGTCGATGCCACAGGCGACCGCGCTCCTTCAGTGCTTCCTCCACCTTCGGGTTGGCGTCGAACACGCGCAGGCCGCCAAACAGTTCGACCGTGTCGAGGAAGTGTCCCGCAGGACCGATCGGGGCGTACACTTCCAGGCCGTATTTCACGCCCGTGCGGAAGTCGTCGGCGCCGTGGCCCGGCGCCGTATGCACCGCTCCCGTGCCGGCATCGAGCGTGACGTAGTCCGCGAGCATGCCGAGCGAGACGCGTTCGTACAGCGGATGCTGGAAGCGGATCCGATCGAACACCTCACCCTTCATCTTCGCGACGGGCGTGTCGAGCGGCACCTGTGTCTCAGCCGACACCGTTGCGGCGAGTCCTTCCGCAACGATCACCGCGCGACCGTTCACGTCGTACGCGACATAGTCGAGCTCAGGATGAAATGCCACGCCGAGGTTCGACGGGATCGTCCACGGCGTCGTCGTCCAGATGAGAACCGAGATGTCGTGTCCGGCCAGCTCCGGCACGCGCGACACCAGTTCGCCTGCGTTCGCTGCGGGCAATGGGAACTCGACGTAGATGGACGGGGACGTGTGTTCCTCGTACTCGACTTCGGCTTCGGCCAGTGCGGTACGGCAATGGATGCACCAGTGCACCGGCTTCTTGCCCTTGTAGACGAGTCCCTGGTCGACGAAACGGCCAAAGGCTCGCGCAATCGCAGCCTGGTAGCGGAAGTCCATCGTCACGTACGGTTCGTCCCACGTGCCGAGGACGCCGAGGCGCTGGAACTGCGCGGTCATCGTGCCGATGTAGCGTTCCGCAAACGCCCGGCAGGCGCGGCAGAAGTCGGCCGTGGACATCTCGCGCTTCTTCGGCCCGAGTTCCCGGTCCACCTTCAACTCGATCGGCAGTCCGTGGCAGTCGAAGCCAACGACGAACGGTGCGTCGAAGCCCTCCATCGATCGAGACTTCACCACGAAGTCCTTGAGAATCTTGTTCAGCGCGGTCCCGATGTGAATGTTGCCGCTCGTGTAGGGCGGACCGTCGTGCAGGATGAACTTCGGTGCGCCGCGGCGGTGTTCACGAATCTTCCCGTACAGGTCCATCGCAGCCCACCGGGCAAGCGCGTCCGGTTCGCTCGCTGGCAGGTTGGCTTTCATCGGGAAGTCGGTGCGCGGCAGATTGACGGTGTCTTTCCATTCAGGCATGGGTATCCCTCGATTTTATAATGAATGGATGACCACACCGGCAGAAGCTCCACCGGGCCCGGCTTCGTGGACGGACCCCGCGAACGCCACCGATGTGGTCGCCGGCCCATTTCAGCAGACATGACCAGGGCCGTTCTCTTCGACGTGGACTTCACGCTGATTTACCCGGGACCGACGTTTCAGGGCGAGGGATATCAGGCGTTCTGCGCCCGTCACGGCATGGCCGTCGACCCGGCACGCTTCAATGCCGCGGTGATCAGCGCCGGCCAGCTGCTCGAAGGACCCGAGGACAGAGTGACGACGAGAACATCTACATCGGTTACACGCAGGCACATCATCGAGGGCATGGGTGGCCGCGGCGAAGAGGCGTTGGAGGCGTGCGCGCGAGAAATTTACGGAGAGTGGGCCGCGTGCCGCCACTTCGCGCTGTATGACGAAGTACCCGCCGTCTTGCGGGAGCTGTCGGAGGCAGGCGTGCGCGTCGGCCTCGTCTCGAATTCCCACCGGTGCCTCGCGTCGTTCCAGACGCACTTCGAACTGCAGGGACTTATCTCCGCAACGGTCTCATCGTCGGATCACGGGATGATGAAGCCGCACCCGAGCATCTTCAGGGCAGCGCTGGAGCTTGTCGACGTCGCGCCAGCGGAGGCATTGATGGTTGGCGACAGCGTAGGTCACGACGTCGAGGGCGCGCTGCGGGTAGGGATGCATGCAGCGTTGTTGCACCGCAGTTCGGTACCTCACCCGAGCGAGCGGGAGCTCTTTGCCAGAGGTGTGCCGACCATTCGCACGCTTGACGAACTGCCCGCACTCCTTCGGGGAATGTAGGGCACGTAGGGCGGGTAGGAAAGATAAGGCGGGTGGGGCAGGTCAGGCGAGCCTGACGGGCGGCGCGCCGCCCAGTGGAAAGCAGCGCGCGCTGGTTACGCTGGTGTTCTGCATATCGGGCCCGGAGCCGAAAAGCCGGAAGCCCTAGGCCGGCATCGTCTTTTTCGCCCGCCATCGCTCATCGCCCACTGCCCACCGTCTATCGCCCACCGCCTATCCTGCCGCCCACCGCGTCGTCAGTAACTACCCCGGCGGCCACGCCAGGCTGCGTCCGCCGATCAGATGCAGGTGGATGTGGAACACGGTCTGTCCCGCATCGCGGTTTGTGTTGAACACGGTCCGGTAGCCACCTGCCTGGATCCCGCGTTCGGCGGCTATGGCGGCCGCACGTCTCACCATCTCACCAACGATGCCGTCATGATCGGGCGTCAGATCGTTGAGCGTCGCAATGTGCTGTTTGGGTATGACCAGCACGTGGGTGGCCGCCTGCGGGTTGATGTCATTGAACGCCAGCACCCGATCGTCCTCGTAGACGATCGCCGCCGGGATTTCGCGACTGACGATCTTGCAGAACAGGCACATGGCTTACCCCAGAACCATTTAACGATTTGACGATTTAGACGATTTGACGATTTGACGATTTAGCGATTTGACGAACTAGCGATTGATGGTCCGGCGCTTGATTATGTGGCGCGTCCGCATCGTTGGACCACTGCCGCGCGCGGGATGTCCTGCAGGTCGCGCTTGACGTCGAGCAGTGTAAGCCTCGGCGTACCGGCGACGGCCGCTTCCACCGCAGTGTCCTGACCCACGCCGAACTCGAAAATCAGGATACCGTCGTCGGCGAGCACGGCGGCGGCCTCCCGCACCAGACGCCGGATTACCTTGAGCCCGTCCTCGCCGGCGAACAAAGCTCCGGCTGGCTCGAACTCGCGAACTTCGGGCTGCAGAACGGGTGCGTCCACTGTAGGCACGTACGGCGGGTTGGCCACGATCAGGTCGAACGGCCCGCGGATGCCCGTAAGCAGGTCCGTGCAGACCCACCGCACGCGCGACCCCATGCCGTGCCGGACGGCATTGCGGCGTGCCACCTCCAGCGCGTCCGGGGAGATGTCGCTGGCGACCAGCGACGCGTGCGGGAACTCGCGGCCGAGTCCAACCGCCACGCATCCGCTGCCAGTGCAGACGTCAAGAATGCGCACGGCCTGCCCGTGCGCGAACTGCTCGAGCGACGCCTCGATGAGCAACTCTGTCTCCGGTCGGGGGATGAGGACCGCTGGAGTCACTTCGATCGACAGGTTCCAGAACTCCCTGCGGCCGGTGATGTACGCCAGCGGTTCGCGCGCCGAGCGTCGAGCAACCAGTGCTTCGTAGTCGCGCTGGAACTCGGGGGATGCCGGTTCGTCCCCGTGGGTCAGGAGCCGGGCGGAATCCCAATGGAGCACGTGCTGCGCCAGCAGGCGGGCGTCCAGCGCCGCTTCGTCGTGAAGCACGCCAGCGGCCCGGAAGCGGCGGCGCGCGTCGGCGACGAGGGCGTTGATTTCGGTCGGCATCGGCAGTCTGTTCGACGCCTCGCCTGGGCAGCCTATGAAACGGCTGTGGCGTCCTTCAGTCTCTCGGACTGGTAATACGTCACTACGTTGTCGAGCAGTTCATCCAGGTCGCCGTTCATCACGTTCACGAGCTGGTGTGTCGTGAAGTTGATCCGGTGATCGGTGATGCGGCTCTGCGGGAAGTTGTAGGTGCGTATCTTCTCGGACCGCTCACCCGTCCCGACCTGGCTTTTGCGATCCTTTGCAATCGCCTCCTGCTGCTTGCGCATCTCCATCTCGTAGAGCCGCGCCCGCAGCACTTTCATCGCTTTCGCCCGATTCTTGATCTGCGACTTCTCATCCTGCTGTGAGACGACCACGCCGGTCGGAATGTGCGTGAGCCGGACGGCGGAGTAGGTCGTGTTGACGCTCTGGCCCCCGGGCCCGCTCGAGCAGAACGTGTCGACGCGCAGATCCTTCTCGTTGATCTGGACGTCCACTTCCTCGGCTTCCGGCAGCACCGCCACAGTCGCCGTCGACGTGTGAATGCGGCCGCTCGCCTCGGTGGCGGGCACGCGCTGCACGCGATGCACGCCGCTCTCGTACTTCAACCGGCTGTAGACGCCGCGGCCCTCGATCGTCGCGATCGCTTCCTTGAGCCCGCCGACGCCGGTGTCGCTGCTCGACATCATCTCGAGCCGCCATCCCTGCTTCTCCGCGTACTTCGCGTACATCCGGAACAGCTCGCCGGCAAACAGTGCCGCCTCGTCGCCCCCCGTGCCGGCCCGAATCTCGAGGACCACGTTCTTCGCGTCGTTCGGGTCCTTGGGCACCAGCAGGATCTTGAGGTCGGTGATCAGCGAGTCGCGCCGGGCGAGCAGCCCCTTCAACTCCTCCTGGGCGAGTTCGCGCATGTCCGGATCGCCGCCGGCCGCCACCAGTTCCTGCGTCTGCTCGATGTCGTGCACGACCGCCTTGTACTCGCGATAGCGCTCGACCGTCGGCTCGATGTCCGACAGCGTCTTCGCCTGCTTGCGGTACTCCGTCGGCTCGCTCTGCAGCTCTGCGGAACCGAGGCGCTGCATCAGGTCTTCGTACTGCTGTTCCGTGGCTTGAAGTTTGTCGAACATAATTCCTGCGGCCACTCGGGCCGCTCAACGCCTTACCCGCCCGACACGGGTGGGAGAAACGCTACTTCGTCACCGTCGGCGAGCACCTCGTCCATCTTCGCGTAGTCCGCATTGATGGCCGCGGAGATCGATCGCTCGTACGAGGCGATCTCGGGGAACTCGGCGGCGAGTTCACTCCACACCGAACGCACCGTCGTGCCGGCAGGCACCTCCCGAACGATCTCGCTGGTGCCGGCCACGTCACGCAGGCGTGCAAACAGTTTCACCGTTACACGCACGCGATTCGCTCAGCCTCCGCCAGCGCCGCCGTGTCGTCCGGATCGGCGGTCGCCCCCTCGATCCAGATGTCGCCGCCATCGAAGAACTCGCGCTTCCAGATCGGCGCGATCTGCTTCACGCGCTCGATCGCGTATCGGCAAGCCGAGAACGCATGGCCGCGGTGCGGCGAGGCGGCGGCAATAGCTACACTGGCTCCGCCAATTTCAATCTTGCCGATCCGATGATGCAGGGCCAGCCGCACGTCCGACCAGCGCGCCTTGATCTCCGCATCGATCCGCTCGAACGCGCGCAGTGCCAGCGGCTCGTACGCTTCGTACTCCAGGTGGTGCACCCGGCGGCCGAGGTTGTGATTGCGGACCAGGCCGATGAAGGTGGCCACCGCTCCGTCCGATCCTGTCGCCTCGCCGCGCTCAGTCACCACGGCAATCAACGGATCGAGCGCCAGCGGCGCGGAGCCGATCGCCAGGAGAGGAGTCTGCACCTGTCAAGTATAAGCGACGCATCGACTTGAGCGGTGCCGGGCGCCGGCGAGGCACGCGTCAGCGGCGCAGCGCCCAGAAATGATCCAGCGGCCCGTGCCCGTGCCCGATCGCCAGACCATGGCGAATGGCGCCGGCGACATAGGCCTGTGCAGCGGCCACAGCCGCCACCAGCTCATCACCCAGCGCCAGTCGCGCGGCTACAGCCGAGGCGAACGTACAGCCTGTGCCGTGTGTGTTCCGCGTGTCGATGCGTGGCGTCCGGAACTCGTGGAACTGGTGACCGTCGAACAGGAGGTCCACGATCTCCGCATCGGTTCCGTGGCCGCCCTTGATCACGACGGCGGACGGACCCAGCGCGTGGATGCGCCTGGCGCTGTCCCGTGCATCGGCGAGCGACCCGATGCGCACGCCGCTGAGAACCTCGGCCTCCGGGATGTTCGGGGTGACGACTCGAGCGCGCGGCAGCAGCTCGAGCTTCATTGCTGCCAGCGCGTCATCATCGAGGAGACGGTCGCCGCTCTTGGCAACCATCACCGGGTCCACGACTACCAGCGGCAGATCGAGTTCGGCGATCGCCGCAGCGACGGCTTCCACGATCGCAGCCGACGCCAGCATGCCCGTCTTCGTGGACGCGATATGCAGGTCCGACGCGACGGCTTCGATTTGCGCCGTGACCAGATCAGCGGAGAGCGCCTCGACCGCCACGACCCCCATGGTGTTCTGGGCCGTGATCGCCGTGATGGCCGACGTGCCGAACACGCCGAGTGCCGCAAAGGTTTTCAGGTCGGCCTGGATTCCGGCACCGCCGCCGGAGTCGCTGCCGGCGATGGTCAGCGCGGTCTTGATGATGTGCGACATGGCCCGCGGTCAGCTTCGGGGCCGTGCGGCGGCGACCGACTTGGCAAATACCAGCAGATACTGAAACGGCGGGACCGATTCGCGAGCCTGCAGGCGGAACCCCGCTGATTCCATGGCGGCGATGACTGTCTCGGGCTTGACCCGGTCTTCAGCATCGGGCCCCGGGCCGCCCCCGCCGGGCAGGAAGTCGACGATGCCAACGCGGCCCTGCGGCTTGAGTACGCGGTTGACGCTCCGCAGCAGATCCTGGATGACCTCAGGGCGCGACGGTTCATCCATCTCGCGATACGCGTCCACGATCAGCACCGCATCGAGACCCGCCGGCAGCCGTGGATCCGTCGGCGTGCCGAGCACCGTACGTACGTTGGTCAGCGCTTCCTGCTGCACGCGGCGGTTGGTTGCTTCGATCATCTGCGGCTGGATGTCCTGCGCGTAGACGAGTCCGTTCGGCCCGACGCGGCGCGCCAGCCTGATGGTGAACCAGCCGCCGCCGGCCCCAAGATCGGCGACGACCGCGCCGTCGGCGATCCCGAGCGCGTCCATGATCAGGTCAGGCTTGCTCCAGTCGTCCCGATCCGGCGCGGACAGCAGTCCGAGATCCTGCGGCGGGAACAGCCGTCGTTGACCACCCGTTTGCTGCGGTGGCGCGGGTGGTGGTGGCGCTGCCGGAATGAATGCGCCGAGGTGAGAGGCCGGTCGTAGGTCCGTAAGAACGGCACTGAGCAGCACGATGGCGGTCACAGTCAGGATCCCGCGCTTCATCTTGAAGATCCGGGCTTCATCTCGAATCGTCTCTGCGCGCCGATCCCGCCTGGTCTTCCTGCCCTGCCGCCGTGGCCTGCCCTGCTTCAGGCGGTCTACCGACAATTCCGCCGCGGGTCATCGCGGCAACCGACAGCACGCGGTCCAGCGTCGTTGCGTCCAGCAGCCCGCGCTCGAGCACGACATCCCGAATGCTTCGACCTGTCTTGACTGCGGTCTTCGCCACGTCAGCCGTGGCCGCGTATCCGATGTACGGGTTCAGCGCAGTGGCCATCGCCGTGCTGCGATCGAGCAGTTCCCGTGCGCGGTCCACATCCGGAGCCATGCCGTCGACGCACCTGCTGCGCAGCGCGGACATCGCATTCCGCAAGATCGTCGACGCGTGCAACGCGTTCCAGGCGATCACCGGCATCATCACGTTCAACTCGAGTTGCCCGGCCTCGCAGGCGATGGCGATCGTCTGATCGCAGCCCATCACCTGGAAGCAGACCTGGTTCACCATCTCCGGCACCGACGGGTTCACCTTCCCGGGCATGATGGACGATCCCGGTTGCACCGCGGGAAGCGTGAGCTCCGAGAGTCCGGCGCGCGGGCCCATGCTGAGTAGTCGAAGGTCCGACGCGATCTTGCCGAGCTCGACCGCCAGTCGCCGCATCGCACCGGAGTACGCGAGGACGTCGCCCATGCTTTGCGTGACGCGGAACAGATTTTCGGCGGGCTTCAACGCGAGTCCGGTGTAGAGCCGCAGGTACTCGACCACCGCCGCGCGATAATCGTCGCCGGCGTTGAGACCTGTGCCGACCGCGGTCGCTCCGATGTTGAGCTCCTGCAGTTGTTCGCCGGCCGCCGCCACGTCGTCTGCGCCGCGACGCAGGCACGACGCGTAGCCGCTGAACTCCTGTCCGAACGTGACGGGTACGGCATCCTGAAGATGGGTACGCCCAGTCTTGATCACGTCCCTGAACGTGTCTGCCTTCGCCGCGAACGCCTCCACCAGGTCGCGCGCCGCCCGGAGCAGCGGCCCGTGTCCGAGCAGTAGCGCCAGCCGCGTGGCGGTCGGGAACACGTCGTTCGTGGACTGCCCCATGTTGACATGGTCGTTGGGGTGAATCCGGTCGTAGACGCCTCGCGCCGATCCGAGCCGCTCCGCCGCGCGATTGGCGATCACCTCGTTCGCATTCATGTTGTGCGACGTGCCGGCGCCAGCCTGGTAGACGTCGACGACGAACTGATCCCGCAGTTCCCCACGCAGCACATCGTCCGCGGCAGCGACGATCGCGCCAGCGAGGTCCCGATCGAGGCGACCGAGATCGCGGTTGGTTTCAGCGGCGGCCTTTTTGACGAGAATTGTCGCGGTGATGAGATCGGCGGAGGCGCGCAGGCCGCTGATCGGAAAGTTTTCGACGGCGCGGGCGGTCTGGACGCCGTAATACGCTGCCGCCGGGACATCCAGCTGGCCCAGCGGATCGCGCTCGGTGCGGAACGTCATCGGTTGATTATACTGAGGGGTCGCGCTGCTAAAGCCGCGTATTCACAAGGAAATCGAGCTCATGCTGCCTTCATTCTTCGAGAGCGTGCTGACGCTGATCGTTCGCACGTCCACCGACCTTCCGCCTGATGTGCGTGCGGCAATGAAGCATGCGGTCGCCGCCGAGTCGGACGGCACACGCGCCGCGCAGGCGCTCAACATCATCGCGCAGAACATCGACCTTGCCGTGGATCAGGAAGGGGCCATCTGCCAGGACACGGGCATGCCCACCTTCGAAGTGCACGTGCCGGTGGGGGCCAACCAGATCTGGATGCGACAGCAAATCCGCGAGGCCGTGGCGGAGGCGACGCGGCGCGGAAAGCTGCGGCCCAACTCCGTGGACTCGATCACGGGCACGAACTCCGGCGACAACCTCGGGCCGGGCACACCGATCATCCACTTCGACCAGTGGGAGCGACCCGAGATCGAGGTCAAGCTGATTCTCAAGGGAGGCGGCTGCGAGAACACCAACGCGCAGTACGCGCTGCCGATGGAGCTGCCGCACCTCGGTCGAGCGGATCGATCGCTCGACGGCGTCAGGAGGTGCATCCTGCATGCGGTGTGGAACGCGCAGGGCAAGGGTTGCAGCCCCGGGGCCGTAGGCGTGTGTGTCGGCGGCGATCGTACGTCCGGCTACCTGCACGCCAAAGAGCAACTGTTCCGCACGCTCGACGATGTGAACCCGGACCACCGGCTGGCGGAGCTCGAGGCGTCGATCATGTCGACCGTGAACACGCTCGAGATCGGACCCATGGGTTTCGGCGGGAAGGTGACGCTGATCGGCTGCAAGATCGGCGCGCTGAATCGCCTCCCGGCAAGCTTCTTCGTGTCGGTTGCGTATGACTGCTGGGCCTTCCGCCGGCTGGGCGTGCTGCTGAATGCTGAGAGCGGTGCGATCGAGCAGTGGATATATCGTGACCCGTCACACCCGATCATTCCGATGCTCGATCAATCCGGTTTCGTGCGCACCGGACGTGAAGTGATGCTGCAGGCACCGCTCAGCGAAGACGATGTGCGCGGTCTGAAGGTGGGCGACGTCGTGCTGATCTCAGGTCGGATGTTCACCGGCCGCGACGCGGTCCACTCTCACCTGATGAAGCACGAGCCGCCTGTCAGTTTGGATGGCTCGGTGCTCTATCACTGCGGCCCCGTCGTCGTGAAGGAGGGTGACGGCTGGCGCGTCACTGCCGCAGGCCCGACGACGAGCATCCGCGAGGAGCCGTACCAGGGCGAGATTATCCGCCGCTACGGAGTGCGGGCGGTGATCGGCAAGGGCGGCATGGGCGCGAAGACGCTGGCCGCCCTGCGGGAGCATGGGGCCGTCTACCTGAACGCGATCGGCGGGGCGGCGCAGTTCTACGCGCGCGCCATCACCAGGGTAGATGATGTCTCGCTGCTGGAGTTCGGCACGCCCGAGGCGATGTGGCATCTGCAGGTCGAGCAGTTTCCCGCGATCGTGACGATGGACGCGCACGGCAACAGCCTGCACCAAGACATCGAGGAGCAGTCGGGCAGGCAGCTGGAGCTGGTCCCAGGCAATTAGTGAGTTGGCGAATTGGTGAGTTGGCGAATTGGGGCGTTGGTGAATGGGAGTTGTTGAATGGGGCGTTGGTGAACGGGGACGTTGAAAACGTCGCAGCGATTCCCGCTCGCGCGTGTCATGTAGCCGCGAACCTTCAGGTTCGCCCGGGGGGTGTCTGACGCACTTTCCAGGTCACTCTCGCGGCCGGCACGACCGAGGGTTTACGAACTCCCCGATCACCAACTCGCCAACTCACCAATTCCCCAATTGTTCAGTGTCGCCCGAATTTCCTGCTCGCCGGGCGAGCGCACCCTGTCTGCATGGCTGCGAGGTCGAGGTCCATGGACTCGAGATCGGCGAGCGCCAGCAGCGGAAATGGCAGCGACGCACTGGATTCGACCACCTTCGTGTAGCCGCGGCAGGTGCCGCAGGTTTCGACGACCCTCTGCGGAGCGGCGGGGTCTGGTGTCAGCGTGGAGAACGGGGCGCCGTGCTCGCCGCAGTACAGACATCCGGACTGGGGCAGGTTCCACGCCGCCGCGCAGAAGGAACAGCGGAGCCGACGCTCGGCGTTGATCTGTTCGACCAGCGACGGCCACGACCCGCACAGTGGACAGTAGCCGTGCGTCCAGGAATTCAGCGTCGACGCGAGCGGCGAGCCTGAGGGGATCGCTCCGAACAGGGTGTTGAGCAATACATGCGCGAACGGGCTGACCGCAAGGTCGGCCACCAGCCACAGCAGGTCGTGCCCGAGCCCGTTGCGGGTGGCGAGCGCGCGGAGGGCGGCCTGTTCGCGGCGCAGGGTCATCGTGAGCAGTGCCGGGACATTCAGCCGGCCGTCCTGCACCGCGGCGAGAATCTGCATCGTCGCCTCGCCACCGCCGCCTTCTGCAAGTGCCCCGCAGAGGGTGACCAGCGTCGGGCGAATCGCATCCACCGGCGGCTGAATCGGTTCGCCGCTCAACGCGGGGATCCCCGACCGTAGTTTGGTCGTCACATAGCCCGGGGGGAGCGACAGGCGCGGCACCCGTCCCGCTTCGAAGCTGTGGGCCAGCGACATCACCGGTCCGATGAGCTTGCGCTGCAGCGCGACCGCGGCCCCGAGGTCCGGCCGTGCCGACAGCATCGCGGTCCAGCGCGCCGCGGCCGTGGCCAGTCGGGTTTCGTTGGTCACAGGAGGGAGCGCGACGTAGGGCATGAACCGTGAATGGTATAATGGTGCAGTCCCCGAGGAGAAATTTCAGAATGATCAACGTCTCTGAAACGGCAGCGGTCAAGATCAACGAGCTTCTTTCCGAAGAGAACAAGGCTGGCAGCGCTCTGCGTGTGTTCGTGCAGGGCGGCGGCTGTTCGGGCTTCCAATACGGCCTCATGATCGAGGAAAACGGCGAGGGCGCCGGCGATCAGGTCTACGAATCCAATGGCGTCAAGCTGTTGATCGACCCGATCAGCGTGCGCTATCTGGGCGGGGCCGAAGTCGACTTCGTGGACACCATCACCGGTGGCGGCTTCACGATCAAGAACCCGAACGCCAAGTCGACCTGCGGCTGCGGTCAGTCGTTCTCGGTCGAATAAAGCGCACTTTGGACCTCTCGGGCCTTCGCCCGGCTGGCGGGAAGCGGTCGGGCAAACGCGACCGTATTCTGGACATCTTCCTGCGGCAGAAGGGGCACCTCACCGCGGACGAGTTGTACGACCTCGTTCGTCTCGAAGAACCCGGGATCGGCCGGGCGACGGTCTACCGCACACTGCAGTGGATGGTCGCCGCCGGAATCGCCCACAAGGTTGATTTCGGAGAAGGCCGATCGCGCTTCGAGCCGTCACTCCGCCATCCCCGCCATTTTCACCTCATCTGCAACGAGTGCCATCGCTCGTCGGAGTTCCTGAGTTCCGACATCGAGGCGATCCTCGAAGAGGTAGCCGCAGCCCGGAATTTCGAGACGACCCAGACGGTCATCCAGATGTTCGGGGTCTGCGAGGAGTGCCGCACGGGCGCGAAAACAGCAAACCTCGATGGCGCCGCAACCGAACAGGTGTTTGCGCGCGACGCCCTGCGCATCGCGGTAGCCACTGAACGTAGCGGACTCGAGTTCTACACGCGCGCGGCCACGGTCGCGCGGGACCCGCGAGGGCGGGAAATTTTCCAGCGCCTGGCGCAGGACGAGCAGCAGCATCTCGGGACTCTGGAAAAGCGCTACGCCGACCTGATCGCTACCGACTCGACGCTCGAATCGCGTCCGACGTTCCTGTTCTTCAAGGGAGCGGCACAGGGCATTTTTGCTGAAGGGGCGGAGAAGCTGCGCTCCGGCATCGACGATCTCCAGGCGCTGATCATCGGCATCCGCTGCGAGCGCGATTCGCACAAGTTCTTCAAGAAGTACGGCGATCGCTTCGAGGACTCCGAAGGGAAGCAGATTTTTCTCGAATTCGCCGAAGAGGAACGCGAGCACCGCGACATGCTGATTGCCGAGTATCGCGCGCTGCGCGAGCGTCTCGGCCTTCGTCGTCCGGGCCGCCGTTCGACCCCGGCACCGGCTGCACCCCCCGCACATTGATAGACCTGCATACCCACACGGTCGCCTCCGACGGCAAGTGCACCGCGGAGGAACTGGCCGCTCGCGCCGCTGCCGCCGGTGTCACCACGCTGGGACTCACCGACCACGACACGGTGGCCGGCTGTGCGGCCACGGCCGTCGCCTGTGCGAACCGTGGGCTCGAGTTCATTGCCGGCATCGAAATCACCGCCGTCATGGGTGAGCGCGACGTCCACGTGCTCGGCTACTTCTTCGATCTCGAGTCGGTCGCCCTGCTGGGATTTCTCGCGGTGCAGCGCGAACGACGGGTGGAGCGCGTGCGCGAGATGTTCCAGCAGCTGGCGCGCCACGGCATCGAGCTCGACGCCGACGCCATCCTGAAGCCGGCCCTCGTGGATTCCACCCGCGCGGCGGGTCGTCCCTGGATTGCACGCGCGCTCGTCGCGGGCGGACACGTGCGCACGGTCAACGAGGCGTTCGACAAATGGCTGTCGCGCGGCCGCCCGGGCTTCGTGCCGCGAGTCGGCCCAGCGCCCGAGGAGGTGTTCGCGCGCGTCCACGAGGCAGGCGGGTTGGTGTCGCTCGCGCATCCGGTGCTGGTCGAGCACGACGAGTGGATTCCCGGGTTCGCGCTTGGCGGCCTCGATGCGCTCGAGGCGTATCACTCCGATCACGACTCGGCGGATACGGCCCGCTACCTGCGGTTCGCACGCGATCTCGATCTGCTCGTCACCGGTGGTTCCGATTATCACGGCGACAGCGACCACGGCGGCAGGGGACCGGGCAGCGTGTCGCTGCCGCGTGCGCACTTCGAGCGGCTCAGGGACAGAGCCACACGATAAGTGCTGATGGCGAATTGCTGATCGCCAACTGCTGATTGAAAGCGCTGGCGCGCTTGCCGCCCAGCCGCAACTGCCGACCTGTCGGGTCGGCCGCGTCCGGCGAACTCAGGGCGACGCGGGCAACCCCTGATCCCCGATCCCCGATCCCTGATCCCCGATCCCCGATCCCCGATCCCTGATCCCTGATCTATCGCCGTCGCGCAACGATGCGGGCGAGCGCGTCGGGTTCGGTCACTTCCTCATCGAAGAGCACCTCCATGCCGCGCATCATCATTCGCAGTTCACCCGGCCTGAGCAGATGGTCGGGCGACCGCGGACCACGGCCGTATCGCAACTGGTTCTCGGTGAACGTTTCGTAGAGCACCACGGCGCCGTGCGCCAGCGCCTCGCGCAACTGCGGGAACAGATCACGATCCAGATAGCGGGAGACGACGATCAGGCGGAAGTGGGCGCGGGGCAGCGGAAAGGTCGTCAGGTCCGCACAGAGAGCATTCATCGGCAGGCTGGCGCGCCGCGCGGAGGCGTTCGCGCTGACCACTGCGTCCAGCCGGTGGTCGATTCCAATGACGCTGAACCCGGCTGCGGCCATGACCAACGCGTGCCTGCCTCGCCCCATCGCAACGTCCAGGGCGGGCTGATGCGGAGCGCAGTCGGCCGCCACGCGTGCGACCCAGCGCGCGATGAACGGGGACGGTGGATGGGTCGCGTTCTCGTCGGTCATACTGGTGAGCCTTGATCATCGCGCGATTCGACTGCGGCGTATCAAACCATGACCGCACCCCTGGTTGAACTCTCGAGCGTCAGCAAGAACTACGGCGCGCTTCGTCCGCTGCGCATCGAACAACTGGTGCTGTCGCCCGGCGACCAGGTGGCGCTCCTCGGGTTCGATCAGCCTGCGGCGGAAGTGCTGATCAACCTGCTGACCGGTGCGAGCCTGCCGGATGCGGGTCACGTGCGCATCTTCGGCCGCTCAACCGCTGAGATCGTGGACAGCGCCGACTGGCTCAGCACCCTTGACCGCTTCGGCATCGTCAGCGAGCGGGCCGCGTTGCTGGAACCGATGACCGTCATCCAGAACATGGCGGTGCCTTTTTCTCTGGCGATTGAACCACCTCCTCCCGATATCGTCAGGCAGGCATCGGTCCTGGCAGCGGAGGCCGGGCTGCACCAGAACCTCTGGGACCGGCGTGTGGGCGATCTTGACGCCGGGTCGCGGATGCGCGTGAGGCTCGGCCGCGCGCTGGCATTCAATCCAGGAGTGCTGCTCCTCGAGCACCCGAGCGCCACGCTGCAGCGGCAGGATGTGGCGCGTTTGGGTCGCGATGTGCGGGGCGTCGCGGAGCGGCGGGCAATCGCCACGATCACCATCACCGCCGACCAGGAATTTGCGTCCGCCGTAGCGACGCGTAGGCTGGTGCTCGAACCCGCGAGCGGACGGCTCAAGCGGCGCTGACACGCGACGCGCCGGCGAACGCCGCTGGCCGACGACCTGACCGACGCCGCTAACCGACCGCTAACCGACTCCTCTAGCCGACGCCGCGCTTTGCCGACGACGCAGACGAGCTTTCCTACCGCCGGAATGGATATTGATAGTCCGCTTCGGGGCCCAGGGCTCCAAGGAGACGTCGTATGCCAGGCGGCACGATCAAAAGGCTCGTTCGAGACAGGGGATTCGGATTCATCAAGGACGACTCCGGGCAGGAGTGGTTCTTCCATCGCAGCGCGGTCGACGGAAGCTTTGATGACCTCAATGAAGGTCAGCGCGTCAGCTTCGAGGAGGAGCCGTCGGCCAAGGGCCCCCGCGCGGGCAACGTTCGCGGCGAGGGCTGATCCGTTCAGTTGAGCAGACCGCGGCCGGGAGCGAAGTAGAATCGGCTTCCGGCCGTGACGAAACTCATTCTCTTCGACATCGATGGCACACTCGTGCTCACCGGCGGCGCCGGCGGCCGCGCGATGGTGCGGGCGTTTCGGGACGTGTTCGGGTTCTCCAACGGGCTCGGCTCGATTTCGATGGCCGGCCGAACCGACGCCTGGATCGTGTCGCAGATGGCAGCAGCGCACGGCGTCTCGTGCGAGGCGGAACGGCTGCGCGAATTTCACGACATCTATGTTCGCTACCTCGCCGAGGAAATCGTCCTGCCGGGGCCGCAGAAACGCGTGCTGCCCGGCGTGCGTCGGTTGCTCGACACTCTCGCGTCTCGAGAGCATGCGCACCAGGCGCTGTTGACCGGCAACTTCCGACGGGGCGCCGAAATCAAGCTTGAGCACTTCGAGCTATGGCACTACTTCAGCGCTGGTGGCTTCGGAGACGATGCGCACGACCGCAATGGCCTGCTGTGGGATGCGATCGAGAACGCCCGGGCCGCTGGCGGGCCTGCTGTGCGGCCCTGTGAAGTGGTAATCGTCGGAGACACACCGCTCGACATCGCCGTCGCCGTGGCAGGGGGGGCTCGTTCAGTGGGGGTGGCGACCGGAAGCTACGATGTGGAAGCGCTGCTCGAGAGTGGGGCGGACGCCGCGTTGCCCGATCTGAGTGATCTGGGCGGCGTCCTCGCAGCCCTTAACCTCGAGGGGTAACCGCCGGCCCGGTCTGCCGCTCCGGGCCGGTTGGTGAAATCAGCTTTCGATCAGACGGACATCACCTGCGCGCGGGCCTTTGCCCGAATCTTCCGGGCGTGAAGTCCACACGCTGGCCTTCGCGGAGCAGTTCGAAGACCGCACCGCGGACCGAACTGCGGTGAAAGAAGTGTTCGACGCCGCTCTCATCGCGAATGAAGCCGAAGCCTTTGTCGATAAGGAGTCGTGCGATGGTCCCGCTCGGCATACCCGAAGCCCTCCGTTCGCCCCCGGGGACATCCCAGGGGGTGCTCGGCCGGCAACGAAATCCCGTGACAGCACGCGAGACATAGAGGCGCCCGCCGGCCGGCTCTCGTCTCCGGCTCTTAGTTGAGCTGGAAACGGCGCCAGTCTAGGCGCGATATCCGCGGGAAGTCAAGCAGAGCTCGGAATCCTGTCAAAAGCAGCCGAGGTCAGGACGTCGGTTCGATTGGCGGCTTCGACTCTGCCACAGGCTGCGGATACGTCGTCCAGAAATGGCGGCCGCACCGTGGACACACCCAGAACTGGTCCGGCGTCCACGCCATGCCCTCACCGGGATCGCGCATCTCCATCTCGGTCCCGCAGCGCTGGCATCGGATGGAGATTCCGTGCTGGGGCATGTGAGCAGTGTAGTCTCAAGTCACACGTCGTCAGCACAGTTCATCGGTTGCAGAGTGATCGGATTGCACCTGTGATGTGACCAAAGTCATTTCCGCCGTCGTGCTTTCTGCCGGGTTGTCCACGCGCATGGGCGGGCAGCCCAAAGGGCTTCTGCGTTTCGACGAACACGACACGTTCGTCACGCGGATCGTTCGCACGTTCATGGAAGCCGGCGTCGGCGACATAGTGGTCGTGACGGGCCATGAGGCCGAGCGGGTGGCAGCCACGATCGAGAAGAGCGGGCTCGGCGCGCGCTGTGTCACGAACGTCGACTACACACAGGGGCAGCTCTCGTCGCTGCTCGCCGGTCTGGATGCGATCGATCGGCCCGGCGTCGACGGCATGCTGCTGGCCCTGGTTGATGCCCCGCTCTTCGCGGCGTCAACCGTTCGGGCTGTGGTGCACCGTTTCGAGCAGACGCACGCGCCAGTCGTGCGCGCTGTGCGCGGGGAGGAACATGGTCACCCGGTGCTGATCGGACGTGAACTGTTCGGGTTGATTCGCGGCGCCGATCCGTCCGTTGGTGGTGCGAAGCCGGTCGTTCGCTCGCACGCGTCAGAGGCGGGCGATGTGTTCGTCGATGACCCCGGTGCGTTCGTGGACATCGACACCCCGGAAGACTACGCACGCCTCACCGAGCTGATCGGCGGTCGCAAAGATTCGCTGGCGTAAGGACCACTTGCGTGCGCCCACTGCGGGGCTATCGCGGCGCGCCGAGCGGGTTTGATCTCCGACAACGGCGCCTTCGCGACTTCCTCGACGAAGTACGCCAGGAAGCGCGCCATCCGCTCCAGCCCTGGCGTCGAGATCACATCGAGCACTTCACCAGTCGTATGGTAGAGCGGTGGCGCCTGCATGACCGTGACGAGAGCCGCCGCAGTCCCGGCGAACCCGCCGGTTTCGCCGCTCTGCATGTTGGACGGCTGCGAGATGAAGTTCACGCCGTACTCGACGACGCCGCGTTCGAACAGCCGGTCGAGAAAGGGAGCCTGGTTGACGACGCCTGCGTAGATCGGCGCTTCGCCGGAATCGGCAACCGCCTGGCGATATCCGTCGGTGGCCGTGGTGCGCGCGGCCGAGAAGTTGCGCTGCGCCACGTGCTCGATGTTCAGCATCAGCACCGCGCCTTTCGCAAGATCGGGATTGGCGGCAACAAACGCGCGTGGACCGTTCATGCCGGGGCTGTGATGTCCGGCGCTCGCGATGAACACCAGTGTCCGGTCCGGGCGGAACTCGGGCCTGGCGAAGTGGCGCGCCAGCGCTAGCATCACCGCGAATCCGTCTGCGTTGTCTCCCGCTCCGTCGAACCACGCGTCGGCGTGCGCATCGACAATCACCACCTCCTGGCTGCGGCTGCCGGGAATCACCGCCACGGCATTCCGTGCCGTCAGGTTGGTGAAGGTCTGCGTTTTCAGGGTGAGCTGCGCGCGGAGCTTTCCATCGGCGGCAGTACCAGCGGCGCGATCGAGCACGTTCTCGAGGAAGAAGCCGTCGCGACCGCCGATGTTCACGCACGGGCCGCCACAGTTGCTGAAATCGCGCCCGAGTTCGTTACCGGGAAGGCGAATCAGGTTGAACACGGCCACGGCGCCACGCTTCATCAGTGCCTGCGCTCGTGACGTCACGGCGCCGCGCTCGAAGAGCATGTGTCCCTGGGGAATCGTCAACTGCACGGCGATCTTGCCGCGGACGTCGATATGCTCGAGCAGCGAGGGATTCGCAGTGCCGACGTAGACCAGCGGTGCGGTCAGCGTCCCGCCAGGAATCTCGGAGGGCGGAATGAAGAGTGCCGACTGCAGCACGATGTCGGCGCTGCCTGGGCCGAACGCCGGGTCGGCCAGGAGCTTCACTTCCCACGAAAGCGGCAGCCAGAAAGACGAGCGAGGGCTCCTGCGCCATCTCCTGCACACGGACGTCGCCAATGCCCGCCTTGCGGAACTGGTCGGCGGCCCACTCGATGGCCTTCGCGCCGGACGGGAAGCCGGAGACTCGTCCCCATTGCTGCCCACTACCGATCTCCTTCGTTGCCCGGCTCTCTTTCGAGAACCCGACGATGGTGGTGAGGTCTGCGCGCAGAGCCGTGGCGTTGAACTCCGCACCGGAGGGTCCGTTGGGTGGAACGCGTACCGGCCGCGGCGCGCGGTTCCCAACCAGCACTGCGGGCTCCGCGCCAACCGGAGGGGGAAGCGTCAATCCGAACCACGGTCCGTTCCGGTTCGCCGTGCGCGGCGTTCCTCCGGGCTCATCCTGGGCGGAGGCAATCTCGCCAACCGCAAACAGCCCGGCCGAGATCACGATCAGAAGTGCCGCACGCCAACGCACGGTGCGAGGAGCGGATGCCGCCAACAAGACAGGGTTCATACGCGCATCCTAACCGACGGCAGGTCTGCTTGCGTCGGATGTCGGAAACGGCCAACCCGACGGTCGTGATAAACTTATTGCTTCTCCCCACGAGTGGGCCTGTAGCGCAGTTGGGAGCGCGCATGAATGGCATTCATGAGGTCACCGGTTCGATCCCGGTCAGGTCCACCAAACCTTCACTCCCAGTCTCAATTGCCCGCAAGTGGCTGAAAGCCGGTGCGGTTACGCCGGTTCCAACAAAGCCATTTCCGTCGAACGCGATTCCGTCCGGAAAGAACAGTTGTTGGAACCGCTGACGCTGGTCGAGCGACGCCTGCACCCACAGATCGGACGCGCGCGGCAGAACCCGTTCTGCGAACGCCAGGATGCCTTCTACGTCGAGTTCATCGAGCTGGCCGGAGTGACGGTCGATCCGGGCGAGCGTGAGCTCCTCGCGCAATTTCTCGGCGTGACGATCGTAGGTCTCGATGTCGATCGACCGCTCGAAGAGGAACGCCTCGTCCAAACGGTCCAGTTTGTCTTGAATCGCCTTCGCGCCTCGCTCGGCCTTCGCGATCTCCTCACGCACGGCTGCTTTCCGCGCCTTCCAGATCTGCAGCACCGATTCCTTGAGCAGTCGCATGTAGCCAGCTGACGGCTGCAGGAGCGCAAGTTCGTCTGCGAAAAGACCCTCGAGCCTCCCCTTCGTAACGTTCACCGCTCGGCAACCAGGGCGGCAGTGATAGTAGGCGTAGTACTCGCTGCGCCCCTTCGACCAGCTGCCGGTCAGGCCTCGACCGCAAGACTCGCAGCGCACGAACGCGCGGAGTGGGAAGTCCGGGTGCGCGCGCTGCTGCGGCGTCGTGCTCGGGATGCGACCGGACAACACCGACTGCACGCGGTAGAACAGGTCCTCTGAGATCAGCGGCTCGAAGTCGCCGCGTTTTCCGCGAACGCCGAACTCCGGAACGTCCACGATGCCCACGTAGAGCTGATTTCGAAGCAGCATGCCGACGGCCTGCGATGTGAACGGACGGCCGCGCCGGTTGGTCAAGCCCCACGCTCTTGACTGCTTGAGGAGCTGTTGCTTGGTGAAGCGCCCGGTCGCGTACTCCTCGAATGCTCGCCGCACAAGCGGCGCCCGCTCAGGATCGGGCATCAGGCTCTTGCCCCTCGCGCGCGGCGCGTTCAAGTAGCCGATCGGCGCCAGGAACACCCAGCGGCCGAGCTCCAGTGCCGCCTTCATGCCGGCCCGGGTCCGGTCTGACCGACAGTCGTTGTCGAACTGCGCGAATGCGGCAAGCACGCCCTCCATCAGCTTGCCCGTGGACGTGTCGTCGATCGGCTCGGTTGCCGACCGTAGCGAGATGCCTAGCGACTGTAGGTGAGAGCGGAGCGCGAAGTGGTCGTACTTGTCCCGCGCGAAGCGCGTCAGGTTGAACACGACCACGAAATGCACGCGGCCCTTGTTCAACCGGCAGTACGTGCAGCAGGTTCTGAAGCTGGTTGCGATCCGTGGTCTTGGCGCTCTCGCCTTCCTCGTGGAAGCGTTCGAGGATCTCGTAGCCCTGGCGGCGGCAGTACTCCTCACAGGCACGGAGCTGGGTCGGCAGGCTGAGATTTTCGGTCTGCTCCTTCGTGCTCACGCGAACGTAGATCACCGCGCCGACCATGGTTGGCAGCGTAGATCCATTCACCGGCTCGGGCAAGTAGCGTCTCCGAGGCACGACTTCTACTCGGAGATCCGACAACCCTCTGGTACATCTCGACCACGATGCACGCCATCGTCTCCGCGTGTCGGCGGATCAACGCGACCTCCTGATCGGTCATCGATTCCGCTTCCTCGCCGAGCAACTCCCGACAGCGCGCGATCGAGATCGGCTCCGGGATGTCCTCCGCACGTTCGACGAACTCCATGGCGCACTCCTGCGAACTGGATGCAAACGTTCGTGCTGTTGTGGAGTGCGCTCGAGCGCGCCGACGTGATGCCGGCGCGCTGATGTCGGATGAGCGCGGATGCGGGCGTGACGCCGACAGCAATACGCGTGACGTGACGTCAGGCGCGGTGATCGCGCGCGGTCAGCTCGCGCGATCGATCAAGTTGTTGGGGGAAGCTGCAACGTTGCCCTGAGGGCGGCGGCTGCAGCGCTCCGTGTCGGATCCGACTGCGGAGAGGGTGCGCGATGGCACCGACGAGAACTTCACGATATGCCCGTCGCGCCAGTCTGGTCAATACGAAACGATGCGACGAGGTTCCTCGGCCATCACATAACTGCTACCTTCGAGCTGCGCGCAGGCGTCGTCAAGGCCGAAGCCCGCAGGGTCGAGCGCAGCGAGAGCCTTGACGACGTCGAGCACAGCTCGACGCTGATCATGTGATGGTCGATGGCGGCGAGTACCGCCGAAGAATCGGTGTCCAAAATGCACTGGCTTCCTCGCGCGATTTGTAACGTATACACACGCGACAACACACGTGCAAATGACACCCTGCAAGCGTGGCGTGAGCGACCTCGGCCGTGGCCGCGGGCATGATCGCAGACGCGGTCAAATCTCGTGGTCGCTCACGCCACGGTCACCTCGCTGGCGCGGCGATGACCGTGGCGATGGCGAGCGGTCGGCAACAGACGCCGACCGCGTGCTCGGGACGAGAAGCCTCCATCGCACATCTACTTGCAGCGGCCGACAGAGAAGCGTGAAGGCCGGTTGGCTCGAATCAGATCGGCGCGGGACGTCTCGGGAGAGGGGGAACACCCCGCGTTGGGCCCTGTTCCCCTTCCTGTTCCCCCTGGCGAGGTGTCACGTCTTCGGTTTCGCGAGCCTCAGAACCGGGTTTGCCGCCGCTCCGAACCTTCGGCCGGGGACCTCGTCAGCGGTGATGGCGCCTTCCTTTTTCAGTTCGCGAACCAGCTCGTTGACCTGCTTGGGCAACCACCACTCGGGCCCGACGGCGGCGTGCAGATCCTGCCATCGTTCAGGACGACGCGAGAGCCGATTCAGTATCCAGTCGCGCAGAGGACGAAGATCCGGCTCGGGCTTGATCAGGAACTGCTGATCAGGGTTGTCGGAGCGGCGGACCATGAAGCCGCCCGCCGGCGACACTGACGCGTATGACCCAAAACTCGTTTCGGGTACTGCTAATAGGCCTACTCTCGGCAACCTCCACGCGCTTGCGGGCTCCAGCGCCGAACGGGCTCGTCGTCGGATGTGAGCGGCTGACACCAACCACCGCCCTGTCGCGGCGTTCCCGCGGCGTCAGCAGTTTCGCAGCCGAATGCGTGCCATGTGTATGAACACTCGTCGCATTCGTCCTCCGTCCGCTCCGTCTGCACTGGCGCGAGCCTAGTCCCAATCCTTGATTCCCTAAACCAGGTCGCCGGCACCGACGAGGAATGAGCCCCTGCGGTGTCGCGAGCGATGTGGATTGCGTGGGTTCCTCCTAGAATGTCACGCGATGCGCCGTGGCCGCAAAGCAGCCGCTGAAGACAGGCTCGCCAAGCTCGCTGGTCGCCGGATCAGGAAAGAACACCGCAAACGTGCCGCTTTCGACGAAGGTCTGTGCATCGCGGCTGAGCCTGATGGATGTCCGGACTTTGACGACCGCTCCTAGTTGCTTGGTGGGCAGGAGGTTCTGGTCGACAAAACCGTAGTGCTGATAACCAGCGACGTAGTTACGTCCTGATGTGCGTTTCCAGATGCCAAAGCCTGACGACCGGTACGGACCCTCGATGGGATCAGTATTCTCCTCGGACATCGTGCCGCCGTGATGAATCGTATAGACGGCTCTGATGATCGGAGCATCGGGCAGCGGCTGGCGCGTCTGGCAATCGACCTGGCTGGGGGAAACCGATTCCCAGACCCCCACCAACGGGTCGACCTGTTCGTCGTCTTGAGCCATGACCAGCCCACTGCCCGCAAGGGCCGCAAGCGTCAAGGTCAACACGAGCGTGCCCGTTGCCTTTTGGCTCTTCCTGATCGGCGTCATCTCGAAACCCTCCTCACATCGCAGTTCAATGGATGTATCGCACCACCATGGCGGCATCGCGCCGTCTGGTAGACTCCCTAACTGAATAGGCGCAAACGGCGGCAGGCAACTATCACGGGCCCGTTCGGTCCCCGACGGCTCGCATCGATACCGGGTTCGCCGCACCATGCCGAGGCAGCCAATGAACGGCGACGTTTCGCAGGGCGACGTGACCGCCATCCTGCGGAGGTGGAGTGAGGGTGACCGGCGAGCGCTCGACCGGCTGACGCCGATCGTCT
Source organism: uncultured Acidobacteriota bacterium (assembly GCA_963697745.1). Taxonomy (GTDB): domain Bacteria; phylum Acidobacteriota; class Vicinamibacteria; order Vicinamibacterales; family CAVVIG01; genus CAVVIG01. Next base: position 2,020 of record CAVOPD010000020.1, on the reverse strand, counting down.
ACGACGAATTGCGTCGCCTGGCCCGGCGATACGTGCGCCAGGAACGCCCGGGCCACAGCCTCCAGGCGACAGCGCTCGTGAACGAGGCGTACATGCGTCTGGTCGACTACAAGCGGATGCAGTGGCAGGACCGCGCCCACTTTTTTGCGGTCTCAGCTCAGTTAATGCGTCGCATTCTGGTAGATCATGCGCGGCGTCACAACCTGAAACGGGGCGCCGCTGTTCCTCATGTCTCGTTGGACGATGCGGCGTCCGTGCCGGGTGAAGCGCCGACCGACCTGCTGGCGCTCGACGACGCCCTGAATGCGCTCGCGCAGCTCGATCCACGCAAGGCCCGCGTGGTCGAGATGCGCTTCTTTGGCGGCCTGAGCGTGGAGGAGACCGCTGCCGTGCTCAGCGTGTCGCCGGTTACGGTGATGCGGGACTGGAGCAGCGCCAAAGCGTGGCTCTATCGCGAGTTGACCGGCGGGAGCGATGGATCCTGAACGGTGGCGACAGGTCGACGTCCTATTGCAATCCACCGTTCAGCAGCCGGTGGAAGCGCGCGATGCCTTTCTTCGAGGCGCATGCGGCGAGGACTACGCGCTGGAGCGCGAAGTACGCTCGTTGCTGGACGCACAGGCGAACGCTGGAGACTTTCTCGACCGGCCCGCGATCGCCGTGGCTGCCCACTCGCTCGTGCAGGAAGAACGAACAGTCGCGTCCGGGGACTGGATCGATCTGATCGGCCGCGCCATCTCCCACTACAAGATCGCCGAGCGGCTGGGGGGCGGCGCGATGGGAGTCGTCTACAAGGCGCAGGACCTGCGTCTTCATCGGCCCGTGGCGCTCAAGTTTCTCTCACCCGAGCTCGCCGCGGACGCGGAGGCGTTGAGTCGATTCACTCGCGAGGCACGGGCCGCGTCATCACTGAATCACCCTAACATCTGCACCATCTACGACGTCGGTGAATACGAGGGGCGCGCCTTCATCGCGATGGAGTGCCTCGATGGTACGACGCTGTCTGCATCGCATCGCCAGCGGTCCGCTCGACACGCAGACCTCGCTGAGGGTGTCGATGGACGTGCTCGACGCACTGGAGACGGCGCACACGGCCGGAATCATCCACCGCGATATCAAGCCCGCCAACCTCTACCTCACATCTCGAGGCTCGGCGAAGGTGCTCGACTTCGGGGTAGCAAAGATTCGGGCGAACGCTTCAACCACCGGCGTGCTGACGACGCCGGCCACCGCTGCCCACAACGTGACGGCGTTCGGAAGCGCCATCGGCACGCTCTCGTACATGTCGCCAGAGCAGGTGCGGGGAGAAGATGTGGACAGCCGGTCGGACCTGTTTTCGTTCGGTGTCGCCCTCTACGAGATGGCCACCGGCACGAGGCCCTTCCGCGGAGACACGACGTCGCTCCTGCTCGACAGCGTCCTGACCGGCGAGCCGGTTCCGGCGTCGAGGCTGAATTCGAGTGTGACGCCCGAGTTGGATCGCATCATCGTCAAGTGCCTGGCGAAAAACCGCGACCTCCGCTACCAGCGCGCTGCCGATGTGAGGGCCGAACTGCAGCGTCTGGTGCCGCACGTGGACGACCGTGTTGGCAGCAAGGCGGCGCGGCGTGCGGCCTTGCGGTGGGTGGTTGCGGTCGTCGTGCTGGCGTCGATCGCGATCGCGGCATACACCTTCTTTCGACCTGTTCCCGCAGTCACGGACAGGGACACCATCGTGCTTGCTGACTTCGAGAACGCGACGGGTGACAAGGCGTTCGACGGCGTGCTCCGGCAAGGGCTTGCCGTCCAGTTACGCCAGTCGCCATTCCTCAGCCTTGTCTCCGACGAGCGCATCCGACAACAACTGCAGCTCATGGGCCAGTCGGCCGGCGCCACCCTCAAACCGCAGCTCGCGAAGGAGCTCTGCGAACGCAACGGCAGCACTGCGGTTGTCGATGGATCGATTGCCACGCTGGGGCGCAGCTACGTGTTGGGACTGCGGACGCGCGCCTGCGCCACGGGCGAAGTCATCCACGACGAG
>CAVOPD010000019.1:0-421100 GCA_963697745.1 uncultured Acidobacteriota bacterium | reverse complement strand
CCGGGCAAGGCGATCACCGGCACGGTGTCGCGCATCAGTCCGGCCGTCAACACGCAGACCCGCGCGTTTCCGTTCGAGGCCACGGTGCCGAACGGCGACGGCCTGCTGAAGCCGGGCACCTTCGCGCGCGTGCACCTGACCACGGCGCTGGTCGAACCGGTGCTGACGATCCCCTACGCGCCATGCAGTACCGCTACGGCGTCTACCGCGTGTTCGCCGTGAACGGCGATCACCTCGGCATGCACGAGCTGAAGACCGGCGATCGCGTCGGCGATCGCATGGAGATCCTCGACGGCGTCAAGCTCGGCGAACAGGTGGCGCTCACCGACGTCGACAACCTGGCCGACGGCATGAAGGTCACCGTCGCGAAGGGCGACCTCCTGCCGCAGGCGCGGAGGACGTGGCGCCAAGCCCGTCGGCCACGAAGCAAGCGAGACGTCGGAGTAAGTCGATGCTGTCTGAACTGTGCGTCCGGCGCCCGGTCTTCGCGACGATGCTCGTCATGTCGCTGGTGGTGCTCGGGCATCTTCTCGTTCCGCGACCTTGGCGTCGATCTGTTCCCGCGGGCCGATCCGGCGACGGTCAACGTCTCGCTGCGGCTGCCCGGCGCCGCGCCCGACGAGATGACGTCCGCGGTGATCATGCCGATGGAGAACGCGCTCAGCGGCATCGCCGGCATCGACCAGATGTCGGCGACGATCAGCGCGGGCGGCACGGCCACCATCACGGTCCGGTTCCTGCTCGAGCGCGACCTCGACGACGCGGCCAACAGCGTGCGCGAGAAGGTGGCGGGCGCGATGCGCAGCGTTCCGCCGGAAGTGCTGCCGCCGATCATCCAGAAGCAGGATCCCGACGCCGATCCGATCATGAGCACTCGTGCTCGTCGGGCAAGTCGACGAGCCTGCGCACGCTCACCGAGATCGCCGACAAGCAGGTCAAGCGCGCGCTCGAGTCGGTCGACGGCGTCGGCGACGTCAGCATGAGCGGCGACCGGCCGCGCGAAATCCACATCGTCGTCGACATCGAGAAGCTGAACGCCCACGGCCTGTCGATCGACCAGGTGCGCGACGCCATCCAGAAGGAGAACGTCGAGATCCCCGGCGGCACGCTCGAGCAGGGCAAGTGGGAAGTCGGACTGCGCACGCTGGGCCGCGTCGACGCCACCCACCAGTTCAACGACATCATCGTGGCGACGGTCGAACGGCACGCCGGTCCGCGTGAGCGACATCGGCTACGCCGAGGACTCGACGCAGAGGGTGCTGACCTCGCTGTTCGCGGCCGACGGCAGCCCGGCGGTGCAGCTCGACGTCCGGCGCGCGTCGGGCGAGAACACCATCAAGGTCACCGAGGCGGTCAAGGCAGAAGCTGGCCTCGGTGCGCCAGACGCTGCCGCGCGGCGTGACGCTGACGCTCAACACCGACGACTCGCGCTTCATCTACGCGTCGATCGCGTCGCTCGAGGAGCACCTGCTGTGGGGCAGCCTGCTGGCGTCGCTGGTCGTGATGTTCTTCATCCGGAACATCCGCGCCGTGCATCATCTCGGCGCTGGCGATTCCCGCCTCGATCATCGCCACCTTCACGCTGATGCGGGCGATGGACTTCACGCTCAACAACATGACGCTGCTGGCGCTGACGCTGGCCGTCGGCATCGTCATCGACGACGCGATCGTCGTGCTGGAGAACATCTTCCGCTACATCGAGGAGAAGGGCTTCACGCCGTTCGACGCGGCCATCGAAGGCACGCGCGAGGTGGCGCTGCCGGTGATGGCGACGACGCTGTCGCTGGTCGTGATCTTCCTGCCGGTCGCGTTCATGACCGGCTACGCCCGCCGCTTCATCTACCCGTTCGGCTGGACGATGGCGTTCTCGATCCTGGTGTCGATGCTCGTCAGCTTCACGCTGACGCCGATGCTCAGCTCGCGGTTCCTGAAAGTCGCGGACGCCGAGCGGGACAAGAAGACCAAGGAGCGCGGCTTCTTCCACGTCGTCGAAGCGCGTCTACGGCCGCTCGCTGCGGTGGACGCTGGCGCACCCGATGGACGATCATCGGCGTCTCGGTGTTCGTCTTCGCCCTCACGTTCCCGCTGAACCGCGATGGTCGGCCGCACCTTCGTGCCCAACGAGGACATGGGCGAGTTCATGGTCCACGTCGACACGCCGCAGGGCACGTCGCTCGAGGGCACGACCGAGATCGCCGCGGAGCATCGTCAAGGAGATCGGCGAGCAGGAAGGCGTGTCGCACGTCTCCTACCTGGCCGGCGCCGACCGCTACACGCACTTTCACGTCTTCTTCTACCTGCTGCCGATCGACGAGCGGACGGTCACGCAGGACCAGGTGATCGCGCGCGTCCGCAGGATTCTGGCGAAGCACCCGGGCGCCAACCCGACCGTCGTCGCGCGCAATCCGCTCGTCGGGCGGCGGTGGCGGCGGCGGCGCGTCGTCCATCAACGCGTCGCTGCTCGGGCCCGACATCGACAAGCTGTACGACTACTCGCAGCAGCATCCTCGAGAAGGCGCAAGCAGCACGCCGAGCCTGGTCGACGCGCGGACCGACTACAGCAACGCCAGCCCGGAGGTGCAGGTGGCGGTCGATCGCGCGCGCGCCGCCGACCTCGGCGTGCGGATGGCGACGGTCGGCAGCACGCTGCGCCTGATGGTGGCCGGCGACGACGAGATTTCGAGCTACCGCGAGGCGGGCGAGCAGTATCCGGTGAAGATCCGCGTGCTGGAAAACCAGCGGCGCGACATCGACACGGTCGGCAAGCTGACGGTCGCGTCGATCGACCGGCAGCCCGGTGCGCATCGACAACATCGCCCGCCTGAATCGCGGCTTCGGACCGACGCGAATCACGCGCACCAACCGTCAGTTCTCGATCAGCTTCAGCGCCGACGTGGCGCCCGGCCATGCGCTCGACGAAGCGTCGAACGACGTGCGCAGGCTGATCGCCGACCTGCACATGCCGCCGGGCTACACCGTCCGGATGCAGGGGCAGACCCGCAATCTCGACGAGACGACCGACAACCTGATGATGGCGATCGCGCTCGCCAGCATCTTCGTCTACATGGTGCTGGCGGCGCAGTTCGAGAGCTTCGTGCAGCCGATCATCATCATGGTCGGTGCTGCCGCTGTCGGTGCCGTTCGCGCTGTTCACCATCTGGGCGACCGGACGCACGCTGAACCTGTGGAGCGCGCTCGGCATCCTGCTGCTGTTCGGCATCGTCAAGAAGAATTCGATCCTGCAGGTGGACTACACCAACGTGCTGCGGGCGCAGCGGCGTGCCGCTGCGCGAGGCGATCGAGCAGGCGTGCCTGACGCGGCTGCGGCCGATTCTGATGACGACCTCCGCGATCATCGCGGGACTGATTCCGACGGCGCTCGGCCTCGGGATCGGCGGCGCGCAGCGGTCGGCGATTGCCGTCACGATCGTCGGCGGCCAGTCGCTGTGCCTGTTCCTGACGCTGCTGCTCGTGCCGGCGGCGTACGTGAAGTTCGACGCGCTCGAGCAGTCGTTCGCCAATCGGCAGCTGTCTTGCCTGGCTGCGGCGGCTCCGGCCGTCCTTCAACCGTCCGGCGGCCCAGAAGGCCTGACACCCTGCGGGAGGTAGCGATGTCGCGAATACTGTCGGCGTCAATCGGCCTGGTCCTGCTCGTGGCCGCCGTCGCGTTTCGCTCAGCCGGCTGGCGGCGGTCCGTACCGGGTGATCAAGACCGCTCGCGTCGGGGGCGAAGGCAGCTGGGACTACGTGTTCGCCGACGTGGCCGCAGGCGCGTTTACATTCCGCGGCGCGGCACCGCAGCCGTCGCGGCCACCGATACGCGTCCCGCGACGCCCGGCGACGCCAGGGCGTGTCACGTGTTCAACCTCGACACGCTCGAGCCGATCGGCCAGGTCGACGGCGTCACGGGCGCGGGCGCGGTGATCGATCCGTAGTCGGGCAACGGCTTCACGAGTTCGAGACCCGTGGCCATGTTCGACTCGCGGACCCTGAAGACGATCAAGACCGATCGACGTCGGTGGCGCGCAGCCGGACGGCATCCTGTTCGACGCCTTCAACGAACGCGTCTACATGTTCAGCCACCCGACCCATGACGCGACCGTCATCGACGGCAAGGACGGCAGCGTGCTCGGCACCATCGACCTCGGCGGGCGTTCCGGAGCAGTCGGTGTCCGACGGCAAGGGCATGCTCTACGTCGTCATGCAGGACCAGGAAGGCAGCGTGACGGCTGTCGACGTCAAGACGCATGAAGGCCGTCGCGCACTACCCGCTCGGTGACAAGGGCGCGTGCAACGGCCTCGCGCTCGACGCCGTTCACCGCGTGTTGTTCGCCGCCTGCGCCCGCTCGGGCAACCCGCCGGCCACGCCGCCGCAACCGATGATGGTCGTGCTCAGCGCGACGGACGGGAAGATCCTGGCGAACCTTCCGCTGGCAGGAGGCTCGGACGGCGCCGTCTTCAATCCCGCAGACCTGGAGGCGTTTTCGACGCAGGGCAACGGAACGCTGACCATCGTCAAGGAGACGAGCCCGACGTCGTTCGAGGTCGAACAGAACCTGCAGACCATGAACGGCGCGCGCACGATCGCCTTCGACAGCGACCGGTCGCATCCTGACGATCAGCGTGGAACGCGGCCCTGCGCCACCCGCTCCGGCCGACGGCAGTCGGCCGGCGCCCGCCCCTGTCGTTCCCGACTCGTTCACTATTCTGGCGGTCGCCCGGTAGCCCGGCGCTCAGCTGCGCTCTGACGCCGCCCGTTGTGGCGCGCCAGGGCGCCGCACCAATATCCCTGCAATAGTGTCGAGCGCCTCGCGGAGCGAGCCGACGTACACATCCGCGCCGATTGACTGCTGGCGAGTTGCCCGTTGTGCCTGCTCTTCGCCGGCTGGCCAGAGTCCGACCACAATCGTCACCCTCGGCGCGTGCTGGCGCAGCCTCCGAACCAGATACCGCAGGTGCGACGCCGACCCGGTCATGTCCAGATACGAAAGCGCCACGACCGATACACCATCCAGATCGAGTTGCGCGATCCGGTCACGCGAGACCTCCCCGTGCGAGACGCGCCGCGCCGTCACGCCGGCACGGGAGAGCAGCTGACACAGCATCGCTGACGCGGCGTCATCGAACGAACCGCGGCCGGCGATGCAGGCCACGGTGCCTGTGGCGGTCGTCGCAGCTGTCCCGGGCATTGCGGGTGTCGCAGGTGTCACCGACGTCGCGTTCGGATGACCGCCCGATGCGCCAGCGGGATCCCTGGGCGCCACGTCCACGTGGTCGCACAGATCGTCGATCACCTGCAGGAGCGAGCGGGTCATCTCCGCGGCGCGCTCTCGCGTGATCATGCCGCGCGCTTCGTCCTGGGCCGCCAGCTTCAACCCCTCGAGCATCACGTCGTCGTAGTACTCGAGCAGCGAATGGTTCTCGAGCAGCGCTTCCGCCTTCTCGAGCGCCTCGTCCGGGTTGTCGGCGAGGATCCGCTGGTAGAGATTTTCAACCGGTGCGAGTGCGGGACGATCCCCGAGCAGCACATCGAAGAACTCGAGCGACTTCACGTGCCGTCCCATCACGACGAAGCAGAGCGTGAGCGGCGTGGACAGGATGAGTCCAATCGGACCCCACATCCAGGTCCAGAACACCGCCGCCACGATCACCGACACGGGCGCGAGGCCGGTGGAGTGACCGTAGAGGAGCGGCTCCACGACATAGCCGGTGATCGGCTCGACAATCACGAACAGCAGTGCCACCTCGATGGCGCGCCACCAGCCGGGATCGGTCGCCGCACCGAGTGCGATGGGTGCCACGGCCGCCAGGATGGGCCCGATATACGGGACGAATCGAAGCAGCCCCGCCAGCACGCCCCACAGCGCCGGGGACGGGATGCCGATGCTCCACAAGCCGACGCCGATCACCAGGCCGAAGGCGCCATTCACCGCAAGCTGCGACACGAAGTAGCGACTCAGGCGCTGCCCCGCGTCGTCCATCGCCGCAGTCGTGCGATGCAGGTCGCTCGACCCGGCGAGGCGGATGAAGCGGTCCCTGAGATCCTCGCGTTCGAGCAGGATGAAGATGGCAATCACGAGCACGATGACGGTGGTCTCGAGCGGACCGAGCACCGGTTCGAGAATGGAGCGCACCGCCAGCAGCGGTGAGGTTTCGCTTCGGGCAACCTCAACCAGCACTGGTCTCCCCGCTGCGTTCGCAGCAGCAGCGGCGAGCGGAGTGGCATCGGCAGGACGGGCCGCCAGCGAGGGCGGCGGCGTCAGCGGCGGCGTGACTGATGGTGCAGCGGACGGTGCGGTCGCGCCACTCCCGAACAAGCGCGTGACCGATGCCAGCCGGGACGTCGCGAGGAGTTCGATTCCCTGAAGCTTCTGCTGGATGGTGCTGGCATAGCGGGGTGCATCGGCAACCAACGTCGATGCCTGGCTTGCCAGCAGGGTGCCCGCCAGCGCGATCACGCCAAAGGCCATCAGCACCGTGAGGATGACAGACGGCGCGCGCGACAGCCCGATCCGCCCGAGTGCGGTGACAAGCGGCGACAGGACGAATGAGAGCATCACCGCAAGGATGATCGGGATGAGCACGTCCTGCGCAACGGACAGGGCGGCGATGACGACCACCGCGACGGCAAGGCTCAGAAGACTGGTGATCTCGGGGGAACCGGAAGGGGCGACTGCTGCGACCGCAGACGCACTCGGGACCGACCTCTCCTCTTCGCCGCTCGCCGCTCGTGCGATCCCCGTGGGGTTCCGTCGCTCATCTGCGCCAATCGTGCAAGTGGTCGGCCACGTGAATGACACGGCATCTGTTGCCACCTCATCCGGTTTCAGTCCATCAGGTGCTGCGGGTGCTCGACCTGTGCGGCTCGCCACCGCGCACGAAACAGCGCGCGAAAAGCTGCGATGAACGAAGGCCCGCGACAGGTGGCTACTTCGCGGCTTCCTTGCGCGTCGCGGAGAAGTTGCCCATGGCCAGACCGCCGAAATCGGCCGAGCCGTTGATGCTCTTGTCGGCGACGGTGCCGGCGTAGGTGATCGTCATCGGCTGTCCCTGGTAGTCGATGGTCAACACCAGCGTGATCTTGTCGCCGTCAACGAGCAGGCTGTCATACGGCCGCTCGCCCTGGGGCCCCTTCGCGAACGCCTTGAGCGTCTCGCCGTCCTTGCGGAACTCGACGGTGTTGGTGCTCTCGCCCACCGGAGAGACCGTTGTCATCTCCCACTCGCCCAGGACGTCAGCCGGCGGTGCGGCCGCCTGCGCGAACGGCATCGCTCCGAGCAGCACGAACAGAAAGATCGACAAGCCAAAGCGCTTCATCAGGTGACTCCTCCACCATGATCCTAGCCCATCGGTCTGGCGCGGGCAGCCCGATCCTCGGGATCTCAGGCCGACGTTGATTCAGATCGCAGCGACGTCGAGCCCGCGCCGCCGCGAATGGCCCAGCGCAGCTTGGCAGACGAGGACCGGGGATTGGCACGACGCTCGTCCTGGCTGGCGCGAGCGACGTCCTCCGAGATCCGGCTGTAGAAGCCGGCCGCGCAAGCCATCCCTGAACGCCTGCTTCACCCGGCGGTCCTCTCCCGAGTGGAAGGTGAGCATCGCGATGCGGCCGCCCGGCGCCACGCACTCCGGCAGGTGACGCAGGAACGTCTCGAGGGCGCCGAATTCGTCGTTCACCGCGACCCGCAGCGCCTGGAACACTCGGCGGACCGACCGCTCCACCTCCTCATCGTCTCCGCTCCGGTGGACCGGGAGTGCCTCGCGAACCGCGTCTGCCAGATCCGTCGTCGTCAGTATCGGCGCGTGCAGCTGGCGCTCCACCAGCGCGCGCGCCAGCGATTGCGCCTCCGGCTGGTCCGCATTCGTTTCCAGGAGCCGTGCGAGTTTCGTAGCGTCGAGCGATGCGAGCAGCGCGAAGGCGGGCTGCCCGCGCTGCGGGTTCATTCGAAGGTCCAGCGGACCACGGCGCTTGAAGGTGAACCCGCGTGACGGATCGTCGATCTGCATCGACGACAGGCCGAGATCCGCCAGGACCGCGTTGGCCGGCGGCAGCCGCTCGTCGGCGAGGAGGCGCGGCAGGCCTGCGAAATTGCTGCGGCGCACGATCAACGCTCTCGCCGGAAGCTCGCGCGCACGAAGCCGCGCCTCGGACCTGGGCAACTCGATGGGATCGACATCGAGCGCAAGAAGACGGCCGCCAGGGAGCACGGCGTCGAGCAGCGCCGCCGCGTGGCCGCCGTGGCCAAGCGTCGCGTCCACGACGAAATCGCCCGGCGTCAGCGCGAGAACCTCGAGGATCTCCGCAACCATGATCGGGCGGTGCATGCCTGCGGGTGTCTTCCCCGCTGCGATCACCTTCGCGACGTCGTCCACGTAGCGGTCGGGATTGAGCTCCTTGTACTTTTCGTGGAACGCGCGCGGGTGGGTCCCCCTGTATCGCGGGCCGCCGCACACGCTTGCCCGTCGGTCCGTCAGACATCCGCAGTGCCGTCAGTGCATGGCCGCGGGTGCCGCCGCCTGCGCATCGGGCGCCGCGCGCGCCCGCAGCGGTACGCGCTTCAGGAACAGGTGCAGCAGGATCGACGCCGTCATGATGACGGCGCTCCAGAAGAAGATCTCCTGCAGTCCATGCAGCAGCGCCGCCTTGACGCCGGCGAGCAGCCGCTGCAGCAGCGCGGCCCGCCGGGCACGCGGCCGAACATCGGCTTCGAGCTGCGGGCGGACCTGCATCAGCAGCAGCGGATTCTCGAAGTACGGCAGCGCCGATCTGCCGGCACCACCGGCCGGAATCGTCCGGGTGAACTCGTTGTGATACCGCGTCAGCATCACCGAGCCGAACGCCGCCACGCCGACCGTGCTGCCGATCGATCGAAAGAAGATCGTGGAGGAGGTCGCCGCGCCCATGCGCTCGCGCGGCGCGACGTTCTGCACCGCGAGCGTGTAGACCGGCTGCAGCAATCCCATGCCGAAGCCGGCGACGACCATCGCCGTCGCCACGTAGAGCCGCGCCGTCGCCGCGTCCATGCGCGCGAACAGAATCATGCCGATCGCGACCAGCACCGATCCGACGACGCCGAGCATCTTGTACTCGCCGGTGCGCGAAATCGTCTGGCCGCCGACGATGCTGCGCGACGACGACGCCCATCAGCAGCGGCGTCAGCAGGTTGCCCGACTGCGTGGCCGACACGCCGAGCACGCCCTGCATGAACAGCGGCAGGTAGATGATCGTCCCGAACATCCCCACGCCGAGCACGAACGCCGCCACCGAGCAGACCGCGATCACCGGATCGCGTGAAGAACGACAGCGGGATGATCGGCTCCGCGGCCCTCGACTCCGCGTAGAGCAGCGCGACCAGCATCACCACCGAGACGACCAACAGCGACACGACGCGCGGCGCGCCCCAGCCGTATTGCGTCGCCCACGTCAGCGCGAGCAGCAGCGGCACGATCCAGCCGATCAGCGTCGCGAATCCGGCCCAGTCCAGGACGTGATCGATCCGGCGCGGCTTCATGTTCGGGAACTCGAAGTGAATCGCCGCCACCGCCATGGCGCCGAACGGCAGATTGACGTAGAAGCAGGCGCGCCACGACCAGTGGTCGGTCAGCCAGCCGCCGAGCGTCGGACCGAAAATCGACGCGACGCCCCACAGCGCGGCAAAGAATCCCTGGTACTTGCCGCGCTCGATCGGCGAAAAGATGTCGCCGACGATCGTGAACAGAATGCCGATCGACCATGCCGCCGCCGATGCCCTGCAGTCCGCGGAAGACGATCAGCTGCCCCATGCCGTCGATCGGCAGGAACGTGAATTCGCCGGCCGCGCCGCACAGCGCCGACGCAGACGACGAACAGCATCGCGCCGAACATGAAGAACGGCTTGCGGCCGTAGCGGTCCGACAGGCTCGCAAAGATCGGGACCGACACCGTCGACGTCAGCATGTAGATCGTCGCGACCCACGGGTAGCGGTCGAATCCCTGCAGCGACGCGATGATGCGCGGCTCCGCGGTGCCGACGATCGTCTGATCGATGGCGGCGAGCAGCGCCGCGAGCAGCAGACCGGTCATCGTGCCGATCAGCTGCGGCCTGGTCAGGCGAACCAGCCCCGACGTGACATACACGGGTTCGGCGGCCGTGCGACATGTACAGTATCCCTTTGTGACGCTGTCAGAAAAACCACGAAGGCACGACGCGGACCGGGAACAGTCGCGAAAGTGTTCTCCAGTGCGGGTCGTGCCCCGTTCCCGTCGGCAATGCGGTGCCGCGTCAGTTTACCCGTGGCGGTGCGCGTCGGGCATGCCGAGCTTCTCGACGGTATCACGCTCGAAGTCGAACTCGATCAACACGACCGGTTCCTGCCCGACGACCCAGCCGTCGTGCCCGGGCTCGATGGCCACCACCTGCGGCGCCCTGAACTCGACAATGCAGCCGTCGGCATATTCGATGTGGATTTCTCCGTGCGCGAGAAACCCCACGTGGGCGTGCATGCAGAGATCGGTGCCGGTGACCGGCTTCATGTCCACGGCCCAGTGAAAACCGGGCGGGTAAATCATCCGCTTCACGCGTGCGGCGCCGGCGCGACCGACCTCCAGCTGCACGTGGCCGATGGTGCGCAACTCCGCGCCCTTCACGGCGCAAACAGCGGCGTCGACGGGCGCGCCAGCGTCAGAGGCTTCACACGCGCCCTGGCCACGGGCGCCGCCTTCGCACCATCGGCACGCGCCTTCGACGGCGGTGCCGACCGGACTGAGCGGGTGCCGGGTTTCGTCGCGGCCGTCCGATCACCGCCCGCCCCTGCGTGCCGCGCTCCGATCGCGGCAGCTTTCCTGAGGGTCGCTTGGCCATCGTCTCCTCGAGTGCGTCTTGTGTGATGTGACGGCGATTATACGCGTGCCGCGGCGAGACGGCAGAGACGATTCACCGCAGGCCGCGCACCGCGCCGCGCCGCATCGACGTTACGCGTCGCTTCCCTAGAACCGCACGAGCCGGTTCACCTTCACGACGAACGCGCGGTTGCGTAGCGGATCTGCGTTAGGCCGGTCGACGGTGTCGTAGTCGTCGGTGTACACGACAAGATTTCGCTCCGGGACGATATTCCCACCGGAAGCGCAGGTTGCTGCCCACCGACGCGGTGGTGGAGTTGTACTGCACAAGGCCGCTGACGTAGACGCGTGGCGTCAGCGTGTAAGTGGCGCGGGTGCGCAAGACCTTGGCGGTGAAACTGCCCTCGATGAGATCGACCCAATCGATCTGCAGGCTCGGCTCGAGCGACATCTGCGGGGTCACCTGCACACGCGCACTGCTGACGCCAATCGACGTCCGGTCGCCGTCATAGAACGTGCCGGTCTCGAACACCACCGTCCCGGACACCTTGCTGCCGCCCCGCCTGATACTGCACCTGCGAGGTGTGATACTCGTATTCGCCGGCCGGGATCCGGATCCCCGGCGCGATGGCGAACGGCACGACCAGCCGCTCGAAGTGCGGCACAAAACTGGCGAGGGCGATGTCGCTGCTCGTGAATTCAGACGGAACTGGCCGACCGGTTCCCGGTGTCGACTGATTGTCGCATGCGTCGTGCCGTTGATGCTGCCCAGAAACGTCAGCTTGCGGACATGCGGCACGCCTTTCGGCCGCGGGCTGTAGCGCAGCTGCCCGAAGTTGCGCCGCATATCCAGCCGGCGCACGAATCCGATCTCGGGATCGAAATTCCGGCCCACCTCGAGCCGCTCCGCCTGAACGCCGTACCTGTCGGCGTTGTAGTCGAACAGCCCGCGATAGTCTGCCGCGTCGCCGCCGTCCTTCCCGTCGGTTCTGCGTGCGCGCCAGGTACGCGTCCATGCGCAGGTTCTGGTAGAACGAAGAAGGTCGCATCCACACCGTAGCCGTCGTTGCTGCCAAGACCGCCGACGAGCGTCGAGCGGTGGGTCAGCATCGCGCCAACGCTGCTGCGGCGCAGGATGTCGCGCTTCGCGCGGAGGACCGTGAAGTTCGCGGCGTCCACCTTCACGGCATCATCGCTGGCCGTCTGCACATTCAACGCGCCGATCGAAAAGTTGCCGGCCTTGCCGGTCATGCGGCCGCCGGCCTGGATCGGGATGGAGCGACCGGCGTCCAGCCCGATCCGCCGGCTGAAGAACAGGTACGGCGTGTCGCCCACGCCGGCATTGAGACCTGAGCGTCTGCCGTCCCGCAAACGCGAAGGTCCCCTGCCCTTCGAGGAAGAACTCGCGCTTCTCGGGAAAGAACAGACTGAAGCGCGTCAGGTTCACCTGCTGCTCGTCGACCTCGACCTGCGCGAAATCGGTGTTGTACGGTGAAGTCGGCCGTGAGGCTCTGCGTCATCGCCGTACTTCGACGTCGATGCCGACCTCGGCGTCGAGGTCGTTGACATCGGCGGGCTCGATGACGTGGTCGGTCGTGACGGTCCAGATCGCGTACGGCTTGACTTCGAGGTTCGCGCCGGCCGGCGGCGCCTCGAGTCCGACCAGCGTCGCTGCCGACGACACCTTGAGGCATGCCGCGAACGCCGTGACGCGCGTGGAATCTGCGTCAGGTGCGACCGCTCGTTCTTCCAGCGCACGACGCGCCGGAAGTTGATGCCCCAGGTCTGCTCCGCCCCGGGCCCGTAGCGCAGCGACTTGAACGGGATCGCCATCTCGATGCGTCCACCCGTCCTCGAACCGCGCGGTCTTTCACGTCCCAGACCGTATTCCAGTCGACGTTGGGCGCGCTTCGTCGGTGACCTGCCGAGTCCCGCGAGGCCGCCGATCGGCATTCGCATGAACAGAGATGCCGTTGCGGCGATCGTGGAAGGTGTCGAGCAGCACGGCAAAGGTGTCGTTCTGTCGAGCTGCGCCGTATCCCGGCGCATCTCGTTTGCCACCATCCGCTCGGGATGCGCTGTCCCAGCAGCGCGCCGAGACGTAAAGGTTCGTGTCGTCGAAGAACACCCAGACGTCGGTCCGCTCCGTCGCCGCCTCTGCCTTCGTCCGGCTCCTGCTGCAGGAAGTCGCCTACCGCTTGCGTCGCTTCGTACACCGATTCGTCGAGCTTCCCGTCGATGTGAAGAGGGCTGTCCGTGCGAACCGGGCGCGAACGGTGGACGTGTCCGGCGCCGTCTCTGGCCACCACCGCCGGCGGGATGGGCGGTGCCGGCCCGCTGGCCACCGCGACCGGACGTTCCTGGGCGAGCAGCACCGCGGCAAGACCAGGAATCAGAACTCACCGCACCGGCAACGCGCCGCACGTGAGACCACACAGCCATCGGAGAAGGATGGTAGCCGCAGTGAAACTTGCATTTCGCAAGTGACTCGCGTTGGAATCGTCCGCGGTATCTGGATTTTGATAGACTGGGCGCATTATGCAGGCGTCTTCCACGACCCGGCGTGGCGCCCGTCCCAAGCGCTCGACGTGCCCCGTCTCGCGCACCCTCGACGTGCTCGGCGACCGCTGGTCGCTGCTGGTCGTCCGCGATCTGATGCGCGGCAAGCGGCGCTTCGCCGAGTTCCTCGAGTCGAAGGAGGGCATTCCCACCAATACCCTCGCCGATCGGCTGAAGCGACTGGTGCGAGCGGGCATCATCGAGAGTCACCGCTACAGCGATCATCCGCCGCGCGTGGAATACCTGCTGACGCGCGAAGGGTGAGGAACTCCGGCCGATCATCCGCGCCATGGTCGACTGGGGTGTGAAGCACGCCGGGCGGGACGGATGCCCGCTGCCGGTTCAGGCACGGCACTGAGGCATGGCCACCCGCACGCCCCGCGCGTCCGCCGCGTGCGCGCGGCGGCGCCGGAGTCGCATCGCGTGCAGTCGCCCGCTGGTGCTCGCGGGCAGCGTTCCCCGCAGGTCACGACGTCTTCGCGCTCTGACACGCCACCCCGGACCCTGCGCGCCGCCTTCGGACGCTGGGTGGTGCCGGCGTCACTCGCGCTGCTGTGCCTCGCTGTGTACGCGAACTCGTTCGACGCGGGCTTCGCGCTCGACAACCGGCAGTTGATTCTGCGACGATCCACGGGTGCATGCGTTCACGCGCGAGAACCTCTCGCTCGATCCTCGATGCACACCTACTGGTGGCCGTACGGCGAGAGCGGGCTGTATCGGCCGCTGACCACGCTCAGTCCTACCTGTTCAACTACGCGGTGCTTGGTGGCGCGGACCGTCCAGCCGGTTATCACTTGTTCAACCTGACTCTCCACATCACGAACGTGCTGATGGTGTGGCGCCTGTCGTTGCGGCTGACGGCAGCGCCTGGACCGCAGCGGTGGCCGCAGCGATTGGGCGGTCGCTGCCGCTCTCAACCGAAGCCGTCACCAACATCGTCGGGACGGGCGGACCTGCTCGCCGCGACGGCATCGCTTGGCGCAGTGCTCATCTACCTTCGCGCGAGGGAGGCATCGGGTCCCGAGGCCCTCGTACGCCCTGCTGACGGGAGTCGCGTTCATGGCGACCGCCGGGCGCGCTGGCGAAGGAAAGCGCGCTCGCAGTGCTCGGCGTGATAGCTGGTCGCTCGAGCTGATCTGGTGGACGCCCGGCCGCACCGGACGACTGCTCGGGACACAACCGCGCTCTGCGCGGTGCCGCTTGCAGGTGGGCGGTGGCAGCGTGGCGCCGTGCTCGCCGCGGGCAGGGCCGCCGAATTCCCGTTCACGGATAACCCGATCGTCGGCGCGACGTTCTGGCAGGGCCGTCTCACCGGCCGTGCAGGTGATGTGGCGCTACGTCACTGCTGCTCGTCTGGCCGGCGCACCTGTCGAACGACTACTCGTACGCGCAGATTCCGCTCGCGCAGGGCACGGCGGCCGACTGGATCGGTTGCGCGCTCCTCGTCGGCGGCGCGGCGGCCGCACTCTGGCAGGCGCGCCGGAACAGGGCCGTCCTCTTCTTCGCGGCTTCGCGTTCGTCACCTTCCTGCCTGCGTCCAACCTGCTCTTCGCGACCGGCACCATCATGGGCGAGCGGCTGATCTATCTGCCGTCGGCCGGACTCGCCGTCGCACTCGCTGCAATCGGCCTGCGACGACTGCCGCGGACTCCAGCGCGCATCGCGACGCGGTGACATGCCACGTTCTTCGCCGCGCTCATCGTCGTGGCGTGCGGCGCGCGCACGCTGGGCGCGGAACCCGACTGGACGAGACGATGTGACCTTGTGGCGCTCGACAGTGGCTCGCGGCGCCGGCGAGCGCCAAGGCGCATCGCGCCCTTGCGGAAGCGATGTACGACGCCGACCCGACGCACCAGAACATCGACGCCGTGATTGCCGAGGCCGACCGGAGCGTCGCGCTGCTCGAACCGTCTGCCCGATGAGCAGAACACGTTCCAGGCTTTCCGGCAGGCGGGTGCCTATTACCTCGACAAGGCGAACGCGGCCTCGAGGACCGCAGGACGGTACGACCCGGAAACGCGCCTCTACTCGCGTGCGCTGAACCTGCTCGATCGTGCCGTCGTGATCGCGCGGCGGGCGCGAGTCGCGTGTCCGGAGAGCCAACGAACCCGAGGCCGACGCGCAGCGGCTGCGCGCGGCGGCCATTCTCGGCATGGAGAATCCCTCGCTGGCTCTTGTCGCGGCAAACCGCTCGCGGCACTGCCGCCCCTGAATCCACTCGCGTACCACCTGGCGGCCGCCTCACTGGTCGAAATGAACACGGCGAGGAGGCGGCCATGCTGCTGCTGGCCGGCAGCATCGTCGTCGGCGACCGGTCGCTGGGTGGTGAAGCGATGTCGCTCTACACCGCGGCGTCGACCCGACGGGTGCGCCGTCCGCGGCGGCGGCCCTGGCGCGGCGCTCAATCCGCGGTGCGCGATCGTCGCCCGCCACTCCTGCATCGCATCAGCGGCCGCGTACGGAAATTCAGAGCCGCGGTCAGACCGACCGTGCCGAGCAGATCCGACCACGGCGGTGTCCACTCTTGGATGTCCCGCCGATTTTATTGACCGCCCGAATGGCTGGTGCCCCATCGGGTCGTCCCCGGGTCTGACCCGCCTTCAATGGCCGACGGCCTTGAATGCGAAGTGCCGGCCCTTGCCGCTTCCGGCCAGCTGAATCCAGAGAACAGCCAGATTCTCCAGCAGCGCCGCGTTCCGCAGTGGCCCTGCATCCACACCGTGAAACCCGATTGCATTGGCAAGCGCCAGCACCGACGCCCTCGCGTCGGCGTCATCTCCTGCCACGAATGCGTCGGCCTGCTCTGCTGACCTTGGGATCCTCGTGGATTTCGGCGCCGAAGTGGTTGAACGCCTTGACGACGCGGACCCCGGGCAATGCCGCGGCGAGGGATGCGGCATTGGATCCCCTCCGCCGGCGGCGCCCACACCGGCCCTCCGTCCCATCGCATCGGGTTGGTGCAATCCACCAGCGTGCTGCCGGGACGCAGCGCCAGCCCTGCGGCCGCTGCATGCGCCGCGCTGGCCGGGACCGTGAGCAGGACGATGTCGGCGCCGGCGGCAGCGTCGGCCGGGGAGAAGATTGGAGCATCGATCGCACCAAGCTTTTCCGTCGCTGCGGCCGCGTCGCGCGCGCCGAAGGTCACCCGATATCCGGCCGCAAGCAGCCTGCGTCCGAGCCTCGATCCGATCTTTCCTGCCCCTATGATCCCACGTGCGTCGTGTTCGCCATCGTCCGACTCCATCACACACACGCGCCCCGAGGAAGCAGTTCGCACCGACAGCGCCCCCAAACCGCTGACGTATGACCCGCCCCCACGTTGACTGCGCGAGCGTGAGATACTCGGAGCGTGGATCAGGCCGGAGTCCGACTCGCACCTCGCCAGGAACGCGCTTCCCGCGTCTCGGAGTTGCGCTACAAACTCCGCTTTCGGTATCCGGCGCGACCCGACGACCACTTCCGGTGGCCCCTCGTCACCTTCACCCTGGACGACACCCGGGCTCCGCTCGCACTCGATTTCGCGCCGAACACGACGGGCCACGTGCACGGCTGTGAGGCGAATGGCACCCGCACTGCCGTCTCGCTCGAGCACGACCACGTCATCATCTCCCGGAGGGAAGCGCTCCGAGAGGGTCCGAACGGCGAACGAATCACTGTTCCCCGCAGGCGACGCTCCCCTGAACCGGCGCGACGACCATCTCTATTCGATCTTCGTGCCGGCGCGTGCGCACGAGGCATTTCCGTGCTTCGACCAGCCCGATCTCAGGGGGCCGGTGGTCCTGACTCTCGAGCTGCCGGAGGGCTGGACCTGCGTATCGAACCGGCAGCCAGAACGGCACAGCCGGATCCGACCCCGCCGGCCGGCGCGCGCGATCGTCGCGTTCGCCGAGACCGCGCCATTCCACCTATCTGTTCGCGTTCGCTGCCGGCAATTCCCGAGGACGCCGTCGAGCGCGACGGCCGCGACTGCGCGTCTATCGCAGCCGCGGACACGCGGCCTATGCCGCGCGAGTCGCGACGCGATCGTCGACGGTCACGTCGACGCGCTCAACTGGCTCGAGCGCTACACCGGCCTTCCCTACCCGTTCGGGAAGTTCGACATCGTTCTGCTTCCCGCGTTCCAGTTCGGCGGCATGGAACACCCCGGCGCCATCTTCTACAACGCCGCCGCGCTCCTGCTTCCGCGTCGGCTACCCGCCAGCAACTGCTCGCGCGCGACAGCGTGATTGCGCACGAGACCGCTCACATGTGGTTCGGCGATCTCGTGACGATGACCTGGTTCGATGATGTGTGGATGAAGGAGGTGTTCGCCAACTTCATGGCGGCGAAGATCGTGAACCCGCAGTTTCCCGATCTCGATCACGACCTCCGGTTCCTGCACACGCACTATCCAGCCGCGTACGACGTGGACCGGACGGCCGGCGCCAACCCGATTCGCCAGCCGCTGGAAAACCTGAGGACGCCGGATCGCTGTACGGCGCAATCGTCTACCTGAAGTCGCCGATCGTCATGCGACAGCTCGAGATGCTGCTCGGCGAGACGGCGCTGCGCGACGCGCTGCGCGAGTACCTCGTACGCTTTGCGTTCGGCCAACGCGTCGTGGCCGCGACCTGCTCGACATCCTCGCAGGCCCGCTCCCCATTCGATCTGGACGCCTGGAGCCGGCGATGGATCGAGACGCCGGGCCGCCCGGTCGTGGACCGAAGTGCGATCGTGCACGTGAACCGTCGCGAGGCTGGCGATCGCACGACGGCGTCGCCGGCCAGCAGACGCTCGCCTGCCACAGCAGCTGGACATCGCCATCGGGTACGGCTCGCACGTCGAGCACATCGAGATACGGCTTGCCGGACAGGGTTCGGTTCGCCCGTGGCGCGGACGACCCGTCCCAGACTTCGTGCTGCCGAACGGCCGCGGGTCGGCTACGGCGAGTTCCTTCTCGATGAGCCGAGCCAGCCTGGCTGGTGATCGACGTCTGCCCGACGTGACCGACCCGCTGACGCGGGGCAGCGCGTGGCTGACGCTGTGGGACGGGATGCTCGGCGGCGACGTGCGCCGGAGAGCCTCCTCGATCTGGCGGCTGCGATGCCTGTGCCGCACGAGGCGAGCGAGCTGAACCTGCAGCGGATGCTCTCCGACGTCGAGCGGCTCTTCTGGGTCTTCCAGTCGCCGGAGGCAGCGCGGCGATCGCGCGCCGGCGGTGGAGGACGTCCTTCTGGCCGGCCTCGGTCGATGCCGTCCGCACGATGAAGGCGGCAGCTTCGCGTGCCGTGCGGGCGATCGCCACGACTCCGCGACGCTCGCGTGGCTCCGTGCTCTCTGGTCGGGTGAGGCACGTCGACGGTCTGCCGCTCGGCGAGGCCGACTACGTGGCGCTGGCCCAGGAACTCGCTGTCCGAGTCGCCGAGGACGGGGCCGAGATCCGCGACGGCAGCTCGCGCGCACGAAAAGTCCGGACCGCCGCGACGCCCTGGTCGTTCGTGGCGCCTGCGTTGTCATCCCGATCCGTCCGAACGCGATCGCTTCTTCCAACGATCTCGGACGCCTCGAACCGGCGCCGGGAACCCTGGGTCGTCGAGGGCATGCGCTGGCTCCATCATCCGCTCAGGGCAGAGGCGTCCCTGCACTACATCAGGCCGGCCCTGGAACTGCTCGACGAGGTGAAGCGCACGGGCGACATCTTCCTGCCGAAGCGCTGGCTCGATGCGCATGCTGGGTGGCCACCGCTTCACCCGAAGCGGCCGCGATCGTCCGCGAGTTCCTCGAAAGCACGGCCCGCCGGCTACTCTCCCGGCCTCGCGGCGCATGGTGCTGGCCTCGGCCGACTCACCTCTTTCCGGCGCGACGCAGGCCTGCGACTCTGCACAGCAGACGGAAAATCGCGAGATCGCCGTCCAAGGCCCTGGGGCCAAACCACAAACTCGAATCGGCGCCCACCCGGCTCCTTTCATGCATTTTTGCGATCCGGCCGGTCGCCGGCTGGTCGATACTCGTGCGCCTTTATTTCGTCTCACGGTCCGCATTCGTCATCGCGTCGTTTGTCAGAGCAGGTGTGGTTCTTCCGAGTTCGTGGGAGTCACAACGGCAACGTCGGAGCGGAAAGGATTGTGGAATGGCGAGACAGTTCGCGCGACCTGACAGCGCGGCGTCGGCAGCCGGCCTGTTCCTCGTTGCTGCCCGCGCAGCGCACGCACAAAGCACCTTCACCGGCGTCGTCAAGGACACGTCCGGTGCGGTTTTGCCGGGGGTCACCGTCGAAGCGGCCAGCCCGGTGCTCATCGAGAAGACCGAGGTCGGTCGTCACCGACGGCAGCGGCGCCTACCGCCTCGTCGATCTGCGGCCCGGCACCTACACCGCTGACCTTCTCGCTCGAAGGTTTCTCGACCGTCAAACGTGAAGGCATCGAGCTGCCGTCCGACTTCACGATGACCGTGAACACCGAGCTGAAGGTCGGGTCGCTCGAAGAGACCCTGACCGTCTCCGGCGCGTCACCGACCGTCGACGTGCAGAGCACGACCAAGTCGCAGGTGCTGAACCGCGAGGCGCTGGACGCCATCCCGACCGGCCGCACGATCCAGGGCATGGGGCAGCTGATCACCGGCGTCTCGCTGAACATCCCGGACGTCGGCGGCTCGCGCGCCATGCAGCAGACCTACATGTCGGCGCACGGCCTGGGCGCGTCGCAGACCACCGTGCAGGTGGACGGCCTGATGGTGAACGGCCTCGACGGCGACGGCGCCGTGCAGAACTACTTCAACAGCTCGATGAGCCAGGAGATGGTCTACACGACCTCGCGGCGCCGCGGCGGACGTGTCGGGCGGCGGCGTGCGCCTCAACATGATTCCGAGCGACGGCGGCAACAACCTGAACGGCAGCTTCTTCGCCGGCTACCAGGACAAGAGCTTCCAGACCGACAACCTGACCGACGAGCTGAAGGCGCGCGGCCTGAGGACGCCCGACGGCATCGACAAGCTGTCGAACTTCGAAGGCGTCGCTCGGCGGACCGATCAAGAAGGACAAGGTCTGGTTCTTCGTGTCGGCGCGCACGTTCCACCTGAACACGCTGCCGGCCGACGCCCTCGTTGGCATTCCCGGCACCGCGCTCCCCAACAAGGCGCCGCCGCCGTCGCGAACCGGGCGTCGATCCGCAGAACATCAACAGCGTCCAGGCGCGGATCGTCTGGCAGATCAGCCAGAGAACGAAGCTGTCGGTCTACAACGATCGCCTCTGAAGAACCGCGGCGCGGCCATGACCGCCGGCTTCGATCCGGCGACGGCCTCAGCCGTGTGGAACTCGCCGATCTACACGACCGGCGTCGGTCAAGCTGACGTCGACGGTGACCAGCCACCTCCTCGTGGAGGGCGGTTTCTCGACCAACTACGAGCGCTACAACATCATCGAGCAGGAAGGCATCGCCAAGGAGCGCGGCACGCCTGAGTGGTACACCACCATCAACAAGCAGGACACGGCGCTCGGCACGCACTGGAACGCTCCGGTGAACAGCAGCGGACAGTATCCGGATCGCTACGCGCTCGCCGGGTCGGCGTCGTACGTCACCGGCACGCACAACGTCAAGGTCGGCATCCAGGACACCTGGGGCCGTACCGCCGCACGCGCGACGCCAACGGCGACCTCCGCGCCATCTTCCAGAACGGCGTCGCCACCAGGCGCAGATCCTGAACACGCCGCTCGACTGGTACGACAAGCTGCAGGCCGACCTCGGCGTCTACGCCCAGGACGCGCTGGACGATGAAGCGCCTGACGGTCAACTACGGCGCGCGCTTCGAGCACTTCGCGCACGGCATTCCGGACGAGACCTCGCCGGCCGGCCGCTTCACCGCGGCGCGCACGTTCGGGCCGATCGACTGGCCGACCTGGAACAGCTTCTCGCCGCGGGTCGGCGCGGTCTACGACCTGTTCGGCAACCAGAAGACCGCGTTGAAGTTCAGCATCGGCAAGTACATGACAGGCGGGATCGACCGGGTTCTCGGAGAGCTACAACCCGCTCGCACTGACGTCGGCAACCGTGGCCTGGACCGACGTGAACAACGACGGCGTGCCGCAGGGCGAGCTCGGCTGCGTCTACCAGACCGCCGGCTGCGAGATCAACCTCGCCCAGTTGCCGAACGGATTCGGCGTGGCCAGCCTCGCCAACTTCGATCCCGACATCAAGCGGATGTACAACATCGAGACGGCAGTCAGCGTCCAGCACGAAGCTGCGCCGGGCGTTTCGGTGATCGGCGGCTGGTTCCATCGCGACTTCAAGAACCTGCGGCGCCGCGACAACACGTCTGCAGACGTTTGCCGACTACACGCCGTTCACGCTGTACAGCCCGATCGACGGCACGCCGATCACGTACTACAACGTGAGCGCCGCGGCGCGATCGAACGTCAACTACGTCGACACGAACGCCGGCGAGCGATCGGAAGATGTGGTTCAACGGCTTCGAGTACAACTTCAACGCCCGGCTGCCGCACGGCATCACGATGTTCGGCGGCGGCATCAGCGAACGGACGATCGCACAGGTCTGCGACGAGAAGCTGGAACCCGAACCTGCTGCTCTACTGCGATCAGACCGAGAGCGGCATCCCGTTCCGCACGCAGTTCAAGATCGCCGGCACGGTGCCGGTCAGGTGGGGCATCCAGGTCGGCCTCTCGTTCCAGAGCCTGCCGGGCTATCGCTTCGGCGCCGGCGGCGCTGTCCGGCGGCGACGGCGTCGCCAGGCCCGAGCGGGCAGCCGTCGGCGCTGCAGCTCGCAACCCGAACGGCGTCGGGACGGTGTGGCTGATCACGCCGACCACGACCTACTCGGCCTCGAGCCCGTGCGTCGCGCCAGGGCAAGTGCACGGTCGGCCAGCTGGTCGATCCGGGCATGACCGTCACGTCCCTGTCGGTGCCGCTGGTCGCGCCGAAGACCGAGTATCGGCGACCGCATCAACCAGCTCGACATGAACGTCAGCAAGACGTTCAAGGTCGACCGGGTGAGCATTCAGCCGAAGATCGACTTCTTCAACCTGCTGAACGTCTCGCCCGTCTACGCCGTCCGGACTCGTTGAACTACGGCACGCGTCGTACAAGCAGCCGCAGTCGATTCTCGTCGGCCGCGTGTTCCAGCTCGGAGCCATCGTCAGGTTCTAGGCGTCCGCGCCTTCGAGTCGAATTGACCACGTCGGGGCGGGTCGTCAGGACCCGCCCCCGATGCCTCCGCCCTGTCGCCTCGTCCTGACGACCCATCCCTGATCCGGCCCTCCATCGGCGCATCACAGCTCGCCTCCTGCACAATTCACAAACTCGAATCGGCACGCGTCCTACGGCTCGTCTTCGTCATTTTCTCTTGATACGCGCGAGTTCGACTGGTCGATACTCGGCCCACATTTTGCGCTGTTCCGCATTCCTCGTAGGCCGTTGGTTCCGAAAGTCGGAATTCCGAGCTCTCGTCGGAGTCGAATCGGCAACACGTCGCGGAAAGGACTGTGGAATGGCGAGACAGTTCGCGCGTACCCTGAGGGCGCGTTCCTCGCGGCCGGCCTGTTTGCCCTGCTGCCCGCCGCAGCACACGCCCAGAGTTCATTCACCGGCGTCGTCAAGGACACATCGGGCGCGGTTCTGCCCGGCGTGACCGTCGAAGCCGCCAGCCCGGTGCTCATCGAGAAAACGCGGTCCGTGATCACCGACGCGCGGCGGCGGCTACCGCATCGTCGATCTCCGGCCCGGCACCTACACGCTGACCTTCTCGCTCGAAGGCTTCTCCTCCGTCAAGCGCGAGGGGATCGAGCTTCCCTCGAACTTCGTCATGACCGTCAACAGCGACTTGAAGGTCGGGTCGCTCGAGGAAACCCTGACCGTCACCGGCGCCTCACCGATCGGTCGACGTGCAGAGCTCGACCAAGTCGCAGGTGCTCAACCGCGAGGCGCTCGACGCCATTCCCACCGGCCGCACCATCCAGGGCATGGGTCAGCTCATCACCGGCGTGTCGCTGAACATCCCCGACGTCGGCGGCTCGCGCGCCATGCAGCAGACCTACATGTCGACGCACGGCCTGGGCGCCTCGCAGACCACCGTGCAGGTGGACGGCCTGATGGTCAACGGCCTGGACGGCGACGGCGCCGTCCAGAACTACTTCAACAGCTCGATGAGCCAGGAGATGGTCTACACGACCATCGGGCGCCGGCGACTGACGTCTCGGGCGGCGGCGTCCGGCTGAACATGATCCCGCGCGACGGCGGCAACAAGATGAACGGCAGCGTCTTCGCCGGCTACCAGGACCAGAACTTCCAGTCCGACAACCTGACGACGACCTGAAGAGCGCGCGGCCTGAGGACGCCCGACGGCATCGACAAGCTCTGGAACGTCGAAGGTGCGCTCGGCGGACCGATCAAGAAGGACAAGGTCTGGTTCTTCGGCTCGGCGCGCGCGTTCCACCTGAACACGCTGCCGGCCGATGCCCTGGTCGGCATTCCCGGCACGGCGCTCCCCAACCGTGCGCCGACGCCGAGCACCGAACGCGGCGTCGATCCGCAGAAGATCAACAGCTTCCAGGCGCGGCATCGTCTGGCAGATCAGCGAGAAGACGAAGCTGTCGGCCTACAACGACCGGCTCCTCAAGGATCGCGGCGCGGACATGATCGCCGGCGTGGATCCCGCGACGGCCTCAGGCGTGTGGAAATCGCCGATCTACACCACCGGGGCAGTCAAGGTGTCATCGACCGTGACGAGCCGCCTGCTCGTCGAAGGTGGTTTCTCGCTCAACCTCGAGCGCTACACCATCATGGCGCAGCCGGGCATCGCCAAGGAGCGCGGGACGCCCGACTGGTACACGCAGGCATGCTGAAGCAACGACACGTCGCTCGGCACGTACTGGAACTTCCCGTACGGCGGCCAGGAGTACGGACGATTTCCCGATCGCTACGGGTTCGCCGGCGCCGCTCTCGTACATCACCGGCGCCCACAACGTGAAGGTCGGCATGCAGGATACGTGGGGCTAGTATCGCCGCACCGACAGGTCGAACGGCGACCTCCGTGCCATCTTCCAGAACGGTGTCGCGTACCAGGCGCGAATCATCCTGAACTCGTCGGTCGAGCATTACGACCAGCTTCATGCCGACCTCGGCGTCTACGCGCAGGACAGCTGGACGATGAATCGCCTGACGGTCAACTACGGCGCGCGATACGAGCACTTCGCGCACGGCATTCCGGAGGAAACCTCGCCGGCCGGCCGATTCACCGCGGCGCGCACGTTCGGGCCGATCGACATGCCGACGTGGAACAGCATCTCGCCACGCGGCGGCGCTGGTCTACGACGTCTTCGGCAACCAGAAGACGGCGGTCAAGTTCAGCATGGGCAAGTACAGCAGGCTGGTTCCACCGGCTTCTCGGAGAGCTACAACCCGCTGCAGCTCACGACGGCCGCCGTGGCCTGGACCGACGCGAACCTCGACGGCGTCCCGCAGGGCGAGCTTGGGTGCGTCTACCAGACGGCCGGCTGCGAGATCAACCTCGCGCAGTTGCCGAAGGGCTTCGGCGTCGCGAGCCTGGCGAACTTCGATCCGGACATCAAGCGGATGTACAACGTCGAGACGGCTGTCAGCGTCCAGCACGAGCTGACGCCAGGGCGTCTCGGTGCAGGGCGGGTGGTATCACCGCGACTACCACAACCTGCGGCGGCGCGACAACACGCTGCAGACCTTTGCGGACTACACGCCGTTCACGCTGTACAGCCCGATCGACGGCACGCCGATCACCGTACAACAACGTCAGCCTCGCAGCGCGTTCGAACATCAACTACGTGGACACGAACGCCGGCGACGAGCCGCAAGATGTGGTTCAACGGGTTCGAGTACAACTTCAACGCGCGGCTGCCGCACGGCATCACGCTCTTCGGCGGCGGCATGAGCGAGAAGGTCATCGCACAGGTCTGCGACGAGCAGTCCAACCCGAACCTGCTGCTCTACTGCGATCAGACCAAGAGCGGCATCCCGTTCCGCACGCAGTTCAAGATCGCGGGCATCGGTGCCGATCAGGTGGGGGATCCAGGTCGGCGTCTCGTTCCAGAGCCTGCCTGGCTACCGGCTCGGCACCGGCGCGCTGTCGGGCCGCGAAGGCGGACCGCACCGGTCCGACGGGACAGCCGTCGGCCACTGCAGCTCAACACCCCGAACGGCGTCGGGACGGTGTGGCTGATCACGCCGACCACCACGTACTCGGCCTCGAGCCCGTGCGTCGCGCAGGGCAAGTGCACGGCCGGCCAGCTGGTCGATCCGGGCATGAACGTCGCGTCCCTCTCGGTGCCGCTGATCGCGCCGAACACCGAGTTCGGTGACCGCATCAACCAGCTGGACATGAACTTCAGCAAGACGTTCAAGGTCCGGCGGATCAGCATTCAGCCGAAGATCGACTTCTTCAACCTGCTGAACGTCTCGCCGGTGTATGCCGTCCGCACGTTGAACTACGGCACGGCGTCCTACCTGCAGCCGCAGTCCATTCTCGTCGGCCGCGTGTTCCAGCTCGGTGCGATCGTGAGGTTCTAAACAGGGTCAGGTAGGTCGGGTAGGTTGGTGGGGCAGGTAGGTCGGGCAGGGACGAAGCGAACGTCCCTCCCGACCCTCCTGCCCGCCCTTCCCGCCCTTCCCGACCTGCCCGACCTTCCCGACCCGCCCGACCCACCCGACCTTCCCGACCCGCCCGACCTGCCAGTCCCGCCCGACCTGCCCTTGAAGTATCGTGTTGCGATGGCCGAACCGTCGGACCTGAGTCGCTGGGGCGTGGACGAGCGCTGCCTCGACGAGCGTTTCGTCCGCGCGTCGGGACCCGGCGGGCAGAACGTGAACAAGGTCGCCACTGCTGTGGAGTTGCGCTTCGATGTCGACGCCTCGCCGCTTCCCGACGACATGAAGGCGCGGCTCATCGCTCTGGCGGGAAGCCGCATCGTGAGCGGTCACGTGCTGCTCATCGACAGCCGCGTGCATCGTACGCAGGGGCAGAACAGGGAGGCGGCTCGCGCCAGGCTCGCGGAACTGCTCGCGGCCGCGGCGAAGCGCCCAAAAAAACGCCGCGCGACCCGTCCGAGCAGGTCCTCGCTCGAGAAGCGCATCGACACCAAGAAAAAGCGCGGCGCCGTCAAGGCGGCGCGAGGCAGGACGAAACCGGACGACTGAACTGGCGGGCGCGACTACAGCGGTGGCGCTGCCGGCTGTTTGGACAACGGGTCGCGCAGAATTCGCTGAAAGCGTTCGATCGTCTGGCGGTGCGCTTCCAGAAATCGCAGATTCTCCTTCGCAACCGCGTCGCCCTCAGCTGGCGGCCTGGCGTTGGGTCCAATGACCGCCTCGACCTTCCGCTTCACCGCGAGGTAGCGCGCATCGATCCCCTGCAGGCGGGCGAGTTCCAGATCCTTCTGCTGCAAGGCGCGAGCTTTCGCGATCAGCGGTTCGGTGGCTGGCGTCACCCTGGCGGTCCCGGCGTCCACCTTTTTTGCGAACTCGAGTGCGGCGGTGTCTTCCGGTGACAGCACGCTGAGCATGGCCGACGCTCCGCCCATGATGCTCGCGTACAGCGCGTAATCGGCGGCGCTCAGCGGAGTGGTGTCCAGATTGGTCGACGCGTCACCACGGGTGACCGTTCCCGGTGCCGGCGGACTGTCAGTCCCAGCCGTGTCAGCAGGGGCGCTCGCCTTGCTCGAATCAGCAGACTCTCGGGGTGCACCGCAACTGGACGCCAGCAGCGTAATCAACACAATCGGCGTAGCGGTTCGAATCACGTTGCCGCGATTTTCGCACAGCCGACCGGTACCTTGCGCGGTACAGTTCGCTGTCCTACTCGCGCTCGTCGGGCTCGTCCATGCCGGGCAAGTCCATGCCTCTCCACACGAGCGCATCGTCGAGCCGTTCCTGCGGCGCGGGCCGAGGTTCGACCGGGCTCGCCTGTCGCCGGTTCTCGTCAGGTGAGGCTGCGCTCACCTGCGGGTTGCCGTCATCCACGCGTCACCTCCCGCGCGTCCGACTCGGTCTCCGGAGAGATCGAGCGATTGGCGTGCGCGTCCTCCCGTGAATCGGAGAAGCGGAAGGAGCGATACCGCTGCTCCAGCCACGGGTTCAGCCCCACGCCGCGACGGTCCAGCAGTTCGGTGGCGACAGAATCCATGAGCGGCTTGAAATGCTCAGGGTGGCGGACCGCAGCTCCCCCGAGCGCGTACCAGATGTCGGCGAGTTCATCATCCTCGAAGCTCTGAAATCGAATGTCGGTCATGCGTCGCTCCGCGCGCGTCACCATTGCGCGCGGTGCCCCTACGCAAACGGCAGGCCGCATCCTGGACACCGAATCACGGTTGAGCCCAGACGCCAATCGTGCCGCCAACGCCGCTCGCGCACTCACGGCGGCTGGTGTTTTCAACCTCGCGTTTCGCCGTCATGACGTCTGGTGATCACCCCGACGGCTGTGACGGAGAATGCCTCAGGAGAGAATGATCCCCGTGCAGCCACAGATGACTGACGGACCAGCCACGGATTCGACGACCTCCACGTCCTCGGCAGGGACACGACCTCGAGGCGCCGAAGCCGTTCGTCTCGAGGAGTCGCAGAACCGCCAATGCCACTGGAAACGGTGGGGTCCGTATCTGAGCGAGCGCGCCTGGGGCAGCGTTCGCGAGGACTACAGCGCAGCCGGCGACGCGTGGGACTACTTCACACACGACCACGCGCGGTCTCGCGCGTATCGCTGGAACGAGGATGGTATCGCCGGGTTCTGCGACCGGCACCAGCTGATCTGCTTCGCCGTGGCGCTGTGGAATGGCCGCGATCCGATCCTGAAGGAACGCCTGTTTGGCCTGACTGGCACTCAGGGCAACCACGGAGAGGACGTGAAGGAGTCCTACTTCTATATTGACAGCACCCCGACGCACTCGGTACGCGAAGTGCCTCTACAAGTACCCGCAGGCGGAATTCCCGTACGAGCAGCTCGTCGAGGAGAACGCGCGTCGCGGGCGCCATGAGCCGGAGTTCGAACTGCTCGACACCGGTGTGTTCGACGACAACCGCTACTTCGACGTGGTCGTCGAGTATGCGAAGGCCGACGTCGACGATGTCCGTGTCCGCATCGGCGTGACGAACCACGGGCCCGACCCGGCAAGGATCGACGTGTTGCCTACCGTCTGGTTCCGCAACACCTGGTCGTGGGGCACGGATACGCCACGTCCGCGACTCTCGCATGTGCCGGGCAGTGCGCCGACCATCGCACTGGAGGAACCGCAGCTTGGACAGCGGTGGGTCCACTTCGACGGATCGCCGCAGCTGCTCTTCACCGAGAACGAGACGAACAACGAGCGGGTGTTCGGAACAGTAAGCGAATCGCCCTACACGAAAGACGCGTTCCACCGCTTCATCGTCGACGGCGAGCTCACCGCCGTGAATCCGGCAGAGTGCGGCACCAAGGCAGCCGCCCGCTACAGCCTGGAAGTACCCGCGGGCGCGACCATCGTCCTGAAGCTGCGACTCACCGATCGGGCACCGGATTACCAGGACGCCTTTCGCAACTTCGACGAGACCTTCGACAGACGTATCGCCGAGGCCGACGAGTTCTACGATGGCGTGCTCTCGACGGCCGCCACTGCGGATGCGCGCATGGTGGCCCGTCAGGCGTTCGGCGGCGCTGCTGTGGTCGAAGCAGTTCTATCACTACGTCGTGAAGCAGTGGCTCGACGGGCGACGCGGGCGCAGCCCGTTCCGCCCGAGGAGCGTCGGCGCGGGCGCAATCGCGACTGGACGCATCTGTACAACGCCGATGTGATTTCGATGCCGGACAAATGGGAGTACCCCTGGTATGCCTCGTGGGACCTCGCGTTCCATTGCGTGCCGCTGGCGCTGGTCGATTCCGATTTCGCCAAGGAGCAGCTGATCGCTGCTCCTGCGTGAGTGGTACATGCACCCCAACGGGCAGCTGCCCGCCTACGAATGGGCGCTTCGGCGACGTCAATCCTCCGGTGCACGCATGGGCGGCGTGGCGTGTCTACAAGATCGAGAAGAAGCGACGCGGCACCGGCGATATCGAATTCCTCGAGCGGGTCTTTCACAAACTGCTGCTGAACTTCACCTGGTGGGTGAACCGGAAGGACACCGAAGGGAAGAACGTCTTCCAGGGCGGCTTTCTCGGCCTCGACAACATCGGCGTCTTCGATCGCAGCGCGCCGCTGCCTACCGGTGGTCATCTCGAGCAGTCGGACGGCACCAGCTGGATGGCGATGTACTCGCTGAACATGCTCGCCATCGCCATGGAGCTGGCGAACCACGACAGCGCGTATGAGGACGTCGCGAGCAAGTTCTGGGAGCACTTCCTGAACATCGCGCACGCGATGAGCGGCGGTCGCACGCACGGCGGCACCGGACACGACCTGTGGGACGATGAAGACGGATTCTTCTATGACGTGCTGCACCTGCCGGATGACAGCCGCATGCCGCTGAAGATTCGCTCGCTCGTGGGTCTGATTCCGCTGCTCGCCGTCGAGACTCTCGAGCCCGCCATGCTCGACCGGCTGCCGGGGTTCAAGCGGCGGCTCGAATGGTTCGTGCAGAACCGTCCGGATCTCACTGGCGACGTCGCCTGTATGAACACGCCCGGCCGCGACGCCCGGCGGCTGCTGGCGATCGTTGACGCCGACCGCCTGCGCCGCATCCTCCAGGTGATGCTCGATGAGCGCGAGTTCCTGTCGCCGTTCGGGATCCGCTCCGTCTCGCGGGTACATCAGGAACGGCCGTACTGCCTCGATGTGAACGGCGTGCAGTACCGCGTCGACTACGAGCCGGCCGAGTCCTCCAGCGGGTTATTCGGCGGCAACTCGAACTGGCGGGGTCCGATCTGGTTTCCGATCAACTTCCTGCTGATCGAGGCGCTGCAGAAATTCCACCACTACTATGGCGACGCCTTCACGGTGGAGTGTCCAACCGGTTCGGGACAGATGCGAACCCTCTGGCAGGTCGCAGACGAGATTTCGAAACGGCTGACCAGGATCTTCCTCGACGATGCCGATGGCCGGCGCGCCGTGTTCGGGACGAACGCGCGGCTGCAGACGCGACCCGGCGTGGCACGACCTGGTGCCGTTTCACGAGTACTTCCACGGCGACACGGGAGTGGGCGTCGGCGCCAGTCATCAGACAGGCTGGACCGCGCTGGTGGCGAAGCTGCTGCAGCAGACGGGAATGTGAGGCACGGCGGTCAGTCTCCGGTACAAAAGAAAAGGCCGGCGTTTCCGCCGGCCTCCCCCACTCAGCTGGGAGCGTCTATCGACTACTCCCGGTGGTGTCTGCCATGCATGCACCTCCCGGCCGCGACCAATTTGACGTGCCTCCGAGAATCGGAGAGCTGGGGTCGCTAATGAGCCTTTTTTTGCGCCGCGACGCCACTGCGCCCACGACGGTAAATCCAGAGTAACACTTCATTTGACGATTTGGCTATTGGACGATTTTACGATTGGCTGTCACGCAAGCTTCACGACGGCTGTCACGGCGTTTCACGATGGCCTGTCACGGGCGTCCACGATGGCCTGTCACGCGGGTTTACGCTTGCCTGTTACGCCGGCATCCATCCTCGGCGTAGCTGCCGACCTGATCGGCCTCGTGGCGCGAACCTGAGGCGGCCTTGGGGTGCCAACCGATGACGTTTCGCGGCTACAGCACACCGACGGAAGAAGCTCTACGCACCCGTGCAATTCAAATCGTTAAATCGTCCAATCCTCCAATCGTCAAATGAGAAGTGGCGTTTCGCTTGCTCTTCTCCCGGACATGAACAAAGAACAACCAGACCGCAACAGCAACCCAGCCCTGCAGAAAGATCCAGACGAGTGGAAGACCGGCGACGAGCCGATGACCGCGGCGCAGCGCTCGTACCTGGAGACGCTCTGCACGGACACCGGAGAAGAGGTGGACGACACGCTCACGAAAGCCGAAGCGTCGAAACGGATCGATGAGCTAAGGCAGCGATCGCCACGCGTGAACGACGATCAGTAGCGAGGGCAGGGATCGGGGATCATCACCAGGGATCGGGGATCAGGGATCGGATCGCGATCCGGATGGGCGCTCCAGTAGAGCCACCCCTTCAAGTGATCGCGGTTCCGATCCCCGATCCCCGACCCTGTTTCCCGATCCCTGCCCCTGTTCTGATCCCTGTTTCCCTATCCCTGTTTCCCGATCCCTGATCCCTGATCAGAACCGCACAACCGCGCCGAGCTGGAAGGTGCGGGGATTCAGCACAACCGACGGCTGGTTATACGAAGCAGTGCCGTAGTTCTGGCCCAGCACGGCCGTGACCGGCGCGCGGTTCAGCAGGTTGAAGAAATCGATCTTCGGCTGAACGGTCATGCGGGAGATCTTGAAGGTCTTCGCAACGTTCACGTCGAGCTGATTGATGCGGTCGCCGTATTCCGTCATGGGCGCGATCAGCGGGATGGACAGCGAGCTCTGCGTCATGCCCGGATCGACCCTCTGGCCCGCAACGCACGTGCCCCTGGCGACGCACGGGTGGCTCGCCGAGTAGGTGGTGGTCGGCGTGATGAGCCACACCGTGCTCAATCCCGCTGGGTTCGCCAGCTGCGTCGCCGATGGCGCCCCGCTCGGACCAGACACTCCGGTGAGCGCACCGACCGAGGAGGTGCCGTACAGGTAACCTGGCAGGCTCTGGAACGCGACGCCGACCTGAATCCCGTACGACATCGGAATCGAACCGGCGATCTTGAACTGCGTGCGGAACGGCAAGCCGCTCTTGCTCTGGTCGCAGTAGAGAAGCAGGTTCGGGTTCCAGTCGTCGTCACACGTGTTGGACAGGATCCGCTCCGTCATGCCGCCGCCGAACAGCGTGATGCCGCGCGGCAGCCGAAGGTTGAAGTTGTACTCGACGCCCTTGTATTTGTCGGTGCGGTCAGGGGCGTTGGTGTCCACCAGGTTCGTGGTGAGCTGCGCAACCTTCGCCGCGCTCACGTTGTAGTAGGTGATCGGTGAGCCATCGATCGGGCTGTACACCGTGAACGGAGTGAAGTCCGAGAAGCCGACACCTGTGTTCGTCCGCCGCCACAGATTGTGGTACCGCCGATCGTAGTAGCCGACCGTCGCCGACACGCCCCTCATGATTTCATGCTGGACGCTGACCGTGGTCTCGATGTTGTACATCCGCTTGATGTCGGGGTCGAACGTCGGCAGGCTCGCCACGCCGAAGTTCGACGGCAGTTGCGCCTGCGTCGTGGCGTTGCCGGCCACGTTGATCTCGCAGCCCGCGCTCAGGTACACACATCCGAGTTCGCCCTGGGGCACGCCGTCGCGATTGAGGTCCTGCCACGAGACGCTCGGCTGCTGCAGCGCCAGCGGATTGTAGCGGTTGGAGAATCCGGTGGTGCCCGCCTGCTCGTAGCGGCCGATGCTGAACTTCACGCGCCGTCTTCTGGTTGCCGAACAGGTCGTAGACGATGCCGCCGCGCGGCGCGATGCTCTTCCAGGTCGGCATGTCGATTGGCCCGAACGACCGCGCCGACGCCACGAACCGACCGGTGCCGGAGGTCTCCTCGGAGATGCCCGACGCGAAGTACTCCCAGCGCGCGCCGTAGTTCACCGTCAGCCGCCGGACCGTCCACGAGTCCTGCCCGTAGATGCCGATATCCGCCTTGAGGTTGTCCTGGTAGTTGAGCGGCGTATTGTAGATGACCGCCTGCAACGGCAGCGCCGTTGTTGAACACGGCCTGCAGATCGCCGTTGGCGCTGCGGAACTGGCGGTAGCGGCCCCACGTGTCCTGGATCCCGACCTTCACGTTGTGTGTGCCGGTCACGTAGGACGCGGACCCTGCCACAGCAAACCGATCCGGGTACATGCCGGCGTTGGGCGTGTAGTCGTTATTCCAGTAGCGTGCCCGGCAGCGAGGTCGCGCTTGGACACCGTCGTGTACCACTCCGGCGAAAACGGCAGTCTTCGACAGGCCCGGTCTGCGCGATCACGTTGTACCGTTCGTAGTTGGTCGAGAAGCCGCCTTCGATGTAGATCTTGCTGGTCGCCGTCGACGAGAACTTCGCTTCGCCAGTGGTGTAGATCGGTGAGTTCCATACGCGAGACGCGGTTGCCGGATCGATTCCCGCGGTCATGTCGGAGCCGCGGTTCTTGAGCAGGCGATCGTTGTAGATCGACAGCTTGTTCTTCGGGCTCATCTGCCACGTAATCCGCGCCTGGAAGCTCCGTATGCTCTGCGGGTCCACCGCCTGCTCGCCGCTCGGCAGCGGCGCCGAGAACGGCGTGCCGGTGCCGGGGATGCCGACGAAGGTGTTGGCCGGCAGGGTGTCCAGCTGGAAGTTGCGAGCCGACGCGAAGTACCAGATCTTGTCCTTCCGGATCGGGCCGCCGACCGCACCCTCGATGTTGGCCAGCTTGCCGATGCCGTCAGCCGTCCTCAGGCCGCGGGCCCGGAGGTCGTCGGTGACGTTGTCGCTCTGGAAGCTCTGGTCCTGATAACCGAGGAAGAGGCTGCCACTCAGCTGATTGCCGCCGTCGCGCGGGATCATGTTCAGACGCACACCGCCGCCCGACACGTCAGCCGAGGCACCGGAGGTCGTGTAGACCATCTCCTGCGACATCGAGCTGTTGAAATAGCTCTGGACCGCACCGTCCACGTCGAGGCCGTTCACCAGCAGGCCGTCCACCTGCACGGTGGTCTGCGACGCACCGGCGCCGTGAGCCGACATGTAGGTCTGCTGCATCGCCTTCGAGCCGCCGATGTCAGGCTGGTTCAGCGAGACGCCCGTGATCAGCTGGCCCATGCCCTGAATCGTGCGGCCGGTCGGGATCGCGTCGAGCGCTTCGCGGTTCAGCACCTGCGATTTCGTGGTGCTCTGCACGTCGACCGTCGGGGCATCTCCGGTGACGGTCAGCGTCTCTTCGAGCGCACCGACCTTCATGTCCGTGTTGACGGTCATCGTGAAGTTCGACTCCAGCTGAATCCCTTCGCGCTTGACGGTCGAGATCAGCCTTCCAGTGGGAAGGCGTCAGGTCGTGCACGTGCCATCGGCGCGCAGCCATTCATCACCCGAGTTGTCTCGGATCGCTGCCTACTCGACTGCGCCGTGACACGAGCGGGGAGTCGCTCAGAGGAGAGGTGGGACCACGGGACCGCAAACTACCCGCAGACGGCGCAACACAAAAAAACTACCGCACCCGAGAGTGCGGTTCGCAAAAAAGCCGTCAGGTATGACGTTGTTCGAAGGGCGGTTCAAAAACATGAACCGTTGAAGGATGGGGTCGGCCTCAGCAAAAAAGAGGCGGCCCTCATGGAGCCGCCTCTCGGAGTGCTGTGTGCCAGCGCACAGCCGACGACTTACGTTGAGTTCAAACTTGCGGAGCTGTCGAGTGTCTGGACGACGTAGCAGCGGATTTGAAGACGCACGCTACGTCGTCCGTTTCGAAATGCACTTTTAGAACCGAACGACTGCGCCGAGCTGGAACGTGCGCGGGTTGAGCACCACCGACGGCTGCTTGATAGGCGGCCGTTCCGTAGTTGAGTCCGAGCACGTTGGTCACCGGTGCGCGGTTCAGCAGGTTGAAGAAATCGATCTTCGGCTGGATCGTCGATGCGGCTGACCTTGAACGTCTTCGCCATGTTGACGTCGAGCTGATTGATGCGGTCGCCGTACTCGGTCATCGGCGCCACCAGCGGCACCGACAGCGACGCCTGCGTCATGCCCGGATCGATCAGCTGTCCCGCGGTGCACTTGCCCTGTGCGCACGCACGGGCTGCTCGCGGGTAGGTGGTGGTCGGGTGACCAGCCACACCGAGCCCGCGCCGGCCGGCGGGTTGTTGCGTGGTGATGCCGCTCGGGCCGGACACGCCGGTCAGCGCGTACTGCGCCGTCGTGCCGTACACGTAGCCCGGGCAGGCTCTGGAACGCCACGCCGACCTTGATGCCGTACTTCACCGGGACCGAGCCGGCGACCTTGAACTGCGTGCGGAACGGCAGGCCGCTCTGCGACTGATCGCAGTAGAGCAGCAGGTTCGGGTTCCAGCCGTCGTCGCAGGTGTTGGTGAGCATCCGCTCGCTCATGCCGCCGCCGAACAGCGTGATGCCCTTGGGGCAGACGCGCGCTGAAGTTGTACTCGAAGCCGTTGTACTTCATCGTGCGGTCCGGCGCGTTCTGGTCAACGAGGTTCGTGCCGCAGCTGCGACGCCTTCGCGGCGCTCACGTTGTAGTAGGTGATCGGCGATGCCGTCGATCGGGCTGTAGAGCGTGAACGGCGTGAAGTCGTTGAGCTGACGCCGGTGTTGAAGCGGCGGCGCAGGTTGAAGTACTCGCGGTGATACCAGCCGGCGGTCACCGAGACGCCGCGCAGGATTTCGTGCTGGAGGCTCACCGTCTCCTCGACGTTGTACATCCGCTTGATGTCCGGCGCGAAGGTCGGCGAGGCTGCGACGCCGAAGCGTCGACGGCAGCTGGCCGGCGAGGTTCATCTCGCAGCCGGCCTGCTGGTACGCGCAGCCGAGTTCGCCCTGCGGGATGCCGTCGTTGTTCAGGTCGGTCCACGCGACGGTCTGCCGTCTGCAGCGCCAGCGGGTTGTAGCGAGTTCGCGAAGCCGGTGGTGCCGGCCTGCATGTACTTGCCGAAGCTCGCCTTGATCGCGGTCTTCTGGTTGCCGAAGAGGTCGTAGACGATGCCGGCGCGCGGCGCGATGCTCTTCCAGGTCGGCATGTCGATCGGACCGAAGGTGCGAGCCGTCTTCACGAAGCGGCCGACGCCGCGAGGTCTCCTCGGGAATGCCCGACGCGAAGTACTCCCAGCGCGCGCCGTAGTTCAGCGTCAGGCGGTTGATGGTCCACGAGTCCTGGCCGAAGATGCCGAGGTCGGCCTTGAGATCGTCTTCGTAGTTCAGCGGGGTGTTCAGGATGGCTGCCTGGAACGCCACGCCGTTCTGAAGATGGCGCGCAGATCGCCGTTGGCGCTCCGGAACTGGCGGTAGCGGCCCCAGGTGTCCTGGATGCCGACCTTGACGTTGTGCGCGCCGGTCACGTACGACACCGAGCCCATCGCCGCGAAGCGATCCGGATACATGCCGGCGTTGGTGGCGCCCGGCGTTCCACTCGGTGCCGCGACCGCTGTCCTGCTTGTTGATGACCGTGTACCACTCCGGCGTGAACGGCGTCTTCTCCAGGCCCTCCTGGTAGAGCGTGTTGTAGCGCTCGTAGTTGGTCGAGAAGCCGGCCTCGACGAAGATCTTGCTCGTCGCCGTCGAGCTGAACTTCACCGACCCGGTCGCGTAAATCGGCGAGTTCCAGACGATGCCGGCGGTGGCCGGATCGTAGCCGGCGGTCATCGCCGGACCCGCGATTCTTCAGCAGGCGGTCGTTGTAGACCGCCAGCTTGTTCTTCGGCGCTCATCTGCCAGGTGAGGCGCGCCTGGATCGACTGCGAATGCTCTGCGGATCGACGCCCTGCTCCGTGCTCGGCAGCGGCGCCGAGTTCGGCGTGGCGGTGCCGGGAACGCCGTTGAACGTGTTCGCCGGCAGCGTGTCGAGCATGAAGTTACGGCGCCGAGACGAAGTACCAGATCTTGTCCTTGCTGATCGGCCCGCCCACCGCGCCTTCGGTGTTCGACAGCTTGCCGATGCCGTCGGTGGTCCTCAGGCCCGCGCGCGATCAGATCGTCGGTGACGTTGTCGCTCTGGAAGCTCTTGTCCTGATAGCCGAGGAACAGGCTGCCGCTGAGCTGATTGCCGCCGTCGCGCGGAATCATGTTCAGGCGCACGCCGCCGCCGGCCACGTCAGCCGACGCGCCGGAGGTCGTGTAGACCATTTCCTGGCTCATCGAGCTGTTGAAGTAGTTCTGCACCGCGCCGTCGACGTCGATGCCGTTGACCATCAGGCCGTCCACCTGCACGGTGGTCTGCGACGAACCGGCGCCGTGAGCCGACATGTAGGTCTGCTGCATCGCCTTCGAGCCGCCGATGTCAGGCTGGTTCAGCGAGACGCCGGTGATCAGCTGGCCCATGCCCTGGATCGTGCGGCCGGTCGGAATCGCGTCGAGCGCTTCACGATTCAGCACCTGCGACTTCGTCGTGCTCTGCACGTCGACCGTCGGGCGCGTCGCCGGTGACGGTCAGCGTCTCTTCGAGCGCGCCGACCTTCATGTCGGTGTTCACCGTCATGGTGAAGTTCGATTCGAGTTGGATCCCGTCGCGCTTGACTGTCGAAAAACCTTCGAGCGAGAACGTCAGCGAGTATGTGCCGGGGCGAAGATCGACGAGGCGATAGCCGCCGTTCGCGTCGGTGACGACCGATCGCGTTTTTTCAATGAGTGCGTCGCTTGCTGCTTCAACCGTGACACCGGGCAGCACGGCGCCCGACGTGTCCTTCACCGTGCCCGTAAAGGCACTCTGGGCCTGGGCCGCCACGGGCAGCAGGCACAGAGCGGCCAGCGCCATGAAGCACGCCTTTCCTGATCGAACCAATCCTCATTCCGAATCCTCCCGAAGAGCGTTGACGTGTAACGCCTGTCTCCCAGCCGAATCGCGTCGTCACGCTCCGTGCGAGCCCGCCCCGTGCTCCGACCACAGGTTCGTAGCCGCCAGGAAAGTTGGCCGACCGCACGAAATTATGAGGGCTCGGTCCGAGCTGAACAGAGGCGAAGATAAAACATCTTATTGCTGAGAATGGAACGAATCCAAAAAGATGAATCGGCTTCCGAGGCATTGCGAGCACAAAAAAAGAGGCGGCTCCGAAGAGCCGCCCTCTGGCTTGAACGCTAACGCTCGAAACGTTCAGCTCGAAACGCCTAACGCTTGAACGCTACGGCGGCGGGTCTTCAGACCCGCCTGTGTCTTAGAACCGAACCACCGCGCCGAGCTGGAACGTGCGCGGGTTCAGCATCACGGACGGACGATTGTAGGTCGCCGTACCGACGTTCTGACCATCCTGCGCCTGCGACGAGAATCGACGTCACCGGGGCGACATTCAGCAGGTTGAAGAAGTCGATCTTCGGCTGGATGCTCATCCGGCTGACCTTGAACGTCTTGCTGAAGTTCAGGTCGAGCTGGTTGATGCGGTCGCCGTACTCGGTCATCGGCGCCACCAGCGGGCACCGACAGCGACGCCTGGGTCATGCCCGGGTCGACCAGCTGGCCGACCGTGCACTTGCCCTGCGCGACGCAGGGGCTGCTCGCGGTGTAGGTCGTGGTCCTGGTGATCAGCTACACCGAGCCCTGGCCGGCCGGCGGGTTGTTGGTGGTGATGCCGCTCGGGCCGGACACGCCGGTCAGCGCGTACTGCGACGTCGTGCCGTACACGTAACCGGGCAGGCTCTGGAACGCGAGACCCACCTGGATGCCGTACTTCGCGGGAATCGAGCCCGGCCACCTTGAACTGGGTCCGGAACGGGAGGTCGTTCTGCGACTGGTCGCAGTACAGCAGCAGGTTCGGGTTCCAGCCGTCGTCGCACGTGTTGGTCAGCATGCGCTCGCTCATGCCGCCGCCGAACAGCGTGATGCCCTTCGGCAGACGCGCGCTGAAGTTGTACTCGAAGCCGTTGTACTTCATCGTGCGGTCAGGCGAGTTCTGATCGACGAGGTTCGTGGTCAGCTGCGCCGCCTTGGCGGCGCTGACGTTGTAGTAGGTGATCGGCGAGCCGTCGATCGGGCTGTAGAGCGTGAACGGCGTGAAGTCGTTCAGGCCAACGCCGGTGTTGAAGCGACGGCGCAGGTTGAAGTACTCGCGATGGTACCAGCCGCCCGTCACCGACACGC
Organism: uncultured Acidobacteriota bacterium; assembly: GCA_963697745.1. Classification (GTDB taxonomy): domain Bacteria; phylum Acidobacteriota; class Vicinamibacteria; order Vicinamibacterales; family CAVVIG01; genus CAVVIG01. Next base: position 381,974 of record CAVOPD010000019.1, on the reverse strand, counting down.
CGCGCATCAGCTCGTGCTGGACGCTGACCGTCTCTTCGACGTTGTACATCCGCTTGATGTCGGGAGCGAAGTCGATGGTGCTGGCAGCCAGCCGAAGGTGGTCGGAAGCTGGCGCGCAGGTTCGCATTCGCCGCCGACGTTGATCTCGCAGCCGGCCGACAGGTAAACGCCGTCAGCTCACCCTGCGGCGTGCCGTCGTCGTTCAGGTCGGTCCAGTTGACGCTCTGGCGTCGGTCAGCGCCAGTGGCGTTCTGCGAGTTGGCGAAGCCGGTGGTGCCGGCCTGCATGTACTTGCCGAAGCTCGCCTTGACCGCCGTCTTCTGGTTGCCGAACAGGTCGTAGACCACGCCGGCGCGCGGCGCGATGCTCTTCCACGTCGGCATGTCGCATCGGCCCGAAGCGTGCGGGCCGGCAGCGAAGCGGCCAGCCGCCGACGTTTCCTCCGGCACGTCGGACGCGAAGTACTCCCAGCGCGCGCCGTAGTTCAGCGTCAGACGATTGATCGTCCACGAGTCCTGGCCGTAGATCCCGAAGTCGGCCTTCAGGTTGTCCTGGAAGTTGAGCGGCGTGTTCAGGATGGTCACGGTCTGGAACGGAACGCCGTTGATGAACACGGCGCGCAAGTCGCCGTTGGCGCTGCGGAACTGGCGGTAGCGGCCCCAGGTGTCCTGGAGCCCACCTTGACGTTGTGCGCACCGGTGACGTACGACACTGACCCGGCGGCCGCGAAGCGGTCCGGATACATGCCCTGGTTGGAGGTGCCCGCGCCCCACTGCGTGCCGCGCGCGGTGTCCGTGCGGTTGATCACCGAGTACCACTCCGGCGTGCCGCGCTCGCTTCTCGAGGCCCGGCTGGTAGAGCGTGTTGTAGCGCTCGTAGTTGGTCGAGAAGCCGCCCTCGACGAGGATCTTGCTGCTCACCGTGGAGGTGAACTTCACCGAACCGGTCGTGTAGATCGGCGAGTTCCAGACGATGCCCGCGGTCGCGGGATCGAAGCCGGCGGTCATGGCGGAGCCGCGGTTCTTCAGCAGGCGATCGTTGTAGACCGCCAGCTTGTTCTTCGGGCTCATCTGCCAGGTGAGGCGCGCCTGGATGCTGCGGATGCTCTGCGGGTCGACGCCTGCCTGTTCGGGTCTGGGCGTCGGCGCGGCGAACGCCGATGCCGGTGCCGGCAACGCCGTTGAACGTGTTGGCCGGCAGCGTGTCCAGCAGGAAGTTGCGGGCCGACACGAAGTACCAGACCTTGTCCTTCTTGATCGGGCCGCCGACGGCGCCTTCGACGTTGGACAGCTTGCCGATGCCGTCGCTGGTGCGCAGGCCGCGCGCGATCAGGTCGTCGGTCACGTTGTCGCTCTGGAAGCTCTGGTTCTGGTAGCCGAGGAACAGGCTGCCGTTCAGGGTGTTGCCGCCGTCGCGCGGAATCATGTTCAGGCGGACGCCGCCGCCGGCCACGTCAGCCGATGCGCCGGAGGTCGTGTAGACCATTTCCTGGCTCATCGAGCTGTTGAAGTAGCTCTGCACCGCGCCGTCGACGTCCAGGCCGTTGACCATCAGGCCGTCCACCTGCACGGTCGTCTGCGACGCAGCCGGCGCCGTGGCCGGACATGTAGGTCTGCTGCATCGCCTTCGAGCCGCCGATGTCCGGCTGGTTGAGCGAGACGCCGGTAATGAGCTGCCCCATGCCCTGGATGGTGCGGCCGGTCGGAATCGCGTCGAGCGTTTCGCGGTTCAGCACCTGCGACTTCGTCGTGCTCTGCACGTCGACGGTCGGCGCCGCGCCGGTCACCGTCAGCGTCTCTTCGAGCGCGCCGACCTTCAGGTCGGCGTTGACGGTCATGACGAAGTTCGATTCGAGCTGAATCGCATCACGCTTGACCGTCGAAAATCCTTCGAGCGAGAAGGTCAAGGTGTAGGTGCCGGGCCGGAGGTCGACCAGGCGGTAACCGCCGTTCGCGTCGGTCACCACCGAACGGGTCTTCTCGATCAGTGCGTCACTTGCCGCTTCGACCGTCACACCGGGCAGCACCGCGCCCGACGTGTCCTTCACTGTGCCCGTAAACGCACTCTGGGCCTGCGCCGCCATCGGCAGCAGGCACAGGGCCGCCATCGCCATGAGCAGGGCTTTCCTGATGGAACCAATCTTCATTCCGAGTCCTCCCGGGACACACACATGTCGCGCAGACGTATGGTCTGAGCCGGCACTGTGTTGCTGGCGCTTCTCCCCCGGAGTCCCCAGGCACCGTCGTGGCACCCGTATCCAGATCACGTGCAAGTTGGGAAGCGCAGCCTTAAAGTATGAAAGTGCCAGTCGCGACCTGAGCCGTTGTGAAACTGTTGCGCTCGCATAAGGAAATCGTAAACAGTACGCTCGACATCCAAAATCATGGAGCCTGGACGGATGGGCCATCCGCGCGGGTGTTCTGGCCTTAGAATCGGGGCGCTGAGGTGCACAACGATGGCGAACAGAATGTGGAAGGCGTTTGGGGCTGGCGGCCGCTTCGGCTCTGGTCGTGCCCTTTCTCGCGCCAACGCCGCTGCACGGCCAGCGCGTGCCCGACCTGCACGGCACCTACGACGTCGCGACCATGACGCCGCTCGAGCGTCCGGCAGAATTCAAGGGACGCGCGAAGCTGACGCGCGGAAGAAGCCAGGGCGATGGAAGACTACGAGGCGAAGCGGCAGGAGACGGCCGCCGCTCCGGACGATCCGAACCGCGCCGCTCCCCCGGTCGGCGGCGACACCTCACCCACCAAGTCGTACCTCGAGCAGTTATGGCGCGGCGGCGGCGGCGTGGTGGGCGGCTACAACCAGTTCTGGGTGGCGATGGGATCCACCGTCATCAAGGTGAACGGCGAGTACCGGACCTCGATCGTCGTCGGACCCGCCGGACGGTCGGATTCCGCCGATGAAGCCGGTGGCTCGCGAGCGCAATCGGGCGTATGCCCTGCGCGCGGTCGCGCCGGGCGCCGACGAATCGAGTTCCGCGGCCGCTCCGGCCTCGGCGTTCGACAACCCGGAGGCGCGTCCCCTCGCCGAGCGTTGCCTGCTCGGGTTCGGGTCCACGTCCGGTCCGCCGACGCTGCCGAACTACTTCTACAACAACCTCAAACAGATCGTGCAGACGCCGACCTCGGTGACGATCCTCAACGAGATGGTCCACGATGCCCGCGTCATCCGGATCGGCGGGACGCACCGCCGCCACAGCATCCGGCGCTGGAACGGCGACTCAATCGGCCGCTGGGAAGGCGACACGCTCGTCGTCGACACGACAAACTTCACCGCCAAGACCCAGTTCCAGGGCTCGAGCGACAAACTGCACGTCGTCGAGCGCTTCAGGAAGATCGACGAGAAGACGATTCTCTACACGTTCACGGTCGACGACCCGGACACGTGGGACCGTCCCTGGACCGGTGAGTATCCGTGGGTGCAGAGCGACGAGATGCTCTACGAGTACGCGTGCCACGAAGGCAATCACGCGCTCGAAAACGTCCTGCGCGGCGCCCGCTCCGCCGAAAAGGAAGCCGGCACCAGGCCATAGCCGTCATGCATCGGGCGTCGGCACCGGCCCTGTCGACAGCCCTGTCGACGGCTCTGTCGACGGTCGTATCGACCTTTTGCGTCGCGACGATCGTGATGACCGTTGCGTGCGGACCCGTCAATCGGCCTGCGCCCACCTTCGTGCTCTCGGTCGTCGGGACCAACGACCTGCACGGCGGCGTACTCGACGTGAACGGCCGCGGCGGGCTCGCCCTTCTTGGCGGGTACCTGTCCAACCTCCGCGACGCACGGCAGCGGGACGGCGGTGGCGTGCTGCTGCTCGATGCCGGTGACCTGTTCCAGGGCACGCTCGAATCCAATCTCAACGAAGGCGCCGCTGTCATCCAGGCGTACAACGCGCTCGGCTATCAGGCGGCAACGATCGGCAACCACGAATTCGATTACGGTCCCGTTGGTGAGGCTGCGACGCCGCGCGTCCCAGGCGACGATCCGCTCGGCGCGCTGAAGGCGCGACTTTCGCGAGGCGCATTTTCCGTTCGTGGCGGCAAACCTGTTCGAGACATCGCACGCACGCTCCGATCCGCCTGCCACACGTCTCCCCGTCCACGATCGTCGACATCAACGGCGTCCGCATCGGAATTGTCGGTCTGATTACCGAACCTGCGCTGACGCTGACCACTGCCGCCAACGTGGTTGGCCTCACAGTGGCGCCCATCACCAGGACGCTGATCGATGAGGCTGCACGCCTCCGTGAACAGCAGGCGTCCATCGTCATCGCGCCTCGCGCACTCCGGCGGCAAGTGCGACCGCACGGACGAACCCGCAGGACCTCTCGTCGTGTGAACCGAACGCGGAAATCTTCGAGGTGGCGCGGCATCTCCCGGCTGGTCTGGTCGACGCGATCGTCGCCGGTCATCGACATGATGCCGTGGCGCACGAGGTGAACGGGATCCCGATCATCCAGTCCTACGCGGGGGGACGGGCCTTCGGCCGCATCGACCTGGTTGTGGACCGAGCGACCGGCCGCGTGCAGGGCCATCACATCTTCCAGCCGCGGGATCTCTGCGCGCAGGAACGGCCCGCCGCCGCCGGTTGCGCGCCGGCATCGGCTGCGGACGCCAGGGCCGCCGAGTACGAAGGCAGGCCCGTCGCCTCGTCCGCCGAGATCGCTGCCATCCTGCAGCCGGCCATCGACCGTGCGTCGCGGGCCAAGGCCAGATCGCTCAATGCCGTCATCGACGCCTCGCTGACCTACAGCGACCGATGTTCAGAGTCCGGTCGGCGATCTGGAGGCAGACTGGATGCGGGCGCTGGTGCCCGGCGCAGACGTCGCGCTCACGAACACCGGCGGCCTGCGATCGGACCTCGCCGAGGGCCCGTTCACCTTTGGCGAGCTCTATCAACTGCTGCCGTTCGACAACCAGCGGGTCACCGTGTCGTTGACTGGCGCGCAGCTGCGCACCGTCGTGAAGCAGAACCTCGAGATGGCCGGCAGCATGGTGACGCTGTCGGGGGTCAGCGCATCGGCCGCCTGCGATCGTGGGCAACTGACCGTCGCGCTGCGTCGCGAATCGGGCGGGCCGATTCGTGACAACGAATCGTTGACGGTGGTCACCACCGACTTCCTCGCGACCGGCGGCGACAGCTTCTTCGCGCCGGTCGTGCCGGTGCACGTCGAGCCAACGGCGGTCTGCTCCGCGACGAGATCGCCGCGATGCTCACGCGCGAGGGCGGCACTGGGGCGCCGAACGCCGCTCACTGCCGCCGCGCATTCAACTGCAAGGCACCCGCCCCCTCGCCTGCGCTGCGCCCTGATCCCTGATCCCTGATCCCTGTTCCCTGATCCCTGATCCCCGGTCCCCGGTCCCTGCTGTCGGCCGCCTGCGTCCGATAAGTTGAATGTGCACGCCGCTGCTCACCCACTCGGCCCGTCCAGGCGACGAGGGTTTCACGCTGATTGAACTGCTGATCGTCGTAGCGATCATCGGGATCCTGGCCGCGGTGGCCATCCCCGGTGTCCTCCGGGCCCGCGTCGCCAGCCTCGAGTCTGCCGCCGTCGGCTCGATGCGCGCCATCAACTCGGCCGAGACCACCTATGCCTCGAGCTGCGGGCATGGCGGTTATGCGCAAACGCTGGACGACCTGTCCAGGCCCGCGACCGGTTCGGCCCAGCTGTTCATTTCGCCCGATGTTCCCGCCAACGGGGTGGCGAAAAGCGGCTACGTCATGAACGTGTCGGCCGACATGTCCGCGTCCATCGTCGTGAGCGGAACGTCGACGTGCAACGCCGCGACGCTCGACGCGGTCTCGGGCTACTTCGCCGAGGCGCATCCGGTCTCGATCGGGATCTCCGGACAGCGCGCGTTCGCCACCGACACGCGCGGTTCGCTCTACGCCAACATGACCGGCGCCATCATCGCCCCGGGCATGAGCGGCGCCTCGCCGCTTCACTGATCGAATCGTGGCGTCGGGTTTTTAGACCCGACGATCAAGCGCGTCTGAAGATCCGCCGTTGAGAAGTCCGAAGCACCATAAGGAAGTAGCAAGCGTCGCGCATCACCCGGTCGCGCCTGTTTCGTGAGCGCTATACTCGCACGCGCCCGCGTGAAGATCCTCATCGGGCGTACCGCAGGAGACGCACTTGAAACGTTTTGCACTTGCACTTCTAATCGCCGTGGGCGCAGCCGCCTACGCGCAGCGTGGTGGCGTCGAGGCCCAGCAGGGTCCCGGGCGCGGCCTGAGTCCCGAGCAGCAGGCGGCCGCTGCCGCGCAGACCGAAGCTCGAGAAGAACACGCCGCAGATTCCGTTCGACGCGGTGTCGCTGCCGCTGATGCCGACCGGTCACACGATTGGTGAGACCGAAGGCGTCGCCATCAACTCGAAGAAGCACCTGTTCGTCTACACGCGCAGCGGCAACGCCGGCCCGGCGCGCGGCTCGCAGGCGGCCGAACTCTTCGAGTTCGACGAGAAGAACAACTTCGTCAAGGAATGGGGCCAGAACGCGTACGGCTTCTCGTTCGCCCACGCCGTCCGCGTCGACAAGGACGACAACGTGTGGGTCGTCGACGAAGGCTCGAACATGGTGATGAAGTTCAACCCGCAGGGGCTGGTCACCATGGTGCTCGGCCGCAAGGACGAAGCGATCGACTACCTCGAGGAGTTCCTCGAAGACGGCCGCACACACCGAGCGCGGACGCGACCGCGAAGCCCGGCGCCGGCGCCGGCCGCGGCGGCACGTTCGGTCGTCCGACCGACGTCACCTTCGACACTGCAGGGCAACATCTTCGTGGCCGACGGCTACGACAACTCGCGCGTCGCCAAGTTCACCAAGGACGGCGACTTCGTGAAGTCGATCGGCTCGCGCGGCACCGCGCCCGATCAGTTCAACACGCCGCACGCGATCACCTCCGACGCCAAGGGCCTGATCTACGTCGCCGACCGCGGCAACAGCCGCATCCAGGTGTACGACTCGGATCTGAACCGCAGGCGCATCATCAGCAACGTGCGCGCGCCGTGGGCCGTGTGCATCACGCCGCCCAACGCGCAGGGCCAGCAGTTCCTGTTCAGCGCCGATGCCGGCGGCAAGATCTACAAGCTGCGATCTCGACGGCAAGCTGATCGGCTGGTTCGGCACGCTCGGCAAGAAGGTCGGCCAGTTCTACTGGGTGCACCAGATGCACTGCGTCAGCGAGAACGAAATCTACACCGGCGAAGCGCAGAACTGGCGCGTTCAGCACATCACGCTGAAGACCGCGCCGAGCGAAGGCCACCGCGGGGCGGTAAGCGGGACTTCAGGCTCTCGGCCCTAGGCGTCAGGGCCGCAGCTGGGCTCCTGGCTGCAGGCGATTGGCGCAGTCGTAGGCGGGGCTCTCCAGCATTCCGAAGTGCGCGGCGGATCCGCGCATCCGCGCCATTTCCGTGTGCCTTCGCCATGTCGCCCATCGCCCATCGCCCATCGCCAGCCGAAAGCCTCCGCGCCTTCACGAGCTCGCCCGGGCCGAGGAACGCGCGCAGGCGATCGAGTTCTACCTCCAGCGCGCGCTTGAACAGTCGCTCGCGCGGCGGGCGTCCGCTCACGTAGCCCACTTCCGCATTCATCGCACCGTCCCGTGCGACCGACGTTGGCCCACCCGACGACGCGCTCGCGCCACAGCAATGGCAGCGCGTAGTATCCGAGCTTCCGCTTCGCCACAGGCGTGTACGCCTCGAACCGGTAGGCCCAGTCCCAGAGCAGTTCGAATCGACGGCGATCCCACACGAGCGGATCGAACGGCGCCAGCAGTCGGACTTCGTCTGGCGCTCGTCCGACATCGCACGTCTCCCCTGCCGGCCAGTACCAGTCGACATCGTCGACGCGCGCGTGCGCGAGGCGACGTCTGGTCCGCTGCAGCGCCGCCGGACAGCCGGCCGTGCCACTGCGGCACGGCGTATCGCAACCGGCGCACGAGCGCCGACAGGCTCGCGCCTGGCAGCGGCGCGTACTTGCGGACGATCGACGTCGACGAGTGCATCGAGTCTGCGCGTCGGGATCGACGCGCCTGTGGCTGGCGCCGGCGCGGCGGTCTGCACGCCGTAGATCGCGGATGCCTGCGTCGCGCCGCACGACACGCAGCAGTCCACCGTAGTGCATCAGCTCGAGCAGGTGCGTCGTCGCATTCGACGATCCGCCCCAGTAGTTCGTGACGCGACCGTGTGCGAACTGCTGATCCACCTGGCGCGGGTGCGCCGAGCCCTGCTCGCCGACGAACGCGAGGATCGCGTCGGCTCGTCGCTTCGTCGCGCCGCGCGGCCATCGGCAGCGCCGCCCTTGCGCGGGTGCATCAGTGCGTGCACGGCCGGCGTCACGAAGCCGTAGTTGACGAAGAAATCCTCCTCGACGCGGAGCGCTGCGTAGCGGCGCTCCAGATCACCGGCCTTGTAGCCGGGGACACGGTGGCGGAGCGTCAGATCCTGCGCCCGCGCCGGCGCGCGGATCGGATCCGCCTGCACGAACCCGAAGGTGTCGAGCGCCTGCTGAAGTCCTGCCGCCGTGAACAGGGTTCGCGCCACCGCAAACCGGCGCAGGTCATCGAGACGGGTCGGGCTCACCACGTCGTCGCGTCACCAACTCCCCAACTCTCCAAATCACCGTACTCCCCAATTCACCAATTGGTTGAATCACCTCGGGTCCAGTTCGAGCCCGCGCGCCGCGTCCTCAGCGTCCGCAACGCGCTCGAGCGCCCTGCGCGCGGCTTCGCGGATCTCTGGCCTGGCGCCGCGGTCCATGAGCAGTTCGAGGATTTCCGACGCGTGGCGATAGTCGCCGCTCAGCGCCAGCGCCTGCGCGAGCATCAGGCGGTATTCCTCGCGTCCGGGGACGGCATTCAGCGCCTGCCGCATCAGCAGCACCGCCCTCGGCGCGTCGGCGCCGCTGGCCATCTCCACCTCGGCCAGCGTAACCGCGGTGGAGACATTCCAGGGCTCGAGTTCCAGCGCCCGCGTCAGCACGCGCCGCGCCTGACGGTACAGCGCATCTTCGTCAGCCCCTCCGCGATCCGCACGCCGCGTGAGCGCGCGGCCGTAGGCGCTCTGAACAAACGGGCTGTCCGGGCGCAAGCGAAGCGGCCCGCTCGAGCAAAGCCACCGACAGGTCCACGTTGTTCGCGCGCAGTTCGATCAGGCCAAGGGCCGCGATCGCCCGGGCGGCGTCGCGCACCGCCATCGATCGTCTTTCTCAGATACGCTCGCGCATCGTCGGTGCGGTTCAGGCGCGACATCATGTCGCCGAGGTACCCGGCGGCCTCATCGTCCGCGATCGCTTCTGCGGGTGACGTCGCCGGTCGTTCGAGCTTCTCATCCAGTTCGATCCGCAAGGCGGTGAAGCTGGAGCGCTGGATGTATTCCGTGAGGCTGCGCGCAAGCGCGCCGGTATCCGCCCCAAACGCCTGAACGAACGCGTCCGGCGGAGGCATACCGGCTCCAATCGCAGAGAGATACGCCTTCAGCTGAGCCGCGCGCTGCGGGCCTCCGAAGGTGAGGTAATGAACCAGCGCCCAGGACTGCGCGTAGAAGAGGCCGCGACGGTCCCCTTCGTTGTACATCGCCGATTCGGGGGTGACCTCGATCGAGTTCAGGAATCGTCAGCAGCGTCGAGGACGCCCGCAGCACACGAAGGTTCTGCGCGCTCGGTGCTCCAAGCAGCGCACGTCTTCCCCGCGTTGGTCGACGTGAAGGTCTCGTACAGTTGCGCGAGCCCCTCGTTGACCCACGACGGCGCAGAGGCCACCTCGTTGCGGATGAGGAAGTGCGCGTATTCGTGAAAGATCAGCCCGTAGGCCTCGGTGTCCTGCGCAGCATTCACCGCGATGTAATTGACGTCCTCGGTCCCGACGAAATAGCCGGCCACACTCACCGGCTTCCCCTGGAACTGCGGTTTGAACGGCGCAAACGATCGCTCGTTCTGAAACACCATCACGATGGTCGGCACCGCTGACGTCGTGGCCTCGTTCGACACGAGATGTCCCACCGTCTCGCGGAACTGCTCCAATCGCTGCGCGATGTCGCGCATCTCACGCTCGGACGCGTCGCCGACGAACACGAAGTGGTCAGACGAGAGGCGGGTCCACTTTGCGAAGGCGGTACCAGGGAGGGCGAGGACAGCCAGGCAGGCGAGGAGCAGCACCGCAACCGTCCCGCCACGATTGCCATCGCGACCGGGCCGGTAGCGCGGGGGCCGGCCAGCCCGTCATGGCCGGCGCGATCCGTCCATGCGCCACACCACGAGCGCCGCGATCACCACGAGACCGACGAGCAGCTGTCGCTGCGTCGAGGTGTCCAGCGGATCCGTCGCATTCTTCAGGTCCATCCGTACCCGCGTCATCGCGGATTGCTCGCGAGCCTGATAGTACGCGGTGAGCTGCGTGTCGTGCTCGGTTACAGCGTCCCCGTCATCGTCGAGCCCCATCGGCAGCGCCGGCGGTACCACGGGGAGCGCGCCGGACGGGTCCACCGCCGAGTTCACGGCCTTCATCCCCAGGCTGCGCCCGCGGTCTGGCGGCCAGGCAAGGACCACGACGAGGGTGATGGGCCAGATGATTGCCCATTGTGCGCGCGAAGGTTGCCACATTCGGCACAATCGTATTAGTCGCCAGTCACAAGTCACAAGTCACGTCGGAAGTCGAGCGGCCGTTGGTCAGGTTGTTGAGCTTTTTGGTATCTGGGCGACAACCTGCGACTGGGCGAACCGTCGACTTGCCCGTCCGCACCCCGTCTCTGCCGTTGATCGCATCGGCTATCAGTGCCACACTCAGCCCACACAGGAGCGCACGATGGCGATCACGATCACGGTCAATGGTCAGGAACATTCCCTCGAAGTCGAACCGGAAATGCCGCTGCTCTGGGCGCTGCGGGAGCAGCTCGGGCTGACGGGCACGAAGTTCGGCTGCGGCATCTCCGCGTGCGGCGCCTGCACGGTGCATCTCGACGGACGCCCGGTCCGTTCGTGCACGCTGCCCGTCTCGATTGCAGACGGCAAGAGCGTGACGACGATCGAGGGGCTGGCCGCAGAGCGGCACGCTCCACAAGGTGCAGCAGGCGTGGATCGCTCACCAGGTGCCACAGTGCGGCTATTGTCAGTCGGGCATGATCATGGCCGTCGCCGCGCTGCTCGCGGAGCACGCGACGCCGACGGACGAGGACATCGATTCCGACGATCACGAACATCTGCCGCTGCGGCACATTCGCCCGCGTCCGGAACGCGATTCACCAGCTGGCGCAGAGCGAAGGAGCGGCGTCATGAACAGGTGGAGCAGGCGCGCCTTCATCGGCGCCGGCACCATCGCCGGCGGCGGCTTCCTCGTCGGAGTGGCCGGCTTCACGTTTGCGCCGGGCAGGCACACGCTGGTCGCCGCCGATGCGGCCGACAAGGGCCAGCTGACGACGTGGATCACGGTGACCCCGGACAACATGGTCACGATCCTCGTTCCCGCACTGCGAGATGGGACAGGGCACGCCGACAGCGATGGCGATGATGGCGGCCGAGGAACTGGAGGCCGACTGGGCGCTCGTTCGCGTTCAGGAAGCACCGGCGCTCGGACGAGTACGCCAATGGCTACATCGTTCGCGCCGCAGGCGGCAACTATGTGCCGGCCATGCTCGGACGCGGCGTGGACTACAGCGCCTACAAGCTGGCGGAGTGGTTCGGCTTCCAGGTCACCGGCGGATCCACCGCGGTTCGCAGCACCGGGGAGTACGGCATGCGCGTGGCCGGAGCGGCGGCAAAGGAGATGCTGATTGCCGCGGCTGCGCAGCAGTTCGGTGTGGCCACCGCGCGAGTGCCGTGCGAAGGGCTCACGCGTCGTGCACGTATCGTCAGGACGAAGCGCCGCCTTCGGCGAGCTCGCACGCGTCGCCGCGACGCTGCCCGTGCCGACGAGCCCGTCACTGAAGAACCCGGACAGCTTCACGATCAGGCGCACCTCTCCCCGGCGTCTGGACATTCCGTCGAAGGTGGACGGCACTGCCAGGTACGCGATCGATTTCACGACCCCGGGCATGCTCTACGCGGCGGTCGCAATCGCACCGGTGTTCGGCGGCACGCTGCAGTCGGTGGACACGACGCCGGCCGAATCCATGCCGGGCGTCAAAAAGGTGGTGAAGCTGGACGAAGCCGTCGCTGTTGTGGCTGACAGTTTCTGGCGAGCGCGGCGCGCGCTGAGCTGCGCTCAAGCCCGAGTTCTCCGACGCCGGTCACGCCGACGTGTCGACCGACTCGATCTTCGCCGCCTTCGACAAGGCGCTCGGAGCTCCGCCGGAAGTGCCGTCGGGCGCCGCGAAAATGGTCACCGCCGACTACCGCGTCCCGTTCCTCGCTCACGCGACGATGGAGCCGATGGTCTGCACGGTGCGGGTCGATGAGGGACGCGCGGAGGTGTGGACGGGCGTGCAGGATCCGCTGAACGCGCGGTCGGTGGCCGCGAAGGCGCTCGGCCTCGACGTCTCGGACGTGCGCGTGCACCAACCTCATGCTGGGCGGAGGTTTCGGGCGACGGCTGCCGTTCAACTTCGACTACGTGGACATCGCCGCGCGCGTGGCAAAGGCGATGTCACCGACGCCGGTGAAGACGATCTGGACGCGCGAGAACGACATCCAGCACGACTACTATCGTCCCGCCGCGATGTCGCGCCACTCCGGCGCCCTGGACAGCAACGGCGCACCACTCGCCGCCAGCTCGAACTACACGGGCGGCGGGAACGGCGAGGCGGTGTTCATGCCGTACGCGATCGCAGAGAAGGAGGCGGGCGCGAAGAAGGCGGCGCATCCAATCCGCGAGGGCCAGTGGCGCTCGGTCATGAACTCGCAGCACGGCTTCTTCAAGGAGTCGTTCATCGACGAGATGGCGCACGCGGCCGGAAAGGATCCCTTCGAATTCCGACGGTCGCTGCTGGGCGAGCAGCCGCGGTTCAAGGCGGTGCTCGAGAAGGCGGCCGCCATGTCGAACTGGGGCACTCCCCTGCCGGCTGGTGAAGGGCGCGGCATTGCGCTGTGCGAGAGCTTCGGTACCATCGTCGCCGAAGTGGCACACGTGGCGGTGTCGCCAGACGGTCGGCTGCGAGTGGTCCATGTCTACGCCGCCGTGGACTGCGGCGACATCGTGAACATGGACAGTGCGACCGCGCAGGTGGAAGGCGGGATCATCTTCGCGCTGTCCGCGGCGATGCTCAGCGAGATCACGATCGCGCAGGGCCGGGTCGTGGAGACGAACTTCCGCGACTATCCGATGATCCACATGGTTGATGCGCCGAGGATCACGACGGCGTTCGTGCGGTCCGACGCACAGCTCGGCGGGCTCGGCGAGCCGTGCGTGCCGCCCCTTGCGCCCGCGGTGACCAACGCGATTTACGCGGCGACCGGCACGCGCGTGCGGGAACTGCCGATCAGAAAGACTCCACTGCGCCAGAACACGTAACGATGAAAGCCGTCGGGATGTTGCCGCGCATGGTGACAATCGTAGTCGCGGGCTGCTGAACACGCAGGTGCACCATGTCCGCGCCGGAACGTCGCTCGGCGGCGCATCGTCGCGATCTGCTGCCGCCGACCTGAAACGGCGGGCGTCATGAGACCCGCCGCACGGCGCAAAGACGATTGCTCAGAGACGCCAGACGTGCGAGACTCAGCGCGGCACTGGAGCCGTTTCCGAAGGCGTGGCGAGTCGTTCGACGTTGGAAAGGAATCCGTAAATGTCCCGTTCGAAAATCTGGTCGTTGGTGATGATCCCGGCCATCGTGATGCTGGCTGGCGTCCTTCCACCTGCGGCCCAGGCGCAGCAGCACAGCGCACCCGCGCAGGGCGCGGAGAGGCCCGACGCAGCGAAGGGCACTGCGAAGCCGGATGCGGCTGCAGGCGACAAGGTCGCGCGCGGTCAGTACATCGTGGAGGATGTGGCGATGTGCGGCCGCTGCCATTCACCGGTGGACATGCACGGCAATCGCGATCGCGCGCACTGGCTGATGGGCGGCGCAGTGGGCATTGCACCGACCGTCGCAACCGAAAATTGGGCAAGCCTGGCGCCGCGCATCGGCGGAACGCCTCCCGGGACCGACGCGCAAATCGTGCAGCTGCTGATGACCGGTATCTCGCGCACTGGATACCATCTGCGTCAGCCGATGCCGCAGTTCCGGATGACGCAAGCCGACGCCGAAGCGGTGCTGGCGTACCTGAAATCGCTCGGGTCGCACACACCGGTCGGCACGAACTGACATTCGGGCGCAGGGCGCCAGCCCTGCGCCAGTCCCGGACCAAGCAACCGATCTCGGCCATTGGCGAAATCGCCGCCAGGCGGCCGCCCCGGTCGTATACTCCCTGAACATTCGGGGCTGTGCGCACGGCCCCAGAGGAGGGGTCATGCCAGTCTCCCGTCGAACCTTCGTCCGCACCCTCGGGCTTGGCACCACCGGCGCTGTCCACGTCGTTCGTCACCGGCCGGGCGGGCGAGGCTGCGGCCTTCGCCGGCGCAGCCGCCGCCGCCGAACCGTCCGCCATTATCAGACTCAGTAACAACGAAAACAATCGCGGGCCGGGAGCGAAGGCGATCGAGGCCGTGCATGGAGCGCTTGGCGCACGCAACGGCCGCGGCTATCCGCCGGACCACGTGAACGAGCTCACGGATGCGATTGCGGCGCTGTGGTCGGTGAATCGCACGAGCGTGATCGTCGGTACCGGATCCGGTCCCATTCTCGAAGGCAGCGTGCGGGCGTTCTGCGCGGCGGACCGGCCGCTGGTGACGGCGGCCCCCACCTACGCGACGCCGGAGAACATGGCGAAACGCATCGGCGCTCCGGTGAAGGCGGTGACCGTCGATCGCAGCATGTCGCTCGACCTCGCGGCGATGGCCGATGCTGCGCGTGGCGCAGGCCTTGTCTACATCTGCAACCCGAACAACCCGACCGGTGCGGCGCACAATGCCGCCGCGATCGAGCAGTTCGTACGGCGCGTGAAGCAGGAATCGCCGGGCACGGCAATCCTGCTGGACGAGGCTTACATCGACTACGCGCACGACTCGGCCATCACGGTCGGCACAGCCGCTGGCCATGGAGCTGCCCGGTGTGTTCATCACGCGCTCGTTCTCCAAGGCGCACGGCATGGCCGGACTGCGGTTCGGCTACGCCGTCGGCCAGGAGAACACGGTGCAGGCCATTCCGAAGGCGTGGCAGCTTGGCAGCATCAACACGCTCACAGCTGCCGCCGCGATCGCCTCGCTGAAGGACACGCAGCACATTCAGGAGGAAGTGGCGGAGAACGCCCGCGTGCGCGAATTCACGATCAAAGCGTTCACGGACATGGGCTATGCCGTGACGGACTCGCATGCCAACTGCATATTCGTTGACGTGAAAGGATCGGCACCGGCGTTCCGCGATGCCTGCCTCGCGCAGAAGGTTCAGGTCGGTCGCGATTTCCCGCCGTTCGAGAAGACGCACAGCCGGATCACGCTCGGAACGATGGACGAAATGCGGCAGGCGGTGGACGTGTTCCGCCGCGTGCTCACGACCAAGTCCACCTCATCGTCCGCGCAGTAGGCGGCGGAGGGCGAGAGGCGCATCCCGGCCCACGCGCGTTGCGGTCGTGGACTCGGTGGTTTGGTTCGACCAACGGCGCTGACGTGGGGAAGGCAGACTTGCTAGACTGAGACTTCCTCACGTACGTGCCCGTAGCTCAGTTGGATAGAGCACCGGCCTTCTAAGCCGGGGGTCGCTGGTTCGAGTCCAGCCGGGCGCGCCAGCCTTTTTCGAATTACTGGCAATTCGGATAGTTCGCAATCGGGCGTTATCAGCAGTCCGGCAGCAGCATCCGTTCGGTCACTGGTCACCCGTGCTTGAAGTCGAAATCCGCGAAGAGCGTCCAGACGATATCGCGGCGATTCGCGACGTCTCCAGACGTGCGACTCGTCAGCAGGAAGCCGACCTTGTTGACCGCTTGAGGGCAAACGGCGCGGCGTTGTTGTCGTTGGTGGCAACGCTCAACGGTCAAGTCGTCGGTCACATTCTGTACAGCCCCGCATCAGTGGGGACCGTGCGCGGTGCAGCCCTTGGACCGATGGCAGTCGCACCCGAATACCAGCGGCAAGGCATCGGCGGCAAACTGGTGACAATCGGCAATCGTATGCTTGCCGACCAAGGGTGCCCCTTTGTCGTGGTGTTGGGACACGCCGCGTACTATCCGAAGTTCGGGTTTCGACCTGCCACGACCGTTGGAATCACGTCGCGGTGGAAAGTCCCCGACGACGTATTCATGGTCGCCATTCTGGACGAAGACGAGATGCGGGGCGTATCCGGGCAAGCCCACTATCGTGATGAGTTTTCCAGCGTCTCTTAGCAAGCCGCTTCGACCATCCATCCATCCATCCATCCATCCGTCCTTCAGCAATTCCTGCCGCCGTTCCTCAGCACACGCCAGGGCTTGCGCCCAGGCATGCACAAACGTCCGAACAGGAATCCAGGGTCACGACGGTAGGCGGCAGATCGATGGCGCTACGGTGCGTCTATTTGACTCGATCGGCGATGGTATCCATGTGCGACGCGGAGTGCTGGCGAACGTCGGCCCAGCCCTGCCCCGACGCGGCACCCACTGCGCCGTATTTCTGGACCTGAATGGCACGCTGGTTCTCCCCGTGCTCGTGAACGCACCCACCGACTACACCCTCATCCCTGGTGCGCGTCGGCTGTGTCGCGACTGTGCGCCTGGGTTCATATGCCCGGTCGTGACCGTCCAGAGCCGCATTGCCAAGGGTCTGTTCTCGCTGACGGATTTCCATCAGTGGTTTGGCGAGTTCGCAGCCGACTTGTCGGGGGAGGGCGCTCACGTCGCGGGGCCATACGTGTGCCCCCATCGGTATGCCGATCCTTGCCCGTGCAAGAAACCACAGACCCTGCTCTATGAACAAGCCGCCGGCGACCTCGGCATCGACCTGCCTGGGTCGTTCGTCATCGGGGATTCTGCAGCTGACGTGGAGGCGGCGTTCCGATTCGGCGGTCAGGGCTGCTTGGTGCGGACGGGATGGGGAACTGATAGTGGCGAGGTGGAACGGGCGGCACCCTGCAGCGCACACGCGGCAGACACATTTGGTGATGCCGTGACCTGGATACTGACCGATGGTATTCAGCGCATCAGGAGTAGCTGACAGCCCATCATTCGTTCCAGAGATACAGGTAGGTCTCGTCGCTGGCGGTGGCGACGATCCGGCCGGCGTTGCGGGTGGCCCGATTGACCGCGGAGCGCACCTTCTCCTTGCTGTCCGGCAGGTCGGCCAGGGGCACGCGAATCGCCACGCCCGGCTTCACCTGATCGAGGTCGGACAGGATTTTCGTCACGATGCCTTTGTGTTTGCCGTTGCGCCCTTGCGGCACGTCCACCTGCCGCATCTCTGTGAAGTTCATGCCACGGGCCGGAGTGCGTCGAACAGCCATGGGGCACCTTTCCTTAACGCCATCTTAACGTATCGTTGAGGTATCCTACGGCAATACACATGAGTCGTGCAAGTCTTTCGGAGCACACCTGCGTGGCGCCTGTCGGCGCGCACTGGCACGGCATCCTCGCCGCTATGCGCGGAGCAATCCGGCCCGGTAACAATTCAGCCCGTAACCGGACGCCGCTGCTACTGTTCGTGCATGAAACGACGCAGCCCGGCTCGCCCAGCGACGACGCACTTCGAGGTCGTGCCCCTGTCAGTGGTGACCAAACTCCTGGCGTCCAAGGCCGGTGGCGACGTCCGACGCACCGCAGCTCCGACGGGCGTGAGGAAGAAGACCACCGTCCGCGCGGAAAGCGCGATGACCGTCCCCAGCACGCCTCCGTTCGCCATGCATTGCCCGTCCCTTCGCACACGCGCTGAAAGCCGCCCATGACAGCATCCGTTCTCGTCGTTGATGACGACCAAGACAACCGCGAGATGCTCGCGGAATACCTCACGCTCGTCGGCTGCACGGTCGCGACCGCATCGAGTGGCGTGGAGGCCCTCGTCGTGGCGGAAGCCATGCGCCCGCAGGTGATGCTGATGGACCTTGCGCTGCCGGGCATCGACGGCTGGGAGGCGACGCGGCGCGTCAAGGCGCATCCCCTGTTGAAGCAAACGGTGGTCATCGCGGTGACCGCGCACAGTCTTCCCAAACACCGAGAGGAAGCGTTGCACGCGGGCTGTGATGCGGTCGTGCTCAAACCCTATAACCTCGGAGCCCTGGCCGAACAGGTGCAACGTGCCGCCGCGCAACCCGCCCCGGCATCGGTGCCTGTGCTCGAGGCGTGACATGAAGATGAGCCCTGGGTGGCGCGCCGACTTCGTCCTGACCGCCCGCGCGAACCGGCCGTATCCGTGCGATGCCACCATCGAGCGTGAGCTGCGGCTCGCAATGGGCCAGTCACGACGACGACGGGCGCTCGACAAACGGGCCACCGCGTCGCGCACGCAACGACCGGCGACTGCTCACTCGTCCCATTAGAAGGAGCACCCATGGCGACTCCGCATCCTGAATGCCCGCGCTGCCAACGCAGCGACAGCGACGAAGAAGAGACGAGCGGCAGTTCGCTGAAGTGGCTGGTGTGCCGGTTCTGCGGGCACCTCTGGTCGGTGACGCCCAGAAGGCGTTGATGTGGCGGCTGGCCGGGCGCGCCTGATTCCTCTATGCCTGTTCACGGTCGTCGCGGCGGCGTGTGCAAGTGTCCCAGTGCAGTTGGCTGCGGACCAGCGAACACTCGTTCGCGTCGGTGAAGTGGCGGCGCTGTCGCTGCCACCGGATCTGGAGTTGGACGGATTCACGCAGACCTCGATGGCGTTGGTCGGACACGCACGCCGCCACGACTCCGAGGTCTACTTCTATCGCGCGGTGGCCGCGGGAGATGAGACTTTCGTCGTGACCCCGCACGGTTTGAAGAACGGTCAGTGCATCAGCTGCGTGACGGTGCGCTACTTCGTCACCGTCGTGCCCTGAGCCAGTCGTGGTGACTCTGAGTAGCGTTTCGGTTCAAGGTGGACACTCGTTCGGGCTCGGCGCCGAAGACGCTAGTCCGCATTTGCCTGATCATCGGGTGCAACATACCATGGCGTCGTGCCACACCCTTCGTATCGGTGTTCAGCGCAGCGTCTGTACATCGAGTCCCTTGGTGAGCTTCGGGCTCACGGGTCCGGGCCACAGTTTCGCATGCAGTGGACGGATCGTCGGCTCACCAGGCGTAGCCCAGTTTGAGATAGACCCCGCGGTTGTCCCCGATGCCCTGCGCGTACTCGAGATTCACGACCATGCGCTGCACGGGTTTGAGCACAAAATGCACGCCGCCGCCGATGGTGGGGTATGTACTGCGATCCAGTGGTACGGGGGCGTCGCCATATAACTCCGCCACGCCGCCAAACAGCGTCGCGCCCCATCGCGGGTGGAACGACAGCCGTTCTTCGACTTCGAACGAGGACAGATACGGCGAGAGATACTGCCCTTGTTTGTACCCGCGAAGGTTCACCGTGGCCTGGGCCGCCGATGGCGCATCGCTCGTCAACCAGTTGTACTGGCGCACCGCCAGTACGTGCCCGCCGCCGTGGTTCCAGAACGTGCGAAAGTCCACGCGGTACGCATCGTACGACGCCGCCCCGCCGAGCCCTTCACGGTAGGCCAGGTTGTTGACGTTCAGAAACCAGCCCTTCATCGGCATGTCTTCGTTGTCTCGTGAGTCGTGCATCAGCGCGGCGCCGAGAGCGACCGACTCGACACCGCGCACCCCCAGTGTCTCGAGCACGAGATCGTCCTCAGCAGTCGCGCCCAGCACCTGATAGTTGGCCGCACTCCCTTGCGCGCCGATGAACCAGTCGCCTTTCACCCGAAACAAGTACCGCCCCACGAACGCCTTCAGGTCATCTTCGGTCTTCAGCGGCTGGCCGGTGCCGAGGTAGTCGTCGTAATCGTTCTTGATGTGGCCGAACACCGCGAGCGTCACGGTGCGGTGGTGATCAGCGCCGAACGAGGTTCGCGCGAAGGCGCCGGCAATCTGCGACTCGGTGGACGTGTACTGGTAGTTGATGCCGACGAGCGAGACGCGGCTCGCAGGATCGAAGACGTGCATGAAGGCGGCAAGTCCGCCCACTGCGGTGCCGAGTTTGGGACTCGACGAGAACACCGGCACAAGGAGCCACGGCGAGCGCGTCTTTTCCGAGGTGGCGGGCTGCGCTGGCGCGTCCGGCGGCGCCTTCTGCGCGTATACGGGCGTGGACACGGCAAGGGCTATCAACAACATTGGCAGTCGCGTGAGGAGACGTCTCATGTGTTGAAACATTACATCGCATTCCCTGCTCGGCGTCTTTGCGCCGTCAGCCCCGGTCGGGGCCATCGCGCGTGTGACGACGTAGGGGATTCCACTCACGATCCCGATGGTAGGCCACGTGCCACGCTCGTCGCATGAACACACAGCCACATCGCACAGCCGTCGTGCTCGGCGCCAGCATCGCTGGACTCCTGACCGCGCGGGCGCTCTCGGACAGCTTCGAAGAAGTCCTCCTGATCGAACGGGCGGAGCTTCGGGATGATCCCGCGCCACGACCCACCGTCCCGCAGGGCCGTCACTCGCACGGCCTGCTCGCTGGCGGAATCGATTCACTCGAGCGGCTCCTTCCAGGGCTGGTCGCGGAGCTCGGAGCCAGGGGCTGCCAGTCGGGCGACAACCTTCGCGACGTCTCGTGGATATTCGGCGGGACACGGCTCGCCGTGGGCGACAGCGGTGTGCCGGGACTCGCCGTCGCGCGGCCACTCCTCGAGCACGCCATTCGCACTCGCGTACTCGGCCTTCGCGGCGTGCGGATTCGGACCGGCGGTCGCGCAGTGGGGCTCGTGGTGAGCGCGGGCCGCGTCACTGGAGTCCGAATCGTGGCGTCGGACGCGGCCGAGGATACTGGTGAGTGCCGACCTGGTGGTCGACGCGATGGGCCGGAACTCGACGCTGCCGCAGTTCCTCGAACAGGCTGGCTACATGGGACCGCGCGTCGAGGAAGTCGCGCTGGAGACCAATTACGTATCGCGGACCTACACTCGTACGAAAGGTCACGCCGCCTACGGCGTGGGCGTCCTCGTCATCTCGTCGCCGGAGGTGCCGCGCGGCGGGACGGCCTTCGCCATCGAGGAAGACGTGTGGATCGTCTCGCTATACGGCTTCGGATCCGTCCGGCCACCGCTCGACACCGCGGGTTATCGGGACTTTGCGCGATCGCTCGCCGGCGCCCGATCTCGCGCGGCTGCTCGAAACGTCCGAGCCTCTCGACGAACCCGCGACGATGAAGTTCGCGTCGAGCCGACGTCGTCGCTACGAAGAGCTGCGGCGTGTTCCCGACGGGCTGTTCGTCTGCGGCGACGCGATCGCGAGCTTCAACCCGACCTTCGGCCAGGGCATCACCGTGGCGGCGCTGCAGGCGGAGCGGCTCGGGCGAATGGGTCCCGGTGTCGCGGCGCCCGGCGCGAATCGACGCTTTCTGCGGGCGGCGTCCGAAATCGTCGACATTGCCTGGAACACCGCCGCGGGACGTAGCTTCACGTTCGAAGGCGTTCAGGGACGACCGACACTCGCGATGCGCATCTCGAACGCGTACCTGCCGCACGTCATCGCCCGTGCACACTCGGACGTGACCGTCGCGACCGCGCTCCTGCGAGTCATACACTTCCTGGCGCCGCCGAGCAGCCTCTTCGCCCGGCGATTCTGGCGAAGGTCCTGTTCTCGCGGGCCAGAGACATGTCAAGCTTGGAATCCGTGCAGGTACCGCCGATCCGCTACGCCGCGAACGCGCGCGGGCACACTTGCCTACCAGGAATTCGGCAGCGGGCCGGCGCTGTTGATCGTGCCTCCGCTGGCCCAACACATTGAAATGATGTGGGAGCAGCCGGCATTCTGGCGCCCGCTTCAGCGGCTCGCCTCCGGCTTCCGCGTCGTGCTCTTCGACAAGCTGGGGACCGGGCTCTCCGACCCGGTCCGGGAGCGGGCAACCCTGGAGCAGCGGGTGGACGAACTGCAGCACGGTGCTCGACGCCGCGGGGATCGAGCGATCCTGGTTGCTCGGGTTGTCTGAAGGCGGGGTCATCGCCCTCGCCGCCGCCGCGGGCGTCCTCGCCGCGCGCGTCGAGGGTCTGCTGCTGCTCTCTGCCTATTCCGGCAGCGGCGCGATCGCCCGGGCGTCGGAGTACGGGCCGGTTCCCGAGCGCGCCGCGTATCGCGCGTTCTTCGACGAGGTCGTCGCGCGCTGGGGCACCGACGACACGCTGATCCTCCGCGATTTCGCCCCGTCCTTGCGTGCGATCCCGTCGATGGCGCGCTGGATTCCGCGCTACGAACGCGCCTCGGCGAGTCCGGCGATGATCGGCGGCCTGATGAAGAGCGGCTTCGGCCTCGACGCGACCGATCTCCTGTCCCTGTCGCAGCAGCGCGCGCTCGTCGTCCACATGAGTCGCGACCGCGTGGTGCCTGCGTCGTTCGGGAAAATGCTCGCCGCGCCTGATGCCGAACGCCCGCTACGTCGAGTTCGACGGGGAGGACCACTTCTCGTGGGTCAGCCCACACGTCGACGAGATCATCGATCTCCTCTTCGAGTTCGTCGGCGTGCGCGGCGAAGGCCAGCGTGTCCGGGTCGTGTGGGATCCGTGGTCCGTACTCACGCTGTCGGAGCGGCGGGTCGTCGGGCTCGCGCAACGCGGCCTGACCAACGGCGAGATCGCCGTCTCGCTGCACATTTCGCCGCGCACCGTCGAGAATCACCTGACGCGCGCCTACTCGAAGCTCGGCGTCCGGTCCCGCACCGAGCTCGCGCTGCTCTCCTCGATCTGACGGGAATGGGATCGCGACACCTGCTCAACAGCGACGTCGCCACAGGACATATCGGAGGATCCGCTTCCGGGAACCGCAGTGTTCACGGACCTTCGTGAGCTCCTGCGCGTGGTGCTAGGATGGCCACTGCCTTCTCAACCGGAGCTGCGATCGTCATGAAGTCACCTGCCGTGCGCACGCCACGCAAGGCGAAGCCGAAGCCTGAAAGCATGCCGGCCGCAGGCGAGCCCCGCATGACGACCGCAAGCCGGCGACGCCCATCGCCGACGACGTCCAGGTCTCGAGCGAAGGCAGGCGAGCCCGCGGAACCCGCTTCCCAACTCATCGACCGGCGGATCCGCGAGCTCGGAGGATGGCGCGGGAAAACCCTCGACCGCATGCGGGCGCTGATCCATGAAGCCGACCCGGAGATCATCGAGGAGTGCAAGTGGGTCAAGCCGACGAACCCGTCGGGTGTGCCCGTGTGGGCGCACGCCGGCATCGTCTGCACCGGCGAGGCGTACACGAAGGTGGTGAAGCTCACGTTCGCCCGCGGTGCGAGCATCCCGGACCCTGCGCGTCTCTTCAATGCCAGCCTCGAAGGCAACACGCGACGGGCAATCGACATCCGCGAAGGGGAGACCATCGACGCCGGCGCGTTCAGGAGGCTCGTGAAGGCCGCAGTGGCCGCAAACGTCGCGGCCGCAAAGACACGTCAGCCGTGAGATTGGCCACGACTCGCGGGACGTGCGGTTCGGCTGACAGCGTCGAATCGCAGGCACTACTACCTGCGTTTGTCCTTACGCCGGGACGGATCCCGCAACGCGCGCACAGCGCCGGTGCGTTGGCGCAGCTGGAAGGGCCCGCACGTCCAGCACTCGTAATAATCCCAGCGCTCGGACTCTTCGATGCCGCCGAACACGGTGTGGCGATATGACAGAGGTTCCGAACATTGAGGGCAGGTCAGCGGCGGAGCTGGCGGCACCGGTGCACTCGTCATCACCGACGGGGTACGCCGACGGGTTGGTCGCCCCACGACTGAATTGACCATCAAGCGGAAGGCCACTCTCGAAGCCGGGCAAGAGAAAACCGCCACTTTTGTCGCTTTCTCCAAGAGTCCGTAGACAGCCCACACGCTACCTTGTGCCGCCGCTAAGCCGTGCTTGCTTTTTACGATCGTGATTCGCCTGCGCTCGGTGCTGGCGTAGCGAGCCTGCGCGGATGCGCGGACTGCATCGCCGCTGTGAAACACACACGTCGTGCGTAGCGCCGCGAACAATTGTTCGTCCTGACCGACGGCGACAGCATAGGTGTTTTCCCTATGTGTCTTGGGGTTTTTTGACGTCACTCGCGCGGCGGTTCACGCACGGCGTGATGGTAGGCTTCTTCCGGTTATGTCCGTTGTGCTGCTGGTCGAGGACGACCGGGAACTGCGCGAGATGATGACGCTGTTACTGGATAGCTGCGGAATCCGCGTCCGCACGGCGTCGAACGGACTCGCCGCGCTCATGCAGGCACGCCAGGAACCGCTGCCTCGGGTGGTGCTTCTGGACCTGATGATGCCGGTCATGGACGGGTGGGAGTTCCGACGTCGGCAGCTCGCGGACGCCACCATCGCCCACATCCCGATCATCGTCGTTTCCGCGCTCTCGCCTGTCCACTACCTGAATCTCGAGCCGGCGGCGGTGATACCGAAGCCTTGTGATTTCGGCCGGCTCATCGATGTGGTGGGACGATTTCTCAAGGACCCCTCATCGGCGACAGCTCTCCGGGCGCAGACATCGCCGCCCGCAGTCTGACTCACACCCGCACGAACTTAAGACTCACACCCGCACGAACTTAAAAGGTCTCGAGGCAGGTTTCGAACTTGCTGACCCTGACAACTGCCTCTCTGCTCGTACAGGAGTGATCGGCGAGGACCTCGTCGCCTCCGTGCGGCTTGTGCGCGTTGCTGATGCAGGTGGCGGTGCCTGCCGCCAGCATGAAGAGGAGAGCCGCTGCGATGCGGTGACTGATATCCACTCTTGGTTACTTCAACGAAGCGGAGGGCGATTACGAACAGCCAAGCGCTGGGGAACCGAACGGGCCCGCGCCCTGGCGCGTCAATGCCAGTCGCCAGCGGCGACGAAGGCGGCCCAGTAGAACGGATGCGTGCTCTGCCCGTGCGCACGGCGCTCGCGGATCAGCGTAAGGCTCGCCTGCCGGACGGCGTCAGCCGTGTCGAGGTGATCGCGCAGCCGGGCGCGATACAGCGCCTCCATCCATTGCCGCGTCGCGCCGTCTTCGACCGCCCACAGGCTCATGATGACCGTGCGCACTCCGGCCACCTGGAACGCACGGCGCAGACCGAAGACCCCTTCACCGGCACGAATCTCACCAAGCCCGGTGTCGCACGCTGACAGGACCGCCCACTCCACACCCGAGAGGTTCATACCGGCGACTTCCTCGGCGGTCAGAATCCCATCGTCCTTGCCGGAACCAGTCGCGTTCCGGTCGTTCGCGCCGGCGAACGCCAGTCCCGACAACAGCAGCGGATTTCCCGGATCGCGGCGCCTGGCCAATCCGGGCTTCGTCGGGGCTCGAGCGGGCTGGACCGGACTCAATCCACCAACGCCGCGCAGTCCGGCGACCGCCGACACGCAATCGTCTCCGAGCACAAATCCATGTGTGGCGAGGTGAAGGATGCGCCGGCCTGGCCCCAATGCCTTGAACGCGGCTTCACTCGCGTTCCGTCCGGAGAGCAGACGATCAGATCCGGAGCCGTAAGAGACGGAGCCGTTTCGACGTGAGAGCGCGAGCACGGCTTCCGCTTCGAGCATGGAGGCGGGCAGCGGCGAAAACTGCAGCGTGCCGAGACTGCCGCATGCGCCACGCACCTCGCTGCGATCTGCCCGTGCCTCGCCGGCATTGGGCGCGGCGGACACATGTGGAGCGGCGGCCGCGACTAATGACGGGTTCGAAAACGCCGGTCCTCCGATGGCCAGCAATCCGGACCCGCGGACTCCGGCGGGCTGCGATAGCGTCACCACATCGCGTTCCGCTGCGAGGTAGTGGATCGACCGTCCCTGCTCCAGCAGGTACTCCGTCCTGTTCACCGGCAGCGCCGCAAATGGAATCAGGTTCACGTCTCCATCGGGAACGATGAAGACCTCGGTGACATCGGACAGATGTGCGGCAGCCGGATCCCAGATTCGACGCCGCAACTGACTCCCGAGCGTCCAGGCGACGGATTGATCCGATGGCGGCGCGTGACGCTCGACGATTTCAACCCGCCATCGTCTGATCAGCGTCTCGATGGTGGAAGCGGACCCAAGCGGGAGGATCCACGGTTCTGCTGTATCCGCCCGGAGCACGATCACCAGGTACGAGGGCACCGACTGCAGGGTACGCGGTGTCTCTGCCGGGACCGACCGATCAGCGGGGACCGATGCTATCTGTGGAACGCTCCGGTCGTAACGAACATAGGACACGAGAGCGGTACCACTCGGCAGGCCGCGCCTGACCTCGTCGAGACCGATTCCCATCCGATCGAGCTCCGAGCGAAACGATGCACTCCGGCTGGCAAGTGCTCGCTCCGCATCGTCCTTCTCCCGCTCTGCGTCGCGTAACAGGGCCGTCATCGCAGGCGAGGAATCGCCGGCCATGCTTCGGAGCATCAGATTCGCGAACCGCTGACGCGTCACCGCGAGCTGTGCGTCGAGCGACGCGATGGTTGGATCTGTATCCGCCGAAGATTTCGCTCGGGCGCCAAGTTCATCGAGCACCATGCTGCGGGAGCGGATCTCGCTGTCCATGATCACACCGGTTTCCGCGCTGCCTTCAGCAACGGCGATGGACAGGGCCAGGTCCAGACCATTGGGTCTCGAGTCCGCGTAGGCGAGCGCTTCGCGTTCGGGCAGGTAGCGGGCAGTGTCGCGGAAATGATCGCGGCCGGTCTGCTCGGCGCTCAAGGACAGCTGCAGGGCCGCATCACTCTGGCCGAGCCCCCATTCCGCCCACGCCAGCCTGGCTCGCGCCTGGGCGGACAGGGGGTGAGCTGGGACCAAAGAATCGTTCGCGATTCTCGAGTGCCTCGGCGAAGTTGGCTTTCGCACCAGCGTAGTCCTTCTGGCGACCGAGGATTTCACCTCGTAACTCGAGCGCCCGCTCGAGGTGATCCGGAACGTCGGCGGTGCCGCCATTCTCGTAGATCGCGAGCGCCTGCTCCAGATATCGCAGTCCGAGCGTGGGGTTTCCCGAGTTTGCCGTGACCCGTGCCAGGTTGGTCAGCGTCCACGCAACGTCAGGATGATCTTCCCGGACGTGTCGTCGTATCACCAACGCGCGTTCATAGAGCGTCCGGGCGCGCTGCGGCTCTCCGCGGGCTTCCACGACCTCGGCGAGTGCGTCGAGTGCGCGAGCGACGAACGGATGATCGCGTCCGATAGTTGACCAGACTCTGATGACGGTGCCGTACATCCGTTCCGCTTCCGCCAGATCGCCCATGTTGGCCGCCAGTTCAGCCAGGTTGAACGTCACAGTTGCGGTACTCGAGTGGGTGTCGCCCAGGCACCGCTTGCAGGCCGCAAGCGCCTGCTCGTACTGCTCGCGGGCCTCGATGAACTGGCCTTCCCGCATCAGGGAGGTTCCGGCAAGGTCCTGCAGGGCCACGCGCTCGGGGCTACATGGGGCGAGCGCGACCCGCGCGACGTCAAGCCCGCGCGCGAGATGGCGAGTGGCTTCCTGCCGGTTCCCAACCGCATCGCTGGCGAAGGCAAGTCGCCGCTCCAGTGCAGCAACAACGGGATGATCCGGCCGGAAGCGTCTCTCGATCCGCTGCATGGTGTCCGACCACCGGCGCTGCGCCTCGGCGACGTTTCCTTCGAGCATCTGAAGGTCGCCATCGAGTTCGGCACTGTCGATTGACAGGCTGTCGCTGCCGGGCGCCGCTGTTCTGAGAGCCTGAGCGCCTGCGAGTGAGGTCCTGGCGCTCTCATAGTTGCCGGTATACCGATCGAGCCAGGCGAACAGTTCGAGCAGGTGGGCGCGCCGAAGCGGATCGCCATCGGCATTCAACTCGCGGATGGCTCTGGCGCGCTCGAGACTCTTGCGGGCCGCGGTGTACCGCTCCATCCGCATCTGTGACCGCGACAAGCGTTCCAGACTGTCGGCGACGGCGTCGTCATCGGCGCCCAGAAGCCGGGCACGGATTTCCAGGCCAGACTCGTGAAGAGGAAGCGCCTTCCGGAATTCTCCACGCTGAAAGAGAACATCCGCGAGGGTGTGACGTGATTCAGCGACGTCGAGTCCATCCGAGCCGGCGAGACGTTGCGTCATCTCCAGATTTGATTCCGCAAGGCTCAGCGTCAGGGACTCTGCGGCTCGGCCATCTCCAATCACCGCTATGACCAGCAGATCGCGGGCGCGTGAGAGATCGAGGGTATCGCCTGATTGGTTCTGCTCGAGAAGATCGATCAAGGCCCGCGATACTCGTTCCGCCTCGGCGTAGTCGCCCCGTTCCAGCGCGAGTTGGGCCTGCTGATGCTTCGCGCGCAGCGTCGGCTCGCGTTCCTGGGAGCTGATCGGCAGCGGGTGCCCGAGACACAGGAGCAGCGTCGTCACCGCGACGCACACCACCGGATGTCTCACAGCGAGGCTGCCAATCATGATGGTCATCATGCGAGTGCGTTTCACAATCGACGAACGCAGGGGCGGGTCTTCAGGCCCGCCCTCCGCCTTCGGGTCTAAAGACCCGACGCTCCGCCAGTTTGAAACCAGCTCTTCGTCGGTCAGAACTGATCGCTGGCGAAATCGAACGTCTTGGTGAAGTCGATGGACTTCGTGAAGTCGAATAGCTTCGCGAAGTCGAATGACTTAGTGAAGTCGATCGTTTTCGTGAAGTCTATTGTCTTGGTGAAATCGATAGACTTCGTGAAATCGACATACTTGACGAGGTCAGCTTCTCGACCGAATACATCACCCATCGCGGCAGCTTTGCTGAGCTCTTCGAGGGCGCTGAAATTGCGCGTTTCGAACTGCTTGTTATAGGCGACCGGATCCTGCCCGTTCTGGCCAAGCCTCCTGAAGCTCTGAAGAATGTCGGCATTCCAGCCGCCGAGGCGGGCCAGCGCGACCTCAGTCCAGCCGGTTTCCCGTCCAAACTTCAGCACCATGTACCGTTCCGGGTGCCTCGCGACGACCGGTGCGACGAACGATCCTCCTACGATCGCAGGGCCCATCGCTTCGAGAGGTCGCGGAAAGGCGAAGAGGCTGATACCGCCGAACACCGAATTCGGGCGCGCCAGCTTCACAGGCGAGTCTTTAGCCCTGAGAAGTCCGAGAATTTCCTGGGCCTGAGAATGCCCCTTCAAGTTTCCACACAACGCCCGCAGATCAAGCAGGCCCGCGTCGCCCAGCGACGACCGATCGAAGGCTTGCCGAACTCGGGTTCGCTCGGCCGCAGGCGTGATGGCCCTCACCAGATCGGTGATCGGCTTCCTGAGTTGTTGCGTCAGTGCAGGCACGTCGATGCGCGCATAGGGGACTTCATCCTTCCCGGATCGATTGCGGGCGTCCTCGTAGAACTCTCCCAGCTGTTCCAGGATTCCATCAGCCGCGGTCTTCGCGTGTGAATTGGCGGCGAGCGTTCGGAAGATGCCTTCGTACGGCCAGTTCAGCCTGGGAACACGCCCCTGCGACGCGATGATGTATTTGACCTCGCCTTCGAGTTCCCAAGCCGTCTCCATCGACCCCATGAAACACTCTTTGAAGAGGAGGATGTCGACCGGGGGCTCACCCACCTCGCCTGCCCCACGCTTCTGACCTGGTTGGTTCAGTCGTGTGAGCCGCTCTCGGCAATCCCCAATGTTCTTGCCCAGGCGATAAAGCACACCCCGACGCCGATCGTCGCTGGCGTCGCGTCGTCCCGAGTTGCCGGAGACTTGAGTCGCTGACATGTTCTGGGCGAACTGTGTCAATGCTTTGGCGAGATCCGATGCACCCGCTGCTGCGCCCACTGGCGCCTGCCCTTGAGCGCTCGGTCCCGGCTTCACTTCGAAGTCACCAACCAGGACGACTGGTCCAGAACTGTGGCCCCAGAAGAGAACGAGGTAGTGCTCCGACGGACACTCGTCCGAAACCCATTCAAAAAAATCCTTGAGCGTGTCGTCGCTGGCAACGTTCTTCTCCTCAAGGAAGCGGCCCCTGACGTTGCCGTCGTTCTCGACGGTCATCTGCAGCATCCCGTTTACGCCGCTCAGATCCAACTGGACGGCCACATTGATGTGGTCGATCGGCGCGCCATTCTTGTTTCCGTTCGGCGGCGTACTCGCCGCCAGGACGATGTCGCCGAGCTCGCGAATGGCCACCTGGTCGAGGTCGTTGCTGCCGCTGCTTCCGTCAGCGGTCATGTAAATCGCCACGGTCCACGTTTTCTTCTTCGCCTGGGTACCGAGCGCGACCCGCCGCCTGTGGTTCACCACTGGCTTCGATCTCTTCTTGGCCATGACGCTTCCTCTCTGCAGTTACAGTTGCCGCTGGAGTGGTGAACGACGAAGGTGCGAGAGCGCCACGACCACATTCGGGCGCTCCCGTTCAGCGCACGGGATTGTCCAGCGTGAGCTGGCGCACCCATAAACCGCGTGTCCGTTCTGCGCGCAGCGGTCAATGGCAGCGTGAACAGGCGCGCCAGACCGGCATCGCCGTTCTGCGCGGCTGGCGCCGGCGCAAGGCCCCCCACTCCGCGCAACCGTTCCAGCGTGGACCTCGCCAGCGGGGCGTCGCCGATCGGGCATCCCGACCCTGGGCTCCGGCAACCGCGCGAACGCCTCTTCGAGCGAGTCGAGCGGTTCGGGACTGGCGAACACGAGGAAGTGTTCGCGCTCGCCCTGGCTCGTCACCTGCCAGCGCGTCGCCCCTGGCACAATCACCGACTGACCGGCCGGCAGCGGATTGGTGAGCCGGTCGCCGCGGAGGGGAAACAGCAGGAAGGCTGCGCCTTTGTCGTCCTCGTCCACGACGTACACATGCAGCGGCACCGACGACTGCATCTTCAAGAACAGTTCGTCGCCCGGCGCCACGCGGCCATCCGGCTGCAACTGTTCCTCTCCACCCTTGCTCGCGCGGAAGAACGCCGCCTCGATGTCGTACATCCCGCTCACCGAGGAGGCAACGACCGCCGGCAGATCCGCGCTCTCACGAGACGACTCGCGGACCGCACCCGTGGGTGGCGCCGGTTCGTGGCGCCATCCAGACAGCGACCGCCGCGCCCAGCAGGACGACCACCGCCGCAGCGATCGGCGCACGCACTCGGCGCAGCGGCCGTGGCGGGGGAGCCACTGGTTTGCCGACCTCAATCGAACCGGCCTGTACCGGTGACGTCACCCGGACCAGTGCGTCCTCGAACTGGCCAAGGCTCGAAAAGCGCTCGCGTGAGTCGGCAGCGATCGCCCGTTCGACGGCACGAACGAAATCGTCGGGAAGATCCGGTCGCGCATCCCGCAGATGCCGCCGCTCGCCGCGCGTGTTCGCGGAGACCAGCGCATCGACCGACTTTCCGCTGACCGGATAGGTGTCGGTGACCAGGTAGTAGAGCAGCACGCCGAGCGCATAGATGTCGCTCGCGGCCGACCGCGGGTGGCCGGTCAGCACTTCCGGTGACAGGTAGACGGGCGTTCCGGCCAGTACCGAGGTGTGATCGGCCAGCGTGCTGGACAGGCTCTGCCCCGCACCGAAGTCCATGAGCACGATCCGCCCGCCCGCTTCGCGCATCACGTTGTGCGCCTTGATGTCGCCGTGCAGGACCCCCGCCTGGTGCACCGCGGCCATGGCGCGACACAGGTCGCGACCGATGATCGACGCTTCCTGCGCACTGAAACGGCCGTACGTGCGCAGGATCTCGCGCAGCGTCAGCCCCTGCACCAGTTCCATCCACAACCCGACGTTGTCCCCGGCCTCGTGGGCGCCATACACGCGCACCACGTTGGGATGCCGGACGCGCGCGAGCAACTGCGCCTCCTTCAGGAGGTTGTCGGCCCGCTCCCGGCGTCCGCCGGCGCCGGGCGACAGCAGCTTCAGTGCAACGTCAATCCCGAGTTTCGGATCGTGTGCGCGGTAGACCGTTCCGAACGATCCCTGGCCGATCGTCCCGAGGATCACCAGGTGGGCCCACTGGCGCGGGGCCGAGGCGAGGTCGCCGGCGCCATCGATGGCCGTTGGCGGGGTCGGCTCCTCGTCGTGGTCGGCGCGCCGAACGGCGTTCAACAGCTCCTCGAAGCCACGCAGCGCCTTCAGCGTGGCGATCTCTCCCTGACCGAGCGCGCGCCGCTCCTCGTCGTGCCACGACACCGGCGCGCCGGTGGCAATCGCGCTGGCAATCGAGCGCAGTCGATCAGGCTCGCTCATGAGACACCTTCGAGCCCGAGGACGCCAACGCCCGATCGACAGACATCTTCGACTCCTCGCGCCGTCGTCGGCGCATCGCTGGTGGACTTCACGCCACGTCTACGACGGCGAGCGACGCGACGGCGACGGCGACGGCCGACGGCCATTGGAGTTGCTGCGGCTGGCGGCCGACCCTTACTCGTGGCTGGTCATCGCGCCAAACAGCCACGCCTTCGCCTGTTTCCAGTCGCGCATCACGGTCTCCGGCGACACCTCCAGCACGGCGGCGGTCTCCTCGACGGTGAGCCCACCGAAGAACCGCAGTTCGACAACGCTGCTCTGGCGCTCGTCCCTCTTCGCCAGTTCGGTGAGCGCGTCGTCGAGCGCAACGATCTCCGGTCCCGGCTGTCGACCGACGACCTCGGCGTCCTCGAGGCCGATCGGCACGACTCCCCCGCCGCGCTTCTGATATCCCTTCGCCCGCGCGTGATCCACGAGGACGCGGCGCATGAACCGCGCCGCCATCGCGAGGAAATGCGCGCGGTTCTGCCAGTTGACGTGCTTGACGTCGACCAGCCGAAGGTACGCCTCGTTCACGAGAGCCGTCGGTTGCAGGCTGTGTCCCGTGCGCTCCCCCGCCATGCACTTGCGCGCGATGCGGCGAAGTTCGTCGTGGACCAGCGGCACCAGCTGCTGCAGCGCCGCGTCGTCCCCTGCTCCCCACGCGAGGAGTAGCTGTGTGATTGCCTGGGTGTCGTCTACGATTGCGCGATTCTACGACTGTGATCATGACCGTGCCAGTGAATTGGGCGCGTTTTCTGGCGTCGGACGCCTACAGCTGAGTCGCCTTCTGTTGCGCAACTCCTTATCGCGCGAAGATGCCCAGAGCTGTCCCGCAGCCGCTCGCCTGAATCTCCGGCGGTGCCTGCCTCACCTTGAGAGGCGGGAAACAGCGACGAAAGCTGGCATGAGGTGGCAGTAGACTGACCGCGCCGTGACAACCACCACAGCGAGCGCGCAGCCAACTGGAGAATACGTATGACCGGAGCGCGAATCGGTCCGTATGAGGTGATTGCGCAGATCGGTGCAGGCGGCATGGGCGAGGTGTATCGCGCGACCGACACGGCACTCAAACGACAGGTCGCCATCAAAGTCCTGCCGACGTCGTTCGCCAATGATCCCGATCGGCTGGCCCGGTTCAAGCGTGAGGCGCAACTCCTTGCCGCCCTCAACCACCCGCATATCGCGAACATCTACGGCTTCGAGGACACCGCCGGGGTGCATGCGCTGGTCATGGAGCTGGTCGAAGGACCGACACTGGCGGAGCGCATCGCGCACGGCCCGCTTCCACTCGATGAAGCGCTGCCGATTGCGAGGCAGATTACGGACGCGCTGGAAGCCGCGCACGCTCACGGGATCATCCACCGGGATCTCAAGCCCGCCAACATCAAGGTCAAGTCCGACGGGTACTGTGAAGGTGCTCGACTTCGGCCTCGCCAAGGCGCTCGACAGGGCAGGTGAGTCTGGTGGGCCCGAGCTGTCTGACCTCTCGGCGTCCCCGACGCTCACCTCTCCCGCCATGACCCTGGCGGGCGTCGTTCTTGGCACGGCCGCCTACATGGCGCCCGAGCAGGCCCGAGGCAAGGCGGTGGACAAGCGCGCTGACGTGTGGGCATTCGGGTGCGTGCTGTATGAGATGCTCGCGTCGAGGCGAGCATTCGACGGCGAAGAGGTCTCCGATACGCTGGCGGCCGTCTTGCGCGCGGAGCCTGACTGGTCCGCGCTGCCCGCGTCGAC
Source organism: uncultured Acidobacteriota bacterium (assembly GCA_963697745.1). Classification (GTDB taxonomy): domain Bacteria; phylum Acidobacteriota; class Vicinamibacteria; order Vicinamibacterales; family CAVVIG01; genus CAVVIG01. The sequence continues at coordinate 348,021 of CAVOPD010000019.1, read as the reverse complement.
GCCTCCGGCAATCCGCCGGCTCCTGAAGCGCGCGCTCCAGAAGGACGCGAAGTTACGGCTGCGCGATATCGCCGACGCGCGCATCGAACTCGACGACGCCATCACCGCTCCTTCGCCTGACGGCACCGGTGCCGGTGGTCGGCCGCTCCAGAGCCGGGTGGATCGTGGCGGCCGCCACTGCGGTGATCGCGGCCGTGGCGCTTGGCGCCATCGCCTTCACGTCCAACCCTGCTCGGCCGGCTGTTCGTCGGTTCGAGGTGATGACCCGCGGGTTGTCGATGGTTCCTGGGGGACAGAACGTCGCCATCTCCAGCGACGGCGGCACCATCGCGTACACCGGGATGGCGGGTGGACGATCGGTGCTGTACGTCCGGCGCCTTGCCGATCTCGAGTCGCGGCTCGTCGCGGGCACGGAAGGTGTCAACGAGCCGTTCTTCTCCCCTGATGGACAACAGGTTGGATTCTTCCAGGATGGAAAGTTGAAGCGCATGCCGCTCGGCGGCGGGGCCCGCAGCGACAATCTGCGAGGTGCCAGGCATCTATGGTGCGGCCTGGGGCGACGGCGACGTTATCGTGTTCGGCGGACGCCTCGGACAGTTCGGGTTGTTCCGCGTGCCCGCTGCAGGGGGTCGCCCGGAACGCCTGACAACGCCTGCCGAGGACGGACCGGCGCATCGCAATCCGGAGATGCTTCCTGGCGGCCAGGTTGCGTTGTTCACCGACGTGCCGCAGGGACGACTCGATCGGGCCCGTATCGTTGCCGTGAATCTCGCGACGAACGAGCAGACCGTGCTCGTTGAAAATGGCATCCGCGGCCGCTATGCGCAGAGCGGCCATCTCGTGTACGCCACGCCAACGGGCACGATCATGGCGGCCCCCTTCGACGTGCGCCGGTTGACGCTCCTCGGGCCCGCAGCGCCCGTGCTCGAGGGCGTGATGTTCAAAGGCAACGGCAACGTCAACATCGCGCTCGCCCGCGACGGCACCCTGGTCTACGTGCCCGGTGTGTTCAGCGCCCCCGAGATGACCGCGATCTGGATGGATCGCAACGGCACAGCCACCGACGCGGTGGCTACGCCGCTTCCCCTCCCGCGCGATCCCGCACTCAGCACCGACGGCGGAAAGCTTGCGGTCACGACGGGGGCCAACGCGACCGGCGACATCTGGGTATTTGACCTTCGCGGCGCAGCGCAGCCGAGGAAGATGACCTTCGAAGGCGATGATGCGTCTCCGCTCTGGAGCAAGGACGGCAGCCGCTTGTTCTTCTATTCAATACGCGAAGGCACTCGAGGCATCTACGAACTGCCGGCGGATGGGAGCCGTGGCGAACCGCAACGCATCGGTTCAGGCATGCCGCTCGACGTCTCGCCTGACGGCGCGGTGTTACTGACCTCGCGGGTCGGAGCGGCGACGCGAGGCGACATCTCCACACTGTCGTTGCGCGGCGACAACACGGAGAAGCCGTGGCTGGCCACGCCCTTTGACGAGGGGGAGGCGAAGTTTTCGCCAGACGGCGAATGGGTGGCGTACACCTCTGACGAGACAGGTGCAGTCGAGGTCTGGGTGCGACCGTTCAGCGGTGCAGGCGCTCCGGTTCGTGTGTCACCGCAAGGCGGTCGTCAGCCAAGATGGTCGGCGGATGGCAAGGAACTGTTCTTCGAGCGCGAAGACGGCGGGCCGACCCTGCTGGCCGTCCCGGTCCTGGAGGCACGGTCGGGATTCCGAGTCGGCCCTCCCTCGGTCGTCGTCGCCGGCGGCTTCATGGGCTCTCCCCACTGGTATGACGTCGCCAGCGACGGCCGCTTCCTGTTGATCAAACGCAAAGACGGCGGGTCCGGCACCGGTGATGCGTCGCTGGTCGTCACGCTGAACTGGCTCGAGGAACTGAAGCGCCTCGCACCTTCGAAATGATGACAACTGGTTTTCAATCCTGACGTAGCGTCGGGTCTTTAGACCCGACGGTCCAGGGCGGACTCAAACGCACTCGAAGACGGTTCACTGCAGCCGTCCTCCACCGCCGTCGCTGTCGAACAGATGCAGGCGGTCTCGCCTGATCCTGAACGCGATGCGGTCGTCGGGCTGCACCTCCACGTCTGGTGGGACGACGAGCCGGACCAGTGCATCAGGAACTCCGTCGACGCGCACGTGAAGCAACGTGACGGCGCCCAGTGCCTCGACGACCGCAACCGTGGCCACCACATCAGCATCCGCCACCGCACACAGTTCGATGTCCTGCGGCCGAAACCCGACGTCGACATGCTGTGGCATCGGCTCCCGCGCGCCTGGGAGGACCAGGTCGCCCTTCAGAATCGGCGCACGAACGACCCATCGACCATCGACGCGGGCACACTCGCCGCGGCAGACGTTGATGGCCGGGGCACCGACGAAGCTGGCGACGAACCTGTTCGCCGGTTCCCGGTACAGAGCCATCGGGGTGCCGACCTGTTCGAGCGCCCCGTCCCGCATGACGGCGATCCGCGTGCCGAGCGTCATCGCCTCTTCCTGATCGTGCGTGACGTACATCATGGTCGCCGCCGAGCCGACGATGCAGCAGCGCCAGTTCGGTGCGCGTTTCGACGCGCAGCAGCGGGTCGAGATTCGAGAGCGGTTCGTCGAGCAGGAGACGCGGGCGTCTCGCGCCATGGCGCGGCCCACCGCGACGCGCTGACGCTGGCCGCCGGACAACTGCGCCGGCTGCCGATCGAGCAGCGCCTCGATGCCGAGCATCTCCGCCGTCCTGTTGCACCGCGTCTCGATGTCGGGCATCGGCACCTTCCGCATGCGCAGCCCGAACGCGAGGTTCTCGCGCACGCTCTTGTGCGGATAGAGCGCGTAGCTCTGGAAGACCATCGCGAGATCGCGACGCTGCGGCGGCACGGCGGTCACGTCCTCGCCGTCGATCAGAATGCGGCCCGACGTCGGCGTTTCGAGTCCGGCGATCAGGCGCAGCACGGTGCTCTTGCCGCTGCCGGACGGCCCGACCAGCACCAGCAATTCGCCGTCGGCGCTCGTCGAGCGTCAGATCGCGCACAGCCGCCTGGCCGTGTCATAGCGCTTGCTGACGCAGTTCGAGCCTGATCGACGCCATGTCAGCCCTTGACCGCCCCGGATGTGAGGCCGGCGACGATGCGCCGCTGCGCGACGAGCACGACGACGGCGACCACGCTGGTGGCGACGACGGCTGCGGCGAGAATCTGCCCCCACGGCACCTGATACTGTCCGCGGAACAGGGTGATCGCCACCGGCACCGTGTAGCGTTCGGGTCCCAGCGTGAACGACAGCGCGAACAGGAACTCGTTCCAGCTGTAGAGAAACGTCAGGATGGCGGTCGTGGCCAGACCGGGCCACGACAGCGGCAGCACGATCTCGCGCAGCGTACGAAGCCGACTGGCGCCGTCCATCAGCGCGGCCTCCTCGAGATCCGGCGGCAGCTGCCGGAAGAAGCCGACGAGCAGCCAGATGGTCAGCGGCATCGCAAACGTCAGGTACGGCAGCACCAGGCCCGGATAGGTGTTGAGCAGGCGCAGCTCGCGCAGCATCAGATACAGCGGCGGCACCATCGCAATCTGCGGAAACATCGACACGGCGAGCACGAAGGCCAGCACGATGGTCTGGCCCCGGAACGGCAGGCGGACGAGCGCGTAGGCGCACGGAGCGCCAAGGAGCAGCGACAGCGCGGTCGTGAGGCCTGCGACGATCAGCGAGTTGCGGATCGGCGTCCAGAAGTCCCGCTGCGCGAACAGCGCGCGGTAGTGATCGGACACCAGCGAGGTTGGAAACAGCGTGGGCGGTGTCGAAGATCCGCTGTTCGGGCGTGAACGACGCCAGCAGTGCCCACAGCAGCGGCAGCATGAGCACGCTGACCATCAGCAACCGTCAGCGTCGTTGCCGCATGGCGCCTGATCACGCTCCACTCTCCTGCCGCTCGCGCGGTGAGCACCCGTACCGCGAGCAGCGCAATACCGAACGACACCAGGAACACCATCACCGACAACGCAGATCCGTAGCCGAATCGCAAGATCCTCAGGAGCGTCGCAAAGGTGTAGAGCGCAATCGGCTCGGTGGACGTTCCCGGTCCACCGCCGGTCAGCACGTAGACGATGTCGAAGACGCGGAAGGCGTCGAGCAGGCGAAACAGGAACGCCACCGACAGCGCCGGCTTCAGCAGCGGCAGCGTCACATCCCTGAACTGCTGCCACACGCCTGCCCCGTCGAGGCTGGCCGCCTCGTAGAGCGAGCGGTCGATGTTCTGCAGCCCGGCGAGCAGCAGCAGCGCCACAAACGGCGTCGTCTTCCACACATCGGCAATCACGATCGGGATCCACGCGGCCACGGGATCGGCGAGCCATGTTGGCGACACACCAGCGACACGCTCGGCCAGCACCGACGCCAGGCCGGCCGGACTCTCGAAGATGAACCGCCAGATCAGCGCAGCGACCACCGTCGGCATCGCCCACGGCAGAAGAATCGCCGTGCGGACGACGCGCACACCGCGCGTGAGGCGGTCCATCGCCAGCGCCAGCGCGAGTCCCCCGGCCAGCTCCAGTGTCACGGCGGCGGCGGCGAACATCACCGTGTGTACGGCTGCGTCCAGAAAGCGGCGATCGCGGATCGCCTCCACGTAGTTGGCCACGCCGACGAAGGGCCGTCCGAGCCAGGGCATCCGGAGGTCGTGCAGGTGCAGTGACTCCCATCCGGTCCAGACGATTGGAACAACTGCGGCAAGCGCAAGCATGGCCATCGCCGGCAGCACCAGGATCCACGCGAGGCGTCGTTCGCCGCGGCGCCACGGCACGGCCTCCGCGTGCGCCGGGTGTTCCGAGGTCATGGCGTGGCGGGCTGCAGTTTCACGCGGGCAAGCAGCGCGCGCATATCGCGCGCGGCCTCGCGCAGCGCCGCGGCCGGCTCCTGCTGTCCGGTCAGCGCGCGGTGCAGCGAGACCTGCAGGATGTCGGACAACTCGCTGTAGACCGGCGTCGCAGGTCGCGCCACGGCCCGTTCGAGAATCTCCCGAACGGCATGCGGCTCGACGTGAAGAGCATCGGCGAGCGCCGGCATGTCGTACAACGCTGGCCGCGGCGGATACTGGCCGGTCACACGCGCGCGCTCGATCATCTGATCGGGCGCGAGCAGAAAGTCCATGAGCGTCCACGCTTCATCCTGGCGGTCGCTGTACGCATTGATGGCGAGTGCCGATCCCCCGAGCGCTGCGGTGGCGCTGCCGCCGGGACCACCAGGCATGGCTGCAACGTCGAACCGGCCCGCCACCGCCGACTGGGCACGGTCGTCGAGGAGCGGACGGGCGTACGGCCAGTTGCGCATGAACGCGGCCTGTCCGTTCTGGAACGCGAAGCGCGTCTGTTCCTCCTGCCACCTGAGCACCGCGGACGGCACGACATCGTCGCTCCGAATCGCGTCGCGCATGAACGTGAGCGCCTGCACCGCAGCGTCGGAATCGACAGACACCTGTCCGGTGTCGTCGAGAATCGTCCCGCCAAACGCGCCGAGGTACTCCAGGAACACCGTGACCAGCCCTTCGTAGCGCGCGCCCTGCCAGACCAGGCCAAAGGGCACGGCACCGGACGGCCTGCGCATGTTTCGCCAGCTGCATCAGTTCGGCCAGAGTCGGCTGGCGCATGCGGCATGAGGTCCGTGCGCCAGTAGAGCAGACCGACGTCCATGAACCACGGCAGCGCGTACAGCGAACCGTTCCAGCGCTCGGCGCGAATCGCTTCACTGAAGAACTGCTCGGTTGTCGGCGCAAACCGATCGAGTGGCGCGATCCAGCCGGCGGCCGCGAACTCCGCCGTCCAGATCACATCGAGTTGCAGGACGTCCGGATCGGTCGCTCGAGCATTGAGCCACTGCACGTAGAGCTGATGGCGCTGGTCGGCGGCGTCGGGCGTTGCGCGGACGGCGACCCTCGTCGACGGATGAGCCTGCATGAAGCGGTCGAGTTGTCGTTCTATGACATCGCGCTCGCGACCCACCGCACTCGCAGAGATGGTCAACACCGAGTTGTCCGGCTGGCCGCAGCCGCACATCGCCATCGCAGCGAGTGCCGCCACACCCGCAATCCACCTGCGGAATTTCAGCGCCCGAATCCGCACACCTTGGATGGCACTCAGCATGGTGATGATGTGTGGCGGCTACGGATGCGGGCCGTGCCGTTCACTCCCCTCAAAGCAGCCGTGGACAGACGGACCGGCGCCGCGCATGCGTCGCAGTTCTATTGTGAGACGCGCCGGCTCTATTGTGTGACGTGCCGGCGATCGAGCCGAGGCCAGCAGCGCTGGCACACGTCCGCTTGCCCTGCGGTGGCGAGGGGATTGGTGGGACCGTCGGTCCGGTCGGTGGGCGACACGCGATGCAGGTTCCACCAATTGCGCGCCAGGGCCGGAGTCCACACCCCTTGCAGGTCAGTATCGGCGAGCCGCGCCGCGAGCTCTGTCGCCGATGCGGGCCGGTCCGCCGGGCTCTTCGCGAGGCACGACAACACCACCTCGTCCAGCCCCGGCGTAATCCGGAACTCCGACAGCGTGCTTGGGGCTGGGGGCACGTCCTTGACATGGGCCAGTGCGGTCCCGACAGCGGTCTCCTCGAGGAACACTGCCCGACCGGTGAGCAGGAAGAAGGCCACGCACCCAAGCGAGTACAGGTCCGATCGCCCGTCGATCCCGGGTCGGCCCATGGCAATCTCGGGAGCCATGTAGGCCGGCGTTCCCGGTGTTGACGCTTCCATCGTCAGCATCGTCCCGGCCGCTGCTCCATCCACGTGCTTCACGAGGCCGAAGTCGAGCACCTTCACGAAGTCATCGTCCGGGCCAAGGCGGCACAGGAAGATGTTCGCGGGTTTGATGTCGCGATGAATGAGCCCGCGCTCGTGGGCCTCACCGAGTGAGTGGCACACCTGCCGCAGGACGTAAACCACTCGCGCCGGCTCCATCGGTCCGTGGAGTTGCACGAAGCGGTCAAGGCTCAGCCCGTCGAGCAATTCCATGACGTAATAGAAATCGCCCTCGTGGGTGATGCCGAAGTCGTACACGTCGACCGTGTGCGTCGAGCCCAGGACGGCGGTCTCCTGGGCCTCGCGTTCGAATCGACGCATCGCGGCCTGGCGCGCGCGGTCGTTCGCGCCAAGGAGCTCGGCGCGTATCAGCTTGATCGCCGCGGGCCGGGCCAGCAGACGATGACGCGCCCGCCAGACCTCTCCCATGCCTCCCTCGGCGAGCTGCTCCACCAGTTCGTAGCTGCCGATCTCGCGTGCGTTGCGCAGGCGGACGCCATAGCGGTGCACGATGCGCGCGACGACGTAGGCGAGCATCGCGCACAGGTAATTCGTCGACAGGAAGTAGGTGGCGACGGCCAGCGGCGGATCGACCACCGGAGCGCCCAGCGCCAGGGCCGCCACGGCGACGGTGGCTGGTCCGGTAGTCGCCGACAGGAGCGATGCCACCAGCACTTTGCCCGGCGTCGTGGGTACCACCAGCGGGTAGACGACGATCCACACGCACTCGGCAGGCAGGCCCACGAAGGCCACGCTGCTGATGCCCGGTAATCCCGGGAGGAACTCGTTGACGGCAATGCCCAGCGCGCCGGCCACCTCGAACACCAGTCCGAAGTTCAGGAGCTGCCTCGGTGTCAGCAGCGAGCGTCGGCACGTGAAGAAGACCGCCACTCCCATTGCCATCGCCAGCACCGCGAGGATGTCGTGCATCGCCGGCGACGCACCGGTCGACGTGAGCCGCAGCGCGGAGTGCCGACCGAAGTGCGACACACCGTAGGCGGCGGTATAGAGCAGTCCGAGCCATCCGAGCCGACGCGCCGCCTCGCTGATGAGTTCGGGCGGCAGCGGCAGTGATGAATCGACGCTGTCGGTCCCGGGAGAACGCACCCGCAGGTCACTCATGGCAGCGGTCGAACCTGCCACGAACGACGCGGCGCCTCCGAACGGGTTTGGGTTGCGGCGTCGGACTGCTGCAGCTGGCCGTGAACCGGCGTGGCGAGAGCGCGCAGCCTGCCGGCGGCGAGTGCTGGGCACGCGCGGAGCATGGCGGATTGTACACGCGCCTACCGCTTCGAAGGTATCATCCGAGCCGTGGCGAGCCACAACGTCCCGGTCACAGGACCGTCGGCCACCGCGGGAGCGTTCAAGCAGACGACCACTCCGCAGCTCAACTCGGACCAGGCGGCGTCACGTCTCGCGCTGGCGTGCCTGGCGACTGCGGCGGTCATCGTTCTCGCACGACTCGTGGACGGGTTGATCACGACTCCGCCTCATATCCCCGACCCGATCAGCCGTCTCGCGCTGCTCGCGACGCTTCTCGTCGCGGCTGGCCTGTACGCGTCGGCGCGGCTCGCACTGCTTCCGGCGCCGCTGCTGATTCGGGGAGCGATCGTCTTCGAGTTGCTCGCAGTGTTCTCCGTCGCGGTGGCCGAGACCGGGAGGCCGCTGATGTTTCCTCGGTCCGCGGGCCTGTCCGCCGCGGCGATCGTCATCGCCGTTCTCGGTCCGTGCTTTCCGCGCGGACCACTGTTCATTCTCGCCGTTGGCGTGTCGGCCGCAAGCACGTGGTTGCTCGGCTACGTCGTCAACGCGATGAGGATGGGGCTGCCGCTCGACATGGCGACGGCGCTGGCGTGGTCGGCACCGAATTACGCGATCGCGGTCAGCACGTACCTGCTCGCTCGCGCGGCCCAGCGCACAGTGACGGAGGAACTCGACACGGCGCTGGGCGGTTACAAACTGGTCGAGTTGTTGGGCGAAGGCGCGATGGGAGAAGTCTGGCGGGCACGCCATCACATGCTTGCCCGGCCAGCGGCATTGAAGATCATCAAGGCGAGCGTCAGCGGTGTGAGCACCGCGCGGTTCAGCCGGGAAGCGAACATCATCGCGTCGCTGCAGTCGCCGCACACCGTGCAGCTGTACGACTTCGGCACGATGCAGGACGGGCGCTTGGACCACGTCATGGAACTGCTCGAGGGCCTCAGCCTGCAGACGCTCATCAGCCAGCACGGTCCTCAACCCGAAGCACGCGTGGTGGCCATCCTGCGCCAGATCTGCCAGTCTCTCGAAGAGGCGCACACCCGCGACTTCGTCCATCGCGACCTGAAGCCCTCGAACGTGATGGTGTGCCGCCTTGCCGGCCGTCACGACTTCGTGAAGGTGCTAGACTTCGGGCTCGCCAGGCCGATCGAGAGCGGCTCGAGCCTGACCGTCGAGGGGATCGTGGTCGGCACACCCGAATACATCGCTCCGGAAATGGCCCTGGGCAGCCGGACTGTCGACGGGAAGGCGGATATCTATGCCCTCGGCTGCATCGCCTACGTGTTGCTCACCGGAAAGCTTGTGTTCAAGGACGAGAACCCGCTGAAGCTGGCGCTGCGCCACGCGCGCGACGTGCCGAGGAGGCCGTCGGCACGCACCGATCGCTTCATCACACCTGGGCTCGAGGCGCTTGTGATGCAATGCCTCGAGAAGGCGCCGGCAGCCCGTCCGCCGACCGCGCGAGCGATGGAGGAGATGCTCGCGTCATGCGGAGTCGGAGAATGGACCGACGCTGACGCGCGGGCATGGTGGGAGCGGCACGCACCCGCTTTCGTCCGGCCACTAACCACGGCGCAGGGAGCCACCTTCGCATGATGAACGTATCCGAGCCGCGCACGCTCGTCACGCATCCCGAGCTTCGGTCTCACCACTCGATCCCCGCCTTTCGTGTCCTCGGCGAGGCGCCGAAGAGTGCGCTCGAGCGCGTCTTGTCCGTGTTCGCCGACGTCAGAGCCGGCGAAGGCATCAGCACGCTGTTGCTGGCCCTCAATATCTTTCTGCTGCTCGGCGGGTACTCGTTGATGAAGCCGGCGCGGGACGGACTGGTCCTCACTGAGGGCGGCGCCGAAGTGGCGTCGTACTCGGCGGCGGCGCAGGCCGTGCTCCTGATGGGAGTGGTGCCGCTGTACGGCTGGATCGGGACACGGGTTCCGCGGATCCGCCTGATCTCGACGAGCATGACGTTCTTTGCCATCACACTGGTCGGCTTCTATCTTGGAGGTCTGGCCGGCCTGCGCGAGGGCGTGGCCTTTTACGTGTGGATTGGCCTGATCAACGTCTTCATCGTGTCGCAGTTCTGGTCGTTCGCAAACGACATCTATACGGAAGGTCAAGGCCGCCGCCTGTTCCCGATGATTGGTGTCGGCCAGTCGCTGGGGGCATGGGTCGGCGCGGCCACGGTACCGCCGCTGGTTCGTGGACTCGGCTACACGCCGTACACGCTGATGGTGCTCGGGGCGGGGGTGCTGATGGTCGCGCTGATGACCACGCTGCTCGTCGATGCGCGCGAGAAGCGACGAACACGGGCCTCTGACGACACCGCCGCCGCAGAAACCGCCGAGGCGCCGCTCGGCCCGCAGGGCGGCTTCGAATTGATCCTCAAGGACCGCTACCTGCTCTGGATCGCCGTGTTGATCGTGCTGCTCAACGTTGTCAACACCACAGGAAACTACATCCTGAACCGGCTGATTGTGAGCGAGGCCGTGTCGCGGTTCGGCTCCGACCCGGCGGCTGTGGCCTCCAGCCGTCAGTTCGTCACGGCCTTCTCCGGATCGATCATCGCAACGGTCAATCTCGTGGGCTTCCTCCTGCAGCTGTTCGTCACCTCGCGGGTGATCCGCTACATGGGAGTGCGTGGCGCGCTGTTCATCCTGCCGGTGCTGGCGCTGATCAACTACTCCATCATCGCCGTCGCGCCGCTGCTCGCGGTGGTGCGAGTGGGCAAGATCCTCGAGAACAGCACGGACTACTCCATCCAGAACACGCTGCGCCAGGCGCTCTTCCTGCCGACGACACGCGAAGCCAAGTACAAGGCGAAGGCAGCGATCGACACCTTCTTCACGCGCGCGGGCGACGTCGCCTCCGCCGGGTTCGTCGGCCTGGGACAGGCCGTCGGGGTGACGACCGCAGCATTCGCCGGCCTCAACATCGCGCTTACGGTTCTGTGGCTCTGGGTGGCGAGTCGGATCGTCCGGGAGCATCGCCGGAAGACAGTCTGACCGCGTCGGTCGGGGGCGGCGCGGCGCGGCGGCTGACCTCGATCAGCACCTGCAGCTTGGCGAGCACCCCCGCCGGCAACACCTGCTCCAGATACTCGAGCGCCAGGCCGCGCACTCCCACATCGGGCGCAATCAGCGCCCGGAACGCGGCATCGAGAGGCTCGCGGGGAATGACGGTCGCCAGCAACGAGAACACATGTTCCACGTTGCGCTGTCCCACGGGCTGCGCCTCCCTGAGAATGCCTTCACGGTCGTCCGTCTCAGGTCGATCCAGGAGCCGGTAGCCCTGCCAGACCTGCGCCGACACGGACAGTTCCTGCTGAACCACCGCGAGCATGTGCGCCCGGTCCACCGTCAGTTCCGGATTCTTCACGAGGATGCGATCGATCGCACGGCTGCAGTGATAACGGACCTCGAAGCGCGCATCACCGAGCGCGCGAACGAGCCCGTCCAGACTTCTTTCGTGCGGCACGGTTCCCAGTATTCGCGGCAGCCTGCGGCGGATCGCAAAGTCAGTGTTCGGGTCGAGCAGCGCATCGATCATCATCCCGAGGTGTGCCGGTGCAGCCTGTTCCAGCGCCTCACGCACGCGTGGCACGACGTCGTCCCACGCCAGCAGGTCGATCGCGGCGGCGACATGCATCCGTTCGAAGCGCGACGCACGCGTCAGGGCGCGCTCGACAGCAGTGGTCGACCCGGACTTCAGTTCCGCCATCAGCTCCAGTTCCGGAGCTGGCGGGCGCAGTGCCGACCCGGACGCGGCGGGCGCCGTGACCTCCGCGTTCCGGCCCAGCGGAAGTCCCTCCAGCTTCAGCATGGTCCAGCCCGCTTCGGAGACCAGCGCGATCGGAGGAGCATCACGACGTTTGAGCAGCTCCTGCTCGACCACTCCGACGTAGAGGCGCTCGAGCCGCCGGGCGAGCCAGTACGCCGCCGCGGCCAGCATCACGACGATCGCCAGCAGCGAACCGCCCACCAAGGCGACGCCCGAGATGAGCACCTGCACGATGCCGGCGCCGGCGGCCTCCCCGGCGCGGTCGCATGTGACGTCGACCACTGTCTTGACCCGACGCCGATCGCCAGGGTCCATCGGCACGAACAGCAGCTCATATCCGCTGCGGAAGAGGGACCCGCGGAGCACTGCGTCGATGCCGCGGAGCAGGACGACCATCGGCCAGCTTCCGGTCAGCATCGCGGCGAGCCCCGCGGTGCCGACGGCCGCCGGCAGGGCACTGATGGTACCGCTGATTCCCAGGCGGCCCATCGCCGCGTGCATGCTGGTCTGTGCCAGAAACGACAGCACCTGCACGACGGCGTAGAACGCCGTGAAGAAGCGCAGCAGCTGGGGTCCCGTGCCGAGTGCGTGAGCGGCCTCCGACTTCAGCATGTAATCGAGAATGGCCGACGCGGCGGTCGTGCAGACGACGATTCCGGCGATGACCCGCAGGTACGGCGTGGAGAGCACGGTGCGCACGCCAGACGTGGTACCCGCACGGGTGTCGCTGTCTCGACGCGAGAGCAGGCCGGGAGTCTGTCCGATCCACAGGACACCAATCCCGCACAGGACGTGCAGTGCGGCAAGCAGCATGAGCACTGTCACCGGCTGCAGCATCGACGCCGTGCGTTCCGATACGACGCTTCCGAGGACGCCGCCGGCAGTGCCCGCGGCGGCAATGCGTCCGAAGCTTCCGCGCGCAGACGCAGGGTCGAAGCGTTCGTCCACGAGAGACCAGAACCCCGACAGCAACAATCCGCTCGCCGCTGCAAGGTGCAGGTAGATCACCACGACCACCCAGCGTCCGGCGTCGAAGAGGAGCCACTCCGCGCCGTGCGCGACCGCACTGAGAAGGAACCCCGCCGCGACCACGGTCGGCGGGTCGAGCCGGTCGAGCAGCCGGGAGAACAGGGGAACGAGCAGGACGACGATCAGCGCTGTGGCCATCGTCATCGCCGGCAGCGCTGTCGCGGGCCACGTCGACAGGAACGCGGCATCCCGGAAGGCCTTCCCCGCGACCTGGTGGGCCAGCATGAGCGCCGCGGTGGCCATGGCGAGTCGTGTTGGCGCGGTGCTCACAGCCATCCAGTGTTGACGATCAGCTGCCTGATCACCAATCCACAACTGTGAGTCGTGATGTCGTGAGCGCCCGGGCCCTCAGCCCTGCGGCGTAGTCGCGTAGAATCCGCACGACTGATGCGTTCCGTGCTGATTGCGCTGCTCGCGCTCGCTGTTCAGGCTGTCCCGCGTCCAGCGGACTCACGACTGAGTCAGGTGCTCTCCCGCGCGGGCGAGCAGGTGCGCCGCTTCGAGCAGGACTTCGCGCTGGTGATCAGCGACGAAGACTACCAGCAGCACGCGCAGGGCCGGTACTTCGTCGGACCGGTGCACCGCCGCACGCGAGCCGAGATGCTCTTTCTGTGGCTGCCGGACGAGGCGATCTGGCTGACGGTTCGGAACGTCGTGAGCGCCGACGGCCGGGAAGTGTCCGGGAGCCAGAACCGTCTCATCGATGCCCTGAGGAACCCTGGTGGTGAGCGTCTCTCCCTCCTGCGTGGGCTCGTCAACGACAGTGCACGGTTCAATGTGGGACGCACGTTCCGCAACTTCAACTACCCGACTCTGGTGCTCTCCTTCCTCGACCCGGCACTGCAGCCCCGATTCACATTCACCCTTGCCGGGCGCGAGCGGGTGGGCGGCCGGGATGCCTGGAAGGTGAACTACGTCGAGCGCACCAGGCCGACTGTCATCCAGGGCGACGGCGCCGATCGCGTCTCGCGCGGAACGGTGTGGATAGCCGAGAGCGACGGGGTTGTGATGAGAACGCGGCTGGACCTCAGGATTCCGCGAACCGATTCGAGTGCCTCGGCCACCGTGGAAGTGGAGTACCGGCACGATGCGAAACTCGACATGTGGGTCCCGGTGCAGATGCACGAGACCTACATGGAGATGCGGGGATCGTCGGTCGACGAGAACATCGGCGGCGAGGCGACGTATTCCAATTTCCGCCGGTTCGAGACGTCGGGCCGGGTGGTCACCCCGGGCGCTTGATTCAGCGGTCCGGCGATACAGACAGCATCGCTGCGCATCCGGGGCAGATCCCGTGCGCGATCGCGGTGTCCGCCGCCGCTTCGAATGGCGCGAGCGCTTCGACCGCGAACTCGGGATAGAGCCACTCGTCCCCGATCGCCACACGCTTGCACCAGCTGCACATGCGGAGGCCCTCCACCGCATGCATCCTCTGCCTCACCATGCGCGGCTTGGTCGCCAGGAGGAAGCTTTCAAAGCGCACGGCGCCACTCTCGAGAGGGCGCATCATCATCGACATCTCGCGGATGATGTCGGGCCCGTCACAGCGAAACGGGAACTGCACCTCGTCGCCGCGACGCACGCGCACCAGCAGCTCGCGGTAGACCTCACGGGTTGCCAGTCCGGCGACGAACTCCCACAAGTAACACCCCGTGACGCTGACGAGGTCTGGAGCGCCGTTCTCGAGAGCAAACAACTCCCACTCGCCGCCCACCGCGGTGATGATGTCGTCGGGCCCGATGTCGTAGCTGATGTAGTGCATACACGGTCTGCCCATTCAGACCCGGCGTCGATGCCGAGCCTACCACGAGGGCTGGCATCCGTTCGCCCTGGTTCGCCGTTCAAGCGAACGCATTCGACAACGCGCGGCCGGAACGCGACTAGCAGCACGATCTTCAGCGTCTGCGCAGCGCCGGCCCGCCGGCACTCAGCAGGTGAAGGAATGCTAGCTGAGCTCGAACCCTGAAGGACACGCCTCGTCGAAGTCCGGGTGCGGTTGAAATCCGTGTCGAGAACCGATGGCGAGTGTCCTGCAACGCTCAACCGCGGAGGGATCATCGAATGCGCAACACACATTTCGCAATCGCTGGGGCGCTCGTCCTGGCAATGACCGTTACCGGATGCGGCCGCAGCACGGCCAGGGATGAGCGGACCACGACAGCCGCCGCCGACGAGGCGACCCGCGCGGCAGAACGCGAGGCAGAGCTCCGGCGCGTGCACGATGAGGAAATCGGCCGCATGGATGCGCGCGTCGCGGCGCTCGACCGTGATTACCAGCAGAAGATCGCGAAGACCGCGGCTACACCCAGAGGCACCGCCGGAGCCGCATCGGCCCGGGTGCGCACCGAACTGACCGAAGACGTGGCGAACGTGAAGAAGGCGGTGGCCGATCTCAGGACGACCACGCCCGAGAACTGGTGGGACCGCCACGAGCAGGCCATGAAGCGGACGGCGGACGATGTCGAGGCTGACGTGAAGCACGTGACCGGGCTGCGAAGTCTGCCGGTGGCGGCTCACGACAAGGATGCAGCCGCGGCGAAAGCCGAGCGCCAGCGCAGCGCCGTTCACGTCGCGGCGCGATACGTTTGTCGCCGACCTGCGCGTCAGGGTGGACTCCATGCAGCAGGCGCTCGACAAGGTGAAGGCGCGTGGGTCGAGGCAAACCGAACTCGACGACGTACGCGCGCGCGTCAAGAAGCTCGATGACGACGTGGACCGCCTGAAGTCCGCGTCAGCCGACGACTGGTGGGACGTGAGCAAGGCGCGCGTCAGCGAATACATCGACCGGGTGGAAGACTCGGTTGCGCGTCTGGACAACGACCGGAAGCGGTAATCTGCCGGGCCGCTCCACAGCGAGCGGCCCAATTGTTTCGCGCCGCGGGGCGTCGAGCGTAGATGCCACCATTAGGTGCGCCGACGGTCAGATTCAGTGGACGAGTGCGTGACGGGAACGGGGAGCAAGCTCCCCGTTCGTGGTGGAAGGATGGTTGCCGACTCGCGGAACGCGATCGGGCGAAGCGTTGCTCCTGTAAACAGCAATCGCGGTGCCAGCGCTGCTACCGTGGCTGCTTGTCGCGAATGAAGTCCCGCCCCCGAGCTACCTCGGCCATGTTCTTGGCGCCGCCGACAAACGGAATGAAATCGAGCATGGTATCGGCCGCACCACGAAACCAGCCCTTGCGGCGCATGGCGGATCCGAGCGTCGCGAGCGCCAGCATCCCACCTACCAGCGGCACCGACCGCGACAGCCGTCGAGTGAGTCGGCGTGTACCGTACTGCCTCAGTTGAGTAGTTATGGCCATACATCGCGATGAGCAAACGACGTTCCCGGGAGCGGAACAGGCCCTCGACGAGGCGGCGGTTATCAGCTCGCGTCACGTCGCTCACCGCTGAATGGAGTGGTGAGAAGGCGGCTGGGGCTCGGCTGACGCCCGTGACTTGATCGCGCGAAACAGCCGCCACGCTCCCCACGCGGCGCCTCCGGCAGCGAAGGCGACCCCCCAGGTGCGACGCTTCGGTCGTGTCGTCCAGGAGACGTTCGAGTTGACGTCGCGTGCTATCGGTTGCGGGATCTCCATCGAAGAACAGTCCGTTTGACACACCGGCTCGAGAAGCAAGCTGCGGACCCGCTGGCGCGTCAGTCACGACCCGCGCAACGGCTGCCCGCGTTTGCGGTTTTTTCGTCCGACTTCACACCACCTCGCCGGCTGGATCAGCTTCGGGACTGGCGTCCACGTGGGAGAATCAAAGCCGGAGCGTGCGATGGATGGTGTGTGGACTCGGATCAAGCTCGCGTTCGCGGCGTTCTTCACAATCCTTTTCAAAGGCCGCCTTCCCACAGCCTTGCAGACGACCAGTTCTCCACCTCCAGCACCGACGCCGACAGGCACCGGTAACGCTGACGCTGCGGTCCAGGTGCTTGCGCTGCTGCAGAGGGAAGGCCGTTTCGTCGACTTTGTTCGCGAGGATCTCGCGCGCGTACTCGGACGCGCAGATCGGCGGCACGGCACGAGACGTCCACGCCGGCTGTCGCCGCGTCCTCGATCGGTACGTCACGCTCGAAGCGATTCTTCAGGGACGCGAGGGCGAGCCAATCACCGTCGGCCAGGACCAGCGGATAGATCCCGCCGCTCTCCACCTGGTTGGCAACGTCGTCGGACAGCCGCCTTTCAAGGGCACCCTCCTCCACGCGGGGTGGCGGGTCGCTCGGGTCGAGCTTCCGCCACTTGGCGTGAGCGGCCGCATGGTCGTTGCCCCGGCTGAAGTCGAGGTCGCCTGATGTCGTCAGGCGGAGCCACCTACAGCGTCGGCATCGATCTCGGGACCACGAACTCGGCCATCGCCTGCGGCGCGTTGGGCAGCGGGGATGCGCTCGCGATCGACATCGTTCCGGTGCCGCAGCTCGTCAACCCGGGAGAGGTCTCCGCCCGCACACTCCTGCCGTCGTTTCTGTACATCGCCGGCGAATTCGACTTCCCCGCCGGCAGTCTTGCGCTTCCCTGGCCCGGCGACGATGAGCGGATGGTCACGGGAGAACTGGCCCTCAAGCGCGGAGCAGAGAACCCTTCGCGGCTTGTGGCGTCGGCGAAGTCGTGGCTGTCGTACAGCGGGGCCAATCGCACTTCGCCGATCCTGCCGTGGGGCGCACCCGACGAGGTGACGAAGCTGTCGCCCGTTGCGGCGTCAGCCCGGTACCTGCGGCATCTGCGGCACGCGTGGGATGCGCGATTCGCCGCACAGGATCCGGCGCTGTCGCTCGATCGGCAGGATGTGTTGATCACCGTGCCCGCATCGTTCGATGAGGAGGCGCGCGAACTGACGCTTCGCGCCGCCACGGAGGCCGGCCTGCCGCGGGTGACGCTGCTCGAGGAGCCGCAAGCGGCGTGCTACGCATGGATCGACAGCGCCGGCGACGAGTGGCGCCGACGCCTCCGCGTGGGCGACCTCCTGCTCGTGTGCGACGTCGGCGGCGGCACCACCGATTTCAGCCTGATTCTCGTCGGCGAACACGACGGCGACCTCGCGCTCGAGCGTGTGGCGATCGGCGACCACATCCTGCTCGGCGGCGACAACATGGACCTTGCGCTCGCGCGCGTGATGCAGCAGCGGCTCCAGGACGAGGGGCACCGGATCGACACATGGCAGATGCAATCACTGTGGCACCAGTGCCGCGTCGCGAAGGAACAGCTGTTCGCCGATCCGAGTGTGGATGCGCACCCGATCACCGTGCTTGGAAAGGGCACGCGCCTGATCGGCGGCACCATTCGTGGAGAGCTTCGCCGCGCCGATCTCGACCAACTGCTCATCGACGGCTTCTTCCCGCGCGTCGACGCGACTGACATGCCGGCGCGACGACGAGCGGCAGGTCTCCAGGAACTGGGGCTGCCCTATGCCGCGGACCCGGCGGTGACGCGCCACCTCGCGCGCTTTCTCTCCCGTCAGGCCGTGGGCGGCCCCTCTGCATCGGCGGTGAGACGCGGGCCAGGGGGCCTCGCATGTCCGACGCACGTGCTGTTCAACGGCGGCGTCATGAAAGCCGAACCGTTGCGGACGCGCATCGTCGACGTGCTGAACACGTGGCTGACGCGCGAAGGATTCGCGCCGCTCGATGCGGTCCATGTGCTCGATGCGCCAGACCTTGATCACGCGGTTGCGCGCGGCGCCGCCTACTACGGGCGGGCGCGGGCCAGCGGACGCGGCGTGCGTATCCGCAGCGGTGCCTCACGCAGCTACTACATCGGCATCGAGAGCGCCCTGCCATCGGTGCCTGGGTTTCCCGCCCCGCTCAAGGCGCTTTGCGTCGTGCCGTTCGGGATGGAAGAAGGGACGAGCGCCGTCGATCGCCGGGCGTGAGTTCGGCCTGTCGGTGGGAGTGCCGGCGGAATTCCGGTTTCTCACCTCGACGATTCGCAAGAGCGATCCTCCCGGATCGGTGATCGAGGACTGGGGTGATGAACTCGAGGAACTCGGCCCGCTCGAGGTGACCCTCGATGCCGATCCCGCCGTCGCGAGCGCTGTGTCCACCAGGCCGGAGGTGGAGGAGGCACTGGTGCCTGTCACGCTCGAGAGTCGCGTCACCGAAACCGGCACGCTGGAACTCTGGTGTCACGCCAAGGATAGCGCGCAGCAGTGGAAGCTGGAGTTGAACATCCGCGAAGGCGCTCACGCGTGAAATGGTGCCCACGCCATTTCTGATCGGGATCGATCTCGGCACGACGAATTCGTCGGTCGCTTTCGTCGACACGCGCCGCCCGAACCCACCGGCCGAACTGTTCGCCATCCCGCAACTCACCAGCCCCGGTGTGGTCGAGCCGCGGCCGGCGCTTCCCTCCTTCCTGTATTTCCCGGAGTCTGACGAGACCTCGCGCGGCCTCGTCACCCTTCCCTGGGAGGCGGCGCCCGAATGGATCGCGGGCGTGCTGGCGCGCGACACCGGCGCGCTGGTTCCCGGCAGGCAGGTCTCCTCCGCCAAGTCGTGGCTCGCCCATCCAGGTGTCGACCGTCGTGCCGCGTTCCTGCCGTGGGGTGGCAGCGCCACCGGCCCACGCGTCTCGCCGGTCGAGGCCTCCGCACGATATCTGATTCACCTGCGCGACGCCTGGAACGCGACGGTTGCACGAACGAACGACGCGCTCCGATTCGAGCGGCAATCAATCGTGCTCACGGTTCCCGCCTCGTTTGACGAAGAAGCCCGCGAACTCAGCGTGGAGGCGGCGCACGCGGCGCAACTCTCGCGCGTGACGCTGCTGGAGGAACCGATCGCCGCGTTCTACGCCTGGATGTCCGGGCACGAGGCCACGTTCGCGCCGGCAGACGATGAGGTCGCGCTGGTGTGCGACGTCGGCGGCGGCACCACCGACTTCAGCCTGATCCGCGTGCGGCTGGAGGCAGGCTCTCCCGCGTTCGACCGGATGGCTATCGGCGACCACCTGCTGCTCGGCGGCGACAACCTGGACCTGGCGCTGGCGGTGATCGCCGAGCGGAAGATTGCGGAACTGCGTCCGACCCTGCGCCTGTCGATCACGCAGCGATCCGCGTTGCGCCGTCTGTGCAGCCGCGCCAAGGAACGGATGCTTCACGAGACCGGGCCCGATCGCGTGCCTGTCACTGTGCTGGGCGGCGGCCGCTCGCTGGTAGGCGAGTCGGTCACCGTCGAGCTGACGCGGGACGAAGTGCAGGAGCACCTCCACCTGTTCCTTCCGCGCGGGGACGCTGACGACATCGGCGCCGGACGGGATCGCCGGGCGGGACTCCGCGAGCTGGGGTTGCCCTACGAATCCGATCCCGCCATCACGCGTCACCTGGCAGGATTTCTCGCGCGCTCCGCCGCGGTGTTTCCGGACGGCCACCGCGCCGTCATCCTCGCTGCTGGCCGCTCCATGGTGCGTCCGGACCTGCTGCTGTTCAATGGCGGTTTCTTCAATCCTCCGGCAGCGCGAGAGCGCGTTCACCAGGTGCTGACCGACTGGTTCGGGACTGCGCCGCGCGTGCTGACGGCAACAGACCTCGAAGGGGCTGTTGCGCTCGGCGCCGCGACGTACGCACGTCTTCGTGCGGGCCTCGGCGGCGCCGGTGCGCTCGTCAGGGCCGGCAGCGGGCGTGCCTACTACATCGCCCTGCACGGGGCACACCAGCAGAGGACCGCGGCGGCCGTCTGCGTACTCGCACGAGGCACCGAAGAAGGGACGCGGCAGACGTTCGATCACTCCTTCTCTGTCATGACGAACCAGCCGGTCTCGTTCGCGCTCTACAGCGCAACGACGCGCAGCGATCGCGCAGGCGAGATCGTCACCGTGGAGCCGGGAGAGGACGTGCAGGAACATTCGGCCATGGTGACGGTACTCCGCTACGGCAAACGGTCGCGGCACACCGAGCTGCCCGTTCGCCTGTCGGTCGCGTACACGGAGGTGGGCACGCTCGAAGTGTGGTGCGAGTCGGTCACGACCGAACACCGCTGGCGACTGCAGTTCCAGGTCAGGCAGGCTGCGCCTGTTGACGAGCAGCCGACCGTTCCTGGCGGAAGTACGGTCGAAGGTGATGCCGCGGTCGTTTCCAACGCTGGCGTTGTGCCACCGGGCGAAGCGCTGATCGCCGAGAGCGCGACTGCGGAGGCGGGACAGCTCGTCCGGTCGCTGTTCGACGCATCGCCCATCGCCCATCGCCCATCGCCAGTAGACCAAAGGATAGCCGCGGGCGTCACCGCTGAAACCATCGTGGCGCATCTCGAGCAGCAACTGGGCTACGCGAAGAGTGCGTGGCCGCTTGGGACCATCCGCGTGCTGGCCGACAATCTGCTCGCCGTCGCCGAGGGCCGCCGCCTGTCGCCGCAGTTGGAAGCACGCTGGCTCAACCTGTTCGGGTTCTGCCTGCGACCAGGATTCGGCGCGGCGAAGGACCCATGGCGAATCGGCGAGGCGAGAAAGGTCTACGTTGCGGGTCCGGTCTTTCCCAGCTCGATACAGAACCGGGTCGAGTGGCTGGTGTTGTGGCAGCGCGCCTCCGGCGGATTTTCGGCAGGGCAGCAGCGCGAGCTCGCCCAGCGCGTGATGGGCGAACTCGGCCTTGGCACGCAGAAGCCGAAGAAGCCGAACCCGCAGGTGGAACGGGAAGGCTGGCGATTGCTCGCCAACCTCGAGCGTCTCGACGCCGGCGTGCGGGTGAAGATCGGCGACGAGGTGATGCGACGTCTGCGTCGCGATCCCGGCAACACGAGCCTCGCATGGGCGATCGGTCGGCTCGGCGCCCGTACGCCGGCTTACGGACCGCTGACCAGCGTCGTGCCGGCGCCCGACGCATCCCGCTGGCTCGAGCAGCTAATCGCATTGACCCGCCACACGCCGGAACTGGCCGCGGCCATCGTGCAGGTCGCGGCACTCACGGGCGACCCGCTGCGCGATCTGGACGCGGAGGCGCGCGATGCCGCACGGCAACGGCTGCTCTCCTCCACTTCCGATCCTGCTGCGCTGCGGCCGTTGCACGAGGTCGTCCCGCGGTCGATGGCCGACACGAACCGGGCATTCGGTGAGGCTCTGCCGCACGGACTTCGGTTGGGCTCCGCAATTGCTTCACCTGATCGCGACTGACGACAACTCGGAGCCGCGCACGGCATCGGAACCGCAAACCCTCAGGATCGCCGGAGAGACGGAGTGGACCTGAACGCTCGGTGCAACACTGGCGCAGCGTCTGGTCCTGGACCCGACGGCCGAGGGCGGTTTGAAGATCCCCGGACGCGATTCGTTTGAAAACGCACCTGCAGATCGGAGCTGCGCCGATGTGGAACACGTTCGACAATCCGACCGTGACGCGCCGCGCGCCACACGAAGCGCCCTCACAGGACACCACGGGAAACGCTCACAGGAAAGACGTCAACGTGCACACACAGCCACTCGCGACGAGGTCCGACCGTCGCATCCGACAACGCCGGCGTCTGGTTCCACGACGGAATGCCGACGTGCCGTGGATTGCTGCGCCGCGCGTGCTCTTTATCGCGCCAGAGGTGCAGACGCGCCTGATCTACACCAGCCTGCTCGAAGAGGCGGGATACGCGGTCTACGCGGTCGCCGACGAAATCGAGGCGCTCCAGACGATCACTCGCCGGCTCCCCGATGTCGTGATTGTTGGACCCCAGAGCGCGGGCGCGCGCGGACTCGCGCTGGTGAAGGCGCTGCGCGCCGAGCGTTCCACGTCGGATGTGCCGGCCGTGGTGCTCGCCGCCGTGCAGTTGCAGGCGGACCCCGCGGGCCGCAACCGGCATACCGGCACCACGCTGCTGCTCGGTGAGCCAGTGTCCGGGCACGCGGTGCTCACCGCCGTGGACGACCTGACGCGCGCCACACCTCCCGAGCGCTTCCTTCATCGTCAGTTGCGGCGAGCGTTGCTGACGCTCGGCACGCTGGAGGCGACATCGGGCGACCCTGGCGAGCGCATCGAGCAGATGTGCGCGGTGATCGGCAGGGTTCACGCGGCAATCGTCGGGATCGACCCACACGGTGGGCTGCTCGCCGCAAGCCGCGGTGCGGAGGCGCTGACCGGATACACTCGCGCGGAACTCACGGCCAAGACCGTGTTCGACTCGGCGCTCGGCGCCGATCTCCCGTTGGCGGCAGTGTGGCAGAAGCACACAGGCGGGCGCAGTGGCGAGTTGGGACCAGTCGCGCTACGGGACAAGGCGGGACGAGCGATGCGGGTAGAGGTCGAAGCCAGAACGCTCCTGCCAGAACTGACCGCGATCGCGTTCGCCGCGTCACCGTAGGTCAGGAACAACTCTGGTCAGGAACAACTCTGCGAGCAGAGGCGGCCGCTTGAATCAGGAGCTCAGGCGTTCATTCGTGAGCGTGTCGTGATCGTCAATCAGCAACGGTGTGACAACGAACGCCAACTCTCGCGGCTGGGCTCTCCAAATGCTCTCGCCGCCGGCTCTAACGAATGCCGCGCAGGGTGGCCTCCCGCGCGCGACGCGCTGCACGGAAACGCAACAGTCAGCGCGTCGAGCCTGACTCGCCCGCTTCAGCCGCTGATTGCTCCGATGGCGTCGCGGATGTGATTGCTCGCTCGCCTCTGCAGTACGTTCGCGTCCGGACGTCATGCTCGCGGCCACGCGGAGCATCGCTGGTGTGTGTGGACAGATCACCAGTCCGCGGCGAAAGGCATACACCGTCAGCTGGAACCGGTCAGCCAGCTCGAGCTTGTCCAGTATGGACGTGAGGTGATTGCGCGCCGTCGCTTCACTGATGAAGAGACGCTCCGCGATATCCCTGTTGGTCAGCCCCTCCGTCACCAGTGAGACGATCTGCCGCTCGCGGGGCGTAAGGCTCTCGACCTTCATCGCCTCCGGATCGTCGTCCACACGCCGGCGGGTGAGGCGCCTCACGACGCCGGCAGTGCTGGCGCGGTCCAGCCAGATCTCGCCCTCACACACCTTGAACAACGCCTTCAGAAACGCGGGCCCCGATTGATCTCTAGTGATCACGCCACGCGCGCCGAGTTCAATCGCGTCACTGTGCAGTCCAGGATCGCGATTACTCGTCAGCACGAGGCAGTGGGTTCGATCGGCAAATTCCGGGAGCTGGTGAAGCAGCGCGAATTCGCGTTCACCGCCGCCGTCCATACCGATGACGACGACGTCGGGAGTAGTCGCGTCGATCATCGCCAGCGCATCAGACGCGCCCGTCGCCTCACCGACGACCCGGACGTTAGCGCTGCTTTCGAGAAGAGCCCGCAACGCGTCGCGGACGCAGTTGTTGGGTTTCGACGATTCCTACCGTAATCGTGTCGGAGCCTGTCATCTAAGGACCCAGCACCCGTGGTTCATCTCAGCTGCATCACTTGCCGGATTCCCGGTCGAAGAAACAGTCGCGCTGTATCTGCATTGTTGCGTGTGCGACTCACGCCACCGTATAGCAGACACTGTGCAGCGAGTCACATAGTATTTCGGCCAGTGCAATCGCGACGCCATCCCACGATGGTCATTCAGCATGTCGCTTCTCAGCTCCGTAGCGAGGACGGGACCATCGAACTGTCGAGCATGAATCACTGCCACCGGCGCAACGTCGGCCATGCTCTGCACAACGGTCGGTACGTCGCAGACCGAACACGGCAGTGGAACAGCTCGTTCACGTGGCGACGGTAGGAATCATCTCCTCTTCAGCATAGGACCACATGATGGTTTGGATAGGAACAGTGTCTCATGGGTCAGCGCCGAAAGCGGCCTATGATTGGCTTCCTCTCAACGTCATTACGCCAAGCACGGATAGAATGGATAGTCCTACGACCCGTATCTCCAGGTGGTGAGCGCTTGCGCGGCAAAGGCGCGTTCGATGGGCCGCCAACGGGCGCAAACGGGACTGACGCGCCTGGAGCCAGCCTTGTCCACGACGTCCCATCGTCCACGGACGTAAGGCTCGACGCTGTTCTGCCCCTGGTGGCTCCGCTGGCGGATCCTCTTCTCGACAACTTCCCATCCGAATCCGCGAACGTGCCTCGGCCTTATTCAGCCGGCGCGACACCAGGGCGCGGCTGGTGGCCACCGTCTCAGCGGCAGATCATTGCCGTGCTCGCGATCATCATCGCCATTCAAGCCCTGGCGCTCTCGCCTCTCATCCGGCGCGACAGAAATTCAAACGCTGCTGCCAACACGGAGACAGTGCCAGAGCGTCGCGCCGGGCGCACCGGCATCTGCTGCGGCCGCGTCAGCGCCAGCGACAGACGCTGCACCAGCGCCGACACCCTCGGCTGCGACCACCACGCGCGCGCCAGGAGAGACGACGCGCGTACCAGGAGAGACTGGGAAAAGTCCCGCACGTCTGCAGCGTCGGAGGTGAAACCCACAGCGTCGGACATCAGCAGTCGAGCAAACGGCAGGGCGGCTGACGATTCGCAGTACACCAGCCGGAGCCACCGTCATCGTGGACGGCAGGCGCCGCGGAACCACCCCGCTGACGCTCGACGGCGTCAGCGCCGGAGGACACCGCGTGCAAATCGTCAATGGCGACAGCACGCTCGATCACAACGTGACAGTCGAGCGCGGCACCACCACGTCCCTGCTCATTCCGCTGGCCCAATCCGGGTGGATCGATCTTCGCGCCCCGATTGACGTGCAGGTCTTCGAAGGTGGTCGGTCACTCGGCTCGTCCTCGGATGGTCCGCTGGCGCTCCCCCCTGGTTCACATCAGCTTCAGCTCCGCAACGAGGCGCTCGGCTTCGAAGGTAGTGCGCAGGTCACCGTCGTCGCAGGCGAGATCGCCAGAGTGCGCCCGGCCGTGCCCGATGGTCTGCTGCAGGTCAATGCGCAGCCGTGGGCTCACGTGTGGGTGGACGGGCAGCCCGTAGGCGACACGCCTCTCGGCAATCTGCGCGTTGCGCTCGGCCGTCATCAGATCCGGTTCCAGCATCCGGAGCTTGGTGAACAGTCCCGCGAGGTCGTGGTCTCCGCCGGCACACCAGCAAGGGTAAGCGTGGCATTCAGGTGAAGAAGGTCGGACGCCGGTTCATCAACGGACTCGTGGCGCTCACAGTGATGAGCGGGTCACAACATCTTCGCGCGGCCGATGTCACGCTCGTCGATGCGAAGGCGCTGTATGAGTCGGCCCAGTACGAGCAGGCACTCCAGACCCTCGACTCGCTCACCGCGGCGCAGATCGCGACGCTGCAGGACCAGCAGTCTGCGCGACTGTATCGTGCACTGTGTCTGATCGCACTCGACCGCGCCGCCGACGCCGAACGACCGATCGAGGAGATGGTCCTCGCCGCGCCGACGGCTCCAGTTCCGCCAGACCTGCCGCCTCGCCTTGCCGCCATGCTGCAACAGGTCAGGCCGCGCGTGACTCGCGGAGTGGTCAAGCAGGCCTACGAGCGCGGCCGCGATCTCTATCAGAAGGGGCAGATGGCCGAGGCCCGCGATCAGTTCAACACCGCGGTGACGTTGCTCGATGATCCGGCAATCGGGTTGGCAGGCGACGCATCGCTCGCGGATATGCGAGTCGTCGCCGAAGGATTCCTCCGCCTGGCAACTGCGGCCGCGGCTCCGGCGGCGGCCCAACCCAGGCCGGCAACGCCGTCACCAACGGCAGCTGCCGGGCCGGCACCCGCATCCGCGGATCGCGGCCGGCAACCAGTGTCGTCTCCGCCTGCGGGCGCCGCAGCTGTCGCAGCCGCCGCGGCTCCGACCGCACAGCCTGGCTCCACGTCCCGACCCTCCGGCGTGGCCGCCGCAACACCGGCTCCGCAGGACGCAGCGAGCGCACCAGGCTTCACGGTGCCCGTCGCCATCGTCCAGCCGATTCCGCCATTCACGCCAGGTACGGACCTGGGTTACGTGACGCGCGGCACGGGTGAAATCGAGCTGACCATCAACGCGGATGGCTCGGTGGCCGCAGCCCGCATGACGGTGCCGATCATGCCCCGCTACGACGCGCTGCTCGTCAACACCGCGATCGCGCAGTGGAAATACAAACCTGCCACTCGCGTGGGCGTTGCCGTCCCCTACACGATGCGCGTCCGCATCGTCGTGCAGCGCCGCTAGCATCGGCGACATCGGTGCGGTGTGGCCGGCGACACATCCGGTGCGGTGTCGCTGGATGCCGATGTCCCGCACACGACGCGCGCGTGACCTGCCATAGACTAAGGGCGCCATGCGAAAACCGGCTTTGGCGGCGGTCGTGCTCGTTCTGTTCGTGGCCGGGCTGGCGGCGGCGCAACGCGGTGGACGTCGCGGAGGCTTCTTTTCTCAGCGTCAGCTGGCGTACGCCACGCTCGACGACTTCGACGGCACGTTTCAATTCTGCCGCGTGGTGTTCCGTCAGGCGTCCAACGGAGACGGCGGAAACTGGAGCGTCGATTTCCCGCGCGCCGATGAAAACCTGTCAGTGCGCCTGTCCGAACTGACCAAGACGCCGGTCGGACTCGATGCCGACAACGTGCCGAAGCATCTGCTGGTCAGCCTGCGCGACCCGCTGCCACTCTCGCACTGCGCGTTCATCATGATGACGGAGGTCGGTTCCATCTACCTGGACGATCAGGAGACGGCCACGCTGCGCGACTACCTGATGAAAGGCGGGTTTCTCTGGGCGGACGACTTCTGGGGCGAACGGGCCTGGGACATATTCGAGAGCCAGATTCACCGGGTCCTCCCGTCAGGCACCTATCCGATCGTCGACCTGCCCATCGAGCACCCGATCTTTCATTCGCAGATGGTTGTGACGCGCGTGCCGCAGATTCCGTCCATCAATTTCTGGGGCGGCCCGGGCGGACCGACCTCCGAACGCGGCGCCGAGAGCGCCGTCCCCCACGCACGCGCCATCCTCGACGAGCACAAACGCGTGATGGTGTTCATCACGCACAACACCGACGTCGGCGACTCCTTCGAGCGCGAAGGCGACAGCCGACAGTACTTCCTGGAATTCTCGGTTCCCGGATACGCGCTCGGCGTCAACGTGCTGCTCTACGCATTGACCCACTGAGCGGTCGTCGCAGGGCATTCTGAATCGCCGTTAAAAAATACGTGCAAGCATGAGCACGGCTGTTTCCGGCAGCTGCTAGTCTGCATGGGCTGATTCGACACGCCCTGCAGCCGATGCGCATCCTCATCATCAATTCCTCACCGGACACCACCGACATGCTGGAGGAATTCTTCCTGATCCAGGGCTGGACCACGGCCGCGTGCCCGCTGAAGCCGCTGCGCGAGGGCACGCTGACGGGTGGAGGGCTGATGGCGACGTATCGGCCCGATGCGATCGTGCTCGACGTGGCGATCCCTTACGAGGCGAACTGGTCGGTCGTCCAGCAGCTCCGCGAGGACGCTGACGTCACCTGCCCGATCGTCGTGACCACGACCAATGAGGCCGCGATCCGGCGCCTGATCGCCGTTGACGAACGCATTCTGGAAGTCGTCGGCAAGCCGTACGATCTCGGCCAGCTGCACGAGTCGGTGCTCGCCGCGGTCACGGGGTCCGACGCGCCGTACGGTGTGCCGAAGAACGATAGACGGGCGGCCGACCGACGCGTCAAAGAGCGCAGAGCACAGTCGCACTCCTCTGACGATGAGCCCTCGGACGATACCCCGCGCGAATAGTCAGCGTCGTACCGGAGATATCAGGCCTTGTCGGTAGATATCAGCGTCGGACCGAAGAAATCAGCGTTGGACCGTTGACAGTCGGCTCTGATCGCAGCCCTTCGGCAGCGTGGACACCTCCGGCGGGACGTTGCCCGCGTAGCAGCCCGGGATGACGTAGAGCGTCATCGGGACTTCCGAAGCCGCGGCCTCCGGTGCGCGGGCCCTGGGCGGCGTGGGCGATGACCCGTTCGACGGCGTCAGCGTGTCTCGATAGGTCATCGAGCGAGAGGCACTGATATTCACGCCAAAGCGGAGGGTG
Organism: uncultured Acidobacteriota bacterium; assembly: GCA_963697745.1. Taxonomy (GTDB): domain Bacteria; phylum Acidobacteriota; class Vicinamibacteria; order Vicinamibacterales; family CAVVIG01; genus CAVVIG01. The sequence continues at coordinate 319,302 of CAVOPD010000019.1, read as the reverse complement.
TCGTATCCGGCGGCCCGGATCTCGATTGCGTGCGGGCCCGCGTCGAGCTCGATCCCGCTGCGGAATTCGCTGGTGGTGCCGATGTAATACCCGTCCACAAACAGCTGCCAGTCACCGCCGGGCTCGATGTCCATCCACAACGTGCCGGTGGGGGGACTCTGCTCCGCGGCGCGCGGCGGATTGTCCTGCGGATGTGGGGCATCGACCGGCACCTCGATGCCATACGGAACCAGCAGCACGTATGGAGACACACCCGGCCCCCGCCAGCGGCCGGGTGATCGACGCGGTCCAGCGAGCTGGTTGACGTTCGCGTCGGGGCGATTCGAGTGAGCGCCGGGCGGTTGCAGTCCGATCGGAGGCAGCGGAAGACCGATCGTCGGCAGTGGCGGCACCGGAGGCATCAGCGGGGGCAATTGTGAGTTCGCGTGTGTCTGCCACTGCTGCGACGACGGGTGCGGTCCACCCTGCGGCCGCGACTCAGCGCTCGGCGCTTGCGAATCAGCGTCCGGCCGCGCCTGCGAGCCGGCGCGGCCCTGTCCCTGCGCCTCGGTTGCACCAAGCGCGATCACGATGAGGAGGATCGCCGTTGTGAATCTCATGCCTGCACCCGAGCCCGCACCGGGATTGCGGATTCCCGTCCCAATCCCAGTATGAGCGCCAACGCCCCCGATCACGTTGGAATCGACCTCCAGACCGGTTGTCTACCCCTGAGCTGTGCTCGTGATCCGCTCCATGACCTCGGCGACCTTCTGCTGTGACCGGCGGAACTCGGTCGCGTACTCGATATTCAACACGCGAGCGAACGTTCCATCCGGCAGGATGTCGTAGTCCCACAACCCGCTGTTGTGCCAGTGCGTGGGATCGTTCCATTCGAACCGATCGACGATCGGATACAGGCAGACGCCTTCGAGCGGCACGCCGTCTTCCATGGCGAGACACACCTCGTCGGCCATCTCGCGGATCCACTCGGCCCGGCCGATGCCGACATGACTGGTCTCGGCGACCAGCAGCGGACGGCGGTAGCGGTCGTACACACCTTTCAGCAGGAGGTGAAATGGCACCCACCGTGAGTCGCGGGGATGGATGTGCCAATGGATCTTTTCGCCGCCGGGGTGTTCCCACTGGTTGTCGTGGTAGAAGTTCACTCCGATGATGTCGAGGTACTTCGGGTGCCCGCCAAGTTCGGGCTCGCGCAGCCCCGACAGCATGTCCCACGCCTCGAACTGGCTCTGATGGTAGGCAGCCGCGATGCCACCGACATCCGGCTGCCCTTTCGGCGGCAGCACGTGAATGACGGGCTCGACCGTAATGATGCGTGCACGTGGTTCGACCGACCAGATCGCTTCGATGCCGGCCACGCACGCGCGGATAAGCTGGCGCTTGAGCTCGGCACCCCGACCCTTGCCGTAGGGCAGGAACCACCCCACTTCTCCAGCGGCCCACGCGAGAAACGAGATCTCGTTGATTGGCGTGAAGTACGGCACGCCGTCGGTGCGGTCGCGGAGGTATCGTGTCGTCGCCTGGGAGAAGGCCGCGAAGCGGTCGATGAAGGCCGGGCTGAAGACGTCGAGATCGGGCGGCCAGCCGTAGTGGCAGAGGTCCCAGATGATCTGGATGCCGTGCTCACGGGCGGCGGCAATCTGACCGTCCATCGACGAGAAATCGAACACACCGGGAGACCGTTCGACCAGATGCCACCTGACGGTGTCGCGGACGGTGCGAATGCCGAACGGCAACAGCCGCTGGTAGTCCTCGCGAATGAACCGGTCGTGCTGCGTGGCGGCGATCATGTCGAGGCGTGCGCCCGCTTCGTTGACGTGACAGGCCGATTCGAATCCGGCCATCCAGAACGACTGAAACAACATGGGTGACGAGGTCTCCGGCAAGATGGGTTACGCGGTCTCCGGCAAGGATGTATCGAGGATCGTGCGAGGCGGGTTCGGATCGGGCAAACGCTTTCACATTGTTGATCAGCTCTGGCACCCGGTCCAGCCCGTCGGCACGAACGGCAGTCGCACGAACGGCAGTCTGCGATCGGCCGTGGCGGGCTGGATGCTACGATGCCGGCTGCGATGATTCTCGCTGGCGCGATTGCGCTCGTCCTGCTCCTCGCCTCGATCGCTGCCGTTGCAGGCATCCGCTCGTTGCGCACGTTCGTCCGCGCGCTCTGGCCGCACTGAGGCAAATACCTTGCAAGTCCCGTGGCGGGATGAAGGCCGTCGATCCGCATATCAAACGGCTTCAGGAACTGTGCGATCAGGCGCAGCAGCTCTGCGACTCGGCCGAACAGCTCTGCCGGTCGCTGACGCGGCAGATTGAAGCCAGCCGCGCAGCGATGGCCGTGCCGGCGAGCCGTCCTCTCAGGGTACAGCCCGAACGCCGCCACTCGCCGCGTACGCGGCCCTAGCGTCCCGGCGTTTCACCGACAGTCAGCGTTTCACCGGCAGCGGCCACACACCGACGTGCCCCGCTTCGAACTCGATCTGCGACACGACGGCGTCGAGTTCCTTCACCAGGCGCGGATGGTGTTTCGTCTTCTGGTAAGCGGTGGCGAGACCGCGGTAGTAGCCGATGACCCCGGCCTTGCCGGCGTCGCGATTGAACCGCTTCCAGACCCGGTTGCCGATCTCGCGGTAGTCAGACAGCGTGGCGCTCGCGTTGTGCAGCTTGTCCGCTGCCGACACCAGCAGGACCGATGAAGGCTCCTTCGGCAGCCGGGCAATGTACGCCTCCTTCCGCACGCGCCATGGCGGGTTGGGCGACACATCGGCATCGGTGCACCCTTCGACGATGTCGAGGACGCGCTCGCCGAAACGAAAGCGGAGCCAGTTCTGCACCCAGTTGGCGCCCAGTTCCCTCGGCGCATCCTCGATGGCATCGTGCAGCAGCGCCGCGATCGCTTCGTCCTCGTCGGCGCCATGATGGAGCGCAATCGACGCCACTCCGAGCAGGTGCGCGATGTACGGGATCGTCGTCCCCTTCCGGACCTGTCGTTCGTGGAGATCGGCGGCGCCGCGCAGCGCTTCGGCAAATCGTGTCGAGAGCGGGATCAGTTCCCTGGTCATGTGATGTCGGCTCCTTGTCCCACCATACCTCCGATTCGCTCCCGGCGTGCGCTTCGCAACGACCGCGCACCCTGATACAGTGCCTGTCGAATTCGACGCCATGCATCCCGCACCCGCACACACCTCGCGAGATCAATGAATACATACGCGCTTCGCTTCGGCGGCATCATCCTGTTTGCGCTCGGCGTTGTCTGGTTGTTCCAGGGCATCGGCGTGCTCCCGGGCAGCTTCATGACCGGTCAGACGCGGTGGGCGGTCATCGGTGCGATCTGCGCACTGGTGGGGCTGCGCCTGTGGCTGGCCTCACGACGTCGAAGGTGAGGCTGCCGATCTTCAGGTCGGCCCGCGATTACGACACTGACAGCTTCTCGCCAAGGTTCACGATCGTGCGACCTCCGTGTCTTCCGGATACGAGACGGAATACTTCCGCTTCTTCTTCCGTTCTGCCGCGAAGAACTTGTCGAGCCACGGCGTGTGGTTCGTCAGGTGGATCGTGAAGCCATCGTCCGTGCCTGATTGCGCGACAGCATCTTCATGGCCTCCAGATCGGGGTTGTCGTACTTGCCGTTCGCCGACACGACGTAGTGCGTCGCCGGAAGCAGCTGGAAGAAATCCTCGTCGAGATCGCGGATGCTCCCATGATGCGGCAGCTTGAGCGATGTCGAGAGCGCAGCGGCGTGTTGCCCTGCAGCCGGCCCAGCTCACGAAGACCCGCGAGCACGTCGTCGCCGCGCGCATCGCCGGTCAGCAGCATCGAATGCGATCCCGGACTCGACGAGCACCACGAGGCTCGAGAGGTTCTCGACCGAGTTGTCCACGTACGACGCGGTCTTCGCCAGCCCCGTTCTGACCAGTTCCTTGTCCCATTTCCTGTTCAGATCGTCCTTGCGCTTCTTCGACGGCCCGACCACGCTGATCGCGAGGTGGCGCGAGCGGCGGATGAGGGATGGACTCGGTGGTGACCAGCTTCCCTGCCGAAGGCCCTGTTTGCCGGAATCGCCAGCGTCTTGAGCAGGTTGCGCACCTCACGGCCCTGGCACGACACTCGCGAGCACCAGGCGTGTCGTCATGGCTGACCGCGTCGCCGAAGTTCATCGCGGCACCGACCGCGGCCGTCTTCACGTTGCCATTGTGCGCGTGCGCCGGTTGAGGGAACAGCGAGCGTGGTCTGCCTCCTTCCCTACCAGATCGTCGAAGCTGTTGAACCAGAAATCGGCAATCTGGAACGGCAGCGGCGCATGGCCGCGCATGCTCGTCGAGGTCGCGCAGCAGCGCCAGGATGCCGTTGATGTGGTCGTCGTCGATGTGGCTGATCATCATCAGCCGGATCGGCAACGGCTGTTTCGGATCCGGACGCGAGCCTTCTTGAGTTCCAGCAACCGCGGCTTGAGGTGTTTGAGGTACACCGTGCCCGGACCGCCGTCGACCACGATCAGTTCCGGCGACGCCGCAGTTCCGAAGTGAACCAGCAGCGAATCGCCGTGAAGTGCCTGCACCGCCTCGAGACTGAACAGCATGTGATCGGATCCCTTCTCGTCAGACCGACTGAATCGCCCGTAAGCACGTCCAGCATTCCCGCGCCCTGGAAGTACCGCTCGCGACCGAGGTCGGTGGCCGACTGCGAGAGGATCTGCTTGATTCGCGACGGACGACCGGCGAGTTCCCGGTGGCGCGCCATCAGCAGCGCCGCGGCGCCGCTGACGTGCGGGCGCGGCCATGCTGGTGCCGTCGAGCCAGCGCATGCCGCCGTTCGGCGTGGGGCCATTGATCTTCTCGCCGGGCGCGACCAGGTCCGGCTTGAACCGGCCATCGCCCGTCGGTCCGCGGCTGGAGAAGTAGCTGACCCCGTAGGTGTGCGGCGCCTCGCGATGCGTCGAGCCGACGGTGATGACGCCGTCCGAGTTACCGGGGTCGGTGATGCTCACCGTCTGATATCCCTCGTAGCGCCCTTCGCCTTCGACTGGTCGTGTATCGAAGATATCCGTCGTTCCCTGCGGCGGCGACGACCACGGTCGTCCCGCCGGCGACGACGCGTTCGCACTCTTCGCACACCGGGCGTCCGCCCGCACGCGTAGTTCGCGACCTCGTGCGGAATCGACAGCGACAGGTTGACGCCGTTGATCGTCGGGTAGTCCTGATGCGAGTTGAGGTAGCGGACGAACTGGAGCGCCGCCATCACGGTGAACTCGTCGCCAATCCCCTCCTCGTTCAGGATGCGCAGGTCGTACAGGTTGATGTCCGGACACACGCCCGCGAACCCCTCGGCGGGCGGATCGATCGGCGGATCTGCCGGCTGCTTCTCCGCGGCTGGATGTGGCCGCATCGATACCGCCGTGTCCCTCTGTCGCCAGTCGCCGCCGAGCAGCCCCGCGACGTGAGTGCCGTGCTCCAGTTTCGGGACGTGGTCGCTCAGCCTGCTTCGCATCGTCGCGGTAGGTGCGGTCGTGCGGCAACTCGCAGCAGCGGCGCGAGCACCGACCAGTTCACCTCGTTTCCGCTGAAGCAGCGACTGCCTGATCGGCCCCGCCTCTTCCTTGAAACGGGTCCTTGATCCGCGCCGGCAACTGATCGAACGCCGCCTCGTCGTCGGTGATGATGCGGCGGATCAGCGTGAAGTCGTAGGTCGCCACCACACGGGTCTGGTTCGCCCAGGTCTTGCCGTCGGCACCGAGCACGAACGGATGCTCGAAGAGCTGACCGCCACGCGCGCGGTCCCGCTTGCGGAAGCACGGGTGCGTCGCATCGATCCCGCTGTCGATCACAGCCCACGTCAGTTCCGAGCAGTTCAGCGCGAACAGCCGGATCGCCGCGTCGGCCTTGATGCAGACCACGGACGCGGGCGAGGCGGTCGGCCCCGGACTCTGGAGTGGCTCGGGCTTCGCTGGCCCCGGGCCAGTACCGGGCGCTGCTCCTGAGACGATGGTCGCTCCACCGCGTGTTGTGAGCGACGCATGTTTTCCTCGGGCCGGAGCTTGCGTGGCGCCGCGCGTCTACGCGTTGATGTTGCGCAGCCCTGGCCGACAGCTTGACCCGTCGATTGAGGCTCACCGAATACACCGCCGGCGCGCACTTCTCCATGATGACGCCGTCGAACACCTCCGCCGCCTTGCGCACGGTGGCGACCCAGTCCGTCGGCTGGATCCGGCTGTGCCGACGCGCCAGGTGGCAACACATCCTCGGCCTGCGCGGTACACCCGACGATCTGCACCAGCCAGAGGATGTCGGCCAGTTGCGCGAAGTTGCCCCGGAAGTTGGCGAACTCCGGCAGGAGTCTGGCGATCGTCGCCTCGTGAGCCCGCAACAGTGCGCCGACATCCTTGCCTGCGGCCGTGTCCTGCGTCGCCCGCGCACGCTTCCGACCCGCCGGCGCGTCTTCGCCGCGGCTGATCAGCCCGTTTGCCCCGTCGAAAATTCTCTGCACCCACCACTTCGAGAGCGGCAGGATGCATCGGCACATTTCGCGAAACGTCACGTGCGCGACCACGGTGGACTGGTTGAACGAGACGCCTGTCCCGAGCACCGGCTCCGCTGCGATGAGGCTGCCCTGTCCGACGACCCTGGTGTGGCCCTGCCGGTTGCGGTCGTCGTTCAGCCGCTTGCTGACGATACCGGCGAGTGTCCCCGGAGGCGTTCGCGTCTCGGCGATGGTGTGCGGCGTCAGCAGCAGATCGCGTGCGGCGCGCGGATGAAGGCCGAACTCCAGCCACACGTCGGGCAGCACCGGCGAGTCCTGCGTAAAACGCCGCCCGCCGGTCGTGTGGTCCATAGACGAGGCCGAAGATCTCTGTTCGCGTGAGCGCCATATGTGCCGCATCCCCCTGGTCAGGCCGGCAGTCGGGTGGTCTGAAACGCGCCACACCACCGGTGCGCGACATTATGCGCGCGTACCAACCAGATGAGCAGGCAGGCAGTTAGCCGTTCACCTTGAACGGGTGGCGTGGTACAGTTTCAGGTGGATCACCACATGGGTGAACCGAACAGACAGGCGTGCGGGCAGCCCCAATTACCGGGGCGAGACGGAGGCGATGAATGACAGGAACGATTCGAACGCTGCGAGTTGACAAGGGATTTGGTTTCATCAAGGACGATACGGGGAAGGAATACTTCTTCCACCGTAGCGCGGTGTACGGCGAAGGGCTCGAGGACCTGCGCGAAGGCGACAGCGTCGAGTTCGATATCGGCGAGGGACCCAAGGGACCACGCGCCGAGAACGTCCGTCGCACCTCCACCTAGAAACCAGTCAGGTCGGCTCGCGCATTCGAGCACCGACATCAGGTCGTCCGACGAGGACGACCTGAATTTTTCCCACCGTTCTTCCATGTCCTCGGCACACCCTCCCGACCCCGCACCTCACGGCATCCCGCTGAACGAACTGCTGGGCGTCATCAAGGCGGCGGATGAATCCAGGCCCGTGGAGCGCGTCGGCGACGCGATCGTCATCACTCACGAGCACTTCGTGACGACGCTGGACGTGGTCCCGCCTGAGGACGTCACATCCGCTGCACGCCCCCTCCATGCGGTGATCCGCGTCCGCTCGGTCCTGCCCGCCGACATGGCTGCGGTGTTCAAGGAGGACACTCCGCTCGCGCTCGCCAACCGCATGGCGACACTCGGAGCCCTCACGTCAGATGCGCCGGCCTGCTTCGTGGGCTCCAGGCTCACGATCTATGAGGGTGACGATCAATGGGGACTTCACGCCGGCCTCGTGCTCTGCGCCGCCGAGATCAGCGCGAATTCACTTTTCGGGGCCGTCAGTCGAACCGTCACGGGCGAGAAGGGCAACACCTCGCCCTCGGCGTGGGCCGCGGACGATTTCGAGGCGGTGAGGCAGCTGCTGTCGTCGTGGTGCCCCTGCGAAGCCGGCGAAGACGGCCTCACCGCGGAGTTTCCGTTGTCCGAAGGACGACCGGGCGACGGCGCTGAACCGCCGATGGCGCTGTGGCAACTCGAGGCAACGTCGCACCCCGATCTCGGAGGCGGCCTCTTCGGGGTGCTCACCATGCCGCACGCTATCCAGGACGAAGGCGTGCTCGACGCGCTGGCGGCCGAGTTGAACCGGCTGGAGATGCGTCCGGTGGACGGTCCGCCTCACTTCGGCGCGTGGACACGCGGTGCCATCGAGCATACGGTTGCGTACTGCATGTTCTTTCCCAATCTCCTTCACACGGTGAACGGCGTCGCCGCGAGCGCCTCGACGTGGGCGTCGGCCCGCGCGAGATTGGCCAACACGGCTCTCGCCGCCCGTGGTTTCTCGGCCGAGTAAGCCAGGGCCCGCCGGATCATCAGGGCGATGCTTCGGCGTTTGATCGGCCGATAAGCCACTCGACATGCTCGCCTCTGGCCATTCTGGTTGGACCCGTTCCTCACGTGCCAGCCGCATCGTGCTCGCTTCCGCTGCCGTGCTCGTCGCTGCAGCGTCGTTGGGTTTCGCTCAGGCAAGACCAGGAGAGCCGCAACGGCTCGTGATTCCGTATCTGGCCAACGCGACGAAGCCGGACGACCTCGATTTCGCGGCGGCGCAGTGCGACATCGCGCCAGGAGGCGAACAGATGGCCTGCCGCTTCCGCCAGGTGTTCCTCACCATCGCCAGCATCGACCCCACGACCTGCATATTGACGAGCAACGGGTACGAGCAGACGTTTCGCCGCGAATCGGCGACGCGCTGGGTCAGCACCGCCGCGCCTGGCGGTGAATGCGGCATCGTGGACACGACGACGCTCGACGACGCGGGCGGCATCCGCTGGACGATGACCGTGCGGCGTGTGGCGACCAGGAACGCGACACCAGTCATCGTGCCTGGCCGTCTCAGCCGAGCCGGAGAGCTACAGCTGGCAGAAAGTGAAGCGCAAGCTGCCATGCACCTCGATTCAGCCCGGCGCGATCGAGCGCTGAGCCGTTACTTGGTTTACGATACCGACACCTATGAGCTTCTGTGAACACTGCGATGGTCAGCGATTCGATCGAGCCCAGGTCCTCCGGGCACTGCGACAGGTCCGGCGGAGCCTGAAGGCCGCGCGCTGCGGCAAGAAAGTCGACGAGGCGATCGCCACCGCCCTGAAAGTGGTCGCCGAGCTCGACATTCCCCACCTGTACACCGAACCCGAAGGCAACGAAGTCGTTCACTAAGCGGTCACCTTCGGGCTTCAGGCTGCGGGCTCCCGGCTCCAGGCTCCAGGCTGCAGGTGCGGGATGTCTCACAGCACGCGCAGGTACGCGAGCAGCGCCTCGCGCTCCTCCGGGAGCGGCGCACGATCGAAGTGGATGCCATCGGTGGTGGTCGGCGGTGGCGGCGTGGTGTTCAGCGCTTTCAGCCGATTGAAAAACGCCATGTAATGGTCGACGACATCCTCGAGGGTGGCGGCGCTGTTGTTATGGAAGTACGGCGCCGTGTTCGCCAGGCCGCGCAGTTGCGGCACGTCGAGCTTGTTCCAGTCATCCCGGGGCGGCGCCGGACCGCCAACGACACCAGTCAACAGCGCGCGACCAGGATCGTCACTCGTGCGCGTGATGGTCGCACCGTTGACCACCATCTGGTATGTCCGGACGTTGCGCGCCAGCCGTGGCTCGCATGCGGCGAACGACCATCGCGGAACCGGTTCTGTGTCGACCGGCCTCGGGCACTGCGTGTTGATGTCCTGGTAGCGGGGAACGGGCAGCTGCGCGCTCGTCTGGTTCGGACCGCCATGACACTGCGTGCACGCGCGGTCGAACACGGCTTTGCCCTGCTGTTCGAGGCTGTCGAGTGGCGGGTCGGGATCGGGGAGCGGCGTGGCCCCGGTGCGCAACGCGTCTGCAACCGCCCGGATGCGGTGGTTCGTGAACAGCACCCGTTCGAACGAGGCCAGGTCGTTCAGCAACTGGTCGGACGGCGCATGCTGTACCGCGGCGTGGTTCTGGAGGGCGCCGAGCGCCTGTTCCTGGAGCGTCGCCACGCGCGCATCGAGCTGATATCCGCCGAACGGATTGGGGCCTCTGAACCACTGGTTGTTCACCAGATCCGGTCCGGAGAGTGCCACGTTGTTCACCGTCGGCACGCTGCGCCAGACGTCGGCCACGGCAGACAGTTGCCCCGTCACCGGGTCGGCGACGCGCATGTTCGCCGGCAACGGGAACACGATACGAACCAGCCCGTTCTGCCGCAGATTGCTGAAGTCGCTGGCCTGAGTCGCCGTTTTCGCGGAAGTCGTCCGCGTCGATCGGCCTGAATAGCGGATCGTCCGCCTCCGGACGGTGTTGACGCATCAACTGCAGCCGCTGAAAACGCGCTTCGGCGGTTGCAGGTGACAGCTGAAAGCTGTCCGACGCGACGTGGCAATCCGCGCACGACCGGCCGTTCCCGTCGAGTCCGGGGAGATCCCGATCGAAGAAGGCCTGCAGACCCCTGGCGGCCGCAGCGCATGGCTCTCCGCCACACTCGAAGCCCTTTTCGTCTGCACGTGCTGCTGCCTCTGCAGCCGGGCTTGTCGCGGAAACGGGACGCAGACTCCCACCGACGAAAACGATTACAACGAGTCGCGCTGAACGAAGCGAGCAGGACAGGGCGAGCCGTCATGGCACCTTACCTCCGTGTTCGAGTGAGCATGGGCACGCGAGCATTGCGCCCGCCGGACATGGTGGTTACGATACGGACCGTGAAACGCCCGAGTCCCAGGGAAAGTCCAGGGACTTCCCAGCTTTTTCACAGGGAGCCGTGTGGGGATCAGCTTCGGCCCGTTCACGCTTGACGAAGAGACGCGGCAGCTGACCAGCGCAGGCGCGGAGATCCGTCTCTCCCCGAAGGCGTTCGATCTGCTCGCCGATACTCGTGACCGAACGTCCGCGGGTGCTGTCGAAAGCGCTGTTGCAGGAGCGGCTCTGGCCGGACACCTTCGTGAGCGAAGCCAATCTGTCCAACCTCGTTGCCGAAGTGCGAGCCGCACTCGACGACAACCCGCGCGCACCCTCCTTCATACGAACGGCACACAGCCGCGGCTATGCGTTCTGCGCAGCCGTCAGCGTGCTGTCGCCGCCGCCCCCGACCCACGACCTCACCGCGCTATGGCTGGAGTGGAACGGACGGCGCCTGCCACTCGCCGAAGGGGAAAACATCGTCGGCAGGGACACGGATGCCGGCATCAGGCTCGATCACGCGTCGGTGTCCCGGCGTCACGCCCGCGTCGTGGTGATCCCCACTGGTGCCGTCGCTGGAAGACATGGCCAGCAAGAACGGCACGTTCATCGCAGACCAGCGTGTCACCGCACCGGTCGGCATCGGTCACGGGGATATCGTGCGCTTCGGGTCGGTGCTGGTGACCTTTCACGCGCGCGCCCTTCTGGGATCGACGGTCACCGACGCGGGCGCTGCTCGCTGACGCGCCTGCCCATGCCTCTCGCCAACGGCTCGGTGGTCGGCCGCTACACGATCGTCGGATGGCTCGGCTCGGGAGGAATGGGCGACGTCTACCGCGCTCACGATTCACGCCTGCAGCGCGACGTCGCCCTGAAACTGCTGCCCGAACGGTTTTCCTCCAACCCCGAACGGCTTGGGCGGTTCGAGCAGGAGGCGCGCGCAGCCGGTCAGCTGAATCACTCCAACCTTCTCACGGTCTTCGACGTCTCCAGCCATGAGGGTGCGCCGTTCATCGTCTCGGAGCTGCTCGAAGGCGAGTCGCTGCGGACGGTGCTGGACCGGGGACCACTCGCGCCGGCCCGGGCGGTCGCCTACGCACGCCAGATTGCCGAGGGGCTCGCCGCCGCGCACCAGCGGGGCATCGTCCACCGTGACATCAAACCCGAGAACCTGATGGTCACCGGCGACGGCCGGATCAAGGTGCTGGACTTCGGTGTCGCGAAACTGGCGAGAGGCGGCGCAGAAGAGCCGACGCTTCCGAGCGCCATCACCGATACCACCCCGGGCACGATTGTCGGCACGTTGGCCTACATGTCGCCGGAACAGGTGTGCGGCGATGCCGTGGATGCGCGATCGGACATCTTCAGCATCGGCGCGGTCTTTCACGAGATGCTCTCGGGACGTCCGCCGTTCACCCGCGCGACGACCGCGGCAACGGCCGCCGCGATCCTGAAGGACGATCCGCTGCCGCCACTTCCTTCGACGATCCCTGCCCCGCTCACGGCGATCGTCGCGAGGTGCCTGGCGAAGTCGAGAGACGCGCGGTTTCAGAGTGCGCGCGATCTGGGTTTCGGTCTCGAGCACCTCACCGACGCGACGACGACGCGCACGAGGGCAGCGTCACCTCGATGGCGGCGGGTTGCCGCACTGAGCGCGGCCGCCGCCGTGGCGCTTGGCGTCGTCGCGGTGACGATGACGATGTGGCGGCGACCACGAACGATCGAGGCGCGGCTCGCGGACGCACGGTTCGTGCGCCTGACCGACTGGCCCGATCTCGAGGGACAGGGCGAGATTTCACCAGACGGCCGCTTCGTGGCATTCCTGTCCGACCGCGACGGGCAGGTCGACGTGTGGCTGACGCAGGTGGGCACCGGCCGCTTTCAGAACCTGACGGCCGGGGCGGCGCTCCTTCGCCCTCCGTCTGCCATCCTGCGGATTCTGGGCTTTTCCGGCGACGGATCGGAGATCTGGTCCGACGCTGGTCTGATGCCGATGATGGGTGGCACCCCGCGGGCCTTCCTGCCCCAGGGCACGATCGGCGCCGCCTGGTCGCCTGACGGCGCGCGTCTCGCCTTTTTCGGAGTGACCAATGGCGATCCGTTGTACGTGGCCGACCGCACGGCAGCCGACGCACGGCAGATCTTTCTCACGAAGCAGGCCGGTGTTCACACGCACAATCCGGTCTGGTCAACGGATGGCCAATGGATCTACTTCGTGCATGGGGTCAGCGCGGGCGGCACGTTCCAGATGGACATCTGGCGCGTCAAACCGTCCGGCGATGCTCCCGAACAGTTGACGCAGTTGAAGAGCGCCATCACCACTCTGGCTCCGATCGACGATCGGACGCTGCTCTTTATCGCTCAGGCCGCTGACCAGTCGGGCCCGTGGCTCTGGTCGCTCGATGTCCCCACCAGACGCACGCGACGGTTGTTACCGGGGGTCGACCAGTACCCGGTCGGTGTCGGCCAGTCGTGATGGACGTCGCGTGGTGGTGTCGCTCGCCGAGTCCGAGCACGACCCTGTCCCAGGTTCGTCTGAGCGACGGCATAGCCGAAGAGAGCGACATACAGCCGTACCCAATCACCGGTCCGGCGAGCGGCCCGCGATTCGGTCGAACCTCACTGTTCTACGTGTCGGGGTCTCCCGTCGCACGAAGGGTTATGGAAGCTCGAAGGAGGGAAGCCGAAGGAGGTCTGGAACGGCGCGGATGCGGCGGTGCTGGGACAACCGGCTGTGTCACGAGACGACAGCCTCGTCGCGCTCGTGCTCGAGAGGGCCGACGGACCTGCAACTCTCGGTCATGTCCAGCAACGGTACGGGAGTTCGCGGCCCTCGCCCGCTCGCTCGTCGCACGCGGGGCGCTCGACTGGTCGCCGGACGGTGCGTGGGTTGTCATCGGAGGGAGCGACGATGGGACGCCGGGCCTCTACAAGGTCCCCGTCTCCGGCGGTGCGCCGTGCGCCTTGTCGACGGCGAAGCCGTGAACCCGATCTGGTCACCGGATGGGCGTCACATCCTCTACAACGGTCCGATCGTCGCAGGGTCCTCGGCGCTGCTGGCCATTCAGCCGGACGGGACGCCGCTCTCGATGCCGCCAGTCCAGGTGCAGGCCCGGCGGCCAGCGTTTTGTTCCCGGTGGCGAAGGCGTCGTGTATCAGGCAGGGGGCGGCGACTTCCACATGTCTGAACCTCTCCACCGGTGACATCCGCCAGCTGACCCGCTTCCCAGCGAAGACCGAAGCCATTTCGGGGCGGACGTTCGATATCAGTCCGGATGGCAGCCGGATCGTGTTCGAGCGGAAGGCCGAGAACTCCGATGTCGTGTTGATCGAACTCCCGGATTGAATCCCACACTCCTGCCATCACCTACCGCCGTGCCGAGGCGCTGCGCAGGGGAAGCAGCACCTGCTCTTCGATGAGTTGCAACAGCCGTCGTCTATGGCCGCGGCGTTCCTCGCTCACTTCGGTTGAGGAGGTTGCGGTCACCACCAGATCGAGGTCGCGGAACACGAAGATGTACTGGCCTCCATAACCCCACGCGAAGCAGGCCTTCCCGCCCTCGAATTGCTGAATCCACCAGCCGTAACCGTAGAGGCGGTCGGAATCGTAGGCGGAGAACGTCCGGGGCACGCACGATGTGTCCACCCACGACGCCGGGACGATCTGGCGGCCGTTGACCGACCCGCGTTTCAAGTACAGCTCCCCTATCGAGACCATTTGCCTGGGCGTCAGCAGCATCTCGTTTCCGCCGAAGTACACGCCCTGCGGATCCTGCGGCCAGCGCGCCAGCGTGAACCCGAGCGGCCGCGCCAGCGCTTCCTGCGCGAACTGCCACGTACTGACGCGAGCCGCCTTCGTGAGAATCGCGGACAACAGATGCGAGCTGCCGGTGCTGTACTCCATCGCGCCGCCAGGTTCGCCGACCATCGGTCGCGCCAGCGCCGAACGGACCCAGTTCGGGCTCTGCACCCACGCGCCGTAGTTTGGGCCGCTCGTTGACCCCAGGCCCGATCGCATCGTGAGCAGATCCTCGATTGTGATCGACTGCTTGCGGGGATCACGGTCGGTGCGCAGCTCGGGGAAGTAGCTGACGATCGGCTCTCTGACACCCGGGATCAATCGCCGTTCGATCGCGATTCCGACCAGTGCCGCGATGATGCTCTTCGATGCAGATTTGATATTCGCCAGCCCCGACGGGCGAACACCACGTGCATAGTGTTCGGCGATCAGCTCGCCACGCCAGCTCACCAGCAGGCTCCGCAGTTGCGGCAGCTCGGAAGCCGCGGCACGCACATCGAGGGCCGATGGCCGGCTCGGTACGGCTTGCGGCAGCGGCACGCCGGGCGTTCCCGCTGCGGCACGCCGGGCGTTCCCTGCGGCAGCGGTCGCGCCGGGCGCTCCCTGCAGTGACGGGGCGCCGGCTGATGCCAGCAGCAACACCGGCGCAAGGACCGACGCGACGTATACCAGCTCGAGTGCGTGACGCAGACACCGATTGCTCATGTGATGTGCAGCCGCGAACCTTCGGCCGCCGTTCATAGACCCGCTTCTACTTGATCAGCGCGCGCTCGAGACGCCGCATCGCGACGACGAATGCGCACAGTCCGCCGCCCACCAGAAATGCGACGTGCCACCAGATGGCTTCGCCGATCGCGCCGGTGGTCAGCGCGCGGAGCAGTTCGACGGCGTGAAACAGCGGCACGATCTGGAACAGCCACTGGACGCACCACCGGCAGCTGGCGTCACCGGAAAGAAGATCCCGCTGAAGAGAAACATCGGCATCACCAGCAGCCCCATCACCATGTCGAAGTCCTCGCACCTTCCGAATGAAGCTGGTGAGGCACAGCGCCATCGCCGAGAACGACGCGGCGACAAGCACCGCAGCGGGGAATGCCAGCAGCGCCGACGGCGAGAGCAGGATCCTCGGGCCGCGCAGTTCGCCGAGCGCAAGCACCACGATCAGAAACGCACCTGCGTAGATGGAACCGCGCGTCAGCGCCCACAGCATCTCGCCGAACGCCACGTCCGGCACGCGCATCGGCGTCGCCAGGATGCCGTCGTAGGTCTTCTGGAAGTGCAGCTTGAAGAAGATGTTGAACATGCCGTCCGAGATTGCGCCGTTCATGCAGCTCGACGCCAGCAGGCCCGGCGCCACGAACGCGGCGTAGCTGACGCCGTTGACGTCCGGCACCAGCGCGCCGATGCCGATCCCGATGCTCAGCAGATAGAACAGCGGCTCGAAGAACCCGGAGAAGATCACCATCCAGGTGTGTTTGTAGACGAGCAGGTTGCGCTGGCACCATGCGCCTGGCGCGGCGCGGCGGATGGCAGCGTCGCGGCACCGCCCGCTGACGAGGTCGTCCACGCGCATCCTGCCTGTGCGTCGACTCAGCATCGCCATCGCTACGCCAGCAGCCTGCGTGAGAAGGTCCACACCGCAATCCGCGCGCTCACGCGCGAAGAGCACCAGCAGGTAGGCCACGTGAACGAGAGCCGGGCTGCCACGTGAGCGTGTGCAGCGCGAGGCCGCGTGTCAGCTCGACGCCGTGAAACAACGGCGTGAACGTGGCAACGGTCTGCAGCCATCCGGGCATCCGCGAAATCGGGAAGAACACGCCCGAGAACAGGAAGAGCGGCGTGATGATGAAGCGGAAGACGGCGTTGAAGTTTCCGTTCTTCAGCGTCGCCGCATACGCCATGATCGGCGCGCTGAAGGCCAGCCCGGTGAGAACCGCCGCCGGAATCGCGGCGACGATGAGCGGCGTGCGGGCGGCACCGAAGGCGGCGATGACCGCGGTGAACGCGCTGGCCACCGTGAGCAGCCGCAGCCGCCACCCAGGCGAGCTCGCCGAACACGATGTCGACCACGCGCATCGGGGTCGCGGAGATGGCGTCGTAATTCCGATGCCAGTTCATCTTCCCGGTGATCGGGAAGCTCGACTCGAAGTTGGCGGTCTGCATGCACGTCGCGGCCAGAAGGCCGGGCGCGAGAAACGCGAGATAGGGGACGCCTCCCGGCAATTGCGCGCCGCCGCGGTCCACGAGCGAACCGAGCCCGAGCCCCATCGCCGCGAGGTACAGCGTCGGCTGCAGAAACGCCCATGAACAACGATGCCCGCCACGTGCGGCGATAGACCATCGCGTTTCGCTGGACGATGCGCAGGGTCGCGCGTCATGACTCAGTCGATCAGCGTCCGGCCGGTCAGCCGAAGAAACACGTCTTCGAGCGTGGCGCGCCGCACCAGCGCGCGCTCCACCGGAATTCCGGCGGCATGCACCTGCTCGAGTGCCTGCTCGCCGTCCTCCACGTACAGCTGCACGCGATCGGACAACTCCTCGACCCGGTTCGGCGATGTGCGCCAGCCGGCCATCGAGCGAGCGCACGGCGTCTCCGGTGCCATCCGCAGTTCCAGCACTTCGCGGGTCACGTAGCGCTCGATCAGCTCGCCGCGGCGAACCCTCCGCGACGATCCGCCCCTTGTCCATCACGACCAGTCGATCGCAGAGCTGTTCGGCTTCGTCCATGTAGTGCGTCGTCAGCAGCAGCGTGGCGCCCTCGCGCTTCAGGCGATACAGGCGTTCCCAAATCAGATGGCGGGCCTGCGGATCGAGACCGGTGGTCGGCTCGTCGAGCAGGATCAGTTCAGGCTCGTTGATCAGCGCTCGCCCGATCGTCAGGCGACGCTTCATGCCGCCCGAGAGCGGCTCGACCTGCGAGTCGGCACGGTCGGTGAGCTGCACGAAGTCGAGCAGTTCATCGGCGCGCCGGCGCGCGACCGGCGCGGGGATGTCGAAGTAGCGCGCGTACATCAGCAGGTTCTCGCGAACGGTGAGCTCCGCGTCGAGGTTGTCGGCCTGCGGCACCACGCCGAGCTTCGCCTTGATGGCGCTGGCGTCGGTACGCGGATCCAGCCCGAACACGCGCAAGTCGCCGTCGGTCGACGGCGACGCGCACGCGATCATCCTCATCGTCGAGGTCTTGCCCGCACCGTTGGGGCCGAGAAAACCGAAGGCTTCGCCCGGATGGACGTCGAAGTCGATACCGTCGACCGCGGTGAACGCGGCGAAGATCTTGCGCAAGCGACGCGCGGTTACCAGCGGACCAGGAGCCGAGCCCATCCAGGCATTGTAGCGAGCACCGATCACTGCGTGACGAGGTAGATCGCACCGGTCGGTGCCGGCACGCCGCCTTCGGGCTCGAGCGACAGCGCAAGACCGGTCGAATTCGGAACAGGCGCCGCATCGAAGGCCGCGATGGCATTCCCCTGCGCATCGGGTCGCAGCAGGCCGGCGCTGACCGGCGCCCCGGAGTCAGGTACCACAGCTGATAGGTACGGTCGTTCGGAATTGCCGGGAGACTTGTCGCGGCAAACAAGACGCCGCGCGCTCGGCTCAGGAACGCGCGCGCCCGAGCGGCCGGTGCAGGCGGCTGCCCCGCCAGACGCAGTTCCACGACGTCGGCCGCCGTCAGCAATGCCAGGTTGGCGCGAACCGCGGTCGTTTCACGCGTCGCGGCCTGGAGCCGCTGCTCGGAATCCTGCAGCCGGTTCTCCGCATCGACGAGCCGTTCCTGCACGTCGCCCAGCCGGGTTCTCAAGTTCGCGGCGTACATGCCGAGACCAGCCGCCACGAAGATCGACGCGGCGGCAGCAATCCAGCCCACCCAGGCGGCGCGCCGCAACCCGCCCTCGCCTGACACCTCCGAGCTGCTCGTGCTGCGGCGCTGGAACGGCACAACGGTCGACGGCGGCCGGGCAGCCGCAGCTGCGCCGAGGACGCGGTCGCGCAGCGAGGCCGGGGGGTCAACGAGCGGGCGCGGCGTACGGGAGTGCGTCCGCGACAGTTCGCAGTGTGCGCACTTCGGCGGCGCACGACTCGCATCCCGACAGGTGCGCTTCGAACGCGACGCGCTCGTCGGGACTCAGCGCGCCGAGCACGTACAAGCCAGTCGACTCGCGGAACGGATCCTGTTCCATGGTCATGACGTCGCCGCCGCGGCTGCGAGGCGATCGCGCAGCTTCAGGAGGCCCTGGCGGACCCGTGTTTTCACGGTGCCGAGCGGCACCTCGAGCTGTTCGGCAATCTCGGCATGCGTGAGCCCCTCGAAGAAGGCCAGTTCGACGGCAAGGCGCTGCAGCAGCGGCAGCGCGCCCATCGCTTCCTGGATCGCCTCAGCCCGCTGCCCCCACTCGAGCTGCACGTCCTGGGCGGGAGAGGTGTCCGCGGGGTCGACAGGCGTTTCATCGCCGGCAGGTTGCGGACGCACGCGGCGGCGCCGCAGCAGGTCGAGTGCCCTGCCGCGCGCCATCGTCAGCAGCCACGCCACGACGTTGCCGCGCGCCGTGTCGAATCGGTCTGCCTGACGCCACGCCTGGACGAACACGTCCTGCGTCACGTCCTCGGCATCGCCACGGTCATGGACGATCCGCAACGCGAGCGAGTAGACGAGGCGGCCGTGGCGGTCGTAGAGTTCCGCCAGTCCCGCCTGTTCTCCTCGCGCCATGCGCTGCAGCGCATCGTGATCGTCAGTTGCCGTTCTCGCGGTGCTGGCGACCGCCAGCAGAGTCCACATCATGTGTGTCCGAATCGTGCGCAGGCGGCGCCCCGCGCCTGTCCTGTCAGTCTGCTCGTTTCGACCCGTTTCCCACAAGGTACTGTTCGCGGACCACCATCCCCTCCCAGGAATGTTCGTCGCCGGCAATACCACCGCAGCCTGAACTGCCCGACGCCATCGAATTCGCACGTAGACCTCCCCGGGCGGCGGGGACGACCGCATCGTTACCAGGTCTACGCACGACGGACGATGATGGATTGCGGTCTCTGGAAATGCTTTGTCTTCATGGCGATGATGAAATGAAATAGGGAGCGGAAGGACAAGCCTCACCAGTTACGTGTCAGCGGAACGCATTCCCATGAAACGATACGCGCTCGCCGTCCTCTTCGTCGTGCTCTTTGCGAGTTGTCGCTCGGCGGCTCCGATCGCACCGCCCGCCGCGGGCGCGTCGGTGAGCGCGCCGGCGACGTCGCCGGCTGCGGCCATGCTGCCTGACAGCATCAGGTGGGTGGGTGCGGCCGAGTACGCGGCCGCTTTCGAGCAGGGCTACCGCAGCGCCACGAGCCGCGTGGAAGCCGAGGCGCCGAGGCACGCACCGGGATCGTGGGCAGTCATCCTCGACGCCGACGAAACAGTGATCAGCAACGTGACCTACCAGGCAGAGCGGGCACGGGCAGGGCTTCCCTATTCCGAAGAGAGCTGGAGCGCCTGGGTGAGGCGACGCGAGGCCACCCCGCTGCCTGGCGCCGCGGCCTTCCTCGCGCGCGTGCACGCGCTGGGGGGCCGCGTCGCGATCGTTACCAATCGTCTGCAGTCGGTCTGTCCGGATACGGAGGCCGTCTTCGCCAGGTATGCACTCGCGTACGACGCGATGCTGTGCCGCGTGGATGGCACCACGTCGGACAAGAATCCGCGGTTCGAGGCGGTGGCCGGAGGGAGGACTCCTGCGGGTTCGTCGCCGCTGACTGTCGTCGCGTTCGTCGGCGACAACATCCTCGACTTTCCTGCATTGAGCCAGAATGCTCGTTCGCAGGGACCGACGGCGTTCTCGGATTTCGGTGTCCGGTTTTTCCTCATGCCGAACCCGATGTACGGCAGCTGGCAGTAGGAGACCACCGCGAACGCCTGAGTCGCGGCGTCGCGGCGGCATGGCACGGCATGTGCGCGGCTCCGAGCGGGAATGCCCCTTGCTTCGCCATACGCCATGGACGGACATACCGAATCGAAGCAGGCGCTGCTCGCCGGCAGCGTGATGACGCTGCACCCATCGTGCTGCACGGTGGACACCCCGATAACCCGCGTCGCGCAGCTGATGGTGCTGCAGGATTGTGGCGAGATCCCGATTGTGCGCGACGAACACTCGCGTGTGCCGATCGGCGTGGTTACCGATCGGGACATCGTGTGCCGCCTGATTGCCAAAGGCCTGAACCCGCTGGAGCAGACGGCCCAGTCATGCATGTCAGAGCCGGCGATTACGGTCGACGAAGAAAAGCCGATTGCGGATGTGCTCGCCCTGATGGAAAAGCACCAGATTCGCCGCGTGCCGGTGGTGAACGCTCGCGGTGAGTGTGTCGGGATGATCTCCCAGGCCGACCTCGCCTGGACCGGGTCGAGGAAGGAAGTGGCCGAACTGGTGCGAGAGATCTCGCGAGAATCCGAGGACTCGTCACGCTGAATCGACGGGCGGTGACGGCAGCCATTGCTGCCCGCCTTTCACGAACCGCTGGGTGGCCGCGCACGCGAATCGAAGCTCGCGCGGATCCCAGTCGTGGCGTTCGACCGCAACCGAAGTGCGGTCGGCCCGAATGACGTTGAAGGAGTTCGACTCCCCTCTGGTGCGCGTCGACGTTGCCGTACCTGCCTCGACGACGATCGCATCGCAGCCTGGCATGTGGTAGCGGTGTGCCGTGCCGCCGGTGTAGCTGACGTGCAGGTGCCCGGTGAGGAAGATGTCCGCTCCGCTCGCGAGCAGGCGCGACATGGCGTCCACGGCAGGAGCGGGGGTGGTGTAGCGTCCAATGTGTCCCGCCGGCGCGTCGAAGGGGTGATGGCAGACCACCACTTTCACGATCGCAGGATCGAGCGTCGCCAGGCAGCGGGACATCACGTCCACGTCCTCCCTTCGGAAGCCGCCGTCCTTGATCGTGAACGACCGCGTCGTGTTGGCGCCCAGCACCGCGAGTTCCTCGTCCACATGGAACGGGCGGAGGTTGGCCGCGATGTACCGACGGAAGCCGCGCAGCGGGAACGCGAATCGCGCCACGACGTTATAGAGCGGCACGTCGTGATTGCCGGGCACCACCAGTCGCGGGAACGGCAGTGAGTCGAGAAATCGTCTGGCGTGGCGGAACTGCCAACGCCTGGCGCGCTGCGTGAGGTCGCCTGAGACGGCGACGAGATCCGGCGCGATGTGCTCGATGGCCGATCGCACTCCGGAAACGAGACGCGCATCCGTGCGCCCGAAGTGCAGATCCGAGAGGTGCACGATGACGCGCATCTACGGCTGCGACCCAGCCTCGCGCGGCGAGCCGGCAATGACCATCAACGCGTCGGGCCTGAGGGCGAACCGCAGCGGCGTGTCGAGGTGCATGATCTCGCCGTCCATCGCGACCCCCACCCGCGGCCGTCGCATGCTGACGAGCACCTCTCCAGCGCACAGGGTCTCGAACTCCTGCGCACCGTGCAGTCCGCGCACGAGCGCTCGCGCACCCAGAGTGAGCAGCCTCGCGGCGCCGAGCGGGCGCGTGACGTGAAGGGTGAGGCGACGGGTGTCCAGGCAGGTGCGTCCGACGATGGCGAAGTGTTCCAGCTGGTACGCGTTCGTGCCGACGAAGAGCAGCGGGGTGCGCCGCTTCATCAGATGGCCGTCGGCGGCGAGCGTGAGGTTCAGCAGCCCGGGCGATTGCAGAAGCTCCCGAGCGGCCGACACATAGGCCAGCAGCTGACTGCGCCCGAACCGCCGATACAACCGTTCGCGCTTGGCGAGCATCGCCGGGTACAGCCCGACGCTCGCGTTGTTCAGAAACAGGTGTCCATTGACCTCGCCGATGTCTATCGGCGTGGGACGGCCCTGCGCGATCAGCGCCAGCGCAGGTTCGAGGTCGAGCGGGACGCCGAGGTTCTTCGCGAAGTAGTTGAAGGTGCCGAGCGGCAGCACGCCGAGCGCCTTGCCGGAGTCGACAAGATGCCGCGACACGGTTGCAATCGTGCCGTCACCCCCTCCGGCGACGATGACATCCGCGTCGCCGGCGACGGCGCGCGACGCCGCGGCGTCGAGTTCGCCTCCGCCCTGGACGACGTGCAGCCGAGCCGAGACGCCCTGCCTGGAGAGTGACGCCGCAATGGAATCAGCCAGGGCCTGTTTGTCGAGCGTCCCGGCGCCGCTGTTGAGGATGACGTCTGCGATCCGCTGAGCCACGCCGTGACCGGCGCAAGAGCTGTGCCGCGCCCATCTGCGGCTCTACCGCGCAGGCTGCTCCTGATATTCCTTCTTCACCGTGCCCATCCGCCGTGCCACGTCCATCAGCGCCGGATAGAACTGCACGAACGTGTGCTCGACTGCCGTGTTGTCGCGATGGCACGCGTAGCAGGTGGCGGTCTGCGGGAGGGGCGTCACAGCGGCGGTGTTGCGCCCGAAGTTGTAGAAGCCCCATCCGCCGGGCAGGCGTGCGTCCTTCACGTTCGCCTCAATCGCCTGCACGCCGGTCTGGAAGTGGCCCGTCCTGTTGATCGATCCTTCCGTGGCGGACCCGCGGATCTCCAGCACGAACAGCGTCCGATCGGGCCAGGCACCGGTCTTCATGAACGATCGGTAGGAGGAAGGGTTGACGTAGACGTTGGTGAACGACTGCGGCTGCCCCTCCGCAGGCGCGTTGGGACCGTAGTTCATGCCGAGCCCGGCACTCAGAAACACCCACTCGCGATAGTCGGACGGGAATGCCAGCTGGCCGTCCGCCTGCAACGTCGGCCCATCCGACGCTGTCTGCTGCGCCGTGATCACAGACGTCGCGCCAACCGCCACCGCCAGTGCCACCGCCCACACACCAATCACCGTTCTCATCATCGCCATTCTCCGGCTACGCAACCTCGAAATGCAGGAACGCACGGACGCAGGAACGCACGTGATCGCACGGAACCAGGTGCATGGCCAGCTGCACTTGCTGCCTTTTTGCATTTCTGCATTTCTGCATTTCTGCCTTCTGCGTTTCTGCGTTTCCCGTCTCTCCGCACCTACGGTCTGACGCGAACGTACTTCTGCAGACGCTTGGGCGCCGGTTCGCCACCGTAGATGTTTCCATCGCGGTCGACGGCGACGAACTCCGCGCCGTTGCCCGCGGTCGTCCGCGGGTCGCCCCACGGAAACTGGACGAACCAGTGCACCCATCCGCTCTTCGCGTCACCGATGCGGATGCCCTCTTCCCAGCCGGGGTTCTGCACATCGTCGGACTCGGAGTCGGCCACGTAGATCTGATCCTTGGCGTCGAACGTAATCCCGCTCGGCTTGCCGAACTGCGTCCACGGCGTCGACAGCGACTTGCCGTCCTGGTCGAAGATCTGAATGCGGTTGTTGCCGCGGTCGCCGACGAAGACGCGGCCGCGCGAATCCATCGCAATCGCGTGGATCGAACGGAACTCGCCAGGGGCCCATCCGGTCTTGCCCCACGCCTTGACGAACGTGCCCGTCCTTCGAGAACTTCACGATGCGGTTGTTGCCGGTCTCGCCGTGGCCATCGGCGACGAACACGTCGCCGCTCGGCGCGACGACGACATCGCTCGGCGAGGTGAAGTGGTCGGCACCGCTGCCCTCCGTGCCCGGAGTGCCGAGCGTGAGCAGCACCTTGCCGGCCGGACTGAACTTCACGACGATGTGGCCCCGCTTGTCGCCTTTGGGAATGCGGTTGGTGGCGACCGCGTCGGTGACCCAGACGTTCCCTTCGCGATCGACGTCGATGCCGTGCGGCCAGATGAACAGGCCACCGCCGAAGGTCTTGACCACCTTCCCGTCAGGTCCGAACTGGACGACGGATCAGTCTTCGAGTCGCGGCACTCGTCGCCGAAGCGCGAGGCCTCTTCGAGTCGCTCGCATCGCACGATCGCCCAGACGTGCCGACCGTCGGGGTCGATGACGGCCTTGCCGACCGCGCCCATCGGCCTTGCCGTTGGGCAGTTGTGCCCAGCCCTCGGCGATGCGGTAGGGATTGGGAAGCCCCTGCGCGGTGACGCGCTGCTGCCCGATGGAGAGCGCCGCGACAGCCAGTGCCGCAAGGATCCCGACGCCGTGTATCTTCCGCATGTCCTGCACCTCGTCTTGTGAGAGTGCGCGGATTATACGACGGCAGTCGGGCTGGAGCGCGGACAGGCGCCAGCCGTCAGTTGGACGACCGTCGTCGCAGGCGCCGGCTGGCTCGGGGCCTTGCCGGCTACGCTGCCCTGCGCCTGCGCAGGTTTGTCGGCGACGACCAGAATGCTGCGCGTCAGCAGTTCCTCATCCGGCAGGTCGCGGTAGCGCGGGAGCAGGCGGGGCTTGATCGATCGGACGAGCTGCAGATTGGCGTCCGTGTAGTCGACACCGTATTGCAGCTGCGTGCGGTACTCCGGCAGATGCGAAGGATTACCGAGCACCCACGTGCGGTAGATCGTGGTGTTGTAACCCTGCGAGGTCAGCTTGCTGCGGTAGTACGCCAGAGGCCGGCGATTCGGTTGTCCACTCGACTCGACCATATAGCGGTAGACCGAATCGGGAATCGTGAGGAACTCGAGCGGATGGAACCCGTGTTTGCTCATCATGCCGTAATCGCCGAGGTCGATCACGTGTACCTGGCGCCCGCCCGGCTTGAGGAGCCGATCGAGCGTGTCGAACATCAGGTCGGCATCGTAGATTTCTTCGAGCACCGCATTGGACACGATGACGTCGAATGAGCCGGGAGCGACTTTGCTGCCGACCTCCTCGATGCCCTGCCCATAGATATAAGTCAGGCGTCGGTCGTTGAGCTGCACGCCCGTCTTCAGCAGCACGGCGTCCGAGGCGTTGGCCTGCTCGGTCGGTGGGAGTTCGTCCAGAAGCGCCCGGTACAAGCGTTGGTGGAACTCCCCGCGCTGCAGCGGAACGAACTTGTCGTTCGCCGTGACCTGGTCTGCTCCGGCGCCAATGAACCGGATGGCGACACCCAGCGTTTCGCCGGGGCCGATCTCCAGCACACGCGCGCCGTGCAGGCGATCGGGGGTCAGGGCGCCGTACTTCTGATAGTCGGCAAACGTGGAGTCGATACGATGCAGGTACGCAGGTACGGCGCTGTCGGGCAGCGCCCCGTAGTCCGGTTGGCTGATCTGGTCATCGCGTAGTCCGGCGCGACGCAGCGTGTCCTGGTACACGTTCGTGGCAATGACGAACCACTTGAATCGCTTCGCGGCCGGCTTCCACACGGGTAGCGTGAGGGCCGCGACAGCCACGAGCAGGACCATTGCGAGCGCAGTTCTCTTGAGCATACGACCAGCCCCTTCCTGTGCGGGTCGGCTGAGCAAGAGCAGTGCCGGACGGCCGGAGCAGCACCCAGCTTCGGCGCGGCGCTCAGGCGTCGTCGACTAGTCGCACTCGGGATGCCGGCATTCACATCGCAGTTCGGTCTGCTGTCCCTTCTCCTTACAGATCTCGCTGCAGTACTTGCCCCATTCACTGTCCTTGCCGACCATACAGCTGCAGGCAGGGTGCGCGCATTTCTTCGGGGTGTCGGGCATTCCGGCCTCCTGTCCGCGCAAGCTACGCAAACATGCCGCCGGTCGTCCTCCAGCACTGCCACTACAATCCTCATCTGTGCCGAGTCAATTTTCCTCGATCGGATTCTCCGTCTCATCCGGCGAAGACCTGGCCGCGCTCGCCAGCCTCGTAGCCGAGCGTGCCGACACAATCGACGCGAGCGGTGGACAGTACCTCAAGTGGGCGCCGCCATCGGGTGAACAGTTGTGGTTACAGGTGAAGCGCAACGGCGACGCGCTCGGGATGAATCCGCACTTTGCGGGGAAATCATCAGTGCCCGTGGCGCTCGAAGCACGCGTCAGCAGAGACGCCCACACCGTGCTCGACGGGACGTTTCTCGCGTGGGCGAACCCGCCGGCCGACGCATCAGAGGGCGGCGAGTACCCGTTCGCCTTCGACTGCCCTGACGCCGCCACGCACGAAGGCCTGAGCCTCCCCGCGCGGATGACCGCGCAGATAGCCGCGTTCGCGCAGCAGCTCGAGGTCCATGCGTCCGCGACCGCATACGAGTCGGCGCAGGCCGCACAGGGCCTCGCCTTCGCTGCGCGATCGTTCATTCCGTCAGGACTCATTTCGCCAGCCGGCGAGCCGGTCACACCGCCGGAATCCCATGCGCTGATCGCAGGGCTCGTCATCGAGGCGGGCGAACGGCACAACACCGTGACCGGTGCACCCTTCTGGTGGGCGCTGCTCGATACGGTTGGTGGCACGTTCGACGTGGTGATCGATCCGGTGCTTCTCACGAGTCCGGTTCGCGCGGGCAACGTGCTCTCCGGATGGTTCTGGTTGTCGGGCCGACTGCAGACCGCCCCGCCACGTCGCGGCGGCTGGCTGCACAAGCTGACGGGCCGCAGCTGACGTTCGAACAAACGGGGAGGGCGGGAAGGGCAGGTAGATCGGGAAGGGCAGGTAGGTCGGGTCAGGTAGGTCGGGCACGTGGGGCGGGTGGGACAGGTGCGGCAGGTCGGGCGAACGGCGCGACAACTTACGACACCTGTTTTCAACCTGCAGCGTTTAGGCTCTTGGCACCCATGTGTAGACAACTGGCGCGCGCAGGTGCGTGCGCATCGCTCCTCGTTCTGTGGTCGACCCTCGCGATGGCGCAGCAGCCGCCCGTCAGGCCATCGACTGGCGGCCCGACGATGCCAGTGCCTCCGACCTTGCCGCAGACCATCACCCGCGACGACCAGGGACACGCGACCGTCAGGGCCGTTCGCATAACCAGCCCGATGCGGACCGACGGCAAGCTTGACGAAGCGGTGTACGGCTCTGTGGAGCCAGCCTCCGGCTTCATCCAGATGGAACCCAACGGCGGACAGCCGGCATCCGAACGGACCGACGTCTGGGTCCTTTTCGACAACGACAACCTCTACGTCAGCTTCCGCGCGTGGGAGAGCCAGCCGGATCGCACGATCGCCAATGAGATGCGGCGCGACAGCAACAACATCCGACAGGGCGACTCGGTCGAGTTCGCGTTCGACACGTTTCGCGATCGCCGCAACGCCATCCTGTTCGAGGCTAACGCCCTCGGCGCGCGCACCGACCTCCAGAGCACCAACGAGCGTCAGTTCAGTGCGGACTGGAACCCGGTGTGGAAGCTCACCGCCGGCCGTTTCGAGGGAGGCTGGACCATCGAGGCCGCGGTCCCGTTCAAGTCGATCCGCTACGCCCCGGGGACGGTGCAGGACTGGGGCTTCCAGGCGCGTCGCACCAACAAGTGGAAGAACGAAATCGCCTACCTCACGAAGGTGCCGCCGGCGCTCGGTCTCGGGCGCGCCGACTTCTCCGCCTCGCTCTACGCCAACCTGGTCGGGATTGAGGCGCCGCCGCCGGCGCACAACCTCGAAGTCAAGCCGTACGCGATCGGCGACCTGACCACGGACAACGTGTCCAGACCCACCCGCCAGAACGATCCCGACGGCGACGTTGGCGTGGACGCCAAGTACAGCATCACCCAGAACCTCACCGCCGACCTGACCTACAACACCGACTTCGCGCAGGTGGAAGCCGACGAACAGCAGGTGAACCTCACGCGCTTCAGCCTGTTCTTTCCCGAAAAGCGCGACTTCTTCCTGGAGAACCAGGGCCTCTTCACCTTCGGCAACAACAGCTTCTCCGGCGCGTCCGGCACCACCTCGGACGTGCCGATCCTGTTCTACAGCCGCCGCATTGGACTCTCGAACAACCGCGAAGTGCCGATCCTGGGTGGCGGACGTGTCACCGGTCGCGTCGGTCGTTACTCGCTCGGCTTCGTGAACATGCAGACACGCGAGGAACCCGCCGCCCTCGCCGAAGCCACGAACTTCACCGTCGTCCGTGTGAAGCGCGACATCCTGCGCCGCAGCAGCATCGGCGTGCTCGCCACCAACCGCTCGAAGGCGCAACTCCTGGCTGGCTCGAACCAGATGTTCGGCGTGGACGGCACGTTCGCCTTTTTCAACAACCTGACGTTTGCGACCTACTTCGCGAAGACCCAGAGCGAGGGCGTCAGCAGCGACGACATGAGCTACCGGGCGCAGGGGGAATACGCCGGCGATCGGTATGGCGTGCAGGTCGAACGCCTCACGGTGGACAAAAGCTTCAATCCGGAGGTCGGCTTCCTGCGCCGATCGGACATGCGCAAGAACTTCGGCCTCCTGCGCTTCAGCCCGCGACCGCAGAGCATCAAGCGGGTGCGCAAGTTCTCCACCATCGGCCAGTTCACGTACATCGAAGACAGCGCCGGCCGCCTGAGCACGCGACTCACCGACGGCGAGTTCGCGATCGAGTTCCAGAACAGCGATCGCTTTGCGGTGGGGGTGCTCGACGATTACGAACTGCTGCTCCGGCCGTTCAACATCGTTCCAGGTCAGCGTGTGCCGGCAGGCGGGTACGATTTCACGACCGGGCGCGTCGGCTACAACATGGGGCAGCAGCGGAAGTTCTCGGGCAACGTGCTGTTCGAAATGGGCGAGTTCTATAACGGCGACCGCACGGCGATCACGTTCAATCGCTCGCGAATCAACGTCTCGTCGCAGCTGTCCATCGAGCCGAGTGTGTCGGTCAACTGGATCCAGCTGCCAACGGGCGACTTCACGACGCAGCTGTATGGCGCGCGCGTCACGTACACCATGACGCCGCTGCTCTTCGCCAGCGCGCTGGTGCAGTACAACTCGAGCACCCACACGGTCAGCGCCAACGCGCGTCTGCGCTGGGAGTACCGGCCCGGCAGTGAACTGTTCGTGGTCTATAACGAGGAGCGCGACAGCGAGGCCGCCGTGGGGGTGCCGGTCCTGCAGAATCGCGCGTTCATCGTGAAGGTGAATCGCTTCATCCGCTTCTGACCGCTGCGGGCTGCCTGCGGCGAACCTGAAGGTTCGCGGCTACAACACGATCTTGCACCCGTGCTAATCGAGCAGGTGCTTGAGCACCCAGTCCGGATCGCTCGTCAGCGCCGCGTAATCCTCTGGCGAGGCAGGCCGCTGGCCGTACTGGCAGGACAGGATGAACAGCTGACGCTCCTCGTCCAGCTCGACGCGCATGACGGAGGCGGGCAGGATTCGGCCGGCGCGCGTGGTCAGCTGCAGCTGGTCGCCGGCGTGGGGAATCCCGGGGATCTCGATGATCTTCCGGAAGCGCATCACGCTGTGGTCGATGGGATAGCCTTGCGCGTCTTTCGCGCGGTCTTTCATGTTCGGGACCCGAAGTCGCACTTCCGCTCGCATCCCTTAAGATTCCCACAAATGCGGGCCGAACGCACCTGCCGCGATCCCGCGGGCTCGCGTGCCGATACGCGGTGGCCGGGAGCGTTCCCTCCTCCCGAGGCGGGCGAGGCGACATGACGGCTCGGCGCAGTTGCGGTACCATTCCGCACTCAACTCACAATTCGCTCCCGTCCGGCGACGAAGAGCATCGAGGTCCGAATGAGTCAGCCCGATCCGTTCACGGCACTCAAGGCGCGCCAGCGCGAGATGTGGTCATCGTTCACCCCCACCGCCATGTTCACGACGCCGGTCGCGGGTCAACTCGTCAAGTTTGCGCGCATCCGCGCGGGGGAACAGGTGCTCGATGTCGGCACCGGGACCGGTGTGGTGGCGGTCACGGCGGCACGCCTCGGGGCGCACGTGGATGGAGTCGATCTCACGCCGGCCCTGCTCGAACAGGCCGAGGAGAACTCGCGGATCGCCGGAGTTGACGTCAGATGGAAGGAAGGGGACGCCGAGAACCTGCCCTATCCGGACGCCTCGTTCGATGTCGTGCTCAGCGAGTTCGGTCACATGTTCGCGCCGCGACCGGAAGTGGCGGTCGCCGAGATGCGTCGCGTGCTCAAACCGGGTGGCCGCGTCGCGTTCGCCACGTGGCCGCCGGAGCATTTCGTCGGGCGCATGTTCGCCTACATCGGGCGCAACACACCACCCCCGCCGCCCGGCGCCGCGCCGCCACCCCAGTGGGGCAGCCCGGCGATCGTCGCCGAGCGCCTCGCCGCCGGCTTCGAGCCGCCGTTCTTCAGCCGCGGCGTGATGGTGTTCCCGGCGTTGAGCCTCGAGCACTTCCGGGAATTCACGGAACGATCGGTCGGACCGATGCAGAAGCTGGTGGAGAGCCTCGCCGGCGACCCACAGAAACTTGCGGCCGTTCGGCGCGAGTTCGTGTCGATGGCGCAGCCCTACTACGCCGAGAACCTCGTGCATCAGGATTACCTCCTCACGCAGGCCGTGGCGCGCTGACGCGTCATGCTGCGGACCCGCATCGCGACCCTCGACGATGTCGACGCAGTCGTGGCGCTGGTGAACTCCGCCTATCGCGGTGACAGCAGCCGCGCCGGGTGGTCCACTGAAGCGGACCTGCTGGGCGGGATCCGCATCGACGCGGCGCGTGTGTCCGCCGCGATCCGCGCCGACGGACAGGTCATCCTGGTGTACGAGCGGGACGGTGTGATTGCCGCCTGCGTTCACCTGCAGCGCACCGGCGAACACTGCTATCTGGGGATGCTGACGATCGAGCCAATGTTACAGGCGACGGGTCTGGGGCGCGGGCTGCTCGAGGCCGCCGAATCCTGGGCAGTCGAGCATTGGCACTCGCGACAGATGGAGATGACCGTGCTTGTGCAGCGCACCGAGCTTGTCGACTGGTACCAACGCCGCGGCTACGCGATCACCGGCGAGCGCCGGCCATTTCCCTATGGCGACGAACGCTGGGGGATTCCGACGCGCGACGATCTGGCGTTCCACGTGCTGCGCAAGCCGCTCCCCGATTCTTAGCAGGGGCGCGACGGGCCGATCGCGTTCAGACGTCGATCACCGGACCCGGTCCCGGTGGCGGCGGCTCGTCGTCGTGCCTCGCCCTGCGCGTCGCGACGACCAGAGCGACGCAGCCGGTCCAGGTCGGCAGCATGTCGGTGAGCGGCAGGAACTCGATGGCGAAGGTTGGCAACAGCAGCGGATGAAAACCGAGCAGCCGCCATGTGACCACGGCTGCCACGATGTCCAGCGCTTCGTCGGCGCCTGCCCAGCCGAGCGGCCCCAGGATCACCTGGAGCAGATCCGTCACCACAGCGACGCTGTACGCCGATCGCACGCGGGTCGGAGTCAGCGCTGGAGGCGTGAAACGGCCAAGGCGGCTGAGAATCCCCATCTGTGGTCCGGCGCCGCGATTCGGAAAGTCCGGCCAGTCGTCTTCCTCGTCGAGGAGCAACGACTCTGTCGAGAGCAACGACCGGCGATCCGCGCTCGCCCGTTTACGACGCGGGCACCGCCTCCGTCAGCAGGCCAACGGCTTTGCGGGTCGCGCGACCGGCTGCCTGTACGCCCTTGTAATGGCCAAGGCGGACCACCGCCAGCTGGTGGGACGGGATGATCATCACCTGCTGTCCGCCGACGCCACTCATGAAATACATGTCCTTCGGCGCTGGCCATCCGCCATCGCCATTCACCCAGAACAACGCGCCATACTGCGGACGATTGTCGGCCACCCACGCAGGCGCAAGCGTCCCGACGAATTTGGCGTAGCCTTCGGGCAGGAGGCGTTCGTGGTTCGAGACGCCGTCCTGCAGATACAGGTTGGCGATGCGTGCCCAGTCGCGCCCCGATGCCGCCTCGTACCCGTGAGTGAGAAAGTTTCCGTAGGGATCGGTGTCCAGCACCATCGTGCGCACGCCGATCTTGTCGAAGAGCGCGCGCTGCGGGAACGAGTGGTAGTCCTCGCCACGCTTCTCCACCGCGAGACGGATCATGTAGTTGGTGAGCACGGGGTCGGTGTTGCGATAGCGGCCCACCGTCGCCGGCGGCCACTGCTGCGGACGCGTCGCCGCATACTTGAATGAGTCCACGCTTCCGGTATAGAGGTAGAGGTGATCGGGGTATGGGCCGTTCTCGTCGTAATCAGGATCCTGAGGCGCGATGATGCGCAGCCCGCTGGACATGTTCAGGATGTCGCGAATGCGGATCTTCTGGCGCGGGTCGCCTGGCGTCTGCCATTCAGGTATGGGCGCCGGTTGATCCAGCGTGTAGACCCCCTGCTTGATGAGGACGCCCATCAGCGTTCCGCTGAGGCTCTTTCCCATCGACCAGCTCTCCAGCGGCGTCGTCTTGGTGATGTTGTCGCCATAGCGCTCGGCGATGATGCGGCCCTTGTAGGTCACGACGAAGGCGCCGGTCATTGCGGCAGGATCAAACGCGGCGTCCACCGCCTGCTGCACCTTCGCCATGTCAACGCCCGCTGGCGGCGGTCCGCTGGGCAGCAGGTCGCCCATGGGCCACGGCTGCGTCTGCGGATCGGGCAGCGCGCTCTTGACGATTGACGGCGTGAAGAACACATCGGTCTTGCCGATCGGGACAGTGACGCATCCCTGGCTGCCCACCTGTTTCGCCAGGCGAACCGTGCCGTTCGGCATCGTCACTTCGACGGTCCGCTTCTGGCGATCGATCTTCGGCGTGCCCAGTTGGGCGCGCGCCTCATAGGGTGCGGTGAAGTATCCGACGTTCTCCGCCGCAAAGGCAGGGTCGAGGCCGCTGATGAAGACCGCGGTGCACATGATCTTCGCGTAGCCCGACGCATAGTGTTCGAGCTTCTCGCCGGGTGGCGGCACGTAGGGCGTGTTCAGCTCGAACGATTTGGCGCGCGCGATCAGCGCCTGGCGCGTCTCGTTGCGGCCCTGGGCGACAAGCGCCGCTGCCGACAGCGCGAGGGCGACAAGCACGGCTGATGTCTTCGTCATGAGGGCGGATTATAGTCCGACGCCGCGGACCTTCAGGTCCGCCTCATCAGCCACGCAGGTTCGCGTGTTACGCGATCGGTCCAATCCCCAGCAGGCCGAGCACCGGCCGGTCCGCCTCTCGCGAGGCGGGGAGGTCCACGATGAACTCCGCCATCCAGTCGTTCTCCCCTTCCGAGTCCACCAACACCTGCTGCACGTGCCAGGTCCTGCGGTTCTCAGATGGCGCCACGTGCGTATGGCGCAGATTGCGCGCCTCGGGATCGAGCCGCAGCAGCGCGTGCTCAACACGATACGCGTCGAGCGCCGACTTCAGGCGATCCGTCGTCCACGGTCCGACCTCGGGATCACTCGTCCACGCTTCGACGCCGGGATCCGGGTTCGGTAGCGCATCGAGCCCGTCGAGCGCTGCGGCATGGTCGCCGATCGACCACGCGCGAAGGAACGTGAACACGCGCGTGCGCACCAGCGCCGTGAACGCCCGGCTGTCGCGGGTGATGTCGGCGGCGGCTTCGTCCGCGCCGGGCGGACGCAGCCCTTCTCCGGGTGAGACTCCCGCGAGGGGTCGGTAATTCGGATCCCGCATCCGTTCCCATTCGTCCTCCAGGCTCGAGTCGACGGCGCGCAGCAGGGTCTGCAGGTACAGCTCCATCTCGCGGACCTCGTCGTTCTTCACGCCGTCGGGGACGGTCTGGCTGAGCGCCTTGTAGACACTGTTGAGATGACGCAGCAGCAGCCCCTCGGAGCGCTGCAACTCGTAGTCGAGCACGTACTCCGCGAACGAGCGGAAGTTCTCGAACATCTCCCGCGCAATCGACTTGGGGCGGATGTTCTCCTCGCCCACCCATGGGTGGCGGTCCGCGAACGCGTTGAACGTCTCATAGATGAAGTCACGCAGCGGCTTCGGATATTCGAGCTTGTCGAGTTCCTCCATGCGCTGCTCGTACTCGACGCCGTCCGCCTTCATCTGCGCCACCGCGCGGTCCTTGACCCGATCGAGTTGCTTCCTGAGTATCAACTCGGGGTTCTCGAGGATGGACTCCACCAGCGTCAGCACATCGAGGGCGTACTCCGGAGAGTCGGCGTCCAGCAGCGGGAGCGTCTCCAGCACATAGAGCGACAGCGCCTGATCCATCGAGAAGTCGTCCTGGAGATCGACATTGACGCGCAGCTTCGCGCCATCGGCGGTCTGGGGGATGAACTCCACGACGTGGCGGGCGACCAGCGAGCGGAACAGTTGCCACGCGCGCCGGCGATGCGCCTTCTTTGCGGGCTCTGGCTCGTGCGAGTCGCGCAGCAGCCGCTGCATCGCCCGACAGCCGTCGCCCTGACGGCTCAGCACATTCAGCAGCATCGCGTGCGTCACCTGGAACCGCGACACCAGCGGTTCGGGCGGCGCGCCGATCAGCCGCTTGAACGTGCTGAGGTCCCAGTTCACGAAGTTGCGCTCCGGCGGCTTGCGCTTCACCACCTTCTTGCCGTCACGTGCGGTCTTCTCGGCCAGCCGGAGGTTCTCGATGACGTGCTCGGGCGCCTGGACCACCACGTGGCCCTTGTCATCGAACCCCTTGCGGCCGGCACGACCAGCGATCTGGTGGAAGTCCCTGGCCGTGAGAATTGCGGTCTTCTGGCCGTCGAACTTACAGAGCCGCGTGAACAGCACCGTGCGAATGGGCACGTTGATCCCGGCGCCGAGCGTGTCGGTGCCGCAGATCACCTTCAGCAGCCCGGCCTGCGCGAGCTGCTCCACCAGCACGCGGTACTTCGGCAGCAGCCCGGCATGGTGCAGGCCGATGCCGTGTTTCAGCCACTTCCGGATGTCCGCCCCGTAGGGGCTGGAGAACTGGAAGCCGGCGATCCGGGACGCGATCTCGGCCTTCTGTTCCCTGGTGCAGATCTTGAGGCTGGTGAAGTCCTGGGCGCTGCTGGCCGCGTCCGCCTGCGTGAAGTGGACGACATACACCGGCGTCTTGCCCTCGTCCACGAGCTTCTCGATCGTGTGCGACAGCGGGATTTCGTAGTAGGCGTAATCGAGGGGCACCGGACGGTCGCCCGACTTGATCGTCAGGGTCGGCCGGCCATTCAGCCGCGTGATCGCCTCCTCGAACAATCGCGTGTCGCCGAGCGTGGCAGACATCAGGAGGAACCGCGTCTGCGGCATCGTGAGCAACGGCACCTGCCAGGCCACGCCGCGGTCGCGATCGGCGTAGTAATGAAACTCGTCCATCACGACATCGTCGACGTCGGCGCCCGCACCTTCACGAAGGGCGATATTGGCCAGCACTTCCGCGGTGCAGCAGAGAATCGGCGCGTCGCGATTGACGCTGGCGTCGCCGGTCGACAGTCCGACCAGGTCTGGTCCGAACTCGCGGCACAGGTTCATCCACTTCTCATTGACCAGCGCCTTGATCGGGCAGGTGTACACCGCGCGCTTGCCGCGAGCGAGCGCGGCGAACAGCATTGCCGAGGCAACCAGCGACTTGCCCGATCCAGTCGGCGTATTGAGAATGACGTTGCGTCCTTCGAGCAGTTCGAGAATGGCTTCTTCCTGCGCCGGGTACAGGGTGAGCTTCCGGCTGGTGGTGTATGTCAGGAACCGATCGAGCAAAAGGTCGCTGGTGGGATCCCACTGGGCGTCGTGCAACAGGTCGGCGAGGGAGACGGACATCTCCTGTAGTTGTACCGCGAAACCAGTCGAACGCCGATGGATGGCTCGTGACTGGGTTGTCTCGGATTGCGGTTGCGTCGGACTGTTGTCGCTTCAGATTCGCCGCCGAGCCCAGAGCGCTATAATCGCGCCATGGACGCCGCGCTGGAGCAGGCTGTGGAAACCGTCCTCGGTGCCCGCGACGATGTGGCGGCCGTGTACGTGTTCGGTTCGGTTGCTCGCGGCACGGCCGGACCGACGAGCGACGTCGACCTTGCTGTCCTGTTCAACGCATCGCCACCCCACACTCTCGATGGGCCGCGTTTCACGGTTGAGGGCGACCTCGAACGGGCGGTCAACACGCCCATCGACCTTGTCGTCCTGAACGACGCGCCGGTCGACCTTCGCATCCGCGTGCTTCGCGACGGTCTCCTGCTTGTCGACCGGAACCGATTGGCGCGCATCGCATTCGAGGTGAGAACCCGCAACGAGTTCTTCGACCTCGAGCCGGTGCTCTCCGAGTACCGAGCGCCGCGACACACACAGCCATGACGGACGCGGCGCTGGTCGCCAAGAGACTCGCGCTCGTCGAATCCTGCCTCGGCGACCTTCGACGACTCGCCAGGCCCGAGTTGCTCGACAGCGATGTCCGGGAGCAGCGCTTCGTCGAGCACACGCTGCAGATTGCCATTCAGGCCATGCTCGACGTGGCCTCGCACATCGTGTCGGACCGGCGCCTGGGAGAGCCGCGCACCAACCGCGAACTCTTCGAGCGTCTGCAGCGAGACGGCTGGATCACGGCGCAGCTCACCGACTCGCTCCGCAACATGACCGGTTTTCGGAACGTCCTGGTCCACGGCTACGACGACGTCGATCTCGCGGTCGTGCGGGACGTCCTGGCACACCACCTCGGCGATTTGGAAGCGTTCGTCTCCGCCGTTCGCCTTCGGCTCGCGAAGCTCGAGTAGCACGCGAACGACGGGCGCTCCCCTGAGGACCATCCCGTAAAATACGAGGATGTCTGAACTCGTCGTCGTGATTACCGGCGCCAGCACCGGGATAGGGGCGGCTCTGGCACAACGGCTCGCGCGCGACGGGACATCGCTCGCACTGATTGCCCGTCGGGCCGACGCGCTGCACGAGGTGGCAGCGCGCTGCGGAGCACACGCGCTGCCTATCGTCGCCGACGTGACGATCCGTTCCGACGTGCGCCGCGCTCTCGAGGAGACGATCGAACGCTTCGGCCACGTTGACGTGTGGGTGAACAACGTCGGGCAGGGGATCACCCGCATGCCGTCGGAACTGACCGACGATGACCTCGACGAGATGATGCGGGTCAACGTGAAGTCGGCGCTCTACGGTATGCAGGAGGTGCTGCCGCACTTCAAGGCGCGCGGACGCGGGCAGGTGATCAACGTGTCGTCGATGCTCGGACGCATGCCGTTCGCGGTGTTCCGGTCCGCCTACAACGGCGTCGAAGCACTTTCTCAACGCGCTGACCGCCAACTTCCGCAGCGAGGTCCAGGGCACGCACCCCGACATCCAGTTCTCGCTGGTCTCACCGGGCGTGGTGTTCACCGAGTTCGGCCTGCGGGCGCGGCACGGCGGACTGGACTCGCGGACGCTGCCGGAGGGTCAGACGGCGGAGGAAGTGGCCGAGGTCATCGCGGGCGTGATCGACAGTCGGAAGCCGGATGTGTATACCCGACGCGGTGCCCGGCAGGCGGTGCTGGACTACTACGGGCGATTGGGCGAAGACGCTTCGTAGAACGCAGGAACGTAGAGCAGGAAGGCACACAAGCAGGAAGGCAAAAACCCAAGCGGAATGCGTGCGTCTGCGTAACCGCATCCTCCTCGGGTCCTGTCACGGCCCGGCGCTCCTCTTCCGCGCGCCGCCTCACAAACACCTGACAGGACGGGCGGTCGCGCTGCAGAGCAGCCCCGTCCCGCGCCACCCGCGTGTCCTGCACTTCCTCGCATTCTGCTGCGTTCCTGCGTTCTCTGCGTTGCGTGCATTCCTGCATTCGTGCATTCTCCCGGGTCCTGTCACGGCCCGGCGCTCCTCTTCCGCGCGCCGCCTCACAAGCGCCTGACAGGACGGGCGGTCGCGCTGCAGAGCAGCCCCATCCCGCGCCACCCGCGTGTGCCTGCCTTCGCGCAGTCCTGCGATGTTGCGTCCTTACGTTCCTGCGTCCTTGCGTTCCTTCTTGCCTTCTTGCCTTCGCGCCTTCCGCGCCTTCGATAGTCGGGTACAAAGAAAGGAGGAGCGCCGAAGCACTCCTCTCTTCTTGTCGCACTTGCCGGAACTGCTGGGGTCTACGTCGAGTGGTAGTACGGGTTGGCGCCGCTCAACAGGCCGTCCACATACGCCTTTACGGCGTTTTCGAACGCGGGGTGATCGCACGGGGAGATGCCGTGGAACGTCTTGTCAGCTGCCTGTTCGTGTGCAACCGAGTTCTGGACGTCGCTATGGCGCGAATCGTTCGCTGGCAGGCCGAGACCGCCGCTTGCAACTGTGCCAGTGAAGTACGCGTGCGAGATGGATGGCGCGTCCGGGTCGGAGCAGCTCGTGCACCCAGTAACCGTTACGGTCAGCGCGTCACCGACGTAGTCAAAGGTGTCGCTCTTGGTTGCGTCCAGGGTCTCGGCCCACCCTGTCGGCTGCGCGAACGTGTTGATCCCGCAGACGCTGGACATCACGTTGACGGTAAAGGTCACGGACTCGCCTTCGGTCAGCTTCTGGAGGCCTGCGCCAGAGCCTGCCCCGCCGCCAGGTTTCGACTGTGCACCAACGAGCACGGTCTGCCCTGAGACCCAGGTGGTCGCCCAGTACTTACCCTGAGCCTGTGTGACCGAACCGACGCCGGTCACCGTGAGGCCTGCGGGCACGACAATCTGCGCGGACCCGAGTTCCTGGTTGCAGTTCGATTGGAGGTCGTTGGTGACCGTCACCGTCAACTGGCTCGCGCCAACCGTTACCGTGCTCGGGGAGACGCTCACAGAAAATTTCTGGTTCCCGCCCGTGTCACCCTGACACGCCGCCACGTTGGTTCCTGCACTCGAAGGAGCCACACCCGACGGGCTCGTCGCCGTCGCACCACCACTGCACGCGGCGGCAGTCACGGCCAATCCAAGACCAACCACCGCGGCAAGGCGCGACCGAAACGTCATCTGACCGTTGTTGTTCGACGAAAAGAGCTTCACTCTGGCCTCCACGTGCGCCGTCTGGGGGAAAGCAGCACTTTGTTTGGATAGCAGTAGCGCAAGCCAGGTACCACAGCTCGACCATGAGGCGCGCAGCTCGAAATCCGGCCAGAACCTTGGAGTTTTGAGATGATTCTGCAGGGAATTGCCAGCAGTAAGAGCCGCTGACTTGTTTGCGGATGGGCTGACTTTTGTTGGCGGTTGCGAAGTTAAGAAGCCTGCATTCCAGATAATTCGTGGACTTCAACCGCAACACGTCAGAGACCAGCGATCAGCATTACACGCGGATCTTCGGATAACCTCGCCGAGCACGTCTGCACATTGCTACCGAATCGCCGCGATCCGTCAGCGTCGTCCAAC
The DNA here is from genome assembly GCA_963697745.1 of uncultured Acidobacteriota bacterium. Classification (GTDB taxonomy): domain Bacteria; phylum Acidobacteriota; class Vicinamibacteria; order Vicinamibacterales; family CAVVIG01; genus CAVVIG01. Next base: position 279,917 of record CAVOPD010000019.1, on the reverse strand, counting down.
GGGGACACCTGACGGTCGGCAGCTGCGCCAATGTGGAAACCGCACGTGGGCGCCGCTGGACCCCGCAATATCCAGCGGCACCAACGCGTGAGCGCTTCAAGCGAAGAGTTCAGACCGACGCGGCGGTTGCGGTGACCAGCGCCTGATCGATGTCCTCGAGGATGTCCTCGATCGCTTCGATACCAATACACAGCCGGATCATGTCCGGGGTGACACCGGCAGCCGCCTGCTCCGCCTCATTCAGCTGTCGATGCGTGGTGGACGCCGGATGCGCCGCCAGCGATTTCGCGTCGCCGATGTTCACCAGCCGCTTGAAGATCTGCAGCGCGTCATAGAACCTCACGCCGGCATCGAACCCGCCCTTGATGCCGAACGTCAGCAGCGCCGACGGCCTGCCTTGCGTGTATTTCTGCGCGAGCGCGTAATACGGCGACGACTTCAGCCCGGCGTAGCTCACCCACGCCACCGCGGGGTGTTTCTCCAGGTGAGTGGCCACGGCAATCGCGTTCGACACGTGCCGCTCCATGCGCAGCGCCAGCGTCTCGATCCCCTGCAGGAACAGGAACGCGTTGAACGGGCTGATCGCCGACCCCGTGTTGCGCAGCGGCACCGTGCGGGCACGGCCGATGAACGCCGCCGGACCGAGCGCCTCGGTATAGACCACACCGTGATAGGCCGGTTCGGGCGTGCTCAACATCGGGAAGCGGTCCTTGTGCTCCGCCCACGGGAACTTGCCCGAATCGACGATGATGCCGCCGATCGAGGTGCCATGTCCGCCCATGTACTTCGTCAGCGAGTGGACGACGATGTCGGCGCCGAAGGCGATGGGCTTCATCAGCACCGGGGTCGCAACCGTGTTGTCGACAATCACCGGCACGCCGTGCCGGTGCGCCATCGCGGTGATCGCCTCCAGGTCAGGGATGTTGCCGGCGGGGTTGCCGATCGTCTCGCAGAACACGGCCGCCGTCCTGTCATCGATCAGCGCCTCGAGAGCCGCGGGACTGTCGTCCTTCGCGAAGCGCACGTCAATCCCCATCGCCGGCATCTGATGCGCGAACAGCGTGTAGGTGCCGCCGTAGAGCAGCGGCACGGAGACGACGTTGCTGCCCGCACGTGCAATCGTCAGGATGGCGTAGGTCGTGGCGGCCTGGCCCGAACTGAGCGCGAGCGCGGCGAGGCCGCCCTCGAGCGCCGCGACACGCTGCTCGAGCACGTCCTGCGTCGGGTTCATGATGCGCGTGTAGATGTTGCCGGGCACCACCAGATTGAACAGGTCCGCGCCGTGCTGGGCGTTGTCGAATTCATAGGCGACCGTCTGATAGATCGGCACCGCCACCGCTTTGGTGGTCGGGTCAGTCTTGTAGCCGGCGTGAATGGCCAGGGTTTCGTCCTTCATCAGTGTTCGCCTCGCTAAGAAATGGAGCGTGTACGGACCTAGCTCCGCTTCAATCCCACGAGCGGATTGTGCGGGTCGATACCTTCCATGAACGGGAGGCGGCGATCCAGGTTCGTGAGTTGATAGACCAGGCCGAGCCAGTTGTCAAAAATCGCTTTGGCGCTATCGGCCCAGGTGTTGTCGAGCAGCGGATTCAGCTCCGCCTCCGGGAATTCCGGGAGTTCCTTCCCCGCCGCGTGCGCGGCGTGCGCCGCATCGAGGTACCGTTCGATCACCACACCCGCCTCCCCGGAAATGTAGTGCTCCGGATAGACGGGCAGGTCCCGTTCGCCATGGAAGTGCCGCAGCACCTCGCGTTTGTATTCCTTGAGCAGGCTGTTCGCGTCGTACTCGGGATGTCCCTGAAAGTAGACGCGACGGAACCCATCCTCGCTGACGGCGGCGTGCACGCCGGCCTCGGCGCTCTCGATCAGGATCTGCAGCCCGGCCGCGACGAACTGCGCTCTCGTGATGGCGTTGTAACGGGAATGGGGCACGTCGAAGCGGGTGTTGATGGCTCGCAGCAGCGGATGACCCGGCGCCACGACGCGGTGACTGTAGACGCCCCACTGCTTCCGCGGCAGGGGAATTCGATCGATCCCGTGCAGCGCCTTCATCAATGCGTGCGTCGACAGGCACGAGCACAGAACCGAGGTCACGTTCTCACTCGCCCAGCGGATCACGTCGCTCAGCGGCTGGAAGAACGGCTCCAGTTCCAGGCGCGGGTTGGCCACGTTCGCGCCCGTGATGATCAGCGCGTCGAGCCCGTTCGCGTACATCACGTCAAGGTCCTCGTAGTGCCGATCGATGTACGCCTGCGTGGCGTCACTGCGGGCCAGCCCCGGCACCGTGAAGCAGTGCACGTAAAACTGCGCGATGTGATTGGAGTCGCCCACCAGGCGCATGAACTGGTGTTCGGTCACCTGGAACGCCGCGTCCGGCATCATGTTGAGCAGCCCGACATGCAGGGCGCGAATGTCCTGCCGCCGCGCCTCCTCGAGCGTGAGCACGGTGTGGCCCTGATGCCGCAGGTCGCGGAACGTGGGCAGGTTGGAGTGTTCGACGATCGGCATGTGAACGGGCCGGGGTGATCGTCGGAATTATACGGGGAGTACCCCCGATGCATGGGTCCTCCCGGGGGAGGACTTGCCACCTCATTCGTTTTCGATGGCAATCTCAGCCGACGTCGTGGAGAATCCGGCAGTCGTGTCACTCACCTGCTGAGGAGGATGCATGCGTCGACTCGTATTCAGTCTGGTAGCTGCGTGTGTTGCTGGTTTGTGCATGCCTGCGGCCGGGTACGCGCAGGTGGCGATTGCCGGTCTGGTGAAGGATACGTCCGGCGCGGTCATGCCGGGCGCCACGGTCGAAGCGTCGAGCCCCGCGCTGATCGAGAAGACGCGAACTGTCGTCACCGACGGCGCGGGTCAATACAAGATCATCGACCTCAGCCCCGGAACCTACGAAGTCGTGATCACGCTGACCGGGTTCAAGACCGTGCGCCGCAGCGGCATCATCCTCGAAGGCAACTTCACCGCCCAGGTGAACGCGGAACTCCAGGTGGGCTCGGTCGAAGAGTCCATTACGGTCACGGCCGCGTCGCCCACGGTCGACACGGTCAACAACACGACGTCAATGGTCTTGAACCGCGACATCCTGGACTCCATCCCGACGCACTGCGCGCAACACGCCCTCACGCGCCCTGCTGATTCCGGGCACGACCGTTACGCCATTCGTGCTCGGGCAGTACAGCATGACCGTCCACGGTTCATCGACCTCCGACATGGTGATCGCCATCGACGGGATGCGTGTGAACAACCTGTGCGGCAGCGGGCAGTACAGCGGCATGTACATGAATGACGCCAGCGTGCAGGAGGTGACCTACACGACCGGTGCGGAGTCCGCTGAAATGGCCCACGGTGGTCTGCGCATCAACAGCGTGCCGAAGGATGGCGGCAACACCCTGTCGGGCAGCTTCTTTGTCTATGGCGCGGGGTCGGGGCTGCAGGCGGACAACCGGTCCGACGCGGTGAAACCGTACATTTCGAACCCACCCGGCATCGCCTACGACTATCAGATCAATCCCTCGATCGGCGGTCCGATCATGAAGGACAAGCTGTGGTTCTATTTCACCTACAAATACCAGGACAACAAGATGTGGGTGGCCAGTGCCAAGTTCCCTGACGGCAGCCAGGCGTACCGGAAGGCGATGGGCAATTACAGCGGCGTCGGCCGGGTCACCTGGGCCGCGACGACCAAAGACAAGTTCCGCGTCTACGTCGAGAAGCAGTACAACGGCGAGTTCTACAACGGGTTCAACACCCTGCCAACGACGACGCCCCAGGCGTCCACCGACGCCTTCGGCGAGGGATGGGTACCACAGGTGAAATGGACCCGTACGCATTCGAACAAGCTGATGTTCGAAGCAGGCATCTCCTATTACACGCTGCCCTACGAGCAGAATTACACGTCGGCGGTGAATCCCTTCGACCTCCCGCGTCTGGAAGCGACCACCAACCAGTTGACGGGGGCCGCCGGCTACACGATACCGCCCTATAAGAGCACGACGCAGGATTACAGTTCGGTCGCGACCGCCAGCTACGTCACCGGCTCGCATGCGATGAAGACCGGCATGACGCTGGGCTGGGGCGAGAACTCGCTGATCGGCACGCCGCATGCCGACATCAACACGCTGGTGTTCTTCAACGGCGCCCCGATTCAGGTGGCCGTCGCCAACACACCGACGTCTCCACACCAGAGGGTGAACGCCGACCTCGGCATGTTCGCCCAGGACACGTGGACGCGTAAGCGCCTCACGCTCAACTACGGCGGCCGGTACGACCACTTCAACGCGGAAGTGCCGGCGCAGTCGTCGCCGGCCGGTCCGTGGATTGCCGCCCGGGATTTCGCCGCGATCAAGAACGTGCCGAACTGGAACGACTGGTCGGTGCGACTGGCCGGCGCCTACGATCTGTTCGGGAACGGCAAGACCGCGCTGAAGGCGAACGCCGGGAAGTACGTGGCGTCGCAGGCCGCCGGTTTCGCGGCGACGTTCAACGGGATGACCTACGCGACGCAGACCCGCACCTGGGTCGACGCCGACCGCAACGGCACGATCCTCGACGCCGCCGGCAACATCCAGTTCAACGAGGTCCTGGGCGGAACATCCAATTTCGGTCAGATCACCGCTCGTCCGGACCCGAACATCGCGCGGGGGTACAACTGGGAGTACAGCGCCTCAGTGCAGCACGAACTGGTGCCGCGCGTCGCCGTCACCGTGGGCTACTATCACCGCGACTTCTACAACCTGCAGGTCACCGACAACCAGAACATCAGCACCGCCGACTGGAACCCGTTCAGCATCGTCACGCCCACCGACCCGAGGCTGCCCTTGTCCGGGCAACCTATCGACCGATTCAGCTTGAATGCCAACAAGGTGGGCGTGGCAACGGACAACCTCATCACCTATTCGACCCTCAATCAGATCACCTACAACGGTTTCGAGGTCAGCGCGAACGTGCGGCGCGACAAGCTGATTGTGTTCGGTGGCATCACGACCGATCGCCGCTTCGACACGACCCGCGACAGCTCGAACTGCGACGGCTCGACCAGTACCGACAGGCAACTCGGCGCGCGACAACCCCAACAGCCTGCGGTTCTGCGATTCCGTTCCGCCTTTCCGCACGACCTTCAAGGCATCGGCGGCCTATTCCCTGCCCTGGGACGTGCAGGTGAGCGGCTCGTTCATCGCCGTCCCGGGCGCGAGCGTAAGTGCGAACTACACAATCACCAGCGCGATTGCGGGTCGGCCGATCATCGGCACGACTGCCGGCGCCGCGACGATGATCGTCAATCTGGTCGAACCCAATACCGTATTCCTCGATTACCGCAACCAGCTCGACATGCGGCTTGGGAAGACGTTCAGGATGGGCCGGACGAAAATCCAGGGCTTCGTCGACATGTTCAACACGCTGAACGCCGGCACGGTGACGCGCGTGAACGAAACCTACAGCAGCAACCCGGCCACCAATGCCTGGATGGTCCCACTGGCGATCATGGATGGCAGATATTTCCGGTTTGGCATGCAGCTGAACTTCTGATGTCCGTCGAAGGCTGCCGCACGTAACGACGAAAGAGGGCGGTGCGCGCTCGCGCACCGCCCTCTTCACGTCGTCCCCAATCACATGTAGCCGGGCACCGTCGTAGCCGCGCACTTCTGTAGCCGCGCACTTCGTGGCTAGCGCACCTTCAGGTCGCACCTTGTCCAGGTGCCGCCGTGTGGCCCTCCGGTCGGTCATCGACACGCGCTCGGACGCGCGCGCTGACCCTCAGGTCAGTTGCCGCCCCCGGGCGTGCCGCGCGCCGGCGCCGGTGGCAGCGTGCCCCCTTCCGCGAGGATCTTCATGTTCTCGAGCGCATTCGTGAACGTCGTCCTGCGCTGCGCCAGGTTCCGCTCGCGGGCCGCATCGTCAGCCAGCAGGGAGTTGTCGAAGAACAGCGTGTAGACGATTTTCGAGGTCGTCGCGGTGACCGGCCGCGCTTCGAGAGTGCCGTGATACAGGTCGTAAGGGCGGCCTTCCCTGACCGGTTGGGTGTAGGTGTACGACAGCTCCGTCTTCCCAACCAGAATCTCACTGGCCACCGACCGCACGGCGCCGAACTCGCCATCCTTGCCGGACGTGATGGTGCACGGAATGCGCAGCCACTCGCCGATGTCGCAGAACTTCCCGATCCGCTTCCACACGTCGGCTGCCGGCTTGTTGACAGCAATCTCGAGGGGCAGCGAGACATAGGTGGGGTTGGCTACGGCAAGCGGCGGCGGAGGTGTCGCCTGCGCCGCAGAGCGGGATGCGGTCCCGACGAGCGCCAAGGCGCACGCGGCAGCGATGTGAAAGGTTGAAGAGCGCATGCGTTTCTCCTGTTGATGTGGCGCCGCTCGACAGGCCGGCCGTGGCGAGCGTGCCAGCTGGCCGCCATATCTTGCCACAGTGTCCGTGCACACGCGCCAGGGTGAATGAGGGACGCAAGAACGCACAAACGCAAGAACGGGACAGTGATGCCCTGGTGGTGATCGTCGTGCCAGCGGAGGCATCGATGGATGGCGCTCGGCGATGCGCGGATGCGCTTTCACGCACGGGTGGCGGGGGACGGCGCTCCTCCGCAGCGCGACCGCCCATCCGATCAGGTGTGTGTGAGGCGGCGCGCGGAGGAGGAGTGCCGGCCCGTGACAGGACCCGCTTGGAACGCACGAACGAACGCAGAAACGCACGAAAGCAAGGGGCGCGGGTGACGCGGGACGGTGCTCCTCTGCAGCGCGACCGCCCGTCCCATCAGGTGTGTGTGAGGCGGCGCGCGGAAGAGGAGTACCGGCCCGTGAGGGGCTCGCGAAGGGCAGAGTGCTATCGCTTCAGACGCAGGATGAACTTCGACATGCCCTGGATCGGACCCACTTCGCCGGAGTAGACGTTGCCCTGCGCATCCGCCGTGACCCCTTCGCCCATCGAGCCGAAGCCGCCCATCCCCGAGCCCTGCTTCGACACGTGCTCCGGCACGAAGTACCAGACTTCGCCGGTCTTCGCACTGCCGACGCGAAGCCCCTTGCGCCAGCCCGGGTTGTAGTTGTCGTCGGACTCGGAGTCAATCGCATACAGCGTGTCGTTTGCGTCGATGTGAATCCCGCTGATGCGGCTGAACTGATACCACGTGTCGAGGTGCTTGCCTTCCTGATCGAAAATCTGCAGCCGGCGGTTGCCCCGATCGGCCACGAACAGGCGACCGCGCGAGTCGAACGCCAGCGAGTGCGGCCCGCGGAACTGGCCGGTTCCGTAGCCGAACGTGCCGAAGCTCTTGATGAACTTCCCGTCAGGCGAGAACTTCGAGATGCGGCCGACGGCGCCGGGCTGCGACTCGTTCTCGAGGAACTGCGCCGTGTGCGACTCGGACACGAAGATGCTGCCGTCGGGCGCAATCACGACATCGTTGGGTTCGGTGAACGCTTCCGGCGGATTGCCCGTCTTGCCGGGGGTCCCGAGCACCAGCAGCACCTTCCCATCGGGGCTGAACTTGGTGACGCTGTTCCCCTTATTGGCCCAGTCCGGGAACTTCGCCAGTTCGTCGGGCGTCGCCACGCGCGAGTCCACGACCCAGACGTTCCCCTGCTTGTCCACGTCCATGCCGTGGGGCCACAGAATCAACCCGCCGCCGAAACTCTTGATCACCTTCCCCGTCGGATCGAGCTTGACGATGGGATCGACCTTCGAGCCGACGCACGAGTTGGAGCCGCAGCGATCACCGGCCCATACGCTCTTGCCGTCCGGATCGATGTCAACCGCGCTGACCGAGCCCCACTTGCGGCCGTCGGGGAGCACGCCGAAATTACGCACGGTCTCGTAGGGATTCGGCAGGTTGTTCACCGGCTTCACGCTGGCTTGCTCTGGCGGACCTGCGGATCCGCGCGCCACTGGTGCGGGTGGGGCTGGAACGCCGCCACGTTGCGCAAGCACGTTGGCCGGCGAAGTGGCAATCAGCGCCGCGAGCGAGAGTGAACCGAGCGCGAGCAGCGCCGCTCCTGGTGAATTGCGCATGTGCATCATCGAATACCTCGTGTCAGCAGGAAAGTAATGTGCGCGTCACTTCAGCGGCGAGTAGTCGGTCGCACCCATGAAGACGCTCTCGACCTGCACGTTCACCACCATCTCCGTTCGGGTCTTGACCCACTCCGGATCGGTGTTGAACGCCGCCCACGACGCGTCGCGTGCCACGTTGTCCTTGTAGGCGAGGATGTAGATGAGCGTGTTCGGCTTCGTCGACCGGCTGCCAGTAGCCGACGATCGTCATGCCGTGCTTCCGGAACAGCGCCGACGTGTGGTCGCGGAAACGCGAATGCAGCAGTTCGATCGAACTGCCCTCACGCACCGTGTAGGTGCGCAGTTCGAAACAGCGCGACTGCCTTGTCCACGCTCTTGCTCGACGACGGCTGCCCCGGTCCGCACGGCGGCGACGGCGCGGGCGGCGCGAGGGGCGGCTGCGCGGCTGGCCGGCCTGTGCGCTGAGGCCGATCGATGCACGCAAACACGGCGGCAGCGACGAACGGCGAAACGGATACGCGCTCATGAGATCCTCCTGCACAGCGGCGATGGTGACGCGGTGTTCCGAGGCGCGGATGTTAGCATGCGCGCGCTGTCCAGGACCGCGGCTGGAGCGCAGGTTAGAATCGTCCGATGATTCACCCGATTCTCGGCCTGCATCATGTCACTGCCACCGTCAACGACGCCCAGCAGGACCTGGACTTCTGTCTCGATCTGCTCGGCATGCGGCTGGTGAAGAAGACGGTGAACTTCGACAACCACCATGTCTACCACTTCTATTACGGGACGGAGCGCGGCGCGCCAGGCACCATCTGGACGACCTTTCCGTACAAGGACCGCGGCGTTCGCGTCGGCGTCAAAGGCGCCGGACAGGTGGTGACCACCTCGTTCTCCGTGCCGATCCACTCGCTTTCCGTTCTGGCGGGACGGCTGCAAGCGCAGGGTGCCGAGGTCGCACGATCGACCCGCCGTTCGGCGAGGAGGCACTGGTCACAGCTCGATCCGTCGGGACTCCGGTTCGAACTGTCGGCAGCGACCGCGACGACCGCGAGCCATGGACCGGCAACGGCGTCGGCGCGCGACCGAAGCCATTCGTGGGTTGCACAGCGTCACGATGATGGTGCGCGCCCTCGGACCGACGCTCGACCTCATGACCGGCGTGCTCGGCTACACGATCGTCAATCACGGACGGCATCGCGCACGCGGCGTCGCGGTAGGCGGCGACACGCCGCGGGCACTTCATCGACGTCGTCGAAGACCCGAATGCCGCGCCGGCCGATCAACGGCCTTGGCACCGTGCATCATGTGGCGATGGCGATTGCCACGCCGGACGAGCAGCTTCGACTGCGCGCGGAACTGCTGCAGCATGGGGCTGCGGGTCACCGAGGTGCGCGACCGCTGCTACTTCCAATCGATCTACTTCCGTGAGCCCGGTGGCGTCCTGTTCGAAGTGGCGACGATCCAGCCGGGGTTCACCGTCGACGAGCCGCTGTCGTCGCTCGGGCGCGACGCTCAAGCTGCCGCCCTGGGAAGAACCGTACCGCGCCGAGCATCGAGTCGGGCCTCGCTGCCGTGGAGTACCGCTGACATGCGGCCTCACGAAGGCCAACCGGTCGTCGAAGCGGGCGTTCCGCTGGGACAGGCCCCGGTCACGGTCGATCATGGTGCACGGCCGCAACGCCGCACCGGCGAACATCCTCGACCTGGCGACGCCGACTTCGGACCGACCGCACCTGACCTATCTCGCGCCGGCGGCAGCCGAACGCACCTGGTATCCGCACAGCTTCATGGCGGAGATCGCGAGCAATGAACCGGGTATCTCGTCGGGCATCGCGGTGCTCGCGCTCGCTCGTCGCTCGCGTCGAAGGCGCGGGCATCCCGCGATCGCGCATCGTGCTTGATCGGGTTCTCGCAGGGCGCATGCCTCGTGTCGGAGTTCGCGATCCGTCACGCGTCGCGATACGGAGGCCTCGTCGATCTTCAGCGGCGGCGCCATCGGTCCGCCCGGCACAACCTGGAATGTACGACGGCAGCCTTCGACCGGCACACCGGTCGTTTCTCGGCTGCAGCGACGTGGACGCGCACGTACCCGAATCGCGTGTCCGTGAAACAGCGGACGTGTTCGGTCGGCATGGGCGCGGACGTGACCCTGCGTATCTACTCCGGCAATGGGTCACCTCGTGAACGACGACGAGATCGCGTTCGCGCAAGGGCTGCTCGACGCAGTGGTGGACTCGCCGCCGACCTGAAGGTCGGTTTCCACACCGACTTCCGCAGCGCATCGGTTCCGCAGGCGACGCTTCATCTTCGTTTCGCCGGACCAGGCAAGGGGTTAAGATGCCTCCCCTGCACGCTGCCCCGCGAGGTTCCACGACCGCAGCAAGGAGACACCAGAATGGCCAACGAGAACGATAACGAAGACGGAAGCACGAACGACATGACGCGTCGCGATTTCGTCGCCTGTCCCTGGCAGGTATCGCCGCCGCAACGGCGTCGGTGTCCGGCGCGGGTCTTCCCGTGACCGAAACCGACGTGATCGATCAAGACGCCGGACGGCACCTGCGATGCCGCGTTCATCCATCCTTCGACCGGCGCGCACGCGGCGGTCATCATCTGGCCCGACGCGTTCGGCCTGCGCCCCTCGATGCGCGACATGGCCAGGCGGCTCGCCGCCGACGGCTACTCGGTGCTCGTGCCGAACCCGTACTATCGGGTCGCGAAAGCGCCGGTGCTCGGCGACATCAGCCACGTTCAACTTCTCGAACCCGACCGACCGCGGAAAGCTGACGCCGCTCATGGGCAGCATCAACGCCGACGGCGCAGCGGAGCGGGACGCCACCGCGTTCGTGGCCTGGCTCGACACGCAGAAACAGGTGGACACGTCGAAGAAGATCGGCACCCAGGGCTACTGCATGGGCGGTCCGCTGGTGATGCGCACCGCAGCAGCGGTGCCGAACCGCGTCGGTGCGGTCGGATCGTTCCATGGCGGCGGCCTGGTGACCGACCAGCCGAACAGTCCGCATCTGCTCGCGCCGAAGATGAAGGCGCGGCTCTACATCGGCATCGCGTCCAACGACGATCAGCGCCAGCCCGACGCGAAGGACAAGCTGCGCGACGCCTTCAAGGCGGCCGGCCGCCCGGCGGAAATCGAGGTCTACAAGAGCCTGCACGGCTGGTGCGTGCCCGACATGCCGGCTGAACGCCACCGCGCCCATCTACAACCAGCCGGAAGCCGAGAAGGCGTGGGCCAAACTGCTCGCGCTGTACAAGACCGCGCTGGCCTGACTACTTGACCTCGATCGGTGCGAGGCAGTCCTGCGTGTCATCGCCCGATAGCGGCAACCAGCTGCTGAAGTTGCCGTCGGTCGCCGCGACGATGACGACCGGCGACACGCTCGTCGGATCGAAGCTGGCTCCACCGCGCCCGCGGTGCTCGCACGCGTGGCGAGTTGACGGCGGAACTCGCCGAATGCAGGATGCTGGAGCCGGCAGGAAGAACACCTCCCGGGTCACGCCCGGCTCGCTCACGCGTCGGGACGCCATGCACAGCGGCCTGGCCTGACGCGATTCGAGACCGCTGGCGCGCGCGAGCTCCACGAGAGCGTCGGGCGTGATGATGCCGGACAGGCCGCGATCGAACTCGGCCTTGAGCACCAGCGGCATGCCGACCGGGTTGGGACCACTCAGTGACACGCCCGAGCGCGTGAAGAGCTGACTGAACAGCGGTGGCGCCAGCGTCTGCGGCGGCCACAGCGCCAGCAACACGCCCGATGTGGCGGCGGCCGGATCAACGCCTACGGTCCACGCTGACAAACCGGCGCGACTCATCGTATACGGCTCCGCGCCGACACTCCGCGCCGAGCGGATGAACAGCACGCCGAAGACGCCGAGCGCCGCCAGCGCCGCGGCTATCTTGATCAGAGTGGTGCGACGCATGTGCCTTGACTATACGTCGGGCTCCGGTGGCGAGCGCTATCGACGGGTGGCGATCCAGGCGGTGGCGCGGCCTCCGGACGTCGAGGTCCCCTCGATCCGGGACCCGTTGACGCGGCCCACAATCTGCGCCCCGCCGGCCGTGAAGCTCAGTTCGTCGCCGCGCAGACGGCCGTTCGCGACGGGCGTGGCGCCGAGCGTGCCGGACACGTTCTGAAAGGTCTGCGCGAGCGTGAGGTCTCCAGTCGGCGTGCGCCACGTCCCGTCCACGCTGGCCGGGACGATCCAGAGCAGCGCCGTGCACCACCGCTCGCACGGGGCGACGGTGGACTTCTCGTCCGGCAGCCACTCGGCCATGTCGAACGTGTTCGACACCACACGCGTGCCTGGTTTGAGTTTGAGCAGTTTCGGCCGCAGCTGCAGGTTGATGGTCGGCAGCAGGAACATCGTGATGACCGTCGCCTCCGAGAAATCGCTCTCGAACAGGTCCGCCTTGGCGAACGTCGCCCGCGAGTTGACCTGCGCAGTCTCCGCGTTCCGTTTCGAGAGCTCGACCATCCGCGGGTCGTACTCGATGCCGTGCGCCCGGGCGCCGCGCTTTGCGGCGGTGATCACCGTGACCCCGTCGCCCGAGCCAAGGTCGATCACATAGTCGGCCGCGGTCACCTTCGCCAGGTCCAGCATCTTGTTGACGGTCAATTCTGGCGTGGGCACCCACACGACGTCCTTGCCGGGCTGTCCCACCCGCGGCTCGAACGGCGCTGCCGACTGCTGCGCCGCAATCGGAGTAACAGTCACCGACAGGATCAGCGCCGCGACGACGCGAACGTATCCGCGCGAAGAGGTCATGTGCGGTCCTCCGATGGGGCCCTGGCCGCGTCGAGGACTGACCTCGCATGCCGGAGCCGGGCGTAACGCCGGTGATTCCAGCACCGCAAGTCGAAGAATTCAAGCACGACCGCGGCGCCTCCGGTCCGGCTAGAAGGCCAGCAGGTAGGTCATCTTCGCGATCACCGACCGATCGATCAGATCGCCCGTCGTGTCCAGCCGGCGCTCGTTGTAGACGACGAAGATGTCGCTGAGCGGCCGGTGAATCACGTTGAAGCGGACGTTCGAACTCCACTGCTGCGTGTCGCGTGTTGTACTGCACCAGCGCGTTCAGGAACACGCGCGTGTTGAAGCTGTAATTCACGCGCGTCGCGATCAGCTTCGACACGTAGGACGGCGACGGGCAGGTCGATGTCGTTGATCTGCACGCTCACCGACGCGTTGAAGTGCTCGTTCAGCCGCAGCGTCGGCGCGAACGCTGTACCCGCGGCGATGGCCATCGTAGAGACCGCCGTCCGAATACCGCGCTTCGTACGAGAAGCGCGCCGAGTTGTTCGAGCGATACAGCGCGAAGTACTCGTTGAAGTCGTAGATGCCAGGCGTGCATCCGTCACGCCCAGCGCGCCGTTCAGCACGAACGGCGTCACGTTCCCCTCGCGGTTCCGGTTGACGCCGCTCTCGAAGAACCCGCTGTCGTTCATCATCAGCACGACGTGCCAGTCGAAGTACCGCGATTCGGTTCCGGTGCCGTCGCGCCGCTCGAACTGGTCGAAGTGGAAGTGCGGGCCGATCTCGCGAATGCCGAGCCGCGACGCCCACGTCGGCCGGAAATTCCGCCGCGCGTATGCACGCCGCGTGGTTCACGCCGAGCCGCGGCACGAAGCCGAGTTCGTCGCGGAAGCGCTCGCCGATCACTTCGTAGGCGCCGCGCACGATCCAGGTGCGCGACTGGTAGTTGAAGTTGGCGCGAGCCGAGAAGTCCTCGCCGCTGCCCGGGGTGGTCGCCTGAGGCGCCGTCGTCTTCACGGCGTACGCGCCGAGCGAGAGTTGTCCGAAGCGGAAGTTGGTGTCGACGCCGGCCACGCGGTTGTAGCCGCTCGCCCGCCGCGTCCTTGTTGAGCAGCATGACGCCGATGTCGGAGTTGGCGAGCACCGCTGCGGTCGCACCGGATCGCCGTGAAATTGGTCGGCGGCACCGGTCCCTGCTCGCGCTGCTGGATGTTCAGCGCGCCACACCGAAGCGGCCCGCGCGTCCGTCACGCGCGAGCCGACCAGGATGGGAATGGCCGCTCCCGGCTCAGAGAGGCCGATCTGCCGGCTGAAGAACATCTTGGCGTCCGGTGGCGAGTTCTGCCGGCCCGACGCAGCCGGACTCGCGCCGCCGAGCGATGGCGGTGCCCGTCGACGGCAGACCGAACTGGAAGATGCCGGAGTTCTCGAGGAAGAAGTCGCGCTTCTCCGGAAAGAGCACGCTGAACCGCGTCAGGTTCACCTGCTGCTCGTCGGCCTCGACCTGGGAGAAGTCGGTGTTCACCGTCGCATCGAGCGTGATGCCGCTCGTCAGCCCGTACTTCACGTCGAGTCCGGCGTCGAAGTCGCCGTCGAGGCCGTCGCCCGCCGACGGTGCTCGAACTGCCGGCCGCGTACGGCTTGACGCGCAGATTGTGTCCGGGCCTCAGCTCGCGCAGGCCATCGATCGAACCCGGCCAGCGACACGCGATCGAGCGAGTAAATCCGCGGCAGCGGCGCCCAGAAGCTCTCCTCGTTGCGGCGCCGCAGCCGCCGCTGGAAGTTGAGCCCCCACGCCTGCGGATCCTGCAGCCGTGAACTTGAGCGTCCGGAACGGAATGCGGATCTCCGCATACCACCCGTCCGCCACGATCCGGTGCGGACGTCCCAGATGCCGTCCCAGTTCGCGTTGGTCTCGCGCCCTTCGTTCGCATCTGTGCGTCCCACTTCGCGCCGGCCGGGTTGGTGGCGAACTCGAAGCCGTTGCGCTGGTCGGAAAAGGTGTCGACGACGATCAGGAAGCCGTCGCTGGCCGCCGTGTTGAAGTCCTTCTTCAGGTCGCTGACGATGATCGATCCGGGGTCATCGTCTTTGCGCGAAGACCCCGAAGTAGAGCGCCTGGTCGTCATACAGGACGCGCACCTCGGTGTCGAAGGTGGCCGGCTGCCCTTCGCTCGGTTCGTTCTGAAGGAACCCGCTTGCGACCGGCGCGTCGCGCCAGGCCGGTTCGTCGAGCGCGCCGTCGAGCGAGATGGGACCGCTGGCGCGAGTGGCCAGCAGCTTCCGTGCAAGCCTCGCGGAGTTGTAGTCGACCGCAGTTGACGTCTGCACGGAGGGAGCGGGCGTCTGGGCAGACACGATCGGTGCAGCCCACGCCAGCAAGGCACCGCACACGGCGAGTGCCCTGATCGTTACGCCTGACCGCACGTCAGCAGACCTGGCGCGGAAATGAATTCGTGACGCGTTCCGCCACCCTGGAGCACACAGCATGCTCCCTTACGTCGCGGATCAGGTCAAGGCGACGTGGAGCTCCGACTCGTGGCTCCGCCGCGTGGCGGCACGGGACGGTCGCTCCTCTGCAGCGCGACCGCCCGTCCGATCAAGTGCTTGTGAGGCGGCGCGCGGAAGAGGAGTGCCGGCCCGTGACGAACACCCTCGCCATGCGTTCCCCGTCGTCCGAAGCGAAGAGGGCCGCCTGGCCTCAGTTTGGCAGCGTGAACGCGAGGAACTCGCCCGAATAGCTGCCGCCGCTCACCGCCACGACGATGTACTGCTTGCCGTCGAGCATGTAGGTCATCGGCGAGCCGCTCTGCGGCGCCGGCATCCACACCGCGCCCACCTCGCGGCCGTTGGTCTTGTCGTACGCGCGAAGCATCGCGCCGCGCGGATGTTCCGGCGTCGTGGTCACCTGCGGGTCGCCCATCACGACCACGGTCTTCGTCACCATCAGCCCGACGCCCGACACGCCGGGCTGCCCGGTCTTCGGAATGTTCAGGCCGCGCAGTGCCGGATGATTGCGGACGTTGTCCGGCGTGTCGCCTGCCGGCACCTGCCACATGATCTCGCCGCGATCCAGGTTGATCGCCGAGAGCATGCCGTACGGCGGTTTGTAGATCGGCAGCCCCTGCACGGTGAGGCCGGCGTTGGCCACGCGCGTCCTCTGCCGCAGGTGCCGGCGGCAGGGGCCGCTTCGGTCTGCAGGTTGGTCGGCGCGAACGGCTTGCCCGAGCCATCCGCCGCGCAGCAGTCGCCGGGGCCGAGCACCTCGCGGAACGGCCGGCCGGCGATGCCCGACACGTAGCGGATGTCCGAGAAGCCCTTCGGCGGGGCGACCAGCGACCGCGAGGACGGCGCATTCGACGCCTGCGCGTAGACCACGTGCGTGTCGGGATCGCCTGCGGAGCCGGGCCAGTTCGTCGCGGTTCCGGCGCCGACGGCGCCGAGGATGCCATTGAGGTTGCCGAGCATCGGCGGCGTGAACGGCGACGTGCCGATCCGGTACCGCTTCAGCACCTCGAGCGCCTGCGCGCGCAGTTCCGGCGTGAAGTCGATCACATCGTCAGGCACCTTGAGGAAGTTGCGGCCGTAGGCCGGCGGCTTGGTCGGGAACGGCTGCGTCGGCGAGGTCTTCTCGCCCGGAACGTCCGACTGCGGCACGGGACGTTCCTCGATCGGCCACACCGGCTTGCCAGTGACCCGATCGAGCACGTAGAGATACGCCTGCTTGCTCGGCGACGCCACCGCCTTGATCGTCCGGCCGTCCACGTTGATGTCCATCAGGATCGGCGACGAGGAGTTGTCGAAGTTCCAGATCGGGTGGTGCACGTACTGGTAGTGCCACTTCCGCTGACCGGTCTTCAGATCGACCGCGACGAGCGTCTCGGCGAACAGGTTGTTGCCCGGCCGATGTCCGCCGTAGAAGTCCGACGACGGCGTTTCGACCGGCAGGTAGACCAGCCCGAGGTCCTCGTCGATCGAAATCTGCGTCCACACGCCGGTGTTGCCGTTGACCGACCACGAGTCGTTCTCCCACGTCTCGTTGCCGAACTCGCCGGGCCGCGGAATCGTGTTGAAGGTCCACAGCAGTTTGCCGGTGCGCGCATCGTAGCGCGCGCACGAGCCCCTTGGTGTTGTTGTGCGTCGGCACCGTCTGCCCTTCGCGGAACGACGAGCCGACGACGATGATGTCCTTCGCGATGGCCGGCGTCGAGTGGATGCCGATTTCGCCGGTCTCGAGATCGATCGGCTGGCGGTTGCCGTACACGACGCCCTGCTTCAGATCGACGACGCCGTTGGTGCCGAACGAGCTGATCATCGCGCCGGTCTTCGCGTTCAGCTCGACCAGTCGGTAGCCGGTCGTCAAGTAGACGATGCGGTCATCGCCGCGGCCGTCGGTCCAGTACGACACGCCGCGGCCCGAGAGCTGGCGCGGCGACACCACGGCGCGTTTGCCCTCGCGAACGCTGTGCGTCCAGAGCACTTCGCCGGTCTTGCCGTCGAGCGCGACGACCGCCCGCCGGACGCCGGCCGTGGAGTACAGCACGCCCTTCACCATGATCGGCGTGCCTTCGAGCTTGAACTCCGGACGCGGGCCCAGGTTGTCGGTCTTGAAGCGCCAGGCCAACTTCGAGCTTGCCGAAGTTCGAGGTGTTGATCTGATCGAGCGGCGAATAGCGCGTGCCGCTGATGTCGCCGTTGTAGTGCGGCCACTCGCCGTCCTTGGTCGACGGCTGGGCTCGCCCACTGGTCCCTGCGGGAGGCGGCGCTCCCAGGTAGATCTGTCCTGACACGCCTGCGGTGATCGCCGTGACCGCGACGACGACGGACACGCAGGCCATCGTCCACTTGATCGTTCGGGGCATCGCTCACTCCTCCTTGAGACATCGGGCGGAACCGAAGCGAGGTTGAAGACGCGCCGAGTCTACAGGCGAACGGCTCCCCAACTGCGGAGTTTTTGTGTCTTCGCATGCAGAGAGCCGGTGAAGGGTACCGCGGGCTTGAAGTGCTCACGCCGGGCCTTGATCTTGCGTCACACTCAGGCGTGCGAGTGCTCGCTCCCGACGTCGAAGCCCACATTTCCCAGGCTCGCGAAGTTATCAGGCTGCTCAGCGATAGGCTGCAGGAGTTCGGCGCCTCCGCCGAAGACCGGCGGGCGCTGGCTTCCTCGCTGCGCCAGCTCGACGAGTTCTTCCTGCTCGTGGTGGTTGGCGAATTCAACGCCGGGAAGAGTGCGCTGATCAACGCGTTGGTGGCGGATTCGCTGCTCGAGGAGGGGGTGACGCCAACTACGGCTCAGGTGACAGTGCTGAAGTATGGCGACACCCTGTCCCGCTCAACGGACAGCCACGGAATCCAGGTGGTGACTGCGCCGGTCGAGCTGCTCAAGACGGTGCACGTGGTGGACACCCCCGGAACAAACGCGATCATCCGCGAGCACGAAGCGTTGACGACCGACTTCGTGCCCCGTTCAGACCTGGTGCTCTTCCTGACGTCGGCCGACAGGCCGTTCACCGAGACCGAGCGGCAGTTCATGGCGATCCTGCGGGAATGGGGCAAGAAGATTGTCATCGTCGTCAACAAGATCGACATCTTTCCGTCAGCCGACGATCGGGAGCGGGTGTTGACGTTCGTCCGCACCTCGGCGCAACAGGAACTTGGGCTGACGCCGACCGTGATTGGCGTCAGCGCGCGGCTCGCCATGCGCGCCAAACGGGGAGAGCCCTCACACTGGACGGCGAGCGGCTTCGACTCGCTGGAAGCGGTCGTCCGCGACACGCTCGAGCCAGGCAACAGAGCGCGCCTGAAGCTGGCGAATCCCCTCGGCGTCGGCCGTGCCCTTGCGACGCGCTACCGCGCGATTGCCTCCGAGCGTCAGACCGTATTGCGCGGTGACGTCGAGTTACTCGGCACGATCGAGCGCCAGATCGCGACCTTCAAGGAGGACATGCGCCGCGGCTTCGAGCTGCGGATGGACTCGGTGGAAAAGGTGCTCGCCGACATGGAGGTGCGCGGCCAGCGGTACTTCGACGACACGCTGCGCATCGGCCGCGTCGTCGACCTGCTGAATCGCGCCCGGATGCAGAAGGACTTCACCGATACGGTGGTCGCCGATGCGCCGGTGCAGATCGAACGCCGTGTGACCGACCTGATCGACTGGCTCGTCGATCAGGAATTCCGCGAGTGGCAGGTAGTGACGAGCGCACTGGCCAGCCGCGGGCGCGAGGATGCGACCAGGGGATTGGGGTCGCCCGACATCGGCTCGTTCCACAACGACCGCGCGCGGCTGATGGAGTCCGTGGGCCGTGAGGCGCAGCGGGCGGTGGACACCTACGACAAGCATCGCGAGGCGGGAATGATCGCCGACCAGGCACGCGTGGCGGTCGCCGCGGCGGCGGCCGCGGGCGGCGCGGCTGTCGGACTGGGCACGATCATCACGGTCGCGGCGTCAACGGTGGCCGCCGATGTCACCGGGATCCTCCTCGCCAGCGCGTTGCTGGGGATCGGCTTCCTGGTCATTCCGGCACGCCGCCGCAGTGCCAAGACGATGCTGACCTCGCGGATCGCGGAGCTCACCGGCCGGCTGCGCACCTCGCTGCGCACGGAGTTCGACGCAGCCCAGGAGCGGACGGCGCTCCGTCTGACCGACGCCGTCGCCCCGTACGCGCGGTTTGTCCGCGCCGAGGACGCCCGGTGGCGGGAGGCTCACGAGGGGCTGCGCGCGCTGGAGCAGCGCATCACGGAACTGCTGGCGCGTATCGAGGCACCCGCGCCGCAGCCATGACAAACGCGTCAGCGCCGAGGCAACGCTGACAGGAACCGCCTGACCACCACATCCACCTGCAGGTGCTCGACATCGACGGCGGCGTTCATCGCCCGCATGTCGCCGTCGGTCACCTGACCGGCAAGCCGCTCGAGCGCCCGCCCGATCTCGGGATGACGAAGCAGGGTCGGCGTGCGGACGATCGGCACCGCGTCGTACGGCGGAAAGTAGTGACGATTGTCCTCGAGCGCGGTCAGGTGAAACGCGTCGATGAGTGCGCTCGTCGCGTCGCCCGCAATGACGTCCACCTGCTTCTCCGAAAGCGCACGGTAAATCAGCGACAGATCCATGCCGCGCGGCTGGCGCCCGAACTGGAGCCCGTATGCCTTGACGAGCCCAGGATAGCCGTCATCGCGCTGCAGGAATTCGTAGCCGAAGCCAGGAGTCCATCGCGCCGACACCGATTTCAGATCGTCGATCGTGCGCAGGCCGAGTCGCCTTCGCATCGTCGCCGCGAACGAGGATCGCGAAGGTGTTGTTGAACCCGAGCGGGCTCGCGACGGTCAAGCCGGCGCGCGCGTAGAGTTCGCGGGCGCGTTCGAGTGCGAGCGCGCGAATCGTGCGGCACCTCTTCGTGAAAGACCGCCGTCACTGCCGTGCCCGGTGTACTCGACATACACGTCGAGTTCGCCGGTGCGGATGCCGCGATCGGCGACGAACGTGCCGCCAAGATTCAGCTTGCGCTCGACGCGCGACGCCACCCTCCGCCTCGATGGCCTGGGCGACGCAGTTCTCCAAGAATCACCTGCTCGGTGAAGTTCTTCGAGCCGACGACGACGACGTCCGCGCCGGCGCGCGCGTAGGTGGTTCCAGATCAGCAGGGCCACAAGCAGCGCCGCCGCCGCAGCTCGAGCGCACGACGATCGTCGTCGTCACTCGCGCCATGCGAACGCGCTGCTCGACCCACGCAAGCAGGCCGTCGGCGGTCAGCGCAAGCAGCGGCGGCCGGGATGGCGCCGGCCAGAATCGTCGTCGTGTCCACCATCGACAGGCCGCGGAAGATGTATTCGCCAAGTCCGCCCGCGCCGATCGCCGCGGCAATCGTCGTCGTGCCGACGCCGATGACGGTGGCCACGCGGATGCCGCCCACGATCGACGGCAACGCGAGCGGCAGCTGGACGAGCCACAGCAACTGGCGATCGGTCATGCCCATCGCGACGCCGGCCTCGACGATCGCCGGCTCGACCGACGCGGATGCCGGTGACAGTCGTGCGGATGATCGGCAGGAGCGCGTAGATCGAGAGCGTGACCAGCGCCGTCCGCGGACCGAGCCCGCCGATGAACGGGAGCGGCAGGAGGAATCCGAGCAGCGCCAGGCTCGGCACCGTCTGCATGGTATTGGCGATCAACAGGACGAGCCGACCGGCACGCGGCCGTCGTGCCGCCAGGATTCCCGCCGGAATGCCGATCGCGACGGCCGCGGCGGTGGACACCAGCACCAGCGCGATGTGCTGCTGAACGAGCAGCGCCAGCTCGCCGCGATGTGCGGCCCAGAAGGCAGAAGCCCGTCTCATGGACGCCGCACCATCGGATGAAGCGGCGCATCCACCAGCGCCTGCACGCGAGGATCGTCGGACTGGGCAACCTGTTCGGGTGGCGTCGCAGGCGATCAGCTCGCCGGCGTCCATGACGCCGACGCGCTGACCGAGTGCGAAGGCTTCCGCCACGTCGTGGGTGACCATCACGACGGTGGTGCGCAGCTGCTGCTTGCAACGCCCCGAACTCGCGGCGCACTTCCATGCGCGTGATCGGATCGAGCGCGCCGAACGGTTCGTCCATCAGCAGGATCGGTGGATCGATGGCAAGCGCGCGGGCGAGGCCGACCCGCTGCCGCTGCCCTCCCGACAGTTCGTGAGGACGACGGGCCGCGAAGGTCGCCGGCGGGCAGCCCGACCATGTCGAGCAGTTGCCGTGCGCGCGCCCTCATGCGATCGGCCTGCCCATCGCTCCAGCCGCGGGACCACCGACACGTTTTCCTCGACGGTCATGTGCGGGAAGAGCCCGACGTCCTGCAGCACGTATCCGATGCTTCGCCGCAGCCGGATCGGATCCCATTCCGGCGTGTCGCGGCCCTGGACCATGACGCGTCCCCCGGTCGGCAACAGCAGGCGGTTCACGAGCCTGAGCATCGTGCTCTTGCCAGCGCCGCTCCGGCCGACGATCGCCGTCGTCTCCCCGGTCGCGATCGACAGATTCAGACGCGCGGAGGATCGTGGCGCCGCCGGATGCGCGAACTCGACGTCCTCGAAGCTGGATGACCGGCTCGCCTGTCACGTGCGCGATCCGATCAGTGGCTGAGCCAGTACCAGCGTCGATGCGCCAGCGAGAGACACTCGGGCATAATACGCTGCGTTATGGCAGACCCGCTTCGCGCTCACCTCTCGCGCATCCTGGACTGGGAAGAGGCGCACGTCGGCTTCGACAAGGCAGTGGAGGGCATTCCCGCGATCAGCGCGGCGCGCGTGGCACCGGGATTCGAGCACTCGCCGTGGCAACTCATCGAACACATGCGCATCGCTCAGCACGACCTGCTGGACTTCTGCCGTCAACTCCCGTTACTCGCACGAGCTCACGTGGCCCGACGACTACTGGCCCACCAGCCCGGCACCACCCGACGATGCGGCGTGGGACGACGTCGATCGCGCTCGTTCAAGCTGCGATCGGCAGGCGCTCAAGGCGCTGGTCGGAAGACGGTCGATCGACCTGTTCGCGCTGGTGCCGACCGGCCAGAAGCAGCAGACCTACTTCCGGTCGATCCTGCTCGTCGTCGATCACAACGCTATCACGTCGGACAGTTGGTCGCCGTGCGGAAGGCGCTCGGCATCTGGCACTGAGGGCGCTTGACATAAGATCGATCCAGATCGAATGACCGGATTCCTGCTGCGGCGCCTGCTCTATCTGGTCTGCCTCGTCGTCGTCTCGACGTCGATCGCCTACCTGCTCGCGGCGACGCAGCTCAATCCGCGCGCCCGATACGAAGGGCGCAATCCGCCGCCGCCGCCGGCGGTCGTCGACGCCACGCTCGACGCGCTGAACATGAACGACAAGGTGCCGGTGCTGACGCGCTTCGGGCGCTGGGCGTCCGAGCATCGCTGCGCGGCGATCTCGGCCGCACCATCGACAACCAGGCCGTCAACGACGAGATCGGCCGCCGCATGTGGGTGAGCCTGCGGCTCGTGCTGATCGGCGCGATCGTCGGCACGCTCCTGGGCGTGGCCGCCGGCGCGTACGGCGCGGTCAAGCAGTACCAGCTCTCCGACCGGCTCCTCACGGTGTTCTCGTTCGTCGATCCTGTCGATTCCCGCGGTCGTGCTCGGCGTGCTCTTCAAGAATGCCGGCATCGGCCTCAACAACCTGCTCGGGTTCAAGCCCTGCTCTACACGACCGGCGAAATCACGCCCGGCCTCGACCCGTGGTCGTGCGACCGGCATCGTCAACCGCCTCGCGCACCTCGCGCTGCCGTCGCTGGTGCTGATCGTGATCGCCGTCGCCTTCTACGGCCGCTACCAGCGCAACGCGATGCTCGACGTGCTCGGCAGCGACTTCCTGCGCACCGCCCGCGCCAAGGGCCTGAGCCGTCCGCGCGCGCTGATCAAGCATGGCCTGCGCACGGCGCTCATCCCGATGGCCACGTTCTTCGCCTACGAGTTCGCGCTGCTGTTCGTCGGCGCCACCTTCACCGAGAAGGCTGTTCGGCTGGCACGGCATGGGCGAGTACTTCGTCGACTCGGTCACCAAGAACGACGTGAACTCGGTGGCCGGCGTCACGCTGTTCGTCGGCGTGCTCGTGCTCATCGCCGGCTTCCTGTCCGACCTGGCCTACGCGGCGCTCGACCCGCGGGTGCGCGTCTGACGCGCGTCCGACGCGCTCGACCCCGACGGCATCCCGCAGCCGGGCTCCAGACGGCACGCGTCTGGTTCGGCTCCAGCCGCCGATCGAAGCGGCCGGCAGAGGAAGCCACTTCGCGCCTCCAACTGGTCGTGGCGCCGGTTCCTCCGCCAGCGGCTCGCGCTCGTCGGGCTCGCCATCGTCGCTGCTGCTGTTCGTGCTGGCGTACCTCAGCCCGTTCGTGAGCGCCGTGGCGATACGACCAGCTCGACTTCAACGCCTTCCTCGAACCGCCTGGCGGTTCGCACTGGTTCGGCACGACGCAGAACGGCTTCGACGTGTTCGCGCTCACGATGCGCGGCATGCAGAAGTCGCTCGTCATCGGCCTCGTCGGCGCGCTGATCGCGACGGCGCTGGCCGCGACGGTCGGCGCATTCGCCGGGTACTTCGGCGGCGCCGTGAACACGGTCCTGGTCACGCTGATCGATCTGCTGATGGTGCTGCCGGCGTTCCTGATCATCGCGATCCTGTCGCCGTCGTTCCGCGGCCACACCTGGCTGATCTTCGTCGTGCTGCTCGCGGCGTTCCAGTGGATGGTCACCGCGCGCATCGTCCGCGGCATGACGCTGTCGCTGCGCGAGCGCGAGTTCGTGCATGCCGCGCGCTTCATGGGTGTGCCCGGCTGGCAGATCATCTTCCGCCACATCCTGCCGAACATGGCGTCGCTGCTCATCATCGACGCGACGATCAACGTCAGCTCGCTGATCCTCGCCGAAGTCGGCCTGTCGTTCTTCGGCTTCGGCGTGCAGCCGCCCGACGTCTCGCTCGGCACGCTGATCGGCGACTACGCGGGCGCGGCGCTCACCTTTCCGTGGGAGTTCTACTTCCCGGCCGGGCTTCCTGATCGTCCTGGTGCTGGCGATCAACCTCGTCGGCGACGGCCTGCGCGACGCCTTCGATCCGAACACGCAGGGACGCCCGTCGTGAGCGACGACGAGCCGCCGAACCGCTGCTGTCGGTGTCGCAACCTGTCGGTCACCTTCCGCAGCGAGGCTGGCGCGGTCACGGCCGTGCGATCGCTGAGCTACGAGGTCCGCGCGGGAGAACTGCTCGGCATCGTCGGCGAATCGGGGTCGGGCAAGTCGGTGTCGTCGCTCGCGATCATGGACCTGCTGCCGGCGCACGCGCAGGTCAGCGGGCTCGGCCCGGTTGGACGGACAGGAGCTGATTGGCCAGCCGGACGCGAGCTCTGTCGGAGATCCGCGGCAAGCGGATCGCGATGGTCTTCCAGGATCCGCTGTCGGCGCTCACGCCGGTGTACACGGTCGGCGATCAGATCGCCGAAGCGATCCTCGTGCACGACGACATCGGCGCGGCAGGCGGCGCGCGACAAGGCGGTGGAGCTGCTCGAACTGGTCGGCATCCCGAACCCGCGGCAGCGCGCGACGGCGTTCCCGCACGAGTTCTCCGGCGGCATGCGCCAGCGCGTGATGATCGCGATGGCGATCGCGAACGATCCCGGCGCTCATCATCGCCGACGAACCGACGACCGCGCTCGACGTCACGATCCAGGCGCAGATCCTCGACGTGCTGCAGACGGCGCGGAAGGTCACCGGCGCCGCGATCATCCTCATCACCCACGACCTCGGGGTGATCGCCGGCGTCGCCGACCGCGTGGCCGTGATGTACGCCGGCACGATCGTCGAGACCGGTCGCGGTAGACGACGTGTTCTATCGGCCGAGGATGCCGTACACGCTGGGCCTGCTCGGTTCGATTCCGCGCGCCGACGTCGGCGCGCGACAGCCGCTGACGCCGATCGAGGGCACGCCGCCGTCGCTCGTCGAGCCTGCCGCGCGGGCTGCCCGTTCACGCCGCGCTGTCCGATGCGCCAGGACATCTGCCGCCAGAGCGAACCGGCGCTGCTGCCGCTTGCCGCGCTCCGGCGACGGCGCATCTGTCGGCCTGTCATTTCCGCGACACGATCGAGCGCGAGCAGCCTGACGAGCCCCGACGTGTTCCCCGCTCCGCCGCCCGTCGCCGCGGGTCTCGACCTCGGCGCGCGCGAGACAGCGGCCGACGGTGCTCGCAGGTGCGCGGACTCGTGAAGAGCTACCCGCTGATGAAGGGGGCGGTGCTCCGGCGGCGGTCGGCGAGGTTCGCGCGGTGGACGGCGTCAGCTTCGACATTCGCGAAGGGGAGACGCTCGGCCTGGTCGGCGAGTCGGGCTGCGGCAAGACGACCACGATCATGGAGATCCTCAACCTCGAGCCGCCGATGGCCGGCAGCATCGAGGTGCTCGGGACGCGACACGGCGCGACATGACGCGCGCGCGAGCGGTTCGCCGTGCGGCGCGATCTGCAGGTCGTCTTCCAGGATCCGATGGCGTCGCTCGATCCGCGGCTGCCGATCGGCGACATCCTTGCCGAGCCGCTGCGCGCACACGGCGTGGCGCCACCGGACGGATCGTCCACGCGCGTCCGCGAACTGCTGCGAGCTCGTCGGCCTCCAGCCCGAGCACGTGAACCGCTATCCGCAGGCGTTCTCCGGCGGACAGCGCCAGCGCATCGGCATCGCTCGCGCGCTCGCCCTCGAGCCGAAGATGCTGGTGCTCGACGAACCGGTGTCGGCGCTCGACGTGTCGGTGCGGGCCGGCGTCATCAACCTGCTCGAGCGGCTGCGCGCGCAGCTGGGCCTCTCGTACCTGTTCGTGGCGCACGACCTCGCGGTGGTCCGCCACATCGCCGACCGCGTGGCCGTGATGTATCTCGGCACGCATCGTCGAGATCGGCGACGTGCAGGAGGTGTTCGAGCGGCCGGCGCACCCCTACACGCAGGCGCTGCTGTCCGCGATCCCGCTGCCCGATCCGCGGAAGGAACGGCAGCGACGCCGCATCGTCCTGCAGGGCGACCTGCCCAGCCCGGCCAATCCGCCGTCGGGGTGCCGCTTCCGCACGCGCTGCCAGAAGTTCGCACATGAGCTGACCGACGTGCAGCGCCAGCGCTGTATCGACGAGCCGCCGCCGCTCGCCGCCGCGCACCGGAAGCCCCGATCACCTCGACGCCTGCCACTGGGCGGTCGCGTCGACGGTCTTGTGAAGTGTGGATGAGCAGGGACTGGACTGCGTTGCAGACGATCGGAATGCGCGCGATGATCGAAGGGGTGACTGCATGACCAGATGGCTGAACGGATTGGCGGCGCTCCTCCTGATGACCGCGACAGCGGCGTGCGACCAGGGCGCCGGGCGGCGGCGTGAGCGCGCAGCAGACGACGGGCGCCGACCGCGACGCAGAACCAGATCCGGCAGACGCCGCGCGACCAGGTGCAGGACGGCGGCACGTTCACCTGGCCGATCGATTCGATGCCGCCCAACTTCAACTACCACCAGCTCGATGGCACCGAGCTCACCAACTCGCAGATCATCGGCGCGTTGATGCCCGCGACCTTCGACAACGATGCCGCCGGTACGCCGATCTGGAACCGCGACCTGCTCGCCGCCGAGCCGACGGTCACGATCGAGCCTGACGCAGGTCGTCACCTACCGGATCAACCCGAAAGCCGCCTGGTACGACGGCACGCCGATTACGTGGGAGGACTTCTACTGGCAGTGGCGTGCGTAGCAACGGCACGGACAAGGCGTATCAGATCGGCTCGTCCAACGGCTACGAGGTCGATCGCCAACGTCGCGAAAGGGCAGGACGAGCGCGAGGTCGTCGTCACCTACAAGAGCCGGTACGCCGACTGGCAGGCATCTTCAACCCGATCTACCCGGCGTCGACCAACAAGGACCCGAAGATCTTCAATGAGGGCTGGCGCGATCAGACCGCTGACGACCGCCGGCCCGTTCAAGCTCGAATCGCATCGACGTCACCGCAAAGACGATCACGCTCGTGCGCAACGAGAAGTGGTGGGGCGAACCGGCGCAAGCTCGAGCGCATCGTCTACCGCGTCATCGATCCGGACGCGCAGATCGACGCGCTGGCCAACGGCGAGATCGACGCGATGGACGTCGGACCCGACGTCAACAAGTTCAACCGCGCGAAAGACATCGAAGGCACCGACGTGCGGATTGCCGGTGGCCCGAACTTCCGCCACCTCACGATCAACGGCACCAGCCCGAACCTGCAGGACGTGCGGGTGCGCCGGGCGCTCGCCATGGCGATCAGCAGGCCAGGCGATTGCGCGCGCGCTGCTCGCGCCGCTCGGCATCAAGGCCGAGCCGCTCGACAACCACATCTTCATGGCGAACCAGGCGGGCTACCGCAGCAACTCCGGTGAGGTCGGCACCTACAATCCGGAGCAAGGCGAAGCAGCTGCTCGACGAGGCTGGCTGGATGATGGACGGAGACGTCAGGAAGAAGGACGGCCGGCCGCTCGAGCTCGTCGCGGTGATTCCCGCCGCGGTGGCCACGTCGAAGCAGGAAACCGAGCTGATGCAGAACATGCTGGCGCAGGTCGGCGTCAAGCTCGTGCTGAGCGTCGTGCCGAGCCCGGACTTCTTCGCGAAGTACATCACCCCTGGCCAGTTCGACTTCACGGTCTTCTCGTGGATGGGGACGCCGTATCCGATGAGTTCCGCGCGCTCGCTCTATGCGATGCCGACGAAGAACGCCGACGGCGAGCTCGACATCCAGCAGAACTACGCGCGGATCGGCACGCCGGAGATCGATCGGCTCTTCGACGAGACGAACCAGGAACTCGATCGGAACAAGGCCGCCGAGCTCGCGAACCAGCTGGACGCGCTGCATCTGGCAGGAAGTGCACTCGCTGACGCTGTACCAGCGACCGGAGACTCATCGTGTGCAAGCGGAACCTGGTGAACTTCGGCGCGTTCGGCTTCGCGAGCTGGATCTATCAGGACATCGGGTGGGCGAAGCCGGTGAACAAACAAACGTAAGCAGCGACCTGTCAACGGGCCTGCACTCCTCTTCCGCGCGCCGCCTCACGAACACCTGATCGGACGGGCGGTCGCGCTGCAGAGGAGCACCAGACCTTGCATCCGTGCGTTTGTGCATTCGTGCATTCGTGCACTTACAAGAATCAAGCAATCGCCTCGCGATCCCTGACGCCGAGCAGATAGAGGATGCCGTCCAGGCCCATCGTCGAAATGGCCTGGCGCGCGCTCTGACGCACGAGCGGCTTGGCGCGGAAGGCGATCCCGAGACCGGCGAGGCGGAGCATCGGCAGGTCGTTGGCGCCGTCGCCCACCGCGATCACCTGGTCCATGTTCAGGCCTTCGGCCCTGGCGATCTCCGCCAGATAGTGAGCCTTGCGGGCGCCGTCGACGATCTCGGTGCGGACCTCGCCGGTGACCACGCCGTCGACGATGTCGAGTTCGTTCGAGTGCAGGTAGTCGATCCCGAGCCGGCGCTGCAGTTCACGGCCGACGAACGTGAACCCTCCGGACAGGATGGCCGTCTTGTAACCGAGCCGGCGAAGCGTTGAGATCAGACGTTCCGCACCGTCCATCAGCGGCACCGTGTCGATTACCTGCTGGAGCGCCGATTCGGGCAGTCCTTTCAGCAGGGCGACACGCCGGCGGAAGCTCGCCGCGAAATCGAGTTCGCCGCGCATCGCCGCCTCGGTGATCGCCGACACCTGGTCGCCAACGCCCGCGAGTCTGGCGAGTTCATCGATCACCTCGGTCTGGATCAGGGTCGAGTCCATGTCGAACGCCACCAGCCGGCGGTTGCGGCGATACACGGTGTCGTGCTGAAACGCGACGTCGAGGTCGAAGTCCTGGGTAAGGGCCATGAGCGACGGCACGCAGTTCGTCCTCGCTGCCGATGTCGCCCGACGCGGAGAACTCCACGCAGGTCCGGCCGGGCGGCCGTTTGCCTCGAGTGGCGTGCGGCCCGACAGTCGGTCGATGCGGTCGATGTTCAGGCCCGCCGCGGCGATGACGCCGCTGACCGCCTCGAGATGCGCGGCAGTGAGCGCCGGACCGAGCACGGTGATCAGGTAGCGACCCTTGCTCTGCGCCCGTACCCACTCCGCGTATTCGTCGCCGGAGATCGCAGTAAAGCGAATCTGCACGCCGAGCTGGTGCGCCTCGAGCAGCAGGTCGGTGAGCAGCGACGAGGACTTCATCTCGTCGGTCAGCTCGACGAGCAGGCCGAGTGCCAGCGCGTCGTGGATGACGGCCTGGCCGATATCCAGAATGCGCACGCCGCCCCGCGCGAGGATGGCGGTCAGCGAGTGGGTGACGCCGGGATGATCGTGGCCGGTGATGTCGATGTGAAGGACGCGGGTCTGCGGCTGCATGGGCATGGGAACATACGATTATCTCGCAGCGGCCGTTTCAGAGCACACGCCACTCTCCGCGGGCCCTGTCACGGGTTGGCACTCCTCCTCCGCACGCCGGCTCACACACACCTGATCGGAAGGCCGGTCGCGCTGCAGAGAAGCGCCAACCCGCCCCACTCTCGGAGCTTGCGGTGTTTCGGTCGCGCTCCGGAGGAGGACCCGTCCGCGCGCATTCCTGCATTCCGCTTTCCCGCATTTCTACCTTCCTGCCTACCTGCCTACCTGCCTTCGTGCCTCCCAGCATCCCTGCGTTCTTGCGTTCTTGCGTTCTTGCGTTCTTGCGTTGCTTCTTGTTGCCTTGTTGCCTTGTTGCCTTGTTGCCTTGTTGCGTAAGCGCGTGACCATGTTGTGTCCTGCCAGTGGACACGCTCCAGCCTTACCGCGAGGCCGCCAGGTCCGCCAGCGCGCGGTTGATCTGCGCCTCATCGTCTGCGCTGAGCTTCTCTTCCCCGAGACGGATGAGAACTTTGCTCAACGTCCCCGTGAACTTGAACGGCACGTGGTAATCCTCGCTGACCGGCGTGCCCGTGTCCTCGCCGATGTCGAGCGTTTCGTCGAGCGACACGCGGAAGGGCATCGTGCGCTCGAGACGACCTTCGGCCACCGGTTTTTCGTCCACGCTGATGGTGACGGGGCCGCCCTTGCCGATCCCGCCGCCGTCGTACTTGAAGTCGACGAGAACAGCGTGCCGGCCGGGCGCGAGCTTCTCCTTGCCGCGACGGTGAAGCGCTGAACGCCGACGAGGTTGTAGTGGAAGACCGGCTTGCCCTCGAGCAGGTAGAGCCCCAGCCGTTGAAGCGTCCGCCCTGCGTGACGAGCACGCCTTCGGCGCCGCCCGTCGGGAATCTCCACCTCGGCGCCGATCTTGAACGACTTGTTCTTCATGTCGGGCGCCGCTGCCTTCGGGGATGCGCGTCTGCCGGGGTAGTACGTGAACACGGAGCGGCCGCGGGTGAGGCTGGGGCGGATTGCTCGACGTCCATCCGCTCGATCTTGCTGTTGTCGAGCGGCAGCACGTTGTACTTCGCCGCCTCGATCCAGAACAGATCCTGGAGCTCGCGCAGCTTCGCCGGCTCCTTGGCGGCGAGGTTCGTTCGCCTCGCTGAAGTCCTTCGCGACGTCGTAGAGCTCCCACTTGTAGTCGTTCACGTCGACGGTCTGTGCCGACGCCGACCCACGGGCGCGATCGGCGGCGTGGTCGCGGCGACCCAGCCGTCGTTGTAGATGGCGCGGTTGGCGAACATCTCGAAGTACTGCGTGCGGTGCCGTCGACGGCGCCTTCGCGTCGTCGAACGTGTAGACCATGCTCACGCCTTCGATCGGCTTCTGCGGCACGCCGTTGAGCATCGACGGCGCCTGCACGCCGGCGGCTTCGAGAATCGTCGGCGCGATGTCGATGACGTGGTGGAACTGCGTGCGGATGCCGCCCTTGTCCTTGATGCGCGCCGGCCAGGAGATGACCATGCCGTTGCGCGTGCCGCCGAAGTGCGAGGCGATCTGCTTGGTCCACTGGAACGGCGTGTCCATCGCGTGCGCCCAGCCGATCGGGTAGTGGTTGAAGGTCGTCGGGCCGCCGAGCTCGTCCATGCGGCGCGAGCACTTCCTTGAAGTCCTCGGGGATGCCGTTGAAGAACGTCATCTCGTTGAGCAGGCCCTGCGGCGCTGCCCTCGGCGCTGGCGCCGTTGTCGCCCTGGATGTAGATGACCAGCGTGTTGTCCAGCTCGCCCGGTCTCCTCGATCGCGTCGAGGATGCGGCCCATCTGGTAGTCGCAGTGCGACAGGGCGGCGGCGTAGACCTCCATCATGTGGGCGAAGACCTTCTTGTGGTCGGCGTCGAGCGAGTCCCACGCGGGAATGCCCGTCGGACGCGCGGTCAGCTTGCGTGTCCTGCGGGATGACGCCCAGCTGCCTTCTGCCGGGCGAAGCGTCTCCTCGCGCATCTTGTCCCAGCCCTGGTCGAACTTGCCCTTGAACTTCGCGATCCAGTCCTTCGGCGCGTGGTGCGGGGCGTGCGCCGTGCCGCGGCGCGTAGTAGGCCAGCCACGGCTTGTCCGGCGCGATCGGCGTGCAGCAGGCGGATGCGCGTCGATGGCGTGGTCGGCCATGTCCTTGTCGAAGAAGTAGTCCTTCGCGTCGTGCGGCGGCTCGATCGGCTTGGTGTTCTCGAAGAGCGCGGGATCCCACTGGTTCGTGTCGCCGCCGATGAAGCCGTAGAAGTATTCGAAGCCCAGCCCGGTGGGCCACAGGTCGAACGGCCCGGCCTGGCTCGTCTGCCAGTCGGGCACGTTGTGGTTCTTGCCGTACCACGCCGTGTTGTAGCCGTTCTGCTTGAGCACTTCGGCGAACGTGCCGGCGCTCTTCGGCATCATGCGAGTTGTAGCCGGGGAAGCCGGTGCCCAGCTCCATGATGACGCCGGTCGCGACGCGAGTGGTGGTTGCGCCCGGTGAGCAGCGCCGCGCGCGTCGGCGAGCAGAGCGCGGTCGTGTGGAACTGCGTGTAGCGCAGGCCGTTCTTCGCCAGCCGGTCCATCGTCGGCGTCGGAATCGGCCCGCCGAACGGGCTGCGACGCGCCGAAGCCGACGTCGTCGGTCAGGATCAGCAGGACGTTCGGCGCGCCCTTCGGCGCGGCGACTGTCCTGCGGGAAATCCGGGTGTGGACTCCTTGGTGGTCCGACCGATCTTGCCGCCGAACGGCTGCTCGGGCCGCGGCAGGACGTTCTCCGGCGTCGCTGACTGTTTCTGGTCCGGCGTCGCTGACTGCTGTCGTCCGCACGCGACCGCGAGCAACAAGGCGAACGACACGGCGATCTGTCTCATTACAGTGGCTCCTCTGAATATCTGATGCAGCGGCGGGCGGTCTTTCAGCAGCTTCTGGGTTGGCTTGATGGCGATGATCTGGTCAGCGTGGCTGCGGCTCGCTCGGCAGTGTCGGCCTGGAACGTACGCTCGTCACCGCGTCTTCACGAGACGGATGCCGACGTGATTCGTCCCCGTGCTGCCTTCGCCCTTGCCGCGCGTGCCGACCATGTAGCGTGAACAGTATTGATCGGTGCAGAGGAACGACCCGCCCCGGTGCACACGTTTCTTCTCGGTCGGCTCGCTCGGGTCGAACGACGTCTCGGGCCCCTTCGGGTTGCGCGCCACGCCGCCGGCAGACGCGAGCTGCGCGTAGTAGTCGGGTCGATACCAATCGCTCGTCCACTCCCAGACATTGCCGGCCACGTCGTACAGACCGTAGCCGTTCGGCGCGAACTGCGCGACCGGCCCGATGCCTTCGTAACCGTCCTCGCCTGTATCGCTGTCGGGAAAGTGCCCTTGAAACGTGTTGGCCATCACGTGACCGTCTGGCGTGAACTCGTCGCCCCACGCGTAGAGCTTGCCGCTCAGCCCGCCGCGCGCGGCGAACTCCCACTCCGCTTCGGTGGGCAGGCGCTTGCCGGCCCACTTCGCAAACGCGACCGCATCGTCGTACGCGACCTGCACGACGGGGTACTGCTCGCGACCCGCGATGCTGCTGTCGGGTCCTTCGGGATGACGCCAGTTGGCGCGCTTCACGTACGACCACCACTGGAGGTGATCGTTCAGCGGCACCGGATGGCCGGGCGGCGAGAACACGACCGCTCCGGCCACGAGATTCTCCGGCGGAGCGCCGGGAAAATCCTCGGCGCGCGGCGCCCGCTCGGCGATCGTCACGTAGCCGGTGGCTTCAACGAATTTCGCGAACTGCGCGTTGGTCACCTCGGTCGTGTCCATCCAGAATCCATCGACGTAGACGCGATGAATCGGCCTGGAGTCGGTCGTCGCCTCCATGCCGACCATGTTCATGCCGGGGGATTCGGCGGCGCCCATGGAGAACTCACCGCCGGGAATCCAGACCATGCCCGGCGCATTCTCAGCGGGGGGTACTCCAGTACTTTCGACGGTGGGTTGGAAGGAGGTTCGGGCGGCTTCGGTCTTCGGGACACTCACACGCTCCGGGGAGCGGCCAGCCAGGAGCCACCATGCTCCGCCAATCACGGAAGCAACCGCAAACAGGATCAGGATCGTGCGTGTGGTGAGACCCGCGCCAGACGATCGCCGCACGTCCAGCCGCTGCTGCTTTGAGCCCGTTCTCCGCTTTGCCATGCTTGTGTCCGTGACGCCTACCGAGCTGCGAAGACCGCTTTCCAGTCGTTCTTCATGCTCACGACGGTCCAACCGGTCTTCCTGGCTGCATCATAGAGTGGCTGCGTCAAGGCGCATAGCTTCGCGACTGGTAACCCAAGCGCCGGCCCGTAGGCGTCTTCGCGCGGCGCGGCGTCGTGCAGCGTGACCGAGATTCCGCTGATGCTGTGCGCCGTCGTCGTCTACCGCCGGTCACGCGACACGTCATCTGAGGCGAGGCTTGCCGCGCTCTAGCGGGGACCGACCGCTTCCTCGGCACGCGCCCCGCGCAAGACGTTCGTCATCGAGTAATTCGCCTCATGGCAGGCGTACTCGTAGATGCGCTCGTCCGTCGCATTGAACGCCAATTCCGCCGACCACGGTCGCGCCCAGGTCTCGGGATCGTCGACAGTGAATTGATAGCGGATGGTCTGTGGGCTGGTGCGTGTGAAGCGTTCGACCACATGCAGGCGGGTGCTGGAGCCGCTGAAGCGCGTCTTATCGGTGAAGTTCGTCGTGTCGACGACCAGCGTGTCGCCATCCCACTGCCCGATCGAATCGCCCAGCCACAACTGCGTCCGTGCTGGCGGGTGCGTCCCGCCGATTCGGACGATTCGCGCGTCGTGGACCATTTCTGTGTACATCAGCACGTGGTCGGGCGTCTGCACGATCTGATAGAAGTTCTGCCCGAAGGGGTTCGGGAGCATGGGCGGCGAGGCATTCGAGGAGCCGAATGCGGTCGAGAGGAGACAACGCTCGTCGAGGCCCAGGAGTTCGGGATCGTCCTTGGACCGCTTGGGCCGAGTCGCCGCGCGGGCCTCCGCGGCGGGAATCCGTGGCGGCAACCGGCCGTCTGCCGGATCGGTGATCAGTGACGTCCGGCGGCTGGCGACGACCTTCATCCGGTCCATGTACGCGTAGTCGAGATCGGGCGCCTGGAGATCGTCTGGCCCGAAGTTCTTGCGGAATCCTTCGAGCCAGGTCCGTTCGTAATCGGCGGCTTCGGCTTCCGAGAAGAATTCGCGGCCAGCGAGAGCAGTCGGGCGCTGAAGTGGCGTGATCGTGCCACTCGTCCAGACACCCTGCAGGTCTGGAGTCGATCTCACTGGTCGTTGCGCCGACACGATGTGCGTCGCAATCAACAGTGCCACGGCCACGAGCGTCGGTGTTCTGCGCAACATGTGTCGTGGATTCTACTCTCTCGACCTCAACATTTCGATGCGCGTTTGCCGCGCCATACGTGCATTCCTGCATTCCTGCGGCGGCTCCTGTCGCGGCCGGGCGCTCCTCCTCCGCGCGCCGCCTCACAAGCACCTGACCGGACGGGCGGCCGCGCTCCAGGGAGGACCCGTCCGCGCCACCCGCGAGCCGGTGCCGCGTGTCAGCGTTGCCGCATCCATGCCTTCGTGCCTTGGTGCATTCCTGCATTCCTGCCTTCCGTGCCTTCCTGCCTTCCTGCATCTTCCTGCCGTTCCTGCCTTCCTGCCTTCCGTGCCTTCGTGCCTTTCGGTTAACAGTCCGCCAACCGTTGCCGTGTATATGCACAGCGCGGATATCCCTCGGCTTCGGCCGTGGCCAGGAGTGCGTCCGCGGTATCGGCCAGCGTCGCCAACGCGCCGGTCGGGTCAGACGGACTGAGGCGCCGCGCCGTCGCGCCGAACAGCGTCATCGACGAGACCAGCTTGAGCACATCGACCCGCGCACTCATCAGCGTCGAAAGCGGAATTCCGGCGCGCAACTGGTCGAGGGCCGCGGTGGCAGCCGAAAGCAGACGTGCACGACAGCACCGGGTCGCGAAGGTAGGCCTCGGCCTCCGAGGCGCCGGCTATGCCATAGGTCTGCGCGGCCGGGGAGTTGCCAAGACCCCGCAGTTGCGGAAACACGTACCAGATCCAGTGACTGCGCTTGCGACCGGAACGCAGTTCGGCGAGAGCCGAGTCGAATCCGGTGTCGGGGTCGTCCTGAGCTCGTGTGAAACGATCGAGCGAGTGCATGGGATCGCCAGTCACTCCGGGGTGACGTGTCCGTAAACGAAGAATCTGCCGCTGCTTTTCACCCAGCCGCGCCAGCCACGCGCCTCGAGCCTCTCCTGCAGCGGCGACGGTCTGTGAAAGATCTTGACGATCCTGAACTCGCGACCATCGTTCAAGTGGCGCAGCGAGATGCCGGAGTCGTCGAGCGGCGCGTGGTTGATGGCCGTCGACGTCTGATCGAGCTGGCTGTCGACGAAGAACGCCGCGCCTCCAGGTGCGAGCGCGTGCCTGACCAGTTCCCAGAACGCAGTTGAACTTCGCGTCGGGCACATGCGACAGCCAGAATCCGAAGAAGACGAGGTCGAACTGGGCTCGCGGCGGAGTCCACGAGAACAGATCGGCCTGGACGTACTCGACCGGTTGTCCCTGAAGTCGGCTTCCTGTTGATCGCGACGACTTCGGGCGAGGCGTCGACCGCGACCACGTCTGCGCCGCGCTGGATCAAGTACACGCGTCCACAGACCGGTACCACACGCCAGTTCCAGGATGCGTCCGCCTGCAGGAAGTGCGTCGGTCAGTGCCGCTTCGATCTGCGCGATCTCGCGCTCCCATGCGGCGCGGTGCTCCTCGCCACGGTCGTAGCGGCCGGTTCGGAAGAACCACTGGTCGTACTCGGCGG
This sequence comes from uncultured Acidobacteriota bacterium, assembly GCA_963697745.1. Taxonomy (GTDB): domain Bacteria; phylum Acidobacteriota; class Vicinamibacteria; order Vicinamibacterales; family CAVVIG01; genus CAVVIG01. The sequence continues at coordinate 243,374 of CAVOPD010000019.1, read as the reverse complement.
CTCGCGCACGGTAGTAGTCCAGCTGTTCCTGGAGGATGCGGCTCTCGTCCGATCTCGCGAGCATGCCTCATGCTAGCCCGCGGCAGTCGGCTCACAGACGCAGGCCGCACAACGCACAAACGCACAACGCAAGAATGCGGGAATGCAGGAAGGCAGAAACCAGGAAGGCAGAGAGGTCGAATGCAGGCGTACCCACGCGTCTGCGCGCCAGGCACGCCTGCGGACGGACTCAGTCGACCGGCGTGACTGGCGTTGCACGATTGTAGGTGGCGGAGGACACCACGTTGCAGTTGAAGACCGTCACGTCCGGAACGGCGTCCACCAGGTCTCCCCTCTCGATCGCGTCGTCCATTTCCTCTTCCGTCGTGATGTGCGTGTTCGCGGCGGCGGTGCTTGTGAAGAGCAGCAGGTGCACCTGCCACGCGATGTTGAACTCGCTGCCGCCAGGTGCGTCGACGAGGTGGTCGTGCCCCCAGACACCCTGGCTGTAAACGCCGGGCATGATTGCCGCAGCGGCGCCGGCGATACCGGGGCCGTGGTCCGGGCAGTTGTCGCCGCCCTCATGCGCGCAGTTCATCGGCCCCACAAAATCGGCCGCCGAGTTCGGGTACACGATCAGATAGAGCGGCGCCACGGCGTGCGAATTGGCCTTCGAGGGGAAAGGCGCCTTGTCAGGAGTCAGCAGGATAGATCAGCTCGCCGGTCGAATCGTTGTACGCCGGCTCGATGGTTGTCCGGCCCAGCGTACGCTCGCCAGTCGGCCAGTCTCCTGCCAACGCTCTCGGCGCGAACCCGACGCACATCACCAGCAACACGGATGCGACTCCCGCTTTCACTCTCATGGCAGACTCCTGATCCGCGCACCATGCGCAAAGCGCGGATGCTATCGCGTCTCTGCCATACGCGACGTCAAAAGATCGCAAATCAGAACGCCGCACGTCCGATCGCATCGCAGTGATGAGTCAGCCCAAGCTCGGCATTCGAACCGATAGGGGTGGTATAAACGCCCTCGGCACTCTTGCTGACGACCTGAGGAGGTCTATATGAAACAGGGATTGATCGGAGCGGTCACGGCGCTCGCGGCTGTGGTCACGTACGGCGCGGTAACGGGAGCGCAGGCGCCTGCGCAGGGACAAGCCGGCCGTGTATCCGCCGCCTGCGGTGAAGATCCAGCAAGGCGACGCGCCGGCCTACGCGTTCGACATCACCAAAGCTGAAATCGATTACGTGATCAAGAACGCACCGGCCAACCCGCCGGACCGGCAGCTTCGCGTCGTGGACATGGGCAAGTACAACCTGGGAGTGGGCATCATTCACCGCGGCCCGACCAACGAGAAGCCTGGCGATCCGGTGCCGGTGCTGTGGCACGACTACACCCCGGAGATCTACTACATCACCTCCGGGTCCGGCGTCCTGACGACCGGCGGCGTGATTCTGAACCAGCGCGTCGGCCAGGGCGTGCCGAACACGATGAATGGTCCCAGCGGCAGCGGTACTGCCGGTCCTGGCGCCTATAGCCGCAAGGTCGGGCCTGGCGACATCATCATCATCCCGAACAAGGTTGCGCACGGCTGGAGCGGCGTCACCGACCACATCGAGTATCTGAGCTACCGTCCGGACCCGGATCGCGTCCTGCCGGCAGGCTGGGTCTACCCGCTGCTGCTGAAGACGCTGCCACCGGAAGTACCGACGCCTGGCGTGGGTCGTGGCGCAGCGCCCGCCGCTGCACCGGCCGCACCCGCCGCTCCGCGCGACTGACCGCGCGACTCGAGAAACGCACATTCTGAAGTAGTGTGACGCAGTGGACCTCCGGCCACTGCGTCACCGCGACTACCGTATCCTCTTCGTCGCACAATCCATCTCCCTGTTCGGCAGCATGATCACCTACGCCGCGCTGCCGTACCACATGTACCGGCTCACCGGGTCGTCACTCTCCGTCGGCATCCTCGGTCTCGTCGAACTGCTGCCGCTGCTCGCCACGGCGTTCGTCGGCGGCGCACTGGCTGACGCGATCGATCGGCGCCGCCTCGGCATCGCCACCGACCTGGCGCTCGCCGCGGGCAGCGCCACGCTCGCCATCATTGCGACGTCCAGCAGCACACCGTGGCTGCTGTACGCCGTCGCCGCATGGATGTCGGGCGTTGGCGCGCTGCAGCGCCCCGCACTCGAATCGATGACGCAGCGGTTGCTGCCGGCCGAGGAGATGACAGCTGCCGCGGGACTCTCGATGTTCCGTGGCAGTCTTGCCATGATCGGCGGGCCTGCGATTGGCGGACTGCTGATCGCCAGCGCGGGGTTGACGGCTACCTATCTGGTTGACGTCGCCTCCTATGGCGTGTCGATGTGCTGTTTGTGGCTGATGCGACCCGCGCCGCCCGCGGCGGATGCCGAGGCTCCGAGCGTTGCCGCGGTGCTCGAGGGATTTCGTTATGCACGCAGCCGTCAGGAACTGATTGGCACCTACGTCGTCGATTTCGTCGCCATGGTCTTCGGTATGCCGCTGGCGTTGTTCCCAGCGATGTCGGATCGACTCGGTGGCCCGACGACGCTGGGTCTTCTCTATGCGGCACCCGCGGGTGGCGCGTTCATCGCCAGTCTGTTCAGTCGCCTGGCAGGACAGGTGTCACGCCACGGCCTCGCCGTCCTCATCGCCGCGGCCGTGTGGGGTGCGGCGATCGTCGGCTTTGGCCTTTCGCAGGACCTCCGTCCCGCGCTCGCGTGGCTGGCACTTGCCGGCGCGGCCGACGCTACCAGCGGCATGTTTCGCATGACGATGTGGAATCAGACGATTCCCAATGCGTTGCGCGGCCGGCTGGCGAGCATCGAATTGGTGAGCTACTCGAGCGGTCCTCTGCTGGGACATCTCGAAGCAGGAGCGGTAGCGGCCGTGGCCGGGGTCTCGGCCTCGGTGATCTCCGGCGGCGTCCTGTGTATCGTGGGCGTCATCGCGTGCGGCTTTCTGCTGCCGCAATTCGTCCGCTACGACGCTGGTCCGTCGGCACCATAATCCATTGACTTGGGAGCGCGGCTCGGGCATGTTGACGCAATCAGTGAAAGGCCTGGTGCCTCATGAGCCGTCGATGTCTCCCGTCTCTCGACGTTGCGCTGGCGGTGCTCTCGACCTTGTTCCTCGGGGTCGTGTCGGCAGGTGGACAAGCGCCGGCGCCCGCGGCGAACGCGCCCACGCCAAATAGAGCCGGGGGCCAGTGGACGACGCCTCGGACGGCCTGGGGCGACCCGGACCTGCAGGGGACCTGGAACAACGGCACCATCACGCCGCTCGAACGCGCGCGTGGTGCCGGCGAGAAGGAACTGCTCAGCCAGGAAGAAGACGACGAAGTCAACGCGCAGGAGGACACGCGCGCCGAGCGTCGACCGGCCGACAAGGCCCAGGATCTCGAGTTGGCCTACAACCAGTTCTGGTGGGACCGCGGCGCGTCCATCGGACGCACCTCGCTGATCGTCGATCCGAAGGACGGTCGGTTACCTCCGCTGACTCCCGCCGGACGAGAAATTGCTCGACGCGCGCGCGGCCGCACGAAGCAGTCGAGGGGCCTACGATTCGTGGACCGACCGCCCGCTGCAGGAGCGCTGCATCATGTATCACGGCGTCCCGCCGCTGCCGACCGGCTACAACAACAACTACGAGATCGCACAGGCGCCAGGCATCGTCGCGATTCTGCACGAAGAGATTCACGAGGTGCGGCTCATTCACCTGGACGGCCGTCCGCACGTCGGCGCGGGCATCCGTCAGTGGCTCGGCGATTCACGCGGACACTGGGACGGCGACACGCTCGTGGTCGAGACGACGAACTTCCGTGACGACGCGGGGTTCAGGTTTCCCGTTGACGCGACCACGCTTCGCATCGTCGAACGCTTTCGTCGGGTCGGCCCGGACGCCATCGACTACCAGTTCACGGTCGAGAATCCGAGCTTCTACACGCGGCCGTGGACGGCAACGCTGCCGATGAGGCCGAGCGACGGGATGATCTACGAGTACGCGTGCCACGAGGGCAACTACGGCATCGTCAACGTGCTCGGAGGCCACCGCGCCGAAGAGAGACGGGCGGAAGAGGCCGCGAAGAAAGACAGGAAGTGAACCGTCACTTCGACTCCTTCTTCCGGAGGTGGTCCTACATCAGTTCCTCGACGAACTCGACGCACTTGTACTCGAGGAGTTGCGCGTTCTTCTCCTGGCGACGGTACAGCGGCATGCTGATCTTCCAGGGACGGGTGAACACCTTCGGATCCTCGATCGTCGCCTCGTACGAGCAGGTGATCGGGCCCGGTTCGCGTGTAGCGTTCGACCACGTGTAGCGCCTCGCTGTGGAAGTTTCCCGCGCGGTCGAACCAGGTCTGGTCGTTGAAGCCGGTGACGTCCACGACGAGCGTGTCGCCTTCCCAGCGTCCGCGCGACCATCCCATCCAGGAATCGATCGGGGCGTCCTCGGTTTTCGTCATGCGGACGATCCGGCTCGCGCTGGCAAACTCGTAGGCGATCAAGATCGTGTTGCGCGTCTGGACGATCTGAAACGGATGCGGCATGTACGTGGCGCGCGGCACGCCGGGCAGGTAGCACTTGATCTCGGGATCCAGCGTCAGCCAGTGCTCGGCGTTCTGCTTCTTCTTCTCCGCCGCCCACGGCTGGTACGGGATGTCGTTGCCTTCGACGACCCCCTCGCCGGCCGGCACGCTGAACGCCGCGCCAAGCGCGATGACCGGCCCCTGCCGTGCCGGCATGATCCTGCAGGTCCCAGTTGGCCGTGTTCATCGCCTGCCAGATGCCGTTCAGGTCGGCGTGACCATCGGAGGCTCGAGGTGCCTGGTAACCGGGCGACGCGACCTGGGCGTGAAGAGGCACCTGTCGCACAGGGCCAGGCGTCAGCATCAGCCCGACGACAGCCGCGCTGACTGCCGAGCGCACAGACGACTGTGGTTTTCACGCGCATCTGCATCCGGTCTCCTCGAGGGTCCCTTAACGTCTTCTGTCAGTGGCATCGCCGGCCGTGATCCTCCAGATCCGGTTGCCGCTGTCGTCGGAGACGAGCAGCGCGCCGTCGGGAGCGACGGTCACGCCCACCGGACGTCCCCACTGCTGAACGGGTGTGCCGTTCTCGCCGGTGCTGGCCAGGAAGCCGGTCAGGAAGTCTTCGATCGGACCCGGCTTTCCGTTCACCATCGGGAAGAACACCACCCGGTACCCGGATGCGACCGTCCGGTTCCACGATCCGTGCAGCGCCACGAACCCGCCGTTGCGGTATCTCGCGGGAAACTGCGAGCCGGTGTAGAACGTGATGCCGAGCGCGGCAGAATGCGCAGGCAGGAGCACATCCGGCACGATCGCGCGGCCGACGAGATCGGGGAACGCGCCCACGTACTTCGGATCGTAGTGGCGGCCGATGTAGGAATAGGGCCAGCCGTAGAACCCACCGTCTTTCACCGACGTCGCGTAGTCGGGCACGAGATCGTCGCCCAGGTTGTCGCGTTCGTTGGTCGCGGCCCACACCACGTCGGTTCCGGGCTGCAGCGTCAGTCCCACGGGATTGCGAATGCCCGACGCGTAGATCCGAGCGCCCGTGCCGTCGGGGTTGACTTCCAGAATGGCCGCGCGGCGGCAGTCTTCGCCGGCGTCGCTGTTCGATGCCGAGCCCACCGCGATGTACAGCTTCGTTCCGGCGCGATTGAACACGATGTTGCGGGTCGAGTGTCCTCCGGTCGGCAGGTCGAGCAGCTTCTCCGGCGCGCCGCGCGCCTTCAGGTCGCCGCTCCGGTACTCGAATCGGACGATCGAGTCGGTGTTGCCGACGTACAGGTAGTCGCCGTGGAAGGCGAGACCAAACGGCAGACGCAATCCGCCCGGACCACGGCGCCGGTAGTCCGGCGGCGGCGTGCAGGCCGGTGGGTTGGCCACGAGCGCCTGCGGGCCTTCGAGGACCCCCAGGACCGGTGCCGGCCGCCCGTCTGCCGCGGCGGGCGGCGGTGCCGGTGCCGGCGCCGTCGTGCCGTCGGCAAAGACGCCGCGGGCCTCGAACACACCGTCGTTGTTCGCGTCCCTCAGGACGAAGATCGAATTCGTCGACGGCGAGCTCACGAAGAGATCGCCGTTCGGCGCGTACACCATCATCCGCGGCCCTCGCAGCTCCGCGTAGCTGGCCACCGAGAATCCGGCAGGGACTGTCGGCAAGGTTCCCTCGGGTTGCGGCACTCGTCGTTCGAGTTGGCGGTGGCCGTCGCTGGACTCGGCAACGCCTCGGCGCGAGGCTGCGGGTGCACCGAGTTCTGCTGCGCGACGACGACGCTCGCGAGTCCGGCGCTGGCCAGGCATCCCAGCAAGATGCGCGGCCGGGCACGCGGCACGTTCTGCATTCGCAGGTCCCTCCTCGTCGAACTGGCAGCGCGACGGTGTGACATCCTGGCTCTGCGCCAGCGTCGAGTCAAGACCGAAGTAGGGCCGGTCGTGGGTCGTGCACGCGCACCGCGTCTGGACCACAGACGAATTGTCGGTTGTGCCTGTTTTCAGGGATGGCGGACAGCATCGGGCGTGTGCAATATCACCCGTCGCAACGACTACAGGAGGTTCGCATGCCTGCGCGCTCCACATTGAATGCGGTCCTGTTCACGCTGGTTGGGATGGCGCTGTTCTCTCCGGCGGCCTCCGCGCAGAGTGCGATCACCGGCGTGGTGAAGGACTCGACCGGTCTCGTCATGCCTGGTGCCACCGTCGAGGCGGCGAGTCCGGCGCTGATCGAACGCATCCGTACCGTCAGCTCGGACGCCCAGGGTCGCTACACCATCGTCGACCTTCGCCCGGGCGTCTACAAGGTCACCTTCTCGCTGGCAGGCTTCCGGACCGTCGATCCTCGAGAACATCAACCTGCCGGCGAACTTCAGCGCGACCCTGAATGCCGAGCTCGAACTCGGGGCTGTCGAGGAATCGGTGACGGTGTCGGGACTCGCGCCGACGGTCGATGTGCAGAACGCCCAGCGGACGACCGTCATCAACCGCGAACTGCTCGACGCGGTGCCGATGCCCCGCATGTTCGTTGCGCAGGCCGCCATGGCGGTCGGCACGAAGGTGAGCAGCCAGAACGTCGGCGGCACCAGGGCCGCGGTCAACCCGCGAGTGACCGCGCACGGCAGCCTCTCGAAGGACACGACCATCGACGTCGACTCGATGAAGATGAACACGCTCGTCGGCGGCGGCGACAGCCATCCGGATCACAACGACGGGATGACGCAGGAGATGACGGTCCAGACCAGCGCCCTTGGTGCCGAGGTGTCGGCCGGCGGACCGCACATCAACCTGATTCCGCGCTCGGGCGGCAACGTGCTGAGCGGCGCGACGTACGTCGGCTACTCGAACGGCGCCATGCAGTTCGACAACCTGACCGCCGACCTGCTGGCGCAGGGGCTGCAGACACCCGACGCGGTCGATCTCGTGTACGACGTGAACGCGTCGGCGGGTGGTCCAATCAAGAAGGACAAGCTCTGGCTCTTCGGCTCCTACCGCAACGTTGGCAACGACAACATCGTCGCCAACAGCTTCTATCCCGATGGGAGCCCCGGTATCTACGACCAGCGTGTGCACAATTACACGGCGCGGCTCACGTGGCAGGTGAATGCCAGCAACAAGTTCACGATCTACGACGACTACCAGACGAAGTACGTCGGCCACCTGTACTCGTCGGGCATCGACGTGGCGACCGCCTCGCGGCGGCGACCGCCGGTGATCAAGTACACGGCCGCCGCCAAGTGGACCTCGAATTTCGGAAGCCGGCTGCTCGTCGACGCGGGCTACGGCACGAGCGTGAACTCGTACACCGAGAAATACCAGCCCGGCATCGAGAAGGTGCCGTTCACGCCCGAGTGGTACTCGAATGCGGCGCGCATCGACATCACGCGCGGCACGACCACGACGGCCAGCACGCCGCAGACCGGCACCTACAACTTCCGCTACATGCTCATCGGATCGGCGGCTTACGTGACCGGCTCGCACGCGCTCAAGACCGGCGTGCAGTGGCACATCGGCCAGACCTGGAACACGGCCGACGCCAACGCGGACCTCGTGCAGCGGTACCGCGACGGCGTGCCTGACTCGGTCATCGTCTATAACACGCCGACCAGGACCTACAACCTGATGGGCGCCGACTTCGGCCTCTACATCCAGGACTCCTGGACGATGAAGCGGCTGACGATCAACCCGGGGCTGCGCTGGGAGCACTTCAACTCGTCGGTGCAGCCGATGTCGGTCGAGGGCGGCCGGTTCGTTCCGCTGCGCACCTTCGGCGAGATCGAGAACGTCCCGGACTGGAACAACATCGCCCCCCGGTTCAGCGCGGTCTACAACCTGACCGGCGATGCGAAGACGGCCGTGAAATTCGGCGTCAACAAATACAACCGCAACTTCACCACTGACTTCGCCAACAGATACAGCGCCACCGTGCTGCAGAGCGACACGCGCAACTGGTCGGATTGCGATTTCGTCCGCGGCACATCGACCTGCTCGCCGCAGAACCTTCCGACCAACCGCGACGGCATCGCGCAGGACAACGAGATCGGTCCGAGCAACAACAACAACTTCGGGCTGGCGCCGGCGCGGCATCCCGACCCGGACCTCAAGCGGGTTTACGACCTCGAATACACCATGGCCGTCGACCGCCAGATCTTCAACGGCGTGTCGGTGACCGGCGCCTGGTATCGGCGCGACACGCACGACATGGAACAGCAGATCAACACGCTCGTGACCGTCGACGACTATTCGTCCTTTCAGGTGCCGAACCCGATCAGTGGCGAACCGGTGACGATCTACAACCTCAATCGGTCGAAGCAGGGACAGGTCGATCTGCTCGACATGACCGGCGAGTACGACGTGTCGCGCGCGAACTACACGGGATTCGAGGTCAGCTTCGCCGCGCGCCTTCCGAAGGGCGGCAACCTGTTCGGCGGATGGTCAGCCGACCACACGATATCGGTGTCGTGCGGCGGCAACGATCCGAACACCTTCCGCTATTGCGATCAATCCGAACTCGACATTCCGTTTCGTCATGACTTCAAGTTCAACGGCAGCTATCCCCTGCCGTGGGCCATGAGCGTCGGTGTGACGGTGCAAAGCTACGCGGGAGCGTCGTTGGCTGCCAACTGGGCCGTGCCGGCCAACGTGTTCCCGACCCCGCCTGGTCGCACCCAGGCGGTCACCGTCAACCTGATTCCTCCCGGCAGCGAGTACCCTCGATCGCTGGAATGAGATGGACATGAGCGTCCACAAGCGGATCCGCCTCGGACGCTTCGACATCGACACAGCCCTGGACATCTACAATCTGCTCAACAGCAACGTGGTCTTGCAGGAGAACCAGAACTACGGGTCGAGCCTCGGGCAACCGCAGCAGATCCTGCAGGGACGGCTCCTGCGGATCTCGAACCAGGTGAAGTTCTAGGGACCGTCTTCGCCAACGAGGTGTGTAGCCGATCGAGAAGGCGCCAGGCTCGGTGATACGGCAACCTCCAACGCTGACAACGTGTGAACTCTTCAGAGATCTCCGAGCCGCTCAGAACCTGAAGCGCACGCCCAGAGTGGGAAACCGCGGAATGCCCTGATCTGGTGTCTCGACGATCTGCGGTCGGTCCGAGGACGGGTCGTACTCGAGTTGAGCGTCGAGCGTGCCGGCGTTGTCCCGGTTCAGCAGGTTCACGACTTCCAGGTACAGCTCCCACCGCCCTTGCGCCCCGCGTGGACGCCAGGTTGCGCGCAGGTCCACACGCGCAAACACCGGAAGCCGCGCATTGTTCAGATTGCCGGTCCCGCCAAAGTTCACCGCATAGATCAGCAGGCCTGCGGGATCCCGAGCGGGAATCAACTCCTCGACATTCCCGTCGCGATCGGTGTCAGCCGCGTCTGGCGCGCCCGCGACGATCAGGCCGAGCGGAGCGGTCCGTGGAAAGCCTGACGCGATCCGTATCGTGGACGCCAGTTCCCATCGGTCCGACAGCCGGTACGACGCGACCGCCGCGAAGGCCTGTCGACGGTCGTACTCGAATGGATAGCTGCGGCCGTAGGCCTCGCGATCGGCGCGCCCCCAGGTATAGCTGGCCCATCCTCTGACGCGGGCCGACGCGGGCACGGCTGCCCGCGACACGAAGAGATCGAAGCCATAGGCACGGCCGCGCCCGTCGTTGGTCGGAACGGTGGTGATGATCGGGTCGGTCGGTACGCTCGACGCGTACTCGCGTGGAAAATCGTACGGCGCGAGGCGCACCTGCCGCTCGGCGTCCGTTTCGAGGCGGCCGATGAGGAGATCGGACGATCGCTTGTAGTAGCCCTCGAGGCGTACCGTGGCGGTTCCGGCAATGTCGCGCTCGAGGCCCATCGACCCATACAGCGCCTGTTCGCTCCGCAGCGATGCAGCGGCCGGATTCGTCAGGTCCAGCACGTAGTCGCCCTGCACGAGCTTCTCGTAGCCGGGGCTCTGTGTGTACCGGCCAACCGCCGCCCGCAGGCGTGTGCCTCCGGCAATTGCATACGTCGCGTTCACGCGTGGCGATAACAGCAGTTCGCCACTGACGCCGCTCCGGTCGGTTCGGACACCCGCTTCGAGCGACAGAACCGTCGACGCCTGCCAGCGATCGAGCAGCCACAGTCCGCCCCTGGTGACGTCGCGAGTCGAGATGAGCGAGTCCGGAAGCCCCGCACCACCCTGCTGCGAGGAACCGTTGACGGCCGCGGGGTTGCGATCGCCGCTAATCACATAAGACAGGTCGGTGCCCAGCTTGTGCAGTTCACCGCCGGCCTCGACCAGGTGGGTGCCGATCGCCCAACCGACCTGCTGCCTCAGCGAGATGTCGCGAAGCCCGAGCGTCCGATCGAACCTCACATCCGCGACGTCAATCGAGCTGTCGTCTGGCGAGTTCGAGCGCTGGCTGCGATTCTGGAACGCGGCGTCCACCCCGAATGAGGAGGTGCTGTCCGAGTAGGACACGATCGTGTGCGACTGGGCCGTCGCGCCCAGCGATGCGTCGAAACGCAGCGAGACGAGGTCGTTTGTGGTGTCATCGTTGAACTCGCCATTCGCATCGGTCTCGTCAATTTTCAGCGCGGCATCCTGACGGCTGCTCAGCCCGAACACCGACAGGGTCCGGCCGGGCGCGAGTTCCCACACGCCTTTAGCCTGCAGATCCGAAAACCGCGGGAAACCCTGGTCGGTGATGCGCGACGCGATCAGGTCGTAGTACGTGCGCCGCGCGCTCACCAGCCACGAGCCAGTGGCATCGCCCGGCAGCCGTCCTTCGAGCACAACGTTCGCGTCGGTCACGCTGAGTGACGCGGAGCCGGCCAGGCGCTCGCTACGGCTGCCCTCCCGGTTGTCCACGAGCAGCAGGGACGAGAGCCGATCGCCGTATGCCACGCTGAAGCCGCCCGTGGCGAGTTCGAAGCGCGAGATGGTTTCCGGGTTGAAGGCGCTCGTCAGGCCGAAGAGGCGATACGGATCGTGGATTTCCACGCCGTCCATCAGCGTGAGATTCTGATCGGGCGCTCCGCCGCGCACCGCCAGGCGGCTGCCGAATTCGTCCGCCGCGGAGACGCCGGGCAGCGTCTGCAACGTGCGAAAGACGTTGTCCAGGGCACCTGGCGTGCGCAGCACGTCCGAAGGAGCGACCGTGACGGCTGCGGGCGCCGCCGCCAGCGGCGGGGCGCCAACCACGTCCACCGACGAGGAAAACGCCGACCGCGACACGAGCAGCAGTTCCGTCCCGACGGCATCCGCCTGCGTCACGTCGATGGTTGTCGAGAGCGGATAGTACGCCGTCGAGCGTGAGTTCCACACGGACGACGCCGGCGGCGTTCGAAGCGTGAACCGGCCTTCCCGGTCGGTGACGACGCGTCGTGCGCCCGCTTCGATCGTCACGTCGGCTAACGGCGCATGCGTCTCGGCGTCGCGAACCACCCCGCTGATCTCGCGATCGGCGGTTGCTTGCGCGAAGACGGGAGCAGCGATCAGCAGTGCGAGAATGATGATGAGGGCAGGCCTTCGGACGATCGACAGATTCGGCATCGGAATGTGACAGGATGGACGGCCGAGCGGCGGCGCGGGTGAGACAGGAAGCGCGCGGGCTGACTGCGCTGATTATGGCTCACTTCGCGGCGCCGGTCATGCAGCTGGGCGCCCCACCTGCCCTTCCTGCCCACCAGCCTGCACCTGCCCCACCAGCCCTGTTCGTCACTGCAGCGGGTTGGGCAGCTTCGTCCCGCGTAACTCCCCCATCGTCATCCGGTTCGCCTCGTCGAAGATCTTCAGGAACGCCCGCTCGCTGTAGGCAAGACCCACGGCCGGCACGAGTTCGGGCACGTCGAGTGTCGTGTGGTAGATGACGTGGTCGATGATGTGGAACGCCGGCGCCAGCGGCGTCAGCGGCGCCCAGCGAACCGCCGGCGTTCCTCTCCGGAATCCGGTAGACCGAGACGTTGAAGTCCTGGAACGATCGCTTCACCAGCTGCTGCAGCGCCGGGACTGCCGCTCACGTACCACCGACGCGCGCTGATCGCGTTCGACGTCACCAGATCCTGGTTGTAGAAGTAGAGCAGCGTCTGCGACGTGTGCTCGGCGTTCAGGATGAGCGCCACCTTGCTCCAGTCGTAGGTCTTGATCGCCAGCGTACGGCCGGCCTCACCGTGATGATGATCGGGCAGCGCCATGAACACCATCGTGCGCGGGCGCTGCGCCCGCGGCATGGCGGCGTAGTGGCGCGCGATGTCGATGCCGGTCGCCATCCCGCTGGCATTGTCCATCGCGCCCTGGAAGAAGCCGTCGGTGTGCGTGACGACCACGATCTGCTCGTCCGACATGCCCGGCAGCGTCGCGTAGATGTTCTCCGTCTTCAGCCCGGTCGCGCTCCTCGATGTCCAGCCGCACGCTCAGCTGCACCTGCTGCCCTGCGGCGAGCATGTCGCGCAGCATGAACCCTTCGTCCTGGCTGATGGTCAGCGTCGGCACCGCGTCCGGGCCGTCTGGCGCACCTTCCGGGTTGAACTGGCCGTTGCCGGGCACGGCCATCACGTTGATGATCATCGCGGCGCCCGCCGTCGTGACCAGCGTGTCCGAGTTGAAGATGCCGGCGCGGTCGCTGGCCGAATGGCTGCGTCCGCCTGGCACGAACGTGCTGTAGACCAGGACCGCCTTGCCCTTCAGGTCGCGGCCAGCCAGGTCGGGCGCCGCGCCGACGCCGACCCAGACGGCGTCAGCGGTGATTCCGCCGCGGCGGCGTCGCCTTCGTCTCGTTGATCGGGAACATCGTCTGCAGCGCGCCGGTTTTCGCCGCCCGCAGCGTACGACGCAGTGAGCTTCGTCGGATACCAGAGCGGCGTCATGTCCACCGGCTGGCGGCGCACCGTCGAGGCCGAGCTTCGCGTACTCGCTCGCCATGAAGTCCATGGCCATGCTGGTGAGCTCTCGTCCCGGGAATGCGTCCCCAGTACAGATCGCCCGCGTCGAGGCTCTGCAGCGAGAACGCCGTGATCTTCTTGATGGTCTCCTTGATGCGGTATCCGTCGACGTCGGCGTAGGCCTCCTGCCCCGGCTTGAGTGGATAGACCGGGTACTCCGAGTCGGGAATGAGCAGCCGGTCCATGTCGCGCGGCAGCCCGATGCCGTAGGTCTTCTCGACCTTCGCTCCCGGGCGCATCTGCGCGACGAGTCCGCGGCGCCAGCACGACCGCAGAACCACCGCAAGCGCACCGATGACAGCCAGTCGTGTTCACGCGCAGCTCCGAGGTCGGTTGACGGACGCGCTCGGTCGCAGACGGTGATCACCGGAGCGCCCGGCTCACCGTCCTCGGACGGCACCTGATACAGATACGCGCGGAGGTGCTCGAGTTCGACGCCAGCATCGGTCGAGTTCGGCGCGCATCAGATCGCGAATCGAGAGCATCGACACGACCTGCCCGCCGCTCACGATCGGCAGGTGGCGGATGTTGGCGCGGTCCATCTTCAGCATCGCCAGCTGGCAGTCCTCGTTGATGTCGCCGAAGCACCACGTCGCTGCGTCATCACCTGCTCACCGGCGTGCGCGCGGGCTCGAGCCCGCGATCGACCACGCGCGGACGACGTCGCGCTCGGAGAACACGCCGACCAGGGCGGCGCCGTCCAGCACCGCGACAATGCCGACGTTGTGCTCCGACATGGCGCGCACGGCTGCCGGACACGGAGTCGGTCTTCTGGACGCAGGATGAGGAACGACGGACGCATGATCTCGCGGATCGTCTTCATGTGACACCTCAGGAAGAAGAGAAACGTCGAGCGCGCCGACACCGGTGAACGCTGCCGGAGGCTACTCTTCCGGGCGTGCCGGAGCGACAAGCACACGTTTCGGCGAGGATAGCCGAGCTGGCTCCGTGAGACACTAGCCGACTGTGGCTGAACCGACCCGCTCACGGCCGGGCGTCCGGCCTCTCGTGCGACCGGCTGGAGCCCGCTGTGGCTGATCCGAAGACCCCCGCGAAACGCTGCGCGGCTCGGGCAGGCCTTCCGGCCCGAGCCTGGTCCCGCTACTGAAACCCTACCGCGGCTGATTGGCATCATCATCGCGCTCACGATCGCGGCCAACGGGCTGAACCTCGTCGTGCCGCGGTTGATCGCACGCGCCATCGATGCCTTCGCCGCCGAGCGCCTCGTGCTGAGCACGCTGGTCATCGAGTTCGTCGCGGTCGCGTTCGGGATCTTCGTCCTCACCTATCTGCAGAACATCGCGCAGATCCTGGCCTCCGAACGCGTGGCCCGCGACCTGCGGACGCAGCTCGTGGCGAAGCTTGCCACCCAGGACGTCGCCTACATCCAGCGGGCGACCACGGCGACGCTGCTGACGAACATGACGTCCGACGTCGACGCCGTGAAGCTGTTCGTGTCGCAGGCGGTCGGCTCGCTCGTCTCGTCGGTCGTCCTGATCATCGGCGCGAGCCGTCCTGCTCCTCTCGATCAACTGGGAGCTCGGCCTTGCCGTGCTGTCCGTCCTCCCGGTCATCGCGATCACCTTCAAGGTCGTGCTCGGGCGGCGTGCGCAAGCTGTTCGCCAGGTCGCAGCAGGCGATCGACTGGCTCAACAAGGTGATCAACGAGAGCATTCTCGGCGCCGGCCTGATCCGGCTCCTGAATTCGCAGCACTACGAGTACGAGAAGTTCATCGCCGCGAACACCGAAGCCAGGGACATCGGCCTGAGCATTCTGCGGCTGTTCGCCAGCCTGATCCCGATCATCGTATTCTGCCACCAACGTCGCAACCCTGTTGATCCTGACGCTTGGCGGTCACTTCGTCATCATCGGCGCGATGACCCTCGGCGACTTCACCGCGTTCAACAGTTACCTCGCGATTCTCATCTTCCCGGTCATTCTGATCGGCTTCATGAGCAACGTGATGGCGCAGGCCGAGCGCCTCGTACGGCCGGATTAGCCGAGTGCTCGCCGAGCCCGCGCCGACAGCAACGCGGGACCCGCGTGGCGACGCTCCGCGGTGACATCACCGTGTCGGACGTCTCGATGAAGTTCGGCGAGAAGCTCGCGCTCAAGAACGTGTCGCTCTCGGTCGCGTGCGGGAACGAAAACAGCAGTCATCGGACCCACGGCCGCGGGCAAGACGCAGCTCCTCTACCTGCTCACCGGTCTGCAGCCGCCCGACCTCCGGCCGCGTCGAGTACGACGGTCACCCGCTCGACGACTACGACAAGGATTGCGCTGCATCAGCAGGTCGGCTTCGTCTTCCAGGACGCGACGATGTTCAACCTGACGCTGCGGGAGAACATCGGCTTCAGCAAGACCGTGCGCGACGAAGACCTCGAGAAGGCGATTGTCACGGCGGAGCTGAAGGATTTCGTCAACGCGCTGCCGCAGGGTCTCGACACGATCGTCTCCGAACGCGGCACGTCGCTGTCGGGCGGACAGAAGCAACGCATCATGCTGGCGCGCGCGCTGGCGCTCAACCCGCGCGTGCTGCTGCTCGACGACTTCACGGCGCGCGTCGACGCGACAACCGAACGCAAGATCCTCGAGAACGTGCAGGCGAACTACCCGGGAATCACGCTGTTGTCGGTGACGCAGAAGATCGCCCCGATCGAACACTACGATCAGATCGTCCTGCTCATGGAGGGCGAAGTGCTCGCCGCCGGCACGCATCAGACGCTGATGGACACCTGTCCCGAATACGTCCAGATCTACGACTCGCAGCGGAGCACCCGCCACTATGAATCCGTACAGGCTTAGCGGCGGCTCGCGACGGCAGCGGAACGCCTCGGTGCTGGTGGCGCTGCGGCGTCTCGCGCCGGTCATGGCCGACCAGAAGCGCGAGCATTGTCGCCGCGTTCGTCGCGACGATCGTCGCGTCGGGCGCGTCGCTGATCGCACCGTTCATCATCGGCCGCACCGTGGACATCTACATCCGGAGCGGCGACTACCGCGGCGTGCTCCGTGTCGGCCGGAGCTGCTCCTGCTGGCGTATCTCGCCGGACTCGTCGCCACCTACGTGCAGACGCTGCAGATGGGCATGGTCGGCCGGCGTGTCCTGTTCAACCTGCGCAACGCCATCTTCACCAAGCTGCAGCAGCTGCCGCTGGACTTCTTCAACCAGAACAAGGCCGGCGACCTGATCTCGCGCATCAACAACGACACCGACAAGCTGAACGTGTTTCTCGCGCAGGCGCTCGTGCAGCTGGCGGCGAACCTGTTCCTGATGGCGGGCGCCGCCGTGTTCCTGGTGGTCGTTGAACCTGCGCCTCGGCCTTGCGGCGCTGGTGCCGGCGGTCGCGGTATTCGTCATCACCGGGCGACCGGCAGCTTCGTGAAAGCGCGCAATGCCGCGAGTCTCCAGTCGCTGGGTGCGCTCAGCGGCGACATCCAGGAGAGCATGAGCAACTTCCGCGTCATCGTGGCGTTCAACCGGGTGGACTACTTCAGGCAGCAGTTCGCCGGCGCGAACGACCGCAACTACACGGCGTCGGTGCGCGCGGGCACTGGCCAACACCTTCTTCGTGCCGCTCTACGGCCTCGCCTTCAACAGCGCGCAGCTGATCGTGCTCGCCTACAGCTTCTACCTGATTCAGCGCCGGGCAGCTTCACCGTCGGCCTGCTCATCGGATTTCTGCTCTACGTCAACAGCTTCTACCTGCCGCTCCGCCAGCTGGCCGCCGTCTGGTCGTCGTTCCAGCTCGCGATGGCGAGCTTCGACCGCATCTCCGACGTGCTGGCGCTCGAGCCGAACCTGCCGCAACTGCCGCCCGAGCCGGCGCTCGCAGATGCGGCGGTGCTCGCCTTCGACCACGTCCACTTCGAGTACGTCGAGGGCAGCCCGTGCTGCGCGACGCGACCTTCACGCTCGAGCACGGCAAGACCTACGCGCTGGTCGGACCGACCGGCGGCGGCAAGACGACGACCGCATCCCTGATGGCGCGGCTCTACGACCCGACTGGCGGCCGCGTGCTGCTCGACGGACGGGACATCCGGATCGTATTCGCCGGAAGATCGCGCCAGGCGCATCGGCTTCATCCTCCAGGAGCCGTTCCTCTTCACCGGCACGGTGCGCGACAACGTCGTCTACGGCAACGAGGCCCTTCAGGGCCGCACGGATGACGAAGTCGCGGCGCATCTGAAGGCAAAGAACCTCGACGGCCTGCTCGCGCGCTTCGAACAGGGGCTCGCGACGAAGGTCACGTCCGGCGGCGAAGGGGTCAGCCTCGGACAGAAGCAGCTGATCGCGTTCATGCGCGCCGTGCTGCGCGAGCCGGAGATCCTGGTGCTCGACGAGGCCACCGCCAACATCGACACGGTCACCGAGCAACTGCTCGAGCAGATCCTGCGCGAACTGCCGGCCTCGACGACCAAGGTCGTCATTGCCCACCGGCTGAACACGATCGAGAACGCCGACGAGATCTATCTTCATCAACGCCGGCGAGATCACGCAGCGCCGGCTCGATGGACCACGCGCTCGAACTGCTGCTGCACGGCAAACGGCACAGCTGAACGGCGGTCGAGCCAGTGTTATACTCCCGCGCTTCACGCCCACATTCCGGATGCGGTGCTATACTCCGCGCTTCACGACCCAGTTCCGGCTCGCCCTTGGAGGAGACGCATGTCGATCGTCCAGAATCCGCTGACCCTGGTCATGACCATCACATCGCCGGCTGATTACGCGCAGCTGAACGGGCTGCTTCAGCAGATCCAGTCGGCTCCGCCGGAGAAGAACCCGATCAGGGGCGCACTCGACAAGCTGAAGAGCGTCCACTTCGCGCGTTTCGTGTTCCTGGCGAACAACACGCAACTGGCAGTGATCACCACCTACGACGGATCGTTCGACCACTACATCAACGACTTCATCGACGAGATCGGCGACGTGTTCAATGCCCTGCTCGCCCACATGAAGGACGCGCCGCCGCTGCCGGTCCAGAAGAACCGTGACGCCTTCCTCGCGTACGTGAAAGCGAACGATCTGCGCTGCATCGAGCCCTTCTACAGCGCCTATCCGACCTCCACGGTGCTCGACATCCAGGCGGCGCTCGACACGCCGTAATGGCGACGCTGCCGCTCCACGACATCCAGGGCCTCGTGCTGCGCGGATACGGCATGAACGCGCTGTCGGTGTTCGTGCTGCGGGTCGTTCGCGACGGCGCCGCGCGACGGGCGCTCGCAGCGCTCACCGTGACGAGCGCGACGCCATGGGAGGCAAAACCCGACGCCTGCGTGAACATCGCGTTCACCTATGACGGGCTGGTGGCCCTCGGTCTGCCCACGGAGTCCCTGCACAGTTTTCCCGAGGACTTCGTGCAGGGTGCCCTGGCGCGAGCCGCGCAGGTCGGCGACACTGGCGCAAATGCACCCGATCGCTGGACGCCCCCCCTCAAGGAGTCTGGTGTCCACGTGCTCGTCCTGCTCTATGCGAAAGATGCCGCCACTCGTGTCGTGGAAAGCGCCCGTCTCCGGTCCGTGTGGTCCGCCGGCGAGGGCATGGAGGAACTCGCCGAACTGCAGGGCAACATGCTCCCGGGCGACGTCGCGCACTTCGGTTACCGGGACGGTTTTTCACAGCCAACAATCGCGGGCGGCCTGCCCAATCCGGTGCCCGATGCGCTTCCCGCGGCTCCAGCCGGCGCATTCCTGCTCGGATACCCGAGCCAGTTCAAGGACCTGACCTACCCTGTGCCGCAGCCCGACGCGCTGGGATTGAACGGCAGCTTTCTCGCACTGCGAATCCTGCAACAGAACTGTGCGGCCTTCGAGAGTCTGCTGGCGCGCGCGCCTGTCGCGTACGGCATCGACGGAGAAATGCTGGCGGCGAAGATGGTCGGCCGCTGGCGCAACGGCGTCCCGCTGACGCTGTCGCCCGACACGAGTTCGCCCAGTCCAGCACTGTCGCTCGAGCAGCTCAATGGTTACGACTACGCGCCGACCGATGCGAACCCGACAACGTTCGACGACCGCCGCGGCTATCGATGCCCACTCGGCTCGCACATGCGCCGGAACAATCCGCGCAACGCCGTCGTCGCCGGCAACGGTGGCCTGCGCCATCGCATCGTCCGGAGGGGCCTGCCCTACGGCCCGCCCTTCGACCCGGCGAATCCGGATGATGGTGTCGAGCGCGGGCTGATTGGTCTCTTCATCGTCGCGAGCCTGAAGGATCAGTTCGAGTTCGTCATGCAGGACTGGGTGAACGGCGACAGCTTCGCGCCGGGGCTTCGCGGCACGAGGGATCCGATTCTCGGAAACGTGGAGGGCAGCACGGCAACGTTCACCATTACACGGCCCGGAGCACCGCCGATCGTCATCTCCGATCTGCCGCAGCTCGTCGTGACGCGCGGCGCCGCGTATGCGTTTCTTCCAAGCCTCACGGGCCTGCAGCACATCGCACGGCTGTGATGCGCCCTCCCTGCCAAGCCGGAGAGTGCTAACCTTTTCAGTCATGCACCGTTCAGATGTTGGGCGCGCGCTCGTGGGGCTGTCCGTGGCCGTTCTGCTGATCTCTGCCGGCGTTGCGCGGATGGCAGCGCAGGGACGCACGCGCACACCCGATGGCCATCCCGATCTGCAGGGTCTGTGGCTGAACGACACGGCGACGCCGCTGGAGCGTCCGGCGGGAGCCGGGAAAACGTTCACTGACGAGGAGGCGCAGGCTTACGAGCAGCGGTATCAGCTCGATCGCACGGTGGCGATCAGCCGCAACAAGGACTTCGAGCTGGACGCGGCCGGCGATCTCGACACCTACGAGCCGGGGCATGTGCTGCCGGGCGGCCGCACGTCGATGATCACCGATCCGGACGACGGCAAGGTTCCGGCACTGACGCCGCCGGCGCAGAAGCGGCTTGCCGAACGGACGCAGCACTTGAACGAGCACTACGCCGACAACCCCGAGGATCTCACCTTCGCGGAGCGCTGCCTCATCGTCGCCAATACCTCGGTGCCGCCGCTGATGCCGGCCTTCTACAACAACACCCTGCAGATCGTCCAGACTCGCGACTCGGTCGTGTTCCTCAGCGAGCAGATCCACGATATCCGGGTCATTGCCCTGAACCGCCGCACGCACCTGCCACCGAACATCCGCATGTGGAAGGGCGACTCCATCGGACGGTGGGAGGGCGACACGCTCGTCGTCGACACGACGAACTTCACGGAAAAGACGTCGTTCCGTGGCTCCGGCACCACGCTGCATCTGATCGAGCGCTTCAGGCTGAGCGCACCTGGCACACTCGACTACCAGTTCACCGTTGACGATCCGGCTTCGTTCGTGCGGTCCTGGACGGCGCACAGCGAGATGTCGAGGACCGAAGGGCCGATGTTCGAGTTCTCGTGCCACGAGGCGAACTACTCGATGTCCTACATACTCAGCGGGGCGCGCTACGCGGAGCAGCACGCCCGCTGATTGTGCGCTGGAGATGGCGTTCATGGCGCGTGTGACGTGCAGCCGCGAACATTGTCAGGTTCGCAGACTGGACCGGCGGACGTGCGTTATCCTGTCGCCACTCTGGAGGCCCGATGAAGAAGTCGCTCACCGCTCTGCTGATGGCGCTGTGCGTCGCGGCACTGGCCGCTCAGCAGGAACTCCCGCCACCCTTCCCGCGCACCAACGCCACGAAACTGCTCCAGACCGATCGCATCAACGTCTGGGACATCGTCTGGCCGAAGGGACAGCCGACCGCGCTGCACCGCCACATCTACGATCAGGTCGGCACGTACTACGTCGCCGGCGGTCGCACGATCACGACGCCCGACGGCGCCTCGCGCAGCAACGTGACCGAGGTGGGCAGCCTGTCTACCACCAGAAAGGGCACCACGCACATCGAGGAGGGCAACACCGACCCGCCGCTTCGAGCGGTGTTCATCGAGTTGAGAAAGGAAACGCCGTCGGGCCTTCCAGCCGCTGGCGTCGGCGGACCAGCAGCCTTCCCGCGCAGCGGCGCGAAACAACTGCTGGATGACGATCGGGTCATCGCATGGGACTACACGTGGGTGGCTGGTGCACAGGGGCTGACATACCGCGCGGCGCTCGAGACGGTCATCGTCTGGCTCGGCGAGGGCCGGCTGCGTGTGACGTCAGGGGCTGGCGCGCCAACCGAGGTCGGCGTCAAGCCGGGGACGATGCGCCATCTGGAGCGAGGCTCGACGGAGGCGCTCGAGATGGTCGACGGCTCACCCCGCGTCATCGTGTTCCAGCTGAAATAGAGTAGCGCGGTGGTTCTCCGCGTCGTCAGCGTCTGCCTTGCCGCGATTTCAATCCTCATCGCCGTCACTTCCCCGCTTGCCGCGCAGCAACCCGCACCGGCCCCGGCCGCCACGGCTATCGCCGATTCCGCCGCCGCCTTCGATGGAGCGCCCGCACCGGTGCCGCCGGCCGTCGTCTCGCGCGATGAGCGCGGCAAAGTCACCCTGCGTGCGGTCCGCCTCGATCGGCCGCTGACGATCGACGGCAAACTCGAGGAACCGATCTACGAAACGACGTTGCCGATCGATCGATTCGAGCAGCAGGTTCCGAAGGAGGGCGAGCCGGCAACCGAGACGACCCAGGCGTGGATCCTTTTCGACGACGAGAACCTGTACTTCTCGGCGCGCATGCTCGACAGCCA
This sequence comes from uncultured Acidobacteriota bacterium, assembly GCA_963697745.1. GTDB lineage: Bacteria > Acidobacteriota > Vicinamibacteria > Vicinamibacterales > CAVVIG01 > CAVVIG01. The sequence continues at coordinate 221,290 of CAVOPD010000019.1, read as the reverse complement.
CCCCGAACGCATCGTCGCCAATGAGATGCGCCATGACAGCGTGAACATCTTCAACGGGGGCGACAGCATGACCCTCGTCCTGGACACCTTCTACGACCATCGGAACGGCGTGCTGTTCCAGACCAATCCGCTCGGCGCGCAGCGGGAGCAGGCGATTGCCGACGGTCAGTACATCGAAAGCTGGAACGCGGTGTGGGACGTCAAGTCATCGCTCGTCGAGGGCGGCTGGGCGACCGAGATGGTCATCCCATTCAAGTCGCTGCGATTCCGTGAGCCCGGGCCGCAGGTGTGGGGCATCAACTTTCGACGTGTCATCCGTTCGAAGAACGAGTTCGCCGGGGTGACGCCAATGCCCGCATCGTTCGGCGGGTCAGGCCTCGGACAGATGCAGATGGCGGCGACTCTGGTCGATCTCACGGTGCCGACGCGGACGCGCAACTTCGAGCTGAAGCCGTACGCGGTGGCTTCGTCCACGACCGATCGAACCGTGGCCGCGCCCTTCACCAACGACGGCACAGGCGATCTGGGCGTCGATGTGAAGTACGGCCTGTCGCGCGGTCTGACCGCTGACATCACGGTGAACACCGACTTTGCGCAGATCGAAGAGGACCTTCAGCAGATCAACCTGACGCGGTTCAGCCTGCTGTTCCCGGAAAAGCGCGACTTCTTTCTGGAGGGCCAGGGGATCTTCGCGTTCGGCGGACGCAGCCTGTCGGGCCGCGGGACGGGCGGTGATTCTGACGATGTGCCGATCATGTTCTTCAGCAGGCAGATCGGGCTGGCGAACGGCCAGACCATTCCGGTCATCGCTGGCGGACGCGTCACCGGCAAGGCCGGTCCCTTCGACATCGCGGCACTGAACATCGAGACCGCCCGGAGCGAATCGGCCGGCGTCGGTGCCACCAACTTTTCTGCCGTCCGCCTGCGCCGTGACATCCTCCGCCGCAGCAACGTGGGTGTCATCGCAACCGCGCGACGGCCTGGCAGCCTGGGCGACACCAGCGTCATGTTTGGCGCCGACGCGAGCTTTCGTCTCTCCCCCAACAACACGGTGCTCGGCTACTACGCGAGGACAGACGTGGCCGGCTCCTCGGCGCAGGCCGAGAGCTATCGCGCCAGGTTCGATTACACCGGCGATCGCTACGGGTTCGGCGCCGAACACCTGATGGTCGGCGGAGGGTTCGCACCAGAGGTCGGCTACACGCGGCGGCAGGACTTCCGGCGTGATGCGGCCACCGCGCGCTTCAGCCCTCGGCTCACCGGCAACCGCTACATGCGCAAGCTTACCTGGCAGGGTACGTTCACCTACGACACCGACGCCCCGGTCACGCGCGTGGAAAACCGGGCGCTCGATGGGAGCTTCGGCATCGAGTTCCACAGCGCTGACCAGGCGACCGTCCAATACATCACCGAGTACGAGTTGCTGCCCCGCGACTTCCGGATCGCACCGGGCGTGACGGTTCCCCAGGGCGGTTACGACAACACCAGCCTGATCGCGTCTGTACTCGCTGGCAAACCAGCACCTGGTGGCAGGTCGTTTCGCGGTGTCCACCGGAGACTTCTACGATGGAACACGCCACGAGGCGTCGTATTCGGGACGTGTGGCCTTGCTGCCGCAGTTCGCGATCGAGCCGACCCTGTCACTCGCGTGGGTGCGCCTGCCCTATGGCGATTTCAATGCGCGCCTTGTCGCCGCCCGATTCACCTACACGCCAACCACGCGGCTGTTCGTGAGCAGCCTGCTTCAGCTCAACATGGATGCGCACACGTTGTCGTCGAGCGTCCGCCTTCGATGGGAATACAGGCCGGGCAGCGACCTGTTTCTTGTCTACAGTGACGGCCGCAACACGTCGCAGCGCGTGGCGGCCATTCTGAACCAATCCATCGCGGTCAAGATGACCCGGCTCCTTCGCTTCTGACCGGGGATCCTTGCCTGCCTACCCTCGTGCCTTCCTGCCCTCTGCCTTACTGCTTCCTGCCGTCGTGCCCTCGTGCCCCGGTGCCTTCGTGCCTTGTGGCGTCCGTGCTATTTGTGGGTCTACGCCTTACCCACAGGGAAGACCCGAAAGGCGCCGTACGTGGCGAGCGGGGACACGATGCCCCCGTCGGTGTGGTTGGTTGGCTGTCGGTCGGCCAGATTGGCGACCAAGCGCGGTTGCCTCATACAGGAGCAATCGTGGTGCCATAGCACCTAGTTCCTGCAGAGTTGCTCAGTCGTCTCTGGATGCCAATGGCTGAACTAGGTCGCGGGCCCGATGGCGCGACCCCGCTGGCCTATACTGTCCGCGCCTGCACGCGATTGTCGGCGCTTACTCGCGTCGAACCGAGGCACGAGGTCCCATGAAGATATCGCGACGCGAGCTCCTCGCCGGCACTGCCGGTGCGGTGGTGCTCGGCACAACCGTCAGGTCCCAATCCGCCCAGTCTGCGGCGGATCCGACAAGGGTCCGAGGCAGGGCTGCGCGCGCACTTGGCGAGCGGGCGTCCACGGAGAAGCTGGCGCGCGTCGGGCGAGGCGCCACCGCGTCGGGTACTCCGCACCAGGACCTCATGGGCATCATCACGCCGTCCGACCTCCATTTCGAGCGGCACCACGGCGGAGTGCCCGAGATCGATCCACAGCAGTACTCGCTGCTGATTCACGGGCTCGTCGAGCGGCCGATGGTCTTCACCCTCGCCGATCTCAAACGATTCCCGTCGGTATCGCGCATCCACTTCATCGAATGCTCCGGCAACCTGGGCCGCACGGCCGGACCGGACACGACGCCGGGCCAGCTCGCCGGACTCACCAGCACCAGCGAATGGACCGGTGTCTCGCTCGCGACGCTGCTTACCGAAGTCGGCGCACACCCAAGGGCTTCCTGGTTTCTCGCCGAGGGGATGGATGCCGCCAGGCTCACGCGCAGCATCCCGATCTCCAAAGCCATGCAGGACGCGTTCATCGCCTACGGGCAGAACGGCGAGGCCCTCCGACCCGAGCAGGGCTATCCCGCGCGCCTGTTCCTGCCCGGATGGGAAGGCAACACACACGTGAAATGGCTGCGTCGAATCGAGCTGTCCGATCGTCCCTTCATGACACGCGAGGAGACGTCCAAGTACACCGAACCGTTCGCCGACGGCACCGCACGGATGTTCAGCTTCCGGATGGACGCACGTTCGCTCATCACGCGCCCCGCCTACCCGATCGTTCTCGCGCCAGGCTGGGTCGAAATCAGCGGCATCGCCTGGACCGGCGCCGGAAAGATCAGACGCGTCGACGTGAGCACGGACGGCGGAAGGACATGGAACGCGGCAAGGCTGCAGGAGCCGGTGCTCTCGAAGGCACACACCCGGTTCGGATTTCAGTGGAACTGGACGGGAGGCGAGGCAGTGATCATGAGCCGCGCCGTGGACGAAACGGGCTACATGCAGCCAACCCGCGCCGAGTTGCTGGCGCAGCGTGGCCCTGGCACCGCGACCTATCATCTCAATCCGATCACCGGCTGGATTGTTCGCGCCGATGGCCGCGTCGTCTACCAGGAGCAATCGTGGGGATGAGCCCTGGACGCGTCGCCTTCAGCCTGGCTGTTCCACTGTGGCTGTCGGCCCTCGCCGTCTCCGGCGCCGCTCAGTCGTCAGCCGGCCGCGCCGCGGCACAGGCCGCGTCTCCGGCTCCGCTGGGGATCGGGCGTCCGGCAACGGCAGCCGAAATCGCCGCGTGGGACGATGATGTGATGCCAGATGGAACAGGGTTGCCAGCCGGAAGCGGAACGCCGGCCGCCGGCGCGGCGATCTTCGCAACACGGTGCGCACGGTGTCACGGCAAAACGGGGACGGAAGGGCCGAACGACGTGCTCGTAGGGGCCGAGCCGCGTCGTGGGTTTCCGTTCTGGAAGGATCCATCCATTCCGCACACGATCGGCAACTACTGGCCTTACGCAACGACGGTGTTCGACTACATCCGTCGCGCGATGCCACCCGATGCGCCGGGCTCGCTTTCGAACACCGACGTCTACAACCTCACAGCGTTCCTGCTGCACGCAAACGAGTTGATTTCCGCCGACGCAGTGATGGACGCGACGACCCTGCCAAAGGTGGCGATGCCGGCGCGGGAGCACTTCGTGCCGGACCGAAGAGAGAAGTAGCTCACCATTTGACGATTTGACGATTTGACGATTTGACGATTTGACGATCTGAGATTTGACGATTTCGCCAGTCGCGACTTGACGGGCTGCCACCCCTCCTACAAACACGGTAGGACGATTGTCAGTGGGGGTTCTACCTGGCCGCAGCGATGGACTCGACGTGAATCGTCTTCGTCTTCGAGTCGAGCGTGCCGGTGACGGTCACCTTACGAGCCACGAAGGCCGCTGGCGCCTTCTGGTCGCTCAGTTCGTAGGTGGTCGTCCCGTCGTAGAGGACGTACGGCGCGTCGTGCGATTCGACGCACGCCTGCACGCACTCGGCATCGGTCGGCCCCATGCGCATGCGGCTATGGTTCGCGTCGGCGCACATGCTGTCGGTGATGGTCCCGGTGAAGGTCTGGGTGCGCTGCCCCGCGGCGAGCGCGGCAACGGCGAGCACGCTGGTGAGCACAAGTCGGATCAAAGGACCACCACGAAGGACACCGAAAACATCACCACAGAGGACGCGGACGGAACGACGGGGGTCAGCACGAACCGGCTTCATCGATTCCGGGAACGGCGGACGGCAAAGATAAGGTCGCTGAGCCGGGACCAAGGACCGGGGCACCTGATCCCGATCCCTGATCCCTGATCCCCGATCCCCGATCCCCGATCCCTGAACGCTACTCCCCCGGCACCATCAGGTGCGCGGTCGTCGTGCCGGCGTTCATGATCCACGCCCCACCCGTGCCCGCCTTGTCGGGCAATCCGGTCGAGGCAGTCGTGGCGCCCGGCAGGGCCACGGTCATGTGCGGACGTGCGTGGTCCTTGTCCGGGCCCGACATGTGGAACCACACGGACCCGTATTCAGGCTTCACGCGCGTGCCGTTCTTCTCCATGTCGGCGAGCATCGCCTCGGACTTGGCCTTGTCCCCTGTGGCCTCGGCCTTCATATTCTGCGCCACGCGGTCGAGATTCGCGAGGCTGGTGCACTCCACCGAGAACGGCTGCTGCAGGGGGAACCCTGAACGGTCGTAGCAGACCATCTTGTTCGTCCCCTTCTTGAGCGTGTCGTAAGTGAAATCCGGCTTCCACTTGATGACCGTCGCGCCCTCGCGCTGGTTCGCCGGGGCCGCGGCGACGATCGCCGCGTAGGGATCGGACGACGCGGGCGCGGGGGTCTGCGCCAGCGCGCCGGTCGACGCCGCCAATGTGCCGAGAACAATCGCGATCATGCGTTTCATGCTGATTCCTCCAGAAGCTGTGCCGGACGTGCGGGAGCCGGCTTGCACCGATCCGCGCACGTCAGGAGAGATTACGCCAAAACTACTGCTGCGTGCGGACTTCGCTCTGCGGCAGGCTGAACGCGAGGTACTCGCCCGAGATACGAGCCGCCGCTGACCGCGACGACGATGTACTGCTTGCCGTCGACGGAGTAAGTCATCGGCGAGCCGCTCTGCGGCGCCGGCATCCAGACGGCGCCGACCTGATTGCCGGTCTGTCTTGTCGTAGGCGCGCAGCATCGCCCCGCGCGGATGCTCCGGCGTCGTCGTCACCTGCGGATCGCCGAGGATGACGAGCGTCTTGGTCACCATCAGCCCGACGCTGCCCTGCTGGCCGGTCTTCGGAATGTTGAGGCCGCGCAGCGCCGGATGATTGCGCACCTGCGTCGGGCGTGTCGCCGTGCGGCACCTGCCACATGAGATCGCCGCGATCGAGATTGATCGCCGAGAGCACGCCGTACGGCGGCTTCACGATCGGCAGCCCCTGGACGTTCAAGCCGCCACCGCCGCCGCCGGCTGGCGGCGTGGCGCCTGCGGGCCGCCGGCGGAGGCGCGGCTGGACGGCGGGCGCGGCTGCGGCCCTGACGCCGAGTTGCGTGCAGCTTCGCCTGCGTCTCACTGAGCTTCGGGCGCATCGGCGGCGCTGCCGAATCCGGGTCCCTCGTTGATGCGGAACGCGCGGCCGGCGACGCCCGCGACGTAGCGAATGTCCGAGAAGCCTTTCGGCGGCTCGACCAGACCGAGCAGCGACACGCCGGCGTTGGCGGCCTGCGCGAAGACGATGTGAGTTTCCGGATCGTACGACGCGCCCGGCCAGTTGGTGCCGCCGCCGAGCGTGCCGATCGTGATCGCCTGGATCGGCCCGCCGACCTTGCTCACGACCGGCGGCAGGAACATCGGACCCATGCGGTACATCTTCACGGCCTCGAGCGCCTCGGCGCGCAGTCGCCGGCGTGAAGTTGATCAGTTCGTCGACGCGTGACCGCCTGCCGCGCGTAGGCCGGCGGCTTGGTCGGGAACGGCTGCGTCGGCGAGGTCTTCTCGCCCGGCACGTCGCTCTGCGGCACCGGCCGTTCTTCGATCGGCCACACCGGCTGGCCGGTGATGCGATCGAACACGTAGAGGAACGATTCCTTGCTCGGCAGCGCGACCGCCTTGATCGCCCGGCCGTTCACCGTGATGTCGGCGAGCAGCGGCGCCGACGACAGGTCGTAGTCCCAGATCGGATGATGCACGACCTGGAAGTGCCACTTGCGCACGCCGGTCTTCAGATCGACGCACACCAGGGAGTCGGCGAACAGGTTGTTGCCGGGACGATGCCCGCCGTACTGATCGGACGTCGGATCCTCAACCGGCAGATAGACGAGGCCAGCCTCTTCGTCGACCGTGATCTGCGTCCACACGCCGGCGTTGCCGTTGACCGCCCACGAATCGTTCTCCCACGTCTCGTTGCCGAACTCGCCTGGCCGCGGAATCGTGTTGAACGTCCACAGCACCTTGCCGGTCCGCACGTCGAACGCGCGCACCAGCCCCTTGGTGTTGTTGTGCGTGACGACCTGCGTGCCTTCCTTGAACGACGAGCCGACGAGGATGACGTCCTTCGCGACCGTCGGCGTCGCGTGCAGGCCGATCTCGCCGGTCTCGAGATCGATCGGCTGGCGGTTGCCGAAGACCGACGCCTACTTTCAGATCGACGATGCCGTTGTTGCCGAACGAGCGCGATCGGCTGGCCGGTGTGGGCGTTGAGCGCGACCAGGCGGTAGCCGGTCGTGACGTAGATGACGCGATCGTCGCCGCGTGCCGTCGGTCCAGTACGACACGCCGCGGCCGGAGAGCTGCCGCGGCGCGATCGCGGCGCGGTTGCCCTCGCGCAGGCTGTAGGCCCACATCAACTCGCCGGTTTTCGCGTCGAGCGCGATGACCGAGCGGCGCGTGCCGGCCGTCGTGTACAGCACGCCCTTGATCATCAGCGGCGTGCCTTCGAGCTTGTACTCGGGACGCGGCCCGAGGCTGTCGGTCTTGAAGCGCCACGCGACTTCGAGCTTGTTGAAATTCGCCGGCGTTGATCTGATCGAGCGGCGAGTACTTGCTGCCGCGCACGTCGGCGGTGTAGTGCGTCCACTCGCCGTTCTTCGTGCTCGGAAAGGCCGGTGCGCCGTTCTGCCCGCGCAGGTACGGCGCGGATGCCACACCGGTGGCGGCCACTGCCACGGCCGCTGCCAGGCGCCACTGATTTCGTGTCATAACTTCTCCCTCACCTCATGATGCTTAGGTGGGTCGCCAGTGTAACGCCGCAGGGAGGGCACGTTACGGGTTCTTAACGTCCGGGTGTGTGCCGAAGCTCGGCCGGCGCGTTGCTGCGCACCTCACTTACGCGCGACGATCACCGTTTCCGGCGTGGGCAGGCTGTGCGCGCGGACGTCGCGGAAGCCGGCGGCCTCGAGCATCGTCGTCAGTTCCGCGAGCGTGTAGGCGTCGCCACTCGGCGTGCCGGCGAGCATCGTCAGGCTGAAGCGCGCGGCCATCGGCGGCGTGACGCGATCCGGATTGGGCACGAACTCCACGAGCACGACCTGCCCGTTCGGGCCGAGCGCGCGCGCCACCTTCGACAGGAACTCTGTGCACTGCTCCGTATCGAAGTGGTGAAGAAAGTTCGTGACGAGCGCGATGTCGTGGTCGGTGCCGAAGTCCGTTTCGAAGGCGTCGCCGGCGATGGTCCGGTAGCGTGCATCGACGCCTGCCTGACGGGCGTGATCGAGCGCAACGTTCAGCACCGGCGACCAATCGGCGGCGGCGATCTGCGCTGCCGGATTGCGCTGCGCCAGCACGATGCCGTACATGCCGTGGCCGGCGGCAATATCCAGAACCTTCACCGGGCCCATCGACTCGATGCCGAGAATGCCGGCAATCGCGTGCGCTGCGGGCATGGCCATCGGCACCATGGCGCGCGCGAACTCGATCCAGATCGGATTTTCTGGAGCGACCGTGTTGCCCGACGGCAGCACACCACCGCGTCGCACGGCCCCGGTCAGGTCCTCGAAGTTGAGCTTCAACCCGGGCATGGTGAGGAACGTCGCCATCGTGCCCATGTACGTCGGCGACGTGCGAACGAGGAACGCCGCAGCTACCGGTCCGAGCCCATACTGCCCATCGGACTTCTCGAGCAACCCCAGTGTCGTCAGGAAGTCGCACAGGATCCGCACACCGCGATCCGTAGCGCCCACACGTGCGGCGATCGCGGTTGGCGTACGCGCGCCTTCGCCGATGGCCGTAAACAGATCGAGTTCGATCGCGCTCTTCAGAGCCGCTGTCTGCTGATACGCGAACAGTGTGTCGAAGATCACGTCCGGCGACGCAGGTGCAACAGTCGTCATGTCGACTCCTCCATGTATTTGAAGAGCAGGAGTCTAACACCGCACCGTCGTTGCAACGCACCGATAGCTGCTGTTCTCCCGCCGGCCAATCGCGGAAGCGTGAGGGCAGGCCGCTTCGATGGTTATTGGGCGAAGGTGAGATCGAGCTGCACCGGTTTCGTCGTCACGATGACGGTCGCGTGCCGTGTGGTGCCCGAGGAGTCCACGACCATGATGTCGCGCGTGCCGAGTTTCACCGCGTAGTTCGCGAGCGGCGTCTCCCCGGCTTTGACACCGTCCACGAATACGGCGGCGCCGGTGGAGCCGATGATGGTCAGCGTCGATCCGGGCGGTTCGACAGCCACTCGCGTCGTTCCTCCCGGCTCTATCTGCACCTGACGGGTCTCGGTGAAGTCGAACGTGCGGTTCTCGATGCGCAGGGTGTGTGCTCCCGGCTTGAGGAGCGCACGGCTGCGATCGTCCAGTTGAACGGCGCGCGTTCCGTCGATGACCGTGACCTCGATCGGCGCGGATACATGAAGCCATCCCGGATAGATGGACTCGACGAGTGCTTCGGTCTCACCTTCGGCGATATCCACCTTGCGGCGAACCGAACCCTCGGTGCTCTCGATCTGCACCACGTGCGGCCCGACCAGAAGGCCCGCGAGCGTGAGTGGCGTGACTCCGCGCTCGTGGCCATCCACCAGGACCTTCGCACCGGTCGGATTGGAGGTGACCTGCAGGCCTCCGAAGCGGGGCGGGTTCCACTCGATGTTGACCGCAGTCTCGTGTCCCTTGCGCACATTGATGTTCTGGGTTCGGGTTGCTGCGTCGAGGCGGAACTCCACCGCGTGATTTCCGGACGGCAGGTCGACGCGGACCGGTGTCGTCCCCACGATGCTGCCGTCGACCAGCACCTCCGCGCCCGCGGGCACGGAGTCGAACGCAGCGGTGCCCGGGCCGGCGGCGTACGGGCTCCACATCGGTCTGGTCACCACGGCGACGCCGGCGAGTATCGCGACCAGCCCCACCGCGAGCGCGGCACGCACGCTCGTTGCGGCGCAGCAGCGGGACCGGCGGCGCGATAAAGGACACCGACGCGTTGTCCTGCCCGGCACGCTGAGCCACCGCGGGAAGCACAGTCGGCGCGGTCTCCACGATCGTGGCGGTCGGCACGACCGGGTCGGCTGGCGCGACGGTCGCGATCGGCACGGTCGGCGCAACCGGCACAACCGGCGGCACCACAAGCGGCACCGGCGGAACCAGCGGAACGACCGGCCCGATGGGTTCAGGCGTCGGGGCGACAAGCGCCGGCGGCACCGCACCGGGCACCCCTGCACTCGGCCTGTCATGAACGGCGGGCGGAATGAGAGTTGGAGCAACGGCGAAGACCGACACTGGCGTCGGATCCGACCAGGTCGCCCGCTGCGCGTGCAGCCACGCGCGGAGTGCTTCCGCGGCGACGACAATGTCCTGGTGGGAGGCGTCCATCTGTAACCGTTTATCGGCACCCTGCCGATAAACGACACGATGCAGACGGCGAACGCACGCGAGTCGCGCCCAGGTGCGTCCGATGATCTGTCTGGCGCGCGGCTGCCCGACTCTGCACAGCGTCAGCTCGATGCGCTGCGATCGGTGATCGACGCGCGGCTTGTTGAACTCGAATCGGCACTGGCCGATCCCGCTCGCGGCTCCGAGCTGGTTGGACTGATCTTCGAGCTGTCGCGCCTCGCCACGACCGAGGCCCAGGCGGCGGCGACGCGTGCCTGTTTTCAGATCAAGCATGATGGCGAGGCTGCGCTGCTGGAGGCAGAGGCGCGCAGTTCGGCCGCGGTGGAGGCTGAGCGGCGGATTTCGTCCGAGCTTCGCAAGTCCCTCGACAAGGCGCAGACGCGGATTGAACTGGTCGAGGCCGAGTGGCAGGCCCTCCTCCACACCGCAAACGAACAGACGCAGCTGATTGAAAGCGAGCGGCACGCACGTGTCGACCTCGATCGAACGATCGATCAGCTCGAGCAGCAGTTGATCGAGACGCGCGCCGGCCTCGATGACGCGCAGGAGTCAGCGCAGGCGCTGGCCACCGAGCGCGACCACATCCACGAACAGGCGGTTGGCCTCGAGCAGCGTCTCGCCGACCTCGAACGTCTGTTCGCCGCCGGACAGCAGTCGGCTCGGGCCCTGGCGGTGGAGCACACGGCCGCCGGCGATCGGATCGCCGAGCTGGAACTGCAGTTGGAAGCGGTCGAGCAGCGCCTGACGATTGCCCAGCACAACGCGCGAACAGCCAGCGACGGACAGAGCCAGGAACAGCGGCGCGCGGCCGACCTCGATCGCCAGCTCGCAGACGCACGGCACCGGCTCGAACAGGCGGAGACGGCAGCACTCGGCGCGACTGACGCACAGGACCGGGCAGACCGGCGTGCCTCGGATCTCGAAGGGCAGCTCGCACTCGCGCAGCAAGGCCTCGAGGAAGCGCACCAGACCGCCACAGCCGACCAGAACATCCGACAGACGCACGAAGCGGAGTCTCGTGCCGCTGCCGACCGCATCGCCGCGCTCGAGGCCGAACGTCGTGCCGGAGTAGACCGGATCGCCGCGCTCGAACTCGAGCTGGAAGAGGCACAACAGCAGCTGATCATCGAATCTGCATCGGCACGGGCGATTGCCGACGCGAGGACGCACACGGAGCATCGCCTGGCCGAACTCGAAGATGCGCTGACCGCGGCACAGCGAGAGCTTGCCGATGCGACCAACGAAGTCGTGACGCAGCAGCGCGCACGTGACGAGGCAGCCCGCCTGTTCGCCGATCAACAGCGGGCGCTCACCGAGGCCACGCGAGTCATCGAGGTCGAGCGCGCGGCCAGCGCCGACTTGCGTGCAGCGATCGCATCGGCGCACTCAACCGTCGACGGCGAGCAACAGGCCATGCTCACCCTGCGCCACGCCGCTGCACAGGCAGAGGCTCGCGCCGCGGAACTGCACGATGCGCACCTGGCGGCCCAGGCCGCTCACGACGCCGCAGCCCGAGAGCTCGAGATCGAACGGCAGCGCGCGGAGCAGTTGCAGGGTGTGCACACGGATCTTCTGCGCGAGCAGGCAGAACTGCTGCGCGAGCAAGCCGACCTGCAGCGCGTCCAGGCAGAGACCCGAGCCAGTCTCGACGCGGAACGCGCCGCGGCTGCGGAACTGCGGGGAGCGGCGACCGGTTCAACCGAGGAGCGCACCGCGCTGATTCGGGAACTCGAGCGGGCGACAGCGGCGAAGTCCACGCTCGAATCGGCGCTGGATGAGGAACGCGAGCGTGCCCGTGGTGGTCAGGTGGCCGATGCCGAACTGCAGCGTGCGGTGGAGCAGGCCCACGCCGACGTCCAGGCCGCGCGCGCAGACCTGGCCATCGTGCAGAAACGACTGGCGGCGGTGGAATCGATCCGGATCGGCGCCGAGGAGACTGCGGTCGAATCCGAGGCGCGCGTCGCCATCGTCGAGCGGGAGCGCGATGCGCTGTCGCTGGCGCTCGACACAGAGCGAATGATGAGCTCCGACCTGCGCGAATCCGTCGCCGCAGCGGAGCGACAGATGACGGTGACGGCCACGCTGGTCGAAGACCTGCGGCAGGAACTGGAAGCGCTGCGCTCGGCCGTGCAATCCTCGAACGGCAGCGATGAAGACGATGCGACTGAACTCCTGTTCGACGAGGACGCCGCTGCCGAGTCGCCGGACGGCGCCATCACGCTGGACAACGACGGCTGGGAGGACCTTCGCATCGCGACGAGGTACAGCTTTGCCTCGCCAGTCGAGATCAAGGTGAACGGCACACCCGCCCTGCTCCAGGATCTGTCAGTAGCCGGCTGCGGCGTGCTCACGTCCACATCGCTCGAATGCAGCCAGTCGGTGCGCATCCACCTGCCAAATCAGCCGGCGGCGCTGTTGTGCGTCGGCGAAGTCGTATGGGTCGATTCCCAACCCGCGGCCGGAATGGCTCCCGGCGGCTGCCGTGCCGGCGTCCAGTTCACCCAGGTGGATGAAGCTGCCGTAGAGGCCTTCATCATCATGCGCGCCGACTTGTAGCCTGCCGCGCGACGGAGTGAGGTAGCCTGCCGCGCCACGGAGTGCATGCGTTATCCTCTCAGCGCTATGGCACTGAGCCTCGATATCAGTACGCTCCTGGTCAGGGAGCTCGAAGGATTTCGACGGGAGATCGCCCTCTTCCCCGATGACGAGTCGATCTGGAGGGTGACGCCCGGCGTGACGAACTCCGCAGGCAACCTGGCGCTGCATGTCGCCGGCAATCTCCAGCACTTCGTCGGCACGTGCCTCGCCGGCGGCGCGTATGTGCGCCACCGCGACGCGGAATTCTCGACCCGCGGCGCGACCCGCGCGGAGGTCGACCGTCAACTGCAGGCGGCCGTCGACGCAGTGGCAACCGGGCTGGACGGACTCGATGACGCGTCACTGCAGCGGCCGATGTCCGGTGCGCCGAACCGGATGGTGGCGCGCACCGACATGTTCCTCCTGCACCTGGTCGCGCACACCGCTTTCCATCTGGGTCAGGCCGGCTACATCCGCCGCGTGGTGACCGGCGACGCCACGAGCGCCGGCCCCTTGCCGCTCGACGTGCTGGTGGACCGCACGTCGATCTGAGTCACCGCGACCCGAACACCCGGCCCGTATCCATCAGCCGCCGGCGATCGCCCCGATGATGAAGAACGGTTCAGTGCCGGCGCTCACAGCGTCCGGCAGCCGAACGTCAGGCGGCTCCAGCGACAGGTCCTCCTCGCAGGCAAAGAAGCGGAGGAACGGCCGCCGCTGGAGGGTCACGTGGTCGCGAATCGTACCTCGCAACACCGGATAGCGAGCTTCGAGCGCGTCGAGCACCGACCGCGGCGTGGCCGGCCCCTCGACATCGATCGTCACTTCATCATCGACCCGCGCCAGGGTACGCAGATGGGCGGGCAGCACCACTCTGATCGCCATCGGACCGGCTCAGTCCGCCAGCGTCTGCACTTCGACAGACAGCACGGGCGGCAGGTCGCGCGCGATTGCGTTCCAGTTGTCCCCGCCGTCGGCCGACGCGTACACCTGTCCGCCGGTGGTGCCGAAGTAGATGCCGCACGAATCCAGCGCATCAACCGACATGGCATCGCGCAGGACGTTGACGTAGCAGTCCTTCTGCGGGAGTCCGCTGGTCAGCGCTTCCCATTCGTTTCCGCCGCTGCGGCTGCGATAGACGCGCAGCTTGCCATCCGGGCGGGTAATGTTCGGAGTCGCTCTTGATGGGCACGACATAGATGGTGTTCGGCTCGTGCGCGTGGATGTCGATCGGAAAGCCGAAGTCGGTCGGCAGGTTGCCGCTGACTTCCGTCCAGCTCTCTCCCGCATCATCACTGCGCATCACATCCCAGTGCTTCTGCATGAACAGCACGCTGGGACGGGCGCGATGCTGCGCCACGTGGTGGACGCAGTGGCCGACTTCCGCCTGCGGATCGGGGATGTGATTGGAGCGCAGTCCCTGGTTGATCGCTTTCCAGCTCGCGCCGCCATCGTCGGTGCGAAACGCCCCGGCCGCCGAGATTGCGATGAACATGCGCTGTGCGTCCAATGGGTCGAGAATGATCGTGTGCACGCACAGGCCGCCCGCGCCGGGCGCCCACTGCGAACCCGATCCATGGGCCCGCAATCCGGGCATCTCGTGCCAGCTCTTCCCTCCATCGGCCGTCCGGAACATCGCGGCGTCTTCGACTCCCGCGTACACCACATCGGGATCGGTGAGCGACGGTTCGAGGTGCCAGACACGTTTGAATTCCCACGGATGCGGCGTGCCGTCGTACCACTGGTGGGTACCGGGAACGCCGTCGTACGTGAACTTGTTGTCGACAGCCTCCCAGGTCTTGCCGCCATCGTCGGAGCGCTGGATCAGCTGTCCGAACCAGCCGCTGCCCTGTGATGCGTAGATGCGATTGGGGTCCACCGGTGAGCCCTTCAGGTGATACAGCTCCCATCCGCCGAAGAATGGACCGGCGATGTCCCAGTTCTTCCGTGCGCCGTCCGCGTTGATCACGAAGGCGCCTTTCCTCGTTCCGACGAGCACACGCACTGAACTCATGAGGTTCCTTTCTGAGCGGGCGACCCCGCATGGTATCCCACTCAGGTTGTCGATTGAGGCTGGCGGAAATCGACCGGGCCAGGGCAGGGATTAGGGATCAGGGATCGGGGATCGGGGATCGGGAATCAGGGATCGGGGATCGGGGATCGGGCGACGCCTGGCGGACGCGCCACCGCGGCCGTCTCACGAGCTGAACGCTACAATGGAGCCGCCGCAAGGCGCTCCAGTCATGTCCACCGCCGCAACGGCTCCGCCACAACGACCGGAAGACGCTCCGGCCCCGCACACCCGGGAGATGACGGCGTTCGCCGTGCTCGCCGCGATCAGCCTGTCGCACCTGCTGAACGACACGATCCAGTCGTTGCTGCCGGCCATCTACCCGCTGCTGAAAAGCTCGTTCGACCTGAGCTTCGCCCAGATTGGGATGATGACGCTCGCCCTGATGCTGACCGCCTCGATCCTTCAGCCTGTGGTCGGGCACTACACCGATTCGCATCCAACACCGCACGCGCTCGTTGCCGGAATGGGGTGCTCACTGGCGGGACTGCTGCTGCTGGCGGCGGCGCACAGCTACTGGGTGCTCCTGCTCGCGGCCGGCTGCGTCGGGCTGGGCTCGGCGGTGTTCCACCCGGAATCGTCGCGGATTGCCCGCATGGCCTCTGGCGGGCGCCACGGCTTCGCACAGTCCATCTTCCAGGTGGGCGGCAACGCCGGCTCGTCGGTCGGCCCGCTGGTCGCCGCTTTTATCGTCGCGCCATACGGGCAGGCGAGCCTGGCGTGGTGCTCGCTGCTGGCGGTGGCAGGTATGGTTGTCGTGTCCCGCGTGAGCCGGTGGTATCGCGAGCGTCAAGCGCACCCGTCGCTTGCGGCGGGGCATCGTGTTCACGGGCATGGGACCCCGCTGTCCCGCGCGCGGGTCGGCTGGTCGCTTGCGGTGCTCGCGGCGCTCATCTTCAGCAAGTACTTCTATCTGGCAAGCCTCACGAGCTACTACACGTTCTACCTGATGACCCGCTTCCAGGTGTCCGTGAAAGGCGCGCAACTGCACCTGTTCGTCTTTCTCGCGTCGGTGGCGGTCGGCACGCTGCTCGGAGGGGCGATCGGCGATCGCATCGGACGCAAGCGCGTCATATGGGGATCAATTCTGGGCGTGCTGCCGTTCACGCTCGCACTCCCGCACGTGAACCTGTTCTGGACGACGGTGTTGACGGTGATCATCGGACTGACGCTCGCGTCCGCGTTCTCGGCGATCGTGGTGTATGCGCAGGAACTCGTGCCCGGGCGCGTCGGGTTGATCTCGGGGGTGTTTTTCGGACTGGCGTTCGGGATGGGCGGGCTGGGCGCCGCTGCGCTCGGCGAACTCGCCGACGCAATCGGGATCGAGGCCGTCTACCGCATCTGCGCGTATCTGCCGGCGATCGGTCTGCTGACGGCGCTGCTTCCGGAGATCGAATCGCGGTGAAGTCCCGATGAACAGATCATGCTCGACGTGCGGCCGCAACCCGATGGGGCCGACAACATAATCGTGCGGTGATGGGTAGTGAGCAGGAGCGCTGGCCGTCCTGCTCGCGAGTCCAGAGGCTGCGGCAGGACGGAAGGTGCGCCGGAGATGACGGACCGCCGCATTTGGGCCTGTATCTCCGGCGTCGCGGGTTGTCCCTTCCTGATGGGAACCGACGGCTACTGTCCGGTCGTCTTCTTCCCGCTGCGCGGGTCGTCGGACGGGTTGACGTACTTGAAGTCGACAGGCCCGAGACCGAACAGGACGATCGTCGTCTCCTGCGTCGTGAAGGCGAAGTGGTTCATGCCGGCCGTCAGCTGGTTGAACCCGCCCGGCGGCAGTGTCTTGTTGCCAGCTGCACTCTTCGACAGCTTGTCGCCCATGCCGAAGGTCAGCGCGCCGGTGACCACGACCACGTTCTCGTCGGTCGGGTGAGAGTGCGCCGGGATGGCGTAGTTGGCAGGGAACTTCAGCCGGACACTGTAGGGACCGCTCTTTGTGGGGTCGCCGGCGAGCACGGCAAGTTGCGCTCCCGCCGGGATGAACGGCGGCGCCGGACCCCACCTGGCTTCACCAAGTTCCTGGATGACATGACCCGGCCCTTCGGCTCGGACGACGGCCAGCGCGCTGCCGCCGAGAATGGCTGTTCCGATGATGACCGACGCGATGATTCTCATCTGTCCCTCCATGGGCGGCGAGTGAGTGCCGCCCGTGAAGAGCACTATAGAAATTCGCGGCGTTGGCCGCGTCGCCTGAGCGGGCCATTTTGGTGGGTGGTGTCGGAATGGCCCGGACGGGCCACTGTCGCTCTCCTGCGGCGGTCTGACCACGCGCGCCGGAGGTCAGCTCCACAGGAAGCAGGACAGGCCGAGCACGAAGTTGACGTCGTGCTCGGGCCTGCGTACTGACGCGCGGACGGCTTACGCCAGCCGGACGTTCTCACCGCGGGGGCCCTTCGGACCCTGACCGCGTTCGAAAGTCACAGCCTGACCCTCGCGAAGGTCGTCGAACGCGACACCGCTGCAGGCCGAGTTGTGAAAGAAGTACTCGGCGCCATCGCTCGCGAGGATGAAGCCAAAGCCTTTGTCGCTGACCAGACGCTTGATCGTGCCATTCATGCTTGCCATATGTTCTGTCTCCTGGGTCGAATACGTCCCTATCGCGCGAACCTGTGGCGATTCGCGTCGATCACCGTCAACTCGTTGTTGTGATTGTGTCGTTGATAGTTCGGCCGACGGGGGGAATCACGCCGCCCCACTCAAAGGGGCAAGTCAGCCAGTTGGGACCTTCGGACGCCACCATGAGTGTGTCACGGTTCGGTCGCGGCGGGGAATATTTCTCTGAAGGCAGCTGGAGGGCCCGATCCACCGCCCGCGCGCCAACACTGGACCAGACCGCTGTCGCACCGCACGCTACGATAGCGGCATGGGCGATCAGCTCGCGCTGTTCGACGTCGCACCGCCGGAAGAGCCCGATCCGGCCGCGGCGCAGCTCCAGCGGATGCACGCGGAGGCGCGCGCACTCGCCGCACGGCTCCCCCGCGGTGTCTTCTTCGGCACGAGTTCCTGGAGCTTCCCCGGATGGAAGGGCCTGGTCTACTCGGCGGCACGAACGCAAACGGCGCTGGCCCGCGACGGCCTTCGGGAATACGCGGCGCATCCGCTCCTTACCACGGTGGGCGTCGATCGGAGTTACTACGCGCCGATGACGGTCGAGGACCTCCTCGGCTATGCCGACCAGCTGCCGCACGGATTCCGCTGCTGCTTCAAGGCGCCGGCCGCAGTCACGGCGTTGGCACTGGGGCATCAGGGGCGGGCACCGGTGAACCCGGACTTCTTGTCGGTGGAACGGCTCGTCGACGATCTGCTCCGCCCGTGCGACGCGGTGTTTCGAGAGCACACCGGCCCGATCGTGCTCGAGTTCCCACCCTTTCCCCGCGCGATGCGGCTGGACCCGGCGGACTTCGTGGCGCGTCTCGACCGATTCCTGGGCGACCTTCCCGAGTCATTCGAATACGCAGTGGAACTGCGCGACGCGCGTCTGCTTACCCCTGCATACAAAGAGGTCATCGCGCGGTACGGAGTGGCTCACACCTACAACTACTGGAGCGCGATGCCGACTCCTGGAGAGCAGGCCGCAATCCTGCCGCCAGACGACGCCGACTTCAGCGTCGTGCGCCTGCTGCTTCGCCCCGGCACGTGGTACGAAGACCAGCGGGAGCGGTTCAAGCCGTTCAATCGCGTGGTGGAGCCGGATGAAGCGATGCGCTCGGAGATTGCTGCCATCGCTCGGCGCATCGTGAACCGCGGCCGCCGTGTATTCGTGCTGGTCAACAACAAGGCCGAGGGTTCCTCCCCGCTCACGGTCATGGCGCTTGCGGCGCGGATTGCGGATGGGGATCGTTAAATACTCGATAAGATTCCCGCCCGCCCGGCCGTAGCGTAAACGAAAGCCTGCACACCGCGGGTAATGTTGATCGCACCGTCATGCGGCCGACGTTTCTTGCTGCGCTGATCGCAATCTGCTGCTTCTGCGCCCAGGTGAAGGCTCAGGGCCCGTCGATTAGCGGACGCGTCCTCGATCCTGACGGTCTTTCGCTGCCCGGTGTGACCGTCACCCTCCGTCCCGCGGGCGGCGAACCGCTCGTGACGGCTACCGGCGAGAACGGAGAGTTCGCCATCGACGGCCTTCGTCCCGGGCTGTACGATCTCGAAGCCTCACTCGATTCCTTTGCAACCGCCACCCGTCATGGCATCGATCTGTCACAAGGGCACGTCACGCTGAATCTGCAGCTGGCGGTGGCGACGGTGCGGGAGGATGTCACCATCAGCGCGCCGGCGCCCTCGGATGTGCTCGGCAGCGCGCACCCCAACGCGCCGGTCACCGCGACGCGCCAAGTCATCGATATCGCGATGCTCCCCAACAGTCAGTTCGACGACGTGCTCCCGCTGATGCCCAACGTGGTACGAGGTCCAGACGGGCTGATCTCGGTCGGCGGAGCACGCGCCTCATCCGGCGGGCTGTTCGTCAACACGATGAACGCCGCCGACCCGATCATGGGCGGCGCCGGAATGATGCTTCCGCTCGAAGCCGTGGACACGATGCAGGTGTACGCGGGCGGTGCACCGGCTGAATTCGGAGGAGCCACAGGCGGCCTCACCTCGGTACAGACCCGCGCCGGGACGGACCACTTTCACATGGAGCTGAACAGCTTCTTCCCGAGGCTGCTCTACACCAACGACGGGGTGAGCGGCGTCGAGTACTGGGATCCCAACCTGGGCTTCAGCGGTCCCGCGATCACCCACCGCGTCACTTACCAGCAGGCACTCAGCTATCGGTACGACCACAACAGTTACACCACGCTCACCGGTCCCGATCACAATATCTTCACGGCCCTGCTCTCCTGGACGCAGGTCGACGCGCGCCTGAGCGACACGGAGCGGGTGCGCGTGTCCGTCAATGCCGACCCACGCGACACCGACCGGGCGAACATCACCGCGTTCACGACCGGCGATGCGGCACCGGGGCTGAAGCAGGGCGGGTGGGCGACGAGCGTGTCCCACACGCAGACCGCGCGCAATGTATTGATCGAGTTGCGCGGCTCGTACCTGCAAACGAGTGCAGCGGTGACGCCGGATCGAGACGACCCGTACGTGATCGCGCACGAACTGACCACGGGCAGCTATTTCGATCGGCAGGATCGAAGCGCGCGGCGGATCGAGGGCGGCACGAGGGTGACATGGCCAATCGGCGCGCACCAGACCGTGACGACAGGCGTCACCGTGACCCGCACCGTTGCCGACCAGTTCGTGCAAGGCGCGGCCATCACCATGCTGCACTCCGACGGTGCCGCGGCACGCGCAATTACGTTCACGCCTGCGCCGTCTGCGCCCGACACGTCGACGATGGTGGTCGGCGGTTTCGGTCAGGATGCCTGGGCAGTGCGTCCGTGGCTGACGTTCGACGCCGGCGTCCGTTACGATGCGACGACAGGCGCCGCCAATGCGCCGGTCTCGCCGCGCGCCGGCTGGACCCTGGCACGCAGCGGCGGCAGGACAACCTTCAGCGGCAGCGCAGGCCTGTTTGCCGATACGTTGCCGCTTGCGGCCCTCGGCTTCTCGGCGCTGCCCTCGCGGCAAGTCGTGACCTTCGATGCTGACGGACATGCGTCCACCAGCACGGTCACCAACATCGTCGACCCGACCCTGCAGGTTGCGCAGGCGCTGCGCTGGGATCTCGAGTTAGACCAGCGCTTCGGCGCGTGGCTTGTGCGGGCCCGGTACGCGGAACGACACGGCACCCACGAACTCGTCGTCAACCCCGTGTCTGCATCGCTGGCGCCGGGTGCCGTCACCACTCCGGACATGGACCTGCTATCGAGTCCGGGCACGTCGCGTGCGAGAAGTGTCGAGACGACCGCCGGATTCCGCTCGACCGACGGCAACGAGTGGTTCCTGTCCTATGTGCGCACCGGGACGTTCGGCGACCAGAACAGCCTCAGTGCAACCGAGGGGCTGATGAGAGTCGCGTTCGTGCAACCCAATCAGCGCGGGCCGCTCACGAGCGATGTCCCCCACCGCATTCTTGCGTGGGGCGTCTTCCACCTGCCGGGCCAGGTCACGGTGGCGCCGTTCCTGGATACGCACAGCGGCTTTCCGTTCACGGCCATTGATGACGGATGGCTGACGGTCGGGATGGCCAACGCGCTATCGGCTGCCGTGGACAGCCGCGCTCGACCTCTCGGCGACGTGGATCGTCGGCCTGCCCAGGCATCTCCCACAGGCGCGCGTCGGCATCAAGCTGTACAACCTGATCTCGACTCACACCGAGCGCGACGTGCAACGCGACATCGACCGCCCGGATTTCGGTACGCGTTACAACCCGGTGCCCCGCGACTTCTCGTTCGTCTTCGAGTTTCTCTGGGGCAGGCGCCACCAGGCCTAGTCTCGCCAGTTGCGGCTGGATCAGCGGACGATCATCGACTCGATCGAATCTTCGCTGAAGTCAGCGAGTTGCACCTGGAGGTTTCCGGGATTGGTCGCATAGAGCAGGGCCGTGGACATGGCGATGACCCCTTCACGGACGAGACGCTCTATCTCCCCATCGAAGGACTGCATGCCGTCGAGGGCGCCGTCCTTGATCGCATCGAGCAGTGTCTTGCCTTCCTTCTCACCGTGGTCGATATACTCGCGGGTCCGCATCGTCGCCTTGAGGACCTCGAGGACGGCCACTCGCCCGCCGCTCTTCTGCGGGATGAGCCGCTGCGCGATGAAGTAGCGGAACGCGCCCGAGAGACGCGTGCGGACGATCTGCTGGTCCGACGCGGGGAAGGAGCCGATGATGCGTTCCACTGTCTTCGAGGCGTCGATGGTGTGCAGCGTCGAGAAGACCAGGTGCCCGGTCTCCGCCGCGGTGAGGGCGATTTCAACCGTCTCGCGATCGCGCATCTCACCGACGAGGATCACCTTCGGCGCCTGGCGCAGCGCCGCGCGCAGCGCCAGCGCGAAACTGGGCGTGTCGGAGTGGAGCTGGCGCTGGTGAATCGTGCCCTTCTTGTGCGTGTGGAGGAACTCGATCGGATCCTCGATGGTGAGGATGTGCTCCGCGCGCGTCTCGTTGATCAGATCGATGATGGCGGCGAGCGTGGACGACTTGCCCGACCCTGTCGGGCCGGTGACCAGCACGACTCCGGTCTTCAGGGCCGCGACCTCCGCGAGTGCCGATGGCAGCTTCAGTTCGGCGATGGTCGGGATCCGCGATGCGATTGCGCGCATCACGATGGCGAACGTGCCGCGCTGCTTGAAGACGTTGACGCGAAACCTGGATCGCGACGGCAGTGAAAAGGAGAAGTCGGTCGAGCCCTCGCGATCCAGCGCACTCAGGGCCTGAGGGTTGGGCCCGATCAGGTCGCGCGCGACGCGCGCGGTGTGCTCCGGCGTCAACAGATCCAGTCCAGCCAGCGGCACCGTCACCAGTTCGCCGTGCCGCTCGACCTGGAGCGGGCGGCCCGGAGAGAAGATGAGATCGCTGATCCCCTTGCCGGAGTCGAGCATCGCCGCGATCAGCGTCGGCGTATCCGTGAGGGTCTCATCGGCGTGCCCGAACAGTTGGGCTTCAAGTGTCGCGTCCAGCGGGCGGTCGAGGGTGGCGGTATCCATCGCATCCCGTATCGGCGCGGCGGCCGAGGTTGCTTACACCGCGTGCCGATTCGGACGTATGCTTGGCCCGTTTCTCTCAAATCGGGGGCAGCGTCGTGCACATTCGATTCTCACCAATACCTGTCACGCTGGTGTGTCTGGTCCTCGCGCTGATCGCGGTCCGGCCGCTGGCGCAAGGTCGGCCGCCGGTGGGCAAGGTGCCCACCTTCAGCGTCGACGCGACGTGGCCGAAGCCACTGCCGAACCACTGGATCCTGGGAGCCGTTGCCGGAGTCGCGGTGGATGCCCGCGATCACGTCTGGGTGACCCACCGGCCGTCAACGCTCCAGCCCAACGAGACGCGATCCATCTGGAAGGCAGCGCCGCCGGTCCTGGAGTTCGATGTCGATGGCACGCTGCTGTCGCACTGGGGCGGACCGGGAGCGGGCTACGAGTGGCCGCAGCTCGAACACGGCATCTACATCGACGACAAGGACAACGTGTGGCTGGGCGCCGGAGGCGACAAGGATTCAGCCATCCTGAAGTTCACGCGCCAGGGTCAGTTCCTGATGCAGATCGGCCATCAGGGAAAAGGCCAGGGCAGCAACGACACCGAGAACCTCGGTGCCCCGGCGAACATCACCATCGACACCGCCGCGAATGAACTGTACGTGGCTGACGGTTACGTCAACCATCGGGTGATCGTGTTCGATGCCGACGACGGGGGCGTACAAGCGGCATTGGGGCGCGTACGGCAACAGGCCCGATGACGGATGGTTCACGCGAGCCGGCGAGAAGCTGCCGGGCCCGTTCAGCGGCACCGTGCAGAACGAGAACAAACCCAGCCAGTACGATCCGAACGGCCCGCCGGCGCCGCAGTTCAGGATCGTGCACGCGGTCCGCATTTCGAAGGACGGGCTCGTCTATGTCTGCGATCGGACCAACGACCGGCTCCAGGTGTTCAGGAAGGACGGCACGTTCATCCGCGAGAAGGTCATCGCGAAGGACACCTTCGGCAGCGGCTCGGTCTGGGATGTCGGCTTCTCCACCGACCCGCAGCAGTCCTTTCTGTATATCAACGACGGCACCAACCAGCTGATTTACGTGCTCGACCGCCAGACCCTGGACGTGGTGAGCACGTTCGGCGGCGCCGGGCACCAGGTGGGGCAGTTCTACGGCGCGCACGTCCTCGCGGTCAACTCGAAAGGCGACCTGTTCATCGGGGAGACGTACGAAGGCAAGCGTCTCCAGAAATTCAGGTACACCGGGACTGGGAGCGCCTTCGGCGGCACCCTCGATCAGTCGATCAGCAGCGCTCCCGGGTCCTCGATCAGTTCCTTGATCTTCACGAGGAAGCGCACCGCCTCGGACCCGTCGATGATGCGGTGATCGTAGGTGAGCGCGGTGTACATCATCGGACGAACCACCACCTGGCCGTTGACGGCAATCGGCCGCTCCTTGATGGCGTGCAATCCCAGGATGCCGACCTGCGGCGGATTCAGGATCGGTGTGCTCAGCAGCGATCCGAACACACCGCCGTTGGTGATCGTGAAGGTGCCGCCCTTGATGTCGGCGAGCGACAGCGTCCCCTGCTCGGCAGCTTTCGCGAAATAGCGAACCTGCTGCTCGACTTCGGCGAACGACAATCTGTCGGCATCGCGCAGGACCGGCACGACCAGCCCTTCGGCCGCGCCCACGGCGACGCCGATGTCGTAATAGTGCTTGAGCACGACCTCGTCGCCCTGCAACTCCGAGTTGACCCGTGGAATCGCTCGCAGCGCGCCAATCGCTGCCTTGACGAAGAACGACGAGAGCCCCAGGTTCACACCGTGCTGATCCTTGAAGGTCTGCTTGCGCCGCTCGCGCAGCGCCATCACCGCCGACATGTCGACTTCGTTGAACGTCGTGAGCATCGCGGCGGTGCTCTGTGCTTCAACGAGGCGGCGCGCGATCGTGGCGCGACGCTTCGACATGCGGACCCGTTCCTCGCTGCGCTCGCCTGATGCGACGCGGGGTGCCGGCGGGCGAACCGCCGGGGCCGCGGGCGCGGCGATCGGCGGTGGAACCGGCGCTGGCGCCGGCCTGGGGACCGGCACGGAGGTGGCGGCGGGTGCCGGCGTTGCCGGCGCACTGCCCTGCGCCGCCTGTTCGACATCCTTTTTCGTCACCCGGCCGGCCACGCCGGTGCCCTTGACGCTCGTCAGATTGACCTCGTTCTGCTCGGCCGCTTTCTTCGCGGTCGGCGTGGCGCGGGTCTTCTCGGTGTCTGCCGTCGCCATTGCAGCGGCGGCAGCGGCGTCAGCCGGCTTCGCCGACGGTGACGGCGCGGCCGCGGCTCCCGCTTCGTCGATCACGCCGAGCACTTCGCCGATCTTCACGTCAGCCCCGGCCTGATGGTCGATCCGGCTCAGCACGCCTGCGAGAGGCGCCGGCACTTCGAGGTTGACCTTGTCGGTCTCCAGTTCCACGAGTGGATCACCAAGTGCGACGACGTCGCCGACGTTCTTCATCCAGCGGGCCACACGCGCCTCGACGATCGATTCGCCGACCTCGGGTACAACGATATTTGCAGGCATCGGTCGATGTCGTCCTTCTGTATGCGGGCTAACCGGCGACCTTCTCTGGTGCCGGCTGGGTTCCGGTCCGGGTGCGCCCCGGCGTCTTCCTGGCGAATGGCGCAAGCGCCGCCTCGACGAGGATCTGCTGATGGTGCGCGTGGCGCGTCGATGACCCTTCCGCGGGACTCGCGCTGCGCGGCCGCGCGATCAGGCGGACCGGGCGTCCGTTGGCGGCGTCCTCGAGGTACGGACGCACGAAGTCCCAGTAGCCCATGTTCTCGGGCTCTTCCTGAATCCACACGATTTCGTCGGCGGCGCTGTAGCCGTCCAGCAACGTGCGCAGGCCACGCGTGTGCAACGGGTACAACTGCTCCACCCGGCAGACGGCGACCTGCGTGGCGCTGGCGCGCTTGTCGCTGCCGACCAGGTCCACGAAGATCTTGCCGGTGCACAGGACCACCCGCCGGATGTCCGCCGCGCGGCCCTGCGCATCCGGATCGTCAATCAGCTGCTGAAAGCGGCCTTCGGCGAGTTCCTGCGGGGTGGACGCCACCATCGGATGACGCAGCAGGCTCTTGGGCGTAAGAATCACCAACGGCAGCGGATCGACGAGCAGCAGCGCCGCCTGCCGGCGCAGCAGGTGGAAGTACTGCGCCGCCGTCGTGCAGTTCGCGATGCGCATGTTGATGTCGGCGGCGAGTTGCAGGAAACGCTCCGGCCGCGCGCTGGCGTGGTCCGGCCCGGCCCCTTCGTGCCCGTGCGGCAGCAGCAGCACCAGCGACGGACGTTGTCCCCACTTGCCGCGCGCGGAGACGATGAACTCGTCGATGATCGTCTGCGCACCGTTGATGAAATCGCCGTACTGCGCTTCCCAGATCACCAGACGCGAGGGCTCCTGCACGTTGTAGCCGAACTCGAACCCGATGGTCGCGTTCTCGGTAAGCGGGCTGTTGTGGATCTCGAACGCCGCCCTCGCCTGGGGCATGGACTGCAGCGGGGTGAACCTGGCGCCGGTCGTCGGGTCGTGCAGCACGGCATGGCGATGACTGAAGGTGCCGCGCTGGACGTCCTCGCCGGTGAGGCGGATGCTCACGCCTTCGCTGAGAATCGTGGCATACGCCAGGTCCTCGGCCGCCGCCCAGTCGACGGTGCGCTCGGTCGGCTGCGCAAAGATCTGCGCGCGCTTCTCGCGGCCGCGTACCAGCTTCTTGTGGACGCTGAATCCGTCGGGCAGGCGCAGCAGCTGCGTATTCAGATCGATGAGCCGATCGAGCGGCACCGCGGTCTTCACTTTCGCGGCGGCACCGGCCGGCGGCGGCGGCGGGATCGGTTCGACCAGATCCTGCTCGGGCTTCAGGCCGTCGAGCACCTGCTGCAGTTCGTTCAGGTACTTCGTGTTCATCTCCGCGGCCTGCGCCTCGGTGACGGCGCCGCGCGCCACCAGTGTCCTGGCGTAGATCTCGCGCACGGTCGGATGCACGGCAATCGTCTGGTACATCAGCGGCTGGGTGAATGCCGGTTCGTCACCTTCGTTGTGGCCGTGGCGGCGGTAGCCGATGAGGTCGATCAGGAAGTCGCGATGGAACGTGTTGCGATAGGCAATCGCCAGGCGAGCCGCTTCGACGCAGGCCTCCGGGTCGTCGGCGTTCACGTGCACGATCGGGATCTTGAAGCCGCGGGCGAGGCCGCTTGCATACGACGTGCTGTAGGAGTCGCGCGACATCGCCGTGAACCCGAGCTGATTGTTCACGATGATGTGAATGGTGCCGCCGGTTTCGTACCCGGCGAGCCGGCTCAGATTCAGCGTCTCGGCGACGATACCCTGGCCGGGGAACGCCGCGTCGCCGTGAATCAGCACCGGGATCGATCGCGTCGGATCGAACGACGGCGCACCGGCGCGGTCGGTGTTCGTCCCCGCGGCCCGGGCCATGCCGACGACGACCGGATCGACCGCTTCGAGGTGGCTCGGATTGGGCGGCATCGGATACCACCATGTGCATCTCGCGGCCGTTCTCGATGGCGCGGTGGGCGCCGGCGTGGTATTTCACGTCGCCCGTCCAGGACATGTCCTCCTGGAAGTTTTCCGCCGTGACCGGATCCTTGAATTCGGCGAGAATCTGCGCGTACGGCTTGTTCAGCACGTGCGCCATGACGTTGAGCCGGCCCGCGGTGGGCCATGCCGATCAGCATCGACCCGACGCCCGCTTCGGCGGCGTCACCGATGATCTCGTCGAGGATCGGCACCATCATGTCGAGGCCCTTCGATCGAGAACCGCGTCTTGGCCTGGAAGGCGCGGTGCAGGAAACGCTCGAAGGCTTCGACCTGGGTGAGACGATCGAGCAGCGCCACCGGGTGGACCGGATCGGCCGGGCGCGCGGAACCGCCCCATCTCCACGGCACTGCGCAGCCACTGACGTTCCTCGGGCACGAAGACATGAGCGTAGTCGTGGCCCGAGGTCGAGCAGTAGACCTCGCGGAAGCGCTGCACGACATCGAACATGTTGGCCGCGCCATCGGCCAGCGGGGACGAAATCAGGTTCGGGGGGAGCGCGCGCAGTTCGGCATCGGTCACGCCGTGGGTGGCCGGTTCGAGCGACGGGTCGCCGAGCGGGGCAGAGCCGAGCGGGTCCAGTCTGGCGGCGAGGTGTCCGTAGCGGCGGATGGACTGGGCCAGATTCACCGCGCCCACTGCCTGGTGCAGCGCCGCGGATCGCCGGTGGCGGCGGGCGACGCCGTGGACTCCGCCTCTGCCGGGGGCGTCCACGTCGCGAAGACGGCTCGGCTCTCCGCGTCCACCGCATTCGGGTCCTTCAGATACCGCTCGTACAACTCGAGCATGTACGCGCGGTTAACCCCTGTGAACCCCTGCCAGTTCGTCATACCCCTACAATCCTACCTTCCCTGGTGGCACCATGGCGCGCGGCTGCCTGCACGTTCCCTGTTCGGCAGGGGTGGACGGGCGCCGGGCGAGCGCTGCAGTGTTCGTTGTATCGGGCGAAAGATATGGGACAGTACCGACCGAAGATTTTATCACGCTGGGGTCGCAGACCCATCGGTTCGGGCGGCCATATACCTCATCTTCGATATTGACCGCTTCTCGTCTGCCGGAGAATAATCAGCGGCCACGGGGATATTTTTCCCTTACGTATCGACGGGAACCGACGATAATCCGGAAGAGTGGATTGTCAGCGGCAACCCGGAGAGACGCCGCTGGGCCCTTCGCGTTCTCTGAAGAGACGCGGTCGCGTAACGGTTGTTCAGAACTCGATAGTTGAAAGGAGCCACTGATGCTCGGTTCGAAGCTCCACATGGGAAGCGCGCTCGCGATTGGCGCATTCCTCGCCCTGCCCGGCTCTGCGTTCGCGCAGCAGGCCCCGGCCAAGGTCACGTTCTCGAAAGATGTCGCACCGATTTTCCAGTCCAAGTGCCAGTCGTGCCATGAGCCCGGCTCTATCGGTCCGATGTCGCTGGTCACCTACCAGGACGCCCGGCCGTGGGCCCGTTCGATCAAGAGCCGCGTCCAGAGCCGTCAGATGCCGCCGTGGCATATCGACCGCAGCGTCGGCGTGCAGAAGTTCAAGAACGACATGTCGCTGACCGACGAGCAGGTCGCCACGGTCGTCGCCTGGGTCGACGGCGGCGCCGTCGAGGGCAACCCGGCCGACTTCAAGATGAAGCCGGTCTCGAAGGAGCTGTTCTGGGCCGGCGAGCGCGACGGTTACGGTCCGCCGGATCTGGTCATCAAGGCGCCTGAATACACGATGCCCGCCGTCCACCAGGACGAGTGGTGGCGCCCGGTCAGCGACATCCCGGTGACCGAGCCGCGCTGGGTCCGGATGGTCGAGATCCGTCCGACCAACCTGGCTGCCCGCAAGATCGTGCACCACTCGATCGCATACCACGTCCTCAACCCCGAGAACGCTGCCGCAGTGAACACCGGCATCGGTGGTGGTCGGCCGGCGAGCGCCACCCGCAGACCGCCGCACAGGCAGCTGCCGACCTCGTCAACCGTCGTCCGCAGCTGATGGAATGGGCGATCGGCAAGGGCTACGACCGCTACCTGGAAGGCACCGGCAAACTGATCATGCCGGGCGAGAAGATCTCCTGGGACCAGCACATTCACGCCGTCGGTGAGGAAATCACGGGCGGTTCGGAAATCGGCCTGTGGCTCTACCCGAAAGGCCAGGAGCCGACCAAGCGCAGCTACCTCGTGGGCTTCACGGGCCTGAAGAACGGCACCGCCGGCCTCGACATTCCGCCGAACTCCGTGGCGCACACCGAAGGCTTCACGGTGCTGAAGGAAAACACCATCATCACCAACTTCCAGCCGCACTTCCACCTGCGCGGCAAGGCGATGCAGGTCGAAGCGATCTTCCCCGATGGCCGCACGCAGATCGTCAGCTACGTGAAGGACTTCAACTTCAACTGGATGACGAACTACATCTACACGGACGACGCGGCCCCGGCGTTCCCGAAGGGCACGATCATCCACGTCACCGCGTTCTACGACAACACGAAGGCGCAACAAGAGCAACCCTGATCCGGATCAGTGGGTGGGCTACGGCGACCGCACGGTGGACGAAATGGCCCACGCGTGGATGAACGTGGTCTACCTGTCGGACGCCGAGTACCAGGAGCGTGTCGCCAAGTTCGGCGAAGGCGTGACCAACGGCGTCAAGCCGCAGCGCAGACCCAGCAGCAACAGCAGTAGTTCGCGGCTGGACTGTATCGACCTGATGGAGACCATGGCAGCCAGCCGTGGTCTCCATCGACGTTTTTGGCATCAAAAAGTCGACAAACCCGACTACAATCCTACGGTCGGGGACTTCCCCACGACCTTACAACTTAGAGAATCTGCGATGAATTCACGGATGGTTCTCCGCCTTGCGACAGTTGCCGCGCTCGCAGCAGGCGGTGCAATGGTCTCAGCCCAGGGTCCAGCTTCCTGCCCAGCACCCCTAAGCTCGGTTTCGGCGCCAGCGTCACGCCCGCCTACGACGGCTGGTTCGACAATCCAGACGGCACACATACATTCGTTATCGGCTACTACAACCGCAACTGGACTGCAGGAAGTCGACATTCCGATCGGGCCGGACAATCACTTCGAGCCTGGCGATCCCGACCGCGGCCAGCCAACGCACTTCCTGCCGAACCGCAACTTCGGCATGTTCTCGATCACGGTGCCGAAGGCTACGCCCGCGACCGAACGATCTGTGGTGGGTACTGACACTGAACGGCGTCACCGCAGCGCGTTCCGTTTCACATGAGCCCCGACTACAACTTCAGCCCGATGCGCGCGTCTGAAGAAGCGCCGAACGGCAAGTACAACCTTCCTCCGGCGCTCCGCTTCACGGACGGGCGGTCCGGCGATCGGGGCCGTTTGCCACCCTGGCGGCCGCGATCTGCAGAAGACAGCAACCGTCAACACCCCGATGCCGCTCGAACTGTTCGCCGAAGACGATGCGCTCTACTCGAGCGGCACCAATGCGCCGATGACGCGCACGCCGACGGTCGTCGAAGCGACGGTCGCGAAATATCGCGGACCCGGGCAGCGTCAAGGTGGACGGCCTGCACGAGTTCACCACGATCAAGGGCGGCAAGCCGACTGGAGCCGTATGCCGGCAAGTCGACAGGGACGGTCACCTTCAGCGCGCCGGGCGACTACATCGTGCACGTGACGTCTGAACGACTACTCGGAAAAGGGCGGCGGCGCCACGGGCTGCTGCTGGACCACCTCGATGATCAAGGTCAACGTCAAGTAAGTCGGGCGACTCCGCCCGGACCGACAACATTCGGGTTTCCCTGCTTCGGTGGGGAAACCCGATCGTCCCGCACGCAGCATCACCAGCCCCACTCCTCGACGCCCCACCGCCCCACCGCCCGTCACTCCCCGACCGCCGACTCGCCGATCCCGCACGCACTTCACGAACTCGCTCAGACACGCTGACCCCGTCGACGTTCGGCACTCCAGCCTTCCGTCCACTCAAGCGTTCCATTCACGCGTCATCGCGCCATCCACACGGCCGCGCATGCGCCTGTCGAATCGGCCTTCACGACCAGCCGCCGAGTCGTGCGGGAAATTCAGCGCCGCTGCGAAAATCTCCGCGGCCGATCGTCGGAATAGCCGAATTTACGGCCTTTTTCTGAGTGATTTTCAGCGGTACAGCTCCTGCACAAAGGCCCGCAACGCGCTGGCCTCGAGGCCACGCGACTTCAACCCACGGCGATGATCAGCAGCAGTCGAAAGGAGCCAATGATGCACGGTTCGAAGGTTCATCTGGGAGCAGGCGCCCTCGTTCTCGGCGCGGTGTTCGCTCTCCCGGGTACGTCCTCGGCGCAATCCAGGCAGGTCACGTTCTCGAAGGACGTTGCCCCCATCTTCCAGGCCAGGTGCCAGTCGTGCCATGAACCCGGCTCCATCGGCCCGATGTCGCTGGTCACCTATCAGGATGCGCGGCCGTGGGCCCGTTCGATCAAGAACCGCGTCCAGAGCCGTCAGATGCCGCCGTGGCACATCGACCGCAGCGTCGGTGTCCAGAAGTTCAAGAACGACATGTCGCTGACCGATGAACAGGTCGCGACGGTCGTCGCCTGGGTCGACGGCGGCGCCCTCGAGGGCAATCCGGCCGACTTCAAGGCCAAGCCGGTCACGCAGGGGCTCTACTGGCAGGCTGAACGCGACGGCTACGGGCCGCCGGACATCGTGATCAGCGCCCCGATGCAGACGATGCCCGCCGTGCACCAGGACGAGTGGTGGCGGCCGGTGAACGAGATTCCGGTCACCGAACCGCGCTGGGTCAAGATGGTGGAAATCCGTCCGGCCAACATCGAGGGTCGCAAGATCCTGCACCACTCGATCGCGTATCACATCCTCAATCCCGATAACGTCGCTGCCGTAAACACCGGCGTGTCAGTGGGTCGCTTCTCCCTGTCCGGATCGACCGCGCAAAGCGCCGCCGACCTCGTCAACCGTCGCCCGCAGTTGATGGAATGGGCGATCGGCAAAGGCTACGACCGCTACGCCGAAGGCACGGGCAAGCTGATTCTTCCGGGCGAGAAGATCTCCTGGGACCAGCACATTCACGCCGCGGGCGAGGCCGTGACCAGCGCCTCGCAACTGGGCATCTGGCTCTACCCGAAAGGCCAGGAGCCGACCAAGCGCAGCTACCTGGTGGGCTTCACCGGCCTGAAGAACGGCACCGAAGCGCTCGACATTCCGCCGAACTCGATCGCCTACACCGAAGGCTTCAACGTGCTGAAGGAGAACACGGTCATCACGAACTTCCAGCCGCATTTCCACCTGCGCGGCAAGGCGATGCAGGTCGAGGCGATCTTCCCGGATGGCCGCGTCCAGACGGTCAGCTACGTGAAGGACTTCAACTTCAACTGGATGACGAACTACATCTTCGCCGACGATGCGGCCCCGGTATTCCCGAAGGGGACGATCATCAAGGTGAGTGCGTATTACGACAACACCAGGGCGAACAAGTCGAATCCCGATCCGGATCAGTGGGTCGGCTACGGCGACCGGACGGTGGACGAGATGGCGCACGCCTGGATGAACGTCTACTACCTCACCGACGCCGAATACCAGGACTACGTCGCCAAGCACGGCGTGGGCGTCACCAACGGCGTCAAGCCGCAGGGTCAGACCCAGCAGCAGTAGGCACTCCCTCGCGGAGGACGGTCCTGGCGACCGTCTTCCGCGGTTCGTTCAGGCTGTTCCTTACCTGGTTGGGGGCGCAAACCCTCGACCCCTCAAAGAGAGTTTGCAATGAATGCACGGATGGTCGTCCGCCTCGCCACGGTGGTCGCGCTCGCTGCCGGCGGTGCACTGGTGTCAGCTCAGGGCCAGCTCCTGCCCAGCACTCCGAAGCTGGGATTTGGCGCCAGCGTCACGCCGGCGTACGACGGCTGGTATGACAATGCCGATGGCACGAAGACGTTCCTCATCGGCTACTACAATCGCAATTGGAACCAGGAAGTCGAGATTCCGATCGGGCCGGACAATCACTTCGAACCCGGCGACGCGGACCGCGGACAGCCGACGCACTTCCTGCCCAACCGCAACTTCGGCATGTTCTCGGTCACCGTGCCGAAGGCCTTTCCGGCGAACGAACACCTCTGGTGGGTGATCACGGTCAACGGCGTCACGTCGCGGGTCGGCATGATCCTGAGCGCCGACTACAACATCACGCCGCAGAAGGCCTCGGAAGAAGCGCCCAACGGTAAATTCAACGCCCCGCCGGTGCTGCGGCTCGCCGACGGCGGCCCGGCCATCCAGAGCCCGGTTGCAACCGTCGCCAGCGCCATCAGCAAATCGGCCACGGTCGGCACGCCGATGCCGCTGGATCTGTTCGTCGAGGACGATGCGTTGTATGCGAGCGGGACCAACGCGCCGATGACGCGCACACCGCCGGTCGTCGAAGCCACGGTCGCGAAGTACCGCGGTCCCGGAACGGTCACCACGAAGGGGTTCGAGCCGTTCACGACGTTGAAGGGTGGCAAGCCGATGGAACCCTACGCCGGCAAGGCGAGCGGCACGCTGTCCTTCAGTGCCCCCGGCGACTACATTGTCCACGTCACGATCAACGACTACTCGGAGAAGGGCGGCGGCGCCACCGGGTGCTGCTGGACGACGGCGATGGTCAAGGTCAACGTCAAACCGGGTGCGGCCGCGCGCACGACGGGGCAGCAGTAGTCGCAAGTCAGTCGCGAGCGTCTGTCGCACGTCAGCAGGCAGGTCGCAAGTCGCTTAGTCGCAGGTTGGGCCGGCTCGGGTCTTCCCGCAGCCGGCCTGCCGTGCTTCCACGCTCCGAGTTCAGGCGGCCTGTCCGTCGCGCCGGTCCTGGGTTGGGCGCCGTGCCAGCGGCCTGGCGTCCTACCTGCCCACCCGGCCTACGATTCCCTCCTGACCCTCCTGACCCTCTAGCCCTCCCGCCCTTACAGCCCCTCCAGCCCTTCAGCCGTTCCAGCCCTTCCAGCCCCTCCTGCCCGACCAGCCCCTCCTGCCCGACCAGCCCATCCTGCCACTCCCGCCCTGCCGCCCGCCAACGTAGCGCTCCAGGCACCCGACAGGGTCTCGCATGGCCGATGGCCGGGCAGCGCTGAAGGCTCGCGCCAGAACGCCGCTGACATTCGCCACCGCGAAGCTGACGCCGTGCAGGTTGTGACGCGGATCGACCCGGGAATCGGTCGCGCGAAGCCGGAGGCGCGAAAGACCACCTCGCCTTCGACGCGAGCGACCTGGACGTGCTCGCGCGGGCAGTTCCAATCCACTTGCACCTGCACCACACCAGGCAGACAGCCGGGCAGCCACCGCACACCCTCGTCATCGCGCGCGGCAACCACCGCGACTCCAGCTGTCACGGCACGGGAGACTGCAGCCTCGAACGCCGCCGCATGCGCGCGGTTGCTGGTCCCCAGACTCAGGTTGATGATGTGCATCCGCTCGGAGATGGCCCAGTCGATCGCGGCCAGCAGCGTCGCCGCGGACGCGGACAGGCGCGTGTCGAAAATGCGGACCGCATGGCACTCGGCCTGAGGCGCCTTCTCACGGATGGCGGCCATCACGGCCGTGCCGTGACCGATCCGGTCGACGAAGTCCCCGGATACGTGTCCGGTACCGTCAACAGCGACCCCGCCCGCCACTCCCCCGACGTGCGGATGATTGGCATGTACGCCGCTGTCGATGACGGCAAGGCGCACGCCTGCGCCCTGGCCAGCGGCACCGGACTGCGCGACCTCAGTGCGCATGCTGCATCCGGAAGAGTCCGGCGTAGCGGCTGTCGCGAGTCGCCAGTTCCGCGGGCGATCCCTGCTCCACCAGGCGCGATCCGTCCAGCACCAGGACGCGGTCGGCACGACTCGCCACATCCAGCCGATGCGTGATCACGATCGTCGTCCGGTTGCGCATGACCGTTTCGTACCCGTCGATCACTGTCCGTTCCGAGAGCGGATCGAGCGACGCGGTCGGTTCGTCCAGAATCAGCACCGCCGGATCGGCGAGGAAGGCCCGCGCCGTCGCAATGCGTTGCCGCTCGCCAGCGGACAGCGCGGAGCCACGCTCGCCGACGACCGTGTCATACCCCTGTGGCAGCGTCGCGATGAACGGTTCGAGCGCCGCCTGGCGCGCAGCGAGCTTCACCTCGGCGTCCGTCGCCTCCGGTCGGCTGTAGCGGATGTTCTCGCCGATGGACGCATGAAGAATGCACGGGTCCTGATCGACGAGGGCGATGTGGCGTCGCAGGAGGTGGAGTTTGATTCGCCGCACGTCGACGCCATCGAGCCGCACCACGCCTTCGTCAGGATCCAGCAGGCGCAGCAGGAGATCGGCCGCGGTGGACTTGCCGCTGCCGCTCGGCCCGACGATGGCGAGCACCTCACCGGGACCGACGCGGAAGGAGAGCCGTTCGAGAGCCGGCCGCCCGCGACTGAACGACAGCGTGACGTGAGAGAACTCGACCTGGCCGAGCACGGGAGTGAGAGCGATGGCGTCCGGTGCCTCGATGACATCGACCGGTGCGTCGAGGATTTCGGAAACACGCGCCAACGACACCTTCGCGGTCGCCAGGCTGGCGTAGAGTCCCATCAGCGCCTGCAGCGGCGGCAGGAAGCGTGTCTGGTAGGCGATGAACGCCACGAAGGTGCCGACCGACATCTCCCCGTG
This sequence comes from uncultured Acidobacteriota bacterium, assembly GCA_963697745.1. Classification (GTDB taxonomy): domain Bacteria; phylum Acidobacteriota; class Vicinamibacteria; order Vicinamibacterales; family CAVVIG01; genus CAVVIG01. Next base: position 185,582 of record CAVOPD010000019.1, on the reverse strand, counting down.
CACCACCCGGTAGCCGCCATAGATGAACACCATGCCGGTGCCGGCCGACAGGATGAGCCCGGGCAGCGCGCCGGACACGTAGGTCAGGTACTGCATCGACATGAGGGCGTCGATGAACGCGGAGTTGCGACGACGAAACCGGGCGACCTCGCGATCCTGAGCGTTGCTCATGACGACCAGTCGCATGGCCTGAATCGTCTCGATGAGGAAGCTGCCGAGGTCGGCACTGCGCTGGCGGAGCACGCCGACTTCTCCTTCGAGGCGCTGCCGGTAGTACGACGTGGCCCAGATTCCGAACGGCGCCACGGCAACAGTGGCGAGGAACAGCCGCATGTCGAGCCACGCGAGCATGCCGACGGTCCCGACCAGGTACAGCACATTGCCGACCCAGGCGAGCGCCGCCTCCGCTGCGACGCGCTGAATCTCACCGATATCGTTGTTGATGCGCGACATGATGTCGCCGAGCCGCGTCCGCGCGTAGAAGCGCGGCGACAGCCGGAGCAGGTGCCGGTACACCTCGAGCCGCATGTCGAACAGGATCTCTGCCGAGACGCGCGTGTAGCGCATCCCGCTCACCACGTTCAGCACGAAACCGACGAGCGTCACGCCGGCAAACAGCGCCGACGTGCGCAGCAGCGCAGTCAGGTCGCGGCCGAGCAGTGCGTGATCGAAGAAGTCCCTGGAGATGAGAGGGAGCAGCAGCGAGAGGCCGGTGCTCAGAAGGCTGAGCGAGAGCACCAGCGCAAGGCGCCGCCAGTACGGGGTAACGAACTGGAGCGCCCGGCGCAGGTGCTGATTCATCTGAAGCAGTCGTCGCTACGAGGTGGACTTGGGCATCGACGCTGCCCCCGGAACCACGAACAGATCCGAGGTGACGTCGCCGTCGAGCGTAATCGTCTTCATGAACTTGAAGGTGTCGGCTTCATACAGGTCGATGGTGTTGCCGGCGTTGTAGATGTAGAGCACCTTTCCGTTCGTGCTGGTCTTCAGCGACATGCGTGGCCGGCCGGCGAATTCGGTCCGCGCCGCCACCTTGCGGCCGTCGAGATCGAACGTCCAGAATTCGTAGTGGCCGATCTCGTTGAACAGGCCATAGGCCTTCTTGCGGCCTGGTGCCATCGTGAAGCCGACCTGGGTGGCTGGACCGAGCGTGTAGAAGTCCACCTTCTTCGCAGCGAGGTTGACGCGGCCGACGCCCATCATCCGCCGCTTCTGCACCGGGTCCTGCACCTGGAACATCGCCGTGTAAAACCCCGGTTCGTCGTTGGTCGCGTCGGTCTGTCCGAATTCGAATGCGCCGAAGCCTTCTTCCACGGGCCGGGACAGTTCCCACTTGTCCACCTGCTTGAACGTGGACGTGTCGAAGATCAGCACGTCCTGCTCGCTGAACAGGTACATCAGCTTCGCGTCCGGCGAGAACTGGATGTTGGCGTTCTCGCGCTCCTCCCCGTTCGGCCACGGAATGGTGTTGACGATCTTCTTGCTGGCGAGGTCGTACTGCACCAGTGACGAGGGTTCGATGACGAACCGGTCCACCTGCTTGACGTACGGCCGCACCACCATCATCACGAACCGGTGTTGCGGGTCGGGCTCGAGCGTCTTGATGCGCACGTGCCGATTGCCTTCGCTCAGGGTGAAGGTGTCAACCGTGCTGCGCGAGGCGATGTCGATGATCTCGACCTTCTCCATCTGCGCCTCGACGGTATAGAAACGCTTCCGGTCGCGCGTCATCGCCGTGCGCCTCGGCATGCCCGATTTGTAGGGGATGGTGCCAGTGACCTTCCCGGTGGCCTCGTCAATCACCTTGAAGTGATTCGGGAATACGCCGATGTACAACGTGCCGTTGCCGGGCGACACCGGCTTCGCCTTGTCCGCCGCGGCGAGCGGCAGACACAGTGCCGCGACCGCGGCAACGATGGCCAGTGGGCGGAACCAGGTTGAGGACACTCTCATCGCCTCCAGTTCCTGCGTCATGGGAAGACCAGGTCGATCTTGCGCCAGTCCTTCTGGGCGGCCGCGCACTTGTTGGTCCAGTCCGGTGCGTGATTGAGCTGGTCGGGCACTTGTGCCGGCCAGTAGCATCCGATGTGGCAGTCGAACAGGTCGCGTTCGACCGGCTGGCACAGGCCCGCGGTACCGCCAGTCCGGTCCGCCTCCCAACCGGGAGAAAACACGACCGCGCAGCCGATGGGAAAGTGGCCGCCGGGCTGCTGCGGGACGCCCGTCCGTTGCAGCGCGACGACGTCCTCTCCAGAGGCGGCGGCCGCCGCCGCGGCCTCCTGCTCCTGCACGTACTGTTCGATCCGGACCGCTTTCTGATTCAGGGTCTTCAGGTGTCTCATTGATCTCCTCGAGCGCCTAGGCGACGCGCTCCGCCGCTTCCTCACGGTTGAATTGCGCCAGCCAGGCCGGATTGCGTTCAGCGATCTCGGCGTACACCTTCAGGCAGACGTCGGTCCATGCGCGGATCCAGTCGCAGTAGTGCAGGTTCGCTTTCGTCGTGTCCCCGTACCGTGTGTGCGCTTCGTGATAGCAGCCGCCCGAGCACACCGGACGTGCCCAGCAGGTGCTGCAATCGGTCTTGTTGTTGAGGTGATGCTTGTCCAGGAACTCGGCCTGCACGGCACGGTCGATGCCTCCGGCCACCGTTCCGAGCTTGTGGGCGTCCGACCCGGCGAAGCGGTGGCAGAGCGCCACGTCCCCCGACGTCGATACGCCCATCAGACCGATGCCGGCGCCGCAGGGATAGGCCTTGCTCATCCCCTTGTGGATTTCCTCGATGGTTTCCTTCACGTTCGAGAAGCCGTGGTGGCGCCCGGCGATCGCTGCCTCCTTGAAGTCCTCCGCGAGCGAGGTGAACTGCGCCAGCATGTAGTCGTAGCCCTGCTCGTCAATCGCGTACTCGCGTTTGGACGATGTCGTCGCCGGCGCGAATCCGACTTCGCGGAACCCGAACTCCTGGGTGAGATGCTCGTAGATCTTCCGGACATCCAGGTTGCCGGCCGTGAGCGTCACTCGCGCCCCGACCGGACGCGTGAGACGCTGCGACAGCAGCGCCTTGATCTTCGGCGCGGCGATTTCGTAGCTGCCGGTGCCGTTGTGGAACACGCGGAACTTGTTCTGCACTTCCGGCGGGCCGTCGAAGGAGATGGTGATGCCGACCTCATTCTCGACGAGGAACTTGATCACCTCGGGCCGCAACAGCGTCGCGTTGGTCGTGAGGCTGAAATCCACCGCCTTGCCGACCTCCGCGCCCCGCTTCCGTGCGTAGGCGATGGTTTCCTTCAGCACCGGAAAGTTCATGAGCGTCTCGCCGCCGAAGAAGGTGAGGTGGGCCACCGCGTTGTCGCCCGCCTCCTTCAGCATGAACTCGACGCTCTGCTTCGCCGTCTCGAGCGACATGAACTTCGGCTGGGCGCCATTGGTCGTGTCGACGATCTTGTCCTCGCTGTACTCGTAGCAGTAGGTGCACGCGAGGTTGCACTGGTTCGTGACGTTGAGCACCATGGTGGTCAACGGCAGTGGTGTGAGCGGCAGGAATTTGGGCAGCGGCGTCTGGGATATCTCCGTCGGCCCGATCGCCCGCATCGTCAGCAGTTCCTGGATGGCCTCGTCGATCTCTTCGCCCGTGAAGATGTCATCGGCGAGGTTGACCAGCTGGTCACGGGTCTGGCGGCCGATAGTCAGGATTTGCATGACCATGTCGGCGGCGGGATCGAGGCCGACGATCGCCGCACTGGGCACCAGGTAGAGGTACGGCTTGCCGGCCGATTCGAAGCGATGATGTTCTCGAGCAGCGAGTCCGGTCATTTGCCCACCTCGGAAGACAGCCAGCGCATGAAGACGGGCGGCGCGACCAGGAGGTGCGCACGCGAGCGAATCGGCTCGGATGCCCCGTCTGGCGTGTAGTCAGCCACCACCCACACGTCGCCGATGTTGTTGCGGTTGCCGCTGCGCTCGCCGTTGGGGCCGTCCACGTTTGGCGTGAAGAGCCCCTTCGCATCGATCGCTCCGACGAACTTGAGGTCGTCATCGTCGAAGGTGGCCGTGTACTCCTCGAGCCCCCACTTCGCGTCAACCAGGCCCAGCGGCCAGTCGTCGGCGGTGTCGGGCTTGCCGTCGGGACCATTGGCGAACGCCATCGCCTCGAACTGCTGGTACTGCTTCGGGTAGACCGCGCCACCGGTGCGCGCCAGGCCGGCTCGCGGCAGGATGCGAACGCCGTCCACCTTGCCGAAGACGACGAACGCCGAGGGACGCACCGTGCCGGCAACCGAGACGTCGCGTGGACCGGGCCTCGCGTCGGCGGCAACCGCGACCTGCAGCGAGAGGGCGCTCGGGGTCGAACTGGTCACCTGGGTCACTGTCACGCCCTGACCGAGACTGATGTCTGCCGGAGTGACAGTCGCCGGCAGGTTGGCGCCGAACACCTGCAGCGTGGCGGACGTCGCGCCCTGCTTGACGGACAGTTGCCCGGTGCCGAGGACGACCGGAGCGGCGGCGAGTCTCACGAGCCTGACGTCGATCCCCGTCTCGTCATACGCGCCGGTGAACCAGCGGCCGCTCATTTCGATTCTGTTGCGCTCGACGAACATCACCTCGCGCCACGGCTCATCCGCTTTGCCAGCCTCGAACCCGCGACCGCGCCATTGGAAGCCTGTGTAGATGAGCCCCTTGCCGGTGCGCGAGACCGTTTCGCCAGTCCGGGCGATGGTCAGGGTCGTCGTGGTGGCGAACGCGTCCGCGCTCGACGCGTCGGGCGTGACCGTCATTTCGCCAAACGCGGGACCCTTGCCCGGCACATTCGCGGTGACCGCCCAGCGTCCTCCAAGTGAGGCCGGAACGGACGCGGTCGTCCACGCCGTCCACTCGGGAGTGATGAGCGGGAACGTCTTGGAGAGGTGTGCGATCGCCTTCTCCATCGGCTGGCTCTTGTCGGTGACGTCCGGGGCCAGGGCGCGCGAGCGGCGGAAGCCCTGTCCGTTCTGCATCGGCTGGTTGTCCACCAGCGGGAAGTAGCCGCGGTGCATGGCCAGCAGCAGTCCCCACTCTTCGTTCGTTCGGCGCTCGCTCATCACGCGGCCGAAGGAGTGGCAGGCCTGACAGAGAGCCGCCGTATCGGTGTCGCCCTGGTAGCTGTATTCGATGATGCGGCGCTCGTACTCGAACGCAGCGGGACGGGCTTCTTCGGGCGCGAGGCCGTTGTGATCGGCGAGATACTTCACGATTGCCCGCGCGTCAGCCGCGCTGACCGCCGCATGGTTGATGCTGATCATCCGTTCGATCGTGCGTTCCCAGTTCTCCGGGCTGGCCCGCCGATAGGAGATGCGCGACATCCGGTTGTTCGCGTCGGGCTTATGGCATCCGCCGCACTTGCTCTTCACCAGTTCGCTGCTGACCGGGATGCCGTCGTCCGTGCTGGTCTGGGCGGCCGCCGCCGACGGGATCAGCGCCACGCCGACCGCACCCGCGAGTACCAGGACCCGAATCCATGCCGTCCTGCCTGCCATCAGTGTCTCCACTCCTTCCGGTATCCGCACCGGGCTACCAGGACACTTTCTTGGCGAGACCAACGCCCTGCTTGCCGAAGGTGAGCGAGGGCATCGCCGAGGCGCGCTTCCCCAGCAGCATCATCACGCCACCGGCGAACGCCACGCTGAGGCCGATCGTGCCGCCTTTCTTGTTGGTTGCCGCCGCTTCGCCGAACTCGGAGTAGCTGCCGTTCTCGTTGTTGATGAACTCGTAGAGGCCGTAGCTCATGCCGCCAGCGAACATCGCCGTGCCGCTCCACATGAGCGCCTTCTTGTTGCCACCGATCTTGATCGGTGGGGCCTGCGGGTCTGCCGAGGCCGCAGCGGTTGCAGCGGCCGCCACGCTCTCACGCAGTTCACCGGCGTACGCCGGGAGACCACTCAACGTCAGGGTCATCAGGGCCGCGATCCCGATTCGAAACATCTTCATGTGAACTCTCCAGGGGGATTGGAACGGGCCCGAAGGCCCGTCCCAAATTCATTGCCTACCAGCGGAACTTCGCACCGAACATCGCTCGACGGGGTGGGACGAACCGCGTCGGCGAGCCGAACGAGGCGGAGGTGCCGAGCGTTGAGCCGACGCCCTCGCTCTGGTCGCTGTTATTCAGGTTCAACAGGTCAAGGAACAAACCGATGCTCGTGGAGTTCCCGAAGTGGATGTCCTTCTGCGCGCGAACGTCGACCATCTTGACCGCCGGCACCCGGCGGTCGCCGTCGTTGGACTCCATGTTGATGGTTGGCGCTGCCGGGAAGCCGAGCCCGGAGACGCGAACCTGGCGCGAGTAGAAGCGGCCGCTCTGGTACTGCATGTTGGTCGCGACCAGAATCCCGAGCGGGAAGCGGTAGCTGAGTTGCAGCTTGCTGATGACCGGACGGTCGCCGACCAGCAGGCCATCGGTGTTCACGAAGTCATTCGGCCCGGCCAGCTCGCGGCCGAACGTACCGGCCTGGCTGGTCTGCGTCGTCGTGGACGTGGCGCGCGCGCTCGAACCGATGCGCCCTTCGGCCTTCGAGAGGACGATGGAGTAGACCGCCTGCCAGTTCTTCGACATGCGCTTCGTTGCCGTGAAGGTCATGCCGTTGTAGTTCATATACATCCCGTCGGGATTGGTCTGCAGGAAGATGCGATCCGCCGCATTGCTGGTCAGCTTGTAGACCATCACCGTCTCACCGGTTGCGTCGATCCCCACGTTGTCCACGTACGGGACCTGCGTGTAGACACCGGCGATGTCCTGCCACGCGCCGTAGTCCGCCCCTTCCTTGTGGACGTAGTTCACCTGGATGCCAAGGTCGTGCATGAGCTGCTGCTCGAGCTGCACGATGAACTGGTCGTTGTAGGCGGACTTGAAGTTCGGATCGATGCGCAGGTTCGCGTTGCTGGAGGTCTGCACGAAGTTGGTGCGGTTGCCGGCGCTGTCCACGTTGAAGCTGTAGGACGGCGATATCGAGGGCACGGCGCCGCGGTATTCAGTCGGCTCGAGGGCTTTGTAGTAGCGCCCGTAATGTGCCTTCACCACCGTGTTGCCCGACGAGGTCACCTGGTAGTTCAGGCCGACCCGGGGAGAGAACGTGTTCCAGGAATAGACGTCGTCGTTCTCGGCCGAGACCTGCCCCGTTGGCAGCCCCTGGGCGTCGAGGAAGGGGAAGGAGGGGAAGGTGGCGCGGCTATGGTCGTAGCGGACGCCCACGTTCACGACGGCACGGCTCAGTCGATACGTGTCATCGATATACGTGCCGTCCCAGAAGGCTTCGGCGCCCTGATGGTACGGCAGCTGGGTGATGCCGGTCGTCTGACGGCCGGTGACGCTGTAGGTCGTGAGCACGTCGTTGGGGCCATTCAGGTTGTCGCCGCCGGTGACGCCGTGCTGATAGCCGGTCTTGATGTCGTGACTGCCGCCGAGGAACGAGTCCACCACATGCGACAGCTTGACGGCCGTGCCCCACTTCCAGCTCCGGTTCTCGTTCCACGCGGTGATGCCGCCGCTGATATTGCCGGTGTCCTGATCCTCGATGCGCGTCAGCACGCTCGGCACCCGCTCCTGCAGCGGATTCACGGAGCTGTGAAGGAAGAACCCCGAATAGCGCGCCTCCATGAAGGTCTTGTCGCTGAGCACCCCCGTGTAGACGACGTTCGGCGTCGGGTTGTCGCCATGACTGATCGAGACGCTGGTCGGCGACGTGAAGCTCGTCGCGATGTCCGGAATGTAATAGAAGTCGTTGTGATACCCGTGCATCAGCCGGTGCTTTGGCGTGATGGCGTAGTTGAACTTGTAGAACATCCGCCGTGAGTCGTTCTTCGTGGGCAGGTTCGGATTGACCCCGGGCTGCGAGTCCCAGTCGCGCTGGTACTGCAGCGAACCGAAGAACCAGAACTTGTCCGGGATGAACGCGCCGGAGGCCTGGACGGTCGCGTCGTTGTAGGTGTCGCGGTTATAGGGGAAGCCCTTGTCCACGGCCTCGGTCGTGTTGCGGCCGGTGAGCGCGTTGTTCTGGAAGTAGGTGTTCATGTCGCCGTGGAAGGCGTTCGTGCCCTGCCGCGTGACGATGTTGAAGACGGCGCCCTGGACGTTGCCGTACTCGGCCGACGCACCGAGCGACAGGACCTGCACCTCTTCGATGGCGTCGGTGTTCGGCCACGGCGTCGAGCTGATGTCGGTGCCGTCGATCTGATACTGGTTCTCGTTCGTGCTGTTGCCCAGCACCTGGGCGGACGTGCTCTGCCCGACATTCGACGTGGAGCTCACGCCGGGTGCGGAGTTGATCAGGTCGAAGTAGGAGAAGCGGCGCACCGGTGCGCTCTGCACCCACTCGCGGTTGTAGTTGGTGCTCACCTCCGACGTGGTGACGTTGACCACCGGCGCAGTGCCTGTGACGGTGAGCGTTTCGTTGAGCGCGCTCACCTTCAGCGTGACATTCAGGTCGAGTGTCTGCCCGACTGCCACGCGCAGGGTCTCGTACTTCGAGGTGCCGAACCCTTCGAGCATGAATTCCAGGTCGTAGGGTCCGGCCGGCAGCAACGGAAACCGGTATGCGCCGGTTTCAGACGTGACGACCGACGGCGCTCCAGGCACACCCTCACCGTGCAGCGTTACGGTGACACCCGGGAGCGTTCCTCCGGATTCGTCGACGACCTTTCCTGAAATCTCTCCAGTCGTGCGTTGGGCGTAGGCCGGCACGATCCACCCGGCCAGCATCAACGCAGCGACGAACGTCCACACCCGTGCCATGCACCCTCCTGATATCGATCGGCGCGTCGTTCCCGATATGAATGACGAAGGCGGCGACGAGACCCCGTCGTCCGCCTGTATCCCCTGGGAGCAACCGTTGTGCCACGGTGCACGAAGACGAAGGCACGACGGCGACGATCGATGACAAGGTGGCGCAATATTCGCGAAAACAGGTCGTTTCAACCGCAACGTTCGTCACGCACGATCGCCCGCCACACCTTCCATCGCACGCGCAAAGCGACAAGCCTGTTGGTGATCGAAAGGCAGACGGTACAGAGTTGGCGCTTTTCGATGTCTGGGCCCTTCGCACCGATGTCTGATGGACCGACGGATCGATGGGCGCCGTTGATCAGTTCCCGATTTCGCGGGCTCACACCGCGCACAGGCGACACACGTGTCGGAACCGGCGCGTAGGAGCGACAGGAATGTTGCGAAGGAGAGACCGCGCTAGGTTCGGGCGGACTGCGTTCGCATCTCGGCGTGCAGCACGCCTCGCGAGATCAGCAGGGACAATACGGCCAGGAAGTCGGGGAGAGGTACCGCACCGAAGGCGGCGCAGTATTGCTCGTAGAGGAGAGGGATTGCCGGAGACTCGGGAGCACGCGCGGCGAGCGCCACGAGATCGATGCCGCGGATGTACCTGACGACGTCGCGCGGCTCTGGCCCGACCATCACCGCGTCCTCAATGACGATCTCATGTCCCCGCACAATCGGCGCCGACACGAATGTCGGTTCGTGCCTGCGCGAGAAGACAACTGTGTCGGCCTCGCGCAAACGGGCGAGTACCGCGCGCACCTCGCCCGACGTCACGACACCGAGCTCGTCGAGCGGGATTTGTGACTCGTCCACCATCGCGCTCGCCTGCGTGGACCAGAACCGGCTGCGATGCCGGTCGAGCGCCTCGATGGCGAACTCGCGGGACCGCTGCAGGTTCAGCTGCCAGACCTGTGAGGCCCAGCGGCAGAAGAAGTCCTGCGCCTGCTCGGCGCGCTCGGGATGGATCAGGCAGGTATGCGTGACGACCGCTGCAAGCCACGCCGAGGCCAGCGCCTTCTTCACGCCGAATGACGACAGCGGGTTCAACGTGGAACCGGCATCACCGACCAGGGCGAAGGATCGGCCGGCGTGCTGAGCGGCCGTGTAGACCGACGCATCGCAGGCGAAGACCCGCGACAGGATCGAGCCGCGCACCTGCCGGTCGACGCGCGGCGTGAGCGCGAGCTGCGTGCGGTAGGTGGCCTCGAGAGACGCGCCACGGGTGACTCGGCTGGTCGCACCGTCCACCATCATTCCAACATGGCGAACGCTGTCGGACGTCGGTATCGACCAGGCCCAGCCTTCGTCACAGGTCTCGATGAACGTGTGTGTCGGGTCCTCCAGGAACCATCCACCCGGCCGTTCCCAGACGCCGACCAGCGCCTGCATGCGGCCGCCGGGCACGTGCGTGCGCAGCCGCCTCGCTACCGCTACGGTGCCGGACCGCCCCGAGCAGTCGAGCACCATGCGCGCGGCGCAGGTGCGAGGCGCGCCGGACGGCCCGTACGACACCACGGCCCGCTCGATGCCGAAGAGCACCCCGTGCACACGGGCGTCGCGCTCGACGTGCACCCCGGCGTCGGCGGCCGCGTCCAGCAGCAGGGGGTCCAGCGTGGCACGATCGATCTGGTACCCCCACGTTGAACCGTCCGTGGCGAATGGCTGGACCTGCCCTTCGCGATCCCCCCACCACACCGTGTTGCCGGAGGTGCGGTACCCCACGCGATCGACCAGCTCGAGGATGCCCGCCTGCGCGAGCAGCTTGTGCGTGCTGGGCGGCAGGGAGTTGGCCAGCGCACGCGAGGGCTCGGCAGGCCTGGTGATCAGCCGCACGTCGTGCCCCCACGAGGCAAGCAGCCTCGCCGCCACCGCCCCAGACGGACCTCCGCCGATCACCGCCACGTCGGCGTCAACGTGCACGGCGTCACCCGCAGGCGACCGGTCCGGACTCGCACGATGGTTCAGGCTCGTACGATCGTTCAGGGTCGCACGACCAATCGGGAAGGAATGAGAGATGACGCTCCGCGGAGCAACGTTCGTGCCGCGGCGCATTTGAAGTGACGCAGCCGCGGACCTTCAGGTCCGCGGCGCCAGAGTGCGCGTCAGACTGAGATGAGCAGCTTGCCGGTCGTGGTCCGCCCTTCCAGCGCGCGATGCGCATCGGCGGCGCGTTCGAGCGGGTACGTGGCGTCGACTCGAACCGTGAGCGCTCCGCTCGCCACCAGACCCAGCACCTCGCCGGCGCGCCAGACCAGTTCCTCGCGTGAAGCGATATAGTGGCCCAGGCTCGGACGCGTCAGGAACAGCGACCCCTTCGGATTGAGCTGCGACGGATCGAACGGCGGCACCGCGCCGCTGGACGCGCCGAACAGCACCATCGTGCCGCGAACCCGCAGGCTGTCCAGGCTCTTGTCGAACGTCGTCTTGCCCACGCCGTCGTAGACCACATCCACGCCGCGGCCGCCGGTGAGCCGGCGCGCTTCCGCGGCAAAATCCTGTTCCGTGTAGAAGATCACCTCGTCTGCGCCCGCGGCCCGGGCGATTTCGGCCTTGGCCGGAGTGGACACGGTGCCGAACACGCGCGCGCCAAGCTGTTTCGCCATCTGCACGATCAGCGCGCCGGCGCCACCCGCCGCCGCGTGCACCAGGCAGGTGTCGCCCGCTTTCAGCGGGAATGTCGAGCGGGTCAGGTAATGCGCGGTCATGCCCTGCAACATCACCGCGGCCGCCTGCTCGAGGGTCACCGTGTCCGGGACCTTCACCACCTGCGCAGCCGGCACCTGTGCATATTCCGCATAGGAGCCGCGCGCCATCGCATACGCAACGCGGTCGCCGGGAGCGACCTCCTTCACGTCGCTTCCGACTGCGTCGACCACGCCGGCGGCTTCGCTGCCGATCGCGACGGGCAGCGGCATCTTGTACAGGCCGGTGCGGAAATACACGTCAATGAAGTTGACGCCGCTGGCGGCGATCTTCACGACAACGTCGCCCGGACCGGGCGTGGGCTTCGGGATGTCGACGACCTTCAGGTTGTCGGCGCCGCCGTACTCTTCAACGAGGATGGCTCTCATGGCAACGCCCTTCATCAACGCCGTTGCCAGCGGATCTCCACGCCATCGCGCGTGCCCAGCGCCGCTCGCAGCAGGTGCAGCAGGTGGTCGGTGGCCCGGCCGTCGCCGAGCAGATCGATGGTGGCCGCGTCGATGAAGTAGTCCTGATCCACCGAGGACTCCTCTTCCAGCGTATCAATCAGCAGTTGCAGTTCGGCCTCCGTCACCGAGCCGATCAGCGCGTTGCTCTCGTTGTCGTACAGGTCAATCATGCGGGGCTCCTCGATGCGATATCCAACTCACGTCCGTCCACTGACGTCCAATGACTATAAACGCTGGCGCCGAAAATGACCGTTTCGGCAGCCCTCGTCGCGTTCTTCAGATAAAGCCGACCTGCGGGTTGGCTGGACCCACACACGCCGCTGGCCAGGGCTAATTGGCCAGACCAGCGCCAGACCAGCCGACCAAGTCCGGGCCTCGTGCCGGCGGCCTCGCCTGCTAGACTGTCGCCATGAAGGGTCGCACAGCCCTCGTCGCGATTGCGCTCATGGTTGCGCTGGCGTCTGTCGCGCTGGCCCAGTTCCGCGGCCGCGGCGGGCGGGGTCTTTACAGCGGGCGGCCCGCGAAATTTGCCACCCTGGACGACTTCAACGGCGGATTCCAGTTCTGCCGCGTGGTGTTCCGGCAGGGCAACGGCGATGGCGCCGGATGGAACGTCGACTGGCCGCGTGCCGACATCAACCTGTCGATACGCCTCTCCGAGCTCACCAGGACACCGGTGTCGATGGATGAGAACCGCGAGCCCGAGACGCTCCTCATCAATCTCAATTCGCCCGAGATCTTCCGCTGCCCGTTCATCATGATGACCGAGCCGGGCGGCGCCTACCTGGATGACGACGAGGCGAAGAACCTGCGCGATTACCTGTTGAAGGGCGGCTTCCTGTGGGCCGACGACTTCTGGGGCGATTATGCGTGGGACTACTGGGAAAGCATGCTCCGAAAGGTCCTGCCCTCGGCCTCGTACCCGATTGTCGATCTCCAGCGCGATCATCCGATTTTCCACCAGGTGCTGAACGCGCAGGATGTGCCGCAGATCCCGGGAATCGGATACTGGGACCGGGCGAATCGTACGTGGGAACGCCCGGGCACCGAGCACGATCGCTTCGCCGCCATCAACGACGATCGCGGGCGCATCATGGTGCTGATGACGTTCAACACCGACTTTGGTGACTCGTACGAACGCGAAACCGAGGACCCCCTGTACTTCCAGAAATTCTCGGTCCCCGGTTACGCATTCGGCATCAACACGATCATCTACTCCCTGACGCACTGAGCGGTCGGGCGACGGCGTCGGCGCAGCAACGCAGCGGCGACCGCTAACGACAGCCAGCGACCTCCCCAGGTCACCTGGTGTCGAGGTGGTGGGAAGCTCGCCGGTGATCCGCCCATCTGATTTACACTGCCCGCCATGCGGAAACTGATGTGCGGCGCTGTCCTGTCTGTTCTCCTCGCCTCCCTTGCAGGGCCGACAGCCTCCGGGCAGCGGCCGGCGACCAGTTCCGGCCCGGCTGCGGCTGATGAAGCGATCGTCCCCTTCAAGATCAACGTGCCCGATTCGGTGCTGCGCGATCTGAAGGAGCGGCTCGCGCGCACGCGCTTCCCCGATCAGTTGCAGAACGTCGGTTGGGACTATGGCACCGACCCCGCGTACCTCAAGCCTCTGGTTGAATACTGGCGCGACCGCTTCGACTGGCGGGCGCAGGAGCGCCGGCTGAACGAGTTCGACCAGTTCACCACCACGATCGACGGGCTGAAGATTCACTTCATCCACCAGAAGTCGAAGGTCGCGAATGCGATGCCGCTCGTGCTGACCCACGGATGGCCCGGGTCGATCTACGAGTTCAACAAAGTGATCGGTCCGCTCACCGACCCGGTGAAGTTCGGCGGCCGGCCCGAGGACGCGTTCAACGTGGTCGCGATTTCACTGCCAGGGTTCGGCTTCTCGGAGCGGCCGAAGGATCGCGGCTACAGTCCCGAGAAGATGGCAGGAATCATCGCGAAGCTCATGGCGCGGCTTGGCTACACGCGCTACGGCGCGCAGGGCGGGGATTGGGGAGGCATCATCAGCCGCATCATCGCCATCAATGACGCGCAGCACGTAGCGGGGCTGCACCTCAATTTCTGCATCACGCCCGCGGCGCCGGGTGGGGCCAATTCGCTCGAAGGGGTTCCGGAGGCGGAAGTGAAGCTGATGAACGAAACCAACGCGCGCATGGAAAATGAGCGTGCCTACCAGCAGATTCAGGGGACGAAGCCGCAGACGCTCGGTGTCGCGCTGACCGATTCACCCGCGGGACTCGCATCGTGGATCGTCGAGAAGTTCCACGCCTGGTGCGACTGCGGCGACAACATCGAGAGCCGCTTCTCCAAGGACGACCTGCTCACCAACATCACGATCTACTGGGCCACCGAAACGGCCGCATCGTCAACCCGTATCTATTACGAGAACCGGGTCGCGCCACCGGTGCAGGGACGGGTGACCGTGCCGACCGCCTGTGCCCTGTTCCCGAAGGAGATCACCACTCCTCCGCGCAAGTGGGTTGAAGCGCGCTACAACCTGGTCAGGTGGACACCGATGCCGCGGGGCGGCCATTTTGCCGCACTGGAACAGCCGGATCTGCTGGTCAACGACATTCGCGAATTCTTCCGAACAGTGCGCTGAGCGCTGGCGGCACACACGTCAGTCGTGCTTGATGTGCACGATGGCGTCGTCTCGATCGGTCACCAGGTCTGGACGCATCCGGCGGAACGTGGCGGCAACGTGGCAATTCCAGCACATGGGCAAGCAGGTGGCCAGGGCGAGTGGAAGACGGTCGGCAGCGACGTCCACCCACTCGCGCGTCATGCCACTGGGCTCGAGCAACGCGATGTGATGACCGGCCAGGCGCGATTCGACCAGCGGTCCGCCGCATGTCACGCACTGCCGTCCACGAGCCCACTGCCGCACCTGCGCTGACGGGGAGTTGTCAGTCGCCGCAGGCGGGTACGGGGTGGGGTCCCCGTCGCCTGGATGGGCCCGGCCTGGCCAGGCTTCCGTCGGTCCGCCATCGGAGGACGGGTCATGCGCGATGGCGCGCCCCACATCCAGATGATCCAGCCGGGGACGCATGTCATCCTGGCCCGTGACGATGCCCTCGACGCGGCGGCGGTTCCAGACGGATAAGGCACGTATGACGTACCACAGGGTCCATCCAGCCAGAGCCGCGACGATGACGACCGCGACGGCGAAGCGCGTGACCATGCAGTCCTCCCGGTACATGGCTCCGCACGCAAATCAAATACCGACCGGGTGGATCGATATTTCTTAAGTCTTTTCGTAAATTACGTTCCTTCAACACTGACTGCCTGTCGGGAATCGTCGGAGAGGCGTCCGATTCGCAGAAACTGGCGATGGGGTTGCAGGATGAGCGGCGGAGGTATCGCCCATGACGTTTCGATCAATCACCCCGGGCCTCGTTATCGGAGCCCTGGCACTCTGCAGTTCCGGCAGCATCATCGCGCAGTCTGCGCCAGCGACCGGTGACAAGGTGACCGTCGCGGGATGCGTCCAACGAGCACAGCGAAACGGCTCAGTAGGCGGCACTATCGTCGGCACGTCAGCGTCGCCGAACACCGCCGATGACGAGGCGAACAGTTCGGCGCTCGTGGACGCATTTCTTCTCACCGAAGCCACCCCGGTGACCGCGGGAGTCGCCGAGCCGTCCAGTGCGAGCCGCGCGGACAGCGGCCAGACAGGATCGACCGGGACGTCGGGCCGGGTGGAACGCACCACGTTCGGCCTCGTGGGCCGCGAGTCAGAAATCGAGCGCCATCAGGGCGCGAGGTTGCAGGTGACCGGGACCATCATGCCGGCCTCGAGTTCCGGCCGCGGCACTGGCGGTGCGGCAACGGCCGCCGGCGCGAAACGCCTGCAGGTCGAGTCGTTCAAGATCCTCGCGGAGAAATGCGGATCCAATTGACGATGTAACGATTGGACGATTTTACGATTTGAATTCCCGATTGGACGATTTTACGTTGAATTCACGATTGGACGATTTCTACGGGTTGAATTCACGGTTGGCGGATTCAACGAGTGGAGTGCCGATGGCGGACGAGAGGTTGGCCGGGCGGGCGGGGTAAAGTTCTCAGGGCGTGGGTCCGATGCTGCTTGTTGGGAATGCCCGGACTCGTCCAACGCACATCGTTCGCCACGCTCACCATCGTTGCGCTGTTTCTCACGTGCGCGGCAGTCGCGGCGGGACAGCCCACGGACCGCGCGGTCTCAGCGCGGTCTCAGGCGCGGTCTCTGGCGCCGTTATCGATGCGTCGGGCGGTGTCCTGCCTGGCGTGACCGTCACCGCGACTTCGGCCGACGGACGGCTCCTCGCCACAGTGGTGACCAATCACGCCGGCGAATTCGCGTTTGCGGCCTTGCCAGCTGCGCCGACCACTTTCGCCTTCGAACTCGGAGGCTTTGCCAGCGCTGACGTGACGTTGACCGTTCAGGCGGGGCGCGAATCGCAGGTCGTCGAGCGTCTGGATCTGGCAGCGCTGACCGAGACGGTTGAAGTTCGAGGACTGGTGCCGGACACGCCGCCTGCACGAACGGCTGCACCCCGCCGGGCGCCTCCGATCCTGATTCCAGTGCCGGCACACGATCGCGACGCGATCTGCGGTCCGGCGAAACCCGAGGGCGAGCCGGACTGGCTCGGCACGATCGCCCGCGGTGGCGACCTCCCGGAAGACAGGCTGCATACAGCCGGTTCGGAACTGATCGTTCACGGAGGAACCGACCACGGCCTGAACGTCGGACGCAATCTCGTTGTCCGGCGTCGCTACAGCGTCGAAGGGGGAGCGCCTGGCGACGCGGTGCGCGAACATTCAGCCGGCCTGGTGCAGATCGTCGAGGCCAGCGACCACGAGTCGCGCGCCGTCGTCGTGTATGCCTGCGATGAGGTGAGGACAGGCGATTTCCTGGCATCGTTCGACCCTGAATCCGCGCGGGAGCAGGATCCAGGCGGCACGGCCGACTACAGCGAGGCGCGGCGGATTCTCTTCGCGGACGAAGGACAGATGCTCGGCTCGCCGCGGCGGCTGATGGTCATCGAACGAGGAAAGGAGCAAGGCGCCTTCGTAGGCGAGCGCGTCGTCCTGTTCCGGCAGCGCGGACGCGCCACGAGCACTACTCAGCGCGTCATCGTCGGCAGCGCCGTGATCGTCGCCGTGCGGGCAGGCTCGGCGACGATCCGCATCGAGCGCGTCACCGACGCAATTTCCGCAGGTGACTGGGCGGCGCCGATCGTCGACCCGTCACGCACGATGTCGCGCCGATAGCTCGGTGGTTCCAGAACTCATGAACGAACACAGGCCTGTCGGCCTGCGCTCGCAGCCGAGTTATTGCCCCTTCTTGTAGCCGCCGTTGGTGACCTTCACCTGGATCTGCTTGGCTTTGACGTCGAGCAGGGTCTGCGCCGGATAGCTCGTGCCGTCGGTCAGGCTGCTGAAGGTGACCGTCAGCGTCACATCATCCTCTTTCGGCTTCTCGACATAGGAATTCACGCTGAAGCTCGCCATCTTCTTCGCCGCTGAATCGAATCCAATGGCGACGGCGTCGCCCGGCTTGTTGTAGTCCTTGATGTTCAGCAGCGTCTTGGGCCCGGGCTGCACGGCCACGTTCCCCGCCGCCTGCGCCGCCTGAATCTTCGCCGGACTCGGCGGTACGTAATCCTGGACCAGCGCCGCGACCTTGGCCATGTAGTCCTTCATGTCATCGACCTTGTTTTCGATGATCGCTTCCTTTGCACGTCCGCCGCCCCGCCGACCCCCGCCCTTGCTCTCGGGCTGCTTGGCCGGCGCCGGAGCGGCGCCAGCGATCGGCGTCTTCTGAACCTTGCCGTCCGCACCGTAGAAGCACTGCTTCTGTTCCGTCTTCTTGACCTCACCCTTGAGGCTGATCTCTGTCGTCTCGACCCAGGTGTACGTACGGAGCGCCGCCTGGTTCTCGGCCAGCGCCTGCTTGATGGCCGCGGCGCGGTCCTGTCCCGCGGGCTCCTGCGCAGGTGCGGTGACGAACAGGAACGGGGCGATGGCGAGCGTCAGAGCGACGCGGAGAGCCCTGGAATGCATCCTGGCGGTGTTGGTATTCACTATGTTCCTCCTGGCGGACACGATCAGATACAGGACCGGGGGACGGCGCGGAACGTGTCGGCGCGCCCACACGGGTCGCATGTTCCTGGTGAGAGTCTGCGCTCTCCGGGCTGGGCCGGCTATGCAGATTCGGCAGGGATACGACACGCAGGCACGAAGGCACGAAGGCACGCAAAGGCACGAACGGCTGCTGTGTCAGATCGTGAAGTCGATGAACCCGCGTGGCACGTCGACCGAAGCCAGGCGGACTGTTACACGATCGCCAACGTCGAGCCCCTGTTCGCCGTGTACGACGCGTCCTTCGATATGCGGCGCACAGGTGCGGACGTAGGTGCCCTTTGGCGACGCTCCGGTGACGACTGCGTCGAAGCGCTGCCCGATCCGGCTCACCACGAGCATGGCCGCGGCCGATTTCCGCACCTGCCGCTCCACACGGTTCGCATCGTCCTCCCGCTGAGTGCAGAGCCTGGCGAGCCGCGTCAGTTCCTCGACCGGATACGGAGACGGTCCGTCACGGAGGACGGCCTTGAGCAGCCGCTGCGTCACCAGGTCCGAGTACCGGCGATTGGGCGCAGTGGAGTGCGCGTAGTCCTTCACCGCAAGCGCGAAGTGCCCGGGCGCATCGGTTGCAGGGGTGTCCACCAGGTACTCGCCAGCACCAACGAGACGGATGATCGCGTGCGACAACTCGGGGAAGTCGGCGGGATCGGCCTCCTTGCGCGCCTTCAGGAACACTGCGAGGGCGCGCGAGTCCGGAGTGGGCGGGAGCTGCTGTCCCAGCGCTGAGGCGATTGCCACGATGCGATCCCAGCGCTGCGGCGCCTGGACGACACGGCGAATCGACGGCGAGCCGCGCCGATCGAGGAAGCGCGCGACGACGCCGTTGGCGGCGATCATCAGATTCTCGATCAGCGACTTCGCGCGGTTGGGTAACTCGGGCTCGAGGCCGCGAAGCGTCTCGCCATCGAACCGCACACGCGTCTCGGCCAGATCGAAATCGAGCGCACCGAGTTCGTGGCGGCGGCGCCCGAGCGCCTGCGCGACGCCGTCCTGCATCTCGAGCTGCTCGCGCATGCCCGGTGACTGCGCGTCTTTCGGAAGAGGTCCGCGTCCCGCAAGAAACGCATCGATGTCGTCGTACACCAGGTGCGCATGATTCCGTACCCGCGCCCCGTACACATCGTCCGCCGCGATGGATCCGTCGCTGCCGACTGTGTACTCCACGACGATCGAGAGCCGGTCCGCGTTCGCGTTGAGCGAGGTCAGATCGGTCGAGAGACGCGGCGGCAGCATCGGAAACACGCGAGCCGGTGTGTAGACGGAGGTGGTGTTGATGGCGGCATGCCGATCGACAGGCGAATCCCTGGGCGCCGCCACGTCGACGTCGGCTATCGCGACGAGCACGCGCACGCGCCCGTCGCCGATCCGCTCAGCGGCGGAGAGCTGGTCGAGATCGCGCGAATCGTCGTTGTCGATCGAACACCACGGCAGATCACGCAGGTCGCGGATTGGCTCGCTCGCCGGCATCGGCACATCAGGCAACGCAGCCGCCTGGGCCATCGCCTCGGCCGGAAATTCCGGATCAAGGCCACGCTCGCGCATCGCCGCGGCAGCGAGCGCGGCGAGTTGTTCGTGTTGCGAAGGCGGCCGCGTCACAGCGTCGATGTCAGCAGCGTCATCCGGTCAGTGTAATCCGGCGACTACTGTGCCGCGACATCCACATAGCGCACGTTGAACCCCGGCGCGTCGAACGCCAGAGTCAGCGCCTGCTGTCCCGCGACCAGCGAGACGGGAACGCTGATCGTTGTCCACGCCTGCCACCCTCCGGTCCGTGGCACCGCCACGCTGCCGGTCACGTCCGTCCTGCCCGCGTCCACATGGAGCACTCCCCCACCGTCCGGCGAGGCGACTCGGATCTGTAACAGATACGAACCGGTCGCGGCAACACTCACCGTGTAGCGCACCCACTCGCCGGCGCCGATCCAGCCGATGTCCTCGCCGCCTTCCGACGACGGTTCGAGATCGACGTCGGTGACGCGCGGCGTGCCACCGTGGTTGCCCGCCGAATCGTCGTGATATGCCACGCCTTCTCCGCCATCGTCGAAGCTGGCGGCCATGATCCGTCCGGGCAGTGCTGTTCCCGAGGTTGTTCCCGAGGTATCGCCGCTGATCGCGAACCAGTCGAAATTGCCGACCGCATTCGCACCGGCGGAGTCCATCACCAGTTTCAGGACCTGCTGTCCTGCAGGGAGGGTCACGGTGCGCGACACCGTCTGCCAGGTCTGCCACCATCCCGTATCGGGCACGGTGATCGGACCGGTCACATCCGCGCCGCCTGCTTCGAGATGGAACGTGCCGCCAGGCCCGTACGATGCAACGCGGAACTGGGCCGTATAGGTCCCGCCAGCTGAAAGGTTGACCGTGTAGGCCAGCCACTCGCCTGGCGCCACCCAGCCGACGTTGGGGGTACCGCTAGAGCTGAGCTCGATATCCACGCCTGTGGAGCGGTAGCCGCCTCCGCTATTAGCGGCATCCGTGTCGTGATATGCGACACCCTCACCACCGTTGTCGAAGTCCTCGACCTGAACCGTTCCTGGAAGTGCCGCACCTGTTCCGACGAACGGCGTACTGACCGGCGGCGCGCCCGGCGTGTCGCTGAATCCGGGTGGGCTCGACGGTGGCGTGCGCGCGACGATCGTCGAATCACCCCCGACCTGCCCCGGGGAGGCCGACACCCACGCCGACGCACTGACCACGATCTGATCGATCGCGACGCCGTCTTCCCGAGTCTGCACGCGCATCGTCTGTGTGCCAGACGTGCCGAAGGTGATGGCCGTTCGTGCCAGCCAGTAGGCGCGGTCCTGCCACCCCCAGCCTGCGACGCCACAGTCCGCGCAGTTTTCCAGATTGATCGCCAGCCCTTCGGTCGAGTTGATCCCGTATGCCGGCTCGCCGTTCACCCGCGCATCGCTGAACTGCAGCCAGACGGAGTCGTTCCACTTCGAATCCGCCTCCGCCTTCAGCCGCAGCCACACGCGATACGACCGGCCAGCCTGAGCCGGGAATCGGACGTCGAAGTAATCGCTGGGCTGCGCAAGTGGCGCGCTCGTAGACGACCAGCCGGAATCAACTGTTCCGAGGGCAGTGCCATCTGCCGCGGTGCTGTCTGCCTGCGGCTCCCACGCCCCGTGGCGGTCCGCTGCGGGAATGTCTGCCGCGTGGATGACGATGTCACTGCCGGCGGAGGCCGTGTCGCACGATCTGCACCGCGGCAGCAGCATTCAGGCGCGTCCCGTACTGCGTTCGACCGCGGAGCGCCGGAACGGGAACGCCGGTGCGCACCAGCGCATCGCGGAGAGCCCCGACGTCGTAGTCGCAATGCGACAGGACCAACGCTGCGACGCCTGACGTGTATGCCGCGGCCATCGAGGTGCCGGTGAGGGTGCCGTAGCTGCCCCCGGGGTCGGTCGCGGAGAGCGTCGTCGAATAGATGAGGACGCCGGGCGCGCCGATGTGCACGTGCTGTGACCCGAAGTCGGAGAACGAGCCGAGCCGATCGCGGTAGTCGGTTGCAGCCACAGACAGCACGTTTGAGCCCGCATAGTCAGACGGATACGCCGGTGTCACTTCGTGATTCAACGCGGTATTGCCTGCCGATGCCACGAACAGCATGCCCGCGCCTGCAGCCTTCTCGATTTCGTCGCTGAGCGCCTTCGAGAACCCGCCGCCGCTCCAGCTGTTGTTCAGGACGCGGATGTCCGCCTCTCCGGTCGAGGCAAACGTCTGCCTGACCTGCAACGCGAACTCGATGGCGTTGATCGCATCCGAGATGTAGCCATTCCCCGAGGCATCCATGAACTTGAGCGCCATGATGCTGGTCACCCAGTTGATGCCGACGACACCGTTGGTGTTGTTACCAACGGCACCGATGCTGCCCGCGACGTGGGTGCCATGCCCGTTGTCGTCCGCCGGGTCGCAGTTGCGCGAGACGGCGTTGAAACCGTGGCTGCCCGCGGCACAGGTCAGCGGCATCCCGCCGATCATCACGGTAAAGGCGCGCGGCGCTGTCCAGAGGTTCGCCGCCAGGTCGCGGTGCGTCTGCATGACGCCCGTGTCCATGGTGGCAATCACGATCCGACGCGAACCCTGCGTGACGTCCCAAGCATCAGGAGCATCGAGATCGACACCCGGCGTCCCGACATCGCCGTTTTCGAGACGTTGACCGGTGTTCTGGAGCGCCCAGAGCGGTGAGGACAGATCATCGGGTGTTCCGAGCAACTGGACGGCGTAGTTCGGTTCGGCGAGTTCGACGTCGCCCCTCGACCGCAGGATCGCCGCGAGTTGTTCAGCCGACCGGCTGCGCGACCGAACGAGCCGCCACGCGCCGCGCCCGAGCGATTCCTCCGCATCGACATCTGCCATCGGGTCGTCCGCCAGCTTCGCCTGGCGGGCGTTTGCCCGCACGAGGACAAGCGCTTCGTGGGCGGCAGCGCGATGCCCCCGCGCAACTTCATCGCCGCGCGCGCGGGGCGCCGCGCTCGCCACGTTCACCTGCAATGCCACCGAGGCGCACCCCAGTACACACGCCGAGCGACCCAGAATCGTTGAGCTGATTTTGGTTGTCACAGGAATCACCCACGCGGCCCGTGAGCAACTCGCCTGCCAAAAGAAATTGGTGAGTTGGTAAGTTGGTGAGTCGGTGAGTGACTTGTGACTTGTGACTTGTGACTTACGATGAACCGTGCCCATGCCGCCGCGAACCCTCACCGCCGATCGCGGCGACGCCGGGCGGAGGATGGATCTGGTGGTGCGCCGCCACCTGACAGACCTGGAACGGGCGACCCGCAGCCGTGTGCAGACGTGGATTGAAGACGGACGCGTCTCGATCAACGGACGCGTGGTTCGACGCGTGTCGACACGCGCCGCACTGGGCGATACGCTGACGGTCCTCCTGCCTGACGAGCAGCCGCGTGCGCCTGTGCTCCCCGAAGATGGACAGCTCGACCGGCTGTATGAGGACGAACATCTCCTCGTGGCCAACAAACCGGCCGGCGTCGTGTCTCACCCCACGTTCCTGCACCCGTCTGGCTCCCTTCTCAACGTTCTCCTCTGGCACGCGCGAGACTGGCCAGCGGATCAACGTCCCTCACTGGTCGGACGCCTCGACAAGCACACGTCAGGCGCGATGGTGATTGCGAAGTCCAGGGATGCGCACGCTCGCCTGCAGCGCATCCTCCAGTCGTCACAGAGTGAGAAGTCGTACCTCGCCGTGGTGTATGGACCAGTCGTGCGCGAGCGCGGGGTGATCGATCTGCCGCTATGCCGGCACCCGGACGATCGGCGCCGCGTGATTGCGGCGCTCAGCGGCGGACTCTCGAGCCTGACCCGCTTCGCGCGGCGCGATCAGGTCGAACGATCGGGTTGCACCCTTGCGCTGATGCAGTGTCAGCTGCTGACCGGCCGCATGCACCAGGTGCGCGTGCACATGGCCGCAAGCACATGGCCGCTCGTCGGCGATCCGAAATATGGCGAGCCGCGATGGCAGCACGCGCAGGATGGAACGCTGCGCGAAATGCTGAGAGCGTTCCCTCGGCAGGCGCTCCATGCCTGGCGGCTGTCGTTCACGCATCCGTTCACGCGGCAGCGGGTAGAGGCCGAGGCCCCCATTCCTGACGACATGCGCCAGCTGATCGCAGCGTGCGGACTCACGCTGAGCGCTTGAGTCAAAGCTGGTTCTAGACTTGCCGGAGCGTCGGGTCTTTAGAGACCCGACGGTCGAGGGCTGGGCGGGTCTGAAGACCCGCCCGTACGTACTCGGCTGCATTCTTACTCGCGGAAGGTCTCGGCCGCGCCAGGCGCCGTGAAGTCCAGGTCCTGGCCTCCCGCACGTCCGGTCACGTGATACTGCGCGCGCAGCTGAAGGAAGTCGGGACCGGCCGCGAGCGCACCGCCGCGATTGACGATGGCGGCTTCGACTGCGATGTCCATGCGGAGACTGAGGTCGCGGCCACGCGCCGTCACGACGATGCGACTGGGACGGTTGGTGCCGGGTGCGTCTGTTTCTTCGATAGTGACGCGCGTGGCGTATCCGACCGGTCCGTCAGGTCCCAGGGCGACCAGAAAGCCCGGAAGACGCTCGGGGTCGGCGGCGTCCGGTGGTGGAATGACGCGTCCGTAGACATACGACAAGCCCTCGTGCTGCACCTGTCCCCAGCGCCACGACACACCCTCCCAGAATCCCCAGTTGTGATCGTGATAGCCGGTGCCGGCCAGATCGACGCGTGCGCCCTCGGCGACGATCGAGCCTGACAGCGTGCCCGACATCACCGGGACCGTGTAGCCTGACACCCACCCGCCGGCCCCGCGCAGTTCGATCGGCGTCAGCGATCGACCGGCTGCGGCTTCGATGAAGAAGTCGTCCAACGGCTCGCGCCCTGGCTCCGGCACCAGGCCGCGGCAGGTCGAACGTCACGTGGTAGCGCATCCCCTCGAGCCGCACGCGCGCGCCGCCGATCGTCAGATCGGGCGCATCGCGCAGCAACGAGGCCTCATCCACCGGAACCGACTCCGAATAACTGGTCAGGTCGCCGCCGCGATCGAGCTGCAGGCGCACGCCCGCAACCCGTCGCCCGCCGTCCATCGCGGGGCCCGCAAGAAAGGTCATGTAGAACTGCACGTCTCCAGACCGTGCCCTTGAAGTAGAGCCATTCAGCCCACGACTTCGCACGCGCCGGCACGTCGGGCACCGGCCTGAACCGATCCATGGCGCGCAACACGACCGCAGGATCCGGGTTGGCCCACGCCGCATCCCGCGGCGAATCTGTCCACGCAGCGATCGATCGCGGTTTCCGGATCGCCGAGCGCGCGTTCGAGACTGGGAATTCCGCCGTGCGCGACGATTGGCGTCACCGCGCCGTCCGGCGCGACGAACAGAGATCGGCGCGGCGCCTCGGCGAGGCTGCCCTGCACGGCACGATCGCCCGTGACCCGCGAGAAGACGAATCGCGCCGACGACACGGGACCGGCCAGGCTCGTCACCAGCAGGTCGCCGCCGCCGGCGAGTTTCGGTGAGCGCGCCTGGTCCAGCACCACTTCGCCGACGCCCGAGCAGCGTGGCCATGACCGACACACCGAGGCCGAACCCGACGCCCAGCACGACGGTGCGGATCGGGTGAGCCACCAGCGACTTCCACGCCATCGTGACGATCACCGGCCCATCTCCTCCGTCTCGATCCGTCCATCCGCCATCACCAGGCGGCGCGATGCGCGCTCAGCGAGCGTGGCATCGTGGGTGACGACCACCACGGTCGTGCCGTCGGACTGCACGCGATCGAGCAGCTCCGCGATGTGCTCGCCATTGGCGCGATCGAGTTCGCCGGTGGGCTCGTCGGCCAGCAGCAGACGCGGCTGGTTGGCCAGGGCGCGCGCGATCGCCACGCGCTGCGCCTCGCCGCCCGACAGCTGCGACGGCCGGTGGTCGGCGCGGTGCGCGAGGCCGACGTAGTCGAGCAGTTCCGCAGTCCGCTGGCGGCGGGTCGCTTTCGTGACGCCGGCTTCCGCTTGTGGGACATCGACGTTTTCAGCAGCCGTCAGCATCGGCAGCAGGAAGAACCGCTGGAACACGAAGCCGATGCTCCGAAGGCGCAGATCGCTGCGCGCGACGTCCGGCAGCGCGCCAACCTCGCGTCCGTCGAACAGCAGCGTGCCCGACGAGGGCGTCTCGACACAGCCGAGAATGTGCAGCAGCGTCGACTTGCCGCACCCTGATGGCCCGCGAATGGTCAGGTACTCGCCCGCGGCGATCTGCACGGAGATATCGCGAAGCGCGTGCACGGGCCCGCCACCCATCGGAAAGATCTTGCTGAGCGCCCGCGCCTCGATGAGCGGCGTCTTCAACCCACCACCTCGTTGCGCAGCGTCGTCGCGATGGGCAGCCGCGCGACCAGCCACATCGGATACGCCGATGCGAGCAGCGCGGTGACCACGAGCAGGGCCGCGTGAAGCAACAACGCTCGCGGTTCGAAGACGAAGAAGTGCATCGTGGCCGGAATGCCGGGCATGGCCTTGAGGATGCGGTCCAGCCAGACCGACAGCGCCATGCCGAGCGGCAGCGCCAGCACGCCGCCGGCGCCAACCAGCATCGCGCCCTGCGCGAGCACGTCCGCCGCAGCGCGGCCCCGGAGAAGCCGAGCGCACGGAGTGCCGCGATTTCGGCGAGACGCTGGTTCACCGACACCGTCAACAGCACGGTGATCAGCAGGAAACCGAAGAGCAGCGTGATGGTCGAGAGCACGGTCGAAATCTGCCGGAAGTAGGTGAAGCCCTGCGCCTGCATGCGCGCGACGATCTGCTCGTTGGTGATCGGGACGAGCTCGGGTTGCGCGGTCCGGATCGCGGCCACGGCGCCAGCCGCACCGGCACTCGATGCGACCATCAGCATGTCGGCCTCGTCCTGTTCGTCACCGCAGGCGTCCCGCAGCGCGGCGCGCGTCATCACGGCGGAATGCTGCGCCTCGTCATCGAACGGGAACTGCGCGACACCGAGCAGCGTGAACGGCCGCGGCAACGGCGCGGCGCGGCTCGAGTCGCATTCGACCCGGACCTGGAGTTCGCTGCCGAGTGGCTTCCCCGCGGCGTCCATCAGCGCCTGGTTCAGGACGATGCCCGGAGGCGCGATCGCGGCGTCCAGATCGCGGCCCGCGACGATTGTCCACGGGCGTCGCGTGCCCGGGTCCATTCCCGTCAGGGTAAAGGCCAGTGCCGGCCCGCGTTCCTGGGCAATCTCGCCACTTGCGGTGCGCATCGGCACCGCCTCGGAAATGCCGGGCAACCTCGCCACTGCCGCGGCAGCCGCGGTTGCGTCCTTCATCCGGATGCCGCCCGGCAACGGCGAATCGGTCGCGGTCACGCGCACGTCGAAGCCAAGGCTGTCGAGCAAGTCGCCGAACGACACCACGAGGCCGCGCGACAGCAGCAGCATGTCGAACAGCAGGGCGCCGACCGCAGCGATCCCAAGAATCCCCAGCGAGGTTCGGCCGGGCTGTCGGATGAGGCTGCGCGCCGCGAACGCGATGGTGTTCATCGGCGCGTCTGCGACAGCGCCTTCGCCCCTGAGCAATGACCAGGACGAGGCGAAGATGGCGGTGACGCCGAGGGGCACCGCAACGGCGATCGATCGCAGGGCCACGCCTGGCGTGATCCGCACGAACACCAGCGCCGTGTCGTACCGCCACTGGAAGAACTGGTTGATGCCGCCCTGCATCAGCACCGACAGCACGATGCCGAAGACGGCCCCGGCGATGGCAATCACCACGCCTTCAGCGAGTACGTGCTGCAGAATGCGCGAGCGGCGGAAGCCGATGAGCCGCAGAATGCCGACGGTCGACCGCCGCTCTTCGACGAGCATCAGCATCAGCGCAAGCAGGAACACGCTGCTGGCGAGGACGGTGACGATGGCAATAGCCAGATGGAACCGCTCGAGCACGACGAACGGAGCGGTCCGGCGTTCGTCATTGCCGGTGCGCTGCGCGAGCACGCCGGGAATCGTGTTCGCCAGACGGCGAGCGGTGTCGCGCGCCTGGGCCGGATCGCGCAACGCCACGTTGATGGCGTCTACCGTTTCGGCCGCGAGGGGATCGGATGCGCGTGCGTCCAGAGCCACCAGGTCCGGAAGGTGCAGACGCACCTCGAGGCGTGCGGCCCCAAGACGCATCGGGTCCGGCGTGGGCTCGTACTGGCCGACCACGCGGAAGCGGCGCGGATCGGCTCCCGTCGAATCGGTGGAGAGCCTGACCGTGTCACCCACGCGCAGTCGCTGTGCTTCCATCAACTGGCGCGACACGAGGATGTCGGGAACGGCAGGCGGGGTCTCAGAACGGAGCGTTGAGGAAAAGGCGGCGACCGCCGCGCAGAGCAGCGCGACGGTCACGGGCCGACGGCCGACCATTCGAGGTCAGACCCACTGCGGCGGCGGGGTAATCGACGCCTCGGGGGTCGGACCAGGATCGGGCCTGCCGCTGCCTTCGAGGCGACTGATCGCCCGCACCGTCATGTCGTGATCGCAGACGATCTGGCAGGACAGGCGCACGCCGGTCAGCCCGCGCGCCGCAAGTCGTTCTACTTCGGCCGCGGTGTGGGTCGTCGGCTCACCCTCGATAAATTCAACGCGGCAGGTCGTGCAGCGGGCATTTCCTCCGCAGGCGTGCAGCACATCCACTTTGGCGTCCTGCTCGATCGCGAGCACCAGACGCTTCCCCATCGGGACCTCGACGGTCCCGAACCCTTCGACGGTCAGATTCGGCATATCTGACGATTGTACGGGATTGGGGACGGCTGCGGTCAGTAGCCGAGCTTGAGCATCCCCTCCTTCTGTCCGTTGACGCTCCCCGCGGTAAGCCATTCGAGGGTGGCGCGGAACAGAATGAGGTGATTCTTCTCCCACATCGCGTTGTGCGAGGAACATCCCAGATCGATGAACACTTTCTCCTTGGCACCGTGATCGGCATAGAGCTGCCGAACGCGCTCGGGCGGTACCTGGCCGTCGTGAATGCCGGCAACCATCAGTATCGGGATCTGCGTCTTCGCGACCACCGCCTGATTCCAGCCCCAGGACGGCGTGCCCGGCGCGCGCCGCACGCCGGTCCCCCACGTGGCTCCGACGGGATCGGACGCCAGCATTTCTGACCACACCACGTCGTGCACGTCCTCGGTCCACTGATCGGCGCATCCGGTCTGGCGTCCCCACAGCGCGTTGAAGTCAGCGAGCGACTGCGTGTTGAACGGCACCGCATTCGCGGCGGGAGCCGGTGGAGTGGCAGGTCCCTGCGCGTTGTACGCCGGCGCGAGCATCACCTGCCGGTTGATCTTCTCCGGATGCTGAGCCGCGTAGCCGCCGCTGCGCGGTCCACCCTGCGACCACGCCACGGTGCTCACCTTGTCCACATGCCTGAGCGCGCGCACGTAGTCGACAACGGCGTTGATGTCCTCCCAGTCGTTGCCAATGGTCGTCAGCGTCTTCGGATAGCTCGGCTGACACGGGGCGGGAATCAGCGTCGGGATGAGCGGCGCCTGCTGCTGCGGCGACAGGTTGCACGGATCGTTCATCGGCCAGGGGCGGCTCGACCGGCCGATGCCGGTCACGTCCATCGCGAACGTGTCGAACCCGGCCTCGGCGAGATACTCCATCCAGCTGTAGTCCTTGTAAGGGACGTCGAAGGCGACCTCCGCGGGCGTGCCCGCGCCGTGGATGAAGACGACCACCTTGTCAGGCGGCGTCGCACCGCGCAGCGCATTCCCGGCGCGGACTTTCTCGCGGACGTACACCAGGCTCTGCTGACCGGCAATCGCCGGGACCTTCGAAGTGAGCCGCACGTAATGATCGACGGTCAGAAACCTGGCACTGTCGTCTCCGAGCGCAGCGACGCCACGCGAGCCGACCAGACAGGCGACCGCCGCACATCCGATGGCGACCAGTGCCGATGAAGCCTTCCTCATGTCTCAATCCTTTCCCTTGCCTGTGTGGCCCGTAGCCTGTGTGGCCCGGCAGAGTGTAGCGCGACCGGGCCCGTGGTTCGTATCATGGACCTCATGGAACTCAGGCGACTGGCACTGCTCTGCACCGCGTTCGCCCTGCTCGCCAACACCGGCTGCTCGGAGACGCTCCCCGAGGAAGGTCCGCTCACCGCCACATCGCAGACCGTGAACGTCAGCGGCGAATACAGACGTGTCGCGCTCGACACGATCGAGCGCATGACCATCGAGGGTGACAAGCTGGTGCTGCACGGGCCTTCGGCAACGCTGGCCGTGGACCTCCCGCCGGCAGCCGACCCCGGGCAGAAGAACAAGGGCTGGGCGCTCGTGACCGAAGGCGAGACCGAGGCCGGCACTCGTACGCTGACGTTCACGCAGGAAACCTCGCTCGACGACTTCACGATTTCGGTGCCCGCCAGCGAGGGGCCGGTGTCCTACGGCAGCCTCGGCGGACGCGACGGCAACGATGTGCTGCTCTTCGCTTACGGATCGGCCTCCAGGTCCTTCTGGGGCTGGGTGACGATCTCGCCGCACTCCCGGGCCGCGCAGTAGGCCGAGCTGCCGTCACGCTGTTCGCGACGCAGGCTTTGCGCGACGCGCTCGTGCCCCACGCCGCGAAGTGCTGGTGCCTTAACGCCGGGACGACAGCACGATGGCGCCGGTTGGTGCGGCAACTCCACCATCAGGCTCGATTGACACCGAGAACCCCGCCGGCGACGCGGGCGCGTCCGTCGCGGCATCGAACGCTGCCGTCGCGTTGCCCTGAGGGTCCGGGCGGACGATGCCTGCGCTCACCGAGGCGCCGCCGGTCACGAACCAGAGCTGATAGGTGCGACCTTCGGGCAGCGGTGGCAGGTTGCTCGCCGCGAACAGCAGCCCGCGCGTTCGGCTCGCGAACACGCGGCCGCTCGCCTGTGGCGCCTGCCCCGTGCCGGTCAGCTTGAAGTCGACGACGTCGGGTGCGGTCAGCAACGCGAGGTTGGCGCGAATGGCATTGGATTCAGTGGCCGCCCCGACCAGCCGCTCCTCCGACATCTGCAGCCTGGTCACGGCATCGACCAGCCGCAATTCGACATCTTCCAGCTGTAGCCGGAGGTTGGCGGCGTATACGCCCGCGAGCGCGGCAATCACGAGAAGGATGGCTGCGCTGATCCAGCCAATCCAGAACGCAGGAGTTCGAGCGATGCGGTCGGCCATAAGTGGTCTGCGACGGGAAACAGGGATCGGGGATCGGGGATCAGGGATCAGGGATCGGGTTGCAATCCTATTACGAGCGAGACGTCTGCCCCTCCGCGCCCGGCGGCCGCAGCGCCGCCAGTTGCTCCGCGATGCGGTCCAGCCTCGACATCACCTCATCGTGACGCACCGAGTCTGCCGGCGGCTTTTTTGCCAGGAACACGATCGTCCCGCCCGGCTCGATCACGGCACGGTCCACTTCCCCGAGCGTCGCGAAGCCCTGCTTGTGCGCGGCTGAGAGCAGTTCCCCTTCGGTGATCAGTTCCTTCCGCAATCGGCCGGTCAGCAACTCTCCGTTGTCGATCAGCACGTCCTCGTCGCCTTCCACCAGGTGCTCGAGCCGCTCGTGGCTATACAGGTAGCGCACGACCACGTGATTCACGATGAGCAGGGTCGCGGCGCCGATCAAGCCGCCGGTCACGCTGTTGTCCTCACCGATGATCGCGTTCTGCACCGTATTGGAAATGGTCAGCAGCACGACGAGATCGAACGGATTGAGCTGCGCGAGCTCGCGCTTTCCCGCAAGCCGCAGGCTGACGATGAGAAACGCGTAAATCGTGATCGGGCGCAGGATCTTTTCGAGCACCGGCACGCCAAGCCAGAACATGTCGTGCAGCGTCTTGATGTCCATCAGCTCACCTCCGTCGGTCGGCCAAACCGACCGCCGTAACAGCCCCGATTGTAGGCGGCGGGCCTAAAGGAATGCAGGGGGCGCGCTATACTCGCGAGAAAGCCGCTCGCTCGATCTCGATACTGGTGGAGGCTGGATGGCACGGGTTGGAGGCACTTGGTTTCTGGCTGCGCTTGGTTGCGCCGTTGCGCTCGGCGGCGTAACTGCCTGCGGCGGCCGGAGCGGGGGCGAGACGCAGACGGCGGCGGTGCGCGAGCAGAAGCCGCTTCCGGAAGAACCACGCATCGAGCGGACGGACTCGATCGGCACCTACGGGGGACGCTTCGTCCTCGGTGAGACGACCGGCCCCAAGACCTTCAACGCGATGATGGCCAACGAGACCTCCTCGACCGACATCACCGCAAGGATGTTCGTCGGTCTCGTGGACTTCGACAACGAGACGCAACAGGATGCACCGGGCCTTGCCAAGAGCTGGGAGGTCGGCGCCGACGGACTCACCTGGACCTTTCACCTGAGGAAGGGCGCCGCGTTCTCGGACGGGCATCCGATCACCTCCTCGGACGTGCTCTTCAGCTTCGAGCTCGCGTACGACGAGACCCTGCATCCGTCGGTGCAGGACCTGCTCATCACCAACGGCAAGAAGTGGGAGGTCAGCGCCCCGGACGACTACACCATCGTCATCAAGCTGCCCGCCCCCAACGCGATGGTGGTCGCCGAGCGCCGGCTCCGTGCCCATCATGCCGAAGCATGTGCTCGAGCCGATCTTCAAGGCAGGAAACTTTGCGTCTGCCTACAACGTGAGCCTTGCCGCCCGAGCAGATCGTCAGCAGCGGACCGTGGCGCCTCAAACAGCACGTCGGCCTGCCGAGAAGACGGTGCTCGAGCCGAATCCGTACTGGTTCGGTTTCGACAGCCAGAAGCACCGCCTCCCCTACCTCGACGAACTGGTCTTCCTCGTCGTGCCCGACCAGGACACTGCGGACTTGAAGTTCCGTTCCGGCGAGATCGACGGGCTCGACAACGTGAAGCCCGAGAACTACCAGCTGGTACGCCGACAATCAGCAGCAGGGCAACTACACGCTGTACGACCTCGGCCCGGCCCTGAACACGAACTTCTTCTGGTTCAATCTCAACACCGCGCAGACTGCCGACAACGGCCGCAAGGTCGGCGACCCGTATGTCGAACCGGCGAAGTATCGCTGGTTCAACAACCCGGTGTTCCGGCGCGCCGTCTCGATGGCCGTGGACCGCGAAGCGATGATCCCGAGCATCTTCTTCGGCGATGCGGTGAAGAACTGGTCCACTGCCACCCCCGGTTCAAAGCTCTGGTACACCCCGGACATCGTGAAGTACGACTTCAATCTCGAGGAGTCGAAGCGGCTGCTCGCAAGCCTGGGCTGGAAGGACGCCAACGGCGACGGCGTGCTCGAGGACGCCCAGGGGCAGACGGTCAGCTTCTCGATGAAGACGAACAGCGACAACAAGATGCGCGTCGGGATGGCCAACTTCATCCGCGATGACCTCGCGAAGGTCGGCATCAAGGTGACGCTCGTGCCGGTGGACTTCAACACCCTCATCACGAACATCCGCGACGACAAGCAGTACGACACGATGCTGCTCGGGCTTCAATCCGGCGTGCCGCCCGATCCCGCGATGGGCCAGAACGTCTGGCGCTCCAGCGGACGGACGCACTACTGGAACATCAGCCAGCCGAAGCCGGCGACGCCCGAGGAGGCGAAGATCGATGGCCTGATGGACACGCTTGTGAGCGTCGCGGACATGACCGTCCGCAAGCAGGCGTGGAAGGAAATCCAGAACATCGTCAACGAGCAGGCGTGGATTGTCTGGCTGCCGACGATCAACGCGAAGATTCCGCTCCGCAACCGGTTCGGGAATGCGAAGCCGTCGGTCATTCCGCACCGCCTGATCTGGAACATCGATCGTCTCTACGTCAAGAAGTGACGGTCTGAACCGCGGATGAGAACCTACGTTCTCCGGCGCTTCCTGCAGATGATCCCGCTGCTGTTCGGGATCTCGCCTGCTCAGTTTTCTGCTGCTGCAGCTCGCGCCCGGAGACTTCCTCAATCAGATGGCCGAGAACCCGGCCATCTCGCCAGCGACCATCGAGGCGATGCGCCGGAACTTCGGTCTCGACCGGCCGTGGTACGTGCAGTACGGCCTCTACCTCGAGAACATCCTGCTGCACTTCGACTTCGGCGAGTCGTTCTCCCGCCACCAGCCGGTGTTCACGGTCATCAGGGAGGGGCTCGGCAACACGCTGATGCTGGCTGGCGCCGCCGCGGTGGTCACCTGGGGGCTTGCGATGCCACTCGGCATCTGGGCCGCGGTGCGGCAGTACTCGTGGGTCGACAAGACGCTGTCGCTCATCGCCTTCGTATGGCTGTCGGTGCCCGAGATTCTTTCAGGCCTGCTGCTGCTGATGCTGGCCGCTCGAACCGGGTGGTTCCCGGTCGGCGGCATGCGCTCGATCGACTACGACGATCTCACGGCGATGGGCAGGGCGCGGAGACCTGCTGTGGCACCTGGCGCTTCCGGCGTTCGTGGTCGGCCTCGTGCCGCTGGCGAGCCGCATGCGCCAGATGCGCGGCAACCTGCTGGACGTGCTGCGCCTCGACTACGTGACCACCGCGCGCTCGAAGGGACTGGACGAAGGGCGTCGTCATCTACAAGCACGCGCTGCGCAACGCGCTGAATCCGATGATCACCCTGTTCGGCTACACGCTGGGCGCGCTTGTGTCCGGCTCCTTCGTCGCGGAGATCATCTTCTCGTGGCCGGGGCTGGGCCGGCTGACGCTTGACGCCATTCTCACGCAGGACCAGTACCTCGTCATGGGCTCGGTGCTGATGGCGTCGGTGGTGCTGATCCTCGGCAACCTCATCGCCGACCTGCTGCTGGCGATCGCCGATCCGCGCATCAGCTATGACTGACCTGCGCGATCCCTT
This sequence comes from uncultured Acidobacteriota bacterium, assembly GCA_963697745.1. Taxonomy (GTDB): domain Bacteria; phylum Acidobacteriota; class Vicinamibacteria; order Vicinamibacterales; family CAVVIG01; genus CAVVIG01. Next base: position 151,192 of record CAVOPD010000019.1, on the reverse strand, counting down.
TGCGCCGCTGCAGGTGGACCGGGAATCGTCGCGCGCCGACAGCGCGGCGCCGCCCGAATCCCCTGCACGTATCTTCTGGCGTCAGCTGAAGAAAAGTCCGATTGCGATCGTCGGCGGCGCGGTCCTGCTGGTGTTCTACCTGCTCGCAGTCGTGGCGCCGTTCGTCGCACCGTATTCAGAAGAGGAAATGGACAGGCGGCGGTACTTCCACCCGCCGCAGTCGCTGCACTGGGTGGACAGTTCCGGCTCCCTGCACCTGCGCCCGTTCATCCGACAGACTCGCCTCGCCAACGCCTCCGCATTCAGGTACGAGGAGATTCCCACCGAGGAGCGGCCCGTGCGCTTCTTCGTCCGCGGATCCGAGTACCGGCTGCTCGGACTGTTCTCGAGCAACCTCCACCTGTTCGGCGTCGATCGATGGACGCATTTATCTGCTCGGCACCGACTCGTTCGGACGCGACGAACTGTCGCGCCTGCTGTTCGGCGGGCAGGTGTCGCTCACGGTCGGCCTCATCGGCATTCTCATCTCGTTCTCGCTCGGCCTGCTGCTCGGCGGGATCTCGGGCTACTTCGGCGGGCTGACCGACTCGGTGATCATGCGCAGCACGGAACTGCTGCTCAGCATTCCGTCGCTCTACCTGATCATCGCGCTGCGCGCGGTCTTTCCGATCGATCTCCCGAGCCAGCAGGTCTATCTCGGGATCGTCGCAATCCTGGCGTTCATCGGCTGGGCGGGTCTCGCGCGTGTCATCCGCGGTCTCGTGCTCTCGATCCGGCGCAACGAGTACGTCACGGCGGCCGAGGCGCTCGGGGTGAGCCGGTTCCGGATCATCACGCGGCACATCCTGCCGAACACCTGGTCGTTCGTCATCGTGGCCGCCACCATCTCCGTTCCCGGCTACATCCTGGGCGAAGTCGTGCTGTCGTTCCTCGGGGTCGGCGTGCAGGAGCCGGCCTCGTCGTGGGGCAACATGCTGAACCAGGCGCGCAGCATCCGCGCGCTGACGTCGTTCCCCTGGCTGCTCTACGTCCCGGGCCTGGCCATCTTCCTCACCGTCATGGCGTTCAACTTCCTCGGCGACGGCCTGCGCGACGCGCTCGATCCGCGGCGGGTCTCCGGGGGCAAGTCGTGAGCACGGAACCGCTCCTGCGCGTCGAGAACCTGCAGACCCACTTCTTCAGCGACACCGGTGTCGTGCGGGCGGTGGACGGCGTGTCGTTCGACGTCGTATCCGGGCCAGACGCTCGCGGTCGTCGGCGAATCGGGCAGCGGCAAGAGTGTCACCGCTCTGTCGATCCTGCGTCTGGTCCCCAGCCGCCCGGGCGGATCGTCGGCGGATCGGTGCTGTTCCAGGGGCGCAACCTGCTCGAGGCGATCACCGCGCGAGATGCGCGCGATTCGCGGCAAGGAGATCTCGATGATCTTCCAGGAGCCGATGACGTCGCTGAACCCGGTCTTCACCTGCGGCGAGCAGATCATGCGAAACGCTGGTGCTGCACGAAAATCTCAGCCGGCAGGCCGCGCGTCATCGCGCCATCGAGATGCTCGAACTGGTCGGCATCCCGTCGCCGGAGCAGCGCGTCGACGAGTATCCGCACCAGATGTCCGGCGGCATGCGGCAGCGCGTGATGATTGCCATGGCGCTCGCCTGCCGTCCGGCCGTGCTCATCGCCGACGAACCGACCACCGCGCTCGACGTCACCATCCAGGCGCAGATTCTCGAGCTGCTCAAACGGCTGCAGTCAGAGCTGGGGATGGCCGTCATCCTGATCACGCACGACCTTGGTGTCGTTGCCGAAACCGCCGACCACGTCGCCGTGATGTACGCCGGCCGGGTGGTGGAGTACTGCGACGTCCGCTCGGCGTTCCGGCGGCCGCTGCATCCCTACACCGCGGGGCTGCAGGCGTCGCTGCCGAAGCTCGGCACGACGCAGGACCGCCTGCGCGTCATTCCCGGCAACGTGCCGAACCCGGCGAACTTCCCGATCGGCTGCCGCTTCCATCCGCGCTGCCCCGTCGCGCAGAACCGATGCTCTCGACGATCCCGAACTTCTGGCGATCCGAGGACGGTCACCTGTCGCGCTGTTTCCGGGCGGACGAGATCGCCGCCGGCACGCTGAACCCGGTTCCGGAACCATGACGTCGCTCGATGAAAGGCTCGACCACGGAGGGCACGGAGGTAGCGGCTTCGCCGATGCAACCGATTCTCGAGGTTCGCGATCTCAGGAAGTACTTCCCGATCAAGAAGGGCCTGCTGTCGCGCACCGTCGGGCACGTCAAGGCGCTCGACGGCGTGTCGTTCGACGTCGACGCCGGCGAGGTTCTCGGCCTGGTCGGCGAGAGCGGCTGCGGCAAGACGACCGCCGGGCCGCTGCATCCTGCAACTGATTCAGCCGACCGAGCGGCAGCGTCAGGTTCGAAGGGCAGGAGATTGTCGGTCTGCCGCGCAGCCAGATGCGGCCGCTGCGCCGACGCATGCAGATCGTCTTTCAGGATCCGTATTCCAGCCTGAACCCGCGGCTCACGGTCGGCAGCATCCTCAAGGAAGCGATCACGACGCACAACCTCGCGCGCGGACGCGCGGTGCGACGATCGTGTCGCCGAGATGCTGACCCGGGTGGGCCTCTCGCCGATCGCACGCCGCACGCTATCCGCACGAGTTTTCGGGCGGACAGCGCCAGCGCATCGGCATCGCGCGGGCGCTCGCGGTGGATCCGCGGCTGATCGTCGCCGACGAGCCGGTCTCTGCGCTCGACGTGTCGATTCAGGCGCAGGTCGTGAACCTGCTGCGCGATCTGCAGAAGGAGATGAACCTCACCTACATCTTCATCGCGCACGATCTCTCGGTGGTGAAGCACATCAGCGATCGCGTGGCGGTGATGTATCTCGGGACGATTGCGGAGCTGGCGTCGAGTGCCGAGCTGTACCAGAACCCGCGGCATCCCTACACGGTGTCGCTGCTCTCCGCTATTCCGGTCCCCGATCCGGACCGGCGCCGCACGCGCATCGTGCTCAAGGGTGACGTGCCGAGCCCGGCGAACCCGCCGTCGGGTTGCCGGTTCCACACACGGTGTTACATGGCGCAGCCGGTGTGCAGCCAGGAGGTGCCGCCGCTGCGGCTGATTGCGCCCGGGCACTGGAGCGCCTGCCACTTCGCCGAGCAGGTGGACGCGGCAGGGCCGGAGCTGGCGCCGGCGCCGCAGGGGCCGGTCGGCGAAGGACGATAGGCGATGGCCGCGCTGCCGCTCGACCGGGCGCAGGCTCGACGCCCACGACACCGAGGCAGGGCCTATCGCTGCAGGTTCGGTGTTCGGGCGGTCGAAGGCGGGACGTGCTGCTTCAGGCGCATGTAAACGACGATGTTGCCGTAGTGCTCGTTGTTGTGCGTTGTGTTGAACATCAACACGGCGCCGCGCGTGGTCTCGGTTTCCCCGCCTGGTCCAGCGACGCGAATGCGCTGCTCGAAATTCTCGTCGGTCGTTGAGGAATAGACGACGTCGCAGTAGGCGAGTGATTCGTTCCATCGTGCTCATCAGCTATAGCCCATCAGCTATCGCCTGTCGCCGATTGCCCCTCGCCGGATCAATCAGCCTGCTTCCGCGTCCCGCGCGCGCGTCCACGCCGCGTGGCTCTCGCGGAGGATGGCGATTGCTTCAGGGGCGCCGGGGACCACACGGGGGATCGCGAGATCCTGCGCCGAGGCCAGCTCGAATCCGGGTCGCAGCATGACCTGCCGATGCCAGTCGATCAGACCCTGCCACATCGGACCCACCAGCACGAGCGGCGTATCCGAGAGCTTCCGCACCTGCAGCAGTTGCCAGATCATCATCAGTTCGAGCACGCTGCCGATACCGCCGGGTACCACCACGAACGCGTCCGACACGAGCACGAAGTGGTGAAGGCGCGAAAAGAAGGTGCGGTGCTCGAAGGCACTGCCGACGAACGGGTTGACGTCCTGTTCGAAGGGCAGTTCGACGCGGATCCCGACCGACCGGCCTTCGCCATCAGGCGCCGCCTGCGCCGCGCCCTCGTTCGCCGCCTGCATCAGCCCGGGCCCCCCGCCCGTAACGATCGCGCAGCCCATGCGCGTGAGTTCCGCCGACATGTCTCGGACTGCTGCATACACCCAGTGGTCCGGCTCCACTCGTGCCGAGCCGAAGATCGTGACGCGAAAGTGCTCACGTCTCGTCGGGCGAAGTCGCGTCAGGTTGTTCACCACCTCCCACAAGCCGAGGATTGAGGCCGATACCAGCTCGATGGTCTGTTGTTGATCCTGCAGGTCGACGAGGTCGTTGTTGCGCAGCGCGGGATTCTGTTCGGACATAGGTCAGCCAGCTAGAAACGGGATCCCCTGAGCCACGTGTCGGACCGCGACCAGCTTGCCTTCATGTCGGCGTCGACCGCCTCGTCCGACTTTCCCTGCCCGGCGAGCGCCTTCTGCAGGCCGAACAGCGACCAGCCGTTGTGCGGGTGGTCGACCAGTTCCTCGCGATAGACCCGCTCCGCATCGGCGAAGCGTTTCGCCTCGAGCAGTGCGGCGCCGAGAAAGTGCCGCGCATCGAACGGCAGCGGTTCCGGCTCGTCGTACCCCAGCGCATCATCCAGCGTCACCGCGCGCTCGAATGTGGCGATGGACCCCTCGACGTCCCCGGCCGTCCGCTGGATCTCGCCCTCGAGAATAGCTGCCGGGATGCCGAGCAACGCTTTGGCGCTGTGCATCCGGAATGCGGACTTGGAGGTCTCGGCAGCCTTCTTTACACGGCCGAGATACAGGTTGGCGAAGTCCACATGGCCCTGCCGCAGGTGCGCATATCCCTGGGCGAAGTCCCACAGGCCGCCGGTCACGTCGTTGGTCGGCCGTGAGGTGACTTCCAGCACTTCATCGAATCGTCCGAATCGCAGCAGCGTCAGCGCCTCGTAGAACGAATCGCCGGTCAGCTTTGCGTAATCCTTGCCGGCGCGCATCGCGATCGCGCCCTGGCCGTCGTACGAGGCCGCATAGAGCAGCATGTGCAGATTGTGCTCGGGATAGATCGCGAAGCCCTCACCAACGGCGGCCTTCAGGTCCGAGTGCCAGGCCTCGAGGTTCGCACGCACCGAATCGCCCCACCGGCCGACCTCGTTCCAGGTGTGCGACGGCATGTGATTGATGTGGCTCGCCCCGGGGATGGAATTGCCGAGGAACTCGGCGCACGCCTCGGCGCGGCCCGGCACCACCGTCGACTCCGTCGCATGCACGTACAGGTGGCACGCTCCGGGGTGGTGGATGTCTTTGGACAGTACCTGCTCGAGCACCTGATGCAGCCGTTGTACGTTCGGATCCTTGACGTCACGCGTGCCCCGCCGCGGTTCCAGCAGGAACAGCGCATCGGCATAGAGCGTCACCAGATCGAGGTCGTCGGCGTATCTGGCGGCGAGCACCTTCATCGCATCGGCATACGCGCGATCCTGCTCGACGCGCTGGTCGGGAACGAACTGTTCGACGTAACGGACCGCCATGGCGTCGATCAGCGCGCGCTCCTTCGCATCGGCGTGGCTCTTGAGGGACAGCGCCTTCTGAATCGCCGCATACGCGTGGGGCGACTCCTCCGCCGACATCGGCGCGTTCAGGTACGATCCCCAGGCCCAGGCCTCGCCCCAGTAGCAGATCGCGCAGTCTGGATCGCGCTTCCACGATTCGCGGAAGGAGCGCACCGCCTCCGGCTTCGCGAACGAATACATCATCTGGAAGCCCTGGTTGAAGAATGCCTGGGCCTCCTTGTTGCTCGACGAAATCGGCCGCGCGAATGTGCCCAGCCCGGTCTTGAACAGCTCGATCGGCTCCATGTACCGATCTTCGAAGGATGGCGGGGGCGGTGTCTGTGCGCGAGCGCTCGATGCCCCTGTCAGGCATCCGGCTGCGGCGAGGCACGCGACCACGAAACGGGCGCGGACGGCGATCATGCTCTTCCTCCTGAACATCACTCGAAGTGGCGGTCCGGCAATCATACGCAACCACAGCGCGGTCGCGAAGTTACAACTCCATCAAGACGGAGGACACGGATACACACGGAACACACGGAATCTCGAGCATTGGAGACACCGCCCGCCGCGGCGCGTGCGCTCGCTGGTGATGCTGAAAAGCTGGGCCGTGAGACACTTTTCCGGTGAAGACCTGGCTTGTCCGTCTCGTGTCCGCCGCGTTACTGGTATTCGTCTCGATCGTGATCGGCGGCGCGGGGAGCGCCCTCAGCCGGCTGCCCGACCTCCAGCCCTGGCACCGTCTCGTGTCCCGCCTCGAACCGCGCGCGAGCGAGTTCACCGAGGGCTTCACATTCGACGAGTACCTCCGTCGCGAGGAGGCCGTCTTTCGCGAGGCGCACGATGTCGTCGACTCGGTTGTCACGAGGACCGCCAATCCGGCCATTCCCAACCGCTACGTGACGGGCAACCGCAGCCATCCGCTGGCGTTCGGCGATTTCAACCGGACGCAGGTGCTCGACACCGCGGACCCCAGAGGGGGCGTGCTGCTGATTCATGGACTCACCGACTCCCCGTACTCGATGCGTGCCGTCGCCGCGCGGTTTCACGACCGCGGGTTCTACACGCTGTCGCTGCGGATGCAGGGACACGGCACTGTTCCCGGCGGCCTGGTGAATACCGACTGGGAAGACTGGATGGCCGCGGTCACGATGGGCGCGCGGCAGGTGCGGACACGCGTCGGCCCCGACCGGCCGCTGGTGCTCGTCGGCTACTCCAACGGCGGCGCGCTCGTGACCAAGTACGCGCTCGACGCGCTCGAGAACCCGTCGCTGCCGGCGCCCTCGCGGCTGATTTTGATATCGCCGATGATCGGCGTGTCGCCGACGGCGTGGCTGGCGCGGGCGATCAGCAGGCTTGGCCCGGTGGTCGAGAAGGCGCGATGGCTCGACATCTATCCCGAGTACAACCCGTTCAAGTACAACTCGTTTCCTGCGAACGCCGGGTTTCAGTCGGCGCGCCTCACGCGCGCACTCAGCGAACAGTTGTCGCGGTTGTCGGCCGCCGGTCGGCTGCAGACCCTCGCACCGGTGCTCGCCTTCCAGTCGGTGGTCGATTCGACCGTGAGCACACCAGCCGTCATCTACGACCTGTTCGACCGCTTACCCGCAGGTGGCCACGAGCTGGTGCTGTTCGACCTCAATCGTCAGTCCCGCATCGATGCATTCACCAGGCCCGGCGCCGTGCTGCCGCGGCTGCTCGACGGCGGCACGCGGCGCTTCGCGGTCACGCTTGTCACCAACACCGGCGCTGATACGCTCGATGCCTCGGCGATGTCGGTGGCAGGCACGGCGGCGACGATGACCGCGGAGCCCATCGGGCTGGCGTGGCCGGCGGACATGTTCTCGCTGTCGCATGTCGCGCTGCCCTTTCCGGAAAACGATCCGCTCTATGGCAGCCAGGGACCGCTCGGCAGCCTGAAGCCGCGCGGCGAGAAGGACGTGCTCATCGTGTCGCTCGATGCGCTGATGCGCGTGTCGTGGAACCCGTTCTTCCCGTACCTCACCTCTCGTATCGATCGCGCCACGACCTTCTGAGGTGTTCTTTGCGGTCGAAACTGGCGGCCGGTCTTCAGACCCGGCGGCAGTCGTTGGAAGGCGTAGCGGCGGGTCTTCAGACCCGCCGAAATTGTTGGGTTGCTGATGGGGACGGGTCTGAAATAGGGTCGGGTCTGAAGACCCGACCCTACGTACAGTACCGGACGGACCACATCGAATCCGAGGCATCCGTCAATCCGACTCGTTCCTCAATTCACCGCGAAGCAGTACAGCTTTCCCGCGCCTCCCGTGGCGACAAGGTTCTGCTGGCCGCATCCCCGGCTCGGGTGCGATGCGTTCCACGATCCGTTGCCACCACCCTGCTTGTCGGAGTGGCCGAGTTGCGCGGAGCCTGTGGCTGCGTTGCTCGTCCAGTTGCTGCAGGTGTGATCGGCGGCGTCTGTGAACGCGCGGCCGTCGGGTTGCGATCCCGTGAGGATGTCGTGCTCGTTTGGCGTATCGCCCACACCGTTGACCACGCCGTTCTTCTCCGTACGCGAAAGCTGCTTGCCAAGCGCGTTGCCGATCCGGGCCTGCTCGACGGTGTCGCCGTGGAGCTCTGCGACGTTCTGGGCCACGCGCTGGCCCGCCGCGTTGTACCAGGGCCCATTTCCAATCCGGTCTCGCGCATTCACGGCACCGGCGCCCTGCGTGCTGAGATAGGCATGCCACGTCACGCCGCCGCGTCCTGCCGCAGCCGCAAGCGACTGGCAGTGGGCATCCGCTCCCGCCAGGCCACCCAGGTTCGCGCCGTCACCTTTGCCGGCGCTCGTGATGAAGAACGACATGGGCTGGGGTGGAGCGGGCGTCTGCTGCGCACCCAGACCGGCCGAGAACACGACGAACACGCCAACCGCCGACATCGCCGCAGACGCGGCACCGATCACTCGCAAAATTTTCATAAAGACCTCCAGGCGGGAGATTGTAACCGAGAGCTAGAGCGGCAGCGCCTTGGAGAACACCGCGGACGTCTTCGTGCGCTCGTAGCCCTCACGCAGGTAGAACCTGTGCGCGGCGTCCCGTGCGATCTGCGATCGGACGACGATCTGCCGAAGACCGAGGGCAGCAGCCCACTGTTCGGCGCGCTCGACCAGCATCGCGCCGATGCCCCCGCTTCGCGCGTCAGCGGTCACGACGAGCCCGCCGATCTCGGCCCGCGGCTCGGACTGGAGGTGATGCACGCTCATGACGTGGATCCACGCGAGGACCCGGTCGCCGTGGCAGGCCACGAAGAGTCCGTGATCGGGCAACGTGCCGATACGCTCGATGCGGTTCTGCATCGCCGCTGCATCCACTGGATAACCCAGTTCAGTGGTCAGCCCTGCGGCAGCGACGGCATCAGCGGCGATCATCGTGCGAATCTGAATCGCTCCGTTCGACTGTGGCATCGGCGCAGTGTCCCTCATTGTGCCGCATGAGCCACCCTGGCGGGCATGGCTCGAGCGGCGGGTCCGTATCGCCGTGTCGGTATACTGGGCGTCGCAATGAAGACGGCCCTGATCCTGATGCTCGCCGGTGCTCTCATCGGTGTCGCCTGCGCTTCGTTCCTCGTGCCGCCCATGCTGTCCTGGTACACCTCGCCGGGCGGCGTGCCGCAAGGGGGTCAGATCACGTCGGTCGTGCAGATCCCTGAGGTGATTCGCTACGCCACGTCGAAGCTTCTGCTGGGCCAGGCCATCGGCGCGGGCATCGGCGCCGCGGTGGGCCTTATCATCGGCATCTCAACACGGCGCAAGAGCTATCCGCCAGGGCCGGCGGCGCCCCTGCCGCCCCAGTCGCCGCTGCAGTCGTGATGTCGTGATGTAGCCAGGTCGCCGACGCGGCATTTCACAGGCGGCCAGATTCCGCGGCCAGTAAACGCGAACGACAACAATGAAGGTGAGGTCGAGATGAGAGTAGACACGCCCCTGAAGTTCGTGCTCCTGGTGTTCGGTGCTGCGTCGTGCGTCGCCGCGGGAATGGCGGCCCAGGCACGCCTCAACCCCACAGATCCGCAACCGACCTGCAACATGTGCCCGGGGACGCTGATCCCGCGTGAGGAACTCGAGGCGTACACGAAGAAGGCGATTGCAGAGAAACTGGTCGACCAGCAGGTGCGCGACATCGAGATCGGCAAGGCGCATATCGGTATCGGCATGGTCTACCGCGGCAAACTCGACAAGCCGGAGCCGAACGCGGTCGCCGAGCACGACCAGGTGAGCGAGGTCTACCACATCATCGAGGGCACAGCCACCCTGGTGCTTGGACCGGACATTGTCAATCGGCAGCGGCGTCCGGCCACGCTCCGCACCGTCGTCGAATTCAACGGCCCTGGCAACAACGGATCGGAGATCAGGAACGGCGTGGCCCATCAGCTGAAGGCCGGCGATGTCGTGGTCATTCCCGCAGGGACGGGACACCTGTTCACGAAGATCGACGATCACATCAACTACCTGATGGTGCGGATCGACCCCGATAAGGTGACGCCACTCAGGGACGAGGCGAAGTCGAAGGCGTACCTGACGCAGCCGGCACCAAAGTAGGCGATGGGCGATGGGCGATCAGGCGATAGGCCGATGAGGCGATGGGCGATAGGCGATAGGCTGTAGGCGACAGACCGAAGACGATAGGTATCCGGCGGCAATACTCGAGCGGCAGGAGACACGATGACGCGTTGGATCCTCGGGCTCTCGATACTCACGGCGCTCTTGTGCGCCGTCCCCGCCGCGTCGGCTTTCGCGCAGCAGCGCGATCCTGGCTGCGAGGATCGCACGATGGTATCCACCGGCGGCCGGATGCCCAACAACCCCGGCACGCTCGCGGTGCGGTGGACCGGGTATTCGAATTTCGAACTGGTTTACCAGAATCAGATCCTCCTGCTCGACGCCTACTTCGATCGCGGGAGCATCTACCCGCCGCTTGGCTTCAAGGCCGAAGACGTCTCGCGCGCGCACGTCATCCTCGTCGGCCATGGCCATCACGACCACATGTCGGACGCCGCATCGGTTGCGATCCGTACTGGCGCGGTGGTCGTCGGCGCCCCCATCACCACCGAGAAGCTGCTGGCGCAGCGAGTGCCACCGGCCCAGGTCCGCACTGTCACAGGCAAGGGCGGCGAAGCGCTTCGATTCGAGCACTTCACCGTGCAGCCGATTCTCGCTCGCCATGGAGACCCGCCTGCCGATGTGCGAACGGCATTCGGTGAGGCGCTCGAGCGCACAACTCGGGCGCCTACGCCCGAACAGGTGGCGGAGCAGCGGGCCATTCACGAGCGCGGAACCAACGATCGACGCATTCCGACCGAGGGCACGATCGCGTATCTCATCACCCTGGACGACGGCTATCGGATCATGTATCGCGACAGCGGCGGCGCGGTGACCCCATTCGAGACGGCCGCCATGGCGGCGATCGGCGGCGTCGATCTGGCCCTGGTGGCGACGTCGGCGGCGATCCTGCCGGCGCTCACCTCTCAGCAGGCGGTGGAGTACGCGCGGACCTACCGGCCGGCGGCGTTCATGCCTGCGCACCACGACGCATCCGCGAACGAACTGTGGCGACCGACGGAGCCGCTCTTCACAGCGATTAAAGAGGTCGACCCCTCGATCGTGACCATCTCGAAGCTCTATCGCGAGCCGACCTGTTTTGACACGACTCAGAAACGACGTTAGGCACAAGATATGGCTCTCAACCGTGACATCCAGCTCTCCACCACGGAAACCGCCGAGGACACCGGGACACCACAGAACAGAGAGAGAGCACTCGACCTGGCACAAGAGCTCTGCCGCCGCGTCCTCTGTGGTGAGAGGCTGCGCTCAGGTGGCGAAGTCAGGAGCACGACGTGAACACGTCCACAATCGTCGCTGCCGTGCGGGCGTTCGCTCTCTGTGCGGCGCTTGCCGCCGCTGTTCCGGCTGCCGGCCAGTCCGGCACAGTGTCGCGGACGCCGTGGGGTCACCCAGACCTCCAGGGCATCTGGAACAACTCGACGATTACACCGCTCGAACGACCGGCGCAGTTCGCCGGCCGGGAGTTCATGACGGAGGCCGAGGCGCGTGCGCTCGACGCCGCCGCAGCAAGCCGGTATGACGAGCGGCCAGCGGATGCCGCACAGGACGTGGACGCCGCTTACAACCAGGTCTGGTGGGAACGCGGCGCAACGCTGCAGACGAGACGGACCTCCCTGATCGTGGACCCGCCCGATGGACGAATCCCCGCGCTGACGCCGGAGGGCCGGCGTCGCGCGAACGAGATTTCAGCAAGGCTCCGCGGTTCAACGGCCGGTCCCGAAGATCGGAATCTGGCCGAGCGCTGTATCACCCGGGGCGCGCCCAAACTGCCGGGCGGGTACAACAACAACTTCCAGATCGTCCAGACGCCGACACACGTCGTCATCCTGCAGGAGATGGTGCACGAAGCCCGCATCATTCCGCTCACCGGGAGCCCACACCTGCCATCCACGATGCGACGATGGCTCGGCGACTCGGTCGGCCGGTGGGACGGAGATACGCTCGTGGTCGAAACCACCAATTACCACCCGCAGTCAGGGTTCAACTCGTATTACTGCTGCCCTGGTTCTGCCGAGCATCTGACGATCGTGGAGCGCTTCCGGCGCAGCGGACCCGACACGATCGACTATCGCTTCACGGTGGACGACCCGACGACGTTCAGCAGGCCGTTCACGGTGGAACTGCCGATGGGCCGCAGCGACGGACCCATCTTCGAATACGCCTGCCACGAGGCCAACTACGGCCTCGAGGGCATCCTGCGCGGCGCGCGCGCCGAAGAGCGCGAGAAGGCCGCCGCATCGCCCGGGGATGCCGAACGCACGTCGCCGCGATAGTCCGCGGCTACAGCGACTGTCCCCGTTTTCTCGTCGCACTGGCGGAGCGATATTTTTCGAGCGACCATCGAGGGTCGCTGGGCGGACCGTCGAGAATCAACCGCAACGACGCCAGCACCGTGCCTTCGTCGTCATCGAAATCGCCGTGGCGGCGCGCCATTGGCCCGGGACCGGAATTCAGCGGGGCCGGCGAGCGCAACCATGTGATCCGCTTCCGCTTCATCAGATCGGCGAACTGCTCCAGGAACTGATCGTAGTCGTCCTGGTTCGCGACGTCCTCGCCGCCCAACTTGTCCTCGCCCACGGAATCGGTGCCGGCTTCGTCCGGGTACGACGGCAGAAACCGCTCCATCCCCAGTATTGCGGTGCCCGCACACTCTCCGGGCACGCGCACGTCGTCCTCGAAGGCCTGCGAGATCAGGTATAGCAGCGATCTGTCGTAGATACCGGCGCAGTTGTCGGCCTGCTCGGCCCGATCGGTGAGCGTGATCAGCTGGAACCGGCGAATGCGCTTCTTCTCGACGGCCGGCGCGTAGGTCTCCTGGAACGTCCTGGTGGTGCACGCGGGCGCCCACAGTGTGCACGAGTGGACCGGCACATCCAGGCCCGTGCAACCTTTCAGCGGGCCCGATCCGATCGTGCCCCTGCTGGTCAGCAACTGGACGGCATGCGCCATCAGGAGAGCGCCCGCGCCGTGTGCGATGACGTGGACCTCCACGGTGGAGTCCTGCTGATGCACCAGCCTCGCGATTCGTTCGAGCGTCTGGAGAACGCCGCCTTCCGGATCCCTGGTGGCACGCAGTGCGGTCCGTTTGATCTCGTCCCAGTGCATCTTGCCGCCCTCCTCCCGTGCGAGCGGTTCGAGGGCGTCGTCCAGGCGGTCGAGCATGAAGTCGGTGTCCGCGTTCATAGCTGAATCCGGCCGCCGCGCATCGAGGGCGCGGCGCAGCACGCGGCCGATGACATCCCAGAATCCCGTGCGCCAGATGAAGGCGAGCGGGTACACCTCCTCGCGCAGCAGCGACGCGCGGTAGTCGGCCACGCCGCGTTGAACGGCGGCGCCCAGTGAAAACAGTTCACCGCCGGCGTACAGCAGGAGCCGCTTCTTCTTCCACCCGTGCGTGACTGTCAGGAAGTCCCCGAGCGCAGGTGGTTTGTCGCCGCGCGAACCTCGAGTCGATGTGCTGACGTGTCGTCTGCCCTGGAAGATCGTGTCCAGGTCGTGGATCGAGGTGCCGTAGGCGTCATTGGACAGGAGTCGGCCATCGCTGTGAATGCGGACGAGGTGCGGCCGCAGTTGTCGTATGGTCTGGGACTGTGGCGACGCGCCGACCGAGGCGGTGATCTGCGCGGCGGATGTGGCGGACGCCAGACGCGTGGGCACACCCAGCCTCGCCACCCAGACATCGATGCCGTTCTTCAACCAGTCGTCGTAGCGCAGATATCCGAATCCAGCACGGCCCCACCGCTTGCCATAGCTGTTCTGAATCCAGAAACCCTCCTCGTCGTAGGCGACGATCGCGAACGCATGCGGGGCCTTGACCTTGTTGTAATCGTTGGTCGGTCTGCCCCGCTCGTCCAGCTTGAACTGCTGGATCAGGCCGTCGCGAAGCACATGTCTGGGCCATCTCGTGACGGGCAGATCGATCCACGTCAAGTAGTCCTGGTCGAACCAGCCGTCGTGCACGTTCGCGACCGCGTAGAGGATCCCCACCTCGGCCAGGGCGCAGTGCATCGCCACCAGATCCTTGTGGTTCACCCGCAGATAGGCACCGAGCACCCGACTTGCCGCGTCATCGGCCCGCTCGGTCGTCAGGCACCCACCGGCTTGCGTCCTCCGCGACGGCCAGAGCTGCTCGGTGCAGACGCCGTGCAGGAACCACCCTTTCATGGCGCCGCGCGCGCTCGACCCGGCATAGTTCTCGCCGGTGTAGTCGTCGTAGCGCCGCGCCATCTCGAACATCATGGCGGGGCTGACCCTCGATTTGTCCGGATGGATCTTCCGTCGACGCAGGAGATAGTGGGCGATGGTGGCGAGGGCGAACCCCGTGCACGCCCAGACCTTCCCCTGGTCCAGGATCGGCACGTTGAACTTCTTGTAGTCTTTGAGCTGGATCTCGCTCGGGACCTCGACGAGCGTCGGCTGGAACATGCGGTCGCGGAAATCCAGCGAGTCCGGTCGAATGTAGGGAGTCGATTTCATCTGACGCGGGCCCCTTCATGAAGCCTGGCGGCCGGCGAGTGCGCCGAACGTCGCGGGATAGTAGCATGCCGCGATGCCGGCGCCCGACCCGTTCCGCGTCGTCGATACGCTGTGCGCGTACTGGGAGACCGCAACACTCGGCGCCGCGATCGATCTCGGCGTGTTCACCGCGCTTGGACGCCGAACCCGCACGGGTGCAGCAATCGCCGCCGCCTGCGGCGCGAATGCGTCCGCGGTGTGCGCCCTCTGTGATTCGCTGGTGTCGATGCGCTTTCTGCGCGTGCGAAGCGGCCGCTATCGATCGGCGCCCGACGCGGCGCGCTTTCTTGACGCCAGCTCGCCCGAGTGGATCGGCGGGATGCGGGCCTTTTTCAACGCGCCGCCGGTGATGACCGCTTTCCAGCAGCTCGCGACGACGATTCGCCGGGGCGGGTCAGACACACCCGTCGCCGCACGGAGTGCGCTGTGGACGACGTTCGCCTCCTCGACCCTGCCGCTGCGCCGCCGGTGGGCGGCCGACGTCGCACGCGAATTGCACCGGCAGCATCTCGATCGGGGCCGGATTCTCGATGTGGGCGCCGGCGCCTCGCCGCTTGGAATCGAGATCCTGCGGCGGTCGCGGTCCGCATCGCTGGTGGTGCAGGATCGCGCGTCAGTGGTGAAGGTCGCGCTGCAACACGCGATGTCAGTCGGCGTCGGCAACCGCGTCACGGCTCTTCGCGGCGACGCGACGACGCGACCCTGGGGCGGCCCTTTCGAACTCGTGCTGATGGTGAACCTGCTCGATTATTTTGATCTGCCGACGCGTCGGCACTTGCTGCGAAAAGCCCGGGCAGCGCTCGCGCCAGGCGGTGTGCTGGTGGTGTGCGCTCCGCTGCTCGAGGACGGCCGGCGTTCTCCTCCCGAGGCCGTCGCCTACAACCTGATGCTGCTCGCCCTCGGCGCGCGCGGCCAGGCATTGACGTTTCGCGAGAGCAGCCGCCTGTTGCGCGGTGCCGGATTCACCACCGTCACCCGGTGCAGCGGTCTGCCGGCAGTGCTCGCGACCCGGAAACGCGGCGACACGTCTCTGGCGTAGGCGCTAGGCCGTCTTCCGGCGCAGCACGCGTCGCAGCGAACGGAGGATCGTTTCGGAATCAGGCATGGCGCCGAGCGTCGGACGCAGTGTCGCCACCTCGATGCCCTCGACCGGGGGAACGATGTGGTGACCGTCACCGATGAGCGTGCGGATGTTGCGCCTGACGGCGGCGCTGCGCCACATCCGTTCGTTCATGCTGGGCACGAAGACGACCGGGCAGGCAGCCGCCAGAATCGAGCTCGACGCCGCGTCGTCGGCGATGCCGTTCGCAGCCTTGCCGATGATGTTGGCCGTGGCGGGCATCACAATCATCACGTCGGCGCCGTCGGAGATCTGGATGTGCCCCACCGGGAGCGGAGCGTCGGCCTCGTACAGATCGAGCAGTACCGGTGCTCCGGAGATGACGCGCAAGGCGGCGGGTGTCACCAGCTGCGCCGCGCTCCGGGACATGACGATCCGGACCTCACCCACTTCGCCTTCGGTGCGCAGTTCCAGTACGAACTGGGCCGCCCACAACACACCGATCGAGCCCGTGAGGACCACTACCGCGCGGTCACAGAGGCGTGGTGCACGCCGGGCGCGTGCGGCGGCGGGCCGGGCGCGTGGGCGGCGGATGACCGATGTTTCAGCGCGCGCGCGGGCAGGCATGCAGGAGGGCCGATGATATCATCGGCCTTTTCACGGTCGTGACCGTGCCTCTTTACCATGATCGGCAAGCGGCTTGACCACTACCTGATCGAAGCACGTCTCGGTGCGGGCGCGATGGGTGTGGTCTATCGCGCGTTCGACAGCCGCCTCGAACGGCGGGTCGCCATCAAGCTGTTTCCCGATCTCGCAACCACGCCCAGGGCGCGCCAGCGCCTGATGCACGAAGCTCGCAGCGCGTCCGCCCTCAGCCATCCCAGCATCTGTACGGTGTTCGAAGTGTGCGATGCCGGCGAGATCCTGTACCTCGTGATGGAACTGGTGGATGGCCGTACCGTCGCCGCGCTGCTGCCGGCCGATGGCTTTCCGACGGAAACCGTGCTGATGTACGGCTCGCAAATCGCCGGGGCCCTGGCGCATGCACACGCGCGGGGCGTCATCCACCGCGATCTGAAGAGCGCGAACGTGGTGGTGACCTCGGACGGCCAGGCCAAGGTGCTCGACTTCGGCCTCGCGCAGCGGCAGGTGCAGAACAGCGACGACGACAGCGAGACCAGGACGAATATCTACGATTCGATGCTGTCACCCGGCAGTGTCGCCGGGACGCTGGCGTACATGCCGCCTGAAGCCCTGCGCGGGCAGCTCGTGGACGGGCGCGCGGATATCTGGGCGATAGGCGTGATGCTGCACGAAATGGCCTGCGGCACCCTCCCGTTCCCAGGCCTCACCACGTTCGAGGTGAGTGGCCGCATCCTGCACGGGGTGCCAGCACCCTTGCCCGAGCGCGTGCCGCACGGCCTGAGCGCCATCATCGAACGTTGTCTTGCCAAAGAGCCCGGCCAGCGTTATCAGGATGCCGCCGAGATCCGCGCCGCGCTCGAGGCGGTGCGGCTCGGCCGGGTGACGCCACCGGTTCGGCGATTGTCGCGAGGGCCACCACCACCGAGAAGCGCTCGCTGGTGGTGCTGCCATTCACCAACCTGCCGGCGGACAGCGACAGCGACTACTTCGCCGATGGGCTGACCGAGGAGATCATCACGGACCTCTCGAATATCCGGCAGCTGCGCGTGATCTCGAGCACGTCCAGCATGCAGTTCAAGGGGAGCAGACACAGTGTGAGCGAACTGGCGCAGCAACTGCGTGTGGAGTACGTCCTCGAGGGCAGCGTGCGTCGCAGCGGTGGAGCCCTGCGCATCACCGCCAAACTGATCGAAGCCGCCACCGACTCGCCTGTCTGGGGAAACAAGTACAACGGTTCTCTCGAGGACGTCTTCTCGATCCAGGAGACGATCTCCAGGGCCATCGTCGACGCGCTGCGGGTGGTCCTGACCGCTGAGGAGGACCAGAAGCTCAAGCTCCATGAGATCGCCGATGTGCGCGCCTATGAGTGGTACCTGCGCGCCAGGCAGTTGATGCTGCGGTACACGAAGGACAATCTCGATCGCGCGGTCGAGTGCCTGGAGCAGAGCGAGGCGATCGTCGGCGAGAACGTGCTGCTCCTCGCCGCAAAGGGTGAAGCCTACTGGCAGTATTTCAATTCAGGTGCGAGTGGCGACACCGGATATCTCGACAAGGCCGATGCGTGCGCCCGGCGTGTGCTCGACATCGATCCGGAGTCGCCGCACGGCCATCGCGTCGCCGGACTCGTGCTGCTGCATCGCAGCGACGTCGCGGGTGCGCTGCGGCAGTTGAAGCGCTCGCTCGACGAGGCGCCGAACGATACGGCCAGCCTGTTCTGGGGCTGCCTGGTGGCTGCCTTGTGCGGCAGGCTGCCGCTGGCCGAGCGGTGGGTCGAGCGCCTGATCGCTGTCGATCCGGTCACGCCCATCTTCCAGCTGACACCTGGCACGATGGCCTGGTTCAGGGGCGACTATCAGCGGGCGTGGGCCCTGTGGTCAGAGCGGCACGAGGACGTCCTGGCCAATCCGGTGATGCTGCTGATCTACGGCCACCTGGCCGTCCTGACCGGACGCAACGATGAAGGCGAACGCATCCTCACCGAACTCGCGCGCCTCGTCCCGAATCACCCGTTCTCCAGGCTCGGCGTCGTCTATCAGCGCGCCTTCGCGGGCGATCGCGAGCAGGTGATCGCGCTGCTGACGCCGGACCTGATCGGTGCGCTGGAAGGCGACCCGCAGTATTGCTGGTTTCTCGCCCAGTGCTACGCACTCGTGCAGGAGATCGATCTCGGGATCCGGTGGGTCGAGGCCGCCGTCTCGCGCGGATTCCTCAACTACGATCTGCTCGCGACGCTCGATCCCTTCCTGACGAATCTTCGCGAGGACCCGCGCTTCGCTGCGCTGATGCGTGGACGTGCGCCGACGCATGGATGCGATCGACATCTGACGCGCGCGCGGCGCGTCGTGCGTCGGTCCGCCGCGATGCGGTACGCCAGATCTCTCTTGACTTCACGGCGCCGGACGTCCAGCATAACGAGCATTGGTAGCTCATCAATTCGATCGAGGATCTGATCGTCTACACACGATGTCGTGTCGTGTTCCGTCTCTCGTTCGGCTTCGACCTCTCACCTCCACTCACCTCGATCCGGTCCTCCACCCGACGTTCGGCGTGAGCTGCAGGTCACGAACTAGCGCGCTGCGTCGCACGCGGTCCGGCATGATGCCGGCCGCATTTCAGGAGAAGTAGAGCATGGCAAAGAAGGCCGCAAAGAAGGCTGTGAAGAAAGCCGCAGCGAAGAAAGCCGCACCGAAGAAGAAGGCGGCCCCGAAGAAGAAGGGCAAGACCGGCGTCATCTGCTAGCCGGTCATGCGACGGGCGGACGCGAGTCCGCTCGTCGTGTCACCTCGTCTCGGGGCAGACGCGTTCGTCGAGCTTCGAACGCGCGACCGGCGGCCTCCCGACTACCGGCTCCGTTCTCCGTGCGCGTCGACGCCGAACGGCGGCGGCTCGTTGGCAATCAGGTGCTCGAACTGCCGCCGGAAGTCGTCGAGCGACATTCCCGCCGTCGCCGCCATCTTCGCCAGTTCGTGCGGATCCTCGAAATCGTCGCGCCGCAGCCGGATCATGTAACGACGCGCGATCGCGTAGCGGGTCGAAGCGATGTCCACCATGCGCACCCGCGTCCGCCCCGTTTCGCCGTCGATCATCTCGGCAAACGGCACCGGCACGAAGTGCCCGCCCTGCATGGAGATCATCGCGCCATTCCCGCCGGAGATCAGGTACTTGGCGGCGCAGTATCCCAGGTCGCGGGCGTACTCCATGTCGAAGGGAATCGGATCGGCGCAGCGCAGTTCGTAGCCGATGTTCTTGGCGACCAGGGTCGCCTTGAGCCCCAGTTCCTTCAGCCGCACGTTGACTTCGGCCTTGAGGATCTCGCCGATGTTCACTTCGGCGATGCGTAAATGGCCGTGCGCGTCGTGCTCCACTTCGTGCAGCCCTTCGAGATCCTCAGGAGCCACGTTGAGGACCACCCCTTCGGCGATGATCGCCACGCCGTCACGGCGGCCATAACTCAGACGCTTGACGATGGCGCCGACCAGGGTGTCCACGATCTCCTTCAGGCGCACGGGCGGCCTGGGGAATTCCTCTGAAATCAGCGTCAGCGTTGCGCCTGCCGCCTTGCCGATGCCAAGCGCGAGGTGGCCCGCCTTCCGCCCCATCGCGATCACGAAGTACCAGCGCGAGGTGGTCTTCGCGTCCACCATCAGGTTCTTGACGATCTCCACGCCGTAGTGCCGCGCGGTCTGAAATCCGAAGGTGTCCACGTAGGGCGGCAGGTCGAGATCGTTGTCGATCGTCTTCGGCACGTGGACGACGCGGATGCGACCGGCGGCTTTTTCCTCGAGCTTCATCGCCGAGAACGCCGTATCGTCGCCGCCGATCGTGATCAGCTGCGTGACGTCCAGGCGGAGGAGCGACGTGACCGCGTTCTCGAGATAGTGCGGCACTCGTGGTGGGGTTCGCTCGCGCAATGCCGATGTGCGAGCCCCCGCGAAAGTGGATGCGGCTGATCGCCTCGGTGGTCAGGCGAACGACGTGATTGATGTCGCCCTGCATGATCCACTCGAAGCCGTCGCGCAGCCCGATCACCTCGAGCCCTTCGAGCTCGGCGCGGATGGTGGCGGCGCCGATGACCGCGTTGATGCCAGGGGCCGGGCCACCGCTGACGAGAATGGCGAGTTTCCTGTGGTGATCCACGGTTCAATGATAGTCGCTGCGTGAACGGTCCGCGCAGCGGTCGCCCGGATGGACGTCGGGACAACGTCAGCTCGGCACGCCTCCGAGCAGGGAGTGCAGGTGAACGGGCGTCCGTTACTTCGGGTTGGACACGATCTGGAACTTCGCGAGGGCGTCCTTGTCGGCCGGCATGTCGTCACTGCCGACCGGATAGGCGTTCATGCGGAGAATGTAGGCGAGGACGCTGGCGTACTCCTCGGGCTTGAGCCCGCCGGGATCGTTCTGCGGCATCGTGGTGGAGACGTACTCGAACACCTCGCCCATCGTCTGACCGCTCCACCGTTCGGCGAAGGCGCCGCCGGCGAACTCGCCGATCGTGTGGCAGGAGCTGCAGGACACCTTGAACCGGGCTTCGCCCCGCTCCGCCTGCGCCACCGAGTAGATGCGATCGAGGATCGACTTCGGATCCTGCGGCTGAGACGCGGCCCCGCCGGCCGTGGCGGAGGCGCCGAGAAACAGCAGCGAGGCTCCAATGAGGAGAGCAAACGGCATACGTGAAGAGTGCGTCATGGCTCTGACGAATTATAGCGGCCCTGAGGTCCAGCTCGAATTCGTGCGCTCGTGCGTTCCTGCGTCCGTGCATTCGTGCGTTTGTGCATTCGTGCGTTTGCGCGTGCGTGGGTTCTCCCCGCCCCACCGTCCTGTCACTTTTTCGCGTTCACCAACGCTTGTGTCGGATCCGCGTTTTTTACGCACGCAGGGACCCTCTGCGTCCGGCACGGAGAAGGTAGACTGACGCTTACCGTTGCAGCGCGCCGGACACGTCGGCCTGCTGCGCGACATCATCCGTAACGAGAGGATCCCAGCCATGCATGTACGACGTGTCCTGCCGCTTGTCGTCGCGGCTCTCGCGCTGGCCATCTCGCCAGCGTCTGCGCAGCGCGGCGGCGGAGCTCAGCCACCGCAAACGCCGTCCACTCCGCTCGCGCCGCCCAGCGAGAAGACCGAAGCGCTGAAGAAGGAAGTCGCCGCCGACGTCGAATCGCGGCGCGTCTTCACGCAGCAGCTCGTCGATCAGCTGTTCAGCTACAGCGAGCTCGGGTTCCAGGAGACCGAAACGCAACGCCACCTGACCGACGTGCTGGTGCGCGAAGGGTTCGACGTGCAGCGGTCCGTCGCCGGCGTTCCCACCTCGTGGGTCGCGCGATACGGCTCCGGCCATCCGATCATCGCGCTCGGAACCGACATCGATGGTCTGCCCAGCACCAACCAGACCCCCGGCGTCGTCACCCGCAAGGAACTGGTGCCGGGCGCTCCGGGACACGGCGAAGGACACAACGCCGGACAGGCGCTGATCATGACCGCGGCGCTCGCGGTCAAGAAGGTGATGGACCGCGACAAGCTGCCGGGCACGCTGATGCTCTGGCCGGGCGTGGCCGAAGAGGCGCTCGGCACCAAGGCGCAGTTCGTGCGCGCCGGGCGTGTTCAAGGATGTCGACGCGGTGCTGTTCGTCCACGTCGGGTCCGACCTCGGCACGAGCTGGGGCGAGGGCGGCGGCAGCGGCATGGTGTCGGTCGAGTACTCGTTCAAGGGCTCCAGCTCGCACGCCGCGGCGGCGCCGTGGCTCGGGCAAGAGCGCGCTGGACGCCGTCGAGCTGATGGACATCGCCTGGAACTTCAAGCGCGAGCACCTGCGCACGCAGCAGCGTTCGCATTACGTGATCACCAACGGCGGCGCACAGCCCAACGTCGTGCCGCCCGACGCGAGGTCTGGTACTACTTCCGCGAGACCGACTACGACCACATCAAGGAGCTCTGGGATCTCGGCGACACCATGGCCAAGGCAGCGTCCGAGATGACCGGCACGACGTGGAGTTCGCGTGTGCTCGGCTCGGCCTGGCCGCAACATGGGAATCGTCCGATGGCCGAGGCGATGTACTGCCAACATCCAGGCCGTCGGGACTGCCGCAGTGGAGCGACGCCGATCAGCAGTTCGCGAGGGCGCTGCAACGGGCGATGGGCGCGGAGGAGCGCGGCCTGCCGACGCAGGTGCGGCCGCTTGAGCGGTCGCGAGTTCATTCCGCCAGAGCAGCAGACCGGCGGCGCGTCGGACGACATCGGCGACGTGATGTGGGCGTACCCGACGATCACGATGCGCTTCCCCTCGAACGTGCCCGGCGCGATCGGTCATCACTGGACGAGCGGGATTGCGATGGCCACTCCGGTCGCGCACAAGGGCGCCACGCAGGGGGCCAAAGCGTACGCGATGACGATCATCGACCTCCTGACGCGGCCGGACCTGCTCACTGCGTCGAAGGACTACTTCGAGAACGTGCAGCAGGCGCCGAAGAAGTACAAGCCGCTCCTGCGCCCCGACGACAAGCCGGCTATCTGGCTCAACAAGGACACGATGGATCGCTTCAGGCCAGAGCTGAAGAAGTTCTACTACGACCCGGCGAAGTACAAGTCGTACCTCGAGCAGCTTGGCGTCGCGTACCCGCCGCCGATGCCGGAGAAGGGCGTCAACGTTCAGCACCCGTAGCGCTGTTGCGCTAGAATCGCGGCTCGAGCACGGCCGTCGGAATGGCGACCGTCAGGAGGCCCCCATGCTGATTGCCAGGAACGGACTCGCGTGTCTCGCAGCACTGCTGTTCGCTGCGACGCTGCAGGCGCAAAGCACGACCGGCACCATCTCAGGACGTGTCACCGATCCGCAGAGTCTCGCGGTCCCTGGTGCGACGGTCACCCTCACGTCGCCCGCGCTGCAGGGCAGCCGCACGACGGTAACGGCCGAGAACGGCGACTACATCCTCCCGCTCCTGCCCCCGGGCGTATACAAGGTTTCGGTCGAGCTGAGCGGCTTCGAGACCCTGGAGAAAACGGTCAATCTCGCGCCGACGCAGACGCTGCCGGTGGACGTCCAGCTCGGGCCCGCCGGCGTTCAGGAGACGGTGCAGGTCGTCGGGACCAGCGCCAACGTGCTCGGCCAGACGGCACAGGTCGCCATGGATTTCAAGCAGGACCTGATCGCGACGCTGCCCACCAACCGCGACATCAACGCCACGCTGCTGCTTGCACCGGCCGTGCAGCCGACCGGTCCCAGCGGCAACTACGCCATTTCTGGCGCCTCGTCGTACGACAGCCTGTTCATGGTGAACGGCGTCACGGTGAATGAGAACATCCGGGGCCAGGCGGTGAACCTGTACATCGAGGATGCCGTCCAGGAAACCAGCGTCGCGAGCGCCGGCGTCTCGGCGGAATTCGGCCGCTTCGGCGGCGGCGTGGTCAACGTCATCACGAAGTCGGGCGGTAACATCTTCAGCGGCTCGTTCCGCGACACACTGGCCGACGACAACTGGCGCACGTTGACGCCGTACGAGGAAAACACGCTTGCCGCATCGCCCAACGCCAAGGACCCGCGCATTGCGAAGGTGGTGCCGCAATATGAGTTCACCCTTGGTGGACCCGTTTTGCGCGATCGCCTGTGGTTCTTCGGGGCCGGACGCTGGCTCACGCAGGAAAGCGGCCGCCAGCTGGTCGCCACCAACATTCCCTACAATTTCACCAACAAGACACGGCGGCTCGAGGGCAAGCTCACCTACTCGCTGACCAGCAACCACAAGTTCCAGGGCTCGGTCACGCGCAACACGCAGGACCAGGCCAACAACACGTTCAACACGAACCTGTCGATGGACCTGCGCAGTCTGTCGGACCGGCAGCTGCCGGACAATCTGTGGACCGTCAGCTACAGCGGCATCCTCACCAACACCCTGTTCGTGGAATTCCGCACGTCGGCGCGGCAGGAGCATTTCATCGGATCGGGCGCCAAGTCGACCGACCTCATCGACGGCACGCTCCTCATCGATCGGCAGCGCGGCAACACCCGCTACTGGGCGGACACTTTCTGCGGCGTCTGCACCCCGGAAGATCGCAACAACGAGGACTACTTCGCCAAAGGCTCGTGGTTCCGCCCGACCGACAAAGCCGGTTCCCACAATCTGGTCTTCGGCTTCGACTCGTTCAACGACATGCGGACGGCGAACAACCACCAGTCGGGCAGCGACTACCGCATTCTCGGAACCGCAACGACGATCGTCGGCACCGGCGAATCGTCGGTGATCTACCCGGTGTTCCTGGGCAACGGCAGCACGATCATCCAGTGGAATCCCATTCCGATCCAGAGCAAGGGATCGAACATCCGGACCAACGCGCTATTCGTGAACGATCAGTGGCGGTTGTCCGACCGGCTCACCGCGAACCTCGGCCTGCGGTGGGACAAGAACAACGCACGCGATCAGAACGGGACGCTGGTGGCCGACGACAGCGCATTCAGCCCGCGCCTCGGCATCATCTGGGACGTGACCGGCAAGCAGGAATGGTCGGTGACCGCGAGTTTCGCCAACTACGTATCAGCGCTGTCGCAGAGCATCGCCAACTCGGCCTCGCCGGCCGGCAATGCGCAGACGCTGCAGTACCTGTATCAGGGACCCAACATCAACCCGGCCGGCACCGCAAACCTCACGGCGACGCCCGCGGCGATCAAGCAGGTGTTCGACTGGTTTTTTGCGAACGGCGCATCGGACCTGCCGCTGAACGGGGCTCCGGACCTTCCCGGGTTGACGCCGAAGATCGTCTCCTCGCTGAAGGCACCGTACACCCGCGAAGTTGCGGCCGGTGTGAACCGCCAGTTCGGCGCTCGCGCGGCCGTGCGTGCCGACTTCGTCTTCCGCGATTTCGGCAACTTCTATGTCGACCACACGGACACGACGACCGGGAAGACCAGCGATCAGTTCGGCCGCACCTACGATCTGACGCTCATCGAGAACAGCAGCGATCTGATGCGCCGCTACAAGGCCCTGTCGACACAGGGGACGTATCGCATCGGCAGCAGCACCGATATCGGCGCCACCTACACGATCTCCAGAACGTGGGGGAACATCGACGGGGAGAACACCAGCAGCGGCCCGATCCGCGCCGGGGACATCACCTCCGGCAACGTGTCTGGCATCTTGAGCTATCCGGAGTACAAGCAGCCGGAGTGGAACTACCCGGTCGGTGATCTGTCGAGCGACCAGCGCCATCGGGCGCGCCTGTGGGTCAACTATCGCCTGCCGCGGCTCAATGGGTTGAGCCTGAGCGCCCTGCAGACACTCACGACGGGGCCGCCGTACGGCACCGGCAACTTCACCAACTCCGCGACGCCGAGCGGCGTGGATCCGAGGCCTTACGTGAGCAATCCTGGCTACGTCACGGCTCCGTCGGGCAGCGCAACCGCGTACTTCTACATCCCGCGCGATGAGTTCAGGATAGAGGGCGAGAAACGCACCGACTTCTCGACGAACTACACCCACAAGCTGGGCGGCTCGCTCGAACTGTTCGGGCAACTGCAAATTCTCAATCTCTTCAACCAGTTCCAGCTGTGCGGATGCGGCGCGACGACGGTGTTCACCAATGGCGGGGGCGTGAACGGTCAGACGATCAATCAGGCGATTCTGACCTCGGTGACCAACCCGGCCACCTACGCGGCCTTCAACCCGTTCACCACCAAGCCCGTGCAAGGTGTGAACTGGGACTTCGGACCGAACTTCGGGAAACCCGTAAACCGGTTCGCCTACACCACGCCACGCACCTACCGGGTCAGCTTCGGAATCCGGTTCTAGAGTTCGCGGCCGCACGACACCGATGTGAAAACAGTCCCGACTGTTCAGTTTCATCGCGGTGAGTAGCGTCGGGCGTCGCGGTCTTGAGACGGTCTCGAGACCCGACGCTACTGTCCGTTCGCGAGCAGTGAGACCACCCGCTCCGACTGCCCTGGCCAGTCCCCGGCGAGGAACGTCTCGATTGCCGGAACCACCACATCCGGCCTTTCAATCCAGGGAGCGTGACCGCCATCGGCGACGCTGACGAGGCGCGCGTCGGGCAGCGTCATCGCCCACTCCCGTCCCCCACCATATGGCGCGCTGCGATCCTTCGTGCCGTGAACGACGAGCACGGGTGCGTGGACCGCGCCGAACGCCTCGGAATCCAGTGTGAGCGCGCGGATCGACGGCAGGGTCACGCTGTTGAAGTACGACATGCCGTTCCGCTCGTTGGTCAGCGAGCAACGCCCCCACTGAATCCGCGGTGCATCTTCCTCACGCGTCACATACAGCGGGCGAAGGATGGACCAGACCTTCTCGCAGAACGTCTCGGGGTCGAAATCAGGCCGTTGCGGAAGCAGGGCGCCCAGGCCAGCCATGACGCGCGCGAACGTGTCGTCTCGATTCATCAGCGAGGCGGGAAACTGTCGATCCGGATTGAATGAGAGGGGGCCTATCTGCACCACCCGGCGCACCGCGGCTGGATGCATCCGCGCGACGAGTGCAACCAGCAGACCCGCAAACGAGTGCCCGATCAGGCTGACGGGTTCGTCCGTGAAGTGCCGCGCGATGGTCCTCGTGTCCTCGACATCCTGAAGAATCCCTGCACGCTCGGACGTGTCCGACCGCCCTCGATTGCGCGGGTCGAAGAAGACCACGAGCCGGTCGCGGCCAGGCGCCGCCAAATCCTCGGCAAGATAAATCCCATTCGGCACGACGACGACGGATGCGCCGGTGCCGATCGTCTGGTAGAAGAGCCGCACCCCGTCGCCGGCTGTGACGAATCCTTCAGTTGTCTCCATGCCGCGCCTACCTTTCAACTGGTGCGTGCTGCCGCCGCTGGCATCACCAGCGTTCAGTTTTGCCGACTGCAGCGGTTTCGGACTGCGGCTCGCGTTGGGCAAGCGTATAGACGCCGCGCTCCGGCGAGATGGCAAATCCCTCCTTCACAAGCGCACGATTGCCAAGGCCGGCATCGACCCGCGACAGTCCGGTAACGCGCGCCAGTTCACCGGGGAAGGTCATGCCGGCGGTCGTGAGGAAGCATCGCGCGATCTCACGGAGCGCGGTGTCGCGTTTCACACGCGTGCGGAGTTCATCGGGAAAGCGGCCAACGCCCAGCGTCCAGATATAGGTGAACCTGGGCCGGTAGAGCACCTCGCTCGGTACGACGAGCATCGCCGCCTGCAGTTCGTCGAGCGCTTTGGTGAACGTGACGCGGTCCGTCACCCGCGACTCTTCGCGCAGATCGGCGCTCGCCATTTCCCACTCGCGGCGCAGCACGCGCAGAATCGACTGCGCCGCCCGGCTGAGGCCGGCGGTCTCGTCCGCGCGCCGCATACCCCAGACTGCATGGAAGTACGGCAGCATGCGCGCGGAAATGAACGTGGCCTTGCCGCGCGCCAGCTTCGCGTAATACACCTTGCCGCGACGCACCATCTCGTCCTTCAACAGCCAGGTCTGCGACGCCTCGGGATCCTTCTGCACGTTGCGTGGCATCACCGCATCACGGCGGCCGCACACCGCCACGTAGAGCGACGGCCCTGGCCGGCGCGAGTCGGTCATGCACGCCGCAAAGCCCACGCGCTCGACGAAGCGCTCGGCATCGAACGCGCTCTCGATACGCCGTGCGTCCTCGCGACCCCATCGCTCGTCGCGGAACTCCTGGATGTCTTCGGGAATCGGCGGCTTCACGGAAAATCAGGGATCAGGGATCAGGGATCAGGGATCAGGGATCAGGGATCAGGGATCAGGGAATGTGACGCCACCGGGTGACCGATGGTGGCCCATCCACGAGTTCGCCGAGTTGCTCGCGCAGCGCCAGCCTGTGCTCCGCCGTCGACGCCGAGTGGTCCGCCAGAGCGGCGTCGCTCGCCCAGTTCTCGTGGAACAGAAACTGAGTGGGGTCGGTCGCCGACTGGTGCAGGTCGTAATTCAGGCATCCGGGCTCGAGACGCGTCGGCGCGACGACGCTGTTCAGCAGCGTCAGGGCACGCGCCTCGGTGCCGGGCTTCACCTTGATCGTGGCGATCACCGTGACGGTGTTCTCAGGCATGGTGTGCCATGGTATCGCCATTCCGCGTGTCCTTGTCACCAGGGCGTGACGCCTGTCACGCGGCCTGTCAATGCCCGTGCGGCCATCATCGCGGCAGCTGCCACGACTCGCCGAACCCCAGCGTGTGGAACGCGTCGGCGGCCACGTGACGCTCGCGCCGCGCCCGGTCGAGCGCGTGCAGCGGCTCGTCGATCCCTTCAGTGGTCAGTTGAAACGTGCCGAAGTGCATGCCCACGCTCTGTCGCGCGCCGAGGTCCAGGTGCGCCTGCACCGCCTCCGCTGGATTCATGTGAATGGGTTTCATGAACCAGCGCGGCTCGTAGGCGCCGATGGGCAGCAGCGCAAGCTCGATGTCTCCGATGCGCTCGCGGATTTCCGTGAAGAGCGGAGCGTAGCCGCTGTCGCCGCCAAAATAGAGCCGCCGCCCTTCCAGCTCCACGACAAAGCTGCCCCACAGCGCGCGGTTCCGATCGAACGGGGTGCGAGCCGAGAAGTGTTGCGCCGGGGTCAAGGTCAGCGGACACCGTATCGTCCGCGCCTGGTCCCACCAGTCCAGTTCCTCGACCTTCGTGTAGCCCGCGGCGCTCACCAGACGGCCATTGCCCAGCGGTGTCACCAGCTGAGGGTCGAAGCGCTGACGGATCGCCTTCAGGCTCGCAAGATCGCAGTGGTCGTAGTGGTTGTGACTGAGCAGCACCAGGTCGATGCGCGGCAACTGCTCGATCCCCACGGCCGGCTGGCGCACACGCCGCGGGCCGATGAACGACAGCGGGCTCGCGCGTTCGGAAAATACCGGGTCGGTGATGATGGTGATCGAACTGGTCTGGATGATGAAAGTCGAGTGGCCGACGAACGTGAGGGTGACCCAGGCGGAATCATCGTGCGGCAGCGGCGCACGCTGTGGCACCGGAATGGAGGCCGGCCACGGCTCGCGCTTCTCGGCAAGCATCTTCGGCAGCGCCGATGCTGGCCGGGCGTTGTCGAGGGTGGGATTGAAGAAGTGCCGGCCGTCGAAGTGATCGCTGCGCCTGTGTGTCATACGGGGGCAGCCGCGGCATCAACGGCAATGCCGGTGCGCATGCGCTGCAAGGCAAAGTCGACGAGGCCGGACAGCGCTTCCGAGGCGGCGGGCTCGGGCCCGAGTTGCCCGTTGATCGCCAGCATCGCGATGCCGTGCACGATTGCCCAGATGAATGTCGCGAGCGTCCGCGGCTCGTCCCGATGCACAAGGCCGGCACGTTGCAGCGATCGCAGCGCATCGACCAGTACCTGGAACGCCGCTTCCGCCTCGGCCTGCAGCTCCGGATCCTTGTCGCAGAGGTGACGGTAGTCCCCGAACATCACCCGGTAATGCGAGGGGTTCGCCACCGCGAACCGCACGTACGCGACGCCCATCAACTCGAAGCCGCGCCGGGTGCCCTCGCCCTGGACCCACGCCTCCAGCAGGTCGCTCCGGAACCGGTGGAACCCGTCGCGGGCGACGGCGGCCAGCAGAGACGATTTGTCCGAAAAGTGCCGGTACAACGCGGTTCGCGAAACGCCGAGCCGCTCGCCGACGTGCCGCAGGGTCAGCCCTTCGACCCCCTGCTCGGCGATGGTCCGCACCGCCTCGTGCAGGAGAGCGCGAGGCAGGTCGCCGTGGTGGTAACGACTCGGCGGTTTGCGCCGGGGCCGAGTGACCGATTGCGGCATCGCTGTCATCGTACACGTTAAGTGTTGACAACGTCAACATTGATGGCGTATCGTTCATGTCACTGATGTTGACTATGTCCACATTGAATGTCGGGAAGGAGCTGCCGTAATGCCCCTGCTCTCGTCCACGCGATCCGCGATTGCCCGCCTGTGGCACACCGATCGCCCCCTCACCTTGACCGGGCTCCTGATGCTCGCTGCGCTCGTCGCCTCCGGTGTCGGACTGGCCGTGGATCCGCGAACCATCGGCGGCGCTCCGGCGTGGCTGAAGCCGGCCAAGTTCGCCATGTCCACGGCCGTGTACGCGCTCACCCTGGCCTGGGTGTTCTCGTTTCTGCCGGCGTGGGTCAGAACACGACGCATCGTCGGCTGGACCACCGCGGTGATCCTGATTGGGGAGGTGGCGATTATCGATCTGCAGGCGTGGCGCGGCACGACAAGCCATTTCAACGTGGGCACGCCGTTCGACGCGGCCCTGTTCGCGGTGATGGGAACCGGCATTCTTCTGCAGACCATCGCATCGGGATTCGTGGCCTGGGCGGTCTGGCATCAGCCGTTCAGCGATCGAGCTATGGGAGCGGCGGTGCGCGCCGGAATGGTCATCACTCTGGTTGGCGCATCATCGGGCGGCTTGATGACGTCGCCACGGCCCGCACAACTGGAGCTCATGAAGACGACACACCGCCTGACCACATCCGGTTCTCACACCGTTGGCGCGCCTGACGGCGGTCCCGGGCTCCCCGGCACAGGGTGGAGCCTCGACCACGGCGACCTGCGCGTTCCGCACTTCGTCGGGCTGCACGCGCTGCAGGTGCTGCCACTCATCGCGATGGCGCTGCGTCGCAGGCGTGGCGGCATCGACGGCGCACAGACAATCCGCGTCGCGGCCATAAGCTACGTCGTCCTCTTCGCGCTGCTGTTGCTTCAGGCGCTTCGCGGTGAGGCGGTCCTCGCGCCGGGAGTGGTCACGATCGCGCTGTTCACGGCGTGGTCGCTGCTCACGGTTGCGGCCATCCTGGCGACAGAGCGCCGCGGGGTTGTTCACGGACACTTCATGGTGAGGACCTGACGATGTCTGCCGAAGCCGTCTTCTCGCTCGCGAACACCACCGCACTGGTCGCATGGATTTCGCTCGCCGTCTTCCAGCGCCGACGATGGGCAACCGACGGTGTGGTGATGGTGGCGGTCGCCGGGTTCGCCGCGATGTACATCGCGATCATCGCCCTGAGGTGGTCCGGCAGTTCCGGCGGATTCTCGTCCCTCGGCGGCGTGGCCACGCTCTTCAGCGATCGGTGGTTGCTGCTCGCCGGCTGGCTGCACTACCTGGCGTTCGACCTGCTCGTCGGTCGCTGGGAGGCTCGGGACGCGGCACGACGCGGCGTCAGCCGCTGGCTGGTCGCACCGTGCCTGGCGTTGACGTTCATGTTCGGCCCAGCTGGATGGCTCTCGTACGTCGTGCTCCGATATCTCGTTCGCAGTCAGGGCCGCGCGCCGCTTCGCGAAGCCGCCGTCCAGCGGTGAAGGCCACGCGGTGAACCGTGCGGCCGTCCAGACCGTCTCACTTGAAGACCGATCTGGCTTGAAACGGTTCACGCGTACCGAGGAACTCGACTGTATTAACATCGGGCCGACAATGACCGCTTCCTGGCCGGCAGCATCTGCAGGACGCGCGTGAACTCGACATCCGAGCGCGCCCCGACGACGTCGCCACGGCTCTTCTCCACGCTGGCGAACGACGTCCGCGTCGTCACCGACGATGTCCTCCGGCGCGGCGTCTCGCGTTCGATTGGCGGGACGCTCGCGGGTCTGGAAGCCTTCTATCTCACACGCGACGAGCGGCGGCAACTGGAAGGCCTGTCCCGTGGGCGCCGGTTCTTCCGGCGAATTCTGTGGTTCATCAGGGGACTCCTGATGAAGCTCACGCCGGCGCGGCGCATCATGCTCGCCGTGTCGATTGCCTCCTTCCTGCTGGGCACCGGTCGCATCGACATCGACACCGTTCATGTGGGTTTCAGGTTCCAGGGACTGGGAGTCCTGCTGCTCTTCGCCGTGCTGGTGCTCGAGTTGAAGGACAAGCTGATTGCGCGCGACGAACTGGAGGCGGGCCGCGCGGTGCAGCTCGCGCTGATGCCGACCGATCGTCCGCAGGTGCCCGGCTGGGACGTCTGGCTCTACACGAAACCGGCGAACGATGTCGGCGGCGACCTGGTGGATCATCTGCCGCTGGACGATCAGCGCCACGTTGTCTTACTGGGAGACGTCACCGGCAAGGCGCTGCCAGCGGCGCTGCTGTCGGTCAAGCTGCAGGCCACCATCAGGGCACTTGCGCCGTACTTCGATGGTCTCGGCGAACTCGCCGTCGGCCTGAACCGCATCCTCTATCGGGACGGCCTGCCGACGCGTTTTGCGTCTCTCGTCTACGCGGTGGTCACCGCTCACTCCGGCGCCGTGCGGCTCCTGAACGCGGGGCACATGCCGCCTCTCCTGCTGCATGGCTCCACGCTGACGACGCTGCCGAGGGGCAACATGGTCCTCGGCATGATGCCCGACGTGCTCTTCTCGGAGCAGAGTGTCCAGGTCGAGCCGGGCGACACGCTGGTCGTGTACTCGGATGGGGTCAGCGAGGCGATGAACGAGGCCGGCGACTTCTTCGACGACGAGCGGCTGCACGCACTGGTGCTGAAGACACACGGCATGTCAGCGCCGGTGGCCGGCGCTCACATCCTCTCGGCTCTTGCGCAGTTTGTCGGGGACGCGGAACAGAGCGACGACGTCTCGTTGATGATACTCAGACGGGAATTTCACAATTCAACGATCTAACGGTTCGGCGATCTGACGTTCCTGCGTCTTGCGCTTCATCCGTCCGGGCGTTCCTGCGTTACTTCAAGCGCATCTTCCCATCCGGATCCGATCGGACGATCATGTAGTTGATGTCGCCGTCGAGGCTGCTCCACCAGTGCGGTGTGTGGCCGGGGATGATGATGAGATCGCCCTTGCTGACGTGGCGCGAGACACCGCCCTCGATCTTCTCGCCGCGCGGGCCGGGGCTGCGGTTCGCGGGGACCGGTCTCGGATTGACGATCGTGCCGCCCGTGACCAGCGTGCCGCCGCCCTCGAGGATGTAATAGACCTCGGACGTGCGCGTCTCGTGCGCGATGGCATCGCCAGGCTGATCCTTCGGGCGGAACACACCGTACACGCCGACACGCGATCCGCCGACATCCACCACGCGCACCGGCAGGTCGTTGATCTCGTTGCGCGGGAGCGCTTTCAGAAATGCGGCCATCTGCGCCGCGGTCACGTCAGTGGCCGGCAGCGGTTCCTGGGCGCGAGCGGATGCGGCCACCCCAATCAGCAGAACACCGAACAACACCTTGCGCATCACGCTGACCTCCCGCGAGCATCCTACAGCGTTTCGCACGTGGCATCGCGGTGGAAGTTCAGGTCGGCACGGTCAAGGCGAACCTGAAAAGGTTTGCGGCTACACCACCCCGGCGGCATCCCTGCCATCGTGCCTTCGTGCCTTCGTGCCTTCGTGCCTTCGTGCCTTCGTGCCTTCGTGCCTTCGTGCCTTCCTGCTTTCTTGCCTTCTGCTGCCTTCCTGCTTGCTGCCCCGCCCGCCGCTCACCGCTTCGGCGTGACCGGCACCGCCGCACCATCAGCGACCCGCCGATCGGTGCCGCCTTCGAACACATCGTCCGCCGCATTGTAGATGATGACCTGCGCAGCACCCTGCGCTCCGCCGTCCTTCAGCACATGGCCGCGCCGCTCGAGTTCGCGGAGCGTATCCGGCGAGAACCCCTGGCGCTCGTAGCTGATTTGATCGGGCAGCCACTGGTGATGGAACCTCGGGGCGTCGACCGCTTCCTGCGCGTTGAGGCCGAAGTCGATGACATCGACAATGGTTTCGAGAGTGGTGTTGATGATGGTGCGGCCGCCCGGGCTGCCGGTCACCATGAAGAGCTTTCCGTCCCTGGCAAGAATGGTGGGTGCCATGCTCGAGAGCATGCGCTTGCCCGGTGCGGCGAGGTTCGGCTCGGTGCCAATCAACCCGTCAGCGTTGGTGAGCCCGGGCCCGGCATTGAAATCGCCCATCTGGTTGTTCAGCAGGAAGCCGCCACCCGGCACCACCGCCTTCACACCATAACCCTGTTCGAGCGTGTACGTCATCGAGGCGGCGTTGCGATTTCCGTCCACGATCGAGATGTGCGTCGTCTCGTCGCTTTCGTGAGGCCAGTCGAACGTCGCTGGCGATGAGGGGACGGCGTGCTTCAGGCTGATGGTCTTCCGCAGTTCCTCACCGTGCGCCTTGGACGTGAGGCGGTCCACGGGCATGTCCTTGTTGAAATCGGGATCGCCCAGGTACTTCGCGCGATCGGCGTAGGCCCGCTTCATCGATTCGGCCATGACGTGCACCGCATCCGCCGAGTTCGCGCCCATCTTCTTCAGATCGTATCCCTCGAGGATGTTGAGCGCCTCGATCATCGTCACGCCGCCCGACGTCGGCGGCGGCATCGCGATGATCTCGTAGCCTCGGTAGCTTCCCTTGAGGGGCGTGCGACGCACGGCCTTGTAATTCTTCAGGTCGTCGCGCGTGATGATGCCGCCGTTGGCCTGCATCTCCTTTTCGATGAGGGCCGCGGTTTCGCCTTCATAGAAGCCGGCAGGCCCGTCGGCGGCAATGCGTTCGAGCGTCTTCGCGAGGTCCGGCTGCTTCAGCGTCTCGCCTGGCTCGTAGGGCACCCCCTGTTTTGTGAACTGGGCCACCGACGCGGGATACTTCGCCATCTGCCGCTGTACGCCTTTGAGCGAACGCGCGAGCCCGTCGCTCACGACGAAGCCGTCGCGCGCGAGGGCGATCGCCGGATCAACCAGTCGCCGCCACGGCAGTTTGCCCTGCTCCTTCCACGCCAGGTGCAGACCGGCCACGGTGCCGGGCACTCCGACCGCAAGCAGGCTGTTGTGGTGGACCTGCGGGTCGTACTTCCCGCCTGGCTGCCACATCATCGCGTTGGCCTTCGCGGGCGCCTTCTCGCGGAAGTCGTACGCCACCGGATCGCCGCTCGCAGGTCTGTAGACGAGGAACCCGCCGCCGGCGATGTTGCCCGCCGTCGGATGCGTCACGGCCAGCGCGAACCCGACCGCCACCATCGCATCGACCGCGGTGCCGCCTTCCCTGATGACGTCGGCACCGATCCTCGACGCGATCTCGTTCTGCGAGGCGACGATGCCCGCTTTCGAGCGCGTCGGCACTGAGATGGCGCCGACCGCGACGCCAAAGGACGCACACGCGACGAGCGCGACGAGAAGCCGGCGTTTCATTCAACACTCCCGGGAAGAAGAAAGCACCACCACGGAGGACACGGAGACATCACGCGCTCCAGGCTGTAGGCTCTGGGCGAAGGGCTCTGGGCGCAGTCACGACGTCACACAGTGTCCGATGTCCCATCAGCAGCGGACGGTCCTGCGGCCACGGCAAGTTGTGGCGCAATTGCCCATCGCCTATCGCCCATCGCCCCTAGCCTATAGCCCGTGCGCGGACGCATCAAAAGAAAAGAGGCACGGGAGATTGCTCCCCCGCGCCCCTGATCTACGCCCACGCGTCCGCTTCAGTTAGAACTGGAAGCGGAGCGTCATCTGCACCATGCGCATGTTGTTCGCCTGGTTCGTGATCTGGCCGAACGACGCGTTGCCGAACGCCGTGCTGGCCGGAGCCGCCCACTGCACCTGGTTGAACAGGTTCAGCACTTCGAGTCGGAAGGACGTGGACGTCTGGCCGCCGGTGCGGAAGTTCTTGCTCACCGACAGGTCGACGTTGTTGCGCCAGGGTGAAAACGCCCCCGGCAGCACGCGCGGCGCATTGCCGAACTGGTTCAGCGGCGTTGCGGAGAACGCCGCCTTGTTCAGGTAGAGATTGTCGTTCGTGTTCCCGCGGATCCGCTCGGTGATGTCGCCGGCCACGAGAACGTCCTGACCTTCGACAAGGTTCGGGCGCAGCGTGCCGCCGAGCAGGAACTGCGTGCCGTTCACGTTCTGGCTGACCCCGATCGGGAAGCCGCTCTGATACGCGATGACCGTTGTCACCGACCAGCCTCCCGCCAGCGCGTCGGCCAGACCGCTCTGTGCCCACTTGTGACCGGCGCCGAACGGCAGGTTCAGCGTGGGAGCGATGACCACCTTATGGGGCGAGTTCAGCAGGCTGAGACCGTATTCCTGATCCGGGTTGTAGTAGGGCGAGCCCGGGATCACGGTGTAGTTGTTCTGCAGTCCGGGCGCCGTCGAGTAGTAGTTGCCCTGACCGAACTGGTTGTCCTTCAGCTGGCTGTAGGTGTAGCTGATGTTGGCGCCCCACAGGCCGGTGTTCCGCTTGCGCAGCTGAACGATCCCGGCGTGGTACATCGAGTGTGCGCCGGTGGACTGCAGCATGTTGATGTCCTGGAACTGCGGGAACGGACGGAGCAGCTGTCCGCGCGCGACGGTCTTCTGTCCCGCGAGCTGGCCCGCGCCAGCCACACCGAAGAACGGGTTCTCGACCTGCTCGGTCGTGTAGCCGACCGGGTAGCTCTGGTACTTCGGATCGAGCTGGTTGATGTTGATCAGCGTGTCCGTTGTGCCACCCCACCCGAGGTTGCTGCCGGCGAGCCCGGTGTAGTTCAGCGTCAGGCTCATGTTCATCGGAAGTTCGCGCTGCAGGTCCGCGGACCACTGCTGCACTCGCGATGCGCCCTTGTCGGGATCGACGTACTGAATCGTTCCGCCCACGCCGGTCAGGTAGCCAAGCGTCGTGCCGCTCGGCTGGACCAGTCCAGCGGGAAACGGGTTGCTCATCGACACCGTCGGCACGCTGCCCGTGGACTGGGGAACATCGGTGGTTGCCGAGAAGCCGTACTGACCCCACGAGTTGGTGCCCGCCGACGGGTAGACCCACGGCGCGTAGTAGAGTCCCCATCCGCCGCGAAGCACTGTCTTCTCAGTGAGGCTGTAGACCGCGCCGACACGCGGGGCAGCCTTGATTGCCGGCTGATTGCCCTGAGCGGTCGGTGCGCCGTCCTGACCGGCGAAGACCAGGCCGCCGAGGATGGTGCGACGCTGGCCGGTGATCGGATCGATCACGTTGACCGAATTGTTCAACGGGTTCACCGCGGTCTTGTTGAAGTCGACCGTCAGCTGGTTGTCCTTTTCCATCAGCCCGGTCTCGCGCTCGAGGCGAACACCGTAGTTGAGAGTGAGCCGGTCGTTCACGCGCCAGTCGTCCTGCGCGTAGCCGGCCGAGTACCGGACGAATCCGTCGAGTTGGTTGTTCAGCGGGATGTTCCCGCTCTGCGGATACCCGAGGAGCAGGTCGGCCATCGCGTTGCCGCTGTAGGTGCCGGTGAACGTGTAGGAGCCGGTGGACGCGCCGTAATTGAGCGACTTGACGCCAATCACGCGGTAGTCGCCACCGAACTTGTAGCTGTGACGACCGGCCAGCTTGCTGAGCGTGCCATTGGTCCCGTACTGGTAGAA
The DNA here is from genome assembly GCA_963697745.1 of uncultured Acidobacteriota bacterium. Taxonomy (GTDB): domain Bacteria; phylum Acidobacteriota; class Vicinamibacteria; order Vicinamibacterales; family CAVVIG01; genus CAVVIG01. The sequence continues at coordinate 113,640 of CAVOPD010000019.1, read as the reverse complement.
CCCGTTGGTCTGGCGTGCCGTCCAGCCTGTGCCCTTGTACCCGGTGATTGCGGTGGTCGGGAACCGGTTCAGGTCCGACATCTGGCTGGTCAGCCCCGGGTTATTGAACAGCGCTGCCGCATCGAACTCCTGGGGCAGGATGTAGTTGTCGTCGAACTGGTTGTAGCCGCCGCGCAGCGTCAACACCGTCGAGCTGTTCATGCACGTAGGTGTTGTTGAGCACGAATGTGTCGATGCCGCGATCGAGCTGATAGCTCGAGCCCACGAACTTGTTGGTCGGGTTGTAGTTCGCGCTGGTCTCGTGCGACACCTGGTGCAGGTAGAAACCATTCAGCGCAACCTTGTCGTTGAAGTGGTGATCGACCTTGGTCGTGAACTGATGCGCCTTGTTCGGCAGCAGGTCGGTGAGGCTGAAGTTCGTCGAGCCGTTGTCCACCTGCGCTGTCCGGCGTCGGCATGTAGTTGGCGATCTGTGTGCCAACCGGGTTCAGGCGGTTCGACGGGATCACGTTGCCGGGGAATGCCACTGCCGGTGAGCGGGTCCCTGATTACGTTGAGCACGCCGTTGCGCATGGTCTGGGAGAAGTCGCCGCGCTTCTCAGCGTCGGTCGGGATCAGGTACGAGTTCTGCTGCGGCTGGTTGTCCGTGTACGCCTCGCCAGCCATCCAGAAGAACGTCTTGTTCTTGATGATCGGACCGCCGCCGCCACCGCCGCCGTTCTTCCACTGCTCGCGCAGGTTCGGCTGCCCCTGGAGAGACGGGATGAGCAGCTGCTGCGCCCAGCTTTCGGGACGGATCACCGTGTAGCCCGGAGCCGTGCCACGCGTTGCTGCCGGATTTGGCGGTCATGTTCATGACGCCGCCGCCCGTGCGGCCCATTTCGGCGTCGTAGGTGTGCACCTGCACCTTCATCTCGCCAACGGCTTCCATCGTCGGATTGGTCGACGCCCTGTTGCGGAGGTCGGTGACCGGGAACCCTTCGATGAGGAAGTTGTTCGACCGGACGGCGCCACCGCCCATCGACAGGCCCGAGTTGCCCTGCTGGTCCTGCATGCGGTTCCAGTGCGCGTTCTCGGTCGACTGAACGGTCGGCTCGAGGGTGGCCATGAGGAACACGCTGCGGCCTGCCGTCGGAATCGACTCCAGCGTCTTGGCATCGACGACGCCGCCCGTGGAGGCGTTGGTCGTCTCGATCAGCGGTGAGTCCGCGGTGACCGTGATCGTCTCTTCCAGCGAGCCGACTTCGAGCGTGATGTCCAGGCCGAGGTTCGCCTGCGTGTTGACCCGGAGGCCCTTGCGTTCGAAGGTCCGGAAACCGGGCACCGCGACGCGCGTCGAATAGGTGCCCGGATCGAGAGCCGGGAAGGAATACTCACCCGATTCGTTGGTAACTGTTTCGCGCGACGTCCCATTGGCGTCGTTCACGAGGGTGACCGTCGCGCCGGGAATGACTCCCTGCGCATCCTTGACCGTGCCGCGCATGCCGCCGGTCGAGGATTGAGCCGCGAGCCCGGCGGCCGAAAGGATGACGAGCACGGCAGCCAGTGCCAGCTGACGTCATCGAGGCGAGAACACTCCGCATCTTGAACACTCCTGATGAACAGGTCCGAATACTTCGACGCGTCTTGCTGGTCGAAGCGGTGTGCCGAACATCCGTGCCACCACGCTGGCGCTGACACTCCGCGAGTCGTCTTGGGCCGCTCCTGATGTCCCGACGGCCGCGGTCGGGTGCGGCAGCCGGCATCGTCCACCTGGGTGCCTGTATACGCGCCGCATCCTCGCCTCACGACTCCGTGACGGCGACGGCCGATACAGGTGAACTCCTTGCTGCAGTGGCAGATACCGTTACGCGGGTTTGACGCGGACCTACACGCCACCTCGCGGGATCAGGAGAAGCTGTCGAAGAATAGCTGACCGTCAGATCGCCTAAAGTGGCAAATTGTGGCGGAACGGAATGATGCTGCGGAGCAAAACCAAAATGTTGGTTTGATCGGACCGTTGACCGCCCCGCCGCTCGAACTCAGCGAGGCTGAGTGAGAGTCAGCGAATAGCCGTTTCCGTGCACGGTGTGGATGTGTCGCGGGTTATGCGGGTCCGGCTCCAGCTTGCGCCGCAGGCGGCGAATGGCGTAGTCGACGGCGCGCGTCGCCGGCTCGTCGGGGAATCCCCAGATTTCGCGAAGCAGCTCGTCGCGCTGAACGATGCGTCCTTCGCGCTCAGCCAGGTAACCGAGCAGGTCGAACTCGCGACGAGAGAGCCGAAGGTCCAGGCCGCCTCGGGTGGCGGTGAACGCCACGAAGTCGATGACCGCGTCACCAACGGTGATGCGCACCGCGCTGCGGCGCGCGCGGCGCAGCACTGCACGGATCCGGGCGCGCAGTTCCTCGAAGTCGAACGGCTTGGTGACGTAGTCGTCCGCCCCGAGCTCGAGCCCCTTGAGTTTGTCGGCCTTCTGATCGCGGGCGGTGAGCATGATCACCGGTGTGCGGCCGCCCTGGCGGATGAGGCCGCACAGATTGAACCCGTCGCGGCCTGGAAGCATCACGTCCAGCAGCACCAGATCGGGGCTCGTCGAGCGGACCCTGTTCACCACGTCGGCTCCGTTGTCGACCCATTCGACGTCGTAGCCCGAGAACGACAGGTTGTCGGACAGCACGCGCGCGAGCGCGCGATCGTCCTCGACGATCAGAATGCGTTGCCTGTTCATGCGGTGGACTCGATGAGCGGCAGCGAGACGCGGACCGTGGTGCCGCCTCCCACTACGCTCGACAGATGGATCTTGCCGCCGTGGTCCTCGACGATCCGCTGCACGATGGCCAGGCCGAGCCCGGTTCCACGCTGCCGCGTTCCCTTTCGACGGTAGAACTTCTCGAACACACGAGGCAACTCGGCGGAAGGGATCCCCTCGCCGCGGTCAGCCACGTCGATGATAACGGACGGGCCCGCAGCGGTCACGCTCACGCTCAGCCACCTGCCCTCCCCGGCATGGGTGACGGCGTTCTCGACGAGATTGTCGACGGCGTGCAGCAGCATCAGGTGGTCGGCACGGACGACCGCCGGATCCGGCGGCAACTGGAGGTGGACGTCGATACCGCGCTCGGTGAACCGCGCCTGAAACCGGTCGACGGACTCCTGGATCACGTCCACGATGTCGATGGGCTCGAAATCGTACGGCGACATCCCGTCGCTGATCCGCGCGTAGCAGAGGACGTTGTCGATGAGGCGGGTCAGGTTCTGCGCTTCGACGTTGATCATCTGGCCGTACTCGCCCACCGCGGATGGCGTGGCGAAGCGGCCGTTCGCCAGCGTGTCGCTGGCCAGCTTGATCAATGAGAGCGGCGTCTTCATTTCATGGCTGACCGCCGAGACGAACTCCGCCTGCACCGCCGTCAGGTCGGCTGCCGCGCGGGCCGCCCGCACGGTGAACGCCAGACCGACGATGGTCGCCAGCGCGCCAAGGCCGAGCAGCAGGAGCGTGCGCCTCGCGCCCTGGCTCGCTGCCGCAAGACTGGACTCATTGCCGATGCCGACCCGCGCGGTCCATGGCTGCGGCCGCGCGGCTCTGGGCAGTTCAGCCAGCAGCGCCTGATCTGCGAACGCGAAGCCGAACGTGCGCGTGTGATGAAGCGCGCCTGCGAAAGGCGGACCCACGCTGGCCACCGGCTGCGCGTCGGCGTTGCGGATTTCGATACTGAGCGTCGGGTCGCCGATGATGCCCTGGATCTGCTGGATGAAGTCCTTGAAGTAGTGACGCTGCGCCCAGTCGAGGTCCACCAGAAAGCCGACCGCGGCCGACAAGTGCGCCTGGCTGCCTTGTCCCTCGTACATCAACTGCGTCACTGTTTCGTAGCGGACACCGTTGATGTCGATGTCCTGCACCCCGAAACGCGGGCCGTCCACGGCCCCGGCGCGGATGCGAGCCACGACGTCGAGCAACGGCGCCGGATCGCGGCGGAACACGACAGGAAACGGATCGGCGGGAGGTGGCGCCGTGTCCCATCTCGGCATCCGGTCCGCGCGGTTGAACACGTAAGTCGAACCGTCACTGCCATCGACCTCCGTCCACACGTAGAACGATTCCAGGTAGGGGAAGCGCGCGAAGCCGCGGGCAAAGCGGTCTGCCAGTTCGTACGGCGGACTGTTGACCAGCCCTTCGTTGAAGGGAACCAGCACCGACACCTGGCCTCCCTTCATGTCGCGCTCGAGGGCGACGGTGAGCAGGGCCGCGACCTCGTTGGCGCGCGTCTCGGCGGCCTCGCGTGTGCTGCGCTGCCATTCGCGCGTGGCCCGCAACCCGAGCCAGAAGGTCAATCCGGTAGCCAGTGCGAGACCGGCAGCGAACAGGAGCACGACTCGCGCATTCCTCCGCTCGGGATCGAACCACCGGCCCACGACACCGCTCACTGGAGGATCTCGCGTTCGCGGTAGTACCTCGCCGCGCCGGGATGCAGCGGAATGGACGCGGTCGGGCCGCGCTCCGGATCGATCGCGCTGGCGGCTTCATGGGCGTGTTCCAGCGCGGGCACGGCATCGAACAGCGTCCGCGTCAGGTCATAGACGAGGGCGTCGGGCAGGTCCTGCCGGCACAGCAGCAGCACGTCCATGCCGACCGTCTGCACGCTGCCCTCCTGGTGCGCATAGGTACCGGCGGGAATGGTCGTTGACTTGAGGAAGTGATGGCGCTCCTGAATCGCGCCGAGCCGGGAACGATCGATCGGCAGCACGCGCACGTCCACCTCGCGGCTGATGCTGGCGATGACCGGGTGCTGGAACGCGGAGTAGAAGAATCGCGCGTCGAGGGTGCCGGCCTTGAAGCGTTCGAGCGTGTCCGCATCTCCGTACGACGGCGATGATGGTGTCGTAGCCGACGCCGTAGCTGTCGAGGATCACGCGCGCCGCGCGCTCCACCGAGCCGCCGGCGGCCCCGACGTCTACGCGACGACCTCGCAGCTGGTCCACCCGGGTAATGCCGGTGGCGGTGGGCACCGCGATCTGTACTGCAATCGAGAACATCACGGCGACGGCGCGCAGCCGCTGATGCGGCGCGGCATCGAGTGCGGTGCCGCGGCTGTACGCGAGGTACGCCGTTTCGGCATCTTCGAGCGCGAGGTCGGCCTTGCCCGCCTGCATCGCATCGACCTGCGACTCGAGGCTCTCGGCCATCACCGCCTCGGCCGCTACGTCAGGCAGGCGTCGGTTGTATTCGGACGCCAGTTCGCGTCCGATGCTCTCCCACGCCCCGCCGGCAAACGGGAATCGACAGCACCACGCGCGACGGCGCGGGAGCCGCGGCGGCCGGGCACACCCCGGCGCCAACACGGCGAGCGTTAGCGCCGCAGCCCAGCACCGCAGCCCGTGAGGCATCCGCATCTATGGCGACAGGATACCAACATCGGACGAGCGGAGGACGTGAGGACGGGGCGGAGGCGATGGGCGATGGGCGATGGGCGGGGCAACACTTCACGCCCCGCCCTTCCGCTCACTAATCGCTGAATCGGTCTGATCCGCCGTCGAAATCGTCGAATCGCTAAATCGCTAAATCGCTAAATCGTCAAATCGCTAAATCGCAAATCGTCAAATCGTCAAATCGTCAAATGAGACGTTATGGTTTCATCACCACCTTGAGACAGTCGTCTTCCTTTTTCGAGAACATCTCGTAGCCGCTCGCCGCGTCCGACAGGTTGATGCGATGGGTGATGACGAAGCTCGGATCGATCTCGCCGTTCTGGATGCGCTTGAGCAGCGGACGCATGTAGCGCTGCACGTGGGTCTGCCCCGACTTGATCGTCAGCGAGCGGTTCACGATGGCGCCCATCGGGAACTTGTCGATGAACCCGCCGTAGACGCCCGCCACCGAGACGGTGCCGCCGCTGCGGCACGCCAGGATCGCCTGCCGCAGCGCCACCGGCCGATCGGTTTCCATCATCATGACCGTCTTCATCTTGTCGTAGGCGCCGTGGATGCCCGGCGCGTGCCCTTCGAGCCCGACCGCGTCGATGCAGTGATCCGGGCCGCGGCCGCCGGTCATCTCCTCGAGCGCGTCGAAGATGTCGGTCTCCTCGTAGTTGATCGTCTCGGCGCCGGCGCGCTCTCGCGCGATGCGCAGCCGGTACGGGAAGCGGTCGATCGCGATGACCCGCTCGGCACCGAGCAGGTACGCGCTCTTGATCGCGAACTGCCCCACCGGTCCGCATCCCCAGACCGCTACCGTGTCGCCCGGCTGGATGCCGCACGCCTCCGCCGCCATGTAGCCGGTCGGAAAGATGTCCGACAGGAACAGCACCTGCTCGTCGTCGAGGTCGTCGGGCACCTTGATCGGGTTCACATCGGCGAACGGCACGCGCGCATATTCCGCCTGCCCGCCGGCGATAGCCGCCGAGCATGTGCGAGTAGCCGAAGATGCCGCACGGCGAATAGCCCCACAGCTTCTCGGCCATCCACGCGTTCGGGTTCGAGTTCTCGCAGAGCGAATACATCTCGCGTTCGCACTGCGCGCAGTGCCCGCAGGCAATCGGGAACGGCACGACCACGCGGTCGCCGACCTGCAGGGTCTGTACGCCCTTGCCGACCTCGACGATCTCGCCCATGAACTCGTGGCCCAGCACGTCGCCGCGTTTCATGCTCGGGATGAATCCGTTGTAGAGGTGCAGGTCCGATCCGCAGATCGCCGTGCTCGTGATCTTGACGATGGCGTCTCCGGCGCTCAGGATCTTCGGCTCGGGAACGTCCTGGACTCCGACGTTGCGGGTCCCCATCCAGCAGGTTGCCTTCATTCGTTCACCCCCGCCCAGTCGCGGATCTGCTCCGCGCGTTTCGCCGGCTGCGCCGGCCGCCACAGACCCGGACCATCCGACAGCGTCACTTCGCCGGTCTCCATCAACTGCTTGACGCGGCGGAGATCCTCGCGGATCTGCTGCTCCGGTTCCTCGCCGAACATCATCGCGATGACGCGGCCGACGCAGCCCGCCGGTGGCGTGTACTCCATCTGCACGCGCACCTCGGTGCCGCGCGCGCCGGGCGCCGCCGCGAAGCGCACCGACCCGCTGTTCTCCACCTGACTGCCCGGCAGCGATCGCCACGCCAGCCACTCGCCGTCCTGGTCCTGCACGATTTCGGCATCCCACTGCACCGACATGCCGGCGGGAGCCTTGGCCGTCCAGCGCGAGCGGCGATTGTCGAGCATCTCCACCTGTCTTGAGGTGCCGCATGAATTGCGGGAAGTTCGCGAAGTGGCGCCAGAACCCGTAGACCTCGTCAATCGATCGATTGATGGTGACGACCTGCTCGACTTTCACCGCGCGCGAGCGCGACCGGGTTGGAGGCTCCATGCGATGGAGCCGTTGCGCCGTCATCATGTCCAGCGCGCTCACCCCGGCCACTGCCGCGGCGGCCATGCCGAGCCGCTCCCGTGATCGGTCGGTGTCGCTCGACTGCAGGTTGCGGCCGAGCCATGCCAGATCGAGCGCGTCGCCGCCGACGCGCGACCACAGCCAGCGTGCCTCCCCGGGCTGGGCGAGGATCGCGACGCCCGTCGCGATTTCGCGTGCGCCAAAGGCGCGGAGCGTGTTGCGTGTCGTGTCGGTGTCGCGTGCGCCTATGAGGCGCGCCATCCGTGAGGGAGCCGCCAGTTCTGCAACGCCGAGCGCGATGCTGAACCAGCCGAGCGCGACCGCGAGTGGTTCGGTACCGCGGTGTGAGGAATCAGCGTAGGCCATTGCCCTTCCTTTCTCATGCACGTGTGTCCGGATTCATGGGACCAGGTGCAAGCAGCCGACCACTCGCCGGACGGCCGAGGCATGGGCGTGATTGCGTCAGGAGTATTACGAGGGGAGAGGGGCGGGCACCACGGGTGTTCCGCTGGTGAGGTCTGGTGACGGGCGCAAGGTCTCCTGCAGGTCTTGCAGCCGGCCAACGGCCTTGCCGAACTGCACCCAGGGATCGTTGTCCAGCGCCGCGGAGGCGGCCGTCGCCAGCGCGTCCACAGCTTCACGGAGGTCGCCGCCAGCGTCTGCTGCCTGCAGGATCCGCGCGATCAGCGCGTGGAGCTTCGCGGCATCGTCGCACACGGGAAGCCGCCGTGCCGCCGCGAGCACATCGTCGAGCGGGGGCAGGACCGACAAGGGTTCGCTCATCGGTCCGACTCCGCTCGTCACGATTCCTGCCTGTGGGTGTCCTGATCGTCCTGGACTCCCAGGGTCAGCAGGTCGTGCAGCTCTGCCCTGTGGCTGAGTGCCTGAGTCCAGGCAGAAGGTCCGCTGAACGTGAGCACCCGTTCGCCATCAACGGTGACGCACCATTCATCGGGCTCAGTCGTGTGCACGAGATCGACCGTAGGACCGTCGGCTAAGGGTTCCACAGCCGCCGGTGTCTGCAATCGCTGCGCCCGCCGCGCGCGCACGGTCCGCGCGCATATGAAACCGGGCGTAGTGAACGTTTACGAGAACGTGCTGCTCGGCAGTTGCTACACCAACGAAAGCACGGGGACGGCGCGCACATCACGGGGCCTCCGCTGGAGACAGGTTCAACAGATTCGTGCACGGCCCGCTCGAGCTCTGACCTCGCCCATCTTGTCGAGTGATATCGCGCGTCAGGTGCCACTTCTCGGTATGCGTCGCGGATCCGCCCGGCTCGAGCAGCTCCAACGGTGCGAGGGTTTCAATCTCCAGATAGTCGCCCGCGGTGTAGAACTCCGTGTTGCAGCCGAGGTCCGGGTACTCCGCCCCGGGCCGCCAGGTTGTCTGCTTGACGAAGCTGCAGTCCTCACGCACCAGCGCGCACCAGCCAGCGGCATTCGCAGCGCCGATCTTCTGCGGATTGCCGATCGCCGAGTCGGGCGTCAGCGCAAGCAGCCGACGACCGATTCGCCACCGCGGGTCAGTGAGATCCGTGTAGGACCACTGCACGAGCGGCCGCACCGGAAGGAAGTTCTCTGCGTGACTGCGAAATTGCGGTTGCGGCAACACCGCCGTACCGTTTGGATCGACCACTGTGATCGCCCACGGTGCAACACGAACGGGCCAGCAGGTGCGGTTGGACACGAGATGGGTCACGATGACGCCGGTCCCTGTGGGACTCATCTCGATGACCAGGGTCTTCTGCATGCCTGACGCGTCCACGGGTGCGCGGAACTCCCCGCGCAGCGGTCCTGACACGTCGTGTTCCACCGGTACTGAATCGGGCGCATAGCTCCCTGGCATCCGCTCCGGCGCAACCCACAGACGATGGCCACCGACCGGTCGCCACGGACCGAACACGGTTTCGGTCGACAACTGCGATGCATCCGCAAATACATTGGCCCCGTCCACGAATCCATAGCGCAGCACGCGTGGGCCGAAGGCGACAGCCACCTCGACCTCGATTTCACCATTCGTCAGTCGCACCATGCCATCAGCCATCCGCACCACACGACACCAATCCAAGGTCTCGGCCAGCCTGCCGAGCGATGCGGCCAGGGCTGAAACGGCCGGCGAGGCCGTGGCACTCCGCTTGCTGTCATGAGGAGCAACCGCGCTCGGTTGCCACTCTGGCCGACCGACACGAGCTGCCAGCTCCCCTTCACCACGACGGGAGGCCTCTGTTGCCTCCCGACACGTCTGTACAGCGATCCCCCGGCACGCTGCCAGCAGCCCGCGGAAACGTGCAGAGCGCGCGACCCGCGTCCGAAACCTGTACCGCCATTGTGTGGAGCACGCTGCCAGAGTAGTGCTCGCATTCCACACGAGTGGGACGTTCCGTGACCAGCCCCTGCGGGCGTTGAGCTACGATCGATCTGCGATGCGTCTCACGTGGTTTGCCTTGATGGCCGTCGTCGGTGCGATCACGCTGGGTGCGAGTCAACCCGACGTCACCGAGACGCAACCTCCCGGAGCTCAGCACCCCCATCGATCGCACCACGCGCCTGCTCGTCATCGCGCCCCATCCCGACGATGAAGCGCTCGGCGCAGCGGGGTTGATTCAGCGCGTGCGGGCACGCGGCGGCTCGGTTCGCGTGGTGTTGCTCACCAGTGGCGACGGCTTCCCGGAGGGCGTCGAAGTCGCGGAAGGGATCGCCCACCCGAAGGCCTCCGACTTCCGCGGCTATGGAGCGTTGCGCGAACGCGAAACACGCGCTGCCATGGGCTTGCTGGGAGTCGCGGCAGGACAGATCACGTTCCTCGGCTTCCCCGACGGAGGGCTCTGCCAGATCGCCTCGACCTATCTGTTCGACAAGCGTCGTGCGTTCGCGTCCCCCTACACCCGGCGCGAGGGCCCTCCTCCGACCGAGCAGGTCATACGAGGTGCGAAGTACCGAGGCGTCGATCTGCGCCGTGAACTGGAGCGGATCGTCGAGACGTTCGCGCCGACCCTGATCGCGCTTCCCCATCCTGAAGACGAGCATCCGGACCACTGCTCGACGCACATCTTCGCGCGCGAAGCCCTGCGCGTGGTGCCGACCGTGGCGCAGCGGCGGGTGCAGGTGCTCCACTACCTGGTGCACTTCGGGCAGTGGCCGCTCACGACCGATGCCGGCATCGGCACTGTGCTCGGGCCGCCCGATGGATTCCCGACCAATGAGGGGCGCTGGGTGTCGCTGACACTCACCCCCGCTGAAAGCGACACGAAGAAACGTGCCCTGCTCGCTTACACCACCCAGACGGAGGTGGTGGGCCGATTGCTGCTGGCGTTCGGCCGCTCGAACGAACTGTTCCTCGACGGTGAGCCGGCATCACTCCCCGAGTGCTGGTGCGACGGCGAAAACGTGGCCACCGAGGTATTGCCGTCCAGCTACCGTCGAAAGCCCGTCCGCCCGTGACCGGCACGCGCCCGCCGCGGCTTGGCGCGCTCGACCTGCTTCGCGGCATCACAGTGGCCGCGATGATCGTCGTCAACAACCCGGGTAACTGGAACACCGTCTTCCCCCAGTTGACCCACGCGCCGTGGAACGGCGCCACCTTCGCCGACCTGATCTTCCCGACGTTCATCTTCATCATGGGGACGGCGACGGTCCTGCGGCCGGACGTTCCCCGAGGCGCCCACCGAACGCTCGCCGGGGTACGGTCGCATCATCCGGCGTGCGCTTCTGCTCATCACGATGGGGCTCGTGCTGAATGTCGCCGCCGCATGGCCTCACGTCGGCGCCACTCGCGTACCCGGCGTGCTCCAGCGCATCGGCGCCACTTATCTGGTGGCGGCGGCCATCGCACTGAGGGCTCGCGACAGATCACTCATCGCGATCATCTCGGGCCTGCTGCTCCTGCACTGGGCGGTGCTCGTCGTCCCGTTCGGGATTGGGACCGGGTCGCTGGCGCCAGGCGGCAACGTCGCCGCTCTGGTGGACCGCACGCTGTTCGGCACGCACACGCTCACGAGGTCAGGCGATCCCGAGGGCGTTCTTGGCCTGCTGTCGTCCATCGCTACGGCGTTGCTCGGTGTTGCGGCGGGGCGGTGGCTGCGACGACGGCGCGCGTCCATGCTCGATGTGGCTGCCGGGACTTGCACTCGCGGGCGCCATGGGAGTCGCGGTGGCGTATGGCTGGTCGTTCGTTCTGCCGCTCAACAAGTTTCTCTGGACCGGATCCTTCGCGCTGCTCGGAGCCAGCGCGGCCGCGCTGAGCCTTGCCGCCTGCATGCTGATCGAGCGATCGAGGACGGCCGCGCGCACTCGCCCCGTTGATGTGGCTCGGCACCAACCCGCTCGCCGTCTATTTCCTGTCGGAACTGCTCGCGGACCTGCTGCAGCGTCCGTGGCTCACCGTGGCCGGTCACGCGGTGGCGCCAAAGGACTCACGTGTACTGGAGCGTGATTGTTCGTCACCTGGGATACGCCGGCGGCGTGGGGTCGTCGTTCGTCTATGCGGCGGGATACACGCTGTTGTGGATCAGTGTGGCGGGAGTGATGAAGTGGCGAGGAGTGCGCGTGCGGCTCTAACGCGGTGACAACGGGCCAGCAGGCAAGGCAGAAGGCAGCAGGCCGGAAGCCTTCTGCCTTTCTCTTGCCTTAGTGCCTTTCTGCCATTCCTTCTTGAGCTCCCGGGCTATCGCGTCTACTTGACGGTCACCTTGAGCATCGCCGTCGTCCAGCAGCAGACTTCGCCACCGCCGCCGGGGCCGGAAAAGTCATTGCCCACCACGTGCAGGATGTACTCGCCCGGTTCGCTGAACTTCGCCGTGACGCTCGTCTTCCCCGCGTAGGGCTGCGCGACCTGTCCGCCGGAGATGGTCTCGACCTTCGGTTTGCCATCCGCAGGTTCGAACGTGACGGTACCCGGACCGCGGTACTTGGAGAAGATCGTCGTCACCGGCGGCGGAGGGTTTCGCATCGGGGCGTTGGTGCCGCTCGTGAACTTCGCGTCGTCGTTCACCCACAGCGGCAGCGGCATGGGAGCGTTCACCGTCGCGGTCCGCGAGCCACGGCTTTGGCGATCGACGCGGCCGGCCCCTGGATCGCCTGCGCCGCTCTCTTCGAACTTCAGGACTGGCGGGGTGTTTCCGACCGCGGCGTCCTCGAACGGGCTGATGTTGTAATCCGTGTGCAGCCGGAGCGGGATGGAGGTGGTCAGGCCGTTGTCGACGAATCGTCCAGGTGAGCCGCTGCTGCTGCGTGAACTCCTTTGGCACCGTGATCGTGAACATGCCGACCTGCCGGCCGGGAAGAAAGTGCGTGGGCTGTCCGAAGTCCGGACCGCCCGGCTCGATGCGGTTGTTGGGCCCGACCGGGATGTCCACCGCCTGCGGCAAGATTGCGGTTGTAGTAGCCGACGAGAAATACGTGGCTGCCGTCCTTGTTGTCGTACCAGCCCTCGTACGCGCCGGTGATGCTGCGACCGAACTTCCCGCCGGGTTCACTGGGCAGCTGTACCTGAGCGGAGAGCAGCGCTCCGCCTGCGAGCATCGCTGCCACACATAGCTTTGCGACTGTCCATCGAGTCATCGTTACGCTCTCTGCTATTATTGCCCCTCCACGGACGCCGCATTCGCGCGTCCGCAGACCGGGCAGCGACAAACTACAGTCCTGACATAGCAAACGGGAGGCCGGTCGGAACCAGCCCCCCGCTTCTCGAGTCGCCGCCGACTACGCACGAGCTATTGCTGCTGTTGCGTCGTCTTCTCATCGGTCTTGTGCTTCTGCCAGCCAATCCTGATACTCGGCATCGGTCAGGTAGACGACGTTCATCCACGCATGACCCATCTCGTCGACTGTGCGGTCGCCGTAGCCCACCCACTGTTCCGGATCGGGGTTGTTCTTGTTCGCCTTCGTGTTGTCGTACCACGCGGTGACGTGGATGATGGTGCCCTTCGGGAACGCCGGCGCCGCATCGTCGGCGTAGATGTAGTTGGTCATCCAGTTGAAGTTGAAATTCCCGACGTAGCTGATGACCTGCGTGTGCCCGTCCGGGAAGATCGCTTCAACCTGCATCGCCTTGCCGCGCAGGTGGAAGTGCGGCTGGAAGTTGGTGATGACCGTGTTCTCCTTCAGCACCGTGAAGCCTTCGGTGTGGGCAATCGAGTTCGGCGGAATGTCCAGAGCCGCCTGCCCCGGTGCGCCGCGCTTGATGGCCGATGAAGGCCACGAGGTAGCTGTGCTTGGTCGGCTCCTGCCCCTTCGGGATAGAACCACAGGCCGATCTCGGTGCCGCCCTTGATCTCTTCGCCAACCGCATGGATGTGCTGGTCCCAGGAGATCTTCTCGCCCGGCACCACCATCTTTCCGGTGCCTTCCATGAAGCGGTCGTAGCCCTTGCCGATCGCCCATTCCATCAACTGCGGGCGCCGGTTCACGAGGTCGTCGGCCGCCGCGTTGCCGAAGCTGCCGATGCCGGTGTTCACCTCACCGGTGTTGTCGGGGCTGAGCACGTGGTAGGCAATCGCGTGGTGCACGATCTTGCGGGCCTTCAGGTTGGTCGGACGGATCTCCACCATCCGGACCCAGCGCGGTTCGGTGACCGGAATATCGCTCATCGGACGCCACCACATGTCCTGGTGCTGCGCCGGCATCACGTATTCAGGCGACGCTGATGACCAGGTCGGGCGGACCGAAGCCGTCCTTCACGCGCGGTCCACTCGTTGTCAGCCATCAGCGGCTTGGCGGGCGGCATGTCCTTCGGGTCGCCCTGCACGGCGCCACCGTCCACCCAGCGGACGATCGTGTCGATCTGCTCCTGGGTGAGCGACATGTCGTTCTTGAACTTCGTGACCCCGACACTCGGGTCGATGTGCCACGGCGGCATCTGGCGGGTGCTCACGCGGTCCTTGATCGAGCGCGCCCAGGGGCGTGCTTCCTGGTACGAAATCAACGACATCGGAGCTATGGAATTAGGCTGGTGGCACGACTGGCACTTGGCCTGGAAAATCGGCGCCACATCCTTGGTAAACGTAACCTGTTTCGGAGCGTCCTGAGCGAACACCGGACTCCCCAACGCGACCACCGCGCCGGCGGCGAGCACTCCCTGTGCGACACGCCACTTGCGACCTACCATGACCTCTCCTCCTAGGCACACCTGTCGAGGTGCTTGCACATCAAACGTTCATGACGCCAGGCAGGCGGCATGAACAACGCTCTCATACTACGCCTCCAGCAAGGCGCACGCCGTATCGAAATCAGGGTAGCAGGGATAAAGAATCAGCGATGGTTCACGCTGGCGGGCTACGGCTGCAGACGATCCGGCATAAAGTTGGCGTTCAAACTATTGCGGAGGTGTTCGCTGAACGTGCTGGTGGTTGACGTGGGTGGATCTCGCGTGAAGCTCTTCGAATCCGCCGCTCAAGAGGTGGCGTCGTTCCGATCCGGGAGCGAGCTCGAGCCCGGACGAGTTCATGCGGCAGGTCCGTGAACATGCCTCGGCGTGGGAATACGACGTCGTATCGCTGGGCTATCCTGGGAGCGCGGGTCCCGATGGGCCGACCGGCGAAGCCGGCAATCTCGGCCCCGGCTGGGTCGGCTACGACTTCGCTGACGCTTTCCAGCGGCCGGTTCGCATCGTCAACGACGCCGCCATGCAGGCGCTCGGCGCCTACGACGGCGGACGGATGTTCTTCCTCGGGCTGGGAACCGGCCTCGGCTCCACGCTCGTCGCCGGCCGCGTGATTGTCCGGCTCGAACTCGGATGCCTCGTCAGCCGTTCGGCGACACGCTCGCCGACAGGCTCGGCAAAAGCGGCCTGGCTCGAACCGGGCTCGACGGCTGGCGGCAGACCGTCCGCGAAGCGTGCGAGCAGTTGCGCGAAGCCTGCGCGGCCGACTACGTGGTGCTGGGCGGCGGCAACGCGTCGCTCGTCGATCCACTGCCCCCCGACACCAGGCGCGGCGGCAACAGGACGCATTCACCGGCGGTGTCCGGTTGTGGGAGGAGTGGGTGGAACATCACGACGCGCCGCCGTCCGACATCTGGCGGGTGGTCTGAGATGCGGCTACCGCGCGCTGGCCACCGACTTCGACGGAACAATCGCGCACGACGGCGTGGTCGATGATGCGACGATCGCCGCCCTGGAGCGCGCCCGCGCTGCGGGCCTCTGCCTGCTCCTCGTCACCGGCCGCGAACTGCCGCGACCTGTTCGACACCTTCGACACAGGTGCGCGTGTTCGATCGGATCGTCGCCGAGAACGGCGCCTTGATGTACACGCCAGCATCAGGCGCGATCCGCCAGTTTGCGCCGCCACCACCGCCCCTGCTGGTCGATCGGCTCACGAAGCTCGGCGTGCCGCTGTCGGTCGGCGCCTCGATTCTCGCCACCGTGGAACCGCACGAGCACGCGGTGCTGGCGGCCATCCGCGACCTCGGGCTCGAGTGGCACGTGATCTTCAACAAAGGCTCGGTGATGGTGCTGCCGGCCGGCGTCACCAAGGCGACGGGATTGGCGCCGGCCCTCGAGGACCTTCGCGTCGACCCGACCGACACCGTGGCGATCGGAGATGCCGAGAACGATCATGCGTTCCTCTCGATGTGCGGTCTGCGCGTCGCGGTGAGCAACGCGTTGCCGGCGCTCAAGGCGACGGCTGACGTCGTGACGGTCGCGGCTCGCGGTGAAGGGGTCGCCGAACTGATCGACGGGCTGCTTGCCGGCGCGCACGATGCGAAGGTCCGCTCCGCGATCCCGAGCCTTCGTCGACCGACACCTGACGATCAAGTACCCTGAGTCAACTCCCTCTTGACACCGGTCGCCGGAGGTGTTATTTATTTCGCACGTTGGTGCTACAAAATTAACATGACCTGCTCCTCACCCTGCCCTCTCCAGACGCGAACGCCAGATCATGGACATCCTCTACCGCCGCGGGCGCGCCACCGCTGCCGAGGTGATGGCGGAACTGCCCGGCGATCCCAGCTACTCCACGGTGCGGACCCAGCTCAGGATTCTCGAAGGCAAGGGGCACGTCCGCCACGAGCAGGAAGGGCTGCGCTACGTCTACACCGCGGCCGTGCCGCGGCATTCGGCCCGCCGCTCGGCGCTGCGCCACCTGGTCGACACCTTTTTCGACGGGTCGACGGAAAAGGTCGTCAGCGCCCTGCTCGGCGGCGAGGCGGCACGCCTCAGCGACGCCGAACTCGAGCGGATTGCGGCGCTCATTCGACGGGCGCGAAAGGACGGTACGAAGTGATGCTCACGCTCCTCGCCACACTCACAGTGCGCGTCTCCGTGCTGCTGGCCCTCACACTGTTCGCCACACGTCTCCTCCGCCGCCATTCCGCCGCGCTTCGCCGCTGCGTCCTGGCGACCGGCGATCTGCGGAGCACTGGCAGCCCCGCTGCTCGGACTCGCGCTGCCAGCATGGCACGTGCAGTTCCCGTCGCGTGTGCGCAACGACGGCTCCGGTGGAGGCGGTACGCGGGCTCGCACCCGCAGCCGTCGGGCAGATCCGTCGTCCCGCCCCGGCGGGGGAACGACACACCACCGTGCCGTCAGGCGGGTCCGACTCACCAGACGCGGCCTGGAGCGCAGCCGCCGTGATCGTCGTGGGTCTGGATTGCAGGTGTCATCGCCGGTGCGTCTGACGCTGATCACCGGGCTGTGCGGCTGACGCATCCTGGTCGCGCCGCGCCATGGTCCTTACTCGACGGGCCGTGGGCTGAGTGTCTCAACGAACTGGCATCGCACGACGTGCGGCTCGAAGCCGTCAGACTCCTCCAGAGCGACCACCCGTCCATGCTCGTGACCTGGGGGACGCGGCGGCCTCGGATCCTGTTGCCGCGCGGCGCCCAGGCGTGGCATCCGGCGCGTGTGCGGGTCGTCCTCGAACACGAGGCTGAACACATCCGGCGCAACGACTGGCTGCTGCAGTTGGCCGGCGAAGCGCTGCGCACGCTGTCGTGGTTCAACCCGCTCGCCTGGATGGCCGCCGCTCGACTGCGCCTCGAAAGCGAACACGCCTGCGACGATGCCGTGCTCGAGCGCGGCGTGCAGGCGCCGGACTACGCGGAACACCTCGTCGACCTCGCCCGCATGCTCGCCAGCCCACGCGCGTGGGTTCCAGCGCCCGCCATGGCCCGCACGTCGAGTCTTGAAAGGAGAGTCAGCGCCATGCTCGATTCACACGTCGCCCGTCACTCCCGTCACGCGGCTCGCACGATACTCGGTGGTTGTCGCGGGTCTTGCGCTCACTGCCTCGGTGGCGAGTCGTCGCGGCGCAGTCGCCGTTCGCAACCTTCGCCGGCACCGTCCACGATCAGCTGGGCGGCACCATTCCGAACATCGGCATCACCGTGACGCATGTCCGCGAGTGGCGCAAAGCACGAAGTGCGGACCAACGAGCGCGGCGCCTTCGAGTTGCTCGGGCTCGTGCCGGGGAACTACAGCCTGGTCGTTGGTGGCATCGGATTCCAGAACATCGAAGACACCCTGCAACTCCGCGGGCGGTCAGACGCTGCGCCGGAGATGACGCTGCAGGTGGGCACGCTGCAGGAAACGATCAGGATCGTCGACGGGCCGGCCGGCGACACGGCTTCCCGGCGCGCAGGTACGGCGGCAGGCTCGACGTCGGCGCCCGCCTGCACCGCCGAGCCGAACAGCGGACGGATCATGCCGCCGAAGAAGATCGCGGACATGAAGGCCACGCTATCCGGCCTCACTGCAGGGCTCAGGGGTCGGCGGCCGCGTGGTGCTGCAGGCCCTCATCGGGACCGACGGCACCGTCCGGAGGTGCGGACGATAACCGCAACCAACCCCGAGTTCGCCGACGCGGCACAGGAGGCCGTGCGGCAGTGGCGCTTCACGCCAGACGCTTCTCAACTGCGTTCCCATTGAAGTGGAGATGACGGTCACGGCTGCGTTCGAAGCGAATGGAACTGCGCAGCTGCAGTTCGATGGCCGGCTCGCCGCCGCCCCCGCCACCTCCTCCTCCGCCACCGCCGCCTGCTCGGCGATAGGCGACACGGATCAGGGATCGGGGATCGGGGATCGGGGAACAGACAGTGTGCTCAGGCGCGTGGGATGGCGCGATGGCGATGGACGCGATAAGGCGATGGGCGATGGGCGGTAGGCGATCGCGATAGCCGGGTGGCGATGGACATCGACTGGTCCCTCGCCGCCCGGAACCGCTGGTTGAGCTTTGCCTCGATCGGCCACCAGCAATCGCAATCAGCCATTAGCAATTAGCGAATTGGCAATTCTAGAATTGCCTATGTCCATCCGCCCTGTGAAGCAGATCATCGAAGCGCGACCGACACTCGAAGGCGCGGGCGTGAAACTGAAGCGCGGCTTCGGCTTCGGTGAAACCAGCGAGTTCGACCCCTTCCTGCTGTTCGACGACTTCCGCAACGAGCGCCCGGCGGACTATCAGGCCGGGTTCCCGTGGCATCCGCACCGCGGCATCGAGACAATCACCTACGTGCTCGCCGGTACCGTCGAACACGGCGACAGCCTCGGCAACCGCGGCAATCTCGGCGCCGGCGACGTCCAGTGGATGACCGCGGGCAGCGGCATCATGCACCAGGAAATGCCGAAGGGTGACGCGAACGGCCGCATGCACGGCTTTCAGCTCTGGGCGAACCTGCCGGCGTCACTCAAGATGACGCATCCGCGCTATCAGGACATCGCCGGCAAAGACATCCCCACGGTCACTGAAGACGACGGGACCAGCGCGCGGGTGATCTGCGGTGAGTTCTGGGGGCAGAAGGGGCCCGTGGAAGGGGTGGCCGCCGATCCGCGCTACCTCGATATCTCCGTTCCTCCCGGCAAGCGCCGCCGCATCATCGTCGAAGTCACACGTCATGCCTTTGCCTACGTGTTCGCGGGGTCGGGGACGTTTCGCGACGCGTCGGATCCGAAGGCGGTCCGGACCGAGGCGACCGATGGCAGCGACGACGTGCGCTACGACGCCCACAACCACTCGCTCGTGCTGTTCGATCGCGGCGACGAGATCGTCGTGCAGGCTGGCGACGATGGGATCCGATTCCTGCTGGTGTCCGGTCGGCCGCTCGAAGAGCCGGTGGCGTGGTACGGCCCGATCGTGATGAACACGCAGCAGGAACTGCAGCGCGCGATTTCGGAACTGCGCGCCGGCACGTTCATCAAGCACGTGCAGCAGTGATCTGTCACAATCGCCAGCAGCCTCGCTGGCTTTGTTGACACGACGCTGCGAATGCGCTGTTCAAGGAGTTGATTGATCGTGCACGTCCACCGTCGGTTTCCCCTGGTCTTCGCCGCATGGTCGCTCCTCGTCTGCGTCGCGTGCGGCGGGGGCTCAACGTCCGCGCCGGCAGGAGGCAACACGCCGCCCGCGGAAACCTCGCCGGCGACTTCTTCCGCCGACGCCGGCCGCGTCCAGGCCAGACGCGACGCCGGTGTCCGCCACATCCGCTGATGCGGACGATGGGACCGCGGTGAATCGCGTGGTCGCCACGAAGTGGACCGGCGACCTCGATGGAATGATCGAACGTCGGCTCGTACGCGTGCTCACCACCTATTCGAAAATCAACTATTTCGTCGATCGGGCCGAGCAGAAGGGGCTGGTCTACGACACGTTCCGGCTCTTCGAGGACGACCTGAACACGAAGCTCAAGACCCGGAACATCCGCGTCCACGTGGTGATCGTCCCGGTCGCGCACGACGAACTCATCCCGGCGCTGCTCGCCGGCCGCGGCGACGTCGTGGCCGCCGGTACCCTGCTCACCGACTGGCGGCGCGAGCAGGTGGACTTCACCATTCCGACCCGCAGGAACGTCTCGTCAATCGTCGTCAGCGGGCCCGGCGTGCCGCCGGTACCGACGCCGCTCGACCTGGCGGGTCGAGAGGCCTACCTCCGGGCGTCGGATGTCTCGATCCAGGGCGTGGACCAATTCAACGCGACGCTCAAGGCCGCCGGAAAGGCGCCGGTCAAGGTGCTGCCGGCCCCCGAAGTGCTCGCCGATGAGGACATCCTGGAGATGGTGAACGCCGGGCTGGTCCCCATGACGCTGGTGGACGATTACCTCGCGCAGTTCTGGCAGCAGGTGTTTCCGAAGATCGTGTTGAACACCGGTGCGGCGGTGCGGACCGGCATGGAAACCGGGATGCTCGTTCGCAAGAACAGCCCGCAACTCCTCACCGAGCTCAATGCATTCCTGACGCGATATCCAGAGGGCTCGCTGAAGCGCAACGTCCTGCTGCAGCAGTATCTGAAGAACCTGAAATACGTGCGCGAAGCGACGTCCCAGCAGGAGCGCGCCAAATTCGAAAAAACGGTGATGCTGTTCCGCAAGGTACAGCGACCAGTACAAGCTCGACGCGCTGTTGATGGCGGCGCAGGGCTATCAGGAATCGAGGCTCGATAACTCGGTCAAGAGTCCGGTCGGCGCCATCGGCATCATGCAGGTCATGCCGGCGACGGGAAAGGAACTTGCGGTCGGCGACATCAGGAGTCCGGAGAACAACGTCCACGCCGGGGTGAAGTACGTCCGGTTCATGATGGACCAGTACTTCGAGAAGGAGCCGATGGACCGCCTGAACAAGGGGCTGTTCACGTTTGCGGCGTACAACGCCGGGCCGGGTCGAATCCGGGACCTCCGGCTGCGCGCCGAAAAGCGGGGGCTGGACCCGAACGTCTGGTTCAACAACGTCGAGGTGGTCGCCGCCGAAGCCATCGGACGCGAGACGGTGCAGTACGTGGCGAACATCTACAAGTACTACCTCGCCTACACGATGCTGTCCGAACAGCGCGACCGGCGTGCCCAGGCGATCGAGGCCGTGAAGAAGCGCAACTAGCGGCCTGTCACGAGACGACCGGCGGTGCGCCCGCGCCCGCAACTGCCGGCAGCGCCGGATCGTCGAAGTCGAGGTTCGCGGTCATCCGCCGTCCACTACTCTCAAACGTCGTGCGCAGCAGCGTGATCCGCCGTCTGGCTTCCTCGAGATCGTGCACGCCCAGCGTGATGTTCAACAGGTCGATGTACCAGGGCAGCTTCACCGGGTCGAGCACGTAGGTTTCAACGATTTCGCGCGCCACCGGCAGCGTCGTCGCCTTCGAATCGTCGTGCACGTCCCGGTTGTCGGCGCGTTGCAGCTTCTCGTACTCCTCGGCGAGCAGGCGCGTGAAGAGCGCGCCCGTGAAGAGATCACCCGGCTGCACCCCGGTCGCTTCGTCTCCCGCCGTGAGCGGCGCCGCCTTGTGCAGCCACTCCCACAGGATGCTCAGGCGGATCTCACCGGTCGCCATGTCCTCCATCAGATAGAGCACATCGTCATTGCCGAAGAAGTCGGCGGGCTTGAGCGCGGCCGCCTGCATGCCCTGCCCGAATGCGTTGCCGTACTGTATCGCCACGCTGATCAGGTCGCGCGCGCCGCGAACGGTGCGCGGGGCCGGCTCCAGTTGCATGAGCGCCGCGGCTGCCGCGTCCGTGTATTCCAGCGGCGGGAACTCGCGGCCGCTCTGGTTGTCCTGCCCGACCTTCTCCCACACCGGCCGGACGATGTGGACCATCTTCCAGTGCGCGACCCACTTGCCGCTGGCGCCTTCCCGCTGCTCGCGTTCAGCGCCCGCCACCGCGCGTCGCATGCTGCTCTCGATGCCGGAGGCCGAGCCCACAGGGATGTTCGGCTCCATGCCGCCCTGCCACAGTGCAAAGTGGCCGAGCGAGTCCGGTGTGTTCACGGCGCGCCTGACCCGGTCTTCGTACGCGCGCATGTAGCCGTACGTCATGGTGACCGCGTCGATGTTGGGGTTGACCAGCGAGGAGTTCCACGACAGTGCATCGGCCACGCTGTTGATGTAATCCCAGCGACCCGTGTTGAACCCGACGAAGTGCGGCCCGAGCGCGGCGCGGATCTCCATCAGCTGGAAGCAGGCCTCGAGCTGTTCGACCAGCACGTAGGTCTTGACGGTGCCAATGGCGAGGCCCAGGTGGCGCTCGAGCGCGGACAGGATGTCGCACCAGAGTGCGGCCTCCTCGGCTGTCTGGATCTTTGGCAGGTACAGGACCAGAGACCGTCCGTCCGCGCGCAGGCGCGCCTGATTGTTGACGAGGAAGAGTGCGGCGTCCACGATCGATGCCGAGAAGCCGTGGCCGTCGGTGCGGCGGATGTGCCGGTCGTCGAGATGCAGGCCCCGGGCGCGGAAGATCACCGTCGTGAAGTCGAGCTGCGCCCGCCAGTTGTCGATGATGCGGCGTCCGAGGAACGACTCGGCCCACGCGTTCATCTCCGCCGCCACCGCTTCCGCGGCGGTCAGGAACAACGGGTCGCGTCGAATCGCCAGCTTCAGGTTCCGCTGGTTGTCCAGCGCCATCGTGGAGATCTGACCGAGC
Organism: uncultured Acidobacteriota bacterium; assembly: GCA_963697745.1. Classification (GTDB taxonomy): domain Bacteria; phylum Acidobacteriota; class Vicinamibacteria; order Vicinamibacterales; family CAVVIG01; genus CAVVIG01. The sequence goes on along the minus strand of CAVOPD010000019.1, from coordinate 90,949 downwards.
GCGTCCTCACCGTCGAACATCCACCCGTCGGCACCCGACAGCAGCGCGTAGGCCACGTTGCGGATGCTGCGCTCGATGCCGACACCAGGCTTCGCGCCAGGTCCGGTGCCCTGAATCCACTGGCGCCGCAGATCGTGCGGAATGTCCGACCCCTCGAAGCGGCCGGCGCGCGCATCCTGAACGCTGAGCGCCGTCCGGCCGATCGTCGCGGACGGGTCGAGGAAGGCGATCGGCTGACGCCCCGCGGAGCGCGCGGCGCGACGCGCCAGCCGTGCCTGCATGAGCGCGTGGCGGTCGCTGTCGAACGGCGCAAGCGCCTCGAGCGCCGAGCGGACCTCGTCGGTGAGGACGTCCGCGTAGGACTGGAGCAGCGGGTCCCGGACTTCGAGCGTGGACGTCAGTTCAGCAGGCATCGCGATCTTCTCCGGAGACGATCACGATTTCGGCCAGGAGTACTTGCCTGCCCACTCGAGGAACTCGCGGAGCCGCGGCTCGTTGCCGCGGAGCCAGTCCGTGACGCCAGGCACCGGGGCGCGCTGGCTGGCCCAGTAGACGAACGGCTCGACGAAATTCTTCTGTTTGAGCGCAACGAAGAACGGCACGTAGTGCGTGTTGACGAACGAGTTGGCCGCCGGCCCGGCAGGCTGCGCCGGCAGCGCGCCGAGCAGTTGATCGACCTGGGCAATCAGCGCCTGAATCTCCGGTGTGCCCGCATCGAGCTTCCGCATGAAGGCCGTGTGCGTCGGCACCAGCTGCGCCTCGAGGGCCGAGAAGTCGCCCTGGTCCGTCTTGGCGGCGCGCTTGGGGGCTGCTCCGCGCATGGCAGCGGCCGGACGGCGCGGAATCCGGAATCGGGTCCACGCCGCCCTTCAGCAGCGCACGCCACAACCCGTAGCCGGGCAGCGCCTGGTTGCCCCCTGCGTCCAGCACCAGGAATGTGGACAGCGCCAGAAAGGCCGGCGTCGTGTAGCCGGTGGACTGGTAGACCTGGCCAAGCAGCAGTTGCACGCCCGGATGCATCGGTTCAATCGTCGCGGCCTTCTGCAGTGCGAGCCGGGCATCGTCGGGGCTGCCGAGGCTCTCGCGGTAGGTGACCGCCATGTTGTAGTACAGCTGCGAGGCGTCGGGGACGAGCGCGATGCCCTTCTTGTAGATCTCGATCGCCTGCTGCGGCTGTCCCTTCCCGTCGAGCGACGAGGCCATGACGTCGTAGAACATCGGCAGCAGATCGGACTTGAACTCGGAGCCCTTGCGCGCAGTCTCGAGGCTCTTGTCGAAGTCCTTCTTCGACAGGTACGAGTAGGCCATCTCGAACAGCGCGGTCACGTTCGACGGGCTCTTGCCGAGCACTTCCTGGTACTTCGCGATCGCCTGGTCGAACTGCCCCTTGTCGTGGAGGTCGATGCCAGCGCGGATGATCGCTTCCTGTTCAGGGGTGGTCTCCGTCGCCACGCGCGTCGGGGCGCCCCCCTGGGCGAGCGCCGGGAGAGGGCTGAGGAAAAGGACACTGGCCAGTAGGTACTTGTTCAGCATGCGCGTGATCTGATCGCCGGGAGGTTTTCGTCGGTCGACGTGACATCGGGTCCGAGTCCGACGAGGGACTGGTGAGCGTATCACGGCGCATCGAGGCCTTGATCAATCGACCAGCCTCAACCAGAGGCGGCCATCTCGCTCGGTCACGCGTGTGCACCTGCACGGGCGCATCAGCCGGGCCGTGCAGCACCTGGCCGGTCTTCACGTTGAACTGCGAACCGTGCCACGGACACTGCACCGTTCCGCAGGCGAGCGTGCCATCCGAAAGCGGTCCTCCTTTGTGCGTGCAGCGATCGTCGAAGGCCACAAAGCCGTCCTCGGTCCGTGCGAGCACGACGCGACGATTGCCGAGATGAAGCAGCGCCATCTGATCGACCGCGAGGTCGTCGGATGCACCGACGTCGATGCCTCCGAAGACGAGACGTCCGGGGATGAGACGTCTGCAGGCAGCGCCTTCTCCTGCCACTTTCCTGCGTCGGCATAGCGGTGATCCACGCCGATCTGATTTCTGTAGACGAGCGTGCCTCCGAGCCATCCGGCGAACGCCATCAGGCCGGCAGCCCCGAGCTGGGCGGTGAGTTCCCATGGACGTGGTTGATCGTCATCGCGCCGCCCGGCTGCGACCGCTGAAAGGACGGCCACTGCGGACAGATTGGCCGCACCGTGATAGGTGGCACGCCGAGCGGCAGAGCTGTCCGGTGGGACCGCGAGGAAGTAGTCGATCAGCCCTGGAACCGCCGCCGCCACTGCCGCGCCGAGCCCGAGCACGCGCATGTGCCGCGCCGTCGGATACCAGCGCGGCTTGTCGGCCGCATACGCCACCGTGTCGATGCACGCGGCGCCGAACAGGTACGCAAACGGAAACGGAATGAGCATCGGGTGGATCGGATGACCCTGGATGTGGGCGCGGCTTCTCATGCGCGCTCGTCCTGCAACGGGGGATCCACAGCGGACTGTCGAGGCGAGGTGACGCTGAGCGTCCGGTGCCTTGATCCAGGTGCCTCTGAGTGGAACGCGCCTCAGAGCATCGTGCTCAGGAAACTCGAGCCCACGTTGAGGCAGTCGAAGGCGTGCAGACCGAAGCGCGAGGCGAGTTCGACGCAGACCTCGATGCCCCGCCGGCTGTTGCCGCGCTGATCGAGAGGCGGCGAATAGATCGCGATGCCGAGCTGGCGATTGACCACCGCCATCACGCCGCCGGCGACGCCGCTCTTCGCCGGCACGCCGACGCGATAGGCCCACTCGCCCGAGTAATCGTACATGCCGCAGGTGAACATGATCGCCAGCATGGCGCGTGTCGACTTGAGGTCGAACACCATGTCGTCGGTATTCGGATTGCGGCCCATGTTCGACAAGGTGGCTCCCATCGTGGCGAGATCGGTGCAGGTGACCATGATCGCGCACTGGCGGAAGTACACGTCGAGCGCCGCCTCGGCCTCGTCGTGGACCAGGCCGAAATTCAACAGCAGGTGCGCGATGGCGCGATTGCGATGTCCGGTGCGCCGTTCCGACGCGAACACGTCTTCATCCACCATGAGCGTCCGGCCGGCGGCCTGGCTCAGGCGATCGTGAATGACATCGAAGGTTTCGTCGCCATATTTCGCGTGGAGCAGCGCGGTCACGGTGATGGCGCCGGAGTTGACCATCGGATTGAACGGCCGGTTCGTCCCGTTCTGCAGTTCGATGGCGTTGAACGCGTCACCGCTCGGCTCGACGCCGACATGTTCCGACACCCGGTCGGCGCCGTAGCTTTCGATCGCGAGGCCGAAGGTGAACGGCTTGCTGATCGATTGAATGGTGAACGGCATGTCGCTGTCGCCGGTCGCGAACACCTGCCCGTCCGAGGACACCATGGCTATCCCGAACCTCGGCGGGATCGGCTTTGGCCAGTTCGGGGATGTAGGTCGCAACCTGGCCGTCGGCCAGTGACGCGTACCGATCGTGCAGTTCCTCGATCACCGTTTGCAGTTCGTGTTTGTCCATGCGGCTCCGACAGCGGTGTTCTGCTCAATCGCACTCACACCGCTACGGCAAACTCAGCAACCGGCGTACCCGGGTGCACACCGCGGACATCCGTGGGTTCCGCCACAATTGTTGGGAAAATCGAGCGATCGAGCAGAAGTGGCTGATTCGGACGGAGGGACATTTATGTAGAGCTACACGGCGATGAGCTCCACAAATGTCAGAGCCTGTCTTGGCGTCACGGCGGTGGGACTTCGGCGCGACGCGGACTGTCGCTAATCCCGCGAGCTGCTGTCGAGCACGTCTCGGACGCTGGACAGCAGGACACCGGGGCCGAACGGTCGTGGCAGGAACGATACGCGTGCGCTCACGATCGAGGGGCCGATCACCGACGCCTCCGCGAAACCTGACATGTACAAGCACGCGCAGCCCCGGGTGCGTGGCCATGACGTGCCGCGCCAGTTCGGGTCCGTTCATGTCCGTCAGCAGGACCGCCGTCACGAGCAGATCGATCGGCGAGGTCCGGCTTCGAGCGATCGTCAGCGCGTCCCAGACGTCGCGCGCCTCGAGGACGGTGTAGCCGTGCGAGGCCATTGTCCGCCTGATGAAATCGCGCTCGTCTTCATCCTCCTCCACGAGCAGGACGGTCTCCAGCCCGGAGACGGTGCGGACTCTGCGCGGGGAACCGACTCGGTCAGCGGCGCGTCGATCGCCGGCAGGTAGGCGTGAGGGTCGTACCTGCACCCGGGTGAGTGTCAACGCCGATGTAGCCCCCGCTCTCGGTGACGATGCCGTGAACGGTGGGGAGACCGAGTCCCGTTCCTATCCCGGCGCCCTTCGTGGTGAAGAACGGTTCGAAGACGTGCTCGAGAATCTGCGGCGGAATGCCATGCCCCGTATCCTCGATCGAGAGTGCGACGTACTCTCCGGGCACGGCGTCCGGGTGTGCCATCACGAAAGCCGCATCGAGCGTGACGTTGCACGTCGCGATTCTGATCGTGCCGCCGTGCGGCGTCGCATCGCGAGCGTTGACGACCAGATGCATGAGCAACTGCTCGACCTGGCCCGGATCGGCCCTGGTAGGACGCAGGTCCGCCGCCGTGTCGATAATGAGGTGAATCTCGTCGCCGAGCAGCCGCGCCAGCAACGGAGTGCAGGTCCAGCACGATCGTCGTTCAGGTTCACGACTTCGATGCCCGGCGCCTGCCGCGGGCCTGAACCCAGCAGTTGCGTCGTCAGACGCTCTGCACGGTCGCCCGCGAGGTGACTGGTCTCGGAAGGATCGACCGTCCAGATCGGTGCCCGGCCCGCACTCGTAGAACGCCAGAATCGCCGTGAGCACGTCGTTGTAATCGTGCGCACTGGCGGCGCCCAGACGTTCCGCCGCTCCCAGAGTCTGCGCCTGCCGCAGCCGCGACTGAGCCCGCTGCTTGTCGCCGAGATCCAGCGAGAGCACGCAGACGCCGTCCGGGACAGGCTCGATCATCAACTCGAACCAACCCTGCGACCCATCCGGGTAAACGAACTCGCTCAGGAACTGCTCGGCCCGCCGCGACTGCATGACACGCTTCAGGGCGCTGAACATCGGCGTCTGGTCGATCCCCGGGTAGCAGTCCATCATGCGCCGGCCCACGAGTTCGACGGCGTGTCGGCGCGCGTGCCGCTCCGCGGCTTCATTCAGGTACAGGTACGTCCAATCGAATCCGATGATCTGGACCCCTTCGAGCAGTTTCTGAATGGATGCTCGGATTGCCGGGTCAGCGGCCATGCAGTGCAACTCCTGGCGCGATAGAACGTGTGGCGGCTGAGGCGGCGCACGATTGCGCGCGACTGACGTGCAGCATACTCTGCTGTCATGCGTTTCGCCGCTCACAATCTGCGCCCTGCTGCTCGGTGCGTCCCTGCCATCTGCCGCGGAGCGACAGTGGAACACCGGCACCTGGGCAGCGACCGCCGATGCGCAGTTCCTGGCGATCGAGACCGCCCACGCAGCTGCTCACGGCGGACGTGCCGGCGGCTGGCGCGGCGCAGACACTGACGGCCACACCAGGCACCAGCGTGCAATACGCCATCGAAAACCAGACGCTGTACGTGCTCGACGCAGAGAAGGTCGAGCACGCGTTGAGGCTCGTCGCGCGTGGAGGCGAAGTACTCCAGCAGCTACTCCGCGCCGGGCAGCGGCCACTACATCAGAGACGGTCGCGCCTGGGGGCATCTCGCTGACGCTCGAAGACGGCTCGCGCTGGGACATCGAACCGCGCTCGCATTTCAGCGTCGCCGAGTGGCAGCCCGACGATCTCATCTCGGTGCGCCGATCGAATGACGACGAGGCCTACGCGTACGAGATCGACAACACGTCGCGCGACTCCGGCGTGCTCGCCAATCACCGGGTGCGTTAAGCTGGTTTCACTGTCGCTCGCCGTTCTGCTCCGTCTCTCTCGCCGCTCGCACATCATCACGACTGCCTGACCCGCCCGCCGTGCGGAGGCGCGCGCTCCAGTGTGCGCTCGTGGCGCACCCGCACACCGCCGCTGCGCGCACACACGCAGACCACCCGCGCAAACATTGATCTTTTGACGATGCACGAAGACGGCACGCCGCTCGCTCTACCTGGCAGCAACACCGGTGCTGTGACGCACCGACTTCCAGGGAGCTACAACATGCGTCGTCTTCTCCTCGCCGCGGTCCTCGGAGCCACGTTCACGATGCCGGCATTCGCGGCTGACCCCAACGATGTCCAGGTGCCCGCGCTGATCGTCGCGCCGGCGACGACTCGCCGCCGCCACCACCGCCACCGCCACTGCGGCGACCACCGACTTCGCATCGCGCTCCACGTTCAAGTACGGCCGCCCGTCGGTACTGCCCGCCCTCTACGTCGACGTCGGCCGCGCTCCAGGGTTACGACGCCTACTCGACCCTGAGCGCGCTGAGAAACGGCGGACGCGAGGCCAACCCGATGATGCAGAGCGTGACGAAGAGTCCGGCCGCATTCGTTGCGATGAAGGCTGGCGTGACCACCGCGTCGATCGTCGCTGCCGAACAGCTCTGGAAGGGCCATCACCGCATGGGCGCGATCGGCATGATGGTGGCCTCCAACGTGATGATGGGCATGGTCGCCGCCCACAACTCACATGTGCTCTCGTCGCTGAAATAGCTTCCGATTCTCCGGTGCGCCGGCGACGACAGTCGCAACGGCCCGCATCGGAACCGCCTGTTGCGCACGTCAGCGCAACATCCGTCGGCTGCGTCCGGTCCTGACTGGGAACATTGTGCGGCGTCGCGCGTCGAGCGCGGGCTGCGGGCAAGCTCCTGGCGGGAGGCGCAGACGAGGGGACGAGGGCCAGGCCACACGACCGCTCACCGCGCGCCTCCACTCTTCGCCGCGATCCAGGCGAGCCCCTCCGCATACACGCGCCGCAATTCCGGCAACCGATCGGTAAACCGGTGATTGCTCGCATCGATGAGAATCAGCTTCTTCGGCTCACGTGCCGCACCGACCATTCCGCGGTAGTCCGCCTCCGACACGTACTCGTCCTTGCGTCGACTGAATCATCACCAGCGGCACCGGCGCAATCGCGCCCAGATAGTCCACCGCATCAACTGAAGGTTCAGCGGCGTCCTTCCTCGTAATCCACGACGTGAAGTCGGACCAGTGCCACGCGATTTCAGACGTCCGCGGCAGTCCCATCGTGATGACGCCTGTCACCCACTCGTGATTCTCCGGCGCGGCCGCGGCCACGACGACGATGCCCGCGCCCTCGGAGACGCCTGACAACACGACCGGTGGCGGACAACTGTCCGCGCGCGCGAAGGAACCGCGCCAACTCCGCGAAGTCGTGCCCGATGTCGGCTGGCGTCAGATGCGTGCCCTTCGCTGGTGAACGCCGACAGATACTCCCGCACGTTGACGCCGACGACCACGTAGCCGTCGGCCGAGAGTTCCTGCGCCCGCGCTACTGCCAGGCCGACCCAGCCGACGTCGCCGCTGCCCATGATGATCGTGCCGGTCGGTGGACCCGACGGCTTGTAGATGGTGAGCGCCATGACGTGGCCGCGCAGCGGCAGGTCCACCCGGTCGGCGGCACACGCTGCGCCGGTCGGCACCATCGCCCACCACACGGCGATGCCGATGGTCAGCATCCGCGCCGCGCGCATCCTGGCCTGGCCGATGCGCTCGCCTCCGCCGGCGTCCGGATTCATCCTGGCGTTCAGATTCGCCGTCACCCTCAGCCAGTCGTCTTTCTGTCCAGCCGCGTCACCCACGCGAGCGACGCACGCAGTGTCGAATAGAGCAGCGGCCGTGCACCAGCGAAGCTGTGGTTGCGCGCCTCGATCGCATGGAACGTGCGATACGGCATGTCCTGGCCGAACAGGACCCGCGCTTCGTCCGCGGGCAGGTACTTGTCGCGCGTCGACTGGATAACCGACAACGGCACATCACCGAGGCTTGGCAGGTACGCATACAGCTCGAGGGCTCCCACCGGATCGTGTCGGCCGTGAACGTACTCCTCCTCGCGCGTGAGCCCCATGACGACGACACCGCCCAGTTGCGGCTGAAGGTCCGCCTGCCCCGCTGCAACGACGGCAAGGTCCGCGCCCCTCGAGACGCCGACGAGCACGACCCGGCGAGGGGCAGCGTCGTCGAGCGCCTCGCGTCCCTGTTCGATGATCGTGGCGAAGTCCGATGCGAGCCGTGCGGGCGTGGTGGTGCCGTCGGCGCCAGGCAGGTGGTCGAGGTATTCGGGCGCGCTGAAGCCAATGGCCGCGTATCCCCACGACTCGAGCTGCCGATACACGTCGCGGTCCATCCCGCGCCAGCCCCCATCGCCGGTGGCGTACACGAGCAGTTCGGCGCGATGCTCGGCCGTACCGCGCGATACGCGTAAGGTCAACGCGTGCTCGTTGACGATGATCCGCTCGGTCGAATACCCGGGGAGCAGCCGTGGCCACCTGCGCGTGGTGCACACAGCCTGATACGCACACACCGACAGAGACCACGAAACAGTGAAAGAGACCGTGACGCATACTGGCTCTTTTCGATCGTAACTCCCGGCCCTGCTGTTCGGCGTTCCTTGCGATCTCTTAACAGCTCCGCGCCGCGCGGCCAAGCGGCGGTATCCTGTCCGTACAGCGCCTCCCCTGGGGAGGAACTGATCACCATGCCTGCTGGGGAACGCCGCCGCGTCCGCATCGTCTCCGCGATGGAAAACGCGGGAGTCTGGCTGCTCGGACATGCGTCCCGAGTGTGGCCGCTGGTCGTGCTGGCAGTGGTCCTGGGGCTCTCGTGGGAAGCGGTCCGCCAGATTCACCCGCGCGACTTCTCGTCGGCGCTTCACGCACTCGACCCGTTCTGGATCGGCGTGGCCGCGCTGATCACGCTGGTCAACATCGGGACGATGGGTTTCTACGATGTTGTGGCGTTCAGCCATACGCGGTCGAAATGGACCGATCGCTGGCGCTTCGGCGCGGTGTGCTTCGCCTGGAGCAACTTCCTGACGCTCGGCCCGCTGGCCGGCCCGGCCATGCGTTTCTGGCTGTATCGCCCCGCTGTGGAACAGCTGTCGGATCTGCACGGCGGCGTGATTGCGGTCGCCGTCGCCTTCTCGTCGGGGCTCGCCGGGTGGACCGCGGCGGTGCTCGTCGCGCAGGCGACCGGGGTCGGTGTGTGGGGGCTGGTGCCGCTCGCGTTCGCGTTCAGCGTGGCGTTCGTCGCGGCGGCACAGGTGATTATCAGGCGCCGCAGGAACGAGCCTGGCCCGTCCACCTGGGCGCACACGCTGCTGCTCGCCGGCATCGGGTGGGCCGACTGGATTCTCGCGTGCGGCGTGTTCGTGGCGTGCCTGCACGCGGCCGGTTCGACGAACTCGTTTCCGAGCATCGCGCAGACGTTTTTTCTAGGCCAGGTGATCGGGGTCCTCAGCCTGGTGCCCGGGCGGGTTCGGCAGCGGTGACGCCTACTGGGTCGCCCACCTGCCGCTCGTGGAGAGCAGCGCGGCGGCGGTGCTCATCGCCTACCGGGTCGTCTACTACGTGTTGCCATGGGCGGCGGCATCGCTGCTGCTGCTGTCGTGGGTCACACGCCGTGCGCAGAAGCGCATCGAGGTGGCGCGGCGGATCATCGCCGGGCTCGTCGGGGGCGGCGGCGTCCTGATCCTCTTGAGCAGCGCCTCTCCGGCGTTGTACGCACGCCTGCCGCTGCTGGAACGGTTCATTCCTCTGCCGCTGGTCGAGGCGGGCCACCTCGCGGCAGCGATGGCAGGGCTGCTGCTGCTGGTGCTCGCCCGGGGGCTGGCCCGCGGCTATCGCGCAGCGTTCAGGCTGACGCTGGTGCTGCTGACCATCGCCGGCTGCGGCGCGATCCTGAAAGGCTTCGACTGGGAAGAGGCGATCGTCCTGGGTGGGCTCTTGCTGGCCACGTGGTCGCAGTCCTCGCTCTTCGATCGTCCGAGTCATGGCGACTGGATCGAGGGGCCCGACGTCGGCATCGCCCTCGTCGCGCTGACGCTGTTCTTCCTCTTCGGCGTCGTTTCGCATCGAGTCGGAGCAACGGCGATCGATCGCTGGACGTACATCGGCTACCGCTTCCAGGCGGCGCGCTTCCTGCGAACGGCCGGCTCGATGGCGCTGGCCGTCTCCGCGGGCGCCGTCTACCTGCTGCTCCGCGCACCGGTCCGTTTCCGGCGGCCCGAGGCGCGCGAGGTGCGGCAGGTGCTCGATCTGCACGGACGCATCGGCGGCGGCACCAACCCCCTGATGATCGCCACGGGCGACAAGTCGGCGTTCGTCGATGCGGATCGCGGCTTCTGCCTGTATCGCACGATTGGTCCGTACCTCGTCGTCTTCTCGGATCCGATCGTGCGTTCGGCGTCCGAACGCACGGCGTTTCTCGACGCGTTCTTTGCACTCGCCGGGGAGTTCGATCGACGTCCGGTGTTCTATCAGATCTCGCTCGACTGGATTCCGGTGCTGCACGATCGCGGCTACGACTTCTTCAAGCTCGGCGAAGAGGCGCACGTGTCGCTGGACCGCGTCACGCTGGAAGGCCATGCGGGAAAGATGTATCGCCAGGCGCTGCGGCGCGGCGAGCGCGACGGCGTGAGGTTCCGCGTGCTCGCGCCCGACGATGTCGGTCCGCACCTTGATGAACTGGAGGCGATCTCCAACGACTGGCTGCACACAAAGGGGCTCGCTGAACGGCAGTTCTCGATCGGGTTCTTCGATCGTGACTATTTGACGCGGTATCCGTGCGCGGTGGTCGAGGAAGCATCGGGTGCGCATCGGATCATCGCGTTCGCCAACCTCCTGGAAGGTCCCCACCACATGGAACTCTCGGTGGACCTGATGCGGCATCGCAGCGATGGCCCGGCGGTCATGGACTTCCTCTTCGTCTCACTCTTTCTGTGGGGGAAGGAGCAGGGTTACGCGCGCTTCAACCTGGGGATGGCGCCGCTCGCGTCGGTCGGCGAGCAGCGTGGTGCGCACGCCCGCGAACGGCTGGCACGCCTGCTCTTCCAGCGGGGCGAACACTGGTACAACTTCCAGGGCCTGCGCGCCTATAAGGACAAGTTCGACCCCGAGTGGGTGCCACGGTACATGGCGTACCAGAACGCGTGGGAATGGCCCGTGGCGATCGCCTACGTGAGCGCGCTGATCGCGGGAGGCTGGGGATCGATCCTCACGCCGCCTCGCGAGGAGGATGAGACGGTTGGCCAGCCGGTGACCGGGCCGGCGCCGGCCGGCGCCTCATGACGCGACGCTACGCCGATGTGAAGACAGCTGCTAGCGTCCCCTCGACAGGACGAACGTCGCGCGGTACTCGGCCGCGCGGGGTGGGCGTGCCGAATCCGGCAGGGGTTCGAGGCTGGTCAGCGTCAGCGTATAGCCATCGACGCTGCCGCTCGCCGACGCGGGGGTCGTCTTCACGTCAACTGATTGCCTGGACTTGCCTGGCACCGTCACCGTCGCGCGAACGACCGCCTCGCCGGCCTGAATGCACTGCACGTCGCGCGGACAGCGCGAGTCCGAGGTCACACGCTCGAATCCCACCTGCACGCGCGCGTCGCCTACCGACACGGTGTCGCCGGGCTTGAGCGTGAAGGGCTGATCGAGCGCGGTGGACTGTGGAGTGGGCGCACCCGCCAGCGACCCGCAGGCGGCGAACAGGAGCGCGGTGGCGAGCGAGAGCGCCACTGACCATCGCATGCGGCGATGATAGCGCGATCGCTGGTGCGACCGTAGCGGCGAACGTAGGAGCCGAACGTAGGGGCGGGTCCTTAGACCCGCCCTCCGGTCGGGTCTGAAGACCCGACGCTACGCCACGCGCAAATGCTCGGCAGCAGTGCTAGTTGACGTTGATGGCCGAGAATGCCGCCTTCACCGCCGCGGCCTCGGCCGAAGCCGCACCATAGAGCGCGGCTCGCCGCATTCAGCGGCCGCCGTCCGCGCGCCCGCGTAGTTGGTCGACGCCGTCATGTAATCGGAAATCGCCTTGTACCAGATTCGCGGCGGCCTTGTCGTTGCCGATCCCGGCGACCACCGCGCCGTTGCACTTGCTCGTGCCGCCGTGCGACAGCAGGTAGAACATGTGGTTGTTCGGCCCTGACGAGTAGTGCACGTTCAGGTTACCCACCGAACTCGACCAGCACGCCGGGCTCGCGCCATCCTTCGCCGGGTCGTCCATGTAGCGAAGTGCCTTGGTCTGCGTGAACGTCGCCTGCCCGACCAGTTCGACTTGATCACGCGCTCTCCAATCCAGTAGTCGGGCGCATCGGCCGCGGAGTTGACGCTGAACTCGACCAGCGTGCCGAAGATGTCGGAGTTCGACTCGTTGAGGCCGCCGGATTCGCCCGAGTAGGTCAGGTTCGCTTCCTTCGACATGACGCCGTGCGACATCTCGTGGCCGGCGACATCCAGAGACACGAGCGGATAGAACGTGGACGCCCCGTCGCCGTAGGTCATGCAGAAGCAGGAGTCGCTCCAGAAGGCATTCTCGTAGTTGCGGCTGTAGTGCACGCGCGAGTAGGTCTTGCGGTTCGCGCCGTCGATGCCGTTCCGGCCGAACATCGTCTTGTAGTACGCCAGCGTCGCCTGAAGACCGAAGTGCGCGTCTGCGGCAGCGGTCGGCCCGGTCGTCGTGACGCTGCCGATGCCGAAGGTCGGCGTGCTGCCGGTGATGTAGTAGCAGTTCGCGCGGCCGCTCCGCATGTCGCAGGTGAAGTTGCCGCCGCCCTGCGTCAGGTCACGGAGATAGAACGTCGTCGCCGCCGTCTGGTCGACATGGATGGACTGCGGGCCCGAGTACATCGTCTTCCCGGTCCCCGACGACGTCACCGGTTGTCTCGAGGCCGTTGTACGAGAACGCCACGTCCCCGGTGCGCGCGTCGATGAAGTACCTGCCACTCGGCCCGGTCCTCGAAGTCGTTGTCGACGTCGATGGCCACCTGCCATGCCAGCCGATCGATGATGCTGCGCTCGCCCCGCGGCAGCACGACCAGCGCCGCGTCGCGCAATTCGTAGGCGCCAAGCGGGCCGATCGAGCGCACGGCCGTGGCGACCGCGGCGTTGCGGTTGACGCGCGGGTTCGTATCCAGATTCAGGTTGCCGTGCAGGCTGTTCGTCACCGTGACGTCGCCGTTCGCGTCCACGTGGGCGATGGCCTCACCTTCGAACACCCGCAGGCCGCGATAGAACTGATCGAACCGCACATGGGAGAGCCCCTGGCTGTCGCTGTGTGCGCTTCGTACCCGCAGATCAGACCCCGGGTCGTTGAGGCCGTACCCGCCACGGTTGGCGGCGAAGTGGTTGCGACTGACCTCGATAGCCCTGTCGGATTGCGCCGAGGGTGCCGCAGCTAACAGCAGGCCGGCAACAACGACCGAGAGAACTCCGGCGGTAACTGACAGCGAAGCTCGCACTCAAACCTCCTTCGAGGGAACACAACATAGTCCGGGGGGACCTCAGCATACGGGCAAGCGAGGCGGGAACAACGCGCCGCCTCGATTGAGTTGGCAACCGTGGGCAAACCTGTTGATGCAGCACCGGCATTTTCAGCCAGATGAATCAGCGGCAATCAACGGTATGATCGACACGGTTTCGTACCCAGATGCGCCGTTCACTGATCGCGTTCGCCCTTGGCGTCGTCCTGCTGGCCTGTGCACCGATGCAGGCCGAGGAGCTTGCCTATTCGAGATTGGCCGACTACCTGGAGGCGCTCCGGCTTCAGGTCGGCATTCCCGGTCTGGCAGCGGCGGTGGTTGGCCCGACAGAGGTGCTCTGGGAGCGCGGATTCGGCTACCAGGATGTCGCGCGTGCTCTCCCCATGCGGCCGGACACCCCGCTGCAGATCGACGGGATCACACAGGTGTTCACGGCCACTTTCGTGCTGCAGTGCGCCGAGAACAATCGGATCCAGCTGGACGATCTTGTCGGGGCCTACGCGGAGGCGGCCCCCGAGCCGAACGCGTCGTTGCGGCAGCTGCTATCCCACACGAGCGGTCCCCGACAGGCACTCACCTTTGCCTACCGATCCGAGCGCCTCGACGCGCTCGACACCGTCATCAGTCGCTGCGAAGGGGAGACATACCGGTCCGTGATGGGCAGGCTGCTCGAGCGCCTCGCCATGGTCAACTCGGTCCCTGGCGCGGATGTTCTGAACACCCTGCCGCCGCCCGACGCTGCCCAGTCCACCAGCGAGCGCGCACGCTATGCAGCCTCCCTGGAGCGTCTGAGCACGGCCTACGCAGTGGACGGCCAGAAGCGTGCCGTTCCGGTGCAGTTCACGGCGTCGACGCTGACCCCGTCGACCGGCCTCATTTCTACCGCCCACGACTACGCGCAGTTCGATCTGGCGCTCCGCTCCGGGATCCTGATGTCGCCCCAGACCCTCGCCGAAGCGTGGCGCCCGGCCATCGACGGCACCGGCAGACCGCTGCCTCATGCGCTCGGCTGGTTCGTGCAGAACTACAACGGGGATACGGTGGTCTGGCAATTCGGTAGCGGTGGCGAGAACGGCTCGTCCTCGCTGGTCGTCACGCTCCCGGGACGCGGGATGACGATGATTCTGATGGCGAACAGCACGGGGCTGGTCAAGTCTCTGCCCCTCGCGCGGGGCGATGTGACCACCTCGCCGTTCGCCCGGGTGTTTCTGTCGCTGTTTACCCGGTAAGCGGTGCTGCGGTTTCTCCGTTTCGGCACGCTCGCCGTTTTGATCACGCTCGCGCCGTCTGTCGCGCACGCCGAGTGGCAGTTGAAACCGTTTGGCGGCATTACGTTCGGTGGCACCACGACGTTCGTTAATCTTGACGATGTGGCGGGAAGCGCGAAGTTCAATCTTGGCGCCAGTGTGCTGTGGCAGGGGAACATCGTCGGGCTGGAGGGCGATGTGGCGACCACCGCGGGGTTCTTCAGCGGCGAGAAGAATCTCATCCTGAAGAGTCACGTGGCAACGGTGACTGGGAATGTGGTGGTCGCAATGCCGAGGCGCGTGGCTCAGTACGGGCTGCGCCCCTACGTGGTCGGCGGACTCGGGGTCATGCAGGTCGGGTTCTTCGACAACCTGAATGTGCTGCCATACTCCGACTTCCTGACGGCATGGGACTTGGGTGGTGGAGCGACCGGCTTCGTGAACGATGTCGTCGGACTGAACTGGGACCTGCGGTTGTTCCACTCGTTCAACACGCAAAAGCCCGTCAGCGGGTTCAGCTTCGGCCCCGAACAGCTGTCATTCTGGCGGGCGACGATGGGTTTATCGGTGCGGCTGTAGCCGTAAAGTACTAGGATGGGGCCGAGCCTGAGTTCGTTTCGGCCCCGGAGCGTTTGTATGATGCGACGACTGGGATTACTGACGCTGGCGCTCCTTCTCTCGGGCGCCGTCGGGCGCGCGGCTGAAACGCTGCGCATCGTGCCGATCAGCAGCGGCAACTCCGTCGTGGTCTCGGTCGAACTGGCCGACGGCTACACCGACGAAGTGCGCCAGGCGATCGCGAGCGGCCTCCGGACGACCTTCACCTACACGATCGACCTGCGCATGCTCGTTCCGGGATGGGTTGACCGCACGGTCGCCACATCAACGGTGAGCATCAGCGACCAGTACGACAACCTGACTCGGCGGCACACCCTGTCGCGCGTCGTGGACGGCCGCATCGACGATTCACTCGTGACGGAAGACGACGGGACGGTGCGGCAGTGGCTCACGACCCTGACACGACTGCCCATCGTCCGGACGACGCGGCTCGACGCGAACCGCGACTACTACGTGCGCATCAGCGCCCAGGCTCGCCCGCGGGGCGGCTCGTTGCTCGGCTGGGCCAACGCCATCACCGGCCAGGCCAAGTTCACCTTCATCCCGTAGCTGTCGGCCTTGTCCTTCGGCCGACCGGATCGTTCGTCTCGCACATCGCTCCGGCTGGCGCAGCAATCATCCGGCACGGATTCTGATCTACGTCGGGTTCATGACGACCATGAAGTCCCGTTCGTTGAGCTGCGCCCTCATTGCGGCCTGTGTCGTATCGATCGACGCCTGCTCGCGTCCACTCACTGACATCGTCGCCACAACATCCGAAGACGTAGGACCGTGGGACGTCGCGAACGCTCAGGCGCGCGACCGCACCCTGACGGCGAACGTCTGCATGCACAGGTCTGGCTCTGCCGACGAAATCAGCAATCGCCTCCTGCTCCAGTTGATTAACAAGGGCTACGACCGCATCGAGTTGGCGATGTTCGCGCCGGCGAGTGAGGGAGGCGCGGTTCGCCAGCAGGTCAGCTGGACCGCGCAGGGAGGCAAGCAACTGCAGCCGGAGTCACAGGCCAGCGACAATCCGTGCGCGACCGTGCCGCACGGAAGTGAGCAGTCACAAGGCGGTCACGAACAGTGACTCACTGCGCCCGTTGGACTACCTGGGTGGACTACTTGACCTTCAGCTCGCCGCGGCGGAGCTGCTGATACAGATCGATCGCTTCGCGGATGTACTTGAGCGCATCGGCGGGGCCGAGGATGTCCTCGATGACCACCTGCTTGTGCTCGAGCACCTTGTAGTCCTCGAAGAAGCGGGTCATCTCGCGCAGCAGGTGCTGCGGCAGCTGCCGGTGATCGGTGTAGTCGTTGAAGGCCGGGTCCTTGGTGCTGACGGCGATGATCTTGTCGTCGAGCCCCTTCTCGTCGCGCATGCGCATGACGCCGATGGCGCGGGCTTCGACCAGCGAGAGCGGGTGGAGCGGTTCCTGCCCCAGCACCAGCGCGTCGAGCGGATCGCCGTCGTCGCAGAAGGTGCGCGGAATGAAGCCGTAGTTCGCCGGATAGTACACGGCGCTGAAGAGGACGCGATCGAGCCGCAGCAGGCCCGTCTCCTTGTCCAGCTCGTACTTGTTCTTCGAACCTTTGGGGACTTCGACAATGACCGGAAAGCCGCGTTCGACCGAGCGCTCGTCGAGATAACAATCGTGCCAGGGGTGCATCATGCTCCTAGCGTGTGGGCTCGGACGTTCACGCGACGGCGACAGCCCAGTCGCCATTGCGCATCAGCGGTTCGACCGTGCCGTCCGGCAGCACACCGTCGACGTCGAGCTGTTGACGAACCGATCATGAAATCGACATGCGTGGCGCTGCGGTTGCCGCCGGCCTGCTCGAACTGCTCGTCGTTCATGCCTTCGCCGTCCGCCAGCGTGAATTTGTACGCCGACCCGAGCGCGACGTGGCTCGCGGCGTTCTCGTCGAAGAGCGTGTTGTAGAACAGCAGGCCTGACTGGGCGACCGGCGAGTTGTGCGGGACGAGGGCGACCTCGCCGAGCCGCGCTGCGCCGGGATCGGTCTCCAGCAGCTGCGTCAGCACCGTCTGGCCACGTCTGGCGTCGGCCCTGACCACACGGCCGGCCTCGAACGTCATCGTGAACTCCTCGATGAGCGTTCCGCCATAGCTGAGCGGCTTCGTCGAACGCACCGTGCCGTCCACGCGATCCTTGTGGGGCATCGTGAACACTTCCTCGGTCGGCAGGTTCGGGCGCGAACGGAATGCCCTGCTGGCTCGTCGAGCGGCCGCTCACCCACTGGTGGCCGGGCGCGAGGCCCAGCGTCAGGTCGGTGCCGGGACCGCGGTACTTGAGCGCACCGTACCGGCGCTCGTTCAGGAAATCGCGGCGGGCGGCCAGCGCGGCGAGGTGATGCTTCCCACGCGGCCACCGGGTCGGGCCGATCGAGGCGCACGAGTTTCGCGATCGCGTCCCACAGCGTGTCCACCTGCTGCGCGGGGGGCAGATCCGGAAAGACACGCGGCAGCCCAGCCGCGCGACGCGGCGGCCACGACCGACCAGTTCGTGCCGTTCTTCGACACATGTTCGCGGAAGGGACGCACCGCGCGCGAGACGGCCTTCTGAACGGCACCGACCAGCTCGGGCGGCTGGTCCTTCAGCAGGTCCGGATCGTTGGCGTAGATCGACAGGACCGCGTGACCGGCATGGACGTGCTGCGTCGAGCGCATCCGGAAACCACGACGAGAACTGATCGAAGGAGTCGCGCGGCGCGTATGTGAAACGCGCGAGCTGCAGCGCTTCGTCGCCCCACAGTGTTTCGACAAACTGCGCGCCCGCCTTGTAGGCGCTTTCGGCGATGCACCGGACCAGCGGGGCCGCTTCGAGCGACGCGCCGCCATTGGCAAGCGGACCGATGATCAACAGCCGCTGGCCGGGCTGCAGGTTGAGGGCAATCCGGACGGCGAGATCGCCGTAGAGCGACAGCATTCGGTCCTGAGTTCATGGGCATGCGTCCAACGTCTCAGGATACCCGAAGCTCAGGCCTTTGCGCGATGAGCAGGCGGTAGCGCATGAGACCCGCGCGCAATCAGCCGCTCGAGTGCGAGGCCGCCCAGGTGCGAATCCATCACCTGCCGCGATGCCGCCGACGGAACCAACCGATGCACCAGCGCGGTTGAGCGCCGTGAGCTGCGCCGACGCGCTGCTGCCCGTGGACGGCAATGGTCGGTGAGGTCCAGCTGCGACACCCGGTCAAGTCCGGCGCGGGCGAAGACCTCGTGATATGCCCGATGCGGTCAAAGCACAGGACACTGCCATCCTCGCTTGAACGTCTCCAGATCGGGCGATCCCGCGGCCGAGCCTTCCGGCATGTCGTCAACGATCACGAGATAGCCGCCCGGGGCGAGCACCCGCGCGAGTGCGGTGACGCTTCGCTGCCGGGTCTGCACTGTGCGCGAGCGATTCGATGGCGACGATCAGATCGAACGGGCCCGCGGGAGGACGATCGTAGCTCTGCACCAGAGCTCTCACTGTCGACGACAGCCCGACGCGCGCGGCTGCCGCATTCGCGCAGTCCGCCTGCGAGCGGCTCAGGGTCAGACCGACGCATGTGGCGTGCCGCTCACGCGCCAGCGCCAGCATCGTCCCGCCGAGGCCGCAACCGGCATCGAGGACGCGCGGCGCGTCGAACGCGGCAGCTGCTCCACAGCACGTCGTGCAGGCGCGTGTACGTGGCACGCCCGCTCGCGCGCGGATCGGCAAGCGCGCGGTGGACCGTCAGCGTGGAGCTGCCGCCGCCGTAGCCGAATGCTCGACGCGGCACGGTTCCACCGCCCGAGCCGATCGTAGTAGGTCGCGAGCTCCGGTGCTCATCGGGACTCAAGTCTATAATCGACTGCCTGTGATGCCGGCGCCCCCGTCCGACACTCGTCCGGACCACGACGCGGCCATCGACGTGGCCTGGGCGATCGTGCTCGCCACGTCCGGCGCGGCCGAAGCGGCCGACGCCGCCAACGTGACGCGCTCGTTCGCGATGACTCGCAGGATGGCGTTCTGATCCCGGTCGGCGACGAGGACCCGAGTGCGGTCGTCGCCTGGCGTGCAGGCGCAGGCTGGGATGCCACTGCTGCCGTTGACCGACCCGCGACAGGCGCTTCTCGAGCTCTACCTGCCGATCAGCAGCGCCACGTCGGCAAGCCGATCACCGTCGGCCATCTGGGCCAGAGCCTCGACGGCTTCATCGCCACCCACTCGGGCGACTCGCAGTTCGTCACCGGCGAGGAGAACATCCTGCACCTGCACCGCATGCGTGCGCTGTGCGATGCGGTGGTGGTCGGCGCCGGCACCGTGGCGGCCGACGATCCGCAGCTGACCACGCGCAAGGTGCCGGGCCCGCACCCGCTGCGCGTCGTCCTCGATCCCGCGCGCCGGCTCGCCGACCACTACAAGGTCTTCATCGACGATTCGGCGGAGACGCTCTACATCTGCACCGAGCGCCGTCGTCGAGCCCGAGGCGAGACGCACGATGGGCCTGGCGCCGATCCGCACCGTGTGCCGACGCCCCGAACGGCATGGACGCGGCTGCCGTGCTCGGACTGCTGCGCGAACGCGGCTGCCATCGCATCTTCGTCGAGGGCGGCGGCGTCACCGTGTCGATGTTCCTTCAGGCCGATCTGCTCGACCGCCTGCAGATGGCGATCGCGCCGCTCATCATCGGCAACGGGCGCCCGGCGATTCGGCTGCCCGCGCGCGACGCGCTCAGCGACTGCCGGCGGCCACGCTATCGGGTGTTCCGCATGGGCGGCGACGTGTTCTTCGACTGCGATCTCCGCAACATGGGTCGAGGGTCCGGAAGCCGGTTCGGATACAGCTGCCGCGTCGGTTACCCGCATCATCTGAGCACTGCGCTCATCTGAGCACTGCGCCCGACATCGTCGTGCCCGACGAGCAGCGTGCGACCCGCGTGCGATCGACGTGTGCCAGTCGCCGATGCCTGCCACGCGTCGAATCGCGATCGGCCTCCGCGGGCGACAGTTCAGTCGCCGCGGCAGCCCAGCCGGCAATCAGTTCGCGCTGCAGCGCACGTCGTCGCGCGTCCAAGCAGCCAGTCGCTGCTGGCCCGCAGCACCTCGTATCCCGCTTCGCGCAACAGTGCCTCCACGCGCGGACCGGCATCGGGACCGAGCGCCGGGCCGAAGCCCTTGTCGGTTCGCTGGTGCCTGTTCACGAGATCGCGGACGAAGTCGATCGTCCTCGTCGGCCGGAGAACAGGTGATGCGGCCGTCGTAGTTCAGCGCGACCAGGACCGCCGACGCGCGCGGCGGCAGTGCTGCACGAAGTGCCGCAGCCACTCCTCCGACACGAGATCGAGAAGCGCCGAAGCGGTCACCAGGTCGCGATCCGCGAATAGCGAGGCGTCCAGGTGACGCAGGTCGGCGACGCGCGTCTCGACGTCGCACCGGCACCAGCGTCCGCGCGAGCGCCAAGCAGCGCCGCATCGTGATCCACCAGGCGCCACTCCTGCGCCGTCGGAAGCAAGCGGCGACAGATAGCCGCACGTTCGAGCCGGTGCCGCATCCGAGGTCCACGACGCGCAGCGGCGACTGTGTCGTCCGACGGACTCGACGACGAGCCGGCGACCGTCCGCCGAACGCGCCGCCGTGTCGGCCGGCTCGCGAAGCGCCAGCCACTCGGCGGTGAAGCCGCTCATCTGCGCGTCGAAGCGTGTCGAGCGCTTCCTCCATTCGTGCGGAGGCCGCGTCCCACGTGGGCAAGCGAACCGCGAGCCCGCAGCGCGCCGCTGCGCAGACGTGCGTCCAGGCGCGAGCGATCGGTCATCACGGTCGCAAGAGCCGCGGCGAGAGCCGTCGGCGTCATCCGACGGCACCAGCACGCCAGCGTCGGCGCCGACCAGTTCGGCGATCGCGCCGGTCGCCGTGCTCACCACCGGAAGGCCGCGCGCCAGCGCTTCGGCGACCGCCATGCCGTAGCCTTCGTAGTGCGTCGGCAGCACGAACAGGTCCGCGCGTCGTACGCCGCGTCGAGAGCCGCGCCGGCAAGTTCGCCGACCATCGCGACGCGATCCGCGAAGCGGCGGCTGACGCTGCGCGCCGCGCCAGATGCGGCCGCATACGACGAGTCGCGATCGAGCGCTGCCGACGCAGGTGAGCTGCCAGTCGAGATGCGGCAGCCGTTCCAGCGCGTCGAACAGCGTGTCGTGCCCTTTGCGCGGCACCAGCGACGCGACGCAGAGCAGATGCATCGCGCCTCCGCCCGATCCTCGGCGCGACCGGCGTCGGCTCGGTGCCCGGCTCCACGACGGCGATGCACGATCGCTCGACGCCGAGCGATTCGACGGCGCTCACCGTTCGAGGCGATGTGACCACGACTCCGCGCGCCGCGGTCAGCGCCTGCGCGCTCCGAGGCGAGCAGGCCGCTGGAGGTCAGCCTCATCGATGCCGGTCTCCAGGCCGAGCGGATGGTGCACGAGCGCGATGAGCCGCAGACGTGACCGCTGCCGCGTTCGGCCTCCACCGGCAGCGCGCCGAACGCGAGGCCGTCGACGAGCACCAGCGCCTCGTCCGGCAGCGCCGCCAGTGCGCTCGACGCCGACTCCCGTTCGCGTCGCGATCGGCCAGGGATAGTCTCCGGGCAGGCCAGCGACGTGCACGGTCCAGCCGCGCCGACGCAGTCCCGTGACGATCTCGCCGGTCGTAGCCGTAGCCACCGGTCTTCGTCTCGAGATCGCCCGGTACGAGGAAATGCAGCGTGCGGCCGACATCAGCTCCGGCGCTGACCGGACCTTCGAACGCTGCCCAGGCGACGTGCGATTCGTGCAGCGTCACGCGTACGACGCCGATGCCGCGCGCCTGTTCGCCGAGATCGCCGCTTGTGAATGGCGGCGACGATCCGATCGAAGATGCACTCGGGCGAGGAACTCGGTCGTCGTGTTGCGCCCCTTGAACTCCGGCACCTCGTCGAGGTTCTGGAAGTTCAGACCGCCGAGGACCGCGTGCACCGTGTCGAGCGCCCGTCCGATGTCGACGACGATGCCGTCGGCGTCGAGCTCGCCGCGACGGAACTCGACGTCGACGACGTAGGTGGCGCCGTGCAGACGCTGGGCCGGGCCGAAGACGGCGCCGTTGAAGCTGTGCGCGATCATGAAATGGTCGCGCACCGACACGCTATACATGCAGAGCTCCAGAGACAGAGAACGCGCGACTGGCCGGTCGTGTAACCGACGCAGCGGTTGGTTTCAGGGCAGTCGGTCGATTATGTCAGTACCGAATCCGATGACAGATCGCATCGCGGCGCCGGTCGACAGCTCGTGCATCACCGCGGGCAGCTCGTCGAAGGCGCTCTCGCCCGTGATCAGCGCATCGAGCGCGGGCTCGCGCAGCAGCGAGAGCGCGAACTCCATGCGGCGCTGATAGTCCCAGCGTGCGCGGTGTGATGTCGCGACGTGCCCGACCTGCGACGATCGGATCGTGAGTCGCCTCGCGTGGAAGGCCTCGCCGAGCGGCAGCGACACCTGCTGCGAGCCGAACCAGCTCATCTCGACGATCGTCGCCTCGAACGCAGCGATCGTGAGCGCCAGCGCGAGGCCGGCGGGCGACCCGCTCGCGTGGACCACGACGTCCCGATCGCGCGGGCGCATGCGGCGGCAGTGGCGAAGCGAACGCCGAGGGCGTTGCGACAGCCGCGCGCGAGGCGTTGATGTCGACCAGGCACGACGTCGCAGCCGGGAATCCGCCCGGCCAGCCACGCCACGAGGCAGCCGACCGCGCCGGCACCAATCACGGCCACGCGATCGCCGGGCTGGATCGCCCGCATCCCACACGCCGTTCACGGCGGTTTCCATGTTCGCGGCCAGCACCGCGCGCCCGGGCGGCACGTCGGCGGGCAACAGGTGAAGCGCCGACGCCGGCACGACGAACCGCGTCTGGTGCGGAAAGAGCGAGAACACCGATCGGCCGACGAGCTCGGCGGGACCCGATTCGACCTCGCCCGACGTTGCAGTAGCCGTACTTCACGGGCGCCGGGAACTCACCCGCCTGGAACGGCGCGCGCATGCGCTGCCGTTCGCTCTCGGGCACACGTCCGGCGAACACCAGCGACTCGGTGCCGCGGCTGATTCCCGAATAGCGTGTCCGGACGACTGCATCGTCTGAGCGCCGGAGACGGCAGCGTTTCGTCGAGGATCGTTCCCTCCCGGGGAGCCGTGACCCAGAACGCGCGGGCCGGCTGAGATGTCACGCCTCACATTCTCAGGCTTTCCGCCACGCGATACAATCGAGAGTTGTCTCCGCTGATGTCCGTGATGTCCTGGCAGCTTCCCCACGCCCCATTGTTCGGTCGCGTCCTGCTCGCGCAGGCGCTCGGCGTCGTGACCGCCGTGGCGGCGGCGTCGATCGTGGGGCTTGTCGTCCCGACGACGCAGGCCTATGCGTGGAAGGCCGCGTTGGCGTTTGTCGCAATTGGCGTGCGTGGCGGTCGGATACGTGCGGGAGAACCATCCGTTCGATGTGTTCGGTGCGGCCAACCACGTCACGACCTTCCGCGCCGTGCTGGTGGCGCTCGTGGCGGCGCTGATCGGTGAGGCACGCGACCGATGCCGTCGCCTGGACCGCCGCAGCGCATCGGCGCTCGTCGCGACGGCGCTGGACGGCGTAGACGGCTGGCTCGCCCGGCGATCGTCGATGGCGAGCCCGTTCGGCGCGCGCTACGACATGGAGGTGGATGCGCTGCTGATCATGGTGCTCGCGGTCATCGCGTGGCAGCACGGCAAGGCCGGCGCATGGATCGTGCTCGCCGGCGCGATGCGCTACCTCTTCGTCGCAGCGGGGCGTCTGTGGCGCTGGCTCGAAGCGCCCCTGCCGCCAAGCACGAGGCGGAAGGCCATCTGCGTCGTGCAGATCGTCGGGCTCGGTGCCGTCGTGTCGCCGTTCATCCCGTTTCCCCTCGAGCGTCGATCGTCGCGGCCGGCACGCTCGCGTCGCTTCTCTGGTCATTCGGCGTGGACGTCATCTGGCTCCGGCGGCACGGTGCCTGAGCACCGCCGACCTCCTGCCGCACCTCGCGGCGCTCCTCCTGCTCGACGCGTCCGTCACGTTCCGCAACTGGTGGCCGACGCCTGCCGTGCACTGGTCCGGCGAACCGTCGGTGGAACTCGCGTGCCTGCTGCTCGTGCTCGCGTGGGCGGTGGGAAGCGGCCGCATCGCCGGCATCATCGCGCGACTGCTGCGATGGCTGAGCGCCGGATGGCTGCTGCTCATCCTCGGGCGGTACGTGGACGTGACCGCGCCAGCGCTCTGGGGACGCGAGCTGAACTTCTACTGGGACCTCCGCTTCCTGCCCGATGTCGCCGCCATGCTCGTCGGCGCCTCGCGCAACGCCGTGCTGCGTCGGGACGATGGCGGCTGCGGTCGTGGTGCTTGTCGATCTGCGGCGTTGTACCTCGCCGTGCGATGGGCGTTCCGGCAAACGTTGCGGCGCGCTCGCCGAGCCGACCAGTGGACGAGTGCTCGTCTCGCTGGCATCGTCGGCGTCGCGCTGTTCGCGCATCCAGGCGGCGGGACTGCTTCGGCCTGCGACTACCTCGGCGAGGAGCGCCGGCTGTTTCCGAAACCGGTCACACAGGTCTACGCGCGGCAGGCGCGCCTGATCGTGCAGGCCATGTCCGAAGCGGCACGCACCTGCCGCCGAGCCCAGCGCTGGACGCGAACCTCGACGCGCGTGCAGGGCGCGGACGTCTTCCTGTTCTTCATCGAGTCGTACGGCGCCGTGGCGTTCGAGCGACCCGAGTTCAACGCGCGGCTGCAGCAGCCGCGTGCGATGTTCGACAGAGCCATTCACGACACCGGCCGCGACGTCGTCTCCGCGTTCGTCGAATCGCCCACCTTCGGCGGATCGTCATGGTTCGCGCACATCACGTTCCTCTCCGGGATCAAGGTCGGCGATCCCGACGCCAACGCGCTGCTCATGACCGAGCAGCGTCCGACTGTCGTCACCAACTTCGCACGGCGCGGGTACCGGACGCTGGCGATGATGCCAGGGCTCTGGTATCCGTGGCCGGAAGGCGCGTTCTACGGGTTCCAGGACATCTACAACGGTCCGAAGCTCGACTACCAGGGGCCGTCGTTCGGCTGGTGGGACATGCCCGACCAGTTCACGCTGGCCAAGCTGGACGAGCAGGAAGTGTCGAAGGCCGTCGCGGTCCGCCGCTGTTCGTGTTCTACCCGACCGTCAGCACGCACACGCCGTTCAGTCCGCTGGCGCCGTATCAGCCGGACTGGGCGAAGATGCTGACGCCGCGGCCCTTCACCGACGAGGAACTCGAGCGGCCTATGTCGGCGAACCCGACTACATGAACCTCGGCCCGGGCTACGTCGATGCCGTGGCGTACGCGTACGAGACGTTCGCCGGATACTGCGTCAGCGCGCCGGGCGCGATTACGTGATGATCCTGATCGGCGATCACCAGCCGCCGGCGATCGTCAGCGGCGAGGGCGCGCCGTGGGATGTGCCCGATGCACGTCATCACGAACCGCGCCGGAGATCCTCGACAGTCTGGCGCGGCACGGCTTCGTGCGCGGACTCACGCCGCAGCGGCCGCACCTCGGTGAGATGCACGCAGCCGGTTCCGCATCCTGCTCGACGCGTTCAGCAAGACGGGCAGAACTGAGTAGCGACGGGCCAGGCACTGAGGCCTGTCGAGCGCTGGGCGATGGGCGATGGGCGATGCACGTAGCGAACAGGCTAGGCCCGCGCGCTTGAAGTAGCCGTCTGCACGCGTTCGACCGTGCACGGCACCACCGAAGATCGGCGACAGCCGCTCGGCCGTCAGCATCTCGCTCCTTCACGCCTGACGCCGCCACCCGGCCGCGATCGAGCAGCACCACCTGACCGATCTCCGGGATGATCTCCTCGACGTGGTGCGTGATCAGCACGATGGTGGTTCCCTCGCTGGCGAGGCGGCGGACCGTCTCGAGAAACCGGTGGCGCGCGACGAGGTCGAGGCCGGTGGTCGGTTCGTCGAGCACGAGCGCGCGC
This sequence comes from uncultured Acidobacteriota bacterium, assembly GCA_963697745.1. GTDB lineage: Bacteria > Acidobacteriota > Vicinamibacteria > Vicinamibacterales > CAVVIG01 > CAVVIG01. The sequence continues at coordinate 64,661 of CAVOPD010000019.1, read as the reverse complement.
GGCCGGCTGACGAGGGCACGCGCGATCAGCACGCGCCGTGGCTTCGCCGGTCGACATCTGTCAAGCCGCTTGGCCGCGAGGTGGCCGCGCCTCGACGCGCTCGAGCGCGTGCCGTGCCTCCTCGCGCATCGCGTCGGTGACGTCCACGTAGAACAACACCCCCTGCGTGGCGAAGAAGCCCGGAGATGACGGCGTCGTCGCCGGCTGATCGCGCCCGAACTGTGGCCGGCGACGAACCGCCCGTGGAGGTTGGCCGACACGATGCCGACCTGTGCGTCCGCAGTTCGAACACATGCCATCGATCGCGGCCGAACACCCGGACCGCCGGCGGCGCACCCGGTTCGGCGAGTGCTCGGTCCTCGAACGTCAGCAGATTCAGCAGCGTGGTCTTGCCCGCGCCGTTCGGACCGAGGATGGCCGTGTGCTCGCCCTCCTGAATCGTCAGAGTCGAGCCTGTCGAGCACCCGCGTCGTGCCCTTTGACGACGGTGGCGTTGGTGAGTTGGAGAAGTGGGACAGAAGGCATGTGGCGAAGAGGACTTCGGGCTTCGAGCTTCGGGCGATGGGCGCGGGACATTGGGCGTTCGGCGCTGGGCTTTGGAACGGCCTCAACACGGAGAACACGGAGTTCACACGGAGAACACGGTAATCCTGCAGAAGACCGTGCCCTCCGTCGTATCCGTGTCCTCCGTGTTAGCGCACTTGTTAGCGCACCTCGCCGCTAACTAGGCGACCGGCGGGCAGGAGTCGCCGAGAAAGCCGCCGCCGCCGCAGTACTTCACGTCCTGCAACTGGAGCGAGGATGCCGTCCGGGTCGGTGAAGTACAGCTCCGGCGTTCCTTCCTTGGCGCCGCCGCGGTTCTCCATGCGCATGCTGATGTAGTGACGCATCGGCGGCGACTGGCCCGGTCTGGCTCTCGCGCGGCTTGATGCCGTAGCTCTCGAGCGCCTTGATCACCTGGTCGGGATTGAAGTTCTCCATGTTCAGGCACACATGGTTGATGGTGGCCGGACGTGGCGGGCGGCGGTGCGCCGGCGCGCCCGCCGCCACCGCCGGTGAACATCAGGAACGCCACGGTCGGTCCGATCGCCATCGTTGGCGCCGTCGGGCCCTGGTACGAGCGGATGCCGGTGCCGAACACGTCCTTGTAGAACTGGTTCGAGCGCTGCGCGTCGGTCGAGAACACCGTGAAGTGGTTGTATTCCTTCAGCTGGATGCAGCCCCGCCTTCGGCGCCGGCTCCGGCGAACAGACGTCACCGAGCGCGCCGCCGCCGCCGCAGTACTTCGGGTCCTGCACCTGCACGACGATGCCGTCGGGGTCGCCGACGTAGATTTCAGGCGTGCCGCCGGGTGCCCCGCCGTTCTCCGGCCCGCGCATGCGCACGCGCACCTTCATCGGACCGCCGCTGAGTCCGCCGCCCGTGGCCTTCGCCGCGCTGGACGCCGTGCGTCGCGAGCACCTTGAGCACGCGATCGACGCTGAAGTTCTCGACCGTCACGCAGTAGTGGCCGATGTCGGCCGTGCCTCCCGGCGCCACTGCGCTCATCGACGATGTACTGCGGGCCGGTCCCGATCCGCAGCTGGGTCGTCGAGTTCCCCTGGCGCGCGCTGAATCGGCAGGCCGAACGAGCCCCTGGTAGAAATCGATCGAGCGTTTCGGGTCGGCCACGCTGATCGTCATGTGGTTGAAACCGCGGATCTTCAGCGTGCCCGGCGCCCCCCTGCGCAGTCAGCACCGTACGGGCCGCGGCGATCGCCGGCAGCGACAGCAGCAGGCTGCGCCGTGTGATTCGCGTGTCCAAACCGTTCAGCAGAGTCTTGCGGTTCGCGCTCATACGTGTGTCGCTCCTTGGCCTGGAAACGCTCGGTGGCGACGTCATGTTCCTGCAGGTCGAGGCGCAGGAATCAATGGGGCGCGTTCAGGTTCCAGGCTGGTCGGCAGCTTGCAAACCGTCTGGTGTGCCTCGCCCGAAGCCAACAACAGACCCGCTCGTCGAATGGGAAGACCAGCCCTCACAGCTCCGCGTACTCGACTGGAGGCGTCGCGCCCGCCGATACGGGCTGACGCCAGGCGCCGAAGAATCCGCCGACGTGAGCGACGAAGATCCCGACGTCCCACCCGAGCAGCTGATCGCCGACGAGGAGCCGGAGGCCGCCGCAGCCTCAGGTCATCGAAGAGCCGGAACGAGGACGAGGAGGAGGACGTCGATGAGCCGTGGCCGAGCCGTCGTTCAGCGATGGCGACCTCGTCCGCACGTACCTGCGCGAAGTCGGCCGCTGGCCGCTGCTCACCCCGGCGCAGGAAAGTGAACTCGGGCGGCGGATCGACACCGCCCGGGCCGAGCTCGTCGGTGCCCTGGCCGGAATGCCGTGCGCCATTCACACGCTTGCGGACCTGGCCAACCGCGTGCGGTCTGGACAGGCGCCGGCCGCGGAGCTCGTGCTGCTGGCCGACGGCGGCGAGCTTGAAGGTGTCGCGCGTCGATCCGGTGCTGCGCGCGATCGCGCCGCGCCGATCGGCTCCGGTCGTGGTCGTGCCTGTCCACACCCGAGCCGAGTGACACGCCCGAGCATGCGCGCGCGGTGCAGCGCGCGGAGAAGGCGCGGACGACTGATCGCCCGCGCGCTGGCACGGCAACCGATTCGCCCGTCGGTCGTCGAGGAAATCGTCGCCCGACTCGGCAGCGTCGACATGCCCTCGCGATGCGAACCGCGCTGCACGCGTCGCGTTCGAGAAACGCACCGGCCTGACGCCGACGCTGTTCGACGAACGGCTCGCCGCAATCAGACGCGCCGATGCGGTACTGCGCGACGCCAAGCAGCGGCTGATCGAAGCCGAACCTCAGGCTCGTCGTCTCGATTGCGAAGCGCTATTCCAACCGCGGCCTGTCGCTGCTCGACCTGATCCAGGAAGGCAACATCGGCCTGATGAAAGCGGTCGATCGATTCCAGCCATCGCGCGGGCTGCGCTTCTCGACCTACGCGACCTGGTGGATCCGCCAGTCGGTGTCGCGCGGCGTGGCCGACTACGGCAGAACGATTCGCCTTCCCGTGCATGCGGTCGAAGCCATCGGCAAGCTGGAGCGCGCGCGGCGCACGCTGCGTGAGGCGAGCGGTCGTGAGCCGAGCGAGGCGGAGCTCGGCGCCCGTCTCGGCATGCCGGCCGACAAGGTGCGGCTGCTGCTGGACGCGGCACGCCAGCCTTACTCGCTCGACGCGCCGACCGGCGAGAACGAGGAGCAGGCAATCGGCACCATGATCCGCGACCGCACCGTACCGTCGCCCGGAGGACGAGGTCATTTCACGCGAACTCGCATCCCGCATCGAGGGTGCGCTGGAACCGCTCACCGAACGGGAGCGCGAGGTCGTGCGCCTGCGGTACGGGTTCGCCGCGGACCGCGAGTTCACGCTGGCCGAAGTCGGCCGCAAGCTGGGCCTGTCGCGCGAGCGCGTGCGGCAGATCGAAGCGCAGCGCCGTCGCGAAGCTTCGGAGCGGTCAGGCCGCCTGAACACTCTTATTGCTCGTCGGCGGACGGACCGTACAGCCCCGGCACCGGCACGTTGTTCAGGCGCAGGTACACGCCGAGCTGTCCGCGGTGGTGAATCATGTGATTCAGCACGAAGCTGCGCATCACAGCCACTTTGGGCAGCGCCAGAATGGTCTTGCCGCTGTCCTTGAGCGACCAGGTCCGCATCATGGTCTCGTCGGTGGCGGCCGCAAGCAGCGCACGGGACTGCCGCACATGCTCGTCGAAGGTCGTCATCGCCTCGGGCGCGGTGGTGAACTGATACGCCGTGAAGGCAGGGACGCCGTCAGGGCGCATGTCGAGTTCGTCCTGGCTCAGCGTCATCACGCCCCAGAGCGGCATCTCCACCACGTGGCCGGCAAGGCGCGCCAGGGTCATCGACTTCGGATGCGGCGCAAACGCCAGCTGCGACTCGGGCACCCGCTCGAGCACCTTGCGAGTGTTGGCCATCTCCATGTCGAACTCCGGCAGCATCGACTGACTGATCATGTTGGACACAACGGCACTCCTGGTTAGTCACGACGTCACAGATCGGATGTCACAAGTTCACAGGTCGGAAGTCACAAGGTCGCAAGTCACAGGTCGCAAGTCACAGATCGAAAGTCAGCAGTGCACTGTGCCATCGCAAGCAACAAAGTAGCAGCGCACTGGAAACGCCAGCCCGCCCTGCTGTCGCAAACCGAAGGGCGGACTGGAAACCTGCCCGCCCTCTTCGAAACCGATGACTTGAGACTCGCGATTGCCGAGACGTGCCGACTGTTCTACTCCGTCGAGTTCTTGCGAACGGTCGGATACTCGATGCCGAGCTGCTCGAGGTAGGTCTTGTACTTCGTCGGGTCGAAGTAGTACTTCTTCATCTCCGGCCGGTACCGCTCCATCGTCTCCTTGTTCAGCCAGATCGCCGGCTTGTCCTCGGGACGCAGCAGCGGGATGTACTTCTTGTCCTTCGTCTGGACGTTGTTGAAGTAGTCCCACGCCTGCGCGACCAGCTCGGGGCGCGTCAGCAGGTCGAGCACGGTCAGGGCCTGCACCTTCGCGCCGGCGGTCGTGCCCTTGTGCGCGATCGGCGTCGCCATCGACACGGCGTTCGCCCAGTTGTGGCCGGGGCCGGCGTTGATGTTGGCCGGGTAGTTCAGCGTCACCGTCGGCACGTTCCAGGAGATGTCGCCGATGTCGTCGGAGCCGCCGCCGCGCTTGTCCTCGTCCGGAATCTCTTCCTTGCCGCGCAGCTCGTTGACCTTCGTCGCGCAGCCCCACTTCCGGCACCTTCAGCTCCCGCTGCAGCGCGCGCGCCAGCGTCTGGTCGGCCTCCGACCAGGTCGGCATCCCGACGGCCTCCATGTTGGCGTGCATCGTCTCGGCCACCGTCTTGTTCATGTGCGCACGGCCAGGCCGACCCGAGCACGCGCGAGGTCACCTCGGTGCCGGTCATCAGCGCCGCGCCCTTGGCCATGTCGTCGCCGATGGCCCACAGGTCCTTGATGTGCGGGTAGTCGGTTTCGCGGAAGTAGTACCAGATGGCGGCCGTCGGCGGCACGACGTTCGGCTGGTCGCCGCCGTCGCTGAAGACCGAGTGCGAGCGCTGCTGCAGGCGCAGATGCTCGCGTCGGTAGTTCCAGCCGATGTCCATCAGCGTCGCGGCGTCGAGCGCCGACTTGCCGCGCCACGGTGCGCCGGCCGCGTGGGCGCTCTCACCCTTGAACAGGTACTCGACCGAGATGAGGCCGTTGTTCGATCCGTCGCCCCAGCTCGACGTTCATGCGCCGCGCCGACATGCGCGAAGAGCGCGATGTCCACGTCCTTGAAGGCGCCCTCGCGCACGTAGTACGCCTTGGTGCCGAGCAGTTCCTCGGCCACGCCCGGCCACAGGCGGATCGTGCCAGGCAGGTGCTCGCGCTCCATGATCTTCTTCACGGCGAGCGCCGCCGTGATGTTCAGCGGCATGCCCGAGTTGTGCCCCTCGCCGTGGCCGGGCGCGCCCTGGATCATCGGCTCGTGCCACGCCACGCCAGGCTTCTGCGACGCCTGCGGAATGCAGTCGATGTCGGAACCGAGCGCGATCACCGGCTTGCCCGAGCCCCAGCTCGCCATCCACGCCGTCGGAATCCCGGCGAGGTTCTCCTGCACCGTGAAGCCGTTCTTCTTGAGGATGTCGGTCAGGTATCTGCGTCGTCTCGAACTCCTGGAAGCCGAGCTCGCCGAAGCTGAACACCTGGTCGATCATCTGCTGCGTGAAGACCGCCATGTTGTCGACGTCGGCCGCCACTTCCTTCTTGTAGCCTTCGAGCTTCGGCGGCAGTCGCCGCCGGCTTTGGCGCGGCCGGCTTGGCCTGCGGCCGGCTTCGCTCCGCCCTGTGCGCGCAGCGCCGGCAGCCGTCAGGCCGATGCCGCGCTCAGCGCCGCCGCCTTCGTCCACGATCGTGATATCTGCATAGGTCTCCTCAATGTCCTCGACTACATGATGCGTCGTTGCCGTGCGGGCGGGCCATGACGTCCTCGCTGCGTTCTTGCCGCGTCTTCGCCTTTGTGCGTCTGCCTGCGCCTTCTGCCACGCGTGCCATTCAGTTCTTCCCCGCGTAGTCGAACAGCACCGCCGCCAGAGTCTTCTCGGCGCCCGCCATGCCGTACACCTTGCCGGCGCCTTCGATCACGTAGAACTCGTTGGCGGCGTGCGCGTTGCCGCCGTAGCCGGCGCCGGCGTTCGAGATCGGGATGTTGATCGCGTAGTCGGCTCCGAACAGGTACGCCGGCCAGTAGCCGCCGGTCAGCGTCTCGTTTTCCTTCGGCTTGTTGTGCGGGATCTGCATGATGTCGAGCGCGCGCGACTGCGCCTGCGGCAGCTCGCCCTGCAGCTTGCCGACACGCCACGGCACGTCGCCGATGATCTTCACCTCGACGTCAGGATAGCCGTTCTTGATCAGCTGCTTCTTCATCTTCTCGACCAGGTCGGGCCCCTTCATGTTCGGCACGTAGCGGATGTTGTGCTTCGAGGTGATCTTGTTCGGCAGGATGGCGCCGGCGCCGCCCGCATACATGTTGCCGCCCCAGATGCCGTCGAGGTTGAACGAGATCCAGTTGCGATCGCGCATGATGTCTTCCGGCTTGTCCGAGATGAACCGCGCCACGCCGAGATTGCGCGCCGCTTCCTCGACGTCGAACGCTTCGCGGCGCTTCCCTTGTAGCTCGTCAGCTGCGCCGGCGTCGGCTTCACCGCATCGTCGTAGAAGCCGTCGATCTTCGCCGTGTTGCCGTCCTCCGAGACGAGCGAGGCGATCGCCTTGATGTGGCGCCAGGCCGGGCTGTCGACGCTGCGCTTGTTGCCGCCGTGAATGTCCGACACCGTCGGGCCGCGGCCCCAGCGCGTGCCGCTGGTGGTGATCTCGACGTAGACGCACCCTTCCGAGTTGCCTTCGCTGATGCTGCCGCGGCCCGACGGGCTCTGGCCGCCGTCGCCCCACATCGCGTCGGCGCCCTTGAAGAGGTCGGCGTGGTCCATCATGAACTTGCGCAGGCCGACGTCCATGCGCTCCTCGTCACCTTCGGCGACGAAGATCAGGTTCACCGGGCAGCTTGCCGGTGACCGCCTTGATGGACATCAGCGCGTTCAGCTGCGCCATCTGCGGCCCCTTCGAGTTGGTGGCGCCGCGGCCGATGAGCACCTTCTTGAACGGCGCCTGCTCGACGAGCCGGCCCTCGAACGGCGGCGCCACCCACACGTCGGGCTGCGTCACCGGCATCGTGTCGTACATCCAGTAGATGACCAGCGTCCTCGGCGCCCCTTCGTCGCACTTGCGCGTAGACCACCGGGTTGCCCTGCGCGCCCCACTCGGTCTGGCCGACGTCGTAGACGCGCGACTCCTGGCATCCGAGCTGCTCGAAGAACCCCTTCACCATCTCGGCCGACTCCGGAATGCCTTCGCCGGAATTCGAGATGCTCGGCTGCTGAATCCACTTCTGCAGGTTCTCGACGTGATCGTCGATGTGCTCGTCGATGTAGGTGAAGACCTTCTTCAGCTCTTCGCTCTTCACCAGCGACATGTCCGGCTGAAGTTCGGTGTCGCCGTTCGGCCGGACGCCGAGCTTCTTCTTCGGCGCCTCGGTTGCCGCCGTCGCGCTCGCCTTGCGCCTGCGGGCTGCCGGCGCAGGCGCTGAACGGCGACCACGGATGAGAGGACGATCGCTGCCGTTAATTTCTTCATGAGTGCCGTGTCTGGCCACCTGGCATCGATCGACAGAGCCGCAGCTGGCTCACTCAGCCATGTCCAGCGTCTTTGGCAAGGCGCTCCGTGACCGCGGCTGCGTCAACAGTGTGCCGTTAACGCCGCCGACCTCCTGGCGTCCACCTGCCGTCGAACTGCCTCGGCTGCGGCGCTGTGGCCCTGCCATCTACTCGAATCGCAGCGCGTCGATCGGATCGAGCTGCGATGCCCGGCGGGCCGGATAGAAGCCGAAGAACACACCGGTCGACGAGCGCCGTGCCGAACGCCATCGCCACCGCGCCTGGCGAGACCACCGTCTGCCACTCGAGCATCCGCGTCACGATGCGCGAGGAGAGGAAGCCGAGCGCGACGCCGATGGCGCCGCCGGCGACGCTGAGCGTGAGCGCCTCGACCAGGAACTGCACCAGCACGTCGCGCCCGCGCGCGCCGAGTGCCATGCGCAGGCCGATCTCGCGCGTCCGCTCGGTGACCGACACGAGCATGATGTTCATGATGCCGATGCCGCCGACCACGAGCGAGATCGCGGCGATGCTGGCGAGCAGCATGGTCAGCGTCCGGCTGGTCTGCTGCAGCGTGCCGGTCATCTCTTCGAGCGTGATCTGATCGAGTTGCGGCAGGTTGGCGAGCACGAAGACCGCCGCCGAGGTGTAGAGCCCCTTCGTCAGCGCCTTGGCGGCCTCGGTCTTCACGGTGAAGTCGTCGGGCGCGGCTGCCGGCCAGGTGGTGCCGCGCCCGCAGCAGCGTCGCCGATCTCGGTCGCGATTCGCGACGCCTCGCCCGCCTGTTCCGCGGCGACGGTGATCGTCTCGAGGCTGGTGAGTCCGCGCATCTGCTGCAGCGTGGTGAACGGCACGAACACCGAATCCGGCTGGTCTTCGACCTTCGACTCGGTGACGCCGACCACCGTGAACGTTTCGCTGCCGGATCGTGAACGACTGGCCGACCGGCTCGGCTGTCGCCGAACAGCGCGGTCGCGGCGCTCGTGCCGATGCACCGCCACGCTGGCCCGCTGGGCGACGTCGGTCGGCGCGAACATCGTGCCGCCGCGGCGCATCGTCCAGGAGTGCATCGGCGGAAAATTCCGCGCCGACGCCGAGCACGCGGTTGAAGTAGCGGCGCTCGCCGGCGGTCATCGGCGCACGATCGCCGACGCCCGGCGAGATGAACTTGATGCCGCTCGATCTGCGACGCGATCGCGTCGACGTCAGCCTGGCACGAGCGTCTTCGCCGACGCCGAGGCCCGACGCCACCTTCACGTCGTCGCCGCCGCGCGTGTAGTTGCCGGCGCTGACGTAGACCAGGTTGGTGCCGGCCGACTTCATCTCGTCCTCGACCGACGCCTGCGCGCCGCTGCCGAGTGCCACCATCGTCATCACCGCGGCGACGCCGATGATCATGCCGAGCATGGTGAGAAAGGTCCGCAGCTTGTGCCGCCCGAGCGCCCGCACCGCAATCCGACACTGTTGCCGAAGTCAGCATTCCATGTGTCGGACTCCCGTGACCGCCTACTGAGCTGACCACGATCTTCACTCGAACCGCAGCGCATCGATCGGATCGAGCCGCGACGCCTGCCGTGCCGGATAGAACCCGAAGAAGATGCCGACCAGCGCCGGCGACGCACACCGAGACCGCCACGCTGGCAGGCGAGACCACCGTCGCCCAGCGCAGCATGCGCCCGACGCCGCCCGACCCGAGCACGCCGATCACGACGCCGACCAGGCCGCCGAGCACGCTCAAGCGTGATCGCCTCGACCAGGAACTGCACCAGCACGTCGCGGCCGCGCGCGCCGAGCGCCATGCGGATCCCGATCTCGCGCGTCCGCTCGGTCACCGACACGAGCATGATGTTCATGATCCCGATGCCGCCGACCAGCAGCGACACGCTCGCGACGCTGGCCAGCAGCGCGGTCATCGTCCGGCTCGAGCGCTCGAGCGACGTCGCGATCTCGGCCAGCGTGACCGTCGTCGAGGTTCACGACGCTGCCGGCGACCGCGCGGGCGAGCAGCGGGTTCACGCCCTTGCCGGTGATCGCGTCGCGCGCCTGCGTCCGCACGGTGAAGTCGTCCGGGTCGGTCGCGCCGAGACGCATGGCGCGCGCGCAGCAGCCTCGTGACGTCCGCGGCGATGCGCGTCGATTCGCCGGCCTGGTCGCACGAACACGGCGATCGACTGCAGATGCGCTGACGTCGAGCAGCTTCTGGACGGCGGTGTACGGGGCGTACACCTCGTCGAGCGCCGGGCCTGCCTGTCGTCCAGAGCCCGGCGCTCTTCGCGACCACGCCGATCACCGTGAACTGCGTCTGCCGGATGCGGACCGGTCCGGCCCGTCGGATCTGCGTCCGCTCGCCGAACAGCTTCTCTGGCCACCGACGGCGTCAGCACGACGACCGGCGCGCAGCGTCGGTGACGTCGCGCGGCGGAAAGAATCGGCCGGCGCGCATCGCGATCCCGCGCATCGTCGGCAGCACTGGCGTCGGTGCCCTGGAGCCGGCCGAACACCGACGTGCGTTGCCGTTCCACATGACGGCGCTCTCGCTCACGCCTGGCGCCACGGCCGGCACGCCGGCGACGTCGCCTGCCGATCGCGGCGCCGTCCTCGACCGAGAGCCGTGTCGACGCGCCGCGGCCGGCAACGCGCGGCGACACCGCCATTCCGGCCCATCCGCCGGTCGCCGTGGCCCTGTGGCGCGCGTCGGTGCGACGAACTCACCGACGCACCGCCGGCCAGTTCGCCGCGTATCGACGACGTCGCCGGAGCTCGGGATCGAGGTTGCCGGGCGAGTAGTTGCCGGCGCGTCACGGTGACGAGGTTCGCGCCGGCAGCCCGGACCTGCTGCTCGATCGATCGCTGCGCCCCGGTGCCGATCGCCACCATCACGATCACGACCGCCACGCCGATCGTGATGCCGAGCAGCGTCAGCGCCGATCGGAGCCGGTGCCGGCCAATCGCGCGAATGGCGAGTTGCACTGTTGCGATCAGTTCCATATCGAGCGAACCGGACTACCCGACCTGGCTCGACTGCCCGACCTGGCCGAACTGCCCACCTCACTCGAACCGCAGCGCCTCGATCGGATCGAGCCGCGAGGCCTGTCGTGCCGGATAGAGCCCGAAGAAGACGCCGACGACGGCCGCCACGCCAACGGCGATCACGATCGCGCCAGGAGAGACGACCGTCGCCCATTGCAGCATCTGGCGCACCGATTCCGGCGGCGATCAGGCCGACGCCACGCCGATGACGCCGCCGGTCAGGCTCAGCGTGACCGCCTCGGCCAGGAACTGCAGCATCACGTCGCGCGCCCGTGCGCCGAGCGCCATGCGGATGCCGATCTCCCGCGTCCGCTCGGTGACCGACAGCAGCATCACGTTCATGATGCCGATGCCGCCGACAAGCAGCGACACGCTCGCCACGCTGGCGAGCAGCGCCGTCATCGTCCGGCTCGATCGTTCGAGCGTCGTGCGACAACTGCTCGAGCGTGACCGACTCGAGACCGGGCACGTTGCCGGCAATCGCTCGAGCGACCTGCGGGTTGATGCCCTTTGCCGAGCGCCGCGCTGGCCTGCGTGCGGACGACGAAGTCGTCTGGTGTGGCTTCGGCGATCCTGTGGCGCGCGCGCAGCAGCGTCGTCACGTCCTTCGACACGCGGGTCGTGTCCGCCGCCGACCTGGACGTGACGGTAATCGTGTTCAGCTTGCGTCAGGTTCAGCAGGCGATGCACCGCGCCGAGCGGCACGTACACCGCGTCGAACTCGTCGTCGCCAACGGCCCAGAGGAGGTCCACGTGGTGCTGGCCAGCACGCCGACCACTTTGAACGGCTGGTTCCAGATGCGTGACCGTGCGTTCCGGTCGGGTCGGTCTTGCCGTCCGGAAACAGCTTGCCGTAGACGACGCTGCCGAGCACGATCGACCTGGTCGCCGCGATTCGACTCCGCGATCGTTGAAGAAGCGCCCGTAGCGTGTAGGACCACGTGCGGCGAATGCTCGCCATGTCCGACTCGGTGCCGTGGAGGCGAGTGAACCAGCGGCGCTCGTCCAGGACGACGCGCGCCGACTCGTGCACGCCGGCCGCAACGAACTGCACGCCCTCGATCTGATCGCGGATGGCATTCGGCATCGGCACGGGTCAGCGTGGCCGCCGCGCCAAGACCGGCCGCCGAATCGCCGAGGCGATCGCGCGACGTCGGATGGTTGTGCTTCTCCATCGGATCGTCTTCGGGATGGACCGCCGAGGCGTGAACGTCGACGCTCCGCGCTCGGGATGGTACATGAGCTGTCGAGGCGTGCAGGCCCACCCGCCGGTCGCGCGAGTCCGCCCGGCACCGGCGTCCCGGTCGGTGTTTGAGTCGAGGCGAACGTCAACGCCGCCATGCCGCGGGGAACGTCGTCGCCGCGCTCTTCCCAGGGCTCCGCGAAGCGCTGCCTGGTGATCGGCCACGCCGCCGCCAGGATCCTCGCCCTTCATCTTGTAATTGCCGGCGGTGACGGTGATGACATTCATGCCGGCCGCGGCCACCTGGTCCTCGATCGACGCACGCGCGCCGTTGCCGACCGCGACCATGGTCAGCACCGCGCCGACGCCGATGGTGATGCCGAGCAGCGTCAGGCACGACCGCAGGCCGATTGCGGCGAAGCGTCCGCCACGCGAGGCTGAAGCAGGCAGAGAGTTCCATGGCGCTCAGGCCGTCACCAGCGGCATGTCCGCCAGTTCCCTGCTGGCCTCCCGCCAGCTGTCGTTCTGCGAATCGGACACGACCTGTCCGTCCTTGAAGCTGACGACGCGCGAGCCGTATTCCGCGATCTCGTGGTCGTGGGTGATGAGGATGACGGTGATGCCACGCTCCATCCGGAGACGCTGGAAGATCTCCATCACCTCGACGCTGGTGCGCGAGTCGAGATTGCCGGTCGGCTCGTCGGCCAGCAGGATCGGCGGCTCGGTCATCAGCGCGCGCGCAATCGCCACGCGCTGCTGCTGTCCGCCGGACAGCTGGTTCGGGAAATGGTCCATCCGGTTCTCGAGTCCGACCGAGGCCAGTGCCGCGGTCGCGCGCCTTGCGCCGCTCCGCCGGCGGCACCTTCGTGCCGGTGTAGAGCATCGGCAGCTCGACGTTCTCGAGGGCCGACGTGCGCGGCAGCAGGTTGAAGCTCTGGAACACGAAGCCGATCTTGTGGTTCCGCACCCGCGCGAGCTCGTCGCGCGACAGCTGTGACACGTCCTTGCCCTCGAGCAGATACCTGCCGGTCGTCGGTCGATCCAGGCAGCCGAGGATGTGCATGCACGTCGACTTGCCCGAACCCGACGGGCCGACGATGCTGATGAACTCGCCGGCGTCGATGTCGAGCGAGACGCCGCGGAGCGCGTGCACCGCGACCTCGCCGACCGTGTACGTCTTGGTCAGGTCCTGCAGTGAAATGAGCGGAGCCATCGGAGCCTCAGTTGGTGGACACCGGCGGGCCGGGCCGTTCTTGCCTGCGTAGTTGTAGAGGAAGGTGGCGACCGACTTCTCCGCGCCGGCGATGCCGTAGACCTTGCCCGCGCCTTCGATGACGTAGAACTCGTTGGCCGCGTGCGCGTTGCCGCCGTAGCCGGCTGCGCCGCCGACAATCGGGATGTTCAGCACGTCGCCGGTGAAGAGATACGCCGGCCAGTAGCCGCCGAGGATCGACTCGGTGTCGGGCGGTGTGCCGTACCGGATGCCGAACGCGTCGTAGGTCGTCATCAGCGCCCTGGCGACCGTCGGTGTCGTAGCGCATCTTCGCCCACGGCACGTCGCCGATCACCTTCATCTCGACATCCTGGAAGCCGTGCTTGTCGAGATGTGCGCGCAGCTTCTTCGTGATGTCGATGCCGTCCATCTTCGGCAGGTAGCGGAAGTTGTGCTTCGAGGTGATCTTGTTCGGCAGGATGGCGCCGGCGCCGCCCGCATACATGTTCCCGCCCCAGATGCCGTCGAGATTCATCGACGTGCCGTAGCGGGCCATCTTCAGGTACGTCAGCGGGTCGTCGCTGATGAAGCGCGCGACGCCGAGGTTCTCGGCGGCAACCTTCATGTCGACCCCCTTGGCCGCGGCTTCGAGCTTCGCGAGCTCGTCCTGCGTGAGCGGCTCGATGTTGTCGTAGAAGCCGTCGATGAGAACCTTGTTGCCGTCCTCGGACACGAGCGTCTTCAGCATCTGGATGTGGCGCCAGGCCGGGCTGTCGACGCTGCGCTTGTTGCCGCCGTGGATGTCGGAGACCGTCGGACCGCGGCCCCACTTCGCGCCGCTGGTCGTCAGCTCGACGTAGACGCAGCCTTCGGATCCGCCCGAGAGCTCGCCGCCGCCGCCGAAGCCCTGGCTGCCGAAGCGATACATCGCGTCGGCTCCCGTGAAGAGTTCCGGATGCTGCCGGACGAACTGCCGGTATCCGATCGACATCCGTTCCTCGTCGCCCTCGGCGACGATGATCAGGTTCACCGGCAGCTTGCCCGGTGATCGCCTTGATCGACATCAGCGCATTCCACTGGACCATCTGCGGCCCCTTGGAGTTGGTCGCGCCGCGGCCGATCAGCACCTTCTTGAACGGCGCCTGCTCGACGAGCCGACCTTCGAAGGGCGGCGCAATCCACGCGTCCGGCTGCGTGACCGGCATCGTGTCGTACATCCAGTAGATGACCAGCGTCTTCTCGGCGCCTTCGTCGCACCTGGCGTAGACGACCGGGTTGCCCTGCGATCCCCACTCGGTCTGGCCGACGTCGTAGACGCGCGACTCCTGGCATCCGAGCTGCTCGAAGAAGCCCTTGACCATCTCGGCCGATTCCGGAATGCCTTCGCCGGAGTTGGAGATGCTCGGCTGCTGAATCCACTTCTGCAGGTTCCCGACGTGTTCGTCGACATGCGCGTCGATGTAGGTGAAGACCTTCTTCAGATCGTCGTTCTGGATCTTCGCCATGTCGATCGTCGAGTTCGGTGTCGCCGTCCGGCCGGATACCAGGACTCGCCCCGGCAGCTGCTGGAGTCGAGGCAGCAGTGCCGGCCTGAGCGGCGGCCCTGGTATCCGGTGCTCGTTGACAGCCGGCCAGCGCGAGACACATGGCCCCCGACAACAGCAGAGAAGTGGAGGGACGATGCGAATCGCGCTGAACATGCTGTGCATCTTCGCCAAGATCGTGGCCGCGCGCCTACCAGCTCACCTTGGCGCCGATCCGGGCGACCCGCGGCGGCACGATGGCCGTCGGGCGCAGGAACGACGCGCCCGAGGCCCAGGTGATGTTCTGCTCGGCGTTCGTGTTGAACATGTTGTAGACATCGAGGAACGGGCCGACCTTGAGGCTGCCGCCGAGCGACGATCTGTTTCTCGACGCGGATGTCGGTGACCGCGATGTCGCGCTGACGGTTCGTGTCCAGCGGCTCGGCCGCGATGCGCACGGTGCCGTAGTTCAGCGTCGCCGGAGAACGTCCGGCCCCAGTTCTGCGCCGGCCTGGAGAGCGCAGCATCGGCGAGATCTTGAGGCCCCAGGGCGCCTGCGTAGGTGCCGTTCAACTTCAGCGACCAGTCGGTGTACTTGATCTGCCCGTCAGGCTCGGTGTTGATCAGGTCCTGCGGCGACACCGGCAGCGCGTTCTGGCGGAAGCCGGTGCCGAAGAACGTGTCGTCTGGGCGGCGCTCCACGTCTTCGAGAACGACATCATCGCCGACCAGTTGTGGCTCATGCGCTTCGTGCCGGTGAGCTCGAAGGTGTAGTAGTCGCTCTGCGCGCCGTCGACGTTGCTGTAGGTGTTCACGATCGGCAGCGCCAGCGCGGCGGCGTTCAGGTTGTAGCCCGTATACGCGCTGCCCATCGTCCGCGTTGCCGACGATGCCGTCCGGGCCAGGGTCCTGAATCGTGACCGGCACGGTGTAGGCGGTGAACGGGCGGTTCTGGTTGTAGGCCACCGGCAAGGTTCCGTTCGGTGCGGTAGACCACGCCGGTGCGCACGCCGAAGTCCGCGATGACCTCGCGCTCGAGCCACGCCGGCAATCTCGTTCGTGTAGCTGTCCTTCAGGTTCGGGATCGATCACCTGGGTCGCGACGCCGCCAGCGGAACTCGTCAGCCGGCCTTCTTCACCGGCCTGATACAGCTTGTCGCCGTTCAGATCGTTCCAGACGTAGCGGCGGAACCAGACTTCCGGGTTCGGGTTGTTGTCCTGCGCCAGCTGCGCGCCGGGATTCCACCAGTACTTGCCGTAGTTGCCCTTCAGCACCGTCTTGCCGTCGCTCGGTGAGCGAGTAGGTGACGCCGAGCGCGCGGCGCCGGCAGGTTCCACGACTTCAGATTGCTCGACGGCCGGGAACACGATGGGCGCGGTCGTGTAGGAGAACGCGTCGTGGGTCTGCTCCGGCAGGAAGTTGCGGTAGTAGTCGAAGCGCAGGCCGAGGTTCAGCGTCAGCCGGTTGTTCACCTTCCAGTTGTCCTGCAGGTAGGTGCCGAAGACATAGAGGCCGTTCTCGGACGCCGCCGGCTCGAACAGCATCACTTCGGACGGCACGCCGCTGCGCAGCACCTGCAGCACGTCGTTGTAGGAGCCGGCAAAGCGGTAGGCCGTCTGCGTCTCGCGGAACCATTCGCCGCCGACCTTGAAGTTGTGCGTGCCGATCCAGCCGTTCTTCAGGTAGCTGAGCGATCCGAGGACCTGGTTGCGCTTGATCTTGTAGTCGCGCGCGCGCGCGCGTCCCGGACACGATGTTGGTGTTGAGATCTTCGTAGCTCGGCGCGGCTGCCGGACGGCGTGTCTTCCCAGTCGTAGCCGAACGCGCCGGTGCGGACCTCGAAGAAGATCGACGGCGTCAGGATCGAGTTCCACTCCGCCTTCCACAGCAGCGGGTGGTAGTCCTGGCGGAAGCTGTCGTCGGTGGCCAGGTGAATCGCGGTCGTCGCGTTCAGCAGCTGGCGGTCGAGACGCGTCGGCTGCACCTTCGAGCTCGGCTGGTAGTAGCCAATCAGCTTGTTGTTCTGCGACAGCTGGTAGGTGCCCTTCGCGGTGAAGTTCCGCAGCTCGGTCTTGAACACCTCGACCGGGTAGTTGGTGTAGCGGACCGATCGAATCGAGCCCGCGCACCGACGCGTACCACCACGCCTTGTCCTTCTTGAGGAAGCCGCCGATGTCGGCGTTCTTGTCGCTGTAGCTCGAGAGGCGATTGGTGTCGCGCGCCTCGAGGCCGCCGCCGCCGGTGACGCCGGCCGCGATCTGCGCCGCGTCGATGTTGTAGGACTGGAAGTCCTCCCACTCCTTGTCGCCGTAGAACGAGCCGTGGTACGTGTTGCCGCCGGACTTGCTGATCAACTGCGTGAACACGCCGGGCACCGGGCTCTCGGCGCTCGATGCGCCGCTGCCGATCGACACCTCCTCGAACGAGCCGTAGTCGACGTAGTTGCCGAAGGCGTTGGTGCCCTCGGTGGAGTTGATGCCTTCGACCATCGGCCGGACCTGGCCGGTGGTGCCGTAGACGAAGTAGGTCGTCTGGGTGCCGGCCGCGCTGCCGCCGACGTCGATGCGCTGCATCTTCACGCCGGGCGCCTCGGAGAGGATGGCCCAGTAGTCGCGCGCGCTCGGCAGGTTCGCCAGGGTTTCCTTGTCGAACGTCGTCGAGATCGACGTCGACTGCGTGTCGACCACCGGTGACGCGCCGGTCACCGTCACGTTCTCCTCGAGGGCCGCGACGCCCATCGTGACGTTGATCGTTCGCGGTGAAGTTGCCGGTCGAGACGGACGCCTTGCGCGTGACGGTCGAGAAGCCGGGAAGATCGAAGGTGAGCTTGTACTCGCCAGGGGGCACCGCGACGAAGCGATAGCTGCCGTCCTCCGAGCTGACGGTGGACTGCATGCCCATCATCGATGAGCCCGCAGAGATTGACCGTCACGCCGGGCAGCGTGCCGCCCGACGAATCAGCGACCGTGCCGATGACGGTGGCGGTGGTCGCGCTCGTGGTCTGCGCCAGTGCAGGAATCGCGGCGACGATGACGAGCAGCAGGGCGCGTATCAGGTGGCGTCCCATCGAATTGTTCCCTCACTTCTTGAGTGCACGCGATCAGTGCCGTGCGTGTATGCGTCACGAAGTGCAACCGTCAGGCCACACGAGCAATCGCGAATTTCTCGAGACAAATCACGTAACGCAGCGAGTGCGTCAGCCTCGCATCGTTCCAAACCGACAAGACTGCGGGTTCAGAGCGACGGGCAACCACACGGGAGTGTCGGTATCGACGTCGCGGCGGGAGATCTCGCGAACATTTGTGTCCGCCCGATGCGACGTGAATGTCGGGCGCAGTACGGAGCACGCTCGGATCGCATCCGCGACGCACCTCGCAAATGCAAGGCAGAACGACTATTCGCGCGACTATTCGTGATCGGCTGCTTCATCGCGCGCCAGTTGGCAGGCAACGCGATGGCAATCACCTTGCGAGTGGCCATCCGTCGCGCTTCCCGCTCGACGCACGTTACGTCTGCGGGCACGCGGGAACTTCATCAATGACACGAATGTCTGCGGGACTGCTGATGATGTGCGCCGTGACCGCGGGCGCCTGTGGCTGGCGCGAAGGATCACTCGAGCAATGCTGCGATGGCAGCAGCGCTCGCTCCGGCTGCGGCGGCGGACGCGCAAACCGCCGCGGTCGGCATGGACCACGGCGATCACAACCCGCATCACGGCGGCGTGGTCTACATGTACGACGACATGCACTACGAAGTCGTGCTCGACCCGAACGGCCACCATCGCGTCTACTTCACCGATTCCGCGCGTCAGGATTTGCCCGCGTCAGTGGCGTCGAGTGTCACGTTGACGGTTGAGCGGCCCCAGGCCGCACCAGAAACGCTCAACGGTGCGATCGACCCGCACGGCGAGAGCTGGCTGGTGGAGGGCACAGCCGTGCGTCAGACGGGCACGAGTGTCCGGGTGGCGTTTGTCGCGCGTGGGGCTGCAGTACTGGATTGACGTCCCGTTCATCCCGCAGGCTGAATGACAGCCTCCGGTGGCCTCGTCAGGATGGTGCTGCTGTGCGTGACGGTCACCGTCGCCGCGTGTGCGCGAACGCCTGCCCCACCATCCGACGAACTCGACCTGGTGGCCGGCCAGTATGTTCGGCTGGTCGAGGAGTTGGTCCGCCGCGATCCTGATTCGGCCAGTGGAGACACAGCTACGTCAGATCACGCGAGCGACGCGGACACGCAATCCCGAGCCGTCGACCAACCCCGCTCGTTCGACCAGCCCCGCACGTTTGACCAGCCCCGCACGTTTGACCAGCCGCGCTTCAACCCGCCCCGCGCCTCCAAACAACCCCGCGCCTTGACCGACGTCGCGGCGGAGGCGCGCGCGGCCGCAGGCATCCTGCGGCGCTCGTCCACGATGACCGCGGCGCTGGCGTCGCCGCGCGAGCTGGACCGATCTCCTGAAGCCGACCAGGGTGACGCTGCGGTCGCGAGGCGTGCGTGGCTGGTGGCGCAGCTCGACGCCGTTGCGGCGCGGGCGGCGCAGCAGGCCGGTGAACGGATCGCGTTCGATCAGGAATTGCTGCGGTTGTTCGGCGTCGCTCGGCCGGTCCCGCCGCGGCCGGAGTTGTCGCGCATCCGCAATCGCCTCGATCGGCTGCTTCCTGGGCGCGGCAGTGCCGCACTGCGGCTTGCGGCATTCGAGGAGCGAGCCTCCGTGCCCGCCGACAGGCTGCCCCAGGTGTTCGAACGGGCGCTCGAGGAGTGTCGATCGCGCACGCTTGTCGCGTATGACCATACCCGAGGGCGAGCGCGTGACGGTGGAGTACGTGACCGGCCGGGCCTGGAGCGGCTTCAGCACCTATACCGGCGATGGACGGAGCGTGGTCGCCGTGAACACGGGTTTTCAGCTCACGGTCGATCGCGTCCTTCAGCTCGCGTGCCACGAAGGATACCCCGGCCATCACGTGCTCAACACGAAGCGTGATCAACGCCGAAAGGCCGGACGACCGGAGCTGGGCGCGGTGCCGCTTTTCAGCCCCGAGGCGTTCGCCACAGAAGAAGCCGCCGTGCGCGCGGCAGTCGCTGGTGTTCTCGGACCAGGAACGCCTGGTGTTCGAGCGCGATGTGCTGTTTCCGCTGGCCGGGTTCGCACCGAGTGAAGCTGCGGCGCAACGTGGAGGTGGCGCGGCTGCTCGAGCAGCTCGCGCCTGCCATTGGTGACGCCCTCTCACGCTATCTCGCCGGCGAGCGCGACTACATCGAAACGACATGGGCGCTTCAGGCAGACGCCCTGATGCAGCATCCGCAGGCGACCCTTTTCTTCGCCAACCAGTTCCGTGGATTTGCGCTCGCCTACACGCGCGCGCCGGTCGGTCACGCAGACGTGGAGTAGATGGTACGTGCAGCGCGCCGGGAGCCACGGCGCCGTGTCCGCCTTCACGCGCGGACCGGTTATCATGCTGAGAGATGGCAATCATCCTTCAGCGTGTTCCCTCGGGCGAAAAAGTCGGGATCGCCTTCTCCGGTGGTCTCGACACGAGCGCGGCCCTGCACTGGATGCGGGAGAAGGGGGCAATCCCCTACGCGTACACCGCGAACCTCGGGCAGCCCGACGAACCCGACTACGACGACATCCCGCGCCGGGCGCTGCAGTACGGCGCCGAGAAGGCACGCCTGATCGATTGCCGGCAGCAGACTCGTGGCCGAAGGGCATCGCGGCCCTCCAGTCCGGCGCCTTCCACATCTCCACGGCCGGCATCACCTACTTCAACACCACGCCCATCGGCCGTGCCGTCACCGGCACCATGCTCGTCGTCGCCATGAAGGAAGACGACGTCAACGTGTGGGGCGACGGCAGCACGTTCAAGGGCAACGACATCGAACGGTTCTACCGCTACGGCCTGCTCGCGAACCCGAGCCTGCAGCATCTACAAACCGTGGCTCGATCAGCAGTTCATCGATGAACTGGGCGGCCGCAAGGAGATGTCCGAGTACATGCAGAGGGCGGGGCTCGCCTACCGCATGAGCGTGGAGAAGGCCTATTCCACCGACTCCAACATCCTCGGCGCGACGCATGAAGCAAAGGACCTCGAACGCCTCGACAACGGCATGAAGATCGTCGCGCCGATCATGGGCGTGGCGTTCTGGCGCGACGATGTGGCGGTGAAGGCCGAGACCGTCAGCGTGCGGTTCGAGGAAGGTCAGCCGGTCGCGCTCAACGGCCGCAGCTACGACGACATGGTGCAGCTGATGCTCGACGCCAACGCCATCGGCGGCCGCCACGGCCTCGGGCATGAGCGATCAGATCGAGAACCGGATCATCGAGGCCAAGAGTCGCGGGATCTACGAAGCGCCCGGCATCGCGCTGCTCTTCATCGCCTACGAACGGCTCGTCACCGGCATCCACAACGAGGACACCATCGAGCAGTACCGCGACATGGGACGTCGCCTCGGCCGCCTGCTGTACCAGGGCCGCTGGTACGACCCGCAGGCGCTGATGCTGCGCGAGACGGCGCAGCGCTGGGTCGCGCGCGCGGTTACCGGCGAAGTGACGCTCGAACTGCGACGCGGCAACGACTACTCGATTCTCGAGACGTCGAGTCCGAACCTGACCTACAAGCCCGAGCGGCTGACGATGGAAAAGGGCGAAGGCGAGTTCACGCCGCAGGATCGGATCGGTCAGCTGACGATGCGCAATCTGGACATCAGCGACACGCGCGACAAGCTGCTCACGTACGTGAAGACCGGGCTGCTCCAGCGGCGCGACTCGTCCCTGCCGCTGCTGCCGGGAACCAAGAAGCACGAGTAGCGGCGGAAACCGCCGGCTACCGGCTCTCCACCAGGTCTAGCGGCTCTCCACCAGACTGTCACTGTCGTCGCCGTCCGCGGCCCGCGCCACCATCGGCGCGGTC
This sequence comes from uncultured Acidobacteriota bacterium, assembly GCA_963697745.1. GTDB lineage: Bacteria > Acidobacteriota > Vicinamibacteria > Vicinamibacterales > CAVVIG01 > CAVVIG01. The sequence continues at coordinate 43,055 of CAVOPD010000019.1, read as the reverse complement.
TGACGCAGCCGCGCGACCGCGGCCGGTTCGAGCGGATCGAGCCCGGGCGGGCCGGTCCATGATCTCGTCGGCCGTGAAAGACGCCCGCATCAGGCCCTTGCGATCGTGCGTCTTGGTGCGCAGCACGTAGTGTCCGACTTCGTGCGCCACCGCACGAGCGAGCGCACGCTGCAGAAACAGCCGCGAGGCGCGCTGTGGCAGCGTCTGAAAACTTCTCCCTCGCCACGAGCTGGACTCCAGCAGGCGGCGCGCTGCCGCCAGGAGACGGTGATCGTCGGTTGCGGTTGCTCACCGACGAAGTCGATCCAGCCCAGACCTGTGCTCTCGTGCGCGTTGAGCATCCGGTTCGGTCACGACCAGCCGGATCGATTTGGTGATCGGGCGAGAGGCGGCTGGCGGCAGGTTGATGACGAGGTCGAGCACCGGCGCCCAGATTCGCCGGGCTTCCGCCGCGATCGCGTGCAGTTCCGCATCCTGGAGCGTGACGCCTCGCTCGACGTCCATGTTCACCTCGAGGCGCGGGCGCGTCGGATATCCAGGAGCGGCAAGGGTGGCGGCAAGCAGCAGTCCAATGGCGACGGGCATGGCGGCAACTCCTCGCCGCGCATCTTTGGATGCCGTGCTGACGCGGGCAACGTTTCGGGGATGGAAGCGGTCTGCGATGACGTGAACAGCGGCAATCGGGGAGGACGCGGCTGACTGCCGCGTCGTCGGTGGCGTCCTGACGGTGGGGTCAGACCCCGGGGTCTGACCCCTTTCGACGATTTCTGCGACGTTGCACGGTCTGCCGAAGACCCCGCAGCCGTTTGCGGTGACGAACTGCGGCTGGCGCGGGACGAATGTCGATTTCGCGGCATCTGCAGGGACGAGCGCCTTGACCACAGCGCCCGTGGCGCTGATAGTGCTGTCATGCCCTCCCGTCGACCGTCGCTGCCGCTGCTCCTCGGCATCGCCACCGCGTTCGGCATTTCCTCCAGCATCCAGTCGTACCTGCTGTCGGCCGCTGCAGGCGAACCTGTCGGCGGGATGGCGCGTTCACGTTGTCATCCTGAATCTCGTCTACTGGTACGTCCCCGCGCTGATGGCGCCGATCATCATGCGGCGTCGCCACCCGGTACCAGTTCGCACGCGGCCACGGCTGGCGGCCATTCGCCGTGCACATCGCCGGCGCGCTGACCTACTCGGTCATCCACTCGGCCGCGATGCTGGGCACCCGGATTCTGCTCATGCAGCAGAATCCGCCGCCTCGCGGCTGGTGGATCGCGGCGCGAATCGAGTACCTGACGCAGCTCGACTGGATCCTGATGACCTACCTGTTCCTCGTGGGTCTGGCTCACGCGCTCGCCTACCGTCGCGAGTCGGAACGCCGCGCGCTGGACAGCGCGCATCTGGAAACCAGGCTCATCGAGGCCCAGTTGCAGTCGCTGCAGCGGCAACTCCAGCCGCATTTCCTGTTCAACACGCTGAACGCGATCTCCGGCCTGATGCGCACCGATGTCGAGGCCGCCGATCGGATGATGGATCGGCTCGGCGACCTGCTCCGCATGGCGCTCGAGTCCGGCAACGTGCAGGAACTGCCGCTGAAGGAAGAACTCGAGATGCTCCAGAAGTACCTGGACATCGAACAGGTCCGCTTCGGCCGGCGCCTGAGCGTGGCGATGCGCATCGAGCCGGACACGCTGGCCGCCATGGTGCCGAACTTCCTGCTGCAACCACTCGTCGAAAATGCCGTGCGCCACGGCGTCGCTCCCCACACGCGCCAGGGCCGGGTCGCGATAGAAGCCCGGCGCGAGGGCAATCGTCTGGTGATCCGGATCCGCGACAGCGGCGATGGCGTCGCGCCGCACTACCTGACGCTGCTCAACCAGGGTGTCGGGCTCACGAACACCCGCGCCCGGCTCGAACATCTCTACCGTGCCGATCACGCGTTCGTCTTCTCGAACGACGAGGGATTCTGCGTGACGATCTCCATCCCGTTCACGGCCGACGGCCTCAGTGGCCGAACCGATGAAGGCAGGTGCTGCATGAACCAGAAGATCCGGACACTGGTCGCCGACGACGAGCCGATTGCCAGGGCGCGCGTCGTCTCGCTGCTGAGCGGCGAGCAAGACATCGAGCTGGTGCGCGAGTGCGCGACCGGCGAAGAAGCCCGCGCTGCCATCGAGCAGGAGCAGCTGGATCTCCTGTTCCTGGACATCCAGATGCCCGAGATGTCCGGGCATCGACCTCGCGCGCACCATCCAGGCCAACGGCGATGCCCGCGGTGGTCTTCGTCACCGCCTACGATCAGTACGCGCTGCGCGCATTCGAGGTGCACGCGCTCGACTACCTGCTGAAGCCGTTCAGCTCCGATCGCTTCCGCGCGGCGCTCGGACACGCCCGCGAACATCTGGCCAAGCGGAAGGCGAGTGGCGACGCCGCATCGACTGCGCCGCAGTCCGTGGCGCGGGACCAGCAGGCCGCCGGCCGACGCAACCGCCTGATGGTGAAGTCAGGCGGGCGGATTCATTTCGTCCGTACCGGCGACATCGACTGGTGCGAGGCCGCCGGCAACTACGTCCGCATGCACGTCGCGCAGCAGGAATACCTGATCCGCGACACGATGAGCCACCTCGAGTCGCAGCTCGATGGACAGCAGTTCATGCGCATCCATCGCTCCACGATCGTGAACGTCGATCGCATCCAGGAAATGCAGTCGTCGTTCAATGGCGAGTACGTCGTGCTGCTGCGCAATGCGACGCGGCTCACGCTGAGTCGTGGATATCGCGACGCGATACAGGCGAGGCTCGGCAAGCCGCTCTAGATCAGGGATCAGGGATCAGGGATCGGGACGGATCGGGGATCGGAGGGATCGGGGATCGGAGGATCGGGGATCAGGGATCGGGGAGCGGTACAGACGAAGGGGCGAACTGGAATTCCAGTCCGCCCCTTTTTCGTCTCGCGACTTGTCGACTGCAACGACTTCAACCGACTAACGTTCTACCACCGCGCCTGCAGGCCGAGACGAATCAGGCGACCCTGGAGGATCGTCGCCGGCCGGTCGAGTGCGGTGCCGAAGGTCTGCACGCGTGGTGAGCACGACGCCCGAGTTGAAGGCGTTGTACGCATCGAACTGTCCTTCGAGCTGAAGACGCCCGAGGTTGAACGGCCGCTTGAGGCGGAAATCCACCTGGTTCTGACGGTCGAGCAGCTTGGAGCCGGGCTCGATCAACTGGATGTTCACCGACGACTGCGTCAGCGTTCACGCCGTTCGCCGCTGTTGTAGCCCGCAGCCTTGCGTGGCCGCAAGGAACGTGGGACGGTCGACGTTCCAGATCACGCGCAGCGACGGGTCGGTCGCGGCGATGACGCGTGTCGACCGTCGCGTTGCGCGCGTCGCCGTTGTAGCTCTGCACCGACGCCGCTATCTGGAGCTTCCACGGCAGGTTGTACGACCCGTTCAGCTTGAACTGGTTGTACATCGGGATGTCGTACTGGTTCTGATCGCAGTAGTTGAGGAAGTTCGGATCCTCCACCTGGCAGGTGTTGGTGATCTGGTGGCCGGCGCTGAAGCCGCCGAACAGGTTCAGCCCCTTGGCGCGGGTCTGGAAGCTGACGTCGAAGCCGGTGTAGACACGCGAGTTCTGGTCCGAGTTCTGATCGAGGACGTTGAACGCGGTGGCCTTCGCCGGGTTCAGGTTGTAGATGTCCACGGTCTTGGTGGTGTCGTACGGATTCGTCACCGTGTACCTGGTGTAATCCGACGGGTCGATGGCGAGGTTGTCGCCCCAGATCAGGTTCTTGTAGTCGCGGCGGATGTAGGAGAAGGTCACCGACGTGCCGGGAACGATCTCCCGCTGCACGCTGGCGTTCATCTCGTACTGGTACGGCCGCTTGATGTCTTCGCACGAAGTTCTGCGGCGGCTTCACGCCGAACGTGATCGGCAGGTTCGAGAAGTCGATTTCGCAGCCGGCCGCACGGAACGTGCAGGGGACGCGCGTGCCGTCAGCAGCGTACTGGATGCCGCCCTGCGCGATGTCGTCGCCGTTCAGGTCGGCCAGGTCAGAGTCGCCGACGTGTAGAAGTTCGGATCGTAGGTATCCGAGAAGCCCGACGAGTACGCGCGCATGTACTTGCCAAAGCCCACCTTCACCGCGGTCTTGCCGTTGCCCTGCACGTCCCACGCGAAGCCGAGGCGCGGCGAGATGTCGTTCCAGTTCGGCACGTTCTCACGTCGCTGCGAAGGTCCGGAACGGCACGAAGCGGCCGCGGCAGCGCGGAGCGCTCGTCGATGGAGCTGTTGAAGTGCTCGAAGCGGATGCCCGGGTTGATCGTGAAGCGGCCGACCGTCCACGAGTCCTGCGCGTAGATGCCCTGGTCCGCGTTCATGTCGGTGCGCGAGTCCTGCGGCGTGTTGTGGATGATCACCTGCGACGGCGCACCCGAACGATAGAGCTGAATCAGGTCGGCCGCTTCGCGACGCTGACGCCAGAAGTACCCGTAGCCGTACTGCATGCCCACCTTGATGTTGTGCGAGCCGGTCACGTACGAGGCCGCGCCCATGAAGGTCTTGCGGATCGGCTCGCGGTAGTAGATGCCGCCGTCGTACTGGTCGTACGCCGTCAGCAGAATCGTGTCGCGCTTGGGAATGACCAGCGAGTTGGTCGGCGCCGGGTTGCTTCCGCCGCCGCTCGGCAGCGGCGGCACGGTGCCCGGATCCTGCGGCGTCAGCGAGTAGCTCTCGTTGTTGATCGCGAAGCCGCCCTCGATGAGGAACTTGCTGGTGAGCGTGCCGGTGTACTTGAACTCGCTCGTGTAGTACTGCTTCGGCGCGCGGATGTCGGTCGCCTCGCCGGCGATCGCGTAGCCGGCCGGCGCCGAGTTCTCGTGTCCGCGGAACTTGCGGATGCGATCCAGATACCCCGCGACCTTGTGCTTGTCGCCGACGCGGTGGTCAGACGCAGCATCGCGCTCGTGATGCGGGCATCGTCGATCGTCTGCTGACCGGCCTCCGGTCCCGTAGCGGAAGAAGCTGTTCGCGATGTACTGCTCGACACCCCAGTCGCGGAACGACGTGAAGAACCAGAGCTTGTCCTTCTTGATCGGTCCGCCTTCGGCGAGGTTGACGTCCCACACCCTGCTCAGCGCGTCGCGGCGCCCGCAAGCCCCTTGGCGATCGCATCGGCCGAGTTGTCGGACTGCATCGAGTCGTTGCCGCGCCGAGAAGAAGCCGGTGCCCTTGAACGCGTTGCCGCCGTCCTTGGGAATCATGTTCGCGCGGACGCCGCCGGCCGACGTTTCGGCGTTGATGGCGCTGGTCTGGTAGCTGACTTCCTCGAACATCATGTCGTTGAAGTAGCTCTGCACGCTGCCGTCGCCCTCGATGCCGTTCAGGATCATGCCGTCCACCATGAAGGTGGTGTCGCGGCCGTCCGATCCGTGCACGGTGAGGTCGCGGTTCTGCATGCCGGACGTGCCGCCGACGTCGGGCAGCGCCAGGCGCGCGCCTGGGAGCATCGCACCCAGCGTGGGCACGCTGCGGCCGGTCGGCACCGCGTCGAGCACCGCGCGGCTCAGCACCTGCTGCTGCACGGCTGTGGAGGTGTCGACGACCGGCGACTGGCCGGACACGGTGATCGTCTCCTCGAGTGATCCGACCTTCAGGTCGCCGTTGATCGTGGCCGTGAACCCGCTGGGCAGTTCGATCCCGTCGCGCTTGACGGTGCTGAATCCTTCCAGGGAGAACGTGACGCTGTAGACACCCGGTCGAAGGTCGACGATGTTGTAGCGGCCTTCTCCATCGGTGGTGACCGCCCGGGTTTTTTCGATTAAGCGCAGGACTCGCCGCTTCTACGGTCACGCCGGGCAGCACAGCCCCGGACGTATCCCTGACGATGCCCGCGATAGCACTCTGTGCGTGCGCCAGACTGGGCAATGCCACCAGGCACGCCAACACGGCAAACGCCACTCTCCACTTGCTCGAAACCATCCGCGCCTCCTTCGGTAACTCGCTGTCAGGAACGAACTAACTACCGGAATAAGAGCGCCGTCGCGGGAGAAAGCGATGACGAAATCCTAATGCGGCCCAAAGGTACGTGGTCGGCTGGTTGGCGTCAACACGGGATCCGTATTGAGACCATAAGTTCGTATCGGAATCCAAACTTTCGAATCGCCGAACGGCTGGGCTAGATTTGTCAGAATTCGAGCACTTTTGCTCGGTTCTGCAGCAACGACTGCGGAGGTAATCTCGCGAGTCGATGGTTCGGCCGCTGGTTGGACCGACCGAGGAGGCTACTGAATGATTCGGAAAATGGTTCTGGCTGGAGTTGCCGCGCTCGCGTGCGTCCTCTGGCTTCCAGCCGCAGCTCAGGCGCAGAGCGCGATTACCGGCGTGGTGAAGGATACGTCCGGCGCCGTGCTCCCCGGAGTGACGGTTGAGGCGTCGAGCAGCGTGCTCATCGAGAAGACCCGTTCGGTGATTACCGACGGCGAAGGCGCGTACCGCATCGTCGATCTGCGCCCGGGCACTTATAGCGTGAGCTTCGTGCTCCCCGGCTTTCAGACCTTCAAGCGCGAGGCGCTCGACCTGCCGGCCAACTTCACGGCCACGATCAATGCCGACATGAAGGTCGGCGCCCTCGAGGAGTCGGTCACCGTGTCCGGCGCGTCACCGGTCGTCGATGTCAGCACCAACTCGAAGTCGCAGGTGCTCAACCGCGAGGTGCTCGACGCCGTGCCGAGCGCCAAGACGATTCAGAGCCTCGGTCAGCTCGTGGTCGGCGTGAACCTCAGCTCCCCGGACGTCGGCGGCAGCCGCGCCATGCAGCAGACCTACTTCGCCGTCCACGGCGTGGGCGCGTCCGGCACGATGGTGACCGTTGACGGACTCATCACCAACGGGACGATGGGCGACGGCAGCGTGCAGGCGTACCACAACGAAGCGATGATCCAGGAAGCGGTCTACCAGACGGCCGGCGGCTCCGCCGAGACGATCACCGGCGGCCTGAACATGAACCTCGTCCCGAAGGACGGCGGCAACAAGTTCTCCGGCGGCTTCAAGGTCGCGAAATCGCCGGAGATCTGGCAGGGCAACAACCTGACCGACGAACTCAAGGACATGGGCGTCACCGGTGTGGATCGCATCGCCAACTTCTACGAATGGAACGTCGAACAGGGCGGTCCGATCGAGCAGGACAAGCTGTGGTTCTATGGCGCGTTCCGCAAGGCGCGCTACGACAAGCCAATCGCCAACACGTTCGTGACCCCGGTCGGCGTGTCGTTCCCGGTCGGCTACGCTGCAGTGCGCTGCGAACCCGGGCACCTGCGAACAGGGCGTGTCCGACGAGAAGATGGACAACCCGATCGTCCGCCTCACCTGGCAGGTATCGCCGAGGAACAAGTTCGCGGTGTACAACGACCGCGCGATGCGCCTGCGTGGCCATGCGATGACGGCGTTGAACGACCCGACGACGGCCTCGGTCGAAGTGGAACACGCCAACCTTCGCGACCGGGTCGGCCAAGTGGACGTCCACCGTGACGCCGCGACTGCTGTTCGAAGGCGGCGTGTCGTTCAACCGCGAGCGCTACGACAACCTGTATCAGGACGGGATTCTGGCCGAGCGCAACACCCCGGAGTGGTACAAGAACGTCCGCAAGAGCGACAACAGCCTCGGCTATCTGTGGAACGCCTCGAGCCAGCAGCTGGGCAACTACCCGGACCGCTACAACATGGCCGCGTCCACGTCGTACGTGACCGGCTCGCACAACATCAAGGTCGGATTCCAGGATGCCTTCGGTCCGTATCGCCGCTACAACAACGCGAATGCGGATCTCTACCAGGTCTACAACAACCGGGCGCACGCCGCTGCAGGTCACGGTGCTGAACACGCCGCTGCAGGTCGCGGAGTACCTGGATGCCAACCTTGGTCTCTACGCCCAGGATTCGTGGCGCCTGAACAAGCTGACCCTGAACTTCGGCCTCCGCTACGACTACATCAAGCAGCACATCGTCGGGCAGGATGCGCAGGTCGGGCGCTTCGCCGCGTCGCCGGCCTACGACGACATCACGATTCCGGTGTGGAAGAACATGTCGCCGCGCACCTCGGCGGTGTACGACATCTTCGGCAACGGCAAGACGGCTGTGCGGGCCGGCTTCAACAAGTTCATGACCGCGGCCACCACCGGGTTCGCGCAGCTGTACAACCCGACCGCGTCGACCACGCAGACCCTGCCGTGGAGTGACGTGAACGGCGACGACATGGCGCAGGGTGAACGCGGGTGCGTCTACCTGACCTCCGGCTGCGAAATCAACTTCGCCACCCTGCCGGCGAACTTCGGCGTGCGCTCGCTGGCCCGCTTCGATCCAGACCTGAAGCGTCCCTACCAGCTGGCGTTCAACCTGGGCCTGTCCCACGAAATCCTGCCAGGGGTGGCGGTGACCGGCGAATGGTTCCGCAGCACGTTCAAGGACATGATCGCGCGCAACAACGTGGCGCTGTCGGCCAGCGACTACACACCGGTGCAGGTCTACAACCCGGTGACCGGCGGCACGGTGACGGCCTACAACCTGGCCGCCTCGAAGGGCAGCCTGGTCGACAACGTGGACAGCAACGATCCGAACCTGAAGCGGACCTACGACGGCATCGAGATCAACTTCAACGCGCGGCTGCCCAAGGGCGTGCGACTGTTCGGCGGCACCTCCACCGAGCGCACCATCGCGAACAGCTGCAGCGCTGCGGTGAACAACCCGAACCTGCTCGCCTTCTGCGACCAGACCCAGTACGACATTCCGTTCACGACGTCGTTCAAGCTGGCAGGCACCTACCCGCTGCCCTTCTACGGCATCACCTTCAGCGGATCGCTGCAGGCGCTGGCTGGCAACCTGCTCGGCAACGACGCGCTGCCCTACGGCGTGTTCACGGCCGGCACCGGCTTCGACATCCCGAACGGCCGGAGCACCTACCTGCTGGTCACGCCGACGCACGAACTGGACGGCAGCGACCTGCAAGGACACCTCGAAGTGCACGATCGGCCAGCGCATCATCCCGGGGCTGACCCAGGCGTCGCTGAACGTCCCGATCACGCCGGCACAGACCGAGTACGCACCTCGCCTGCCTGCAGGTGGACTTCTCGTTCGCCAAGAACTTCGACCTCGGGCGCGTTCGCGTCAACCCGAAGCTCGATCTGTTCAACGCGTTCAACTCGGACGATTACACGGGCGTCTCGTCGATGCAGTACGGCGCGGTCACCTACCAGCGGCCGTCGACGATTCTGCAGGGCCGGATCATCCGGCTCGGCGTAGACGTGAAGTGGTAGCACTTCGTTAGTCGGCAAGTCGAACAAGTCGAAAAGGTCGAACAAGCCGTCAAGTCGAAACGCGCAAGTCGGGGCGGGCTGGAGCAATCCGGCCCGCCCTTTTTCATTGCTGAACGCCAATTGCCAATTGCTGATTGGCAGGACCCAACGTCGCACGCAGGTCGCGTCGGTGAGCAGATGTTCGCGATGCCTTTCCAACCAGCAATCAGCAATTGGCAATCAGCAATGCGGTACGATTCCCCCGTGCCTCCCCTCGTCATTCAGATTCAGAAGCTCTCGCCCCACGCCGCTCTTCCCGACTACGCGACGCCAGGAGCCGCCGGCATGGACCTGTCCGCCGCCATCGAGCAGCCGCTCGCGATCGATGCGGGCGCCTATACGCTCGTCCCCTGCGGCTTCGCGCTGGCATTGCCGCACGGCTTCGAGGCGCAGGTGCGGCCGCGATCCGGTCTGGCGGCCCGGCATGGCGTGAGCGTGCTCAACGCGCCGGGGACGATCGACGCCGACTACCGCGGGGAGGTGAAGGTGATTCTGATCAACCACGGGCGGCAGCCGTTCACCGTCACGCCCGGGATGCGCATCGCGCAGATGGTGGTGGCTGCCGTGGAGCAGGTGGTGTGGGCCGAGGCGGATACGCTACCAGCGACGGCGAGAGCCGAGGGCGGATTCGGGCACACGGGACACTAGGGCGGGTCAGGCGGGCCGGGTGGGTCGGGACGGTCGGCAGGTCGGGCGGGTCGGGACGGGTCGGCGGAACCGGCGGGGTCGGGAGGGTCAGGCAGGTCGGGCGGGTTGCGCCCGTCGGGCGGGCGCAGGTCTGGAGGCTAGCAAGGCCCTGCCGCTTGCCTTACCTGCCGTCCCTGCCCAACCGGCCTTAACAGCCTTCCGGGCGCCGGCCTGCCCGGCGTTCCCCCACCTTCCCGACCTTCCCGGCTACCCGACCTTCCCGCCCTACGGTTCACCGTGCGCAGGTCTCGGCGATCAGCTTTACTGACTCCACCTTGATGGTGGGCGCGCTTGCCGCTGACGGGTTCACGGCATTCGAGCTGGGTGGCGGCGCTGCGGTCGCCGACGGCACTCGAGTGCCGGTGATCTCAACCCGGTGTCCGACGTGCGGATTGAGCGTGGACAGCGGTCCATCCAGCTTGTAGATGCTGCCGATCCCGTTGGACCCGGATGCCCCGCTCGCGCCGCTGGTGCCGGTCGGCGCCGCGGACACTGGATGCGGGCTGTCGGCAAGCTCCGCGTGCGTCAGCACAAGGTCGAGACTGTCTACGGTCGTGCCGATCGTCGATCCTGCCGGGATCAACTGGTCAGCCCGGTCAACGCAGCCGGTCAGCACCACGCGCGACGAGCCTGTTGCTTGCGCACCGGGCTGGGTGCCCGATGACGGGGCGCCCGACTGAGTGCCGGCTGACTGGCCGCCAGGCTGAGTGCCCGCCGATTGCGCACCCGGCTGAGTGCCCGCGCCGGGCGAAGCCGTTCGCTGCGACGATGGAGTCCCTGCCGGCGCCTGTGCTGCAACCGCTGCCGACAGCGCGCTGGCGCACACTGCGGCCAACAACATTCGAGTCATGTGCCCTCCCCATGCGATCGTGGCTCACGCGCGCACGTAGTGCGCGGGCCGGTCGCAGCATCAGGCGGTGCAACTCGAACGCCAGCCCAGCGTCCATCTCCGTTTCACTGCGGCCGCTCGGCCATTACCTGCAATCGCACGTAGTCAGCCGTCCAGCGGCCCGCGGCATCGCACAACGACGGCCGCAAGAGGTCCACGATCTCCCGCTCGACGTCAGCTGCGAGGTCGGCAGGCAGGCCGCTGAACTGCGACACGCGGAACGTACGCAGCCACGCGTCCATGCCGGTGGGGAGCGGTGTGGGCCGGGGGAACAGCCGGATGTCTCTCACAACAAATCCATGCGCGACCAGGCGTGCTCCGTACTCATCGGGCGTCGGGTAATACCAGGGCGAGGCGAACGCGATACCGTGCCGCGCGAAGACGGCACGGATGGCCACCGCGATGGCCGCCACGTTGGTGTGACCGCCGAATTCCGCCACGAACCGGCCACCTGGCCGCAGCGCGCGGGCCACACCCGCCAGGACGGCGTCGGCGTCAGGCACCCAGTGCAGTGCGGCGTTGGAGAACACCGCATCGAACTCACAGACGAAGGGCAGCGCGCGGGCGTCGATGAGTCGGGCGTCCAGTCCCCGCGCTCGCGCGGCCGCAATCATGTCGGGGGATGCGTCGACGCCGACGACTGTCGCGCCGCTCGCGGCAATCTGCTGCGTCAGCACGCCATCCCCGCATCCCAGGTCCAGCACGCGTTCCCCTGCCTGAGGGGCCAGGTGCGAGAGGATCGACGCGCCCAACGCGGGAACGAAACTGGCGTGCTGCTGGTAATCGCTGGGCGACCAATCCTGAGCCATATGTAATCCTGCCGCAGCCGGGCTGCCTGAGTCGATGATCGTTTGCGCGCCGCTCAGCTCGCCCGACGCTGTTCGGAGCCGTACACTGGAGTGAAATGTTGCTGACCTCCACTGCCTTCGCTCTTGCCATGGTCACCGCGTCGGTGCTTCCGACCGCCGGCAGTGCAGACTCGCGCCCCCGTATCGTCGCGCTGGGAGACAGCCTCACATCGGGACACGGCATCGGCCAGTCGCGATCGTTCCCTGCCGTGCTCCAGAAACACCTGAAGGACAGCGGCTACAACTACTCCGTCGTGAATGCTGGCGTCTCGGGTGATACCAGCGGCCGGGCGGTCCAGCGCTTCCGCGACGCGCTCCAAGGCGACGTCCAGGTGCTGATCGTCGCGCTCGGGGCCAACGATGGCCTGCGCGGTGTACCCGTCGCCGACTTGCGGCGGAACCTTGTCACCATCATCGAAGAAGCACAGGCCCGCCGGATCAGCGTCCTGCTCTGCGCGATGGAAGCGCTTCCGATGTACGGGTGGAACTACACGGTGTCGTTCCATCAGACCTACGTCGAACTCGCGCGGATCTACCGGATCCCGCTGGTGCCGTTCATGATGATGAACGTGCTCGGCAACCCGTCCCTGATGCAGGCGGATCGCGTGCATCCGAACGCCGAGGGTGCGCGCGTGATGGCCGATCATGTGTGGCCGTACCTGGAGGCGCTGCTTCGGCCTGCGGCCTACTCGCGCTCCGCCACATAAGGCTGGTGCAGGTGCACCGGGTTGCTCGGCCCGCGCAGGCGCAGGTTGATCAGTTCCACGCACACCGAGAAGCCCATCGCGAAGTAGATGTAGCCCTTGGGGATGTGCATGCCGAGTCCCTCACCGACCAGCGACACGCCAATCAGCAGCAGGAACGACAATGCCAGCACCTTCACGGTGGGATGCCGGCTCACGAAGTCGCTGATCGGCGCCGCCGCAAACATCATGATGGCAACGGACAGCACGACGGCAACGACCATGACGGCGATGCTCTCGGCCATTCCCACCGCGGTGATCACCGAGTCGAGCGAGAACACGATGTCGAGCAGCATGATCTGACCGATGACTGCGCCGAACGACGGCGCGGCGCGCGTCGATCCGTGATCGCCTTCGCCCTCCAGCCGCTCGTGAATCTCCACCGTTGCCTTGCCAATCAGGAACAGCCCGCCGCCGAGCAGGATGAGATCGCGGCCGGAAATATCCTGACCCAGCACGGTGAAGAGCGGCGCCGTCAGACGCACAATCCACGCGATCGACAGCAGCAGCGCGATGCGCATCAACATCGCGGCGATCAACCCGGTCCGCCTGGCGCGTCCCTGATCCGACGGCGGCAGCTTGCCCGCGAGAATGGAAATGAAAATGACGTTGTCGACCCCGAGAATGATTTCGAGAAACGTCAGGGTGACCAGCGCAAGCAGGCCGTCGGAGGTCAGGAAAGCGTCCATATTGATCAACTTAGCATTTCCTTACGGAGAGACGAACTGCTGAGCGACACAGCGGCCGGCGCGGATAGCAATCGGCAGCGACGCTAATGGTTCACTTCGGCGATCGCCGGTAGCACCACGCGGAATGTGGCACCCGTGCCGGCCCCGCCACTCTCGGCCGCGATCGATCCTCCGTGCATCTCCACGATCTGCCGGGCGATCGCCAACCCGAGGCCAAGACCGCCGTGCTCGCGCCCATACCGGCTGTCGCCCTGCCGAAATCGTTCGAAGATGTGCGGCAGGAACTTCGGGTCGACCCCGGCACCGTTGTCGGCCACCGAGACTTCGCACCCGCCATTCATCGTGCCCAGCCTCACCACGATGCGTCCCTCGCGCGGCGTGAACTTCACGGCGTTCGACAGCAGATTCCAGAACACCTGCTGCAGGCGATCGGCGTCGCCGGCCACCGTTGCCGCCTCATCCTGCACCTCCAGGTCGATGCGCACGCCCTTGGCATCCGCACCGGGCTGCACGGTCTCGACGCTGTGCACCAGAACCGGCGCGAGCCGGGTGGGCTGCAGTTGCAGACGGATCTTGCCCGACACGATGCGCGAGATGTCGAGCACGTCCTCGACGATCTGCGTCAAGGCGGAGGCGTTCTTGTCGAGGATCTCGTACGCGCGCACCTTCTTGTCCTCGGTGATGGCGCCGCGTTTCAGCATCTGCGCGTATCCGACGATGGCGTTCAGCGGCGTGCGCAATTCGTGCGAGAGGTTCGCCAGGAATTCATCCTTCAGCCGGTTGGCCCGGCGCGCCTCTTCGTAGGACACGATGTTGTCGATCGTCAGGGCGACGCGATGCGCGAGGTCCTGGGTGAAGCGAAGTTCGGACGATCCGAACACGGCACCGCGCTGCGTCGTGCCGACCGTCAGGGTCCCGAGCGCGCGGCTGTGCGCAACCAGCGGCACGGCGATGATGGACTGCAGTTGAAGCGCACTGGCCAACGCCCGCCGCTCGTCGGCGCAGTCGTGCGCATCCTGCTCCGTCCAGCGCGGCACCAGCACCGGCGTGCCGGTGCGAAACACACGATCGACACTGAAGGCGGTGTCGGGCTCGCCGTCGCGACCGCGTACGAACTGCTCAATCAACGAGGCGTCGATGCCGTCGGCGGCGGCGACTGCCGCCGGTTCGATCGCGCCGTCCTCGATCTGAAGGTGAAAGATGCACCAGTCCGCCATCCGCGGCACGGCGCGTGCGGCGAGCCGGCTCAGAGCCTCGCGGTAATCCGGTGAGCTCACCAGGATGGCGCCTGCGTCCGACACGAACTCGGACTCCAGGCGCCTGAGGCGCTGCGAATCGTACAACTGTGCCGTCACCATCACCGCGGTGGCCAGCCGCCCGAGGCCGGCGGCGGTCTCGCGCTCGACGTCGCTGAACACGTGGGGCGTTCGATAGTAGAAGGCAATCGAGGCGGCGAAGTCAGACGGAGCCTGGAGTGGGATCACCAGCAGCGACGCGACCCCTTCGGCGGTGTAGGCGTCCCGCCGCGTGCCCAGCCGCTCGTCGTCCACGGACTCGGCGACCAGGAGTTCGTCTGACAGGCGCCAGCGTTCAGCCGCGGCATCGACGCGCGCAGACGTGAACGGCGCGGAGAGTCCCTGCGACGCCACGATGCGCCAGGTGGGGCCATCCGCGCGCCACACCGCGACAGCGTCGGCTGGCAGCACTTCGCGCGCGACCACCAGAATGGCTTGCAGGACGTCATCCACGCGCGGCGACAGCAGCAGGGCACTCGACGCGTCGATGATCGTCGTCAGGCGGCGCCGCAGATCCGCCTGCCCGGCGCGAGCCTCGGCAAGAGCACGCTCGGTGCGCTTGCGATCGGAGATGTCACGCGCGATCTTGGAGGCTCCGATGATGCGACCGTCCGGCGTACGGATCGGCGAGACCGTAATCGAGACGTCGAAGCGCTCGCCATTTCGCCGGCAGCGCACAGTCTCGAAGTGTTCGACCGGCTCGCCCAGCCGTATGCGGCCGAGGACGACGTCCTCTTCGGACTGACGATCCGGCGGGATGATGATACGGATGGACTTCCCGATCACTTCTTCGGCCTGATAGCCGAACATGCGCTCAGCCGCGGCGTTCCACGACATGATGGTGCCGTCGACGTTCTTGCTGACAATCGCATCGTCGGAGCCTTCCACGATGGCTGCGAGCCGAAGCGCCTGGATGAGTGACTCGGGCTGCGAATCCATTGGTCGCGAAATTGTACCTGTGCTCACAGATTCCCGTGAGCCACCGGTCGGCTGCCGCTGGCGGAGGTCTCATTGCTCACGAACCCGCAGGGGCCAACTCGGCTGTGGTCCGATGAGCACTTTCAGTCCAGTTGCGATTGACGACAGAACCACGCAAGAACGCCACGGCTCATGCGGCATTTACGGGATCTGTGCGGCGCCACGGTGCTGACAACGGCGCATGGCGTTGTGATTGCACAAAGATCCGCGTGTCTTTTGGAGGTATCGCATGAAGAGAGTGTGGACAGGCGCAACGTTCGCGATCGCGCTCGGCTGTGCAGTGAGCATGTCGGCGCAAGCCGGCTCGACGAGCGGCAGTCAGACTTCGGGCAGCAGTCGCGCGATCACTGTGGTCGGGTGCCTGCAGGGTGGAAGCGCGTCCGGCGCGACAGGTACGAGCGGCACAACCGGCTCGGCGTCGTCGGCCAGTCGCTCGGGCGGTCAGTTACATGTTGACTAACGCACGTATGGGATCGGGCGCCTCGAGTTCCACTTCGGGCAGCACGGGTTCCACCAGTGGCGCAGCCGGGAGCACGACCGGTTCGACGAGCAGTCCTGGCGCGAGCGCCGGTTCCTCGAGCGGAGCCGGATCGACCGGGAGTTCAGCCAGCGGCGCAGGGTCGACTGGCAGCAGCGCGAGTGGTGCGGGTTCGACCGGGTCGTCAGCCGGCACGGCGGGCGGCGGCAGTTCGAGCAGCGCGGGGATGAGCGGATCGACCTACGTCCTTGAAGGTCGGGAATCCGAACTCGCACAGCACAGCGGCCATCAGATCGAAGTGACCGGCACGCTGGCGGCCAGCACGTCGTCCTCGGGGTCGGCTGGATCGACCGGTGCCACGAGCGGCGCGGGCTCGAGCGGATCAACGGGAGCCACGAGCGGCGCGGGCTCCACGGGCGCAGCCGGCGGCGCCTCGTCGACCGGCAGCACCGGCGCCGCGGGCACGACGTCCAGCGGCACGACGACGGCAAGCGGCGGGTCGAGCACCGGAAGCGGTTCCAGTTCGATGGCGTCGTCGGCGGGCGGTCAGCACATCCAGGTCACGTCGGTCCGGATGATCGCGTCGACCTGCAGCGCGCAGTAACACGACGATCGATCGTATGGATGGTCGCGCGGTACGTTCCGCGCGGCCATTTTTTTTGCCATTCCGTCTCCTTTTTTTCAGACGACCATCGCTTCACACGACCATCGCTGTTTCACGCGACCATCTTCTCTGCTACGCTTGGCTTCGACGCTCTCCCGCCGCGCACCGCTGCAACATCTCGGCTGCTCTTCGACGCTGGTATCGCTGCTGACCATCAGGCTCGTCGCGTGAGATGGACCTGAAGGTTCGTGGCGGCGCGATGATTTGAATCGACACGGCCGTCTGACACCAGCTTCTGCACGCGCTCGATTCGACGGCTGACCTTGAACCGGCGGGGTTGAATGGTTACGCTGGCAGCGCCCGGTGGGAATCACAGTGCGTCTCGTTTACACCGCAACGATTAGAGGCATCACATGGTCAGCGTCATCACGATTGCGTCGCTGGTCTGCCTGGCGGTCGGTGTGGGTGTATTGCTGATGCGAAGACGTCGCGTGGGATTCAGCGGGCTCGAAAACGTCAGCGTCAGTCGACGGTGGCTGATGCAGCACCAGGCCGACGACCGTTCATGACAGATACCTTTGGAACACGACTCCGACGCGAGCGTGAGCGTCGCGAGATCTGCCTTACCGACATTGCCGCGCGAACGAAGATCAAGGCGTCCCTGTTCGAACAGCTCGAGCGGGACGACGCCTCGCATTGGCCGTCAGGGATCTTCCGGCGGTCGTTCATGCGCGCCTATGCGAACGCGGTCGGGCTCGATGTCGATGCCACGGTGCGTGAGTTCCTCGAGTGCTTCCCCGATCCGGCGACGCCCCCGCCGGTGGACGCTGCACTTCAACCAAATGGGCCCGCATCGCCGGTCGAGGTGTCGCCGGAGCAGGACGCCCGGTCCGCCGCTGAAGGCCGCACAGACCCTCAGACTGACGCTGGTCGAGACCGGGCTGCCGTTCACCGGCGGCCGCTTTCTCGCCGATGCCCGCCAACGGTGGTCTGCAGCAGCCTGGGACGTCGGATCACTCTTCGCTATCGCCGTCTCGATTTTCGTCTTCATGGACGCCTTCTGGATGCCATTTGGCGTGACGGCTCTCTGCTACTACATCGGTGGCGTGTTGGTGCTGGGGAACAGCCCTGGGGTGTGCCTCTTCGCGCCGAAACCGATCGACGCGAGTGGCGAAGATTCTCGGCCGGCGAGGATTCCACGCCACCGGCCAGTGGACGCCGTACCGATGCGCGCTTCGGAAGCCGCATTCAGGGCGAGCCGCTTCCGGGCCGAGCGCCAGCGAGAAGTGCGCGGCTAGAACGCGCTCCACCAGCGCGTGCCACCGCCCGTGTCAGTTGGCGCGGTTGGCGATGGTCGACATCAGTTTCTCGACCCGTTGCTGCGTCACGGTGAGATATTCCTCGAGCTCGCTGTAGACGAACGTGTGACCGGCGTTGATCGCGCGGGTCAGCGGGACCTGCGCCTGCTCGTACTGGTCCAGCAGGTCGGCGCGCCGCTGTCTGTCGTCCACCTTCGCGATCATCGCCTTGGCCAGCTTCAACTGGTCGCGGACCACATTCAGGCTCTCATACATGGTGCGGGCGTTCCGCGCGCGTTCGGCGCGCGGTGCGACCTCCCCGGCTCCGTGACAGTGGGAGCACTGTTTCTCGAGCGCCTTCGGAGACAGCAGCTGCCCGGCCACCGCGTCGTGACAGGTGGAGCAGGTCGGTCCGTGATCGTCACCGTTCTTCAGCAGCTGGTAGTGACGGCTGTCCTGGAACGCGACGAAGGGGCCGACGTGGCACGCGCCGCACGTGGCGGGCAGGTTGGCGCGGTACACCGGGCTCTTCTTGTTCCCTGAATTGAGAATGCCCCGATGGGCGAGTGTCGCCTCGAAGACGGTGCTGTTGCCGCCGTGACATTTGTCGCATCCCACGTTGTTGGAGGCGTGAGGCGACCGATCCCAGGCGAAGAGATGATCGGGTGCGGGCACCTGGCCCTGGGCGTAATGACAGTCCGCACACCTGCTGGTCTGCTGGGCGCTGACCGGATTTCCTGCGAAGAACACGCTGACGACGAACGCGAGAGCGACACCGAGGCGGTTCATATCGCACCCCCGCCCATCACCGCCGCAAAGGAGATACCGCTGCGGTTTCATGGAGAAACGGCGAGTTCGGCCCCGATCGCGCCGGGTTTCCGTCGGCTTGAAGCACCGCGGTCACCTCGCGCCTGGCGGGGCGTGCGAGCAGCGCGAAGCAGACGACCACCACGATCGGCGGAACCACCAGGGCGAGCGCGAACAGCAGATCGGCCACGATGTCTGACCTCGGACGTCAGCTTTGCTTCACGCTGAAGTTCAGCGTCACCGACAACACGAACGGAGTCGGCACGCCGTTGAGCACGAGCGGTGAATACCGCCACTGCCTGACCGCATCCACCGCCGCCTGGTCGAGGAACTTGACCGAGCGCAGCACGCGGACCGATTCGACCGAGCCGTCGGCGGCTACCGTCGCTTCCAGAATCACGAGGCCGGTGACCTTCGCGACCAGCGCGATATCCGGATAGGTCGGCTCGACCCGTTTCACCAGCGCGGGCGCCTGTATGTTGCCGCCGATCCGAACCGGCCCTTTGGGCGCCGCGGGTGGCGGAGGTGGAGGAGGTGGCGGCGGCGCGGCAACGAGCCCACCGACGATACCGCCGGCAACTCCACCGACCACACCGCCCTCGACGCCGCCCTCCGCACCAGCCGTGGTGGCGATGCCGGGAAGCTCGGGTCGGATCTCCGACGGCGCCTCCATCGGTGCGGCGTACGCGCTCGCTGGCAGCTGCCTGGGTTGTGCCTGTTCGGCCGGCCTCGCGGCCGGGGGCGGCGGCGGCGGTGGCGGGGGTGGCGGTGCGGCGGCGGGCATCGCCGCCACGAAGGCGACCATCGCCGGGCACTTTCGGCAGGGCGTCCGTTGCATACAGCAGCGGGATGACTGACAACGAGCCCCACCAGCACGATGTGCCCGACAATCGAGATGACGACCGGGGTGGCCGTGACGGCTTGCCGTGGTTTACCTTCGAAAACGTCGAACATGACACCCTCCCTCGCTACCGTCTGCGTTCCTGCGTCGCCAGGCGCCGGAGACCGGCGCGCTGGAACGCGGCCGTCACACCGTGGCGGCTGCGACGTCTGGCGCGCTGACGACGAGCGCCACGGCCTGACCCTGAACCGGCGTTGCGGCGCACGGTGAGCACCGGGCACGGCGCGGTGCGGACAACCTTCTCGGCGACGCTGCCCATCACCATGTGCCCGACGAGGCCGCGGCCGTGGGTGCCCATGACGATGAGATCGGTGTCGTGCTCGCTGGCGAAGCGCACGATCTCCGCTGCCGGCGTGCCGGCGCGGACGAAGAACTGCGGGTTGAGCGCGATCCGATCGCCAGGCGCGAGAATCGTCAGCAAGTGCTCCCTCGCGGACTCGCGCACCGAACCGTCCTCGTTCACCGGAATCTCGCTTGTCGGGTTGCGAGCGATCGCCGACGTAGAGAAACGTGAGCTCGGCGCCGAAGCTCCGGGCGAGAGCGACGGCGTAGGTCACCGACGCTGCGGACGTTTCGCTGAAGTCGTGCGGGCACAAGAATCCGGTTCAGAGCAATCATCGGAGAACCCTCCGCTCGCTGCAGAGGGCAAGTGCCATGCCGCGGGGCCGGCCAGGCCAATCTCGCTGAATCACTCAGGTTTTGCCCGAATCCGGCGGGGTGTGGTCGCGTGCGGCGGGGGCGGGTTCGGGGAATTTCGGAAGGCTGTGAGGAAAAACCCGCGTCGGCCAGCGACGCGGCGGTTGGACGCGCAATCAGCCGACGAGCGCCGTGACGGCCTGCATCTCGAACGGCTTGTGGAGCACGTCGAACGCGCCGCGCTCGAGCGCCGCAGTCGGCGAGTTCCGGCGTGTCGTACGCCGTCATCAGAATGACGCGTCCGAGCGGAACGAGGCTGATGATGCGCGACAGCAGATTGAGATCGTTGGAGTCCGGCAGGCGGAAATCCAGCAGCACGACGTCGGGCAGTTCGGCGCCGCCGGTCAGCGCACGACGCGCGCCCTTGCCGTCTTCCGCCTCGGCGACGGTGAAGCCGCGGTCGATGAGCGTCTCGCACAGCGACCAGCGGATCAGCGTTCATCGTCGACGACCAGCACGCGACGGACAGGCGCGGTCGCCTCCGTGCTGATGCCCGTCGCTCATGCCGCCTGCACCGCTGCGGCAGGCTGCGATTCAGGCTTGTCGAGCGATCCCGAGGCCGCAGCGGTTGATGCGATCGCCGAGCGTCGACCGCTTGATCTGCAGCAGCTCGGCGGCGCGCGACTTGTTGCCGCCGCTCACCTTCAGCGCCCACCCGATCAGGTTCGCCTCGACCTCGCGCAGGCGATCGTCGAGCGAGATCGGCGCGGTCGGTGTCGGTCGCCGGGCGTCACCGGCGGCGCGACTTCGGCGGGCTGCGAGCCGGCGCGGAACAGGATGCTCGCCGACATGCAGCCGACGCGGACCGTGCCGCACGAGCAGGTCTGCGCGATCCGCTCGCACGCGTTCTCGAGCTCGCGCACGTTGCCCGGCCAGGAGTAGCGCATGAACGCCTGCTTCACCGCGTCGGAGACCGCCGGCACGTCCTCGTTGCGCCGCCTGAAGTAGCGGTCGAGGAAGTGCTCCATCAGCACCGGGATGTCCTCGCGGCGCTCGCGCAGCGGCGGCAGCGTCAGCGGGCAGCACGTTCAGGCGGTAGTACAGATCCTCGCGGAACTTGCCCTCGGCGACCAGCTGCTTCAGATCGCGCTTGCTGCCGGCGATGACGCGCACGTTGACCGGCACGGTGCGCGTGCCGCCCAGCCGCTCGATCGTCCGGTTCTGCAGGACGCGCAGCAGCTTCACCTGCATCGACAGCGGCACATCGTCGATGTCGTCGAGGAAGATCGTGCCGCCGTCGGCCAGCTCGAAGCGGCCGGGCCGATCCTTGATCGCGCCGGTGAAGGCGCCGCGCTCGTGGCCGAACAGCTCGGACTCGATCAGCGTTTCGGAGAAGAGCGCGCAGCTGACCGCGACGAACGGATGATGGTGGCGGCGGCTGTTCTGGTGGATGAGCGTCGCGGTCACTTCCTTGCCGGTGCCGCTCTCGCCGGTGACGAGCACGGTGCTGTCGCTGTTGCCGATGACGCGCAGGAACTCGAACACCGCGCGCATCCGCGCGCTGCGTCCGACGACGACCGAGTCCATGGAGATCTGCTGTGGTGGTCATGGCGCACCTACACGAGACGCAGCGTCTCGAACTCCGGGAATCTCCTCGCGGAGCGCCGTCTCGACGCCGACGTGCAGCGTCATGTGCGCGCTCGGACAGCCGGCGCACATGCCGGTCAGCCGGACGTCCGCCGAATTGCCGTTCGACGGTCAGCAGCTCGATGTCGCCGCCGTCCGCCTGCAGGAACGGCCGGACCCGGTCGAGCACCCCCTCAACGCGTTCCCTGGAAACCATTGGCGTCTCCCGTCCGATCGGCGCTATGAAGACGCTGCGATCGGGGCAACGCGATTGCCAGAGGCGGCGCCGGTTTTCCGGAGTGTTTGCGGGATTTTCGGCGAGATGCGCGCAGACGGATGCGGCGGACCGTTGCGGACTGGCGGATTTATTCCGCAAGGCACGGCGGGACGAAGTTCGCAGGGATGCGCTCAGTGACTGAGCGTCGTCGTGCTCTTTTCGAGCTGGAACTTCTCGATCCGGTAGCGGATCTGATCGCGATTCAGGCCGAGCAGCGCCGGCGGCGCGCGTCTGGTTCCACGCGTCCGCTCGAGCGCCTGGACGACCAGCGAGCGTTCGAGCTGCTCGAGATCGATGCCCGTTGCGCGGCAGCTCGACGCGGTCGCTGAGCCGCACGGCGCCGGCGCCGCCGAGCGTGAAGTCGTCGGCGGCAGCGACGTCGCTCTCCGACAGCAGCATCGCGCGCTCGACGGCGTTCCGCAGCTCGCGGATGTTGCCGGGCCAGCCGTACGCCTGCAGCCGCTTCATCGCGTCGGCGCCACGCCGCGCACGCGCTTCTTGAACTCGGTGTTGTAGGCGTCGACGTAGAAGTCGACCAGCAGCGGGATGTCGTCGGCGCGCTCGCGCAGCGGCGGCAGCACGATCGGCAGCACGTTCAGCCGGTAGAAGAGATCCTCGCGGAACCGGCCGGCGCGCACCTCCTCCTCGAGCTTGCGGTTGGTCGCGGCGATCACGCGGACGTCGACGTGGATGTCGACCGAGCCGCCGACGCGCTTGAACGTCTTCTCCTCGAGAAACCGCAGCAGCTTCGCCTGGAGCGCCGGCACCATCTCGCCGATCTCGTCGAGGAACACCGTGCCGCCGTCGGCCGTCTCGAGCAGCCCGCGCTTCTGGCGATCGGCGCCGGTGAACGCGCCGCGCTCGTGCCCGAACAGCTCGCTTTCGAGCAGCGCTTCCGGCAGCGCCGAGCAGGTGATGTTCATGAACGGCTTCGGCGCGCGGTCGCTGTTGTAGTGAATCACCTTCGCGGCCAGGTCCTTGCCGGTGCCGCTCTCCCCGGTCAGCAGCACCGTCGACGCCGGGCTCGACGCCACCTTCCGCAGCAGCGCCTTGACGCGTGACCAGCGCCGGGCTGCTGCCGACGATGCGGTCGAAGCTGTAGGGCTGCGCCTGGCTCGCGCGCAGCGTCGCGCACCTCGCGCCGCAGCCGCGTCGTCTCGAGCGCCTTCTCGACGAGCAGCGCGATTTCGTCGAGGTTGAACGGCTTGTTCGCGTAGTGATACGCGCCGTGCTTCATCGCCTCGACGGCGGTGTCGACGCTCGAAAACGCGGTCAGCAGGATGACGAGCGTGTCGGGATCGCGCTCCTTGATCTTCTTGAGCACCGACAGGCCGTCGCCGTCGGGCAGCTTGTAGTCGAGCAGGACGAGGTCGACGCCTTCCTCGCTGCGGGCGATCGCCGACGGCCGCGGTGTCGGCCTCGACGACGCGGTAGCCTTCGCTCGGACAGGCGGTCCTTCAGCGACCAGCGGATCAGCTGCTCGTCGTCGACGACGAGAATGGTGGGCGCGGGCATGCCGACGCCTAGTATAGCGAGGCCGCGTCGGCGGCTCCGGCCGACCGACCGCGTCAGCTCGCGCGCGGGGCGTGCTCGACGGCGCGCGCTCGACGCAGATCGGGCCAGTTCGTCGAGCTCGAACGGCTTGTCGAGCACCGTGAAGGCCCCAAGCCGGCGGGCCTCGCTCGAGCACTTCCGGCGTGCCGAACGCGGTCATCAGGATGACCGGCACTCGCCGGCAGCAGGCGGCGCACCGACGCCAGCAGGCTCAGATCGTCGCTGTCCGGCAGCTGCAGATCGAGCAGCACGGCGTCCGGTTCGGCGGCCGAATCGCCTGAATCGCCGCCAGCGCGCCGCGCGCATCCGACGCTTCGACGATGTCGTAGCCGCGGTCGCGCAGCGTCTCGGCGATCGACCAGCGCACCAGCGGCTCGTCGTCGACGACCAGCACGCGCGTCGCGGATTTCTTCCGCAGGTGGGGATATTCCCCGCCGGCACCGGCACCGTCGCCGGCGTGATCTCGAGAATTGAGGCCGGAATTTGCGCTAGCATGTTGCCACCGCCGTCTCATGATTCAAAACACGCTCCACATGGGCCGCGAGTGAATCCGACACCGCAGTGCCGCGCGCACGCCGCTGCTGAACCGGGCAACCATGTCGGCCGCCGTCGCTGGCCGCGTCATCTTCGTCATCGACCTCACGACGCCGCTCGGCCACGGCATCGCGGCGCTGTACGTCCTGCCGCTGCTGGTCGGCACCTTCAACGAACCGCCTCGATTCCAGCTGGTGGCCGCCGGTGTGGTCTCGGCGCTGACCGTCGTCGGGCGCCGTTCCTGCGCGCCGCGCGGGCGTGCCATTCGGCTACGTCGTCGCCAACCGGGCGATCGCGCTCATCCTGATCTGGGCGACGGCCATCGTCCTGGCGCGGTTCCGCGGCGACCTGGATCGACCTCAGGACGCGCACCAAGGACCTGGACGACGTCAACTTCGCGATCGACCAGTCGGCGATCGTCGCGACCACCGATACGCGGGGGCGCATCACCTACGTCAACGACAAGTTCTGCGAAATCTCGAAGTACTCGCGCGAGCGAGCTGCTCGGGCAGGACCACCGGATCCTCAACTCCGGGCTATCACCCGAAGGAGTTCATCCGCGACCTGTGGGTGACGATCGCCAACGGCCGGATCTGGCGCGGCGAAATCCGGAACCGCGCGAAGGACGGCAGCCTGTACTGGGTGGACACGACGATCGTCCCGTTCCTGGACGATCGCGGGAAGCCGTATCAGTACATGGCGATCCGCTACGAGATCACCGCGCGCAAGGCATCGGAGGAACGCCTGCGCGAGCAGGAGGCGCTGGCCCGGCTGGGCCAGATGGCGGCCGTCGTGGCGCACGAGGTCAAGAACCCGATTGCCGGCATCCGCGGCGCGCTGCAGGTGATCGCGTCGCGCATGCCGGCCGAGTCGCGCGACAAGCCGGTCGTGGGCGACATCATCGCGCGGCTCGATGCCCTGAACGGCATCGTCCACGACCTGCTGGTGTTCGCGCGGCCGCGGCAGCTGCGATCCGAACCGGTCGACCTCGACCGCCTGATCCGCAACACGCTGCACCTGCTGCACCGCGATCCGACCTTTGCCGCACCTGCGAGGTCGACTTTCCGACCGGCCGAGGCGATCGCACGCGGCCGACGCCGAGCAACTGCAGCTCGTGTTCACCAACGTCCTGATGAATGCGGCGCAGGCGATGGGCGGCGCGGCGACGATCACGATCGGCATCGATCGCCAGCCGCACGCGTTCGTCGATCTCGATTGCCGACACGGGCCCGGGCATGCCGGCCGAGGTCCGCGACAAGGTGTTCGAACCGTTCTTCACCACCAAGCATCGCGGCACCGGTCTCGGCCTGCCGACCGCCCGGCGCATCGTCGAGGCCCACGGCGGCACCATCGAGATCGATACTCCGGCGTCGGGCGGCACGGTCGTCCTGATCTCGCTGCCGGCCGCGACGTAGCGGCACTGCGGAAAATCCGGCAGCCCTCCGGAGGATTTCACTCGTCCCGCGATTGCTCTCGCGGCGATCTTTGGGCAATCCCGCCTGATTCTGCCGCAATCGCTCATCGTTCCCGGCTGGCACGCTGTCTGCTCGAGCCCTGAACGTCATGTCCATCAGCGCGCACGCGAAACACGTCATGAGCGCCATGCTCATCGTGGTGTTCGCGTCCACCGCGTCGGGATGGGCATCGGTGAATCGGACGACGCACTGCCAGCACGAGGCGCATGACTGCTGCTCCACCGAGGTCATCACCTGCTGCGGCCCAACCGCGCCAACCCCGATCGACCGTGTCCCCCTGACGCAGTTCGCGCCTCCATCCCTGCACGTGTCACCCGTGTCGCTGATGGACCATTCACTGGTGCCGGTTCCCTCCGCCTGCTCGGGCCATGTCCGGTCGCCGCACTCTGTGCGGGTCCTCGACCTTCTCACCTTGCACCGTTCCCTCGTCATCTGAGGCCGGTCGCTGCGCTGCGCGTTCCCGAGTCCGCGCTGAACGCGCGGAACTCGGCGCGCGCTCCTCACGGCCGTGCGGCTGTGCATCCCGCCGGACGTGTGTCCTGCGACTCAGGGTTTGTGCCTTGGCGCCGTCGTGCCTTGTTGCCTTGTTGCCTTGTTGCCTTGTTGCCTTTTGCCTTTTGCCTTTGTGAAGGTCATGCCTCTGCGACCTGTTCTCGCCATTCTTCTCCTCAGCGCGCCGGCAGTCGTCGCGGCCCAGGAGCGGGTGCGCCTCGCCTCGCTCATCGAGGAGGCGATTGCCGCCAGTCCCGCGATTCTCGCGGCAGAGCAGCGCTACGCCGCCGCGGGGCACCGCGTCATCCAGGAACGCAGCCTGCCCGATCCGATGGTGTCGGGAGGTTACACATCGGTGGGCAACCCCTTGCCCGGCGCCGGGCTCAGGACCGAACCGCTCGCCAACCTGTCGGTGCTGGTGAGCCAGACCTTCCCGTTCCCTGGTAAGCGAGACCTCGTCAGCCTTGCCGCATCACGACAGGCCGCCGCGGAGCAGCCGCTGATCGACATGGCACGACTGAGCGTCATGTCGCGCGTCAAGCAGGCGTACTACCGGCTGGCCCGGGTCGACGAAACCGCAGACGTCCTCGACCGGAACGTCGCACTGCTCGACACGCTGCTGAAGGTGAGCGAGAACCGCTACGCCGTCGGCCAGGCCGCGCAGCAGGACGTCATCAAGGCGCAGACGCAGCTCAGCATCCTCGAGCTGCGACGCGGCCGGCTCGTCTGGGAGAGAAACGCAATCGAGGCGGAGCTGAACGCGCTGCTGGCTCGCCCGGCCGCGACGCCGATCGGCAGGCCGGACGATCTCCAGCTGACGACGGTCGACCAGTCGCTCGACGCGCGGCTCCAGTCCGCGGACGAGAGCGCCCCGATGCTGCGCCGCGACCAGATCCTGATCGACCGCGCGGAAGCCGGCGTGTCGATGGCGCGGAAGGAGTCACGGCCGGACTTTACGGTGTCGGGTGGCTATGCCTACATGGGCGCGATGCCGCCGATGTACGAGTTCCGCGTCGACATGAGTGTGCCGCTGCGCAAGGAACGCCGAGCTGCCGTCGTGGCGGCGCAGGTCTCCGACGTCGGCGCCTCGCGCGCAGACTACGACACCGATCGCCTGCTGCTCCAGTCGTCGCTCCAGCAGCAGCACTATGCCGGCGCTGCGGCGCTCGAGCTCGCGCGGCTGTACCGCGAAACGGTGCTGCCGCAGGCGCGCCTCGCGCTCGAATCGTCGATGGCCAGCTACCAGACCGGTTCGGTCGACTTCCTGTCCGTGCTGACGAACTTCGGCCTCGTCCTCGAATACGAAATGACCTACTTCGACGAGTTGATGGACTTCCACGTCGCCACGAGCCAGCTCGAAGAGATGACCGGCACGGCGGTGGTGCACTGAGGCTGTCATGAACATCGTGAAAGGCGCGCTCGTTCTGCTGATTGCCGCCGCCGCGTTTGCCTCGGGCTACGTCATGCGGACGACGCCGGTTGCGACGGCTGCGGCGCACACGGGCGAACGCCGGGTCCTCTACTACGTCGACCCGATGCACCCGGCCTACACGGCGAATGCGCCGGGCATCGCCCCCGACTGCGGCATGACGCTCGAGCCGGTCTACGCCGACACCGACATGGATGCCGGCAGCGACGCGGATGCCGGGCACGACCCTGTAGCGGGTAGACCGGACCACACCTCGCACCCGCCCGGATCCATTCGCGTCAGCCCGAACGCCAGCAGCTGATCGGCGTGAAGTTCGCCACCGTCGAGTGGGACGGACAGCGCGCGCGGGCTCCGGACCGTCGGCAAGGTCACCTTCGACGAGACGCGTGTCGCGCACGTGCACACGCGCATCGACGGCTGGATCGAGAAGGTCTTCGTCGACTTCACCGGCGACTTCGTGAAGCAGGGCCAGCCGATGCTGACGATCTACAGCCCGAGATGCTGGCGTCGCAGCAGGAGCTGCTGCTCGCTGCGCGCGCGCGCGACCTGATGCGGGACAACCCGCTGGCGTCAGCGCCGCGCGAGCACGGCGAGTCGCTGTTCGAAGCGGCCGACGGCGTCTGGAGCTGTGGCACTCGAGCGACGACCAGATTCGAGCAGGTGCTCAGGACACGCGCGAGCCGATTCACAGCATCACCCTGTACGCGCCCGCCAGCGGTTTCGTCACGGAGCGGAAGGCGTTCCCGAACCAGAGGGTCACGCCCGACAGCG
This sequence comes from uncultured Acidobacteriota bacterium, assembly GCA_963697745.1. Classification (GTDB taxonomy): domain Bacteria; phylum Acidobacteriota; class Vicinamibacteria; order Vicinamibacterales; family CAVVIG01; genus CAVVIG01. Next base: position 14,710 of record CAVOPD010000019.1, on the reverse strand, counting down.
ACCTCTACACGATCACCGACCTGAGCCGCATCTGGATCATGGCCGACGTGTTCGAGTCGGACATCACCGTCGATCACGGTCGGCGACGCCGGGCCTACGTGTCGTTCCCGAACGGCGGCGCGCCGCCAGCTTGCCGCCGGGTCACCTACATCCAGCCGCAGGTCGATCCGACGACGCGCACGCTCAAGGTCCGGCTCGACGCGGCGAATCCGTCCGGGCTCCGGATGAAGCCGGAGATGTTCGTCAACGTCGAATTCGGCATCGCGGGCGCGAAGCAGCTCGACGGTGCCGGCCGACGCGGTGCTCGACACCGGTGATCGGCAGACGGTGTTCGTCGATCTCGGCGACGGCTACCTCGAACCGCGCCAGGTCGTCGTCGGTGAACGCTCCGGCGACCGCGTCGCCATCACGCGCGGGTCTGCCGCCGGCGAACGCGTCGTGTCGTCCGGCACCTTCCTGATCGATTCCGAGAGCCAGCTGAAAGCCGCGGCGAGCGGCATGGGCGCGCCACAGCACCAGGCACGGCGGCGCAGCCAGCCGGACGCCGGGAGGGGCCGCCATGATTGACCGCATCATCGAGTTCTCGGCGAAGAATCGCTTCCTCGTGCTTCTTGCTCGTCGCCGTCGCGTCGTGGCGGGTGTCTGGTCGATGAAGACGGTGCCGCTCGACGCGATCCCCGATCTCAGCGACACGCAGGTGATCGTCTACTCGCGCTGGGACCGCAGCCCGGACATCATCGAAGACCAGGTCACGTATCCGATCGTCACCGCGATGCTCGGCGCGCCGAAGGTGAAAGCCGTCCGCGGCTTCTCCGATTTCGGCTATCTCGTACGTCTACATCGTCTTCGAGGAGGGCACCGACATCTACTGGGCGCGCTCGCGCACGCTCGAGTACCTGTCGAGCGTGCTGCCGCGCCTGCCGCAGGGTGTGCGCACCGAACTCGGTCCCGATGCGACCGGCGTCGGCTGGGTCTTTCAGTACGCGCTCGTCGATACCACGCGGCCGGCAGAGCCTCGCGCGAGCTGCGCAGCTACCAGGACTGGTACCTGCGCTACTACCTGCAAGTCGGTGCCCGGCGTCGCGGAGGTCGCGCCGCTCGGCGGCTTCGTGCGGCAGTACCAGGTCAAGGTCGATCCCAATCGCCTGCGGGCGTTCAACATTCCGATCGTGCAAGGTGGTCGAGGCCGTGCGCGCGGGCAACAACGACGTCGGCGGACGGCTCGTCGAGTTGACCGGCGCCGAGTACATGGTGCGCGGCCGCGGCTACGCGAAGATCCGACCGCCGACATCGGGAGCATCGTGCTCGCGCGCAACGACAGCGGCGTGCCCGTGCGCGTGCGCGACGTCGGCGACGTCACGCTCGGCCCCGACATGCGCCGCGGCGTCGCCGATCTCGAACGGCAAAGGCGACGTCGTGTCCGGCATCGTCGTCATGCGACAGGGCGAGAACGCGCTGCGACGTCATCGAGCGCGTGAAGGCGAAGCTCAAGGAGATCGAGCCCGGCGCTGCCGCCGGGCGTCAAGGTCGTCACCACCTACGACCGCTCGGAGCTGATTCTGCGCTCGATCGACAACCTGAAGCACACGCTGATCGAAGAGCTGGTGATCGTCTCGCTCGTCATCCTGATGTTCCTGTGGCACATCCCGAGCGCGATCATTCCGATCATCACGATTCCGGTCGCGGTGGTGATCGCGTTCATTCCGATGCGGATGATGGGGTGAGCTCGAACATCATGTCGCTCGGCGGCATCGCGATCGCGGTCGGCGCGATGGTGGATGCGGCCATCGTCGTCGTCGAGCAGACGCACAAGAAGCTGGAGGAGTGGGAGCGCGACCGGCCGCAAGGAGGACTACCACCGCGTCGTCATCGACGCGGTGAAGGAAGTGGGCGGCCCGAGCTTCTTCGCGCTGCTGGTGATCGCGGTCTCGTTCCTGCCGGTGCTGACGCTGGAAGCGCAGGAAGGCCGGCTGTTCAAGCCGCTGGCCTACACCAAGAATTTCTCCATGATCGTCGCGGCGGTCCTGGCGATCACGCTCGATCCCGGCGATGCGGCTGCTGTTCACCCGCATGAAGGCAACTTCACGTTCCGGCCCGCGCTGGCTGGCGCGTGTCGCGAACGCCGTGCTGGTCGGCAAGATTCACTCGGAGGAGAAGCATCCGATCAGCCGCGTTCTGATCCGGGCTGTATGAGCCGGTCTGCGCCTGGGCGCTGCGCTGGAAGTGGCTCGTGATCGCCGGCGCCGTCGCGCCTGGTCGCGCTGCACGGTTCCGGTGTTACCAGCGGCTCGGATCGGAGTTCATGCCGCCGCTCGACGAAGGCACGCTGCTCTTCATGCCGTCGACGCTGCCCGGGCATCTCCGTCGACCGAGGCGCAGCGGCTGCTCCAGGTGCAGGATCGCGATCATCAAGCAGTTTCCCGAAGTCGAGACGCGTGCTGGGCAAGGCGGGACGCGCGGAAACGTCCACCGATCCGGCGCCGTTCTCGATGATGGAGACCGTCATCGTCGCTGAAGCCGCACGACGCAGTGGCGCAACGTCGACACCTGGTACTCCGAGTGGGCGCCCGAGTGGCTCAAGCCGGCGCTCCGCCGGATCACGCAGCGATCACATGTCGCACCGACCAACTCGTGCAGCGAGATGAACGAGGCGCTGCAGCTTCCCGGGCGTCTCCAATGCCTGGACGATGCCGATCAAGGCGCGCATCGACATGCTGACCACCGGCGTGCGCACGCCGGTCGGGCATCAAGATCTACGGCGCCGACATCCGCGAGATCGAGCGGATCGGCACGGAGATCGAGCGGCTGCTGCCGCCGGTGTCCGGCACGCGCAGCGTGTTCGCCGAGCGCACCGTCCGGCGGCTACTTCCTCGACTTCGACTGGAAGCGCGACGAGCTGGCCCGCTACGGCCTGTCGATCGACGACGCGCAGATGGTGGTGATGTCCGCGATCGGCGGCGACAACGTGACGACGACGGTCGAAGGGCGCGAGCGGTATCCGGTCAACGTGCGCTACTTCCGCGACTATCGCAGCGACCTCGACCGGCTGCGGCGCGTGCTGGTGCCGGCGATGGACGGCCGGATGCAGATCCCGGTCGGGCAGCTGGCCGACCGTGAAGCTCGTCAGCGGTCCGGCGATGCTGCGCAACGAGAACGGCCTGCTGACCGGCTACGTCTACGTCGACGTCGCCGGCCGCGACATCGGCAGCTACGTGGACGAGGCCAAGCAGCGTGGTCGCGCGAGCACGTCAAGCTGCCGCCGGGTACTCGCTGGCCTGGAGCGGGCAGTACGAGGCGATGGAGCGCGTCCGCGAGCGCCTGAAGTTCGTGTCTGCCGCTCACGCTGTTCCTGATCGTCCTGCTGCTCTATCTGAACACGCGGTCGCTGCGCGAAGACCGTCATCATCGTGCTGGCGGTGCCGTTCTCCGCCGTCGGCGCGATCTGGCTGCTGTATCTGCTCGGCTACAACATGAGCATCGGCGTCTGGGTCGGGCTGATCGCGCTGATGGGCGTCGACGCGGAGACCGGCGTCTTCATGCTGCTCTATCTCGACCTCGCGTACGACGACGCGCGACGGGAGGGGCGGCTGCGATCGCCTCGGCGACCTGCGCGAGGCGATCCTGCACGGCGCGGTGAAGCGCATCCGGCCGAAGTTCATGACGGTGGCCGTGATGTTCATGGGCCTGGTGCCGATCATGTGGTCCACCGGCGCGGGTGCGGACGTGATGAAGCGCATCGCGGCGCCGATGATCGGCGGCATCTTCACGTCGTTCGTTCTCGAGCTGGTCGTCTACCCGGCGTCTACGAGATCTGGAAATGGCATTTTGAACTCAAACAGGAGCTGCAATCATGAGTCATAGAAAAGCGCGGCCGGAGAAGAGCTACGAAGAGGAGCCGCAGCAGTACACCTGGATCGTCTACGCGATTGGCGTCTTGCTGGTCGGCGGACTGGCCGGATACATCCTGTCGGTGACGACCGGGTCGCGCGCCGCGATCGCGCCGGCAGCGGCCGCACCGGCATCGACGCTGGCGACGGGCGTGGGCGGCGCAGGTGTCGGGCTGATCGATGAGGTCGCGCTGAGAACCTTCCGCGACATTCTCGCGCGCGATCCACGGAACGTCCAGGCCGCCGTCGGCGCTGGCAACATGTTGTACGACGCGAAGCGCTACGAGGAGGCGATTCCGTTCTACCAGCAGGCGATGGCAGCGAACCCGTCCGACATCAGTGTCAGCACGGACCTCGGCACCGCGCTGTGGTACACCGGGCGGGCCGATGCGGCGCTTGCGCAGTACTCGGTGTCGCTGTCGATCGACCCCACCCACGCGCAGACGCTTTTCAATGTGGGTATCGTCAAGTCGGACGGGAAGAAGGACTTCGCGGGGGCGGTGCAGGCGTGGGAGGCGCTCCTCGCGTCGAACCCGTCGTATCCGAATGCGGCGAACGTCCGGTCGATGATCGCAGAAGCGAAAGCAAAGCCGGCGGGGGCGAATTGAGGTCGACCCAGCCCTGGTGGGAATGCTGCGAGGAGTGCTCCCAGCGGCTCGCCGGCATCCCGTCAGCTCTCGCGGCGCTTGAACAACCGGAACTCGACGTCCTGGGCGCCGCTGTCGGTGAGACAGTCGTGTCCACACTGGTTGGAGAAGTGGTAGCCCTCGCGCTGATTGTCGTGCAGCACCTCTTCCCACTCGTCGGACAGGCCCATGATGGCGTTGGCCGCCGCGGCGATCTGGAAACGGGTCGCACCCGTAAAGCGCCGGCTGAGAATCGCTTCGACCTTCTGGCGATCAAGCATGGTGTGACCTCGTCTCGGCTACCGGGGAGGCAAGGCAGATGCCGCGATTTCTGCCGGATTCCCGTCGATTGCGCTTTGGGCTATGCTTTCTTCATCTGCCTGCTATGGGGCATTTTCCGGAGGGTGGCATGAAGCAGTTGATTGGTGGGTTGATGGTCGGCGCCGGGCTCGGCGCCGTGATGCTGACGGCGAGCCTGTCCGCGCAGGCGGTGGTCAAGGTGGAGATGAAGGATGCGCAGGGCCAGTCGATTGGCACCGCAACGCTGTCGCCGGCGATGGGCGCAGTCCACATCCAGCTCGACCTGAAGGGCCTGAAGCCCGGTCCGCATGCGCTGCATGTGCACATGACGCCCAAGTGCGAAGGGCCGGCATTCACGTCGGCCGGCGGTCACTTCAACCCGGCGGCGAAGAAGCACGGGATGAAGAACCCCGAGGGGCCGCATGCGGGCGACATGGAGAACTTCACCGTGGCGGCTGACGGCACTGCCAAGGCGATGGTCATGGCCAGCGGCGTCACCATGGGCAGCGAGGCCAACTCGGTCTTCGCGAACGGCGGCACCGCGTTGGTGATTCACGCCGGCCCCGACGACATGACGACCGATCCTGCGGGCGCGGCCGGCGATCGCATCGCCTGCGGCGTCATCGCAAAGGGATAGCCAGCCGGTAGTCTGACGGGGTCAGACCCTGGGGTCTGACCCCGTCACCGTCACCTCGAGCGCGATCGCTTTCGGGAACAGGATGTTGTTCTCGAGGTGAATGTGCATCCGCAAGTCGCGGTCGAACGCGGCGAGTTCCTCGAAGCAGACGCGGTAGGTCGCACACCCGTCGCCAGGCACGGTGAAGTTGCCGGTCAGCGCCCGGACGATCTCGAGTTCGTTGCCCGCGCTCTGGTGCTCCGCCTCCATCATCCGAATCGGATTCATCACCGTCCCGAACATGTCGGGCGGCGGCACCCCACCCTGTTCTACCGCCACTGCCAGCGCACGGATGTAAGGAAACAGGATCCCCTCTTCCTTCTTCATGTGCAATTGCAGCTCGTCGCCGATCTGCTCGAAATGGGCGGCGATCAGCCGCAGTTCCGGATGCCGTTCCGCGTGCACGCCGACCAGCTTCGCCAGGTGTGCGGCAATCACCGGCAGCTGCGCGCGCACATACGTGTGGTGCCGGCGGACGATGAAGCGGGTCAGTTCGTCGGCGGACCACGTCGCGTCCGGAAGATCGGTGATGCGGTCCCGCGGGCCAAGTTCAGCGAGCGCGGTGTCCACCGTAGCGATGCTGACCGCCCGCTGAGAGCAGGCTTCGTCGAGCGTTCGCTTTCCGCCGCAGCAGAAGTCCAGCGCGAAGCCTTCCAGCACCGGAGCCGCACGGTAATCGGCCGCCACAATCGCGCCGAGCGTCATGCCGGCATATCGAGACGTCATCTCCCACCCTCCCACTTTCCCAATTGGCGTAGCGTCGGGTCTTCAGACCCGACGCGGAGGGCGGGTCTGAAGACCCGCCCCTGCGTTCGTCGATTTCGAAACGCACTCGAAGTCTGACTGCGGACTGTCACGAACGGTATGACGGCCGTCATACCAGAGACACCCGGGTCCGACGGACACTGCGACAGACGTGGAGATCACGCTGGAGGAAGCTGTATGAGGAACAAATGGATCGCGTTCGCCGCGGTCATCATCGTGTCGTTCTCGGTGCTCGGATTTGCCGGAGTGCGGATTTATCAGATGGCGCCCCCGATCCCGGCGGAGGTCCGCACCACTGAAGGCACGCTCGTCGTGACCGGTACGGACATCGAGGCCGGTCAGAACGTCTGGCAGTCGATGGGCGGCATGGAGCTGGGGTCGATCTGGGGACACGGCAGCTACGTGGCTCCGGACTGGACGGCGGACTGGCTGCACCGCGAATCGGTGTCTGTGCTCGACGACTGGAGCACGCAGGAATTCGGCGCTCCATATAGCGCGCTCGCCCTTGAACAGCAGGCCGCCATGCGTTCGCGCCTGGTCACGCAGTCGCGCACGAATACCTACGACGCAGCAACGGGCGCCTGACGATTTCCACCGCCCGAGCGCAGGCGTTCGAAGCGAATGCCCGCTACTACGCGGCGTTGTACCGCGATGGACGCGTCGGAATACGCCATCCCGCCGGGCGCGCTGACCGACCCGGTCCGCGCGCGGCAACTGGCCGCCTTCTTCTTCTGGTCGTCGTGGGCCGCGTCGACCAACCGACCCGGCGCGACCGTCACCTACACCAGCAACTGGCCGCACGAGGACGCTGGTCGGCAACCGGCCGACCGGCGAGGCCGTCGTGTGGACCGGCGTCAGCATCATCATGCTGCTCGGCGGCATCGGCTTCATGGCCTCGTGGTACGCCTCGCGCAAACCCGAGCCGCACGCTGCGAGCATCCCGGCCGACGACCCGCTGCTCGGCTCGGTGTCCACGCCGTCGCAGCGCGCGCTCGTCAAGTACTTCTGGATCGTCGCCGCGCTCATCCTCGTGCAGATGGCGATGGGCGTCGTGACCGCGCACTACGGCGTGGAGGGCGACGGCTTCTACGGGCTGAAGATCGCCTCGTTCCTGCCGTATGCCGTCGTCGCGCACCTGGCACGTGCAGCTCGGGACTCTTCTGGATCGCCACCGCGTGGCTGGCCGCCGGACTCTACATCGCGCCCGCGGTCGGCGGATACGAGCCGGCAGTGGCAGCGCCTCGGCGTCAACGTGCTGTTCGGCGCGCTGCTCGTGGTTGTGGCGGGATCGATGGCCGGGCAGTGGCTCAGCATCAAGCAGATGCTGCCGGACTCGCTCTGGTTCTGGTTCGGCCACAGGGCTACGAGTACATCGACCTGGGCCGCGCCTGGCAGATCGCCCTGCTCGTCGGCCTGCTGCTCTGGCTCGTCCTGATGGCGCGCGGCATCCGGCCGGCGCTCCGCCGGCGGCGGCGAGCAGAAGCCGATCCTGACGCTGCTGCTGATCTGCGACGATCGCCATCGCCGGCTTCTACGGCGCGGCGCTCGGCTACGGACGGCACACGAACCTCGCCATCGCCGAGTACTGGCGCTGGTGGGTCGTCCACCTCTGGGTGGAAGGCTTCTTCGAAGTCTTCGCCACGGTCGTGATCGCGTTCCTGTTCGCGCGGCTCGGGCTGGTGAACCTGCGCACCGCCGGCGAGGCCACCGTGCTCGTCGGCCACCATCTTCCTCGCCGGCGGCATCATCGGCACGCTGCACCATCTGTACTTCTCGGGCACGCCGACGGTCGTGCTGGCGCTGGGCTCCGTGTTCAGCGCGCTCGAGGTCGTGCCGCTGCTGTTCGTCGGCTACGAGGCGTGGGAGAACCTGCAAGCTGTCGCGCGCCGCGCCGTGGGTGCAGCAGTACCGCTGGCCGATCTACTTCTTCGTCGCCGTCGCCTTCTGGAACCTGGTGGGCGCCGGCCTGTTCGGCTTCATGATCAACCCGCCGATCGCGCTCTACTACATGCAGGGGCTCAACACCACGCCGGTGCACGGCCACGCCGCGCTGTTCGGCGTCTACGGCATGCTCGGCATCGGGCTGATGCTCTTCTGCCTGCGGGCGATGCACCCGGGCCTGGTCTGGAAGGAGGGCCTCATCCGCTTCGCCTTCTGGACCATCAACGTCGGCCTCTTCGCGATGGTGACCTTCAGCCTGCTGCCGGTCGGCCTGATGCAGACGTGGGCGTCGGTCGAGCAGGGTTACTGGTACGCGCGCAGTGCCGAGTTCCTCTCCGGTGACGTCATCACCCGGTTGAGATGGATGCGCGCGTTCGGCGATACCATCTTCGCCGCGGGCTCCGTTGCGCTTGTGCTGTTCATCGTCGGGCCTGTCGCAGGGATACTCGTACGAGCAGGCACCGCGTCCGGTGCTGAAGAAGAAGCCAGCACACCAGACTGCATGACACTCCGTCGACCAGATCCTCCGCGACACACCGAGCTTTCGGCGGCTGTCCGCGGAGGATCGCCATCGCGTCGCCGCGGTGGCGTGCGTGAAAAGCTTCGCCCGCGGCGACACCGTGTTCGCCGAGGCGGAGCCGTCCGATTTCTTCTACTCGGTGGCATCGGGACGCGTGAAGGTCGTCAAGATGCTGCCGAGCGGCAAGGAAGTGATCCTCGAGGTGTTCGGGGCCGGCGAGCCGCTGGGCGCCGTTGCGGTGTACGAGGGCCGGCCGTTTCCCGCCTCCGCGGTGGCCCTGGAGGACACGACCTGCGTCCTCATCCCGCGCGCCGCGTTTTTTGCGCTGCTCGAACAGTATCCGACGCTGGTGCGCGGTGTTCTCACCGGTCTCACCCTGCGGCTGATCGAGCTGACCAAACGGCTGGCGGAGCTCTCGGGCGGACGCGTCGAGTCGCGCTTCGCGCGTCTGTTCCTCAAGCTCGCGCAGGATATGGGCAAGCCGGGAACAGGCGGGCCGTTCATCGCGCTGCCGCTGTCCCGTCAGGAGCTGGCCGACATGACCGGGACGACGATCGAGACCTGCATCCGGATCATGAGCCGCTGGGGCAAGGAGGACATCGTCCGCACCGACAAGGACGGATTCACCGTGCTCGATTCGGCGTCGCTGGAGGCGCTCGCCAACTCCTAGCGTCGACCATCGCCCTGCTATCGCGCTCGCAACTGGCCTTCCGAACACATTGAAGCAAGTGGTACACCGCGCTACACTGCGGCCGTCGTTCAACCATTTCCATTCAATCCAATCGAAAGGGCTCCATGAAATACATGCTCACCTGGTCGGAACGTCCTCAGGGTTCGCCGATCGAGTACGAGAATGCCCAGAAGCGGATTCTGGAGGTGTTCACGCAATGGAAGGCGCCTGCCAATTTCAAGATCGAGTTGTTCGTCATTCGGGTGGGTGACTGGGGCGGGTACATGATGCTGGACTGCGACGAGCCGGCGGCCGTTCACAAGTTCTGCTCGATGCTGCCTGCCTTTGTCTTCGAGGCACGCCCAGTGATTCCCATCGAGGACGCTGTCCGGGTCGAGCTGGAAGCCATGACGTTTCGAGATGGGCTCAAGACGAAATGAAGCCGCGAGGCTGACCAGCGTCAGGGCATTGCCGTAGCGCACGGCTCAGTGGCAGGCCGGTTCGGCTGTCGCAGCGCATCGTGTCACTCGCGTCGTCGCGGTGGTCGGCGTGGCGGGCGGTGGTCGGCGCGGCCGACGTCCTGCCGGCAATCCGGCGGCGCGAGGCAAGAACGGCCGCCAATCGCGCACACAGCGTCAGCACGCGAGTTGCAGCGATCACGCTGAAGAGACCGGGCCGCCAGGCGAATCTGCTCTCGTGTCCGGTCTGAGCGGGGGTTGGCCGTGCCTACCAGGTGGATCACCGTTGACGGCAACGACGCGTGCGCAGCGGTCGCGTACCAACTGAGCGACGTCATCGCCATCTATCCGATTACCCCGTCGTCCAGCATGGCCGAGAACGCCGATGCCTGGTCTGCCGACGGACGTCCCGAATCTCTGGGGCTCGGTGCCCACCGTCGTCGAAATGCAGTCCGAGGGAGGTGCCGCCGGTGCGGTGCACGGCGCCCTGCAAGGCGGCGGCCTCGCCACCACCTTCACGGCAAGCCAAGGGCTGCTGCTGATGATCCCGAACATGTTCAAGATCGCCGGCGAGCTCACGCCAGCGGTCTTCCATGTCACGGCACGGGCGGTCGCCACGCATGCGCTGTCGATCTTCGGCGACCACAGCGACGTGATGGCCACGCGGTCCACCGGCTTCGCCCTGCTGTCGTCAGCGTCGGTGCAGGAAGCGCAGGACCTCGCGCTCATCGCCCACGCCGCGGCGCTCGAATCGCGCCTGCCGTTCCTGCACTTTTTCGACGGTTTCCGCACCTCGCACGAGCTGGCCAAGATCGCTGCCCTCGAGCCGGGAACCATCCGCGCCGATGATCGACGACCGTCTCGTTGCCGACCATCGCGATCGCGCGCTGTCGCCGGACCATCCGGTCCTGCGCGGCTCGGCGCAGAATCCGGACGTCTTCTTTCAGAATCGCGAGGCGGTCAACAGCTTCTACGACTGGGCGCCGTTCGTGGTCGAGTCGGTCATGGACCGCTTCGCCGCACTGACCGGACGCCACTACAAGCTGTTCGAGTATCACGGCGCGCCAGACGCCGAACGCGTCATCGTGGTGATGGGCTCGGCCATCGAGACGGTCGCGGCCACCGTCGATGCGCTCGGCCCGGAGGCCAGGGTCGGCGTCCTTGGCGTCCACCTGTTCCGCCCCTTCAGCGCGCGGCACTTCCTTGCCGCGTTGCCCGGAACGGTCCGGCAGATCGCCGTGCTCGATCGGACCAAGGAACCGGGCGCCGCGGGCGAGCCGCTGTTCCAGGACGTGATGACGACGCTCGCCGAAGTCCGCTTCGGCCCGCAGGAAACTGCACCACCGGTGCAGCCTGACCTTGTCATCGGCGGACGGTACGGATTGGGCTCGAAGGAGTTCTCGCCGGCCATGGCCAAAGCGGTCTTCGATGAACTGGCACGGCTGCAGCCCGCGTCCCCGCTTCACCGTCGGCATCGTCGACGATGTGACGCGGCTGTCGCTGCCGGTGGACAACGACTTCGACATCGAGCCGGACGACGCGGTGCGCGCGGTGTTCTTCGGGCTCGGCGCGGATGGCACCGTCGGCGCCAATAAGAACTCGATCAAGATCATCGGCGACGAGACCGACGCCTTTGCGCAGGGCTACTTCGTGTACGACTCCAAGAAGTCCGGAGCCATCACCATCTCGCATCTGCGCTTCGGGCCGGATCCGATCCATCAGCCCTATCTCATCTCACGGGCCTCGTTCGTCGGCTGCCATCAGTGGTCATTCCTCGACCGCTATGACGTGCTGTCGTGCGCAGAGCGCGGAGGCACGTTCCTGCTCAACGCGCCATATCGTCCGGACGAGGTATGGGACGAACTGCCGCGGGAGGTGCAGGACCAGATTGTCGAGAAACGGCTGCGGATGTACGTGATCGATGCCTATGCGGTGGCGAAAGCGAACGGCATGGGCAATCGCATCAACACCGTGATGCAGACCTGCTTCTTCGCGATCTCCGGAGTGATGCCGCGCGATGAAGCGATTCGACATATCAAGGACGCGATCAGGAAGACCTACAGCAAGCGTGGCGACGCGGTCGTCCAGGGCAACTTCGACGCCGTGGATGCGACGCTCGAGAACCTGCACGAGGTGAAGGTCCCGTCGCAGCCAACCTCGCCGCGCCATCTGCCGCCGCCCGTTCCGGCGGACGCAACAGATTTCGTGAAGCGCGTCACGGCGCTGATGATCGCCAACAAAGGCGACCTGCTGCCTGTCAGTGCCTTCCCAGCCGACGGCACCTGGCCCACCGGCACGTCGAAATGGGAGAAGCGCAACATTGCAACCGAGATCCCGGTGTGGGACGAGGCGATCTGCATCCAGTGCAACAAGTGCGCGATGGTCTGTCCGCACGCGGCCATTCGCGTCAAGGTGTACGACGAAGCCGCGCTCGCCGGCGCCCCATCCACCCTGAAGCATGTCCCGTACAAGTTCCACGACCTGCAGGGCCACTACACAGTGCAGGTCGCCCCGGAGGACTGCACCGGCTGCGCCATCTGCGTGTCGGTCTGCCCCGTGAAGGACAAGGCGAACCCGGCACGCAAGGCGGTCTACATGGAGGCGCAGGCGCCGCTGCGAGACGCCGAGCGCGAGAACTACAGGTTCTTCCTGAACCTGCCGGAGGTCGATCGGACTGTCGTGCACCAGGACGTGAAGGGCACGCAGTTTCTCCAGCCGCTGTTCGAATACTCCGGCGCGTGCGCGGGGTGTGGCGAAACACCCTATCTCAAGCTCCTCACGCAGCTGTTCGGGGATCGCGCGGTCGTGGCCAACGCCACCGGGTGCTCGTCCATCTACGGGGGCAACCTCCCGACGACGCCGTACACCGTGAACAGGGACGGTCGCGGGCCGGCGTGGGCGAACTCCCTTTTCGAGGACAACGCCGAGTTCGGCCTGGGCATCCGTCTGTCGCTCGATCAGCATGAACTGCGTGCCCGGCAGCTCGTCCAGCAGCTCGCGCCCGTGTTGCCCGCTGAACTCGCCGGCGCGCTGTTGTCCGCTGACCAGCATGACGAAGCCGGTATTGCCGCCCAGCGGGGGCGGGTGGCCGAACTGCGGAAGGTACTGACGCGGCTCCGGCAGCTGAACGACGCCACAATCGCCCTGCGTGCGTCCGAGCTGATCGCCTCTGCCGACTACCTGGTGAAGAAGAGCGTGTGGATCGTGGGCGGCGATGGCTGGGCCTACGACATTGGATTCGGCGGCCTCGACCACGTGCTCTCGACCGGCGCCAACGTCAACATCCTGGTACTCGACACCGAGGTCTACTCCAACACCGGTGGCCAGCAGTCAAAGGCCACGCCGACCGGTGCTGCGGCGAAGTTTGCGATCGCCGGCAAGGCCGCAGGCAAGAAGGACCTCGGGCTCATGGCGATGGCGTATGGGCATGTCTATGTCGCGCAGGTCGCATTCGGGGCGAAGGACTCGCAGACGCTGAAGGCGCTGCTCGAAGCCGAATCGTACCCCGGACCGTCGCTGATCATCGGCTACAGCCACTGCATCGCTCATGGCTACGACATGGTGAACGGCCTGGAGCACCAGAAAGCGGCGGCGGAATCCGGTTATTGGCCACTCTACCGTTTCGACCCGCGCCGCGCCGCGAACGGCGAAGCCCCCCTGACGCTGGATTCCGCGGACCCGAAGAGTGCGGTCGAGAAGCTGATGGCCACCGAATCGCGCTTCCAGCTCACCGATCAGCACGACCATGCACGCTACACCGAGCTCGTTCATCAGATGGAGCGGCAGATCAAGCATCGCGTGGCGCTGTATCACGAACTGTCGCAGGTGCACGAATAGGGCAGGTGACTCGCGGCCGCCGCGTCCCCATACACCGTCTGCCCGCGCCCGAGATAGTTCCCTGGTGATTCAGCAGGTTGAATCCCTCCAGCCGCAACAGGATCGTCGTCCGCTCCGAAGGCTTCAGCCGGCTCTCCACGAACATCCCGACATCCTGCGTCATTGTTCCGCGAAATGCCGACTTCTCGATCACCCGACCGTTCACCACCGGCCGGTCGTTGTTGGCGTCGTCGCCGTTATTGTCCACGCCCGTCGTCGCGTTGAACGCCCTCGACGACGCCAGTTGCGTCAGAGTCCCCGCCGTGATGTTCAGCGGCAGTCGGTAGCTGAACGTGATCACCGCGCGATGCCGCTGGTCGAGCACGCTCGGCCCGCGCTCCTCTTCGCCGAGGCGAGACAGGTGGGCCTCGTTCGGCCCGATGCCGTTGCCGTCCGGCTCGCTCGTGTTGGTCGCCATGGACAGCGTGTAACTCACTGCCGCGAACATCCGGCTATGTCCGCGATAACTCACCTGCGTCTGCAGCCCGTTGTAATCCGCCACCCCCAGGTTCGTCAGCACGTTCACCTGCCGGATGCCGCCGTTCACGGGCAGGATGGGCCGCGTCGCGTTCGCCGCCGCTACGGTCCGCACCTGTCCCGGGGCGGTGCGGTCGAACGGCGTCGGCGCGTTCAGGTCCAGCGTCCGGTCGAGTCCGCTCACGTGCTGACGCACGTAATCGGCGCCCGCGAACAGTCCCTTCACCACCTCGCGCTCCGCCCCCACCGTCACCACCTGGCTGCGCGGATTCACCAGCTTGTCCGGATAATTCGGCAGCTTGCTGAAATCCAGCCCGTATTTCGAGAACTGCGCCCGGTAGAAATCCGCGTCACCCGCCCGGATCGTGATATCCCGCGCCGGAAGCTGCGAGGGCGGCAGCGTCTTCGGGTCGAACACCAACGGCACGCAGGGCGCGGTCAGGCACGTCGGAAATCCGAGCTGTCCCGCCACCGCCGTGTACGTCGTCAACCCGTCGAGCCCGTTGACCAGCGA
>CAVOPD010000018.1:292500-712844 GCA_963697745.1 uncultured Acidobacteriota bacterium | reverse complement strand
TCGCTCTACGCTTCGGCGCAGAAGGGAGTGCAGAGTTGGCAACTGCGCCAGACGACCGGTCCGCTGCCCTGTTGCACCTGGTCGATCCTCGACACGCTCACCGGGATCACAGGAGCCGTGATGTATCGCGTGACGGCGGTCGACCCGGCAAATCCGAGCATTACCTCACCGCCAACCATGTCGGGGTGGATCAACCCGACGCCCCCACTGTCTCGGCCGACTGCCACTGGCTTCAACCTTCCTCAGACTTCAGAGGTCAGTCGCACCGACAGGGTGGGAGCGATGATCCCCCTGGCCCCTCGCGGCATGATCCTCGACCAGAATGGTGTGCTCGCCCTCGACTCCAGGGGCCTGCTGATCGCGACCGCTCCCGGAGTCGCGCACTATCTCTGGGGATCGCTCTGGCCGAGCGGTGCGCCGATCGTGCAGGTAGTGCGAATCACCGTGATCCCCTAATGCACCGTGATCAGCGCAGCCGGTACAGGAAGATCCCGTAACCGACGCCCGCCGGATCGGTGCTCCGCGCCGACTGAAAGGCGAACCACTTTCCATCCGGCGACACGGTCGGATTCGACGCCTTGTAGCCGTCCCAGTCGCCCCAGCGCGTCATGCGCACGAACTCGGTGCTGTTCGGCACGAGCGTGAGCTTCCACAGATCGATGTGCCGCGAGTCCTGCCGGTCCGCGCCCTGATCGCGGCTCGACTCGACGAGCGCCCACGCGCCGTCGGGTGACGCGCCCTCCACCTCGTTGTACTCGCCGAGCAGCTTGCGGTACGTCGTGATCTTCCCCGTCGCGATGTCGAGGCCCATGACGTCGGCCTTGTCGCGCTCGCGGTAGCAGACGTAGACGAGCTCCGTGTCGTCCTTGCGAAAGTCCTGCGCCTCGAGCGTGCAGTCGGGGCGCTTCGCGCGCAGCAGCTCGCGCACGTTCGTCAGCCGCGGCGCGCCCGCCGAGTCGTAGACGACGTCGGCCATGTGGATGACGGACTCGCCCTCGGCGAGCGAGTCGGGATACTGGCCGTGCGTGTTCGCCCACGCGATGCGCATGCGCTTGCGCGAGATGGCGACCCCTTCGCTCACCTTCTGGCCGAGTGCGACGGGGGCGGACCGCGCGTCCGACTTCATGATCCAGAACTCCTCATCGCGGTCGCGCGTCGTGCGGATGTCCTTGAAGTCGCGCGCGCCGATGAGGAGATAGTCGCCGTTCGGCAGGTAGTGCACGCGCAGGAAGCCGGCGTGGCGGAAGTGGCCGGTGAGCAGGCGCGTGAGCCTGCGTCCTCAGATCGATCTCGAACGCGTCGCCGAACGACTTCGACATGAAGGCGATGCGCTTTCCGTCCGGCGACCAGACGGCGCGCTCGCCGAAGCCGGTGAGCTGGGTGATCTGCGGCGGCAGATGCTGCTCGGGTGCCCCCTCCTTGAACGTCTGCGCTGCGCCTGCGCGACGCCGGTCGCCACGACGACGCAGGCGCCGGCGAGCCGACCGCGTCGAGCGTCTCATCGCGTCACGCCCTCCGCTCGACGACGGCCATCGTGCAGCGCGAGATGCAGACGAGCTTTCCCTCCTCGTCGCGGATCTCGATCGACCAGACCTGGCTGCTGCGGCCGACGTGCACGGGCACCCCCGTGGCGGTCACCACGCCTTCCAGCTTGGGGCGCAGGTGATTGGCGTTGATCTCCTGCCCGACGGCGACGAACCGCTCCCGATCGATCAGCGCGACGGCGCCGAACGACGCCACCGTCTCGGCGAGCGCGACGGACGCGCCGCCGTGCAGGATGCCGAACGGCTGCCGGGTGCGCTGGTCCACCGGCATCGTGGCGACGACGCGCGTCTCCGAGAGCTCGAGCATCTCGATGCCGAGCGTCGTCGGGAGGCCGGTCACGTCGACGGCGTGGTACCAGTCGGGGAGGGCGCTCATCGCGACCCGAGGGTGAGTCGCTGCGGTCCGCTTCATGCCTTCTCCGTGGAATTGGTGGCGCGCCGGAAGCTGCGTTCGCCGGCGCAGCGCGGCAAGGCGTCGCGCACCACCAGCCGTGAGGCTCGATGACGTCAGCGAAGCTCGGCGAAGCGACCGACCGATGGCACGCGGTGCGCCGCTTCATCCGCGCTCGGCTCGACCGCAAGTCGGAGCTCGGCCTGCGGCTCACGGTCAACGTGATCCTCTTCGGCGGGCGCGATCTGGGCGTTCGCCGGCCTGCTCGAGGAAGTGCTCGACAACGAGACGCTCGTCGAGTGGGACGTGCGCATCAACGCGTGGGCGCACGAGCACGTGACGGCGGCCGGCCTCCGATTCTTCCACGCCGTCACGCTCGTCGGCTCGCCCGGCGTGTGGGTGATCACGTCGCTGTTCGCGGTCTGGCTGCTCTGGCGACGGCGAGCGCTTCCTGTTCTGGGCGTGGATCGCGAGCAACGTCGGCGGCGGCATCGCTGCAGCTCGTGCTCAAGACGACGATCCACCGCGATCGCCCGCAGTACGCCGCGGCGTACCTGCACGGGCAGTCGTACAGCTTCCCGAGCGGCCACACGATGAGCGCGACGATCTGCTGGTCGCTCATGGTGGTGTGCGCCGGCCTCTCGCTCGGCTGGCACGGCGCGACGCCGAGCGCGACTCTACGTCGTCTCGACGACGATCATCCTGCTGATCGGCTTCAGCCGACTCTACCTCGGCGTGCACTACCCGAGCGACGTACTCGGCGGCCTCATCATCGGCACGGCGTGGGTCGTGCTCTGCACGACGGCGATCCGCATCGTGGACAGCGGCGAAGCCGAACGCGAGCGGGCGACGTGCAGAGGCTGAGCGGGGACGGTGAACGGGTGAGGCGGTGAAGCGGTGAGTGGTCCCGCCACCGTCACCACTACCGCAACGTTCAAGTGCGTGATCGTAAAGAACGCCGTCCCCACCACCGGTCCGCGGCGCGGCCGTCCCGGCGGCGGCGCAGGCTCGCCGGCCGCCGGCGCCGGCGCGGGACCGTACTCCGGCGTGAAGCCGTACGCGACGTGGCGCTTCTCGTCCACGGCGATCGTCTTCACGCCGGGCATCGTCTTCACCGTCGCGACGAGCGAGTACTGGTCGGGCGAATCCTCGTGGTACACGGTCACGGTGCCGTCGCGCCCCGCGGGGATGTAGATGAGCTTCTCCCGTGCGTCCCAGCCGAGTGCGTCCACGCCGTCGCCGTTCGCGAGCTTCGCGACGACCTTGCCCGTAGTGGCGTCGACGACGACCGACGTGTCGCTGCAGCCGGCGAAGATGCGATTCGTCGCGCGGTCGAGCGCGATGCCGGTCGGCTCCGTCGCACGGCGCGATCGGCCACGTCGCGACGACCTTCCACGTCTTCGCGTCGACGACGTCGATCGCGTTCTTGTCTTCGAGGTTGATGAAGATGCGACCCTTGCCGTCGCTCACGCCGCCCTCGGGTGCGCGGCCGGTGAGCGCGATCGTCGCCACGACGTCGCCGCTCGTCGGATCGATCACGACCGCGGTGCCCGTCCGGGCGGCTGTGATCGATCGTGAGGATCTTGTCGGTCGCGTCGTCGTACATGATGCCGTCCAGGCCATCCTTGCCGGCGTGCACCTTCCGGATCGGCGGCCATCGACTTCAGGTCGAACATCGTGGACGTCGAATCGCCCGCGTTCGTCGTGAAGCCGTGGCCCGCGCGCTGCGCGAAGGCGATGCCGTGCACGCGCGGCGTGTCGCCGATGTCGGCGACGACCTTGGCGGTCGCGCCGTCGATCGACCATGACGTGCGTGCCGCGCGACACGTAGACGCGGCCCGTCGCGGTGTCGGCGGCGAGGTAGTCGGTGCCGCCGTCGCCGCCGATGGCGGCGCGAGCGACGGAGAAGGTCTGGGCGCGCGCAACGGCGGGGCCGAGACCGCTCGCGAGGAGCGACGGCGCCCAGCGTGAGGAGGCGCGAGTGACGGACTGACATGTGTCCCTCGGTGGGAGCGAGGTGCGCGGTCGCGTGGAGGCTCGCGCGGCGCGATCATGACCTATGGTCGCCACCGCGTCGAGGTGTTGGTCCTGCGACGTGCGCCGCACCGTTGGACGCCCTAATCGCATTCTCGGCGGCGGCGGCGCGAGCACGCGCGTCTCGCCGTTCAGCGTGACGTGCGCCTCGAGCGTCGCCGCCGAGCTGCCGCCGGCGAACAGCGTGATCGCGCCCGGCTCGACGACGCGCCGCAGGTCGAGATCGTAGAAGCCATGTCCTCGGCGCGCAGCGTGAAGCGCACCGTGCGCGACTCGCCGGGCTTGAGCGTCACGCGCGCGAACCGCTTGAGCTCGCGCACGGGCCGCGTGACGCTCGCCGCGTCGTGCCGCAGGTAGAGCTGCACGACCTCGGTGCCCTCGCGCGATCCGGTGTTCGTCACGGTGACCGACGACGCCGAGCGGAGTCGCCGGCACGGATCGCCGCCGACGACGGGCGCAGATCGGCGTAGCCGAAGGTCGTGTACGAGAGCCCGTGCCCGAACGGGAAGAGCGGCGTCTCCGAGCACGTCGAGGTACTTCGACG
Organism: uncultured Acidobacteriota bacterium; assembly: GCA_963697745.1. Lineage (GTDB taxonomy): Bacteria > Acidobacteriota > Vicinamibacteria > Vicinamibacterales > CAVVIG01 > CAVVIG01. The sequence continues at coordinate 708,331 of CAVOPD010000018.1, read as the reverse complement.
TGTAGTGGTTCTTCGGGTCGGCGGGCCGGCCGGTGTTGCGGTGCGCGTAGTAGATCGGCACCTGCCCGGTGACGCGCGGGAAGGTGACGGGCAGCTTCCCGCTCGGCGCGACGTCGCCGAACAGCACGTCGGCGAGTGCGTTGCCGTGCTCGACGCCGAGGTACCAGCTCTCGACGAGCGCGGAGGTGCTGTCGGCGAGCCACTGCACGGCGAGCGGACGTCCGTTCATCAGCACGGCGACACGGGCTTCCCCTGCCCCGCCGCGCGCACGACGGCCTGCGCGAGCGCGAGCTGCGAGCCGGGCAGCTCGAGCGAGGCGCGGCTCGTCGCCTCGCCGGTCATGTCGCCGCGCTCGCCGAGCACGAGCAGCACGGCGTCCGCGTCGCGCGCGGCGCGCTCCGCCTCGCCGAAGCCCGCGGTGCTCTCGGTGTCGATCGGCGCGCCGCGCACGTGCACGCATGCGCGCCTGCGGGAGCGCGCGGCGAATGCCGGCGAGCACGCTGACGGCCTCCTCGGCCCTGCCCGCGCCGCTCCACGCGCCGATCGCCGAACGTGCGTCGTCGGCGAGCGGGCCGATGACGGCGAGGGTGCGCACGTCCTTGCGCAGCGGGAGCGCCGGCGCGCTGCTGACGCTCCTGTTGGTGAGCAGCACGATCGACTCGCGCGCGATCTCGCGCGCCGCGGCCCGGTTCGCCGGGGTGAGGATGTCGCTCCGCTCGCGCGCGACGTCCACCTTGCGATACGGATCGTCGAACAGGCCGAGCGCCGCCTTGGTGAGCAGCACGCGCCGCACCGCCTCGTTCACGCGCGCGATCGGGAAGCGACCTGCCTTCACCTCGGCGGCCAGCGTGCTCCGATAGAGCGTGCTCGACATCTCCATGTCCACGCCGGCGCCGAGCGCGCGGCGCGCCGCGGTGGCCGGATCCTTCGCGATGCCGTGCTGGAGCAGCTCCTGCACGCCGGTCCAGTCGCTGACGACGAGGCCGTCGAACTTCCAGCGGTCGCGCAGCACCTCGGTGAGCAGCCAGCGGCTCGCGTGCGCCGGGGTACCGTCGATCTCGTTGAACGACGCCATGAACGAGCCGGTGCCGGCGCGCAGCGCGGCCTCGAACGGCGGGAGGTAGACCTCCCACATCGTCCGCTCGCCGACGTCGGCGACGTTGTAGTCGCGCCCCGCCTCGGCGGCGCCGTACGCGGCGAAGTGCTTCGCCGTCGCCATGAGCGACGTCGGTGTGCGCAGGCCGTCGCCCTGGAAGCCGCGCACGCGCGCCGCGGCCATCACGCTGCCGAGATACGGATCCTCCCCCGCGCCTTCCATGATGCGGCCCCACCGCGCATCGCGCGCGATGTCCACCATCGGCGCGAAGGTCCAGTGCAGTCCCATCGCCGTGCCCTTCGATCGCGGCGATGCGCGCCGAGCGCGAACGCGGCGGCGGAGTCGAACGACGCCGCCTCGCCGAGCGGGATCGGGAAGATGGTTCGCATCCCATGGATGACGTCGTAGCCGAAGAGGAGCGGGATGTGCAGCCGCGATTCCTCGACGGCGACGCGCTGCATCTTCCTCGTGACGTCGGCGCCGTAGAGGCTGAGGAAGGAGCCGACGCGCCCCGCGCGGACGTCGCGCTCACCGGCGGCGTCGACGGTGGGCCCGGTCTGGCCGTAGCCCGGCGGGCGACTGCGTGAGCTGGCCGAGCTTCTCCTCCAGCGTCATGAGCGCGAGGAGCGAGTCGGCGATGCGGGCGTCGCGTGTAGCGCGCGTGTCGCGCGCTGGTGCCGCGGACTTCTGGGCGGTGAGGGTGGAGGCCGAACCGGCGAGGAGCAAACCGAGTCCCGCCGCGGCGAACTTCACGCGGCGCGAAAACACAGAGGCGGGTGGCATGGGAGGAAAGGTGCGACCCCGGGAGGGGGAGCGGCTAGCTGCGATCCCACTACGTGTTGCCGCCTCGTGGCAAAGGGTCAGACTGCCTCTGAAACTTCCCAGTACGGCAGTCTGACCCCAGACTACCTGCTTCTGGTGAGCCGAATGCCAGTCCCGCTACCAGATACTCGCTACCCGCTACGGGTGTTGCAGCTATCTACCCACCCAGTACGTCGCCTTGACCAGGAACACGTTGTCCGGTCGATCGCCGAACAGCGAGCGGTAGTCGCGGCGGAAGTTCAGGTCGCCGAACTGCCGATTCGCCGGAGCGCTGCTGCGTCCAGACGAAGAACAGCGTCGAGCCCGGGCCGGTACTCCCAGCGCAGCACCGCCGTGCCGCGCAGCGAGCGGTCGGAGAAGTTCGGATCGCCGAAGGTGAACGACTGCGCCGGTCCGGTCGCGCCGTCGGGGTCGAGCGTGTAGCTGCCCGTCGTCGCGTCGCGCGTGACGCGTGCCGATGTCCTTGCCGTACTCGAGCTGCTTCACGACGCGCGGCGCGGCGAACTCGCTGAACGAGCTGTAGTCGCCGCTGGCGAAGAAGGGCTGCGCGTAGAGCTGCAGCGTGACGGTCGGACGCAGCGTCCAGTTCACGCGCGTCTCGAGCGACAGCTGCGCGCGTCGTCACGTAGCCGAACAGGTAGCGGTTGCCGCCGAACGCCGTCGCCGTCGGATCGTCGACGCGTCTGGATGTACTGCTGCTTGCTCTGCGACCAGTTGTAGCTCGGCGCGAGCTCGCACGAAGATGTTCGACGCCGGCTTGAGCGCGATGCCGGGGGAGAAGCTCGTAGCTCGCCGTCCCGTCGATGCCGCGCGATCCCTCGAAGCGTGACGTCGAACACCGCGCGCTGGCGCGGATCGGTCGAGACCTGGAAGTGGCCGAAGTTCCAGCCCGGCGACTTCACCGTCGGGCCCGCCGCGCGTGAGCCGGTCGTCGTCCGTGCGTGTTCTTGTGGATGTACGAACGAGCGGAGGTTCCAGTAGTTGAGGAACTCGAGCCCGAAGTAGACCTGCTGCTGCGCGTCGGTGCGCAGGCCGTCGTAGTTGAACTGCTGCTGGCCGCCGGTGATCATGACGCTGGCTGCGATACCAGCGTGCCCGGCTTCGTCCAGTGCCGCGCGATGTTCGCGCTCATCCACTTGTAGTCGGTGCGGTCGAGGTACGAGAGGTCGTTCGATCTCGAAGCCCGGACTGCGCCAGTTGGTCTGCGCCTCCCACAGCCAGTTCCCGTTCTCCTTCGCCAGGCGCGAGTAGAAGCCGTAGCCGCGCAGCGACGTCGCGGTCGTGTCGTAGCCCGTGTCGAACAGGCCGTCCGTCGTCACCTCGCGGTCGGGGCGCTGGAAGTAGTGCGTGCGCGAGCGCTGCGTCAGCGCGATGGCGTTCGCCGAGCCGCTCACGTCGGATCCGACGAGGGCTGCCGCGCCACCGGTACATGCGATTGTGCCAGGCGTGGCTCCAGTCGAGGCCGACCACGGTCGCGTTGTCGCGCAGCTGAGCCGTGAGCACCGAGTCGCCGCCGAGACTGCGGATCGGTCGACGTCGCGACGACGCCGACCGTGGTCGCGCCCTGGCGCAGCTCCTTGCGCACGCGGCCCATGAAGTAGTTGGTGAACGGCTCGACGGTCTGCGTCCGCTCCGGTCCGCCCGCGGACGGGAGGTAGCGCGCCGTCTCCTTGCCCGCGACGGCGTCGAGCAGGCCGACGGTGTAGCCGCTGCTCGTGCGGCCGGTGATCTTCGCGGCGCCGAGGATCGTCGCGTCGTCCGGCGCGTCGACGTACGTCGCGCGGTTCGCCACCCAGCCATTGAGCTGCGGCGGACGGCCGATGCGCCGCGAGTACAGCACGCCGAGCCCGGAGAAGTTGCTGCAGAACATGCAGCTCGCGCCGCCGAAGCTGAACGCGCTGCGATTGGCGACGAAGAAGGGGCGCTTCTCGTCGTAGAACGTCTCGTACGCCGACAGGTTGAGCGAGGCCGGATCGACCTCGACCTGGCCGAAGTCGGGGTTGATCGTCGCGTCGAGCGTGAGGTTCGACGTCAGGTTGTACTTGATGTCGGCGCCGGCGTTCACCTTCGATCTCGCGCGAGTTGCGATACGGATCGCCCGGCGATCGGCGTACTTGAACTGGCTGCGTCGACACGACGTACGGCAGGAGCTCGACCTGGCGCGGCCGGCTGTTCACGGCGAGCCCCTCGATGTGCCCGAAGTAGGCGGGACCGCCGCTCTCGTCGCGGCGGCGGTACGACCACATGTCCTGCTCGTTCAGCCGGTCCACGTAGCGCCACACCTGCAGTCCCCATGTCTGGTGCTCGTCGCGCGAGAAGCGGAGCTGCGAGTACGGGATGCGCATCTCGGCGGTCCAGCCGTCGCTCGTCGATGTGCGCCGCGCCCTCCCACACCGGATCCCACGACGGATCGCCGTTGAACTGATCGCCGCGCACGCCGGCCGGATTGATCTCGAACCACACCTCGTCGAGATGGTTGTGATACGGATCGAGGAGGATCGCGATCTTGTCGGTCGTCAGCGAGTTGAACGCGCCGTTGTTGCCGTTGCTCGGCAGCAGCTGATCGCGGCGCGCGAGCGGCGCGCGGATCCCGGCGCGGCCCATCGGCTCGCTCATCTTCGCGCCGATGTAGAGCGCCTCGTCGTCGTACAGGATGCGGATCTCGGTCGGCAGCGTGGCGGGGTCGCCCTCGCCCGGCCGCGTCTGCCGAAGCTGCGTGATCGGCGTGGCGGCCTGCCACGCATCCTCGTCGAGCTTGCCGTCGATCGAGATGGGAGCGGAGCGCTGCACGGCGCCGGCAGAGGGGACCGGAGCGGCCTCGTGCGCTGCGGTAACCTTCTGCGTCGGCAGCGTCTGCTGCGCGGAGAGCGAAATGGCAGTGAGCGCACAGCCCGCGAGTGCGACAGCGAGCGCGCGTGGTGGGAAGACGAGATACATCGGGGAGGTCAACTGGAGGTCGATGGAGAGCGCGATGTCGCTCTCTTAGATGCTCCTCCCCGTACGGAGGTTTGAACCTCAGGATTCGCGGTGAGAGATTTTTTATAGCACTTGCGCGAAGGGTGATCGCTCCTCCCTGCGGCGCTTCGCACCTTCGGTCGGAGTTCCGCGTTTCTACCGATCAGCGCTTGGCCACCTGCGGCTGCTGAAGCCAGCGGAGCACCGCACTCTCGAGTGCGATCCGTCGGTCGGACCAGGAGTGATCCGTCGCCTCGTGGACCACGGTCACGCGGCCGATTGCCCGCCCGGCGCAGGTTGGCGACGAGCGAGTCCGCGCCCGGAGCGAGCCCGTCGTCCGACGTCAGCACGAGCAGCGGCAGCGTCGACAATCCGCTCACCGCGTGCGACCAGAGGCGCGCGTCGGCTCCCTTGCGCAGGTCGTCGGCGAACGTCTCCGCCGTACCGCCGGCCAGCGACTCCATGTTGTCCGCCATCATCGCGACGGCCTGCTCGCGCGTCGAGCGCGCCGTCGGCACCCATGTTCGCCGCCGAGATGAGAATGGCGCCGGCGAGTCCGCGGTCGCGTGCGGCCGTCATCGCCGTCACCCACCCGCCCATGCTGTGTCCCGCGAGCACGAGGCGCGTCGTGTCCACACCGAGCGCGCGTGCGTTCGCCGTATCGCGCAGGAAGGCGAGAAGTGCCGTCGCGTCGGCGAGTGTGTTGTCGAAGCGGAAGTCGCCCGGGCTTCCCCACGAGCCGCGGTAGTTGATCGTGACCGCGTTCCATCCCGCACGACGCACCGCCTGCAGCAGGTCGATGTTCTTCTCGTTGCCCGGCAGACCGTGAAGGAACACGAGCGTCGGATGAACGCCCGCTCCTGCCGCGACGAGCGCGATGCCGTTGATCTTCACGCCCCCCGACGGCACGTGCAGCACCTCCATCCGCGCCGGATGCTGCTTGTCGTGCGGCGGATCGGTCCAGATGGCCTTGGGCGCGCTCTGCGCGGCGAGTGAGGTGCTGGCGGTGAGCAGCGAGGAGAGCGTGACGACGAGCAGGCGCATGAGAGTCCGAGTAGGAGAGGGAAGTGCGCGAAAAGCTGGCCTGCAAGATGCGCATACATTTTATTGGGCGCGTTGCGTCGCCCGCTACACCGAACCCGAACGACCATGTGCGCGCTCCTCGCTCGCCGAGCAGTCGTGTGTGTGCTCGGTCTCGCCCTCGCCGGCTCGACCGTGAGCGATCGTACGCTCGCGCAGTCGTTCCCCTCGGACTCGGAAATCCGTGCACTGATACGACCGCGCGTCGACAGCGGGGTGACGGCGGGAATCGTCGTCGGCGTATTGCAGAATGGCCACCGCCGCTTCGTCGCCTACGGCTCGGCCGGGTCCGGGACGCGCACCGCTCGACGAGCATACGCTGTTCGAGATCGGATCGATCTCCAAGACCTTCAGCGGCGTGCTCCTCGCCGACGCGGTGGTGCGCGGCGAGGTGAAGATCGACGATCCCGTCGCCTCCCTGCTGCCGGCGGGGACGGTCGTTCCGTCGCGCGACGGCCGGCAGATCACGCTCGAGGAGCTCGCGACTCATACGTCGGCCCTGCCCCGGCTACCCGACAACCTGACGCCGGCGTCGCCGCAGGATCCCTACGCCGACTACGATGCGCGGCGGCTCTACGCCTTCCTCGCCGTGTACAAGCTGCCTCGCCCCCCGGGCGCAGAGCGTCGAGTACTCCAATCTCGGGGGCGGACTGCTCGGCCACGCGCTCACATTGTGCGCCAGATCACAGGATTGGGGCGCACTCGTCGCGCAGCGGATCACCGGGCCGCTCGGCATGCGCGAGACGTACGTCAACGTCCCCGCCGACGCGACGAGCGCGATTGGCCGTCGGCCACGACGCGGCGCTCGACTCGGTGCCCGCGTGGAACTTCGACGTCCTCGCGGGCGCGGGCGCGCTTCGCTCCTCGGCAGCCGATCTGCTCACCTGGCTCGAGGCGCAGCTCGATACCGCGAACGGTCCGCTCGCGCGCGCCGTCGCCATGGCGCGCACGCCGCGCACTCCCGCCAACAGCGGCTCGCGCATCGCGCTCGGCTGGATCGTCGGCGGATCCTCGGCGCATCCCATCTGGTGGCACAACGGCGGCACGGGCGGCTTCCGCAGCTTCGCGGCATTCGATCCGTCGCGTAACGCGGCGATCGTCGTCCTCAGCAACTCGAGCCAGACCGTGGACGACATCGGGGCGCATCTCTTCAATCCAGCGATGCCGGTCGTGCTGCCGACACGTCCACCGCGCAACACCGTCGCACTCACCTCTACCGCGATGGACCGCGTCGTCGGCGCGTACCCGCTCACGCGCGGGTTCGTGCTCGCCATCACGCGCGAGGGCGACTCGCTCTACGTGCAGGCCACCGGCCAGCCGAAGCTCCGGCTCGTTGCGCTGGCCGACAACCACTTCATCGCGCTGTCGGCGAACGCCGAGCTCGTGTTCGACATCAGCGAGCCGGGAGCGGCGAAGCACGTCACGCTGCGGCAGAACGGCGCGATGGTGACGGCGCCGCGACTGCCCTGAGCCAAGCGACACCGCGGGGTCATCCCGAACGCCATTCGAGGGATCTGCATGTGCCGCCGCTCCGCGAGCGTGGGGCACGCAGTTAGATGGGGTACGCATACATCATCGCCGCGGCCCTGCTCTGGGCGACGATCGGCCCCGTCGCGCGCTTCGCGCTGCGCGCGGGGATCTCTCCGCTCGAGATCAGCTTCTGGCGCGCCGCCATCGGCGGCCTGCTCTTCCTCGTGCATGCCGCAGTACGAGGGCGCCTGCGCGTCGAGCGGCGAGACCTGCCCGCCGTGGGCGGTTTCGCGCTGCTCGGCGTGACCATCTTCTACTGGGCGTACTTCCGCGCCGTGGAGCTGGGCGGTGCCGCCCTCGCCGCGATCCTCCTCTACACGGCGCCCGCGTGGGTCGCGATCGCCGCGACGCTCTGGCTCGGCGAACGAATGACGGCGCGCAAGTCGATCGCCGTCGTGCTGACGCTCGCCGGGATCGCGCTCGTCGCGTACGGCAGCGGCAGCGGTGTCGCGAACGACGCAGGCGTCGGCTCGCAGATCGCGGCGCTCGCGTGGGGGCTGCTCGCGGGGTTGGCGTACGCGGCTTACTACCTGTTCGGCAAGCGATACTTCGCGCGCTACGAAGCATCGACGCTGTTCGCGTACGCGCTGCCGGTGGGCGCGCTGCTGCTGCTCCCGGCCGTGAGGTTCGTGCCGAAGCCGGCGGAGGAGTGGCTCGTGCTCGTCTTCCTCGCCGTCGTGCCGACCTACGGTGCGTATCTGCTGTACAGCTTTGGGCTCACACGTGTGGAAGCGACGCGCGCCGCCACGGTGGCGACGCTGGAGCCGGTGGCGGCGGCCGCGCTCGCGTACATCGTGTGGGGTGAAGCGCTGCGCGGGCTCGGCTACTTCGGCGCCGCGCTCGTGCTAGCGGGAGTGCTGATCGTCGCGACGGAGCGCGAACCGCGAGCGGCGCTGGAGCCGCCGCACGAGGGGCCGGCGCCGGTGCCCTGAAGCACCGGCGTCGCACGCCACGCGTGCTCAGACGGAAAGCAGTCGCGAGAAGAACGACCGATAGCGCTGCAACGCCTGACGGAGATCCTCCGTCGAGACGTCGCCGCCGCGGTCCCACTGCCCCTCGAGCTGATTGCGCTCGTTGGCGAATGTTTCGGCGAGTCGCTTGATCGCTTCCGCGACGAGGCCGTCGGCCTGCTCGACTGCGCGGCGCGGCTCGTCGACGAAGCCCGCCTGAATGTCCGTCCACCGCTTCCGCAGCTCGTTCACGACATCGCCGGCGAGGAGCGGCGTTTCCTGCGATGCACCGACGTCGGCCGGCCCTTTCCCGCGGGCGCGCTCCACCTCGCGGTCGTCGATCTTGCGATCGAGGTCCGCGGTGGATCCGCCCTCGCTGCGGTTCGCGGCGACGGCAAGATCCGCCGTGGACAGATCCGGGCGCGACGCGTCCATCGTGTCGCGGCGCATGTCTCGAGTGCTGCTCTCGTCGTTCATGATGTCACCTCACGCTTGCTGCCGTTGAGTCGTCCGTCGACGCGCTGCACGGGAATCTGCGTGCCCTCGTCGACACGCTCGCGCACACGCTCGTCCGCCCGTGCCGCGTTGCGCTCCACCACACGTTCTGTCTGGTGTACGGTTTCCGTCGCGGCGGAAGCAGCATGCTCACGATCCTCGAGCAGATCCTGGAACAGCACGCGATAGTAGACCATCGCCTGGCGCAGGTCTTCGGTCGTCGCTTCGCCGCGACGATGGCGCAGCGCGATGTCGCGCGCCGCACGGTAGTTCTCGACGACGCGGGGATGGTGCACGGACAGATCCGCCGCGCGCTGGTCGAAGTCCGTGACAGGATAGCCGCGCACCTTCATGACGCTCTCGACGAGCCCGTCGGCGTCGGTCACGGCGCCTTTGGGATCGTCCACGAACTTCGCCTGCACCGTACGCCAGCGGTCCGTGTAGTCGTTTCGCTGCGCAGCGCTCAATGGGCGGATGTCCAATTGCTCGACGCGCTCCTGGCGCTTCACGAGCTCCGACTCCGCGCGGCGCTTGTCGCCCATCTGATTCACGGCGCGATCGTACTCGGGTCCGTATTGCGAGCGCAGCGCGTCACTCCGCCGACGCTGCCAAACCAGCCAGCCGACCGCCGCGAGGACCAGCACGGCGACGACGACGATGGCGATCATGGTACTCTGGGTCATGGCTCTCCTCCCGATCCGCCGACACACCGTTGTGTCAGACGCGGCGAGGGAACGAGGGGCATTACGGGTGCCACCTTCGTTGCACGCGTCCGTTACACGCGACGCGAATGCGGAGGACGAAGCGAACCACGACTGCTGAGCGCGTCTAGGACTTTGGTCCCATGTTGGTGATCTACGTCACATCGTAGCCATCTGCCCCCGGCCCCAAACGGATGCTCCACCGGCAGAACGAGAGGGATCCATGCGCGGAGTTGGCTACGCCGTCGTCGCCACCGCAGCTGCTTGCGTCCTCGTCTATGGATGCAACAGCGAGCTCGTCACCCCAGATGCAACCAGCCCCACCCGACACCCCGCCCCTGCCCCCACGGCGCGAAAAGTACTGATTGGCGCAGCTCAGTCCGGCCAATGGTCGGCAGTGTTCAACTGGCCGATCGTCGGCGCGCACATGTCCGTGCTCCCCGATGGCCGACTGCTGTCCTGGACGAGCAACGACATGAACCACACGGACAACACGCCGTACGTGTTCGTGTGGGATCCGGGGAGTCCATCCATCTTCGTCCAGAAACCGAACGCCGCCACCGACGTCTTCTGCTCGTCGCACACCTTCCTCGACGACGGGCGCCTGTTCGTCGCGGGCGGGCATTGGGACGACAACGTCGGCTCGAAGGACGGCAACATCTTCGACTACCGGTCATCGAGCTGGTCGTCGCTTCCGCAGATGCGCGCCGGCCGCTGGTACCCATCGACGGTCACGCTTTCGAGCGGTGAGATCGGGGTCGCCTCGGGCAGCGACGAGAATTCGCAGCCGAATGCCATTCCCGAGATCTGGAACGGCACCACCTGGCGCACCCTCAATGGGGCGCCGCTCGTCATGCCCATCTATCCCTGGCTCCATCTCGCACCCGATGGCCGCGTCTTCAACGCGGGTCCCGAGCAGCAGACGCGCTACCTCAACCCTTCCGGTGACGGGCAGTGGGTGAACGCGGGCATGCACATCAACAGTACGTTCCGCGACTACGGCACGGGCGTCGTGTACGCGCCCGGAAAGATCATCGCGATCGGCGGCGGCGACCCGCCAGTGAACACCGCCGAGCTGGTGGATCTCAACGTCGGGACCACGTGGACGTCCACCTCGTCGATGAAGTTTGCGCGTCGCCAGCTGAACGCACTCGTCCTCGCTGACGGAAAGGTGCTCGTCGTCGGCGGCACGAACGGATCCGGATTCAACAACGAGGCGGCAAGCATCCTCACGCCCGAGCTCTGGGATCCCGCGACCGGAAGCTGGACCTCGATGATGGACATGACGATCCCGCGGACCTACCACTCCACGGCGGTGCTCATGCCCGACGCGCGTGTCCTCTCCGCCGGCGGTGGCCGATGCGGCACCTGTCAGGTGAATCACCTCGACGCGCAGATCTTCTCGCCCCCTTACCTGTTCAACTCGGACGGAACGACGGCGATTCGGCCCACGATCACTTCGGTGCCGAGTCCGTTGAATCGCGGACAGAGCTTCACCGTCCTGACCCCCGACGCGGCGCGGATCGCGCGGGCAACGATGGCGCGCCTGCCATCGACGTCGCATGCGTTCAACATGAACCAGGCGTTCGTCAGCCTCTCCGTGACCCAGGTGTCGGGAGGCGTGCAGCTCACCGCACCGCCGAATCCCAACCTCGTGCCGGCCGGACACTACATGCTGTTCCTGATCGACGGGAACGGCGTTCCCTCGGTGGCGAAGATCGTCCAGCTGCTCGGATTCGCTCCCCTTCCCGCGCCACCGGCCGTGCCGCCGGCACCATCGAGCCTGCTGGCGAGCGCTGCGTCGACCACACAGATCAACCTCAAGTGGAACGACAACTCGACCAGCGAGTCGTCGTTCCGGATCGAGCGCTGTCAGGGTTCCGGGTGCTCGAACTTCGTCGAGGTCGCGTTCGTTGCCGCGAACGTCAGCACCTACGCCAACACCGGGCTGACCACGGGCACGACGTACAGCTACCGCGTGCGTTCGATGAACGCTGCCGGCGCGTCGTCCTACACCAACGTGTCGACGGCGAGCCTTGGTGCCGCCACGCTCTTCACGCTCACGAACCGCGCAGCGAACAAGTGCATGGAAGTGCCTGGCAGCAGTCAGGTCAACTTCACCCAGCTCGCGCTCAAGGACTGCAACGGCGCATCGAACCAGCTGTGGAGCACGCAGCCCGTCGGCTCGAGTGGCGAGATCAAGGTCTACGGCACCAAGTGCGTGGACGGGAATGGCTCCGAGAACGGGGGCACGAACGGCGACAAGATCTCAATCTATGATTGCCACGGCGGGACGAACCAGCAGTGGACGCGCACTGCGGCGGGTGAGATCCGGAACTTCACCGGTCTGATGTGCATCGAGGTGAGTGGCAAGGCGACGGCGAATGGGTCCCTGCTGGTGCTCTGGACCTGCGACGGAACGAACAGCCAGAAATGGGACCCGCCGAACACCCAGCCGCCGCCGAACAATCCGCCCACGGCGAATTTCACGTCGAGCTGCACGAACCTGGCGTGCACGTTCACGAACACGAGCACCGACGACGGCACCATCGCCTCGTCGAGCTGGACGTTCGGCGACGGAGGCACGTCGACCGCGACGCAGCCCGTCGCATACCTATGGCTCGGCGGGAACCTTCTCGGTGTCGCTCACCGTCACGGACGACAAAGGCGCGACCAACGCGACGACAAAGAGCGTCACGGTGTCGACCACACCGCCGCCGAACACTCCGCCGACGGCGAACTTCACCTCGAGCTGCACCAACCTGGCGTGCTCCTTCACGAACACGAGCACCGATCCTGACGGAACGATCGCGTCGTCGAGCTGGACGTTCGGCGACGGTGCGACCTCGACCGCGACGAGTCCATCGCATACGTACGGCTCGGCGGGCACCTACTCCGTCTCACTCATCGTCAAGGACGACAAGGGCGCGAGCAGCTCCACGACGACGAAGAGTGTGACGGTCACCGCCGCACCGCCGCCGCCGTCCATCACGCTCACGGCGAACGGGTCCAAGGTGAAGGGAGTCCACCAGGTCGACCTGAGCTGGACGGGCGCGACGACATCGACGGTCGACGTGTACCGTGATGGCGCGAAGATCGCCCAGCCGCCGAACAACACGACGACGAAGAGCGGCACCTACCGCGACAACACCAATCGCAAGGGGAGCGCGACGTACCAGTACAAGGTGTGCAACGCGAGCAGCACCACGGTATGCTCGGCGGTCGTCACGGTCGTGTTCTGATCGGCGCGGCGCGCCACTAGTGCCTGAACTGGCTGGCGATGCTCACTCTGCTGTGGGCGTCGCCAGCCGCACTCGCTAGAGCCTGAGGAAGACGAGCTGTGAGAGATCCACCGTAGCGGGAATCAACACCTGTCCCACGGTCACCGGGTCGGTCTCGCGGCGAGCGATCGTCAGAGTACTCCCGTCGGAGCGACCGAGGTAGTGAGTGGTGAGGGCGACGTCGGTCCGCGTGAAGTCGAACCGCCACTCGTCGCCTGTCCTCGATGCCTTACCCGACTCGGTGAATGTCGAGGTCTGATCAGGCCTCCCATCATCGCACGTGAGCCGACTCGACTCGCGCCTGGCCGCGTCTCCAGACGATGTGACGTCGATGCTCATCGCCGTCAGATACGCCGTGCACGTGGTCGTTGGACCACCCGCCGGCACCACGCTCACGATCTTTCCCGTCACGAGCGGTAAGGGTGTGCCATCCACCTGCTCGAGCGCGAAGCTGCCCGTCAGCGTCCCGGCGTCGACACCGGTCGCCGAGCTCCCACATGCGGTGACGAACAGGGCGGAGGCGATGCGAAGCGCAAGGATACGGTTGATCGTCATTACGATGCGGTTCCTCTCGTTCGGGCCGTAGTCTGCGCTCGGTTGCCTAGCGTCAAATCAACGTCCGTTGGTGTCCGAGATCACGCAAACTGCGATAGGTCCTGCAGAATCCTGCAATGCCGAGCGATTTGTTTACCGAACGAAGATTCCGTAAGTGTATTCAGGACAATGGTTTCCGCAAAACTCGCGCAATGGCTCGCGCGTTGCTTTAGTACTGGCCGGCTGCACGAACCACATCACCCCGCCCGACGGCCCGCGATGCTGCGCCGTCATCCTCTAAGATCCGGAGAACGTCCCAAATGAAGAACATGCGCAAGGGTTTCACCCTCATCGAGCTTCTGATCGTCGTCGTGATCATCGGTATTCTTGCCGCGATCGCGATCCCGAAGTTCGCCAACACCAAGTCGAAGGCGTATATCGCCGCGATGAAGTCGGACCTCCGCAACCTGGTTACGGCCGAGGAGTCGTACTTCGCTGATTCGGCCGCGTATGCGACGGACACCACGAAGGGCATGAAGTTCAAGCCGTCGTCGGGCGTTGGCATGCCGAAGGTCGCGGTGTACGCTGGTGCATGGCTCGCGACGAACACGCACAGCCAGCTGACGAACTTCAGCTGCGGTATCGGTGTCAACACGACGAACCCGCTCGTGACGGCTGCTGGCGACGGCGAGCCGACCTGTAAGTAAGTAGTGTGTAGTACCTCCAGGGGTGGAGGGGACGAGCGGCGCACCGGGGATGGTCCGGTGCGCCGCTCGTCAGTTTTCAGCCCTTGCGCGAAACTGTCAGTAGACGATGTCGAGGTGAATGGTCGCGCATTGGTGGGCCGGCGTACGGTACCCAGATTTGCCCCTCCTGACGTGTCCGCGAGCTCTCGATCGGTGCGAGCTCCTTCAGCTCCCACCTGACCGCGTCCATGGCAAGCGCTGACACCGCGGCGTCGAACGCATCCTCGCTACTCATCGCGCGGCGCGTCATCTCGTCGCCCAGCGATGGATATCGCGAGACGAGGTACGCCGCCCGAGCGTCGGCACTCGTCTTGTTCACGGTACCAGTCAGGAGCCGGGGATAGATCTCGATGACGCATGGCCATCGCGGTGCATCGAACGGCCACACCGCAAACCCAGCATCCCTCAGGCGCTTGAGGATCGGCATGCCGCGCAGTGATCCAGTCCCGACTGCCCCCGCACCACCGATCTGGAAGACCGACTTGGGACGGATACCTCCAACCGACGGCACCTCACGGTCCGTTCGCCGGAGATCGTCCGGCAGGATGGGCCTGGACCGACCGGGTCGGCCCCAGAACGGGGACTCACATCCTGCGAGCCAGGCTTCGCCCTCATCGACAACGAGATCCCAGAGTGCGGGGCCGTCCGGCAGATGGCGACTCTCGAGAAACCAGGCCGGCAATGAAAAGGCGAAGTCGAGGCCAACGACCATCTCGGGTGTGCGCGCGGCTTCGGCGATCAGGAAGTCCGCTACGGATTCCCGGCTGCGGCCATTCTCGAGGCGAATGATCTGACCATCCACGGCCTCGGCGAGCCAGATGTTGCGCTCGGCCCCGGATGCAGCGCCGGACCAGTCAATGGCGATGGTTCGTAGACTCATCGGCCGAAAGTGTGGGCCGAATCTGCGAACCGACAGCGCGATGTTGCTTCCTTGCTACCGACAGTGCCCCTGTCCTCGTGCACGTCAGAAAGCGAGGAGCAGAAACGAGAAGCGGCCCGGCGAATAGCCGGGCCGCTCTCTTCATCGAACGCACTGACGTCTACTGCACCGCGTTCATCATGTCGAAGATCGGCAGGTACATGGCGACGACCATGCCGCCGACCACCACGCCGAGGAACACGATCATCACCGGCTCCATCAGCGCGAGCAGGTCCGGACACCGCCGCATCGACTTCTTCATCGTAGAAGTCGGCGATCTTCGAGAGCATCTCGTCCAGACCACCGGTCTGCTCACCGACGGCGATCATCGAGATGACCATCGGCGGGAACACCGGCGACTTCTGCAGCGGCGCCGCGATCGTCTCACCGCCGGCGATCGACGCGCGCGATTCCATGATCGCGTCCTGGATGACGCGGTTGCCCGCCGTCTTCGCCGTGATCTCGAGGCCGTCGAGAATCGAGACGCCCGAGGAGATCAGCGTGCCGAGCGTGCGCGTGAAGCGCGACACGGCCGACTTGCGGAGCACGTCGCCGAGCACCGGCGCCTTCAGCATGCAGCCGGTCGATCGCGAGCTTGCCGTCCGGCGTCGCGTAGTACTTCTTGAGCGAACAGCCGCACGCACGACGACGGCCGCCGATCACCGCCCACCAGATAGCCTGCGAGGAACTGCGACATCGCGATGACGATGCGCGTCGGCAGCGGCAGCGGGATGCCGACGCTCGCGAACATCTTCTCGAACATCGGGATGACGAAGATGAGCAGCACGGTGATGGCGATCGCCGCGACGCTCATGATGACGCCAGGGTAGATCATGGCGCCCTTCACCTTGCGGACGAGGGCGTCGTTCTTTTCCATGAACGTCGCGAGACGCATCAGGATGGTGTCGAGAATACCACCCGCCTCACCGGCGGCGACCATGTTCACGTAGAGCTCGCGTGAACGCCTTCGGATGCTTGCGCAGCGCGTCGGCGACGGTGTGTCCCGACTCGACGTCGAACACGACGGCGCGCGTCACGTCCTTGAGCGCCGGGTTCTCGCTCTGCTTCGCGAGAATGTCGAGCGCCTGCACGAGCGGCAGACCGGCGTTGATCATCGTCGAGAACTGGCGCGTGAAGATCACGATGTCGCGCATCTTGATCTTGCCGCCGACTTCTTCTTCTTCGCCGCCTGCGCCGCCTCGTCGATCTTGACGACGTTCAGCCGCTGCGCGCTGCAGCTGCGTGACGACCTCGTCGCGGTTCGGCGCGTCGATCGTCGCCGTGCGAAGGTCGCCGTTGAGGGCGCGCGCAGTATATGTAAATGCTGGCATCCGTAAGCTCCTTCTCGTGCTGGCGGCCGAGTGATCGGCCGCTCAGTGCAACGTGATGGTTCGGTCCTACCGGCGCGCCGTCGCGCTTCCCGCCATCGCCGCCCGGCTTCTTCGCCTCGTCGTCCTCGGGCGACTGCCCGATCATGCGCAGGAACTCGTTCGGGTCGTGCGATGCGCGCAGGCACTCGTCGAGCGCGACTTCGCGGTTCATGTACAGGCTGTACAGCGCGTCGTTCATCGTCTGCATGCCGTACTTCTTGCCCGACTGCATCGTGCTGTAGATCTGGTGGATCTTGTCGTCGCGGATGAGCGCGCGGATGGCCGGCGTGACGACGAGAATCTCCGCCGCCATCGCGCGGCCGCGGCCCTTCGCCTTCGGCAGCAGCGTCTGCGTGACGATGCCCTCGAGCACGAACGCGAGCTGCGCGCGCACCTGGCTCTGCTGGTGGCTCGGGAACACGTCGATGATGCGGTTGATCGCCTCGGCCGCGCTGTTCGTGTGCAGCGTGGCGAACGCAAGGTGACCGGTCTCGGAGATCGTCAGCGCCGCCTGGATCGTGTCCAGGTCGCGCATCTCGCCGATGAGGATGACGTCGGGGTCCTGACGCAGCGCGTACTTGAGCGACGCCTGGAAGCTCTTCGTGTCCGTCCCGACCTCGCGCTGGTTGACGATGCAGCCCTGATGGCGGTGGATGAACTCGATCGGATCTTCGACCGTGATGATGTGGCCCTTCCGCTCCTTGTTGATCTTGTCGATCATCGCGGCGAGCGTCGTGCGACTTGCCCGAGCCGGTCGGGCCGGTGACGAGCACGAGGCCGCGCGGCCGCTCGGCCATCTTGCGGATCACGTCGGGCAGCCCGAGCTCGTCGAAGGTCTTGATGATGAAGGGGATCTGCCGGATGACCATCGAGACGCAGCCGCGCTGCTTGAAGCAGTTGCCGCGGAAGCGCGCGAGGTTCTGGATGCCGAACGAGAAATCCAGCTCGTCCTCCATCTCGAACCGCTTCTTCTGGTTCTCCGTGAGGACGCGAATAGGCGAGCTGCAGCGTGTCCTTCGGCGGCATCACGAACTCGATGTTCGAGTTCGGTGATCTCGCCGTCGATGCGCAGCTTCGGGCGCTCGCCGGCCGTGATGTGCAGATCGGACGCGTCCCGCTCGATCATCTCCTCGAGCAGGACGCGAAGGTTGACGGTGGCAGGCGCCTGAGCGGGTGCGGTCATAGGAGGAGGCTGCGGTGAACCGGCCGCCGAACCGGGCGGTCGCGGCACGCCGGATCGGCCGCGATCTCGGCGGTCGCGCTACCCGGCGATTGAAGACGAGCGAGCGCGGCCGGAGGAACACGCCGACGCTCGTTGTGCGGTGGATCACGCCGACGTCTCGCGGATGACCTGCTCGAGCGTCGTGATCCCCTTCATGACCTTCATCCAGCCGTCCATGCGCAGCGTCAGCATCCCCTCGTCGACGGCGGCGTCGCGGATCTCGGCGGCGCCGACGTTCTGCAGGATCAGCTTGCGCAGGTTCGGGCGACATCGGCATGACCTCGTACACGCCCTGGCGTCCCTTCATGCCCCGTGCCGTCGCACGCGTCGCAGCCCTGGCCCTTGAAGAAGGGGAGCTCCGAGACGGTCGTGTCGAGCGTGATGTTCTGTGAGCAGCGGCGCGGCTTCCTTGGTGGCCCTCGCCTTCGCGTTCTCGATCGTCTCCGGCGTGAAGCGCAGCTCGCGCAGCGTCGTCGTCGGCTTCACCTTCGCCGACGTCGAACTCCAGCGTCGTTCGGCGTGTACTGCTCCTTGCAGCTGCCGCAGATGCGGCGCAGCAGTCGCTGCGCGAGCACGAGGTTGAGCGCCGACGCCACGTTGAACGGCTCGAGACCCATGTCCATGAGACGCGTCACCGTCTCCGGCGCCGAGTTGGTGTGCAGCGTGCGAGAGCACCATGTGGCCGGTGAGCGCCGCCTTGATGGCGATACCGCCCGTCTCGAGATCGCGGATCTCGCCGACCATGATGATGTTCGGATCCTGCCGCAGGAACGCCTTCAGCGCCGCGGCGAAGGTCATGCCGATCTCGGTGCGCACCAGCACCTGGTTGACGCCGTAGAGGTTGTACTCGACGGGATCCTCGGCCGTCATGATGTTGACGTCGATGTTGTTGACCTTCGACAGCGCGGAGTAGAGCGTCGTCGTCTTGCCCGAGCCCGTCGGGCCGGTGACGAGCACCATGCCGTACGGATTCGACACCGCCTCCATCAGGTCCGCTCTCGGCCTTGGGCTCGATGCCGAACTTCTCGAGGTCGAGCGTCAGGTTCCCCTTGTCGAGAATTCGGAGCACGATCTTCTCGCCGAACAGCGTGGGCAGCGTCGACACGCGGTAGTCGATGACCTTCTTGCCCATCTTCAGCTTGATGCGGCCGTCCTGCGGCACGCGACGCTCGGCGATGTTGAGCTGCGCCATGATCTTGAAGCGCGAGATCAGCGCCGCCTTGAGCTTCATCGGCGGCTTCATCACTTCCTGCAGCGCGCCGTCGATGCGGTAGCGCACGCGGATGTCGTGCTCGAAGCACTCGAAGTGGATGTCCGACGCGCCGCGCTTCACCGCATCCGTGAGGATGGCGTTGATCAGCTTGACGACCGGCGCGTCCTCCATCTGCGCCTGGAGCGCGGCGGCGGAGACGTCCTCTTCCTTCTCCTCGACGACCTCGACGTCGCCGTCCGCGCATGTCGTCGATGACGCTCATCAGGTCGGCGACCTGCGTGTCCGACGCCGCTCTCGTACAGCTTCTCGATCGGCGCTCTTGAGCGTGAACTCGCCCCCGATGACGGGGAAGATGTCGTAGCGCGTGATGAACTTGAGATCCTCGAGGACGCCGAGGTTCGTCGGGTCGGCCATCGCGACGGTGAGCGTGCGTCCGTCGCGCTTGAGCGGGAGGACGAGGTGCTTGATCGCGAGATCGGCCGGGATCAGCTTGGCGATGCGCGGATCGACCTCGAACCGCGAGAGATCGACCGCCGGCATCTTGAACTGCCGGGCGAGCATCTTGGTGAGCTCGGTCTCCTGGATGAAGCCGAGCTTGACGAGGTTGTAGCCGACGCGCGTGCCGTTCTGCTTCTGCTCCTGGAGCGCCTTGTCGAGCTGCTCGCGCGTGATGAGCCCCTCGCGGACGAGGAGATCGCCGAGTCGTTCTGGGGTGGCGACCGGAGCGGCCATGTGGGGGGAGTCGGGGCGGGAGGGAGCGGCGCCTCGGCGGCGCCGCCAGAACGAAGTGGGCGACCGGCGACGCATGCTCGCCGGACGCCCGCGAGATGCAGAGTCTCGACCCGCTGCCGGCGAGGACCGAAGTGCCTCGTCGAGACCGGTTCGAGCGCTCATGGTGGGGACGACGGACGACCCGAAAAGGTGACGAGTGGAGCAAGGCGCTCGAGGGTGGCCGGCCCCATCCCTTTCACGCGCTTCGCAGCGCCTCCAGGGAGCCGTAGGGACCGAAGGAATCCCGGTGCGCGACGATGCGGTGGGCGAGCGCCGGCCCGACGCGCGGGAGCGCCTCGATCTCGCGCTCGGAGGCGTGGTCGAGATCGACGGGACTGGATGTCTCGGCCGGGCGGCGACGATCGCCACGAACCGTCTTTTCGGGAACTGAACGGTTACCCCGGGAAGTCAGTATCGATGCGCGGCAGGGGCGGTGCGAATCCGCTGGCACTGCCGACTCCACCGACACCTCGGAGGGAGCGCCGAGTGGGACGCCGACGACCCCGCCGATCTCGCGGGGACCGGCGCCGCGTTTCGGACGGGCCAGGCGCACGGCCGCGCTTGCCACCCTTCTGCGTGGCCGCGGCCGATTCCGCCGCCGTCGCCTGACGAGCGAGGGCCTGCTGCTCCAGCGGTGTCGGTACTGGGGGCGAGCCGGCGCGAACCGCGCGGACGGCCCCGCCCAGGAGGACGACGATGGCGACGAAGGCCAGTGCTTTCTGTTCGGAGGGAGTGGGCACGCGCGCAAGTTGTCCCCGTCAGCGACTCGGGCCGTCACCGAATCATCGCGGTTCGGCCCAATCGAGTGCCTTCCACCCCGCTTCGGGGTATCGGATGCGAACCCGAGGGTCGGCGCTACGACCGGCGCGCCGACCTCCGCAGTCCGATCGCCACCATCGCTGCCAGGAAGAGATACACGCCGAACACCACCCAGAAGCACCAATCCGACGGTCCGGAGTGTCCAACCGACTCGATGCCGTAGCGCCGCTCGATCATCGACCAGAGCGGCATGAGCGCGAACGTCGCGGCAACGGTGATCGGCACGCCGATCAGCACGATCGCCGCGGTCATCGCAAGTCGGTGCCAGAGGTGTCTGTCGTACGCATGCGTGACCTTCCAACGACGGAACGCGGATCAGAGAACGCGAGCAGCATCTCTCCGCGGACCACAAAACTTTGGATCGTGCAGATATCGTTGCGCCTCTCGGCGCTGCCAGATGCAGTACTCCGCGTTCTCGAGATTCGCCGATGCGACACCTGCGACCGGTCGCTAGCTCGAGCGACGCAAGCGTCGGCTCTCCGCGTCGAGGCCGTGCAAGATCCGCGTTCCGTCGTTTCCCATTCGCGGTGACGATCCGGTGGTTCATGGATCACGCTGAGTACCTACGCCGCGCCCGCAGCGCGTTCCGCGACGACCTCGCGTCGCCGCCGCCGCTCACGCTGCGCGGCGCGAACGCCGTGGACGGGTACGACGAGCCCGAGTCCGTACGACGAGGCCGCTCGACGCGCCGACGGACGAGTACCTCGAGCGCTTCACCTTCTGGGCGATGCCGTATCTCGACGCGCGCTCCTGGCGGCACTACCTGCCCCGGCTCATCGAGTACGCGCTCGCGCACCCGAACGATCCGCACATGGTCGCCGAGACGCTGGTGCGTTCGCTGCGTCCTCCCGACCGGCTGTCGCCGCGCCTCGCCACGCTCGATCGTGAACAGGAGGCGGTGATCGTCGAGGCGCTGAAGCTGATCGCTGGTGGACGACGCGGACGCACGACGCCCGCGACCTCGCGATGGCGGCGCTCGAGGAGTGGTGGCTGCCGGGCGCACGTGCTCGCGCCGAGGCGATGGCGGCGAAACGTCGCGCCGTCGCACCGACCACCTACCGCGACGTCGGCGCAGGGCGCGTACCGTCTCTCCCTCCCCGCCACGCTCGGCGGAGGCGTGATGCATCGCGTACCCGACGAGCATCGCACGATCGAGACGTGGGGCGGCGTGCTCTGCTGCGACGTCTACGCGAACGTCTTCGTGAGCCTGCAGTCGCTGGCGCATCGGCCGTGGCGCGTCGCGGTGGAGCAGGTCGAGCGCTGGCTCACGCCGAAGGCGCGCACGTGGATGGAGGTGCCCGGCGCGCAAAAGGCGCTGCGCCTCGAGGGAGCGACGTATCGCGACAGCCCGGCCGAGCCGGAGCGGACGACCGTCGTGCTCGCGCTCGCGCGTAGCGGAGATCGTCTCGCTCACCGTGCGCGCCGCCGAGCGCCCGACGTTCAGGCCGAGCTGGATCGCGTCATCCGATCGTTCGCGCTGGTGCAGCGCTACTGATCGTTGATCAGTCCGAGCGCGACGTCGCCGACGGTCTGCAGGCTCTTCGCGGAGATCTTGTCCATCGTGTCCTGCATCGTGTGGTGATAGTTCGGGTTCGCCTGGCCGTCCGGCGCCGGCGGCCCGTAGTCGAGATCGATGACGTCGATGACGCGCAGTCCCTTGTTCAGGAGCGGGACGTGATCGTCGGTGACGTCGTAGCCCGACGCGTGAGATGAACGCGCGGTCGTAGCCCATGTCGGCGGCCTTCTGCCAGACGCGGCTCACCACTTCCGGCGCCTGACGCATCGAGTTGCCTTCCTGCAGGATGTTCAGGTCCTTGTCGCCGATCATGTCCCACAGCACGCCGAAGATCGGGCGGTAGTCGGCGCTCGGCAGATGCTCGGCGAAGTACTGCGAGCCGAGCAGGACGTCCTTGTACGGCGCGTCGAAGCTCTTGCCGTAGTCCTCGCCGTCGACGAAGAGCAGATCGACGCCGACGTTCGGCGGCGTCTTCTTCAGCGCGTCGCCGAGCGCGATGAAGAGGCCGACGCCCGCCGCGCCGTCGTTCGCGCCGGGGATCGGCGTGCCGCGGTTGCCGAGGATCGGATCGGCGTCGGCGATCGGGCGCGTGTCCCAGTGCGTGACGTAGAGGATTCGCTGCGGCGCCGAAGGGCGGAACCGCGCGAGGATGTTGCGCAGCGGGAGGTCCTTGCCGTCGGCGGTGCGGTGCGTCCACCGCTGCTCGATCACCGTGTCGGCGCGCGTCTTCATCATCGCGACGATCCAGTCGCCCGCCTTCTGCGCCTGCGGCGTGCCGGGCACCCGCGGCCCGAAGCGCGACCTGCTGGCGCTGCGTACGACAGCGCCGAGTCGCCGACGAAGGCCGTCTTGGGGCGGGACGGGAGGCGATCGCACGCAGCGAGCGCGGGCAGCGCGGCGAGGGAGAGCAGGAGCGTCCGCGCGAGCGGCATTCTCATTCTATGAAAGGAGTTCGTTTGTCGTAGGCGTGCTGACGCGACCTCTGCGGCGTGAACACGAGAGTTCAGCCCTGGCCTCGCCGCGCACCAATCCCGAGGCGATGGGTATGATGCAATGCGCAACTCGCCCTGCTCCGGTTCGTCCGTGGAGAGCATGGACGAGCGGAACCAGTACGGCGGCGAAAGGAAAGACTTGAATTCCAGCGCCGGGCGGGTGGAACTTACTGGGCGCGACGTGCGCTACAACCCTCTGCCAGTCTTGAAGTTCCGCGTGCACTGCGCGCACTCTCGGCACCTCTTCGTGAAGATTCATCAGCAGATACGTCCTCAGGGAACACGTCGGCCCGTTCCTGTTCGCGCTCACGGCGCTGACCTCCCTGATGATCCTCAATTTCATCTCGCGTCAGTTCGGCGAGCTCGTCGGCAAAGGGACTTCCCGCGTCGGTGATCGGGGAGTTCTTCCTGCTGTCGATCCCGTTCACGATCGCGCTCACGCTGCCGATGTCGGTGCTGGTCGCGGTGCTGTACGCGTTCAGCCGGCTCGCGGCGGAGAACGAGGTCACCGCGCTCAAGGCGAGCGGCGTGAGCCCGTGGCGGCTCGTGACGCCGGCGCTCGTGGCCGGCGCTGGTGATGTCGCTCTTCCTGCTCGCGTTCAACGACCAGGTGCTGCCGCGGGCGAACCATCAGCTCAAGACGCTGCAGGACGACATCTCGCAGACGAAGCCGACCTTCCTGCTCAAGGCGCAGGTGATCAACGCGATCCAGGAGGGGAAGTTCTACCTCAAGGCGGGGAAGATCGACCAGAGCACGTCGAAGATGCGCGAGGTCGTGATCTACGATCTCGCCGATCCGACGCGCCGCCGGACGATCTACGCCGACAGCGGCGCGCATCGCGCTCGCGTCGAACCGGAGCGACCTGGAGATGGAGCTGTACCACGGCCAGATGCAGCAGGTGGCGACGGAGAAGCCGGGCCAGCTCGACCGGCTGTTCTACGAGCACGACCGGATCACGATCCGCGACGTGGCGAAGGTGTCGGGAACGTTCGAAGAGCACGATCGAGAATCGCGGCGACCGCGAGCTCGGCATCTGCGCGATGCAGAAGCGGCTGCGGATCGCGAACGCGAGCTATCTCGACGCGAGGGCGGACTACGAGGAGGCGCTGCGTCTGGCGAAGCTGCCGACGTCGGCGCATGCCGAAGGCGATGTCGGTCCATCGGAAGCCGCGCGCAGCCGGTCGAGCCGCACAACATCGCGTTCGTGTACTGCCAGGGGCTGTCGCGGCGTCGATCGGCGTGAAGAAGGCGGAAGCCGCCGACGTACGTACGGTGCAGCTGCATCCCGTAGAGTCTGCGTGCAGTCATGCAGGACACCGTGCGGAAGCGCGCGGTGCAGGACAGCGCGGCGCGGCGCGACAGCGCGCCGACGGCGCGACAGCTCGACGCAGCGGCGTCGGCCGACACGGCGAGCGCGCTCGAAGATGGTGATCCTCGGTACCTCGCGGCCGCCTGCCCGCCGGTACGCCCGGTGCCGTGCCACGTCCGGTGCCCGCGCAGCCACAGCAGGTGCCGGCACCCGCTCCGGCAACCGGTGACGCGCCCGGCACGCTGCCCGCCGCCGCCGCACGTTCAAGGATCCGTTCCTCGCCAAGACGGCGGCGGAGAGCCTGCGCGCGATCGGTCAGCGACAGCAGAACGCGGCCGAGGAGATCGCCGACAACATGGCTCGCGCGCGGCGGAGAACAAGCTGCGCTACGACACGTCGCGGCGCGCGAAGAACCGCTACGAGATCGAGATCCACAAGAAGTTCGCGCTCGCCGCGGCGTGCCTGATCTTCGTCGTGCTCGGCGCGCCGCTCGCGCTGCGCTTCCCGCGCGGCGGCGTGGGGCTCGTGATCGCTCGTGAGCCTCATCGTGTTCGCGCTCTACTACGTCGGCCTGATCGGCGGCGAGTCGCTGGCGAACAAGGGACTCGTGCCGCCCTTCTGGGCGATGTGGGGAACGAACGTCATCCTCACCGTCGTCGGGATCGTGCTGCTGCTTCCGGATGGGACGCGAGGAGAGCTCGGGACGCGGCGGCAACTGGGGCGACCGGATCGACGCGCTGCGCGACTGGGTGAACGGGCGCCGCGGTCGCAGCCCGGTGCTGAGTGAGGAGGCGGCATGAGGCTCGTCCGACCGCTCGACCGCTACGTCTTCACGGAGTGGGTGAAGATCTTCCTCGCCACGGCGATCGGCTTCCCGCTGCTGCTCGTCGTGATCGACCTGACGGATCACCTGCAGAAGTATCTCGACCAGAACCTGCCGCGCGCCGACATCGCGCTGAGCTACGTGTACTGGATGCCGCAGTCGCTGTTCATGGCGATGCCGGCGGCGGTGCTGTTCGCGACGGTGTTCTCGATCGTCACCTTCACGCGGCACTCCGAGATCACCGCGGCGAAGGCGTCGGGGATCAGCTTCTACCGCATCATCGCGCCGATCATGTTGGGCGCGCTGCTCGCCGCCGGTGCTCGACCTCGTCGTCGCGGAGGTCGTCCCGATCACCGATGCGCGGCGGAGCGAGCTGCTGCAGGAGACGCAAGGTCGGCTCGGGGACGCAGCGGTACAACTTCGTCGTACGCCGCCGAGTACGGGCGCGTCTACAAGGCGCAGATGCTCGACGCCTCGACGCGGCACGCCTGGACAAGTTCCAGATCGAACGAAAGGGGAACGGGCCGGATTATCCGACCGTGCTGATCTCGTCGCAGGGCGCGACGTACACGCCCAAGACGAAGCGGTGGGCGGTGCAGCAGGGGGAGATGCACGTCATCCGCGACACGTCGCCCGACTTCACGATCAGCTTCGCCTCGATGACCGACCGGCATCTCACCGAGCAGCCGCGTCGACCTGATGGCGCGGCCGCGCAACCCGCAGGAGATGCGGTTCCGCGAGCTGTCGCGGTTCATCACGGCGCTCGAGCGGTCGGGGGGCGACGCCAACCTGCTGCGCGTGGAGCGGGCGCTCAAGATCGCCATCCCGATCACCTGTCTCGTCATCGCGCTCTTCGGCGCGCCGCTTGCCACGAGCACGCAGCGCGGCGGCACGGCGTACGGCATTGGCGTGAGCCTCGCCACGACGATCATCTTTCTCCTCATGATCCAGCTCACGAAGGCGATCGGAGGGAAAGGCGCTCATCACCCCCGATCTGGCGGCGTGGCTGCCGAACGCCATGTTCGCCGCTCATGGGACTCGTGCTCCTGATGCGCGTGCGTACGTGAGCGAGCTCGATCGGCCGTTCGGGGGCCGGTCGGATGCAGCCGACGGAGACCTTCCCCGTCGTGCAGCGCACGGGCATCAAGTTCTTCCGACGCGTCACGCGGGCCTTCATCGACTTCTTCGCCCAGATCGGCGCGCGCGGCTACTTCCTGCGCGACATCGGCCGCGCGCTCGGCGATCCGGCGACCTTCGTCCCCGAGACGATCCGGCAGATGCAGCGGGTCGGCGTGGAGTCGATCCCGCTCACGGTGATCGTCGCCGCCTTCATCGGCGGCGTCATCGCGATCCAGGTGCGCTATCAGCTCTTCCCGGGCGTGCAGCTCTCGATCATCGGGCTGTCCGTGCGACTGATGCAGGTGCTCGAGCTGGGCCCGCTGCTCACGGGGCTCGTGCTCACCGGCCGCGTGGGCGCGCGGATGACGGCGGAGATCGGGACGATGCGCGTCACCGAGCAGATCGACGCGCTCGAGACGCTGTCGTACGATCCGCTCGCGTTTCTCATCGTGCCGCGGCTGCTCGCCTGCCTCGTGATGCTCCCCTGCCTCGTCGTCCTGGCCGACGCGACGGGATTGTTCAGCGGGTATCTGGTCTCGGTGTACGTCACCGGCGTGACGCAGCAGGACTTCATCACCGGCGTGCGTCTCGGCTTCGGCACCTTCCAGGTGGTCTACTCGCTGCTCAAGGCGACGCTGTTCGGCGCGGCCATCGCCTTCGTCTGCTCGTACGAAGGTTTCGTCACCGAGGCCGGCGCCGAGGGCGTCGGTCGCAGCACGGCGAAGGCGGTCGTCATCACTTCCGTCACGATCCTCATCCTCGATACGTTGACGGCCGCGCTCCTGGCCCCTTACCTACAGACATGAAACGTCGCGACGAAGTCCTCGTCGGAATCTTCCTCACGGTGGCGGTGGCGATCGCGCTGCTCGGCACGCTCTGGCTCGTGCGCGGCGGGCTCTCGTCCGGGTATCCGCTCTACGCGCGGTTCGCGTGGGGGCAGAACCTCAAGCCGGGCCAGCCCGTGCTGCTCGCCGGCGTGAACGTCGGCGCCGTCGCCGACGTGACGCTGCGCGACGACGGCTACCTCGACGTCGTGCTGCGCGTGAACGACGACGTGAAGGTGCCGAAGAACTCCGTGGCGAGCGTGAAGCCGGTCGGCATCTTCGGCGACGCGGCGATCGCGCTGACGCCGAAGGGACCGAGCCCCGTGTCGTACGCCCCGGGCGACACCGTGCCCGTCGGGCCGGCCGACACCGACATCCAGGCGATCATGAATCGCGTGGACTCGATCGGCGCGACGGTGCAGACGATGACGAAGGCGATCAACGCGGATCTCGTCGCGAGCGGCGGGATCAAGGACATGCGCCGCTCGCTGGCCAACGCGGCGCGGCTGACCGACGCCGCGGCGCGGCTGTCGGTCCAGCTCAACGCGATCGCGGCGGAGCAGAACCGCAACCTCACGGCGACGATGGCGTCGTTGCCGCCGCGCGGCGAGCGCGGTGGACTCGGCGAAGATCGACTCGACGATGCGGAACTTCCAGACGTCGAGCGCGAGCCTGACGCGCATCGCGGCGAACCTCGACTCGACGAGCCGTCACGCGAACAACCTCATCGCGGGACTCGAGCGCGGCGAGGGCACGGCGGGCAAGCTGCTGAAGGACACCCTGCTCTATCGCGACCTGCGCGGACTGGTGACGCAGGCGGATTCGGTGATGGCGGATCTGAAGGCGAATCCGAAGAAGTACATCAATCTGAGAATCTTCTGATCTGAGGGGATGAGGGATGAGGAACGGCCTCGGGATGCTTCTGCGTCCCGAGGCCGTCTCGCGTGGGCTCGCTACGCCCGCTCGGCAGTGCCGTCGGCCTGCTCGCGGTCCTGCACTTCCTTACCGTGCGCGCCGGGACTGCGCTGCGGAGCGGAGTCGGTGTCGGCTTCGCCGCGCGACTCTTTCTGATTCAGCTCGGCCGCGCTGGCGTCGTTCGGGCCGCCGGGCACGTGGTCGCCGCGGGGGACGTTCTCCTTCGATCGATCGGACATGTCGACTCCGGGTTAGGTTCCGGACGTCGGGAGGCGCATCGAGCATGCCCCGGACGGCTACCGGCCTCCGCGTGGGACCGTTGCGGCCGCCGCGTTCCCGTGCAACAATCACGAGTGCGAGTCGTAGGGTAGCGATCCGACCGCACGACTCACCCACCTGCCGCACGAGGGCCAATGATCCACATCAACCATCTCGCTCAGCTCATGGCCCTCTGTGGCGCCGGGCTGTTCGCTTCAACGATCGGTTTCGCCGCACTGTGGATTCGCGCCCGCGACCGCGCGACCCGCGCCGAGTCGCTGCTCGAGGGGATGCGCATGATGGGCGCGCGCGACGGCACGTCGACGGCCATCGATGCGATCGCCGAGGAAGTGGAGCGGATCGGTGAGGGACAGCGCTTCCTCACGCGCATCATGTCGGAGCAGGCGAACCGTGCGTCGCTCCCTTCGCGCGCACCGGGCAGCACGACGACGCCGCACTGAGCGAGATCGTGAGTCGCGTGCGGCCAGCCTCGCAGATCGCGGCGCTGATGCTGGCGTGCGTTGCGTCGGCGTCGTCGCTCGGCGCGCAGGCTGCGGCGACGGTCACGATTGCGGGAATGTCCGCGGGCTCGCGCGTCCGGATCGCCACGCGCGAAGCCCCTCCGTTCGTCGGCACGTTGGTCCGCGGCGTGGCGGATACGCTCGTGGTGGAGCTCCCGACCGGCGCGTCGCTCACGCTTCCGCAGGCGGTGATCACGCGGCTCGATGTGAGCGGCGGCGTACGGCGCCGGACCTGGCAAGGCGCGGCGATCGGCTTCCTCGCGGGCGCGGGTGTCGGTGCCGCAGTCGGCCTGGCCACGTATCGGCGATCGGACTGCGGAGACTCGGCGATCGGAAAGGAGATCGTATGTCCGATCGTCGACGGGGTCTCGCGCGAGGTGACCGTGTATGGCGACGCGGCGCTCATCGGTGCGGCGGGGACGATCCTCGGAGCGTTGATCGGTCACGTGGGACATGAAACGTGGATTCCGGTCTCTCACGCACGAGTCGGCGATCTGCATCCTCGGATGGAGTTGCGGCGCGTGGCGGGAGCCGTCCGCATCGGAGCAGCGCTGGACTTCTGAGACGTCGCTCGGCGCGTCGCGCCGCCGAGTGGGACTGGTGGTGCCCGTCTCGCGCCGGCAGGTCGGCGTGCGGAATCTCGGCGGAGTTCTGAGCCGAGACTCCGTTGCGAGTCCTCAGCCCGGCGCTGACGGGTGGATCGAGGCGCGCCGCTCCTTCGCACTGCGCGCGCGCAGCTCCCATACGAGGTACGCGATCACGACGGAGTTGATGATGAGCGTCGCCACGCGCACGAGCGTGACGCGATGCACCACGGCGATGATCTCGAACGGGAGCAGCGACGACGTGACGGCGATGGTGAGGTACTCCGCCCATCGCTTCCCGCGCCAGAGGCCGATTCCCTCGACGAGAAACACGCTCGCGTAGAGCAGCGCACCGAGTCCGAACGCGGCGAAGTGACGCGGCGTCGCGGCGTTGAAGATCGGCAGAATGCGCGACGCCGCGGCGACGGCGAAGCGTTGTCCGTTGCCGACGGCGAGCCGCTCGAGCCAGTCGCCCGCGGCGTCCGACACGGCCTGATTCATCAGCCCCAACGAGCCGAGTCCCGCCAGGATCAGCGTGAGCGCCTGGAGGAACTTGAAGCCGGCGATGACCTCCAGCCCTCGCAGGCCGGGGAGATCGTGCTTGTTGGTCATGCTGTCGCGGAGAAGTGCCGGCCGCTCAGGCTCGCTGCGGCGCCGTGCGTCGCACGGTGAGGTAGTACACCGGAACGCCGATCAGAATGATCGCCAGCACCGCGAGTGTCGGCCATCGGCTCGTCGAATCGAGGAGCGCGTTGCCGAGGAGGAAGCAGGTCGCGAGGATGAACAGCGCGGGCACGATGGGATAGAGCGGCGTGCGGAAGGGCGGGTCGTAATCTGGTCGCTTGCGGAGTACGAAGATCGCCGCCACGGCGAGCGCGTAGAACGGGACGATGGCCGTGACGAAAGTATCGGCCAGCTGCTCGAAGGTCTGGAGCAGCACGAACACGACGCCGAGCGCCGCGGCGAGCAGGATGGCGATGGAGGGCGTACCGAAGCGCGGATGCACGGAAGCGACGCGCCGGAAGAAGAGTCCGTCGTCGGCCATGGCGAAGAAGACGCGCGGCGCGGTGAGCAGCGTCGCGTTGAGCGTGCCGAAGGTGGAGAGCATCACCGTCGACGCGACGAACACGACGCCCGGCGCCCCGATGAGCCGCTGCGCGACGTCGGCGGCGACGAGCTTGGAGTGCCGGATCTCCTCCACGGTCAGCACGGCGAGGTAGCGCGAGGTTGGCGAGCAGGTAGATCGCGATGACGGCGCAGGTGCCGAGGATGATCGCACGTGGCAGCACGCGACGCGGATCCTTCACCTCGCCGGAGACGAACGAGAGGTCGGCCCATCCGTCGAACGCCCAGAGCACCGAGACGAGCGCGAGCCCGAACGCGGCGACGTGGAATGAACCGGCCGGGGCGGCAGGCGTGTAGTGTCCACCGGTGCGCGGCAATCCGAGCAGGAGCGCGATGGCGATGATGAACAGGAGGCCGCCGTACTTGGCGAGCGTCGTCAGGTTGAGGACGAGAGAGCTCCACCGCACGCCGATGTAGTTGAAGGTCGCGGTGAGCACGATGGCGACGGCGGCGACGTAGTGCACCCAATCGGAGTACGGCTTGACGCCCGGATCGAAGCCGAGGACGCGCAGCAGATACTCGGAGAAGGTGGTGCTGATCGCGCCGAGCGATGCGGCGCGGATGAGCACGAGCTCGGACCAGCCAAAAAGAAAGGCCGGGAGTCGGCCCCAGCCCTCGCGGATGAAGACGTACATCCCACCCGTCGCGGGGAACTCCCCCGACAGCTCGGCCAGGGTGAGCGCGCCGCAGAGAGCGAACAGTCCGCCCGCGACCCACACCGCCATGAGCGGGAGTGGACCGGGGAGCTTGTCCGCGATCCCGGCGGGCGAGCGAAAGATTCCGGAGCCGATGGTGGAGCCGATCAGAACGGCGACGGCGCTCCAGAGGCCGAGCTGGCGCTTGAGGGGCATGCGGGTATGGTACGGGGTGGGACGGGATGCGGACTAGGCTTGAACTGCAACTACGAGTAGTGGGTAGCGAGTACCTGGTAGCCGGACTGGCATACCCGCTACCAGAAACAGGGCACGCTCGCCGGATGCGCGCCGGGATCGAGACCCGGAGGTCTGACTCCAGGTCGTTGACCGCTACTTCTGGGGAGCCGAATGCCAGTCCCGCTACCGAGTACTCGCTACTCGCTACGGATGTTGTCGTTCATCGACTAGATTTCCGCCCTACCCCGAAACCGCAGTCCGTATGCCTCCCCTCCCCGCCACCATCCTGTTCTGGATCTCCGTGGCGTGCTGCCTCGTTGCACAGGTGTTGATCGTTCGCTCCGTGCTGGCTGCGCGCGCGCTGCCCGCTGTGCGACCTGATCTTCCGCGCGCGCGCGGGTCCGTCGAGGTCATGTGGGCGATCGTTCCCGCGGTCGCGCTCGCCGCGCTCCTCTTCTTCACCTGGCGCGCGATCGACGCATCGGCCCATGACCCGCGTCGTGACCCCCGCGGTGGCGGAGCGATGAAGACGGTCCGCCGGTTCGCGACGGCGACGTTCGCGGTCGCCTGCCTGCACCTCGTGTTCGGGGCCATCGTCCGCATCTCCGGCTCGGGGATGGGGTGCGGCGACCACTGGCCGAAGTGCTACGGCCGCTGGTTCCCGCCGCTGAACCGCCCCGACCTGATCGTCGAGGTCTCGCACCGCTATCTCGCGTCGATCCTCCTCCTCGCGCTCATCGCGACGCTCGTCGTCGCGTGGCGGACGTCGCGGACGAGCCGGGCGTCGGCGGACGCGGGGGCGTGCTGCGCATGGCGGGGCTCGGCGTCGCGCTCGGCTTCTCGGCGGCGCTGCTCGGCGCGGTGACGGTGAAGCTCGGCAACGCGCCCTTCGCGACGCTCGCGCACTGGACGGTCGCGATGAGCCTCGTGGCGACGACGGTGGCGACGCTGATTCGCGCCGGTGGGCTCGGCGGCGACGCGGCGCGGCTCGGCGGCGTGTCGCGCAAGACGATGCGCGGCGCGTTCGCCGGCGCGGCGATGGCGCTCCTCACCGTCGTGATGGGCGGGCTGACGGCGAAGTACCCGGGCGCCGCGGTGGCGTGTCAGGGATTCCCGCTCTGCGGACCGAATGCCGACGTGCTGCCGGCGGCGGTGCACGTCCAGCTCACGCATCGCGTGCTGGCGTTCCTCGTCGTGCTGCACTTCATCGGACTGGCGAGCGGCGTCTTCCGCCGCGGTGAGGCGGGCGTCGCGAAGCGTGCTGCGGCGACGGTCGCGTCGCGCTCGGTGTGCTGCAGCTCGTCGTCGCCGGCGCGATGATCGCTCGGCCACCTGCCGCCGGTCCTGCGGTCGCTGCACGAGGCGACGGGCGTCAGCGTCTGGATCGCGCGTTCGCCCTGGCGTATCTCGCGCGCATCGGGAGCGGCGAGCGCCGGAGCGGTCGCTCGCTCCCGCGCGTCGAGACGAAGAGCCGACGCGCCGACGACCGACTGCGTCGCGCCGGCCGGTTTCGCCGCGGACGCTCGGCGCATCGCGAGGCGACCGATGAACGAGGTCGCGGCGACCAAGGCGGAGCGACAGGAGCTTCGCGCGCGACCTCGTCGCGCTCACGAAGCCGAGGATCATCTCGCTGCTGCTCGTGACGACCATCGCGCCGATGTACGTCGCGGGCGATCCGAGCTGGCAGCTCGTGCTCGCCGTGTTCGTCGGCGGCTACCTGATGGCCGGCGGCGCGAACGCGGTGAACATGTACATGGACCGCGACATCGACGACCGCATGTCGCGCACGCGGCTTCGCCCGATTCCGAGCGGACGGATGCGCGCCGAGGCGGTGCTCGCGTTCGGCGTGCTGTGCGCGACGACGGCGACCTTCCTGCTCGCGCACGTCGCCAACGTGCTGACCGCGGCGCTCGCGCTCGCCGGCTTCTACACCTACGTCTTCGTCTACACGCGCTGGCTCAAGCGCAGCTCGCCGCAGAACATCGTGATCGGCGGCGCGGCCGGCGCGTTTCCGCCGCTCGTCGGCTGGGCGGCGGTGACGGGCCGCATCGACCTGCTCGGCGTCTATCTCTTTCTCATCATCTTCTACTGGACGCCGCCGCACTTCTGGGCGCTCGCGCTGCTCAAGCAGCGCGACTACGGACGTGCGGGAGTGCCGATGGCGCCGCTCGTCTGGGGCGAGCGCGAGACGATGCGGAACATGCTCTGGTACACGCTCATCCTCGTTCCGCTGACGCTCCTTCCGGTGGCCTTCGGCGCGCTCGGCCTGGTCTATCTCGTGTCGGCGGCGCTGCTCGGCGGCGTGGCTGCTCGTCGGCGTGATCCGCGTGATGCGCGCCAGCGGACTTCACGAAGCCGGCGTGGTCCGTGTACAAGTTCTCGCTCCTCTACCTCGCGCTGCTCTTCGCGGCGATGGTCGTCGACCGGGCACTCGCGTGACCGGCGGCGAGCGACACGTGGCTGACGGCAGCGCCGATGGTGAGCGCGCAGCGTGAGATGCCCCTGTTGATCGGCGGCCCAGCGAGAGTGCACCGGAGACTGCTGTTGCTGATCGGTGCGCCCGACGCCGACGACGTCGTGCACGTGCGCGTGTGGTCGGCGGCACGACTGGAGCGCGCCGCCGCGCGCGCGTGCGGAGCGGCCGGCGCATTCCTCAAGTGGCTCGAGGAGCAGAGCGCGGCAGGACGCTCGATGAATCAATCGCTCTACGCGCTGCGGCTCTGGCTCCGCGGCGAAGGACCTGCAGCACGCTGACGTGACCAGCCCCTTCACGCGACACCCCGCTGGCGGCGCGCGTCGTGACGCGCTCGCGCAAGCCCGTCTCCCCCGCACCGCTCGGCCGCCATCGTGCCGCGCGTGCGTCCGTACGCGGGCACGCTCGCCGTCTGCGCCGTCTGCCTCGTCATCGCGGCGGGCGTCGGGCTCGCGTTCCCGCTCGTCGTGCGCTACCTGCTCGACGCCGCGTTCCAGCAGCGCGACCGCGCGCTGCTCGACCGGATCGCCGTCGGGATGATCCTGCTGTTCGCGCTGCAGGGCGCGATGAACTTCGTGCAGGTCTACCTGCTCACCGAGCACGTCGGAGCGGGTGATCGCGAAGCTGCGCGAGGACGTGTTCGCGCATCTCGTTCGGCTGTCGCCGGGCTTCTTCACCGAGCAGCGCACGGGCGAGCTCACGAGCCGGCTCTCGGCCGACCTCGCCGTGCTCCAGACGCTGCTCGGCGACGTGGATCTCCGAGTCGTCGCGACAGGTGCTGTTCCTCGTCGGCGGCGTCGTGCTCCTCACCTTCACGCATCCGCAGCTCACGACGACGACGCTCGCGTCGTGCCGATCGTCGTCGGGCTCGCGTTCTTCTTCGGGCGTCGGCTGCGGAAGCGCCAGCACGGGACTGCAGGATCGCGTGGCGCAGAGCCTCGGCATGGCCAACGAGGCGTTCGCGCAGATCCGCACGGTGCAGAGCTTCGTGCGCGAGGAAGAGGAGACGCGCCGGTACGGGTCGCTCCTCTCCGGCGTGGTGGACGTCGCCGTCGCGCGGGCGAAGATGCGCGCGACGCTGTTCGGCATCGTCGGCTTCGTCGCGTTCGCCGGCGGTGGTCGTCGTGCTCTGGCAGGGCGGACGGCTGGTGCTCGCCGGCGCGCTGACGCCGGGCGCGCTCGTGTCGTTCCTCCTGCTCGCCATCACCGTCGCGGCGGCGGTCGGCTCGCTGGTGTCGCTGTTCGGCAGCTATCAGGAGGCGGTGGGCGCAGCGCAGCGCGTGTTCGAGCTGCTCGCACTGCAGCCGACGGTGGCCGAGCCGGTGCACCCCGTGCCGCTGCGCAGGCCGGTGCGCGGCGCGGTCGGCGCTGGAGCACGTGCGCTTCCGCTACGCGCCCGAGCTGCCCGAGGTGCTCACCGACGTGACGTTCACGATCGCGCCGGGCGAGGTCGTGGCGCTCGTCGGGCCGTCGGGCGCGGGGAAGACGACGGTCGCGTCGCTCATCCCGCGGTTCTGGGACGTGACCGAGCGGACGCATCACCCTCGACGGCGTCGACGTGCGCAACCTCTCGTTCGCCGACCTGCGCGGCGCGATCGGGCTCGTGCCGCAGGAGCCGGCGCTGTTCAGCGGCTCGGTGCGCGACAACATCGCGTACGCGCGACCGGGACGCGACGGACGACGACGTGCTCGCCGCCGCGCGCGCCGCGCACGCGATGGAGTTCATCGAGCGCCTGCCCGACGGAATGGCGACGCTCGTCGGCGAGCGTGGGATCAAGCTCTCGGGCGGACAGCGCCAGCGCATCGCGCTCGCCCGCATCTTCCTCAAGGATCCCGCCGTCGTCGTGCTCGACGAAGCGACGTCGAGCCTGGACAACGAGTCGGAGCGACTGGTCGAGGAGGCGATGGAGGAGCTGCTCCGCGGGCGGAGCACGCTGATCATCGCGCACCGCCTGCGCACCGTTCGTCGCGCCGACCGCGTGCTCGTGCTCGAGCGCGGGCTCGTGGTGGAAGAGGGGACGCACGAGGAGCTCGTCGGCCAGGCCGGCCTGTACGGCCGGTTGTATCAGGCGGAGCTGCGCGACTAGGGTCCGACGCGCTACTTCGCGCTGGAGCTCGACGTTCACTCGTGCCGCGCCGCCCGCCGGTCACGTCCACCGTCTGATCGGCGACCTTCGTCCGCTCGTGCCACACCTTCAAGTGGTAGTGGCCCGGCGGGACGCCGTCGATCGTGAACGATCCGTTCGGGGCCGTCACCGCGAAGTAGGGATGGTCGAACACGGCGAGGTACGCCGTCGGCCACGAGTGGTCCGAGTCCTTCACGACGACGAGGCCCGGCTTCGCGAAGGGAAGATTGGTCGGGATCACCTGCTCGTCCTGGCCGAGCAGCACGCTCGCGCGCGAGCTCGGCTCGCCACCGGCGAGAAAGTGCAGATGCTGCGCGGAACGGCGTCGTGGCGCGATGACGTTGACGGCGCTGCTCACCACCGCCGCCTGCACGCGCGGCGTGAGGCGACAATTGTCGATCTCGAGCTCGAGGCGTCGCTCGAGTGGAGGGCTCTTGCCGCGACGAATGTCGTCGAGCCACACGACGGCGCCGCCGAGGCCACTGCCCGTGCGGGTCACCGATTCGTCGGGGACCGACGCGCCGCACGCCCGCGCTGTCGCGACCGGTCGAGATCGGCGCGCCGGGCTGCAGCGACGCGGGCGCCGTGATCGTGCCGGTCACCGACCCGCCGCCCGTGACCGACTCGGCGACATAGCGCGCCGAGGGTGCAGCGATCACGACCTCGCGCGGTGGTGTCGGCCCTTCGATGCGGCCGGTCTCGCCCGGCGACTCCGCTCGTGCCGTCGTCGAAGGCGAATCCGTCGCGGCGCAGGCCGCACTCGACGCGATCGCCGCGACGGCAGAGATCGAGACGAGACGGGCGATCGGGAGGGCGCGTGCGAGGGTTCGGAGCGCGTGTCGAGCAGAGATCACGGTCGGAGGATCGGGCTGGTTTACACTGCGAAAAGGCAAGGGGCGAGCCACAAGACTGAACGACAACACCAGTAGCGAGTAGCGAGTACCGAGTAGCCGGACTGGCATACTGGCCACCAGAAACAAGGGCGGCGCACTTTCAGGTCGAGATCTCGTGCATCGGGTCAGACCCCATCGGGGTCTGACCCCTTCGTCTGCCACCATTATGGCAAGGGGTCAGACTCCTCTGGCAGTTCAAAGGAGTCTGACCCCATCGTCTACTTCTGGGGAGCCGAATGCCAATCCCGCTACCGAGTACCCGCTACGCGCTACTCGCAGTCGTAGTCGAGCGGTTCACACGACGATCAGCTCCGTCTGATACTGCATCGGCGTCACCACCGCCTCGTGCTCCGAGAGGAACGCGTTCACCTCGCTCCGCATCCCGAACTCGCCCGGCAGATAGATGCCCGGCTCGATCGAGAAGCCGACGCCGGGGACGAGGCGGCGCTCCTCGCGCGTCTCGAGGTTGTCGAGATGCGGGCCGGCGCCGTGGAGCGAGCGCGGATCGATCGAGTGGCCGGTGCGGTGGATGAACCTGCTCGCCGAAGCCGCGCGACACGATCACCTGACGCGCCGCGTCGTCCACCTCGGCGCCGCGCAGCGGCGTCGCTCCGTGGCAGCGCTCTGCACGAGCCGGATCGCGGCGTCGCGTGCGTCGCGCACGGCGGTCCACACCTCCTGGCGCGCGCGCGGACGGCGGGCCGACGTGCGCCATCCACGTCTGGTCGGCCCAGATGCCTTCCGGCTCCGTCGCCCAGAGGTCGACGAGCAGCACATCGCCCTCGCGGATCGCGCGCGGACGCTCGGCCGACGGCTCGTAGTGCGGGTTGGCCGAGTTCTCGCCGGCGCACACGCTCGGCCCGTGATCGGTGGTGAGTCCGGCGCGGGCGAACCGCTCGAGGATCCACTGCACGAGCTCGTGCTCGGTGGCGGGCTTCGCGCGCTGCGCGCTCGCTCGCCGGCGAGCGCGATCGCGTCGCGCGCGATCGTCGGCGATCGACCTCGGCCGATCGGACGGTGCGACGCGAGGTGCGCGTCGCTCCACGACGCGTAGAAGCGCGTCACCAGCTCGCCCGACGAGACGACCTCCGCCGCGCCGGCGGCGCGCACCATCTCGCATGACGCCGGCCGGCACGCGATCGAGGTACGGCACGGCGTCGCCCGCGGAGTACTCCATCGCGATGCGCTTGCCGCGCACCATGTCGCGCGATCCGGCTCTCGAGCTCGCGCCACGCGCTGTACGTCGCGCGCGGCCAGGCGGCGGGCCAGCGACGCCATGGTTGCGCCTCGATCGCGTGGCCGAGCGCGCGCGGCAGCGCCCTCGCGCGGGACGAAGACGAAGACGCGGCGCGACACGAACCCCTCGAGCGCCGATCAGACCGGCGGCGATCGGGTTGTTGCCCTGGAAGTCGTACAGCAGCCAGCCGTCGAGCTGCGCGTCGGCGAGCGCGCGCTGGAGTGCGGGGAGCGTCTCCGGGGTCAGCACGCGACGCGCGCCGGTCGAGTCAGGCGGCCTGCGCCTGCGAGCGTTCGGCGCTGCGCCAGTCGGCGCGCCACTCGCACGAGCCCTCGCCGCGTCCCTCGCAGCGCGTGTGCTCCACCGAGCCGGTCGTGCCGACGAGCAGCCGCAGCAGCTCGCGCATCGTCGCCTCGTAGAACGCGCAGCCCACCCCGCCCGCGGCGACGCCGACCGTGATCGAGCGCGGGATCTCGAGCAGGAGCGAGGTGCCGACGCGACGCACGTTGCCGTTGAGGTAGCGGCGCGCGATCCGGCGCACCTGGCGCAGCGCCATCGGCCGCGCGACGAGCGACGGCATGACGTGCAGCATGCCGCGCGTCACCGGCGACACGGTCATGTACGCCTCGCGCGCGAGGAAGCGGCCGGCGGCGCGCAGCACCGCCTCGGCGTCGGGCCGGCGGCCGATCAGCTTGGCCAGCGCGATCGCCTCCTCCTGTGCCGTGCGCTGATTGCGCCGCACCGCCTCGGTGTAGCGCTTGATCTGCGTGTAGACCGTGTCGCTCAGCCCGAACCGCTTGTTGCGCAGCTCGTCGACGAATTCCGCCTCGAGCACGCCCTCCGGTGTGTCGACGTCGCGAACGGCTTCGAGAAGGCTGAGCGGAAGAAGGGCGTCTACTGTGGCGAGCATCGAGGACAGCGGGAAGCGTCCGTCGGCATCGACGGCACGTGGAGGGAATGAGGGCAACCAGCCAAGCTAACGGGAACCGGAAGCGCGCTCAATAGCTTCACCCACGCGCGCTTGCTGCGCGCCGCGGCGCGGCTCACATTCGCCGCGCTCCGGCATTAGGATGACCGACCATGTCGCATTTCGTCACTGACGTTGCAACGACTCGTCGCGCGCGCATCGCGCGCGACATCGGCGCGCGTCGGACGCTCCGCGCGGTCGCCACGCTCACGCGCGCGTAGTGGTCGGACGCGCACTCGCGGGACTCCTCGTCGCTGGCACGGTCGCGCTCGCTGCGCGACGCGCACATGCGCTCGACACCGGAGGGACCGCGGCCGCGGTCGCCGTCGGCGCGGCGGCGGTCGCCGCCGGTTGGGCGTGGGGCGCGCTGCTGATCGCCTACTTCGTCCTGTCGATCGCACTCTCGCGGCTGCGGAGCGAGGAGAAGGCGGCGCGGACGGGCAACGTCGTCGCAGAAGGGAGGCGCGCGCGACGCCATCCAGGTCGCAGCGAACGGCGGCGTCTTCGCCCTCGTCGCGCTCGCCGCGACCGCCATCGATCCGGGCCTGCCGCTCGGTCGCACCCTCACCGCCGCGGCGCTCGGCGCACTCGCCGCCTCGGCGGCCGACACGTGGGCCACCGAGATCGGCAGCCTGGCGACGCGACCCGCCGCGCTCCATCCTGACGCTGCGCCCCGTGCCGGCGGGGACGTCGGGCGGCGTGAACCTGCTCGGAATGCTGGCGATGGTCGCCGGGGCAACCTTCGTCGCGGCGGGTGGGCGCGCGCTGGCGATCGACGCGCCCGTCATCGCCGTGATCGTGGGCGGATTCGCCGGCGCGATCGCCGATTCGATCGTCGGGGCCACCCTGCAGGACCGGCGGTGGTGCGACACATGCCAGACGAGCACGGAGCGGGCGGTGCACGGCTGTGGCACCGCGACCCGCCACGCGGGCGGGCTCACCGCTGGTGGACAACGATCTCGTCAATCTGATCGCGACGGTCGCCGGCGCCGCCGTCGCCGCGCTTCTCGTGCACTCTGCTCCTCTGATGATCGCGCAGCACGGCACGCAGACGTCGTCGTGGTCGGCGGCGGACCCGCCGGCTCGTCGACGGCCTACGCGCTGGCGCGCGCCGGCGCGCGCGTGCTGCGTGCTCGATCGCGCCGTCTTCCCGCGCGCGAAGCCGTGCGCGGAGTATCTGAGCCCACAGGCGGCGCGCATCCTGAGCGACATGGGCGCGCTCGACGCGGTGGATCGCGCCGGCGCGGCGCACCTGACCGGGATGGTGATCCGTGCGCCGAACGGCGCGACGCTGCGCGGCGACTTCGTGGCGCAGCACGGCTTCCGCGCCTTCCGCGATCGCGGGCTCGCGCTGCGCCGCACGGCGCTCGACCCGATCCTCCTCGACCGCGCGCGCGACGCGGGTGCCGAGGTGCGCGAGGGGTGCCGCGTCGTGGACCTCGTGCGCGACGCGACGCGGGCGGGTGCGCGGCGTTCGCGTGCTCGAGGGCGACGGCACGACGACGACCATCGACGCGACGCTCGTCGTCGGCGCGGACGGACTGCGCTCGCTCGTCGCGCACCGACTCGGGCTCGCGCATTCGGCCCGCTGGCCGCGCCGGCTCGCGCTCGTCGCGCACCTCGAGGGGTTCGGCGACATGCAGGAGTGGGGCGAGCTGCACGTCGAGCGCGACGTCGGCTACGTCGGGACTCGCGTCGGTGGACGGCGGCCTGATCAACGCGTCGATGGTCGTTCCGCCGCCGATGCGCGCGCCGTGAGCGCGGACCGCGCGGGCTACTTCCTCGGCTGGCTCCGCGCGCGCCCACAGCTCGCGGCGCGAGTGCGCGCGCGCGCGGCTCGCGTCGCCCGTGCAGGTGACGGGACCGTTCGCGTCGCACGCGCGACGCTCGTGGGCGCCGGGCGCAGCGCTCGTCGGCGACGCGGCGGACTTCTTCGATCCCTTCACCGGCGAGGGGATCTACGCGGGGCTGCGCGGCGGAGAGCTCCTCGCGCCGTTCGCGCTCCAGGCACTCGGCGCCACGTCGTCGCGCGACGCGGACCGCGCGCTGGCGCGCTACCATCGCGCGCGACGCGCGGAGTTCGGCGGCAAGTGGATCGTCGAGCGGCTCATCGGCGCGGCGATCGGCTACGCGCCGGCGATGAACTACTTCACGCCGCACGCTCGAGTCGCGAAAGGACATGGCCGACCTCCTCGTCGGCGTCACGGGCGACTTCGTCCCCGCGCGCGAGGTGTTGCGTCCCGGCTATATCCTGAATCTCTTTCGCCACTCGAACAGCACTCCCGCACCAGGTGCATGACGATCGACCCCGATTCCTTCCGCAGCGTGCTCGGACGATTCGCCTCCGGCATCACCGTCGTCACGACGCGGGACAGTGACCAGCGGGATGTCGGGATGACGGTCAGCGCCTTCTGCTCGGTGAGCCTCCGGCCGCCGCTCGTGCAGGTGTGCGTGGACCACGAGGCGTCGCTCCACGCCGCGCTCCTCCAGAACGAGCGGTATGCGGTGAGCATCCTCGCCGCGGAACAGGAAGCGCTGTCGCGCCGCTTCTCGACCGCCGACTCGACGCGCCGGTTCGACGGGCATCGGCTACCGGCGCGGCGAGAGCGGAATGCTGCTGCTCGACGACGCGCTCGCGCACCTCGAGTGCCGCATCGTGGCGTCGCACGACGCGGGCGACCACACCCTGTTCATCGGCGAAGTGGAGAGCGCGTCGGCGCGCAGTGCCCAGCCGCTGCTGTACTATCGCGGCGGCTACGCCCAGCTCGAACGATAGAGCAGATGCTCGTCCCGAAGCGCCGGCGAGGGTCCGAGATCCTCGACGATCCGGCGACCGACGCCGCCGTCCGCGAGCGCTCGCTCCACGACGTGCGCCGGTCGAACCTCCTGCTCGGCGGGCTGCGAGCGGCACTCGCCGAGGTGGCGAGACTGCTCCCGACCGTGGGCGCGCGAGGCGACCCTGCTCGACGTCGGCACGGGACTGGCGGACATCCCCTTCGCCGCGCGCGAACGGGCGCGGAAGCAGGGCGTCGCGCTGGTCGTGCTCGGCGTGGACGGCGCGGAGTCGCTGGCGCGCGTCACCGCCCCAACGCTCGACGGCAGTGCGTGCGCCGACGCGCGTGCTCTTCCCTTTGCCGATGCCAGTGTCGACCTCGTCACCTGCTCGCAGCTGCTGCACCACTTCGACGACGTCGAGATTCCGCGCGTGCTGCGCGAGCTCGATCGCGTGGCGCGCGGACACGTGATCGTGAGCGACCTCCGGCGAAGCTGGCTCGCGGCGTGCGGATTCTGGCTCGTGTCGTGGCCGCTCGGCTTCTCGCCGGTGACGCGACACGACGGCGTGCTCTCCGTGCTGCGCGGATTCACCGCGGCGGAGCTCTCGCGTCACGTGCAGCTGGCGACCGGGCGACATGCAACCGTTCGGCGGCATCTCGGCTGGCGACTCACCGCTTCCTGGGAGAAATGCGCGGTATGACGACGACGCTGCCTCCGCTCGAGCTCGGCCCGATGCCCACCGGGAAGCAGATGACCCAGGTGGACGAGCAGTTCGTGCGCGCGCCGCTCGCGCGGATCTTCCGCCTCGCGGCGGAGGTGGAGGGATGGCCGGCGCTGCTGCCGCACTACCGCTACGTGCGGTTCATCGAGCGGCGCAGCGATGGCGGGGGGATCGTCGAGATGAGCGCGATCGCGCCCGTTCGGGATGATGCGCTGGCCGACGTGGTGGAAGTCGCGGATGCGCGTGCATCCGCCGATGGGTCCGGTAGCACCATCGATTAGGTTCACGCACATCGAAGGGATCACAACGGGAATGGAAGTCGAGTGGTCCTTCACAGAGGCCCCTGGTGGAACCCACGTGCGCATCGTGCATGTTTGGGATGGGCCGGCGTGGTCGGCGGCAGGCGCTCCGGCCGCGACGATGGTGATCGGTCCGGTGTTCGTGCACGGGATCGCGAGTCGAACGCTCGCCGGGCTTGCCGTCCAGGCGGAGCGCGGACTGGTGACGGACGGAGCGACGTGAGCTTTCAAGGGGGAGGGCGACGTGGCTGAACGACGGCGAGTGGCGGTGACGGGAATCGGCGCATTGACGCCGATCGGCATGGGACGGGAGCCATTGTGGAATGGCCTTCGCTCGCAGCGTTCGGCGGTCGGTCGCGTCACGCGATTCGACACCTCGGTGTACCGCAGCCACAACGCGGCCGAGGTGAACGACTTCGATCCCGCGGACTTCGTGGAGCGCAAGAAGGTGAAGCGG
This sequence comes from uncultured Acidobacteriota bacterium, assembly GCA_963697745.1. GTDB lineage: Bacteria > Acidobacteriota > Vicinamibacteria > Vicinamibacterales > CAVVIG01 > CAVVIG01. The sequence goes on along the minus strand of CAVOPD010000018.1, from coordinate 665,020 downwards.
CTCGACCGCTACGGCACCTTCTCGATCGCCTGCGCGAAGCTGGCGATCGAGGACGCGGGGATCGACCTCGCGGCGCGAGGATCGCGAGCGCATCGGCGTGATGATGGGCAGCGCGCTCGGCGGCATCCGCTTCGCCGAGGAGCAGCTCGAGGTGTTCCTCACGAAGGGCATCCGCGCCGTGGAGCCGGGTCTCGCGCTCGGCGTGTTCGGCGGCGCGTCGAGCTGCAACATCGCGATCGAGCTCGGCGCGATGGGGCCGAACAACAGCAACGCGATGAGCTGCGCGTCGGGCACCATCGCCATCGGCGACGCCTTTCGCGCCATCCGCGACGACTACGCCGACGTGATGTTCGCCGGCGGGGCCGAAGCGCCGCTCGCGCCGCTGTGCTACGGCGCGTTCGCGATCATCCGCGCGATGTCCACGCGCGACGACGATCCGTCGGCGGCGTCGCGCCCGTTCGACAAGGACCGCGACGGCTTCGTGATGGGCGAGGGCGCCGCGGTCCTCATCCTCGAGGAGCTCGACCGCGCCATCGCGCGCGGGGCGCACATCTACGCCGAGGTCGTGGGCTACGGCACGAGCAACGACGCGCACCACATGACCGCGCCGCGTCCCGACGGCACGCAGGCCGCGCGCTCGATGCGTCTCGCGCTGCAGGACGCGCGGCTCGCGCCGACCGAGGTCGCGTACGTCAACGCGCACGGCAGCTCGACGCCGCTGAACGATCCGACGGAGACGCTGGCGGTGAAGCAGACGTTCGGCGATCACGCGCCGAAGCTGCAGGTGAGCAGCACGAAGGCGTACTACGGCCACGCGCTCGGCGCATCGGGCGCCATCGAGGCGGCGATCACCGCGCTCGCGCTGGAGCGGAAGTGGCTGCCGCCGACGCTCAACCTCGACGCGCCCGACGCCGGATGCGACCTGGACTACATCCCGAAGGTCGGCCGCGACGTGCGACGTCGAGTACGCGCTCAGCAACAGCTTCGGCTTCGGCGGGATCAACGCCGCCGTCGTGCTCAAGCGTCACGACGGGGTCTGACGCCGTAGCAGCGAGCCCCGTTAACCTTTCACGCGCGGGCCGAGAGGCCCGCGCGTGCTCTCTTCCAGCCCCCAGCCCCCGTCAATCATGCGAGACAGCTGGCGTCACTTCACCGCCGAATTCGTCGGCATCTTCGCGCTCGTGTTCGTCGGCGGCGCGGCGATCATGTCGACGCAGCTGTCGCACAGCCGAGCAGCCCCCTCCTCGCCGTCGCGGTGGCGCACGGGTTGATCCTCGCGATCATGGTCACGGCGACGATGCGCATCTCGGGGCACCTGAATCCCGCCGTGACGCTCGGCTTCCTCGTCACGCGCCGCATCGAGCCGATGATGGCGATGCTGTACATCGTGGCGCAGCTGCTCGGCGCGCTGCTGGCGGCGTATGCGCTCAAGGCGCTCTTCCCGAGCGACGTCGCCACCGCGACGCGGCTCGGCGGACAGGCGCTCGCGCTCGACGTCACCGTTCACGCAGGGCGTCTTCCTCGAAGCGATCGCCACCTTCTTCCTCGTGTTCGCCGTGTTCGGCACCGCGGTCGATCCGCACGCGCCGAAGGTCGGCGGCTTCGCGATCGGACTGACGGTGACGGCGGACATCCTGGCGATCGGTCCGCTCACCGGCGCGTCGATGAATCCGGCGCGGTCGCTCGGCCCCGCCGTGGCGAGCGGGCAGTACGAGGCGCAGGGCGTCTACTGGATCGGCCCGATCCTCGGCGGGATCGCGGCGGCGCTGTTGTACGACAGCCTCTTCCTGCGCCGCGGGAAGGAGAAGCGCGATGCACGGTCCCGTCGAGCCGAAAGGTTGATGACGTACGAGAGCTCCGCTCGTCCGATCGTTCGACCGCGCTGCGGCGCGGTGTGCTCTTCATCGTCGCCACCTCGCCGATCTGGCTCATGCCGAGGCGCTTCCCGGTGTTCCATCCGGTGGCGATGCTCGGCGTCGTGCTCGGCGTGACGCTGCTCTTCCTCTGGTGGGACAACCGCTCGCCGTCGGAGCTCGGCCTCGAGCTCTCCTGGCGACGCCGTCCGGCGAACCTGCTCGGCGGGCTGGTCGGCGGTGCGCTGCTGATCGCCGTGATCGCGGTGCTGCTGCACGCGATCCTGCCGTTCGACTGGGCGTTCAACGCGACGTTCATCCCGAGGCTGCGCGGCGATCGGGCCTGCTCTACCTGCTCCTCTCGGCGCGCGTCGAGGAGCTGCTGTTCCGCGGTTACGGCTTCGAGCGGCTCATCACCTCGATCGGGCTCTGGCCGGCGCAGCTCATCGTCGCGCTGCTGTTCGCGACGTACCACCTGCTGAACGGCTACGAGCTGGCAGAGCGCCGTTCACCGGTCACGGTGATCGGGTCGTCTGATGTTCGGGCTCGTGTTCGCCCGGACGCGCAGCGTGTGCGCCGCCGACCGGGTTCCACGCGGCAGCGAACTGGGCGCGCGAGCTGGTGCTGGCCGATCCGCCGACGATGCGGACCTGGTTCGGCCCCGTGGCCGCCGCAGCTGGACGGCGCACGAGCGTCAGACGACGATGATCGTGTTCGACGGCGTGGCGCGCTCGTGCGTGCGCGCTGCTGTACTGGTCGATCCGCCGGCGCGACCGCCCGCTAGACGTGTAGCGCGGGCTTCGCCCCGTACGTCGCGTCGTAGCGCGACATCGACTCCGAGATGATGCGCATCGCCTCCTCGCTCTTTCCCCATCCGATGATCTCGACGCGCTTCCCCTCGAGATCCTTGTAGGTGTGGAAGAAGTGCTCGACCTCCTTCAGCATGTGCTGCGGGATGTCGGCGATGTCGAAGAACTCCTGCTGATACGGGTCGTGCACGCGGCACGGCGAGGATCTTGTCGTCCGGCTCACCGCGGTCGAGCATCTTGAGCACGCCGAGCGGACGCACGTCGATCTGGCATCCGGGGAAGGTCTGCTCCTTCACCATGCACGAGCACGTCGAGCGGATCGCCGTCCTCGTGCAGCGTGCGCGGAATGAAGCCGTAGTCGCCCGGGATAGTGCACGGCGCTGAACAGCACGCGGTCGAGCTTGAGCATGCCCGGTCGCCTTGTCGAGCTCGTACTTGTTGCGGCTCCCCGAGGGAATCTCGATCACCGCGGTGACGATCTCGGGCGGGTTCTGCCCGGCGGGGAGGTCGTGCCAGAGATTGAGCATCAGCTCTCTCGCGCGGCGACGCTCTGCAGCGCCGGCCGGCCGGTCGGGTTGCGCGCGGCCTGCAGATCCAGGTTCGCTCCGCGCTCGCGCGTCATCGTGCCCTTGTAGTTCATCGGACCTTCCTCGACACCGAAGTTCGTCTCGTCCAGCTCCGTCACGCGGGCGAGCTGCGCGGCGGTGAGATCGGGCTTGTCGCTCGCCTCGGCGAACTCGGCGAGCTGCTCGTCGTCGTAGATGTTCGGCAGCGTCGTCACGACGAGCGGCTCGGCGAGCAACCACTTGAGCGCCGCCTGGCCGAGCGTCATCTCGCGCGTGAGAAAGTCGAGCGTCTTCACCTTCTTGACGCCGTTCACGAGCCAGACTGCGCGGCCGGTGCCGGCGATGATCGTTCTCCGGGAACACCGTGTCCTCGGTGTACTTCCCCTCGAGCATCCCGCTGGCGTGCGTGACGCGCACGTTGAAGCAGCAGTTGGGCGCATGACGACGCGCGGCCTCGATCATCGCCGTGCCCGGATGCTGCTCGAGCACGTTCCAGATCATCTGGATCGTGTTGATGTCCGGCTCGCGCTCCACGAGCTCGACGGCTTCGTACAGCCAGCCGATGGCCGGACCGAACGCCGCGCCCCACGCGCGGATCTTCCCCTCGCGCTGCAGCTCGCGCAGCGTCCCCCACAGCTCGGCGTCGCGGACGTGCTCCATCTTCGCGTTGTGGATCTGGAGGACGTCGATGTAGTCGGTCTCGAGACGCTCGAGGCACCTGTCGACGGCGAAGCGCATGAACGCCGGGATCGGTGCGCATCGGCAGCTCCTGCTGCCCGCGGCGCGCTTCTGCGCCGCTTCGTCGTAGATGTCGTAGCCGACCTTCGTGCCGATCACGATCTCGCTGCGCCGACCGCGGAACGCCTCGGCGATCTGCCGCTCGGCGCGTCCGTTTCCGTACGCGTCGGCCGCGTCGAAGAAGGTGACGCCATGGTCGTCGAGCGCGCGACGCAGCATCGCCACCGCTTCGGCGTCGGTCTTCTCGCCCCACCAGCCGGTGGAGATGGTCCACGTGCCGAAGCCGACTTCGCTGACGCGAGATGTCGGTGCCGGGGAAGGTGCGGTACTGCATGACGCAGTTCGACGGTTGATCGGTTTGCGGTTCACGTCAGCGAGCAGGAACTGCGACGGCGTGCTCGTCGGATGTGCCGGCCGTGAACCGAAAACCGTCACCGACAGCAGCGCTCAGCCCTTCAGGAGCTTCGCGGCTTCGCGCGCGAAATACGTGATGATCACGTCCGCGCCCGCGCGCCGGATGCCGATCAGGCTCTCCATCATCGCGCGATCGCGGTCGATCCAGCCGCGCTCGGCCGCCGCCTGAATCATAGCGTACTCGCCACTCACCTGGTACGCGGCGAGCGGGTAGCCCGTCTCGCGCCTTCACGCGCGCGATGACGTCGAGGAACGGACCCGCCGGCTTCACCATCACCATGTCGGCGCCCTCCTCGATGTCCTGCCAGGTCTCGCGCAGCGCTTCGTCGACGTTGCGCGGCGTCCATCTGGTAGCCGCGCCGATCGCCGGACTGCGGCGTGCTCTCCGCCGCCTCGCGAAACGGACCGTAGAACGTCGCCGCGAACTTCGCGGCGTAGCTCAGGATCGACGTGCTGCGCGAGCCCCGCCTCGTCGAGCGCGCGCACGAATCGCGCCGACGCGACCGTCCATCATGTCGCTCGGCGCCACGATGTCCGCGCCCGCCTGCGCATGCGACACCGCCTCGCGCGCGAGCAGCTCGAGCGTGCGCGTCGTTGTCGACCTCGCCGTTCGCGAGCACGCCGCAGTGCCCGTGGACGGTGTACTCGCACATGCAGACGTCGGTGATGACGACGAGCTGCGGCAGCTCGCGCTTGAGCGCGCGCACCGCCTGCTGCACGGGCCCCTGCTCGTCCCACGCGCTCGGACCCTTCGTCGTCCTTGTGGTCGGGAATGCCGAACAGCAGCACGCCGCCGACGCCCGCCTCCGCGGCAGCGCGTCGCGTCGCGCACGCAGCTCGTCGACCGACGTCTGCGACACGCCGGCCATCGACGACACGGGCACGCGCACCCCCTTGCCCGGAGCGCACGAACAGCGGCAGCACGAGCTGCGACGGCACGAGCACCGTCTCGCGCACGAGCGCGCGGAGCGCCTCGGTGCGACGCAGGCGGCGGGGGCGATAGTCGGGGAATGAGGGCATGCGTCGGAATACTAGCTGGAGCAGTCCGCTGCGGGTCACGAGCACCGAAGGGGTCTGACCCTACGTCTGACTCCGGCGTCTGACCTCTCACTCCGGCTGCGGGGCGCGGCAGGTGCGTCCGCGCGGCGCAGCCCCTCGAGAATCTCCGTCGCCCCTTCGCCGCGGAGCTGGTTCGCGAGCCGCACCCCGCTCAGCTCCGGCTCGGTCGACGTCGAGCGCGATCGTCGCCGCGCACGACGCGGCTGCCGCGCACGTCGGCGATCATGCCGTGCAGCAGTGCGCCGCCGCCGTCCGTCGGAACGGCGAGCGCACCGATCGGCACCTGGCAGCCGCCCTCGAGCGCCGCGAGAAACGCGCGCTCGGCGCGCACGGCGAGCATCGTCGGCGCGTCGTTCAGCGCGTCGGCGTGGCGCGCGCATCGCGTCGTCGTCGTCGCGCATCTGAATCGCGATCGCGCCCTGCCCCGCCGCGGGGAGCCACTGCCGGCGCGTCGAGATAGCAGGTGATGTGCTGGTGCGCGCCGAGTCGATGCAGCCCCGCCGCGGCGAGGATCGCGGCGTGCACGCGTCCTTCGTCGACCTTCTTCAGGCGCGTCGGGACGTTGCCGCGCAGCTCGACGACCTCGAGGTCGGGGCGCAGCGCGAGCAGCTGCGCGCGACGCCGCAGGCTCGACGTCCCGACGCGCGAGCCGCGCGGCAGATCGTCGAGCGACTGGCCCATGATGCCGCGGTTCACCACGAGCACGTCGCGCGGATCCTCGCGCTCGAGCACCGCGGCGACGAGCGAGTCCCGGCGGCGAATCGGTCGGCAGATCCTTGAGCGAATGCACGGCGAGGTCGGTCTTTCCCTTTCGCAGGTCGACCTCGAGCTCCTTCGTGAACAGTCCCTTCGCGCCGATCGCGCTCAGCGGCTCGTCGAGCCGCTTGTCGCCGATGGTCTTGTACGTCACCAGCTCGCTCTCGACGCCGCGCTCGAGCAGCGCGGCCTGCACCAGGCGCGCCTGTCGCAGCGCGAGCTCCGACGAGCGCGTGCCGATGCGAAGGGGATCGCTCACGCGGCTTCGCCGCTCGGGCCGACGAGCCGCACCGTCGCAGCGGCCAGCGCATCGATCGACGCCTCGGTCGCTTCGGCGCCGAGCGGAATCCCGCGCCGCCTGCACCGCGTCGCTCGTCACCGGGCCGATCGAGACGGCCGGCGCGCGACGCGCGAGCTCGGCACCCACGGCCTCGACGAATCCGCGCACCGCCGACGCCGACGCGAACGTCACCGCGATCGACGCGGCCCGCGGCGAGCGCCTCGCGCAGCGCACCGGCGCCCGCGCCGTCACCCGACGTGCGATACACCGGCACGACGTCCACGCGGCAGCCGCGCTCCGTGAGCCCGTCGGGCAGCACGTCGCGCGCGTCCTCGGCGGCGACGTACAGCACGCGCGTGCCGCGCACGTCGTCGCGCTCGTCGAGCGCCTCGAGCACGCCCTCGGCGACGAAGCGATCGGGGACGACGTCCGCCGCGAGCCCGCGCGCGAGCAGCGTGTCGGCGGTCGCGCGGCCGACGCAGGCGATCTTCGCGGCCGGCGAGCGCAGCGCGCGTCGCGTCCGGCGACGCGCAGCGATTCCCAGAGGAATGCGCACGGCGTTCTGGCTCGTGAACATCGATCCAGTCGTATTCGGCGATGCGGTCGAGCGCTTCGCGCAGCGGCGCCGGATCGAGCGGCACGACGCGCAGCGCCGGCAGCTCGAGCACCTCGGCGCCGAGCGACGCGAGCGCGCCGCGCAGCGTCGCCGGCCTGCGACGTCGCGCGCGTCACGACGATGCGCTTGCCGAACAGCGGCTGCGCGGTCGAACCAGCCGATCTCGTCGCGCAGCGCGACGACCTTGCCGATCACCGTGATCACCGGCGCGCCGAGTCCCTCGCGCTCGACCGCGTCGTGCAGCGTGGTGAGCGTGGCGACGACGGTGCGCTGGCGCGGATACGTGCCCCACTGCACCGCGGCGGCCGGCGTGTCGGGCGACATCCCGCCGGCGACGAGCGCGTCGGCGATGCGCGGCAGCGTCTTCACGCCCATGTAGAGCACGATCGTTCCGCCGGTGCGCGCGAGCGCGGACCAGTCGGTCTGCGTCTCCTCCTTCGTCGGATCCTCGTGGCCGGTGACGAAGGTGACCGACGTCGCGACGCCGCGATGCGTGACGGGAATGCCCGCGTACGCCGCGGCGGCGACGCCGGCCGTCACGCCCGGCACGATCTCGAACGGCACTCCCGCCTCGGCGAGCGCCTGCGCCTCCTCGCTGCCGCGCCCGAAGACGAGCGGATCGCCGCCCTTGAGTCGCACGACGCGCTTCCCCGCGCGCCCCAGCTCGACGAGCAGGGCGTTGATCGCGTCCTGTCGCGCCGACTCCGCCGCTGCCGCCGCGCTTGCCGACGTCGTGCAGCTCGACGGTGCGGGTTGTCCGCGCGCGCCGCGGCGACGATCGTCGGGATTGGCCAGCGCGTCGGCGACGATCGCGTCGCAGCTCGCGAGGAGCTCGCTGCGCGCGCACGGTGAGCAGCCCGGGATCGCCCGGGCCCGCGCCGACGAGATAGACGATGCCGCTCACGCGCCTTCCGGCCGGTCGGAGCGCGGCCGCGCCGACGTCTCGAGCGCGAGCGCCCGCGCGCGCAGACGGCGCAGCCGGATCTTGAGGCTCAGCACGTACGCAGGTAGATGATCGCCGCGAGCGTGTACGCCGCGTGGTGAAGCTGGCATTGTCCGGTGTCATGCGCGCTCCTGCTCGCGGTCGGCGACGCAGTCGCGCAGCGTCGCGAGGCGATACCGCGAGCGCAGCAGCGCGATGAACAGCAGCGTGAACGCCGCGAAGGAGAACAGGAACGTCACCAGCATCTCGTTGCGGCAGCGACGGCGCGCTGGGCTTCAGCAGGATCGGCATCGGATGGAGCGTGCGGAAGAGATACACGCTCAGATGGATGAACGGCACGAGAAACGACGCGAGGATGCCGAGCACCGCCGAATAGCGCGCGCGTCGCCCGCGCTCCTCCACCGCGCCGCGCAGCAGGAGATACGCCGAGAATGATGAACCAGAGGAAGAGCGTCGCGGTGAGCCGCGCGTCCCACGTCCACCACGCGCCCCAGATCGTCTTCCCCCAGATCGGACCGGTCGACGAGCACGACGGTCGTGAAGCAGAGTCCGACCTCCGCCGCGCTCTCGGCCACGCGGTCCGAGCTTCTCGTCCTTGAGCCAGAGGTAGAGCGCACTCGTCGAGCGCCATCAGCACGAACGCGACGTACAGCGCGATGAACGCCGACGTCGCGTGGATGTACATGATCTTCTGCGCCGCGCCCTGGCGCGCCTCGATCGGCGTGAACGCGAGCGCGCGCACGTAGACGCGCCGCGATGCCGAGGAGCGCCACGCCGACGAGCGGATCGCGCTGCGACGGGAGCGGAGGGCGACGGACGGCTGTCCGGAGGTCATTCGTCGAGAGTGAATGGGAACGCCAGCGTGCACGCCGTGACGAACACGATGTCGAACGCGACGAGGATGCGCAGCCAGGGCCAGGCTTCCGCCACCGGCCGGCCGGCCATCAGCCGCGCCGACGACTGCGCCGCCGCCATCACGACCGGCACGAAGAACGGAAGACTCAGCATCGGAAGCAACAGCTCGGCCATGCGCGTGTTCACCGCCATCGCGCTGAACAGCGTGCCGACCGCCACGAGACCGACCGCCGCGAGCGCGGCGATCCCCGCGAGCGCGCGCGATCCCGGCGCCGAGCGGGAGGTTGTAGAACAGCACGACGGCGGGGATCGTGACGAACAGAATCGCCCGCCACGAACACGAGGTTCGCCAACGCCTTGCCGAGGTAGATCGACTCGCGCGCGATCGGCGCGCCGAGCAGGCCGTCGACCGCGCGATCGGCGAGCTCGCTCCCGAACGAGCGCTGGAGCCCGAGCAGGCCGGCGAAGGTGAAGATCACCCAGAGCACGCCAGGCGCGAGATCGGCCGCGGCGACCGCGGTCGCGTCCCACGCAAAGTAGAAGATCGTCGACGCCGAGCAGCGCGAAGACGAGCGCCGAGAGGAACGCGGTGCGCGTGCGGAACTCGATCGCGAGATCCTTGCGCGCCACGAGCCACGCGGCGGCGAGCATTCCCGGCGGAGCTCGCGACGGCGGACGCTCAGTCATGCACGGCCGCCAGCTCGCGGTACTGGGCCTGGTACGCGCGCGACGTCGAGCAGCTCGCGCGCCTCGTGGCGCACGAACCGCCCGCGACGCATGATCGCCGCCTGCGTCGCGAGCGCGAGCCCTTCGGTGAGGTTGTGCGTGACGAGCAGCAGCGCCGCGCCGCGCCTCGCGCCGCTCGGTGAGCGCGTCGGTGAGCGCGGCGCTGCCGGCGTCGTCGAGTCCCGTGTACGGCTCGTCGCAGAGCAGCAGACGCGGCGAGTGCACCATCGCGCGCGCGATCGAGACGCGCTGCTGGAGCCCGCGGCTCAGCGTGCGCGCCGGCGCGTCGGCGCGATCGTCGACGCGCATCAGCTCGAGGGCGCGCATCGCCGCGTCGCGCGGGTCGGGCAGACCGTAGAGCCGCGCCGCGAACTCGACGTTCTCGCGCGCGGTGAGCACGCCGTACAGCATGCTCGCGTGGCTCACGAGCCCGACCTGCGCCCGCGCGGCGGCGCCTTCCTTCACCGCGACGCCGTTCACCCGCACCGTTCCCTGACCGGGCGCCAGCAGGCCGGCGAGCATCCGCAGCAGCGTCGTCTTCCCCGCCCCGTTCGGGCCGAACAGCGCGAGGCAGTCGCCGGCCTGGAGGGTGAAGCTCACGCCGTCCACGGCTCGGCGCCCGCCGAAGGTGCGCACGAGCCCCTCCGCCTGCACCACGGGCCTCGTTCCCCGCCGTCGAAGGAGACGGCGCTCGAGTGGGCCGGACGCGGCGGGAGACATCCGAGGAAGATACCCGGGCGCCGCGCGCCGAGAGAGGGTAAAACCGACAGCGCTCGCTCGGATGAGCGGCGCGCCTAGCTCCCGCGCGTCGGCGAGACGAGGGCGCGGTAGTGCGACGGCTCCTCGAAGATGCACCCGCTCCGCGCGTAGAAGTCGTCGCCGAGCACGAAGACCCCCTGCTCCACCCGCCGCCAGGGCGCGTCGGCGCACGGATGCCAGCTCACCATCTCGTTCCAGCGACGGTACTGCTGGTGGCCGTTCGTCTCGAGCATCCCGAACGTGACCCCGGGGAAGGGCGGCACGCGGGCGGCGACGTTCTTGTTCCAGTCCACGAGCACGGGGTTCACCGTGAGGTCCGCCGCCATGCAGACGAGCCGTCTGCTCGTGCGCCAGCTTCGCGATCTTCAGCGTCTCGCTCAGCGTCTTCGCGATCCCCTTGAGCGCGAAGCCGGCGTAGCCCTGCTGGACTGCGGCGCGTCGCGTCGCCGACCTGCGTCACGCTCTCGTCCGCCACGATGGGGACCGGGACGTCGTGCAGATCGGCGTCGTTCTCGTCGGCGAACGGCTCCTCGAGGAACGACACCTGCTCCAGCGCGCCGATCTGCTTCGCCGCGTCGAGGAGTCGGAGGAGTGTTTCCTTCTTCTCGTAGCGCTGGTTCGGATCGAGATCGTAGCGGATCTTGCCGTCCGGCGTCTGCGTGGTCCGCGCGCCGGCGAGTGCCGTATGGATCGCCGTGAAGCGCGCGATGTCCTTCTCGATCATCTCCGCCTGCGTCGCCGCCGGGCTGCCGAGCTTCACCTTGATGAGGAAGTAGCCGTCCTGCGTCGCGCGGACGACGTCCTCGATCGGCAGCCCGTACGTCACCGACGGCAGCACGGCGATGGAGCGTCTGCCGGTACGAGAGTCCCGACGCGATACTCGGCGGGGATCATCTCGTCGAACGACCGGATCCCGTTCTCCTCGGCGTAGAGCAGCCACGCCGCGTTGTCCACCGGGACGAGCGCGTTCAGCGCGAAGGTGCGACGCAGATTCGGCAGCCCGGTCAACCGGCACGCGAACTGGTGCAGCTCGGGGAGGATGCGGTCGATCAGCTCGACCGGCGTGGTGAACGTCTCGCCGACCACCATCTGCAGCGCGCGATCGGTGACCGAGAGCATCAGCGCGTTGCCCGCGCTCTCGGAGTGCTTCGCGAGCACGGCCGGATCGCACCAGAGCACGCTCTGCGTGCCGATCCCGATGTGGCTGCGTCCGCGAGTCGCTGTCGAGCCGCGCGACGGGCTGCCAGAGCTCCGTCAGGTAGCCGCCCTTGAATCCCGTCGGGCGGATGAGCGGCTCGCGCTCGAAGTCGAGGCCGACGCTCTTGATGCGGATGCGCTTCGGCTCGCGCGTGAAGGCCGCGATCGGCGCGACGCGATCGACCAGCGGCAGCGCCGCGGCGGCGCCGGCGACGGCGAGGAACTCTCGGCGCGAGAGCTCGCGCAGCGGATCGTGGCATCATGACCTCGCGCTTCGATCGGACGTCGGCCGGCGATTGCGCCGCGGCGAATAGCTGCTGGAATCGCGTGAGGTCGCGGCGCATCCCCTCGATCGTCTGCCTGCGGCGCTCCGCGTCACCTCCGCCCGCCATCTCGAGCGGCGGATACTCGAAGTGCATCGTCGCCGGCGGAAGCGGGCCGTATGCCGAGCAGCTGACTGCAGATACGCGGGAAATCCACCATCCCTTCGCCGAGCGGCACGCTGCGCGGCTCCCACTTGTCGTCCGCTCGCTGCGCCCAGAGGAAGTCCTTGATCGCGATCGTGTCGATGTGCGGCGCGATCATCCGCAGCGTGACGCGGCCAGCTCTCGCCCCCCTCCGCCACGGCGTGGCGGATGTCGTACTGCACGCCGAGTCCGTCGGCGCTCGACGCCCTCGAGCAGCACGCCGAGGTCCCAGACCGATCCGCCGACGCGCGTGCCGACGTGGTTCTGGTAGCCGCCGCGGATGCCGATCTCGCGATTGAGCGACGCGAGCGCCGCGACGCGCGGCTTCATCGTCGCGCAGCGCCTGCGAGCGGCTCGTCGATCGGCGGGAAAGTCCCAGTAGCCCATCCGGTAGTGCGTGACACCCGACCTTCTTCGCCGTCGTCAGCACGCGGCGCGTCGAGCGGATCGTTCGCGTCGGTGATCGCCGTCGTGATCATCGGCACGGTGAGCCCGGAGCGGCGCAGCGTCTCCACGGCGCGCGGCAGGTCGTCCTCGACGCGCTCAGGGAGGACGTGGCCATCCGGCCGCACGGTGAGATCGACGGCGCGGAACCCCGACTCGGCGATCACCGGCCCGACGTCGGCGAACGGGCAGCCACTGGAGATGCTTCGAGAAGACCGCGATCACCGGCTCGTCGCGTCGCGCTGTCGTAGCGGCGAACGCTCGCGATGCGCGCGGCCCGAGCGCGCCGACCGTCGCCGCTGCCGCGCCGGCGCGAAGGATGAACTCGCGCCGGCTCAGCCGGCTGGCGTCGTCGAGATGGGGGTCGCTCATGACGCGTACGATGCCCCGCTCCCCGCGCGCCGTCAAACCCGGAGTGCGGAGAGCGTGTGATCCTCCACGCGACAGCGCCGTCTACTGCTTCGGCGCGGCCGGCGTCTCGCTGTGCGCGACCGCGACCCAGCGGCCGCCGCGCATCTGCCACACGCTCATCGAGTGCACCGGCGACGGTGCCTTCTGACCGCCGCACGTCTGATCGCCGGCCGACGTCGTAGGTGAGCACCACCAGATCGTTGCCGACGCGCGTCGTCATGCGGGTTGTCGATCGAGAGCTGGGTGGTCTTGCAATCCATGATCATGGCCGTCGTCTTCGCGAGCTCCCAGCGCGACGTGGCCCGCGCACGTCGACGTAGACGAAGTCGCTGCCGAGCGCCCGGTTGAAGGCGGCCGTGTCGGTCCTGATGAAGGCGTCGAGCACCGCTCGCTCCTGCGCGACGATGGGTGCGAATGGAGCGTGGCGTGCCCTGCGCGGCGGCGGGGCCTGCGGCCGACCAGGACGAGGAGAGAGCGAGACCGGCAGATGGCGCGAGTTCACTTCGGACCTCCGGGACGAAGGGTGGATGACAGCGCCTGCGGGGGTTCGAATGAGATCCGAGCCCGACCGTCGTGTCAACCGACCAGTACTGGAGTAGTGGTGTGCTCCGGTGCCAGTTTTGGCGATGCTCGTTCGCGCCTCCGTCATCCACGCCCAGATCTCCGCCGTCCTCGCCGCGTGGGGGATGCCCGCCGACGTCGTGCGCACCGCCGCCGACATCATGACGGACACCGACCTCGCCGGCATCGACTCGCACGGCATCTCGATGCTGATGCTCTACGAGGAGGCGCTCGGGCTCGAGCAGCTCAACCCGAAGCCGACGCCGCGCGTCGTGCGCGAGACGCCCGTCACCGCGCTGCTCGACGGCGATGCGGGGCTCGGACACGTCGCCGCGTCGATGGGGATGCGGCTCGCGATCGACAAGGCACTGACCGCCGGCGTAGGGATCGTCTCCGTGTTCAACTCCACGCACTTCGGCGCGGCGGGCTACTACGCCGCGATGGCGTCGCAGCGCGGGCTGCTCGGCCTCGTCACCTGCACGACGCGCGGCAATCCGGTGCTTCCGACGCGCAGCGCGGTGCCGGTGCTCGGTACCAACCCGATCGCCTTCGCCGCGCCGGCGACGTCGCAACCGCCACTTCCTGCTCGACATGTCCACCAGCACCGTCGCGCAGAACAAGGTGAAGGTCTACGACCTTCAGGGCCGGCCGCTCCCCGCGGGCTGGGTGCTCGACGAGGAGGGCAATCCGGTCACCGACTCGGCGCTCGCGATGGAGCTCGTCACCGTGCAGTTCACCGGCGGCATCACCGCGCTCGGCGGCACGGCCGGAGATGTCGAGCCACAAGGGCTACGGGCTGAGCGTGATGGTGCAGATCCTCTCGGCCACGCTCGCCGGCGGCTCGTTCACGCCGATTCGGAAGCGCACGCAGGGGCGCGGCGATCCGGACAACATCGGCCACTTCCTCATGGCGCTCGACCCGACGGCGTTCCGCGAGGAGGGCGAGTTCGAGGAGGATCTCGACGACGGTGATCGACGTGCTGCACGCGTCGCGCGCCAGTGCGCGAGGACGAGCCCGTGCTCGTCGCGGGAGAGCCGGAGGCTGTCGTCGCGCGAGGAGCGGCGCGCGCACGGGATCCCGGTGCCCGACCTCGCTGGCCGAGAAGATCCGCGCCATCTGCGAGCGGTGCGGCGCCGCTCATCCTACTCGACAGCGCATGACTTCCGGCGCGACGCCACGACTTCTGCGTGATCGGCGGCGGCATCGTCGGACTCGCGACGGCGATGCAGCTCCTCGCAGCGCAATCCCGGTGCGTCGCTCGTGCTGCTCGAGAAGGAATCGGCGCTCGCGATGCACCAGACCGGCCACAACAGCGGCGTGATCCACAGCGGGATCTACTACGCGCCGGGCAGCCTCAAGGCCGATCTCTGCAAGCGCGGCGAGCGCGCGACGAAGGAGTTCTGCACCGAGCACGGCATCCCCTTCGTCACCTGCGGCAAGACGCTCGTCGCCACCACGCCGCTCGAGCTGGAGCGCATGGACGCGCTCGCCGAGCGCGCGGTGCAGAACGGGATCGAGGTCGAGCGGCTCGACGCGAGCGAGCTGCGTCGCCGCGAGCCGAACATCGCGGGGCTCGGCGCGCTGTTCGTGCCTGCCACGGCGATCGTCGACTACCGACAGGTGTGCGCCGCGATGGCGCGCGTGATCCAGTCGCTCGGCGGCGAGATCGTGCTCGGCGCGCGCGTGACCGGCGATCGAGGAGATCGGCGGACGACGTGAGCGTCCGGCTGGCGCTCGCAGCCGGACGGCGGAGCGCTCGTCGCCTGCGCGGGACTGCAGTCCGATCGGCTCGCGCGCCTCGCCGGCCTCGCCGGTCGACGCATCAGATCGTCCCCTTCCGCGGCGAGTACTTCCGCCTGCCGAGCGAGAAGAACGGGATCATCCGGAGCCTGATCTACCCCATCCCGGATCCCGACCTCCCCTTCCTCGGCATCCATCTCACGCGCATGATCGACGGCGGCGTGACGGTGGGCCCGAACGCCGTGCTCGGCTTCGTCGCGCGAGGGCTATCGCAAGCTCGTCGCTCAACGTGCGCGACGTCGCGCAGTACCTGTTCTTCCCGGGGCTCTGGAAGGTGCTCGCGCGCTACCGCAAGTCTGTGCGCGCCGAGCTCGCCGGCTCGCTGTTCAAGTCGGCCTACCTGAAGGAGTGCCGGAAGTACTGTCCGAGCCTCGACGTCGACCGATCTGCTGCCGTACGACGGCGGGAATCCGCGCCCAGGCCGTGACGCGCGACGGCACGCTGGTGCACGACTTTCTCTTCCTGGAGTCGGCGCGCACGCTGCACGTCTGCAACGCACCGATCACCGGCGGCGACGAGCGCGATTCCGATCGGCGAGATGATCGCTGGCGCGCGCCGGACGGTGAACGGTGAACGGTTCACGGCCTGGCCTCGTGACGCTGTGGCGTTCCTGACGTCGAACCGACATCGTTCACCACTCACCGACCTGATCACCGTCAATTCCCGCCGAACGTGAAGACTACTCCCGTCACTCCCACCGACCTCGCCGTCCTCCGTCATCGCCGTGCCGCCGCTCGCGCGGCATCGCGACCTCACGATCAGCACCGCCGACAACCGCGCGCTGATCCAGTATCTCGAGGAGGGTGGCGTGCGCACGCTGCTCTACGGCGGCAACGCGAACCTCTACAACATCGGCGCGAGCGAGTTCGCCGAGCTGCTCGACATGCTCGAGGACGCAGCGGGGGACGACACCTGGGTGATCCCCTCCGTCGGGCCCGGACTACGGCAAGCTGATGGACCAGGCCGAGGTCCTGAAGGGACGCGACTTCCCCACGGTGATGATCCTCCCGCTCGGCTTCCCCGCCACGAGCGACGGCGTCGCGACGGGCATTCGCCGCTTCGCCGAGGCGCTACGGCAAGCCGGTGATCGTGTACATCAAGGCCGACAACTACCTCGAGCCGACGCAGGTCGCGCGCGCTCGCGGACGACGGTCTCGTCGCGGCGATCAAGTACGCGCACCGTGCGCAACGACCCGCGCGACGATCCGTACCTCCGCGCGCTGCTCGACGTCGTCGATCCGCGCGCATCGTCGTCAGCGGCATCGGCGAGCGGCCGGCGATCGTGCACCTGCGCGACTTCGGGCTGCAGCGGCTTCACCTCGGGCTCGGTGTGCATCGCGCCGAACAGCTCGATGAAGATCCTCGCGCTGTGCAAGGCGCATCGCTGGGACGAGGCGGATGCAGGAGCGCGCCGCGTTCCTCCCGCTGGAGGACTGTCGCGACGCGTACAGCCCGATCCGCGTGCTGCACGACGCGGTGACGCTCGCCGGCATCGCCGACATGGGGCCGATGCTGCCGATGCTCTCCAACCTCCCCGAGGCGCAGCGCGGCACCGGTGCGCGACGGCGGCGGTCGCGCTGCGCCAGCACGACGAGCAGCTCGCCCCCTCGTGAGCGAGCGTCCGTCGCAAGACGCCCGAGGAGCTGCGCAGCCATCGCTGGTACGGCGTGGACGACCTCCGGTCGTTCGGCCACCGCTCGCGCACCGCGCAGATGGGCTACACCGTCGGCCGATTATCGCGGCAAGCCGGTGATCGCGATCGTCAACACGTGGAGCGACATCAACCCCTGCCACACGCACTTCAAGCAGCGCGTCGAAGAGGTGAAGCGCGGCATCTGGCAGGCGGGCGGCTTCCCGGTCGAGATCCCGGCGATGACGCTCTCCGAGCCGTTCCAGAAGCCGACGACGATGCTCTATCGCAACCTGCTCGCGATGGAGACGGAGGAGATCCTCCGCTCGTATCCCGCCGACGGCTGCGTCCTCATGGGCGGCTGCGACAAGACGACGCCCGCGCTCCTCATGGGCGCGATCTCGATGGACCTGCCGACGATCTACCTCCCCGCCGGCCCGATGCTGCGCGGCGACTGGAACGGCGTCGTGCTCGGCAGCGGCTCCGACACGTGGAAGTACTGGGCCGAGCTGCGCTGCGGGAACATCACGCAGGAGGAGTGGACGGGGATCGAGAACGGGATCGCCCGCTCGCCGGGCCACTGCATGACGATGGGCACCGCGTCGACGATGACGAGCGCCGCCGAAGTGCTCGGCCTCATGCTGCCCGGCTTCTCGTCGATTCCCGCCGCCGACTCGCGCCACGCGCAGATGGCGACGCTCACCGGCCGGCGCATCGTCGACATGGTGTGGGAGGACCTCAAGCCGAGCGACATCCTCACCGACGCGTCGTTCGACAACGCGGTGACGACGGTGCTCGCGCTCAGCGGGTCGAGCAACTCCGTCGTGCACCTCATCGCGATGGCGCGGCGCGCCGGCTTCTCGCTCGACCTCGCGCGCTTCGACGCGATCGCGCGGCGCACGCCGGTGCTCGCCGAACATCCGCCCCGCGGGGAAGTACCTCATGGAGGACTTCTTCTACGCCGGCGGGCTGCGCGCGCTGCTCGCCGAGCTGGGTGACCTGCTCGACGGCAGCGACGCTCAACGTGAACGGGAAGACGCTCGCCGAGAACATCGCGGGCGCGAAGGTGTTCAACGCCGACGTCATCCGCGGCCGCGAGCAACCCGCTCGTCGACGCCGACGGGCTGGTCGTGCTGCACGGCAACCTCGCGCCGCGCGGCGCGGTGATGAAGCCGCCCGCCGCCGATCCCGCGCTGCTGTCGCACACGGGACGCGCCGTCGTCTTCGAGAGCTACGACGACATGACGGCGCGCATCGACGATCCGGATCTCGACGTGGACGCCTCGTCGGTGCTCGTGCTCCAGCAACGCCGGTCCGCTCGGCGCGCCGGGCATGCCCGAGTGGGGACAGCTCCCGATCCCGAAGAAGCTCCTCGCGCAGGGCGTGCGCGACATGGTGCGCATCTCCGACGCGCGCATGAGCGGCACGAGCTACGGCGCGTGCGTGCTGCACGTGACGCCGGAGTCGTACGTCGGCGGCCCGCTCGCGCTTCGTGCGCGACGGAGACATGATCCGGCTCGACGTCGCCTCGCGCACCCTCTCGCTGCTCGTGAGCGACGAGGAGCTCGCCGCACGCGCCGCGCGGCGTGGACTGCCGCCGCCGCCGAAGTTCGAGCGCGGCTTCGGCCTGCTCTACTCGCGCCACGTGCAGCAGGCCGACGTCGGCTGCGACTTCGACTTTCTCGAGACGACGCACAGTGCCGGACGCAACGCAGAGCCCGAGATTCATTGAACGACCCTCGCCGGGATTCAGCGCGCCGGCTGCGTCGGCGCGGCCGACGCGCGCGCGCGCTCACGATGCTCGCGCTGCTCTTCGTCGCGACGACGATCAACTACGTCGATCGCTCGAACCTCTCGATCGTCGCACCCTTCCTGTCGAAGGAGCTCGGCCTCGACCCGGTGCAGATGGGCTTGCTCTTCTCCGCGTTCGCGTGGAGCTACGCGATCGCGAATCTGCCCGGCGGCTACCTCATCGACCGCTTCGGCTCGCGCGCCGTCTACGGCATCGCGCAGCTCGGATGGTCGGTCGCGACGCTCGCGCCTCGGCGTCGTGAGCGGGTTCGCGGCGCTGTTCGGCCTTCGCTTCGCCGTCGGCCTCGCCGAGGCGCCGGCCTTCCCGGTCAACAACCGCGTCGTGTCGACCTGGTTTCCGCAGCGCGAGCGCGGCCGCGCGACGTCGACGTATGCGAGCGGACAGTACGTCGGCTCGGCGCTGCTCTCGCCGCTGCTCTTCTGGATGGCGGCGCATGCCGGCTGGCGCTCGGTGTTCTTGGTGACGGGCATCGCCGGCCTCCTCAGCGCCATCGTCTGGTTCACGGTTGTATCGCGAGCCGCGCCAGAGCACGCGCGCCAACGCCGAGGAGCTCGAGCTCATCACGGCGGGTGGCGCGCTCACGGAGATGGCGCCGCGCGAGCAGCGTGACGCGGCGCGCAGATCGCGCGACTGCTGCGCGAGCGGCAGGTGTGGGCGCTCGGCCTCGGCAAGTTCGCCGTGATGTCGTCGCTCTACTTCCTGCTCACCTGGTTCCCGACGTACCTCGTGCAGCAGCGCGGGCTCACGTCGCTCAAGGCGGGCGCGGCGACGTCGCTTCCCTACATCGCCGCGACGATCGGCGTGCATGCTCGGCGGCGCGTGGTCCGACTGGCTGCTCCGTCGCGGCGCCGACATCTCCGCCGCCCGCAAGATCCCGATCGTCACCGGCTTCCTCGGCGCATCGAGCATCGTGCTCGTGAACTACGTCTACGGCACCGCGCTCGCGCTCGCGATGCTGACGTTCGCCTTCTTCGCACAGGGCGTCTCGTCGAACTCGTGGTCGATCATCGCCGAGGTCGCGCCGCGCAACCTGATGGGCACGACGCGGCGGCATCATCAACTTCACCGGTCACATCGCCGGGATCGTCACCCCGATCCTCATCGGCTACATCCTCCGCGGAACGCGGTTCGTTCGAGCTGGGTGCTCGCGTACGTGTCGCTCGCGGGGTTCGTCGGGGCGCTGTCGTACACGGTGATCATCGGGCGGATACATCGGATCGAGATGTAAATGCGGGTGCCGTCCAACGACGGAACGCGGATCTGAACAACGATTTTCGTGGAAACGGTCGGATTCTATCCGCGGGCCAAATGCTTGTAGTGGTCCGGCGGCGAGTTCTTTCCGCCCCACAGCCACAACCCAATGCACTGTTCCGCGTTCTCGGGTGTTCCTCCGCGTCCTCCGCGACAATCTGTTGATCAGGCTCGGTCAAACCGTCGTTCGGTCCGCCACGGGAGCTCACTCGGCGAGCCCCGGGCACTTTTCTGAACCGTCCCGTATTTGACGTCCGACCCGGAGTTCGATAGTCATAGAACCATGAGTCCCACAGCCAACTCGACCCTGCTCGCGCCCGGACAGTTCGAGCGCATCGCCAAGGCGCTCGCCGATCCGCGACGCTTCGCGATGCTCGAGACGATCAGCTCGGCGCTCGAGTGCCCCAACCAGGCGCTGTGCAACGGCTTTCCCGTCTCGAAGGCGACCGTCTCCCACCACATCAAGGAGCTGGTGCAGGCCGGCCTGATCGAGCCGGAGCGCGAGGGGCAGTACAAGACCTACCGCGTGCGCGACGGACGTCGTGAACGCTTATGCGGCTGAAGTGATTCGTCGTGTCGGCAAGCCGCGCAAACGCGCCGGCTGACGCGAGGCGACTCGAAAACGCCCGGTCGAATAACCATCTGTTTGATGGTTGTACAACTGTTTCACCACTGCACCAGTCTCGGAGATCCCACCATGAGTCGCTCCACCGCCCCGAACCCGCGTGCCCGGTCTGCACTCCGCTCGTGCTTCTCGGACTCGTGGTCGGCACCGCCCTCCTCCTCGGCGCGTGGAAGTACACCAGCCTCCGCAGCGCCGAGGCCGCGTCGGCCAATCAACCCGAGCCGACCGAGACCGTCGCCGCCGCCGTTGCGACCGCCCGACCGCATCAGGAGATCCGCCTCGGCGATCGGCACCGTGCTCGCGCCGCGTTCGATCACGCTGCGCAACGAGGTGCGCCGGAACGGTGCGCTTCGCCGGCCTGCAGCCTGGTCAGGTCGTCGAGCGCGGGCGCCGTGCTCGTCGCCCTCGACGTCTCGGTGGAGACCGCCGAGCTTCGCGCGCAGGAAGCGCAGGCGCGTCTCGCCGCAGACCAGCCTCGAGCGCGTCGATCGCATGACCTCGCGCGGCGCCGCCTCGGCGATGGAGCTCGACAACGCGCGCGCCGAGCGTGACGTCGCCCTCGCGCAGGTCGAGCGCACCCGCGCGCTCATCGCCCGCAAGACGATCCGCGCGCCCTTCCGCGCTCGCGTCGGCATGTCCGACGTGCACCTCGGACAGTTCCTCGAGTCGGGCACGCAGCTCACCACGCTCCAGGGCGTCGACGGCGCCGTCCACGTCGACTTCGACGTGTCGCAGTCGGTCGCGGCCGGCATGCGTCGCGGCGAGACGGTGCGCGTGATCTCCGGCGCGACCGGCTGCCGAGATCCCGGCGCGCATCGTCGCGGTCGACGCTCGCGTCGATCCCACGACGCGGAACGCCCTCGTGCGCGCCGAGCTTCCCGACCTCGCACTGCTGCCGCGTCCCGGATCGTCGGTGCGCGTGCTGGTCCCGATCGGCCCGACGCGCGATGCGGTCGTCGTTCCGGTGAGCGCGCTGCGAAAGGGGCCCGGTGGTGACCACGTGTTCGTGATCGCCGCGGCCAAGGACGGGAAGACGCGCGCCCAGCTCCGCCTCGTCACGGCCGGTCCCGTGCTCGGCGACGAGATCGTGATCGTCGACGGCCTCGCCGCGGGCGAGCGTGTCGCCGCCTCGGGCTCGTTCAAGCTGCGCGACGCCGCGCTCGTCGCCGTCGCCGAACCGGCCAACTCGCAGTCCAAGCGCGTCAGCGTGCGCTGAGGAGAGCCCCACCATGCGAAAGTCATTCACCGACATCTTCATCAAGCATCCGGTCCTCGCGATCGTCGTCAACCTCGTCATCGTGCTGATGGGGTGGCGCGCGCTCACGACGCTGCCGGTGCAGCAGTATCCCAAGATCGAGAGCTCGTCGGTCGTCATCACGACCGTCTACTTCGGCGCCGGCGCCGAGACGGTGCGCGGCTTCCTCACGACGCCGATCGAGCGCTCCGTCTCGGCGATCAGCGGCGTCGACTACATCGAGTCGACGAGCCGCGCCGGCGTGAGCACGGTGACCGTGCACCTCAAGCTCAATCACAACAGCACCGCGGCGCTGGCCGAGGTGACCGCGCGCCTGCAGCAGGTGCGCTCCGAGCTGCCGTCGGACGCGGAGCCGCCCGTCGGTCGAGGTGCAGCGCGCCGACCGGCCCGTACGCGTCGTTCTATCTCAGCTTCTCGTCGAGCAAGCGCGACATCCCCGCGATCACCGACTGGCTCGCCCGCACGCTGCAGCCGCAGCTCGCGACGATGCCGGGCGTGCAGCGCGTGAGCTTCGAGGGCGCGCGCCAGCTCGCGATGCGAGTGTGGATCGATCCCGACCGGCTCGCGGCGCTCGGACCTCGCGCCGGGCGACGTGCACGCCGCGCTGCGGCGCAACAACTACCTCGCCGCCGTCGGCCAGACGAAGGGCAACCTCGTCCAGGTCAACCTGCTCGCCAACACCGACCTGCGCACGGTGAAGGAGTTCGAGGATCTCATCGTCGCCGACCGCGGCGGCGCGTCGTGCGCCTGCAGCGACGTGGCGAAGGTGGAGCTCGGCGCCGAAGAGGCGAACATGGTGGCGAAGTACGGCGAGAAGGAGGCCGTGTACCTCGGCGTCTGGCCGCTCATCGGCGTGAACGAGATCGACGTCTCGCATCGCCTGCAGGCCGAGATGGAGCGCATCGCGCCGACGCTGCCGGCGGACATCGAGATGCACCTCGCGTACGACGCGACGATGTTCATGCAGGACGCGCTCAAGGAGATCACCAAGACGCTGACCGAGACGATCCTCATCGTCGGCCTCGTGGTGTTCCTCTTCATGGGCTCGATCCGCACCGCGCTCGTGCCGCTCGTCGCGATGCCGATCTCGCTCATCGGCGCGGCGCTCGTGATGTACGCCGCTCGGCTTCAGCCTGAACCTGCTGACGATCCTCGC
This sequence comes from uncultured Acidobacteriota bacterium, assembly GCA_963697745.1. Lineage (GTDB taxonomy): Bacteria > Acidobacteriota > Vicinamibacteria > Vicinamibacterales > CAVVIG01 > CAVVIG01. Next base: position 642,035 of record CAVOPD010000018.1, on the reverse strand, counting down.
CATCGTGCTCTCGGTCGGCCTCGTCGTCGACGACGCCATCGTCGTGGTCGAGAACGTCGAGCGGCACGTGCGCGAAGGGAAGACGCGCATGCAGGCGGCGATCGTCGGCGCGCGCGAGCTCGTCGGACCGATCATCGCCATGACGATCACGCTGGCCGCGGTCTACGCGCCGATCGGCTTCCAGGGCGGGCTCACCGGCTCGCTCTTTCTCGAGTTCGCGATCACGCTCGCCGCGGCGGTGGTGATCTCGGGCGTCGTCGCCGTGACGCTCTCGCCGATGATGAGCTCGCGCTTCGTGCACGAGCACGGCCACGAAGGACGGCTCACGCGGTATGGTGAATCACGCCTTCGACGCGGTGCGCCGCGCGCTACGAGCGGCTGCTCGACGGCGCGCTCAGCATGCGAGCGGCGATCGTTCGCCGCGGCGCTGCTCGTCTCGGTGGCGGCGTGGCCGCTGTACTCCATGTCTCGAAGCGCGAGCTCGCGCCGGTGGAGGACCAGAGTCACATCAGCCTCTTCATGGAGGCGTCGCCCGATGCGTCGCTCGCCGCGACCAACCGCGCCACGCGCGACGTGGTGAAGACGCATCCAGGCGTTCCCCGAAGCGAAGTTCATGTGGTCGCTCACCGCCAACTGGGGCGCGTTCGGCGGCATGCTCGCCAAGGACTGGAAGGAGCGCGAAGCGCTCGACGGAGGAGATGTACGGCGCGGTCTACGGCGCCGTCTCGCAGGTGCCGGGCGTGCGCGTCTTTCCGCGACTCGATCCGCCGCTGCCCACGCCGGGCCAGTACGACGTGGAGATGGTGCTCCAGAGCGACGCGCCGCCCGAGCAGATGCTCGAGACGGTCGGCGCCGTGCGTCGGCGCGGGATTCCAGAGCGGCAAGTTCCTCTACGTCGACACCGATCTCAAGATCGACCTGCCCGAGGCGCGCGTCGTGATCGACCGCGAGCAGATCGCCGACCTCGGGCTCGACCTCGCCAGCGTCGGGCGCGAGCTCGGCACGCTGCTCGGCGGCGGCTACGTGAATCGCTTCAACTTCTTCGAGCGCAGCTACAAGGTCATCCCGCAGATCGGCGACGAGGATCGCGCCACCGTCGGTCCGCTGCTCGACCTGAAGATCAAGACGCCGAGCGGCGAGCTGGTGCCGGTCTCCACCTTCACGCGCATCGAGTCGAGCAGCGCGCCGCGCACGCTCAACCGCTTCCAGCAGCGCAACGCCGTGCGCGTGTTCGGCGGCGTGAAGCCCGGCGTCACCAAGGAGGAAGGGCTGCGCGTGCTGGAGGACGCCGCGCGCAGCGCCGGGCGGGCCCGGCGTCATCATCGACTACGCCGGCGAGTCGCGGCAGATCCGCCGCGAAGGAGCGGCGCTCACCGTCACGCTCGGCGTTCGCGGTGGTGCTGATCTATCTCGTGCTCGCCGCGCAGTTCCAGAGCTTCCGCGATCCGCTGATCGTGCTGCTCGGCTCCGTGCCGCTCGCGATCTCCGGCGCGCTGATCTTCAGCTTCCTCGGCCTCACGACGATCAACATCTACTCGCAGGTCGGGCTGATCACCCTCGTCGGGCTGATCGCGAAGAACGGCATCCTGATCGTGCAGTTCGCCAACACGCTGCAGCAGCAGGGCCTCGACAAGATCGCGGCCGTGCGCGAGGCGGCGTCGACGCGACTGCGTCCGGTGCTGATGACGTCCGTCGCGACGGTGCTCGGCCACTTCCCGCTCGTGCTCGTCTCCGGTCCGGGCTCGCAGGCGCGCAACAGCATCGGCACCGTGCTCGTCGCCGGCATGGCCATCGGCACCGTCTTCACGCTGTTCGTCGTGCCGGTGTTCTACTCGCTCATCGCCGCGCAGCACGTCGCCGAGCGTCGACGTGGAGCTCGTCGACTGCGCCGGTTTCGTCCCCTGTCTTCGTACCCGAGGTCGCGCTGTCGTGAGCACTCAACTACGAACCCTCGCCGTCGCGCTGGCGCTCGTCGCGGCGACGCGAAGCGCGGCGGCGCAGCAAACGGCGCCCGAGCGACTTCTGGACGCGCGCTGGGCGACACGACGCTCGTTCGACTCGTGAACGAGACGCGGCTCGGCCAACCGCGACATTCAGATCGCGTCGGCGCGCGCCGATGGAGCGCGCGCGACGCGGACGAGTGCCGCGCTCGAGCTGCTGCCGGTGCGTGACGACGCGCGGCGGGTATACCCGGCAGCGCATCGCCAGCGCCGCCTTTCCCGGTGCGTCCGAGCGCGTTTCCCGATCAGAACGTCTGGGACGCCGGGCTCGCCCTCTCGTGGGAGGTGGACGTTTCGGACGGCTGCGCCATTCGCTTCGCGCGCCGCGGCGCTCTCGCCGAGGCTGCGGCCGAGGACGTGCGCGACGTCGAGCTCGCGCTCACCGGCGCAGGTCGGCGAGCGCCTACCTCGCCCTCCGCGGCGCGCAGGAGCGGCTCGCCGTCGCGCGGCGCAACGCCGAGAACCAGCGCCGCACGCTCGAGATCACGCAGCGCCGCCTCGAGGCGGGGCGTGGCACGCAGCTCGACACCGAGCGCGCGAAGTCCCAGCTCAGCGCGACGCTCGCCGCCATCCCGACGCTCGAGGCGACGATCGAGAGCGGCGCGACAGCGCACTCCGCGTGCTCACCGGCCGCTCGCGGCTGGACGACCTCGCGCTCCCGCCGATGCGAGCGTCCGTCGGATCGATCTCCCGGATGTTGGCCGCGCTCGCGCCGCCGAGCAGGTGATTCACGATCGGCCCGACGTGCGCAGTGCCGAGCGGCAGGCCGCCGCGAGCGCAGCGTTCGTCGGTGCGGCGCGCGCGGACTACCTGCCGAGGCTGTCGCTGGCGGCGCGGCCGGCTACTCGGGCAGCGAGGCGCGCGCGCTCGGCAACACGGGGACGCCGCGATACGTGTTCGGCCCGGTGCTCGTCGTGGCCGGCGTTCGACCTCGGTCGCGTGCGCGCCAATGTTGCTGCGGCGCGCGCGGAAGAGTCGCAGAGCCGCGCGACGCTACGAGCTCGTCGTCGCGCGGGCGCAGGAGGAGCTCGAGTCGTCGATCGTGACATATCGCAAGTCGCGCGAGCGGTTGCAGTATCTCGAGGATGCCGCGGTCGTCGAGTGCTCGCGCTGCCGAGCTGGCACGGCTTCGATACACGGAGGGCGGGCTCGGACTTCTTCCAGGTGCTGGACGCCGAGCGCACACTGCTCGAGCGAGAGAACGAGCGCGCGTTCGGGCGGACGGAGGCAGAGACGAGCCTGATCGCCGTCTATCGCGCGCTGGGCGGTGCGAACGCATTCGGACCGACGAAGCACTGAGGCCTGTTGAACGGGGAGGGCGCGAGCATTGTCAGGCTCGACGATCGCACGTTAGTTCCGACCGCATGAAGATCCTGGAGCTTCATGAGCGGACCCTCCCCATCGCGTCGCCGATCGCCAACGCGTACATCGACTTCTCGCAGATGACGCTGTCGCTCGTCGCGCTCGTGACGGACGTCGTGCGCGATGGGCGGCGCGTCGTCGGCTACGGCTTCAACTCGAACGGCCGCTACGGGCAGGGTGGTCTCATCCGCGAACGGTTCGCGCCGCGACTGCTCGGCGCCGATCCGGTGTCGCTGCTCGACGACGCGGGGACGAACCTCGACCCCGATCGCGTGTGGGCCGACGCTGATGCGCAACGAGAAGCCCGGCGGACACGGCGAGCGCTCCGTCGCCGTCGGCACGATCGACATGGCGGTGTGGGACGCCGTCGCGAAGATCGCCGGCGTGCCGCTGTTCCGTCTTCTCGCTGCACGACACGGCCTCGAGCCAGATCCACGCGTCTTCGTCTACGCCGCCGGTGGCTACTACTACCCGGGCAAGGACCTCGGCGCGCTGCGGCGCGAGATGCGAAGCTACGTCGATCGCGGCTACACCGTCGTGAAGATGAAGATCGGCTCAGGTCTCGACGTGGACCGCGAGCGGATCGAGGCGGTGCTCTCCGAGCTCGGCGACGAAGCGCAGCTCGCGGTGGACGCGAACGGCCGGCTCGATCTCGACGCCGCGATCGACTACGCCCGCATGCTCCGCGACTATCCGCTCTTCTGGTACGAGGAGGCGGGCGACCCGCTCGACTACGCGCTCCAGGCCGCGCTCGCCGCAGCACTATCCCGGCCCGATGGCGACGGGCGAGAACCTCTTCAGCCATCAGGACGCGCGGAACCTGCTTCGCTACGGCGGCCTGCGTCCCGATCGCGACTGGCTGCAGTTCGACTGCGCACTGTCGTATGGGCTCTGCGAGTACCAGCGCACGCTCGGCGTGCTCCGGGAGCTGGGCTGGTCGCCGCGCCGATGCATCCCGCACGGCGGCCACCAGATGTCGCTCGCCATCGCCGCCGGGCTCGGGCTCGGCGGCAACGAGAGCTATCCCGATCTCTTCCAGCCGTTCGGCGGCTTCCCCGACGGCGTCCGCGTCGAAGCGGGACATGTTGTCCTCCCCGAGCTTCCCGGGATCGGCTTCGAGGGAAAGGCCGACCTCATCGCTGTGATGCGGGAACTCGGCGAGTAAGCCACAGGCAGAGCCCGGCCGTGACAGCACGAGCGCGGGCGGTCGTCGATGTTACATGAGTAGCAACGACTCGACCCTCAACATCCTCCTCGTCGAGGATGATCCCGTGCACGCGCACCTCGCGAGTGCCGCGCTTCAGCCCGCGCCCGATGGCTGGGACTGGCGCCTCAAGCACGTGGAGACGCTGCGGCGCAGCGTGCGCGCTGACCGAGACTCCGGACCTCATCCTTCTCGATCTCACCCTTCCCGACGCGCGCGGACTGGACACCCTGCACCGCCTCCGTGAGCGCTTCGCGTTCGTTCCGGTGGTGCTCCTGACCGCGGTCGAGGATCCGGACATCGAGGCGACCGCCCTCAAGGAGGGCGCGCAGGACTTCCTCGGCAAGGACGAGCTCACGGCCCGCACGCTCCGCCGAGTCGTTCGCTACGCCATGGAACGGCACCATCGGCAGCAGGACCTGATGCGTCTCGCGACGCGCGACGAGCTCACCGGACTGTTCAACCGTCGCGGCTTCCTCGCGGCCGCCGAGCCGCTGGCCCGCGCCGCGGAACGGGCCGATCGCACCTTTCTCGTCTTCTTCGCCGACCTCGACGGACTCAACGCGATCAACGACACCCACGGTCATCAGGTCGGCGACGAGGCGATCCGCGACGCCGCGTGGATCCTCACGCACAGCTTCCGTTCCGCGGACCTCATCGCTCGCATCGGCGGCGACGAGTTCGCGATCTTCGCTCCCGACGCGCCCCCCGAGACGATCGAGATCATGATCCGGCGCGTCACGAAGTGGCAGGCCGAGCGCAACGCGCGAGCCCGATCGGCCGTATCAGGTGTCGCTCAGCCTGGGTGGCGTCGCGTGGACGGCAAGCGAGCCGCGCACGCTGGAGATGATGCTCTCCGAAGCGGACATGGCGGCGTACGCGGCGAAGCGGCGCTGACCCCGGGGCGCGAGCGTAGCGCTCGCATCGACATCGCCGTCGGGCATTCGAGGATCGCTGTCCGGCGTTCTCCCGATGGTGACGCACGACTGTTGCCCTATCTTGCGCTCGTGCTTCGCGCTCGGTGACACCGCGCGCAGCCCGCGCGCGACTTCGTCGCCGACGCTCGACGCCGAGCTTCGGAGGGTATCATCGTGCGTCTCACATCCTCGCGCCGGCTGGCCGTCAGCGCCGCCGCGCTCGCGCTCATCACGGCGTGCCGCGCCGACTCGCCCACAGGCCCGATCGCGTATCCCGCCGCGCCGCAACGCACCCTCATCGGCGCTGTTGGAACGGAGATCTTCCCGACCGCGGCGCCCGGCGACTTTCAGCCGACCGGGAGCGCGATCGGGTTGAACGCCGGCGGCCAGGTCACCGGCTCGGGGCTCCTGACCGTGGTGCAGAGCGACTTCAAAGCGTTTCGGTGGTCCTCCGGCACCGGCGCGGCTCTCATCACCGGATGCTGCTCGACGATGTGGGGGAACGACATCAACGACGCCGGCGTCATCGCGGGAACCGCAAACGTCAACGCGGTGACTGGTAATCGCGGCTTCGTCGCATCCGGTTCGTCGGCGACGCTCCTGTCCATCCTGCCCGGAGCGGATCCTGAACTGAGCGCCGGCGCCGTCGCGATCAACAACGCGGGACAGGTCGTCGGTGAGAGCATCACCCCCGGTTTCATGACGCACGCCGTGCTCTGGAGCGCATTGGGCGTGATCCAGGATCTCGGCACACTTGGCGGGTCCATTAGCGCGGCGATCGACATCAACGCATCCGGCCAGGTCATCGGCTCGAGTCAGATCACCGGTGACGCAGCGACGCACTTCTTCCTCTGGTCGTCCGGCAGCGGGATGCAGGACCTCAACACGACGGTCGATGCCGGGATCACGAGCGTCGTCGAGATCAACGATGCGGGACAGATCATCGGGACGTACACGACGGGCGGGCAGTCGCACGCCTTCCTGTATACGCCAGGATCCGGCTTGAGGGACCTCGGCACGCTCGGCGGGACGACGAGCGCGCCGACTGGACTCGACAACAATGGCGACGTCGTCGGCAGCAGCACCATCTCCGGTGGCGCGACGCACGCCTTCCTCTGGACCGTCGCCGACGGGATGGAGGACATCACCGCGGTCTCGGGCGTTCCCGAAGTTCAGCGCCTCAACGACAACCTGCAGACGCTCACGGGTACGCTTCCGCCCTCGGTACTCCCTCGCACCAGCCGGCTTCGGCCGAAGCTCGTGCAGCTTCAGGTCTCGAACGGACAGGGGCCGGTGGCCACCTTCACGTACACGTGCAAGGACCAGGGAAATGCGCACCAGTGTGCGTTCGACGCGAGCGGTTCGACGTCCAGCTCGGAGATCGTGTCGTACCAGTGGGACTGGGGCAACGGCCGCAGCGAGACGAAGAAGAAGCCCACAGTGCGCAATACCTGGAAAGAGCCGGGCACGTACGTCGTCACGCTGCGCGTGACCGACGCACACGGGCTGACCGCCGCGTTCGCGCATGAGGTACTCGTGCCCTGACGGCCAGCGAGTGCGTGAGCGGGACGTGCATGAGCTAAACGGCCTCGAGAGTACTCACTCCCGAGGCCGTTTCACCTCAGTCGCTCATCCACGAAGCCAGCTAGCGTCGGTGAACGGCCGCACTTCCTGCTGCATGCTCGCCACGTGCGCGTGCAACCGAATGAGCTCGCGCCGACAGCATCTCAAGCGGACGCGAGCACGCACAGGCCCGCCGCCGTCGCATGCCGGATGATCGCCGCCTTCACAGCAGACAGCACACAAATCGTCGTCGCTCCACATCGCATCCGGCCGCACACCTCGATCTGTTCATCGTGGAGGGTGACGGGCCTCACAAAGTCGGTACGCTCATTGCTTCCGGCGAGCGTGTCAGGTCCGCACCGTGAATGCGCGCCGAAGTCGGCGCTCCCAGCCGTTGGAGAGGTTCACGTGCGGGTGTCCCTTTCTTCGTCTCGCCGATGCGCCTGTCCGGTCAACTCACCCGGGTCGCTGCCGCCATGGCTGCAGGCCCACGCTCACGTCACGCTCGACCGTTCTTCATGCCGGTCGTCGGCGCTCTCGGCTTCCTGGCGATGCTCTCGGCATGTCGCGGCGATGTGCTCACCGCTCCGCGCGGGCTCGGAACGACGCCGCCGGATCTCACGCTCACCGGTGGCGTCGGGACGCAGATATTCCCCAACGCACCCGTGGGCGAGTTCCAGGCTTTCGGCGTCGCGACCGGGTTGAACGCCGGCGGCCAGGTCACCGGCTCCGGGTTCCTCACCTCATCGCTGTTCGACTTCAAGCCGTTCCGTTGGTCCGCCTCCACCGGCGTACAGGTCATCACCGGATGCTGCGACACGATGTGGGGGAACGACATCAACGACGCCGGCGTCGTCGTCGGGGTCGCGCAGACCAATGCGATCACCGGCAATCGCGGCTTCGTCGCCAGCGGTTCCACGACGACGCCGCTGTCCATCCTCCCCGGCGGGGACCCTGAGCAGAGCGCCGGCGCCGTCGCGATCAACAACGCGGGACAGATCGTCGGTGCGAGCATCGCCCCCGGCTTCGTGACGCACGCCGTGCTCTGGAGCGCATCGGGCGTGATCCAGGATCTCGGCACGCTTGGCGGGTCGAACAGCGCGGCGATCGACATCAACGCATCCGGCCAGGTCATCGGCTCGAGTCAGATCACCGGCGACGCAGCGACGCACTTCTTCCTCTGGTCGTCCGGCAGCGGGATGCAGGACCTCAACACGACGGTCGATCGCCGGCGATCACGAGCGTCGTCGAGATCAACGACGCCGGCCAGATCATCGGCACCTACACAACCGGCGGGCAATCGCACGCCTTCCTCTACACGCCAGGCTCCGGGCTGCGGGACCTCGGCACGCTCGGCGGCACGACGAGCGCGCCGACTGGGCTCAACAACAAGGGCGACGTCGTCGGCAGCAGCACCCTCTCCGACGGATCGACGCACGCGTTCCTCTGGACCGCGGCCGAAGGGATGGAAGACATCACCGCGCTGTCCGGCGTGCCCGAGGTGCGGAGGCTCAACGACAACCTGCAGACCCTCACCGGCGCACTCGCGCCGTCGACACTTCCACGCACCGGTCAGATGCGACCGCGGCTCGTGCAGCTGCAGGTCACGCAGTCGAACTCACCGCCGACCGCGGTTTTCGCGGTGGAGTGCAGTGGTCTCACCTGTGTGCTCGACGGCAGCGGCTCGCTCGACGACAAGCCCGGGCTCACCTATGCGTGGGATCTCGGACAAGTTCCCGGGCGGCTCGGCGACGGGCGCGAACGTCACCGTCACCTATCCGCATGCGGGGCAGCGCACCGTCACGCTCACCGTGACCGACGCACAGGGGTTGAAGAACTCGGTCTCGAAGACGTTCACGGTCACCGATTTCCCGATCGCGTCGTTCACGATCCAATGCACGGGCCTCACCTGCATCTTCGACTCGAGCGCCTCGACCAGCGACGCTCTACCACTCGAGCCGACGTGGAGCTTCGGGGATGGCCAGACGGCGTTCAACGTCGTGGCACCCAGCCACACCTTCGCGCAGCCGGGGACTTACTCGGTGACCCTCCAGGTCCTGGATTCGAAGAGCCCGGGCAGATTTGCTTTCCTCACGAAGCAGGTGACGGTGGGCGCCGCCCGGAGGAAGCAGCGCCGGTGGCCGCGTTCACCGACGTCGTGCGCGGGACAAAGTTTCCCGCACCATGCGCGTTCGACGCGAGCGGTTCGAGCGTACGACGTCGAACATCGTGTCGTACCGCTGGGAGCTGGGGCAACGGCCGCAACGAAACGAAGCAGGCGTCCGACGGTGCGCAACCACGTGGGCGGCGGCAGGCACGTACAACGTCACGCTGCGCCGTGACCGACGCCGATGGGCTCACGGCGCGTGACGAGGCAGCAGGTAGTGGTGCCCTGAACTGCGGGAGTTGGTGAGTTGGATCGTGAGTCTTGTGCGTGACGGCCTCGGGAAGCTCGCTGCTCCGAGGCCCGTCTTGCTTCGCACGCACGCGGCGAGTGCGTCAGCCGAGAACGCGTGGTCGCAATGCTGCATCGGATTTTCACGCGCGCTCGCGACCTTTGCCGCACTCGAGGCATCGACGGTCGTGATCGACCGTCCCTCCATCAGGTCATCGCGATGCGCCTCGCCGGTCGCACTCGCCCGCGCTGTGGCAGTGTCGAGGATCGTCGCGCTACGTCTCATCCTCTCGTCGTCGATGTGCTCGCACCATGCCCCGCCGTGGGATCGAGTGCGCCTCTGCGCCTGCGTCGGCCGCGCTGTCGAGGCATGCGCTCGAGCTCCGCCGCGCGCGACGTCTCACGACCGACGTCCCGGACCCACGCCTGACGCTCGCGGCGGCTCGGGACGCAGATCTTCCCGACGGTCACGCTCGGTGAGTTCCAGCCCTACCGGCGTCGGCGATCGGCCTCAACGACGCCGGTCAGGTCACCGGCGCGGGTTCTCGTGCTCTCACAGCGACGACGTCAAGGCGTTCCGCTGGTCCGCCGTCTACGGCGCCGAAGCCCTGACCGGATGCTGCGATCAGATGCTAGGGCAACGACATCAACGACGCCGGCGTCGTCGTCGGCGTCGCGCAGACCAGGCAACCTCGAAGGGCCGTCGCGGCTTCGTCGCTGCCGGGTCCTCGACGACGGCCCTGTCCATCCTTCCCGGCTCCGAGTCCGGAAGCGGAGACGCCGGCGCGATCGCGATCAACAACGTCGGACAGATCGTCGGCCGGCGAGCATCACACCCAGCTTCACGACGCACGCCGTGCTCTGGAGCGCGGCCGGCGTGATCCAGGATCTCGGCACGCTCGGCGGCACGAACAGCGCAGGCGATCGACATCAACAGCTCGCGGTCAGGTCATCGGCTCCAGCCAGACCGCCGGCGACGCCGCGACGCACTTCTTCCTCTGGTCGTCGGCGCACCGGCATGCAGGACCTCAACACGACGGTCAACGCCGCGATCACGAGCGTCGTCGAGATCAACGACGCCGGCCAGATCATCGGCACGTACACGACGGCGGACAGTCGCACGCGTTCCTCTATACGCCCGGCGCCGGGCTGCAGCGACCTCGGCACGCTCGGCGGCACGACGAGCGCCGCCCACGGGCCTCAACGACAACGGCGACGTCGTCGGCAGCAGCACCCTCGTCCGACGGCTCGACGCACGCGTTCCTCTGGACGGCCGCCGACGGCATGGAAGACATCACCGCGCTCTCCGGCGTCCCGAGGTGCGGCGCCTCAACGACAACCTGCAGACGCTGACCGGCACCGCGGCGCCGGCCTACATCGGCCTGCCGGCCGCGCCGCTGCGACCGCGCCTCGTGCAGCTCCAGGTCACGCAGTCGAACGCCCCGCCCACCGCGCTGTTCACCGCGGAGTGCAACGGCCTCACCTGCGTGCTCGACGCGAGCGGCTCGCTCGACGACAAGCCGGGCCTCACCTTCGCCTGGGATCTGAACAAGTTCCCAACGGCTCGGCGACGGGGGCGACGGTCACTGTCACCTACCCGCATGCGGGATCGCGCACCGTCACGCTCACCGTGACCGATGCGCGGGGCTGAAGAGCTCGATCTCGAAGACGTTCGCGGTCACCGACTTCCCGATCGCCGCGTTCACCACGACCTGCACCGGGCTGACCTGCACCTTCGATTCGAGTCCGTCGACCAACAACGGCGCGCCGATCGCCGAGCGGAACTGGACATTCGGCGATGGCCAGACCGCGTTCAACGTCCTGGCGCCGAGCCATACCTTTCCGCAGCCCGGCACCTACAACGTCACGCTCGAGATCCTCGGCACCGTCTTCGCCAGCGAGCGCGCCGTCATCACGAAGCAGGTGACCGTCACGGCGCCGCAGCAGAACCAGGCGCCGTCGCGCAGTTCACGGTGATCCTGCGCCAATCTGACCTGTACGCTCGACGCCAGCAGCTCGACCGACGACGGCGGCATCGTGTCGTATGCCTGGGACCTGAACCAGTTTCCAACGGCTCCGCGACGGGGGTCGATCGTGACGACGACGTATCCGCACGCCGGCGTGCGCAACGTCACGCTCACCGTCAAGGACGCGCCAGGGGCTCACGAGCAGCATCACCAAGCAGTTCGACCCTGGCGTCACCGTGGACGCGCCCCCCGTGGCGACGGTTCACCTGCGTCGTGCAACAACCTCACGTGCACCGTTCGACGCATCGACGCTCCACCGACGACAAATCGATCGGTCGTATGCCTGGAACCTCGACAAGTTTCCGGGCGGCTCGGCGACGGGGCGATCGATGACGACGACCTACTCCGCACCGGGCACTACACACGTCACGCTCACGCGTGACGGACTCGAACGGTCAGACGAGCAGTGTGACGCACGCGGCGACGCCCTGAGCGACGGTGCGTTGGTGCGTCGGATCGTGGGATAGTGAGGAGACAGCCTCGGAAAGCGAAGCTTCCGGGGCGTCCTGCTTCCCGCATGTCGTCTCATTCCCTCATCTCACCTCATTCCCTCATCCCCTCATCACCGCACTCACCTTCCCAAACGTCTCATGCCCGATGTCCACGTCCTTCGTCTCGTGCACGAACAGCACGCCGATGACGAGCGTGATCACGGCGATGACGATCGGATACCAGAGTCCCGAGTAGATGCTCCCCGTCGCCGCGACGATCGCGAAGGCGATGGACGGGAGGAAGCCGCCGAACCAGCCGTTGCCGATGTGATACGGCAGCGACATCGACGTGTAGCGGATCCGCGTCGGGAACAGCTCGACGAGCATCGCCGCGATCGGGCCGTACACCATCGTCACGTAGATGACGAGGATCCAGAGCAGCAGCGTGACCATCGGCTTGTTGATCTGCGCCGGCGCGGCCTTGGCGGGATAGCCCGCGGTCTTCAGCGCGGCGTCGAGCGACTTGTCGAACGCCGCGGCCTGCGCCTTGGCGTCGGGCGCCGTGGCGTCGTACGACGGGATGACCGTCGGCCCGACGCCGATGCGCGCCACACGCTCGACGCTGCACCGCTGTCGGCGCCGGCGCGACGCGTCGACGCTCCGTTGTTCGAGTACGGCACGCCGCGCTTCACGAGCGCCGCCTTCGCCACGTCGCACGGCGACGTGAACTTCGACGTCCCCACCGGATTGAACTGCACCGAGCAGGTGCTCGGATCCGCCGTCACCGTCACCGGCGCGCGCTCCTGCGCCGCCGCGAGCGCCGGATTCGCGTAGTGCGTGATCGCGCGGAAGATCGGGAAGTACGTCAGCGCCGCGAGCAGCAGCCCCGCCATGATGATCGGCTTCCGCCCGATCCGGTCCGACAGCGAGCCGAACACGAGGAAGAACGGCGTCGCCAGCAGCAGCGACGCGGCGATCAGCAGGTTCGCCGTCTGCGCATCGACCTTCAGCGTCTGCGTCAGGAAGAACAGCGTGTAGAACTGGCCCGTGTACCACACCACCGCCTGCCCCGCCGTCAGCCCGAACAGCGCGAGCAGCACGATCTTCAGGTTGCCCCACTCGGCGAACGACTCCGTGAGCGGCGCCTTCGACGTCTTCCCCTCCGCCTTCATCGCCTGGAACAGCGGCGACTCGTTCAGCTTGAGCCGGATCCACACCGACACGCCGAGCAGCACGAGCGAGACGAGGAACGGGATGCGCCATCCCCACGCCTCGAACGCTCCGTGCCGAGCCAGAGCCGGCAGCCGAGGATCACGAGCAGCGAGAGGAAGAGTCCGAGCGTCGCCGTCGTCTGGATCCACGACGTGTACGCGCCGCGCTTCCCCGCGCGGCGCATGCTCGGCCACGTACGTCGCCGCGCCGCCGTACTCGCCGCCGAGCGCGAGCCCCTGCAGCAGGCGCAGCAGGATGAGGATGACCGGCGCCGCGATGCCGATCCGCGCGTAGCTCGGCAGCATGCCGACGATGAACGTCGACATGCCCATGATGAGGATCGTGACGAGGAAGGTGTACTTGCGGCCGACCAGGTCGCCGAGCCGCCCGAAGACGAGCGCGCCGAACGGCCGCACGGCGAACCCCGCCGCGAAGGCGAGCAGCGCGAAGATGAACGCCGCCGTCGGATTCACGCCCGAGAAGAACTGCTTGCTGATGATCGCCGCGAGCGAGCCGTACAGGTAGAAGTCGTACCACTCGAACACCGTGCCGAGCGACGACGCGAAGATCACGCGCCGCACGTCGGCGACGCTGAGCTCATTGGCGTAGCGCGCCGGACTCGCGAGGGGGCTCGCGGCTGTACCAGTCATCCGTCCTCCGGAGGGTTGTGGGTGGCGAGGGGTAGGCTACAGCCCGACACACGGGCGTCAATGGCAGTTGTCGCTTGCCACGCGCGCGACCGCTGGGCAGAATGCTCGGACTGGACGCCGACATCACCCACTCGACCGCACATGTCCGCCGACATCGAAGCCCTGCTGCAGGAGCACCGGAAGTTCGAGCCCCCCGAGGCCTTCCGTGCCGCCGCTCAGCCGAACGATCCGGGCATCTACGACCGCGCCGCCGCCGATCCCGAGGCCTACTGGGCCGAGCAGGCCGCGACGCTGGAGTGGATCGCCCCGTACGAGCGCGTGCTCGACTGGAAGCCGCCGCACGCGCAGTGGTTCGTCGGCGGCAAGCTCAACGCGTCGGTCAACTGCGTCGACCGCCACATCCGCACCGCGCGGCGCAACAAGGCCGCGCTGATCTTCGAGGGCGAGCCCGGCGACCGCCGCACGCTCACCTACTGGGACCTCTACGTCGCCGTCAATCAGTTCGCCAACGTGCTCCGCTCGCTCGGCGTGAAGAAGGGCGACCGCGTCGCGATCTACCTGCCGATGATCCCCGAAGTGGTGATCGCGATGCTCGCCTGCGCGCGCATCGGCGCGATCCACTCGGTGGTGTTCGGCGGCTTCTCCCCCGAGTCGCTGCGCGACCGGATCAACGACTCGCAGTGCAAGGTCCTCATCACCTCCGACGGCGGCTACCGTCGCGGCCAGGTCGTGCCGCTCAAGCGCAACGCCGACAAGGCGCTCGAGGAGACGCCGTCGATCGAGCACGTCGTCGTCGTGCAGCGCCGGCCCGGCGTCGACGAGCGGCGAGGCGTTCGCCGAGATGAAGGAAGGGCGCGACCACTGGTGGCATCGCCTCATGCGCACGCGCCGCATGTGGTGCGAGCCCGAGACGATGGACGCCGAGGACGAGCTGTTCATCCTCTACACGTCGGGCACGACGGGCAAGCCGAAGGGGATCGTCCACACGACGGCGGGCTACCTCGTCGGCGCGGCGACGTCGACGCGCATCGTGTTCGACCTCAAGGAGGACGACGTCTTCTGGTGCACCGCCGACGTCGGCTGGGTCACGGGACACACCTATCTCGCCTACGGCCCGCTCGCGAACGGCGCGACGTGCGTGATGTACGAGGGCGCGCCCGACTGGCCGGAGAAGGATCGCTTCTGGGAGATCTGCGAGCGGTTCGGCGTGACGATCCTCTACACGGCGCCGACCGCGATCCGCGCGTTCATGAAGTGGGGCGACGCACTGGCCCGCGAAGCACGACCTCTCGCGCCTGCGCCTGCTCGGCTCCGTCGGTGAGCCGATCAACCCCGAAGCGTGGATGTGGTATCGCGAGCACATCGGCGGCAACCGCTGCCCGATCGTCGACACGTGGTGGCAGACGGAGACCGGATCGATCGTGATCTCGCCGCTGCCCGGCATCACCGCGACGACACCCGGCAGCGCGACGACGCCGCTGCCCGGCTACAGCGCGGCGCTGCTCGACGCGAACGGCAACGGAGATCGACGTCGGCGGCGGACTGCTCGCGCTCACGCGCCCGTGGCCGTCGATGCTGCGCACGATCTGGGGCGACGACGAGCGCTACGTGCAGACGTACTTCTCGAAGTGGCCCGGCCGCCCCGATCTCTACTTCCCCGGCGACGGCGCCAAGCGCGACGAGGACGGCTACTACTGGATCCTCGGCCGCGTCGACGACGTGCTCAACGTCGCCGGCCACCGCATCGGCACGATGGAAGTGGAGAGCGCGCTCGTCGAGCATCCCGCGGTCGCGGAAGCGGCGGTGGTCGGCAAGACGCACGACCTGAAGGGCCAGGCGATCGCCGCGTTCGTCACGCTGCGCGAGGGCTTCAAGCACGACCACGAGCTGCGCGAGGAGCTGCGCCACTTCGTCGCCGAGAAGATCGGCGCGATCGCGCGCCCGGACGACATCCTCTTCTCGGCCGATCTCCCGAAGACGCGCTCGGGAAAGATCATGCGCCGCCTGCTGCGCGACATCGCCGAAGGGCGCGCGCTCGGCGATACGACGACGCTGGCGGATCCGAATGTCGTCAACTCGCTCAAGGAGATGTACGAGGCGCAGGAGTCATGAACGACCACTCCCAGTAGCGAGTAGCGAGTACGTGGTAGCGGGACTGGCATACGACTCCCCAGAAGTAGCTGCGTCAAGCCG
Source organism: uncultured Acidobacteriota bacterium (assembly GCA_963697745.1). GTDB lineage: Bacteria > Acidobacteriota > Vicinamibacteria > Vicinamibacterales > CAVVIG01 > CAVVIG01. The sequence continues at coordinate 626,081 of CAVOPD010000018.1, read as the reverse complement.
CTCTGACTGAACATGCGCAACGGCCGTACCGGTACCAAGTACTCGGTACCGAGTACGGCCGTCTGCATCTGCGTTCGCGATCGTGCCCCTACTTCTGGTGGCTGGTATGCCAGTCCCGCTACCGAGTACCCGCTACTCGCTACTCGGAGTGTGTCGAGTTGTCGGCGGAACGAACGCATTCTCGGACCGCGCAATCACCAGCGTCGCCGCCCCATTCCCGATCAGGTTCGTGATCGCGCGCGCCTCGCTCATGAACCGGTCCACCCCGAGCAGGATCGCCACCCCCTCCACCGGCACGACGCGCATCGCGGAGAGCGTGCTCGCGAGCACGATGAAGCCGGAGCCCGTCACGCCCGCCGCGCCCTTCGACGTCAGCATCAGCACGCCGAGCACGCTGAGCTGCTGCGCGATGCTGAGGTGGACGTCGAACGCCTGCGCGACGAACAGCGCCGCCATCGACAGGTAGATCGACGTCCCGTCGAGGTTGAACGAGTAGCCGGCCGGGATCACGAGCCCGACCACCGACTTCGCGCACCCGTAGCGCTCCATCTTCTCCAGCATCCTCGGCAGCGCCGCCTCCGACGACGAGGTGCCGAGCACCAGCACGATCTCCTCGCGGATGTGCTTGAGGTAGTGCCAGAGCGAGAAGCCGTAGCGCGCGCAGGATCAGGTTGAGGACGATGAAGATGAACAGCGCCATCGTCAGGTAGACGTCGAGCATCAGCCGCCCGAGCGGGAGCAGCGCGTTCACCCCGAAGGTGCCGATCGTGTACGCCATCGCGCCGAACGCGCCGATCGGCGCGACCATCATCACCATCGCGACGATCTTGAAGATCACGCTGCGACAGCGACTCGAGCACCGTCGTCAGCGGCCGGCCCACCTCGCCGATCGAGGCGAGCGCGACTGCCGAACAGCACGGCGAAGAAGACGATCTGCAGCACGTCGCCCTTCGCGAACGCGTCCACCGCGCTCGACGGCACGACGTGCGTGAGGAGCTCGACGAAGCTGAACGTCTTCCCCGCCTCGGCGTACTTCGAGACGTCGCCCTTGGCGAGCGCGCTGACGTCGAGCCCGGCACCGGGCTTCGTGACGTTCACGACGATCAGCCCGATCGCCAGCGCGAACGTCGTCACGATCTCGAAGTAGAGGAGCGCCTTCCCGCCCACCCGGCCGACCTTCTTCAGGTCGCGCATGTTGGCGATGCCGAGCGTGATCGTGAGGAAGATCACCGGCGCGATGACCATCCGCACCAGGTTCACGAACGTGTCGCCGACCGGCTTCATCGCCCGCCCCGCCGCCGGCGCAGCGAGCCCGAGCAGGATGCCGAAGCTGATGGCGACGAGGACCTGGACGGTCAGGTTGCGGTGGGGGGAGCGCATTGGGGCGGGAGTTTACGGCGCGGGCCGAGTTGGTCAGAGGCTGAGACCGGTTTTCGGTGATCGGTGACGGTTATCAGGCGGCCTCGGGACGCACGGCGTCCCGAGGTCGGCCGTCAACCGAAACCGTGAACCGGTAGCGGGCGCCCTCCGGGCCGCCACCTCTGGTATATTCCCTGCGCTATCCCTCGTCGCCTCAACCGGACGGCCGACCGATGTGGAACTGGCTCAAGCGACTGTTCCCCGAGAACATCTTCGCGCGAAAGATCGATCCGAGCGCCGAACGGCGGCTCCGGCTCGCCCAGGCGCGCGCCGAGGAGTCGATCATCCGGGCGCACGTCGACAACACGCTGATGTTCGTCGACACGCTGGCCGAGGACATGACCTTCGACCGCGCGATCGACTCGTACGTCCGCCAGATGTCGATCCCCGAGCCGCTCGCCAGCACCGTCGTGACGCGCACGCTCGTCGTGCTCGGCCAGGACCTCGTCCCGTACCGTCGCCGCTCGCGCGAGGAGGGGATGACGACCCCCGAGGAAGCTCGGCCGGCGCTCCGGCTGAACGAGGCGGCGGAGACGAGGCGGGGAGTGAAGCGGGCGTAAGCGGCGGCGTAGCGCCGCGTGAGTTCGCCGCCTCGGCTTCCCGGGCCCTAACCTCCCGACCTACTGCGTCGCCGCACGATCCCCCGCGCCACGATCCCCTCCCGCCGGAACTCCTCCGGCAGCACGTCCCACGTGTACGTCTCCACTCGAAGTGCTCGCGAGACGCGCCCTTCCTGCACCAGGCGCAGCAGCTCCGCGACGTACGCCTGAGTTCCCTCGAACAGCCCGTACCGCTCGCGAAACACCGGGACGTGGAAGTGCACGCGCCACTCGCGCGTTCCCGTCACTCCCCGCGCGGCGGCGAGCGCCTGCGGCAGGTCGAGATGGCGCACCAGTGTCCCGTCCTGCCGTCGCTCCACGACCTGATGGAGATAGACGTCGTCGGCGAACGCGCCGAGTGCGTCGAGCGTCGCCGTCGGCGTCGTCGCCGATCACGACGCGGAGTCCCGCCGTCACCTGCACCTTCGGCACGCGGATCCCGGCCGCGTCGAGCGCGGCGAGCACCCGGGCCGGATCCTCGAACTCGACCGCGAGATGGCATGCGTCGAGGCAGACGCCGAGATGCTCGCGAATCGCCTGCTCGGCGTCGGCGTGCGTCAGCCCCGTCATGTCGCGCGAGCGTGCTCACCGCCTCGGTCGGAGAAGAGATGCCGCTCGAAGAAGCTGACCGTCTCGTCGATCGTCTCGAGAAAGCAGCAGGGCTCCGGCTCGAGGGCGAGCGCGATGCGTCTCCCCGTGTCGCGCCGGATGCGCACGAGATGCGCGACGTGATCGAGCATCGCGCGCGCCATGCGCGCCTGGTCGGCGTCGCCGTGCACGCGCGGCGCGAACGCGCCCGGCACCGTGCTGATCGTCCCCTCGACTCCATCCGGGACGAGCGCGGCGAGGATGTCGGCCAGCCGGTCGGTGTAGGCGAGCCGCTCGGGGTCGAGCCAGTCGGGAAGGTAGACCTGCTCCTTCACCGGCCGTCCGTGGAAGGGGCCGTACGGGAAGCCGTTGATCGTGAAGACGTACAGGTCGTGCGCGCGCAGGAAGGCGCGCAGCTCGTCGAGCACGTCGGGTGCGGCGAGCGCCCGCGCCGACTCGCCCGACAGTCGCAGCCCGACCCCGAACGGCCGACCCGGCGCGACTCGCTCGCGCACCGGCACGAGATAGCGCTCGAGATTGGCGCGGACCTCCGCCCAGCTCTCGCCGGGATGGATGTTCGTGCAGTAGCTGAGGTGTACGGAATCCGTGGTCGCGGGCATGTGGTGCGTCGGAAGTCGAGGGTTCGGCCGTCGCGCCTAGTCGTGGGTTGGGCGCTCGATGTTCGGGAGCAGCGCCGTCAGCAGCCCGATGGCCGGAAGGAACGCGCAGAGCTGGTAGACGAAGCCGATCCCGGTGCGATCGGCGAGTCCGCCGAGCAGCGCGGCGCCGATGCCGCCTATGCCGAACGCCAGCCCGAAGAACACCCCCGAGACCATCCCCGTGCGCCCGGGAATCAGATCCTGCGCGTAGACCACGATCGCCGGGAAGGCCGAGGCGATGACCACGCCGATGATCACGCTGAGCACGACCGTCGCTGCGAGTCCGACGTGCGGCAGGGCCAGCGTGAAGGGAAGCACTCCGAGGATCGAGGCCCAGATCACCCGCTTGCGACCGATGCGGTCGCCGATCGGGCCACCGATGATCGTGCCGATCGCCACAGCCGCGAAGAAGACGAACTGGTAGAGCTGCGCCGCCTTCGCCGTCAGTCCAAACCGCTCCATCAGGTAGAACGGGTAGTAGTTGGTGATGCTGGCGAGGTAGATGTACTTGGAGAACAGCAGCATCACGAGGACGCCCATCGCCCGCCACACCTGGGCGTTCGAGATCTCGGGGTGCAAGGCCGCGGCGCGTGTCGCCGGCCGCGCTCGCGTGACCGGCACCGCGATACCAGCGGCTCAGCCCAGTCATGACGACGATGCCGGCGAGTCGCGACCGGGGTGGCCCACGCCAGCCCGTGCTGTCCGCGAGGCAGCACGACGAAAGCGGCAGCGAGCGGCCCGAGTGCGGAGCCGACGTTGCCGCCGACCTGGAAGACCGACTGCGCCAGGCCGTGCGCGCCGCCGGACGCCAGGCGGGCGATCCGCGAGGATTCCGGGTGGAAGATCGACGATCCCAGGCCGAGCAGGGCGGCGCCGACGAGGAGCGTGTGGAAGTTCGCGCCGAAGGCCAGCGTGAGCAGCCCCGTCATCGACGCCAGCATGGCAACCGGGAGCGAATAGGGCTGCGGCCGGTGGTCGGTGTAGAGGCCGACCAGCGGCTGCAGAATCGAGGCGGTGATCTGATAGATCAGCGACAACAGGCCGATCTGCCCGAAACTGAGGGCGAAGTCGCGATGCAGGACGGGAAAGGCCGCCGGCAGCAGCGACTGCATCAAGTCGTTCAGCAGGTGGCACAGGCTGATGGCGGCGAGCACCGGGACGATCGTCGCGCTCTGCGCAGCGCGACCAGGGCTGGTCGCGCTCACCAATACGTCGCCTGGCAGTGTGATTCGGGATGGATCGCTGGCCATGGTCCGGAGTGGGAGACGCGCGACCGCGCCGAGGACAGATGGTCGCGCCGACGCAAACTAGCGCCGGGCACCGCTGGGATACGCACGCTTCCTCGTCGCGCCGCCCGTGGGTCGGGCGGGCGCTGAACCTGAGTTGGTCCGCTGAGTACATTGCAGATGACGAAAACGGTCGCGACGAGACCGCCGTGGACCGCGAACCACTCACCTGGAGAGCTCCCGTGCCACCCGGAGTGATCCCCTCGCCGAAGACGGGCCGCGAGCTCGTCGACGAATACTTCATCGAGAACCGGACGCGCCTGCTGGAGATCGCGGCGTTCCTCGACCGGCTCGACCGCACCGACCCGACGCTCGTCGACCGCGACTACCGCGTCCGAGCCTTCCGCGAAGCGCTGCGCCTGCTCGAGGATCGACCCTCGGCGGCCGGTGCGCCGCAGACCCGCGTCGAGCGCATCCAGGAGATCCTCAGCGATCCGACCACGGAGCCGCTCGAGAAGCTCGACGTGAAGAGCGCGCGCGGCGCCTACGACCGCTGGCATCTGGGGGTGGCATGATGCGCTACATCGACCTGCACGCGCACATGGTCTCGCGCTCCACCGACGACTACGTGCAGATGGCGCTCACCGGCTGCGTCGCCGTCACCGAGCCCGCCTTCTGGGCCGGCTGGGACCGCAGCTCCGCCGACGGCTTCGAGGACTACTTCCGTCACCTCACCGACTTCGAGCCGAAGCGCGCCGCCGTCTACGGCATTCGCCACTTCGCCTGGCTTTGCCTGAATCCCAAGGAGGGTGAGGACCGGCAGCTCGCGCGCGAAGTGCTGCGCCGGATCCCGCGCTATCTGGAGCTCGCCGACGGTCCTCGGCATCGGCGAGATCGGCCTGAATCGCGTGACGCGCAACGAGATCGCGACCTTCCGCGACCACGTGGACCTCGCGATCGAGCACGAGCAGCTGATCCACATCCACACGCCGCACCTCGAGGACAAGTACAAGGGGACGAAGACGATCGTCGACATCCTCACCGAGTACGATCGCATCGACCCGTCGCGCGTGATGATCGATCACGCCGAGGAGCACACGCTCCCGATGATCCTCGAGAACGGATTCTGGACGGGGCTCACGCTGTACCCGCAGACGAAGGTCAGCCCCGAGCGCGCGATCGACATGTTCGAGCGCTACGGCACCGATCGAATCTGCGTCGCGTCGGCGTGCGACTGGGGCCCGAGCCTGCCGGACGCCGTGCCGCACTTCGCCCTCGCGATGCGGCGGCGTGGACACGCCGCGGATCTGATCGACAGGATCATCTACCACAACCCGATCGCCTTCCTCGGCCAGTCGCCGAAGTTCGACGTCGGCTCCACGCCGAAGACTGCGGCGACGGCGGCGCGCTGCCGCGCGGCGAGTCGGACGCCAAGTCGTCCGCGGGAGTCGCCGCGGCGTGAGACGTACCGTCGCCCTGCTCGTCGTCGGCCTGACGAGCGATCTGATCGGCGACGACACGCCACATCTCCGCGCCTTTGCCGCGCGCGGCGGTCTGCGACCGCTGCGCACCGTGCTCCCGGCGGTGACCTGCTCGGTGCACGCGACGTTCACCACCGGGCTGCTGCCGCGCGATCACGGCGCGGTGGCCAACGGCTGGCTCTTCCGCGACACGTCGGAGGTGCGGCTCTGGCAGCAGTCGAACCACCTCGTCGCCGGCGAGAAGATCTGGGACGCGGCGCGCCGCGCCGATCCGAGCTTCACCTGCGCGCAGCTCTTCTGGTGGTACAACATGTACAGCGGCGCGGACTACACCGTCACGCCGCGCCCGATGTATCCCGCCGACGGTCGCAAGATCCCCGACGTCTACACGCAGCCGATGCCGCTGCGCGACGAGCTGAATGCGAAGCTCGGCGTCTTCCCGCTGTTCAACTACTGGGGTCCGCGCGCCGACATCACGACGTCGCGCTGGATCGCCGACTGCACGCTGCACATCTACGACACGCGGCATCCGTCGCTCACGCTCGTCTACCTGCCGCACCTCGACTACAACCTCCAGCGGCTCGGCCCGGGCGATCCGAAGCTGGCGAGCGATCTCCGCGCGATCGACGCGATCTGTGGGGAGCTGATCGAGCATGTCGAGAAGGACGGCGCGCGCGTCGTCGTGCTCTCGGAGTACGGCATCACGCGCGTGAGCGGGCCGGTACACATCAACCGCGCACTGCGCGAGGCGGGGCTGATCGAGACGCGCTCCGAGCTCGGCCGCGACATGCTCGACGCCGGCGCGTCGGAAGCGTTCGCGATGGCCGACCACCAGATCGCGCACGTCTACGTCAGACGGCCGCGAGCGCATCGCCGAGGTGAAGGCGCTGCTCGAACGCGTTGACGGCATCGAGACGGTGCTCGACGACGAGGGAAAGCGCGCGCACGGGCTGGATCACCCGCGCTCGGGAGAGCTGGTCGCGATCAGCGCGGCGGATCGCTGGTTCACGCTACTACTACTGGCTCGACGACGATCGCGCACCCGACTACGCGCGCACGGTGGACATCCATCGCAAGCCGGGCTACGACCCGGTCGAGCTGTTCATGGATCCCGCCATCCGCTTCCCGATGCTCAAGGTCGGCGGCATCCTCGCGAAGCGGAAGCTGCTCAACTCGCGCGCGCTGCTCGACGTCATCCCGCTCGACGCGTCGCTCGTGAAGGGATCGCACGGCCGGTTGACCGACGATCCCGCGCAGGGCCCGGTGTTCATCTCCGGCGATCCCGCGCTCGTGCCCGAGGGCGAGGTGTCGGCGACGGAGGTGAAGGCAGCTGCTGCTCCAGCAGCTGTTCGATCGGGCCGACTGCGCCGGAGCTCGGGATGGCGCGTGCCCGCTGAGGCGGCGCGCGCGCGGCCGCGCGTCGTCGGTCGCCGCGCGGGCAGCGCGAAGTCGGCGCATGCGCCGACCGCACTCCGCGCCGCGCTGCTGCCCTATCTCCGACTCGTTCGCGCTCCCGCCGTCTTCTCGGCGCTCGGCGATCCGCTCGCCGGCCTGCTGCTCGACGGCGATCACATCGAGACGGCCCGTGCGGCGCGACTGTCGGCCGCATCGGCGATGATCTATCTCGCCGGCATGGCGCTCAACGACCTCGCCGATCGCGAGGAGGACGCGCGCGAGCGTCCCGAGCGACCGATCCCGTCGGGCGCCGTGTCGCCGCGTGCCGCGGCGATCGTCGGCGGATCGCTGCTGCTCGCCGGCACGCTCGCGGCCTGGCGTGGCGGCGCGCGCTGGACCGGGCCCCGCGCTCGCCGCTGCCGTCGTCGCCTACGACTTCCAGCTCAAGCACTCCGACCACGCTCGGCCCCATCGCGATGGGCGCCTGCCGGTCGCTGTCGCTGCTGATGGGTGTCGAAGCGGTCAGCGGCACGGTGGAGTCGTCGCGGCAGCCGAAGGTGCGCTGCTGCTCGGCGCGTACGTCGCCGGACTCACGCTCGTCGCGCGCGGCGAGACCGGTGCGGCGCGAACGACGGAGCTGCGCACGGGGGCCGCGCTCGCCGCCGGCGCGCTGCTCGCCACGGCGATCCGCGGCGGACCGTCGTCGCTGCCGTGGGCTGCCGCGACGGGCGCGCTCGCTGGTCCGGCGCTCTCGCGTGCGCTGCGTGAGCCGGGACCGAAGACCGTCGGCCCCGCGGTCGGTGCGCTCATCCGGGCGATCCCCGCCCTCGACGGCGCGATCGCCGGCGCGAGCGCACCGAGGCCTGCACTCGTACTCGTCTCGTTGCTCGCGCTGACGCGCTGGGGCCGCACCCTGATCCCCATCACGTAAGCAGCTCCGGTCATCCCCGCATCCCCTCATCTCCGCATCCCCGCAACGTGAAGCTCTGGATCATCGGTGCCCGAGGCTCCATCGCCACCACGCTCGCCGCCGGCGTGCTCGCTGCGCAGCGCGGGCTCGTCCCGCTCGAAGGACTTCTCACGGAGACGGAGCCATTCGTCGCGCTGGGCCTTGCTCCGCTGAAGCGCGTCGAGATCGGCGGCTGCGATCTCGCGCCCGGCACCCTCGCCGAATCGGCGCACGCCACCCTCGCGGGCGTCGAGAGCTTCCCCGTCGCGACGATCGACGCGCTGCGTCCCGATCTCGAGCGCATCACGATCACGCGCGGCGTGCTGCGCGGCGGTGGACCGGCGATCGACGCGCTCGCCGGCGATCAACGCGAGCGCCGGCGCCGCGGGCACGGCGCGCGAGATGCTCGTCGCGAATCGTCGCCGACATTCGCGCCTTCGCGAAGGATGAGCCCACCGTCGTCGTGAACCTCACGTCGACGGAGCCGACGCCCGCGGCACCGCTGTTCGACTGGGACGCCGCGCAGCTGCGTCGCGCGCTCGACGACGACGATCCGCGCATCCCCGCGTCGACGCTCTACGCGCTCGCCGCGATCGAGGCGGGCTGCCCGCACGCGAACTTCACTCCATCCGCGGGCGCGTCGCTCCCCGCGGTCGTCGAGATGGCGCGCGCCGCGGGCGTTCCCCTCGCGGGGCGCGACGGCAAGACGGGCGAGACGCTGCTCAAGACCGCGCTCGCGCCGATGTTCCCCATCCGCGCGCTCACCGTCGAGGGCTGGTACGGCACCAACATCCTCGGCAACACCGACGGCCTCGTGCTCGCCGATCCGGAGAACAAGGCGAGCAAGATCACGTCGAAGAAGGGCGTGCTCGAGGGAATCCTCGGCTACGCACCCGAGGGCGACGTGCGCATCGACTACTTCAAGCCGCTCGCCGACCACAAGGTCGCGTGGAACTTCATCCAGTTCCGCGGCTGGGGCGGACATCGCATGCGCATGCAGTTCACCTGGGAGGGCACCGACTCGGTGCTCGCCGCGCCGCTCGTGCTCGACATCGCGCGCCTCGCGCTCCTCGCGCAGCACGCGGCGAGTCCGGTCCGATCGGCGCGCTCGGTCTCTTCTTCAAGACGCCCGAAGGCTCGAGCGAGATGAACCTCTACAAGCAGTACGACGCGCTGCTGCGCTGGATCGCGAGCGGTTCGACGACGCGCTGATGCCGGCGCCCGCGTTCCGACTCGGCTACAACACGAACGGCTTCGCGCATCACCGGCTCGACGACGCACTGCACATCATCGCCGAGCTGGGGTATCGCGCCGTCGCGCTGACGCCGGACGCGAACCATCTCCATCCCGACCACACGTCGGACGCGCAGCTTCTGCGCGACACGCGCGCTTCTCGAGCGACTCGACCTCGCCGTCGTCATCGAGACGGGCGCACGCTACGTCCTCGATCCGCGTCGCAAGCAGCGCCCGACGCTCATCGAGGCGGAGGCCGAGGGACGCGAGCGTCGCCTCGACTTCCTGGAGCGCTGCGCGCGAATCGCCGTCGCGCTGGGCGGCGACACGATCTCCCTCTGGTCGGGGATCCTTCCCACCGACTTCGATCGTGAGCTGGCCTGGAGTCATCTCGTCGCCGGCGTGCGCGAGCTTCACGAACGCATCACGCCGCTCGGCGTGCGCATCGCCTTCGAGCCCGAGCCCGGCATGCTCGTGAACGGTCTCGCCGACTGGGAACGCCTGCGCGACGAGGCGTCGCTCCCCGACTTCGGCCTCGCACTCGACGTCGGCCACGTCCCCTGCACCGAGTCGATCACCGCCGGCGACGCGATCCGCCGCTACGCCGCCTCCATCCGCACCGTCCACCTCGACGACTCGCGCAACGGCGTCCACGAACACCTCCAGATCGGCGACGGCTCGCTCGACTGGCCCGACATCATGCGTGCCCTGCGCGACGTCGGCTTCACCGGCATCGCGTCGGTGGAGTTGTCACGTCACTCGCACGCGGCGCCGGAGGCTGCTCGCGTGGCGATCGAGCGATTGATGGCGGTGAGCTGGTGAGCTGCTGGCACGGCCTCGGTCAGTTTCGGCCGCGCCCGGAGTGTTCACGCGGAGCCCGCGGAGCCGTCCGCACCTGAATACGACTCCTGCGCGAGGAACATCCTGAGGCCGTGCACCAACTCACTCTTTCCTGATCGCCCTCATCGCCACTTCGTTCGTATTCCTGATCTCCGCCCCGAATCGCCCGTCGCGCAGACGTTCGGCCGCTTCCGCGGCCGTCTCCTCGGCGAGGTGGTTCAGCTCGCGCAGGTCGAGCCAGCTCAGGATGAACAGCACCGTCGCCAGGATCGCCGAGATGACGCACCACTGGCAGATCGCGTGGATGACGAACAGCTCGAGGTAGGTGAGCCAGATCGAGAAGAGGAGACCGAAGCCCGTGAGCAGCATCAGGATCTCCGAGACGCGGCGCGTTTCCGCGTAGCGCGGCGTGAGACCGATGAGTGCCAGCGCGAGCACGACGAGGTAGTAGCCCACCCCCCACGCGCCCACCGGGAATCCGAGGAACGTCGCCCACTTCGACGTCTGCACCGTCTCGCAGGAGCCGACCGCGCAGGCGAGCGTCCCGATGTAGCCCAGCTTGTAAAGCGTGAGGTACAGCGCGACGAAGACGCCGGCGAGCGCCACGAGCGCCACCAGCATGCGCTTGTTCACTTCGCGCCTGCTTTCTTCGTCGCGGCGCTGTCGGTGGCCGACGTCGCCGGCTTCGTCGCGGAATCGGTGCGGGCTGGCGTCTTCGCCAGCTCGTCGTCCACCAGCTTCCGGAACTGTGTCGTACGGGATCGCGCCCGGCACCAGCTTGTCGCCGATGACGAACGTCGGCGTCTGGTTCACCTGGCGGCGCTCCGCCTCCATCAGGTTCGCCTGGATCTGCGCGCGGTGCGTCTCGGCATCCATGCAGGCGTTGTACTTCGACATGTCGAGGCCGAGCCCCTTCGCCAGATCGGCGAGGACGGGGCGCGGACGGCTCGTCGTCTCACCGTTCCACCGGTCCTGGTTCTGGAAGATCACGTCGTGCATCTCCCAGAACTTCCCCTGGTCGTTGGCGCACGCCGCCGCGAGCGACGCATCCCACGTGTTCTTGTGCATCGGGAGCGGGAAGTCCATGTAGCGCACGCGGATCTTCCCCGTGTTGACCAGCTTCGCGCGCACGTCCGGCTCCGTGATCGTCGCGAACTGGCCGCACCCCGGACACTCGAAGTCGGCGAACTCGATGACCTCGAGCGGCGCGGTCGGGCTCCCGATCAGATACCCCTCCGCCTTCATGGGCGGGAGATTCGGATCGATCGTCCGCGCGGTGACCTTGGGTCGGCTGGCCACGTAGCCCAGCGCCCCCAGGCCGATGACCGCGACGATGCCGAGCGCGAGCCAGAACCCGCGACCGGGCCCGCCGCGCTTCACGTCGGTCACCACTCCGGGGCGTCGTCCCCGTCCTCCGTCCACTCGCTGCTTTGCCATGTCGATCCCTGTTCCGCCTGCTGGATGGCGTCGTTGACGATGCGGCGGCTCTCCGCCACTTCGGGTGTGTCGTACGTGGCGCGGACCTCGTAGTGAAACAGCTCACTACGTGCCTCGCCCAGCAGCTTGGTCAGCTCGCTCGCGTTCGCCAGGAGCTGCCCCTGCTCGTCGAGCTCCCGGATGCGCTCGGCCAACGCGCGGAGGATCTGCTCGAGATTGCGGGCTCGCCCGTCGTCGTACGTCTGCTCCGAATCCATCGCTCGACCAACTTCGTTCATGCTCGAAGGGGCGCCGCATCCACGTGCATCACGCGGACTGATGAAGAATCGCCTCCGCAACGTGCACGGGCAAGCGTTTTCTACGTCGCCGGCTCGAGCGTCGGCGCGGTGAGGCGCTGGCGGCTGGCGAGCAGCCTCGCGCGCAGCTGAAGGAAGGGGTGCTCGATCAGCAGGAAGGTGATCACGGCGACGCCGATCGAGATCGCGGTGGCGAGCACGAGGCCGCCGATGAACACCGCCGTCGGGGGCAGACCGCGGGCGTGTCGGACGACCCACGCCGTGCTCCCCGGGAAGACGACGAAGTGATTGAGGTACATGCCGTACGAGAGCCGCGAGATCGGATAGAACACTCGCGCGTGCAGCGGCCGCGTGATCAGCGATCGATCCACCATGCCGAAGTAGGTCGCTCCGCCGAAGATGAGGCCAAGCGCGAGGAAGGCGAACGTGCCCTTGTCGTACCAGTCGAGGACGATGCCGGCCGCGAACATGGCCAGCATGACGGCGAGCGCACGCCACGCGAGCTGGCCTGCTGCTTTCGTCTCGAACCACTCGGGGCGCGTCGTCGCGAGGAGCGCGAGCATCAGTCCGATGAGCAGCGGCTCGCAGTGCAGGTGGAAGGGGTACTGCATCTTGTCCGCGAGATCCTGCGGGTCCAGGCCGAGGGCTCCCAGATGCGCGCGCGTCAGCATGCGCACGATGGGGACGCTCAGGAGCATCGCGAGCAGCAGCCAGATCTGCTTCCGCAGCGCGAGCACGCGCGCGCTGATCACGAGCAGGATCGGCACGACGATGTAGAACTGCTCCTCCGTGGCGAGCGACCAGCTTCGCGAGAACTTCCCCAGGACGTAGTTCGAGAGAAACGTCCAGTCGGACCACTCCGTCTCGCCGGTGTACGCCACGTAGGCCAGCGCAACGAAGTAGAGCGGCCAGATGCGGAGCCCTCGACGGAGCAGGAAATGGCCGATGCGGACCGTCCCGGTGCGACCGACCTCGCGCCAGAGCTGGCGACCGATGAGCAGCCCGCTCAGAACGAAGAACAGATCGACCCCCGTCCACCCGTAGAGAAAGGGGGCCGTACGGCCGATCCGCGGGAGCGCTCCGGCAGCGCGCGGCCATTCCGGCAGGGCGTAATGCGCGCAGATGACGGCGAGCACCGCAAACGCGCGGAGGGCGTCCAGGGCGGGCTCCTGCCCCGCCGGACGGTTCACGAGGTCGCGCCAGCCTTCGGCCAGGAGTCCGGGTTTTTCCTCAGCGTCGCTCGTCATCGTCGCGTAGAACGGGTCGGCGGCAGGTTGCCGGCGCCGAGTGGCGGGTCAGCCGGCGGGCAGACGGCCAAGCGGACTCTAGTGAGACGTGGCCGGCCACTGTCGCGTCACAGCGGCGCGTCCCGTGCATGCGAGCGGAATGGCTTGACCCCGCGGTTGCGTCCGGCGAGGATGCCTGTCTGAGGACGCGGCCGGACCGTCGCGGGCCTACTTCACCATCTCGGAGAACGATCCCATCGACGCCGATCTGCTGCGCATCCCCGTCGGACCCGGGTCGATGCACGTGGAGCGATACGGTCACGGAGGTGCGCCCATCGTGCTCCTGCACGGGTTCGGCACCTCCAGCTTCCTCTGGCGCAACATCGCGCCGGAGATCGCCCTGGCGAACCGCACCGCGTTCGCGGTGGACCTCTTCGGCTACGGCGAGTCGGATCGCCCCTTCGACGCCGACTTCGGGATCGCCGCCCAGGCGGAGCTGGTCGATCGAGCTCTCACGGCGCTCAGACTTCCCAAGGCGACCGTAGTCGGGATCGACCTTGGCGGCGCCGTGGCGCTGCGTCTCGCCTCCACGCGGCCGGAGCGCGTCGAGCGCTTGCTGCTGGTCAATCCGATCGCGCTGGACGAGGTGCCGGCGGACGACGTCACCACGCTCCAGCGGAACACGGCGCGCTTCGCCTTCCGCGCGTCGCGCGGCATCCTTGGCGCCGCTCCGATCCTCGGCGAGGTGCTGCGGCGGAGCGTGGCGAACGAAGCCAACATGCCCGACAAGCTGGTCGCGCGGTATCTGGCACCTTATGTGGGCGAGGAGGGTCTCAACCATCTCCTCCTGCTCGCGCGCTCGATCGACGACGAGGACATGGAGGACGCCGAGCTCGGCTCGCTGCCGCAGCCGACGTTGATCCTCTGGGGCGATCAGGATCCGTGGGTCGGCCCGACGCTTCGCGGACAAGCTCGCGGACACGATTCCGGGCTCGCGTCTCGTTCGTCTTCCCGGAGTGGGGCGACTCGTCCCAGAGGAGGTTCCGGAGACGGTGGTCTCGGTGTTGCTCGAGTTCATCGGAGCGGCGGCGCTTCACGGCTGACCGCGCTGTCGCGTCAGTGAAATATTGGACCATTGGAACTGTGAGCCAGGATCCAATCTGTTTATATTTGTTTGACACCAACCCTATCACCTACTACATGGCCAAACAGCAGAGAAATTCCGGGCGCCGATACGCGGCCCCAGCGGAGCCTTCCCCATTCGAGCAGGCCCGCGACGAGCTCTTCCAGCACATCATGCGTTGTGGCGTCGTCGGTGCAGAGCCTGAGCACGTGGACGAGTGGTTCGCCGAAACGATCAAGTACATGACGGAGCGGTTCCCCGAGCTGAGCGAGCAGCAGATCGCCGAACTGAAGACGCTGGGCCTGCGTTTCGCCCAGCCCCCGAAGGCCCGGTCGGAATCGAACGCCGCCTCCGCCGCCTGAGCCCGGGCCGACTCCTGAAGGATACGATACGCCCCCGAGCATGTTCGGGGGCGTTTGTGTTTTTGCGGGTCAGAGTCGTTCGGGTCAGAGTCGTTGGGGTCAGAGTCGGATTCCTCCGACCGAATCTGGCCTCGGCGCTAGTCCGGGCGCGGCAACGACGGAACGCGGATTTACCCGGATTTTCCGGACAGGGCCGGTTCGCTCCGTGCCGGCGTCGAGATCTCTCCACCGCACCTTCAAAGATTTTGGGGCCGTGGATGGAGAGGAGCCGTGCGCCAGCGCGAGCACCGAATGCAGTTCTCCGCGGCTCAGCGTCTCCGCGTGCAAGAACCCGCGGCGCAAGAGCTGACCGAGTCGTTCTCGGTGTCCTCGGCAGTTGTCTGCGCGCTCCGCGTGAAACGAATCCCGCGCGCCAGCCCCGGGAACTCGAACGGCCTCGGATCGCAGAAAGCGTCCCGAGGCCGTGTACCAACCCACCAACCGCACCAACTCACCTCGTCCCCTCCCGCCCCACCTCAACCCGAACCCCGCTCGCACCCCGCCACCCAGACCCACCTGGATCGACGGCGACACGCCATTCGACCAGCGCGGGCCCTCGAGGTCGAGCGCGACGAGCAGCTCGGGCTGCACGTGGTCGCCCTCCCGCGCGAGGAGGCTGATCCCGCCGCCGGCGGAGAATCCCCAGCGCGACTGCCGGAACGGATCGAGGAGGAAGCGCGCCAGCACGTCCAGCCGGCCGGCCAGCGCCCGACTCGTCCGCGTCCACCGACGCGCCCGCACCCGCGAGCACGCCGACGCGCACGTAACAGCCGGCCGGGATCTCCACGCCGACGGCGCCCTGCACCGTCGTGGGCGATGCGCCGATGGCGTCGACGCGCACCTCGGGAACGAGCCGCGCGCGCGGCTGCTGCGCATGGAGCGGCGCCGCGAGCGCAGCGGTCATCAGCACCGCCGCGCCCCACGGACCGCGGCGGCGGGCGCTCACCGCGCCCGGGCGCGCCAGAGCGCGAGCGTGTAATCCGCGATCGACAGCACCGACGCCACGCCGACCAGTCCCACGCAGCCAGGGCGTCGCCACCGGCAGGACGAGGACCGACACGAGCGTGATCAGCTGCAGCACGGTCACGACCTTCCCCGACATGCGCGCCTGGAACGTCACGCCGCGCAGCCACGGGATGATCTTCGCGACGAGGAAGCCGACCGCCGTCGCGAGGTCGCGCGAGATGAGCACGAAGTACGCGCCCGTGCTGATCATCCCGGTGAACAGCATCGTCGCCACGACGGTGAGCACGAAGAAGCGATCGGCGATCGGGTCGATCATCGCGCCCCAGCGCGACGTGACGCGCGCTCGACGCGCGATCCATCCGTCGAGGAAATCGGTGATCGCCGCCGCGCCGATGATGCCGACGCGCAGCTCCGTCGCGCTGGACGCGACGAACCCCGCCGCGAGCGCGACGCGCGAGACGGAGATCAGGTTCGGGATCGTGCCGAGCGTGCGTCGTGGCGTCATCGTCTCGTATAGTAAACGGCGCCGCTCCACGCGGCAGCGGCGCGGTTGCTTGTCGCGCTCGGGCGCGCAGTCTAGCTTGGCGAGGAGAACGACCTCGAGCGCGGAGACGGCGTGACCCTAGCAAGCACCCGGACAGCAACGACCGCGGTCACGCGCTGCGGCGCGATGCTTCTGCTCGTCGGCGGCGCGGCCTGCACGCGCACGACGACGCACACCGAGATCGCGCCGGGCCCGACGGGCCTGCTCCTCTCCCCCGCGTCGAGCTGGGCCGCCGATCCACGCATCGGACTCCGGCGCGATTCGGCCATCGCGGCCGCGCTCGCCGAGATCGATGCAAGCGCGCATCCGCGCCACCGACTCCACGCTCGTCGCGTTCGGCACGCGCAACACGCTCTCCGACACGCTCTCGTCCACCCGCGGCGTCGGCGCGGCGCGACGCTGGCTGCACGCGCAGCTCGAGGTGGCCAGCCGCGACTGCGGCGGCTGCCTGCGCGTCGAGTACGACGCCGCCGATCGTCGCCGTGCCCCGCCATCCGGACAGCCTGCGCGTGAACGTGGTGAACGTGCTCGGCATCCTGCCCGGCCGCGACACGTCGCGCGTCGTCGTCGTCGGCGGGCCACTACGACAGCTGCATCTGCGCCGCGTGCGCCCACCGGCTGCCTGGGACACCGACGAGCGACGCGCCCGGCGCGGACGACGACGGCTCCGGCACCTCCGCCGTCGTCGAGGCTCGCGCGCGTCGTATCGCGGCGCTGGCCGCACGGTCTCGACGCCACCGTCGTCTTCGCGCTCTACGCCGGCGAGGAACAGGGTCTGCTCGGCTCGACCCATCTCGCCGACCGACTGACGCGCGAGGGGAAGACGGTCGTCGCCGCGTTCACGAACGACATCGTCGGCAACGTCGTCGCCGAGGACGGCACGACCGACTCGACGAGCGTGCGCGTCTACGCGGCGGATCCCGACAGCGGCGCGAGCCGCGAGCTCGGGCGCTACGTCTGGGCGCATCGGCGCGCTGCACCTCCCCGCCTTCGAGGTGCGTCCGACCTGGCGGCTCGACCGGATCGGTCGCGGCGGCGACCACTCGCCATTCGTCCGCGCGGGCTGGCCCGGACTTCGCTTCACGGAGCGGCTCGAGAACTACAAGCGCCAGCATCTCCCCACCGACGACTTCGCGCACGTGAGCTTCGGCTATGTCGCCCAGGTGGCGCGGCTCAACGCGGCGACCGTCGTCTCGCTCGCGTCGGCTCCCCCGCCGCCGGATTCCGTGTTCGCGCGCCGCGAGTCGTCCGCGTCGGGCGGCCAGGCGTGGACGATCACCTGGCGCGACGTGAGCGGTGCGTCGGGCTACGAGCTGCTGCGTGCGCCGCACCACCGCGCCGACGTGGGAGCGCGTCGTTCCTGTCGGCCGCGCCACGCAGCTACACGCTCGACTTCCAGCTCGACGACGGCTGGGTCGCGGTGCGCAGCGTCGGCCCCTCGGGGCATCGCTCCCTCGCGCGAGCGGCCGCGCCCGCTCCGCGACCGGCGGCTCGGCCGGCTCGGTGAGCGAGACGATCCACCTCGCCCACGTGAGCGCCGATCTGATCGGCGTCGGCTCGGGTGCGCTGCGCGACGCGCCGCTGCTGAGCGGGCTGCTGATCGCGGCGGCGAGCGCCGCCGGGCTCAACGCCGCCGCGGCACCCGTCGTGCGAACTGCCGGGGACGGCGGAATCTCCGCCATCCTCCTGCTCGACCCCTGTCATCTGAGCGTGCACTCCTTTCCCGACCGCGGTCTCGCGCTGGTGGACGTGATGGCGCGCGACGGCGCCGGCGCCACGAAGGCGCTCGACGTCTTCGTCCGCCGCCTCGTGCCGGCGAGCGTCACCAGCGAGACGCGGATGCGCGGCTAGATGCGCAATCTGCTCCCGCTGCTGCAGATCCTGCTCGTCGTGACCATCCTGATGTGGGACGTCGCGCTGACCGCGCCGCATCGTCCAGGTGCGCACCCTGCCCGCGCGCCTTCGTCGCGCTCACGGCGATCGCGGGATTCCTCCTGCTGCCGTCGCTCGTCATCCACCTCGCGACGACGAGCTCGCATCACCGGGCGCGCCGTCACGCAGGTCGACTGGCTCTGGCCGTTCACCGTCGCGCTGTTCGCGCTCCAGGCGCTCTACGCCGCGCTGCGACGGCTCGTCAATCCGTTCATCGGCTTCTTCATCGCGGCGTACGACGTCCTCATCGCGACCGACGCGCGTGCTTCGCTCCGTCGCGGCGACGGGCCAGGTGCTGCCCACGCCGGCGCTGATCTTCCTCGCCGCGACGACGGGCGCCTTCTCCGTCGCGCTCTCCGTCGCCGACGGTCATCGGCTCGCCGTTCTTCGTGCTCGTGCCGATGATCGCGCCGGCGTTTCCGGCGCTGCGCCGCGCCACGGCGACCTTCCGGCTGTTCCTCGCGCTCGTCGCCGGCGCGTGGGTCGTGCTGTTCATCAGCCAGCTCACGCAGGCCGATCAGGCGGTGAACTCGTACCGCATCCACGATCCCGCGACCGAGAAGCTGCAGGAGCGCCCCGACGGCGACTTCGACATCGGGCTCAAGATCTTCCCCGATCTCGACGACGCGCCGCCGCCGGTCGCGATCCGCAACGACCTCGCAGCTCGCCGACACGCTCGGCGTCTCGGTCGTGAGCGTCGTGATCATCCCCGAGGAGATGGACCGGCAGGCGCTCGACTCGCTCGCGCACACGCTCGACCTGCTGCGTCGCGACAGCACGGAGCTGATCGTCACGCTGGGCTACCCGCGCGCAGATCTTCTCCTTCTCGGGCCGCACCTTCAACGACACGCGCCGCCTCGAGACGATCGAGCGCGTCGTGCGCCGGCTGCATCCGGACATCCTGCTGCCCGCCGAGGATCCGTACGACTCCGGCACGCGCGCCGCCGGCTCAGCGCGCGCCGCAGTACTGGGAGAGCTTCCTCACCCGCGCCGTCGGCGATCGCCAAGCGCGCCGACCGCCACGTGCGCATCGGCGTCTCCGCCTCGGCGTACGATCGGCGCGACAGCACGCTCTACGCGTGGGCCGCCGCGCGCGGCTCGCCGGTGGACGTCGTCGGCTTCACGCTCTTCCCGTCGCGCACCGGCGTCCGCACGCTCGACGCCGCGACGCACGCCGCCGACCGCTGGATGCGCGAGTCCAACTCGCCGAAGGACCACTGGGTCTTCGCCGCCGGCGGCTTCCCCGAGGCGCACGGCGAAGCGAGCCAGGAGCGCGCCCTCTGGTCCGCGCTCGCGTGGGCGACGAGCCGTCCGTCGATCAAGGGACTGATCGTGAGCGAAGCGGGCGACTACGGCACGATCACGGGCCTCCGCGCCCCCGACGGCCACCTCCGCCGCGCGACGTTCGCGGTGATGACGGCGATGCGCGGGATTGCGAGGAAGCGCAGCCGGTCGGCGCCGCACGCTGAGGGTTCAGTGAGCTCGACGCACGTCCGAGTAGCGAGTACTGACGTACGAGTAGCGGGACTGGCGTACGAGCTCCAGAACGCAGAGTAGCGTCTCGACCGGCGTAACGGCTGTACCGGTACCAGTACTGGTACCGAGTACGGCCGTCGTATTCCGGTCGCGCGCTCGCCCGCTACTTCTGGGAGCCGATATGCCAGTCTCGCTACCAGTACTCACTACTCACTACTGGGAGTTGCAGTCCTCCCCCGCACGATCCCCTCCACCCGCCGCTCCTCGATCGAAGTACCGCCGCGCGATCGCCCGCATCTCCTCCGCGGTCACCGCCGCGCACGCGCGCCTCGAACTCCTCCAGCTCGGCGAGCCGGCCGAACAGATACGCGTCGACGATCTCGCCGAGCACCGCGCCGCCGCTCTGCTGGCGAATCGCGTGCACGCCGATCGCGTACGTCTTCGCCTGCTCCAGCTCCTTCGCCGTCACCGGCTCGTCGCGCAGCTTCGCGAACTCGTCGAGCAGGCCGCGGCGCGCGACCTCCTCCTTCTCCGGCGACGTCGCGATGTACGCTCACGAACGCGCCGGCCAGCGCGCGCTCGCGTCGCGAACGCGTGCACCGTGTAGCCGAGCGAGCGCTTGTCGCGCAGCTCGTCGAAGAAGCGGCCGCCGAGCCCGCTCGCCACGCCGGCGATCATCGCCGTCGCGAAGCGCGCGTCGTCGGCGCGCGACGGACCGGGGAACATCAGCGCCAGCGCCGTCTGCGCCTTCTCGCGCTGCTCGACGCGCTGCACCACGTCGCTCGGCCAGCTCGGCGCCGCGAGCGAGTCGAGCGTCGCCGCCGCGCAGCTCGCCGAACGCGTCGCGCCGCCAGCGCGGCCAGCTCGTCCGGATCGGCGTCGCCGACGACGGCGATCACCGCCGGCGCCGTCGAGCACGCGCGCGCGATGCCACGCGCGCAGCATCGTCGGCCGTGATCGTCGGCAGCGTGCGCTCGTCGCCGCTCGCCGGCACGCCGTACGGATGGCCGGCGAACGCCGCCTGCGTCGCCAGGCGCATCGGATAGCGATACATGTCGTCGCGCAGCGCGACGAGATCGGCGAGCGCGATCGCGCGCTCCGTCTCGAGCGCGTCGTCGGGAATCGTCGGCATGCTGCACGACGTCGGCGAGCAGCTCGATCGCCTGCGGCGCGTAGCGCGCCGGCACGCTGATCGACCAGCCGAAGCTCTCGCCCCGACGCCGAGCCGGTGACGCTGCCGCCGAGCAGCTCGCCTTCCTCGGCGATCTGCAGTCGCGCTGCGCCGCGTCGTGCCCTTGAGCGCCGTGCGCACGAGCAGCGACGTGAGGCCCGCGTGTGTCGGCCGGCTCGTCGCGCGCGCCGCCGAGCGCGTACACGCCGGCGTGCACGAGCGCGCCCGGCTTGCGTCGCACGAGCAGCGGCGATGCCCGCTCGGCGTGCGGATAGACGTGCACGCCAGCCTCCTCGCGCTCGGCGCGCAGCCCGCGTCGCGATCGCCGGCGCGGCCAGCGGCGGCACCGCGACGCGGCTCCGCGCGCCGCGACGGGCGCGTCGTCGAGCAGCGCGCGCATCGCGTCCGCGTCCGTCGGCGACCGGCGTGCTGTCCGTCGGCCGATAGACCACGACCGCCGCCTGGTCGGGATCGAGATACCGCCGCGCGAGCGCCTGCGATGCTCGTCCGTCGTCACGGCGAGCGCGCGACGCAGGTACTCGTCGCCCATCGCCAGTCGCCGAGCGCTTCCCACTCGGCGAGATAGTTCGCCTGCCCTTCCATGTCCTCGAGCCGGCGCATCCAGCGCGACTCGAACACGCGCTTCGCGCGCGTCGAGCTCTCGCCTCGCCGACGCCGTCGTCGCGCACGTCGCGCAGCTGCGCCCAGATCGCGCGCGCCGCGTCGGCCGCGCGCTCGGGCGGCGTCTCGGCGTGCACGACGAACACGCCGAGCGACGTCGGCGTGTAGTCGTACGCGCGACACGGACGACGCGAGCTTCCGCTCGCGCACGGCGCGATAGAGCCGCGACGCGCGCCCGCCGCCGAGGATCGTGCGCGAGCAGGTCGAGGCCCGGCGTGTCGCGTCGTCGAGCGTGGCCGGCGTGCGCCAGCCGAAGGCGACCTGCGTCTGCCCGATGTCGCCCGTCCACTCGCGATAGCGGAAGCCCGGCCGCGCCCTCCTCCGTCGGGCCCGGCGATGCGCGTCGGCTCGCCGGCCGGCAGCGCGCCGTAGCGCGCGTCGATCTCCGCGCATCGCCTCGTCGGGATCGACGTCGCCGACGATCGACGAGCACCGTGTTGCCCGGATGATAGAAGTTGCGATAGAAGCGCGATCATCGCGTCGCGCGTGAGCGCGCGCAGCCCGGGCTCGCGCCCGATGCGCCAGCGGCGGATGCGGTGCCGGTCGTGCAGCAGCTCGAACAGCGTCTCCGTCGCGACCGCGCCGGGGTTGTCCGCCTTCCGCTTCGCCTCCTGGATGATCACCTCGAGCTCGCGCGCCAGCTCCTCGGCGTCGATCAGCGAGTTGGCGTACGCGTCGAACTGCACGTCGAGCCCCGCCGCGAAGCTCGACGACGGCAGCACCGTGTAGTAGCTCGTGTGATCGTAGATCGTCGCCGCGTTGAGGTAGCCGCCCACCGCCTTCGTCTGCTGCGCGATCTCGCCCACGCCGCGCGTCGGCGTGCCCTTGAAGTACATGTGCTCGAGCACGTGCGCGATGCCGACGACGTCGTCGGTCTCGTCGAAGTAGCCGGCGCTCACGTACGTGACGATGGCGACGACGGGCGCCGAGCGTGTCGCGGCGCACGAGCACGCGTGAGGCCGTTCGGCAGAGTGGTGCGACGGACCGTCGCGGGATCGAGTGCGACGGACAGATCGGAGACGGTCATGGAGGCGTTAGACGATGGCGAGACGGCGATAGCGCAGCACGACGAGACCCGCCGCGAAGCACGCGGCGCCGTACCCGGCGAGCCACAGCAGGATGGGCCACGGGATCACGATCGGAGCACCGGAAGCATACATCGGCGCGCCGCGACACCGACGCATACACCTCGTCGGCGCGGTGCAGCGGCGGCAGCAGGAACAGCAGCCTGGCGAGCGGATGCGTCGACGTCGCCGAAGCGTCCCCAGAGAAAGTCGCCGCCACCGTCACCGCGACGAGCGACAGCCAGTCCCACCGCGCCGCCGCCGAGAGCAGGAACGCGATCCCCGAGTACGCGACGAACATCAGCGCGATCACCACGCAGCAGCGGCCGCGAGAGCACCGGCCAGATCAGCGCGCCGTAGACGAGTCCGAGCAGCGATCATCACGGCGACGAAGCCCGCCCAGTGGACGAAGAACGCCTGGCCGTAGTAGCGCGACGGCGTCATCGGCTTGGCGAAGAGGAAGCGATAGAAGCCCTGCTTCCGGTCGTTCGCGACGATGCCGTTCATCGCGAACAGCGCGCCGACGAAGACGATCGTGCCGAGGATGCCGCGCAGGAACGCGTGGTTGAACTCCATCATCCGCGCCGCGTGCACCGCCTCCGCCGAGCCGAACCGCGCGAGCAGCGTCGGCAGGCACCGGCGTCCGCTCGCGTCGGCATCCGCTCGATGATCGGGCTCGAGCGCCGAGATAGCCGAACAGCATCGCGACGATGAGCGTCGGCAGCCCGCGGTCCTTGAGGTAGTCGCGGAGCTGCCAGAGCGCGTACGCGCCGACGCGCGCGTGCCGGCGACGCACCGCTCCGTCGCGCTCACGCCACGTCCTCGCCGGCGGACGACCGCCTCGCGGAACTGCTGCTCGAGCAGCGAGTGCACCGGATACACGACGCTCACCAGCGCGCCGCGCGCGATCAGCGTCGCGAGCCCCGCGTTGATCTCCTCGAGCGTGAGCGCCGTCGAGCTCGTACTCGCCCTGCCCCACGTCGCGCGCGCCGGGAAAGACGTCGGCACGAGCTCGGCGCCGCGCGCGAGCGACGATGCGGTACGGCGTGCCGTCGCGCCGACGTCGCGCTCGCGCCGCCGCGCACGTCGACGACGCGCTGCAGCCGGCCGTGGTCGATGATGCCGACGCGATCGGCGAGCCGCGCGAGCTCGTCGAGGTTGTGCGACGCGATGAGGATGACGCGGTCGTCGCGGCGCAGCGCGTTCACGACGTCGCGGAAGCGCTGCGTCCACACCGGATCGAGCCCGTGCGTCGGCTCGTCGAGCACGATCACCTGCTCCTCGCACGAGCAGCGCCTGCGCGAGACCGAGTCGCTGCAGGTTCCCCTTCGAGAGCTGCTTGCACGCGCTTGCTGCGATGCTCGTCGAGGCCGAGCCGCTCGATCGCCTCGTCGACGCGCGCGCGCAGCTGCGCGCGGCGGCACGCCGGCGAGCAGCGCGTAGCGGCGCAGCGCCTCGTCCGCGCGCCACGCCGGCGGGATGTTCACGAGCTCGGAGAGATAGCCGACGCCGTGCCGCTCGATGAACCGGCGCGGCTCGAGCCCGTCGATGCGCACCGTGCCCTCGCTCGGCCCGAGGAAGCCGAGCAGCAGCGCGATCAGCGTGCTCTTGCCCGCGCCGTTCGGGCCCGCGAGCCCGAACACCTCGCCGGCGCTGCAGCTCGAGCGTGAGATCGTCGAGCGCGCGGACCTCGCGGCCGGTGAAGCTGCGATAGCGCTTCCCGACGTGGTCGAACGCGATCACGATGACGGCGAGCGGAGGCGTGACGGCGACGGCGCGACGACGCGCGACGCGCGCGCCGATCAGCGGGGATACGGTTCCCGCGGCGGGAGGCAGTGCGCCCGCCGGCGGCACCGCCTGCATGCCCGGCTGCACCCGGCTGCGCGCCGGCGGCACCGTGCCAGGCTGCGGCGCGCAGCCGCTCCACGCGCCCGGACCGGCGCGCTGTGATCCAGCGCATCCCCTCGTCGACGCGGCCGAGTCGCACGAGCGAGCAGCCGAGGAATCCCTGCGAGAGCTTGTCGCTGCTGTCCGCCTGCACGGCGCGGATGTAGAAGCGGCGCGCCGCGTCGTAGTTCTGCTGCGCGAAGCTCACCGACGCGAGCTCGCGCAGCGCGACGCCGTTGTTCGGCCCGAGCCGCACCGCCGTCACCGCTTCGGCGTTGGCGGTGTTCATGTTCCCCGCCTCGCGCGCCATGCGCGCGAGGTAGACGTGCGGCATCGGATCGTTCGGATCGTCCTTCGCCGCCTTCATGAAGTCGCCCGCCGCGGCCTCGCGCCGTCCTTCGCGATACGCCGTGACCCCGCTGGTCGAGCGCGCCGCTGCCGCGATTCCGGCCCGCCACGGCGTACCACGCGATGCCGCCGACGGCGAGCAGCGCGACCAGCCCGAGCACCGGCGCGATCCAGCTCGAGCGCGCGCGCTCGGGCGGCACCGCGGTCGGCGTGCCCTCGAACCGCTCGCGCGCCGCGGGATCGAGCGGACCGTCCGGCGTGTACGCGGCCGCCTTCGACGCGCGGCGCGCGCGCGGCGGATGCCGCCGCGGAGCCGCGCGGCGCTCGCGGCGTCGGGACGGCAGCGGCTGGCGGCTCGCCCATCAGCCCGGCCTCGAGCTTGAGGAACGCGTCGCGCGACGCGTTGACGTCGCCTTCGGTCGGCTTGTAGTCGACGCGCGCGGCGCGCTCGCGCGCCGCGTGGAACTCGGCGAGCGCGTTCGCCTGCTCGAGCGAGAGGAAGTGCCGCTGGCGCAGCTCGCGGATCAGCATCTGGCCCGTGAGCGACGAGCCGCCGACGAGCGAGCGGAGCCCGGTCTCGGTCGCGGTCCACGCCTCGATGAGGTCGGCCGCGAGATCCTCGCTGTCGCGCGCCATGCTCAGACGCGCGATGATCGGGCGCGCCGAGTGGATGGCGTCCAGCGCGGCCCGCTGCGAGCCGGCGGTCATCGGACGATGCGCAGGATCCCCGCGTCCGCGCTGCCGCGAACGAACAGCTCGGCGTCGTGGCTCGGCACGCGCACGCCCGTCTCCCGATAGGTGCGCTTGCGCCATGCGCGTCATGAAGTCGCGCAGCGAGCCGTCCTGTCGCCGCATCCATATCCGCGTCGCGCATCGAGCGCACGATCTCCTCCCACGAGCCGGTGAGCTGCCGTCCCTCACGCGTGAGGATCGAGTGCTCGCCGAGATCGACTTCCTCGGTGCCGACTCCATCCTCCGCCTTCGAGTCGGCCAGGGAGGAAAGAAGCGTGCCGAACAGCTCGAGCTGGCCGCGGGCCACCTCGACCTCGCCGCTCTCGCTCGCGACCGCGCCATCGATCTCGATGAACAGCTCGTCGATGTCGTCGAGCTCGCCGCCGAGCTCCGTGAGCCGCTCTTCCCACGGCTTCAGGTCCGCGTCGTGCTCGTCGAGCTTGTACGCCGCGCGCTTCAGCTCGATCAGCCGCCAGATCCCGAGCTCGTCCCAGTGATCCTCGGTCGACGTGCGCTCGAAGTGATAGAGCGACGCCTCGTAGTCGCCGCGATCGTACAGGATGTTCGCGAGGTAGATGCGCGCTTCGGCGTGCTCGTTGTCCACCTGGAGCGACTTGCGCAGCGACGCGATGGCCGCGTCGTCCTCGCCGAGCCGATGCTGCGCGTAGCCGACGCAGGCGATCGCCTCGGCGCTCTCGGGCGCCTGCTGCACCGCGACCTCGAAGAACTCCTGCGCGACGGCGAACAGCTCGCGCCGCTCGCGGAGCGACGCCTCGCGGAACAGCGCGCGGCCGATCTGGAGCATCAGGTCGAGGTCGTCGGCGTAGCCGAGCTCGAGCGTGCGACGGAAGCAGCGCAGCGCCGCCTCCTCGAGCCCGAACTTGAGCAGCGTCTCGCCGAGGCCGGCCAGCGCGTCCTCGTGCTCCGGCTCGAGGACCAGCGCCTCCTCGAAGCTCCGGCGCGCCCAGGCGAACTCCTCGCGGGCGAGTCGCGCGTACCCCACACCGATGTGCAGCTCTACCGAGGTCGGGTAGAGCGTGAGCCCTTCCCGCAGAACGGTCAACGCCTCGTCGTACTGCCCTTCGTTGTAGAGCTGGTGGGCGCGCTCGTCGTACTCTTCGGAGCTCAGGAACGGGGTGGGCATGGGGACTGAAGCCTCCGGCTCGTGAGGGGTGCCCTATAGTACCATTCGGTGAGCGGCAAGTTCAATCGTCTTGACGACTCAGCATCGGAAGAAATTGCAGAGGACGGGCCGCGGTTCCTCGATCGCGGCGGCGGGCAACGATGTCGGGCGACTCAGCTCCGGCCAGCTCCACGGCGATCGCGCCGGCGAGGAAGGCGTTCTCCTCGAGCAGTCGCGAGGTTGGTCCGGAGCGACCGCCCGTCCGTCGCCCGCTCGACGGCGGCGAGCAGGAACGGGGTGACCGCCGCGCCGCGGATCCCGTTCGCCCTGGCCTCGTCGAGCGCCCGCTCCACCGCGCCGTCCACCACCTCGCCGTCGAGGGCGACGTCGGCCGGCGGCGGCTGGACGACGAGCGTCGCCTGCGTCCGGCCGAGCGCCCGCGCCGCGCGGTGGATCGTCGGCGATCTCCGTCGGCGCTCTCGGCCCGCGCCGGCAGCCGGAGCCCGGTGGTGCGGGTGAAGAAGCCGGGCAGCTCGTCGGTGCGATAGCCGACGACGGTGACGCCGAGCGTCTCGAGGCGCTCGAGCGTGGCGGGGAGGTCGAGGATCGACTTGGCGCCGGCGCAGACGACGACCATCGGCGTTCGGGCCAGCTCGTCGAGGTCGCCCGACTCGTCGAACGGCGCGTCGCGATGCACGCCGCCGATCCCGCCCGTGGCGAACACCGTCGGCGCCCGCCGCGCCGGCGATGGCCAGCGACGCCGCGACCGTCGTGGCGCCGTCGGCCCGCTGCGCCACGGCGACCGGGAGGTCGCGCGCCGAGACCTTCCGGATCCCGTCGCGGCGCGAGGAATCGCTCGAGCTCGTCGTCGATCGAGGCCGAGCGTGCAGACTGCCCTGCACGACGGCGGTGATGGCGGCGAGCGCGCCGGCGCGCGCGACCGCGCTCGTCATCCGCTCCGCCGCCTCCCGGTTGGCCGGAATCGGCAGTCCCTGCGCGAGCACCGAGCTCTCGAGCGCGACGATCGGCCGGCTCCACGCGAGCGCGTCGGCGACCGGGGGAAAAACACGAAGCGCGGACATTGCTAGCAAGCTAGCCGTCCGCGCTTCATGGCGCTTCGTAGCGGTCCCCACCGCTAAGTGCGCTCACGGGCCCCTCCCTTCGTCCATCTCTTCCCGCGTGCCTGAGGTAATAGCACGATGCGTGCCGCGAACTGCGGCGACTGCGGGGCTGCGTGAGTGCGGTGAGCTGCGAAACGGCCTCGAGACGCAGTGCAGTCCCGAGGCCGGTCATCCGAGCGACTCACTGCCTCCGGCTCACTCAGCTCACCGACTCACGGCGTTGCCGGCTTCCGCGGCCACGCCGTCCACGATCGCGCGTCCCATCTGCGCCATCGTCACCTGCGCCTCGTTGTCGATCAGCCAGCGCTGGTCGACGTTCTCCTTCGTCAGCACGCACGCGACCACGCGCGACTGCAGCGGGAAGAGCGCGCACTCGGTGCGCACCTGGTCCGTCGCGCCCGTCTTGTGCGGCACGGTCAGGCTGTCGACGTAGCGCTGCACGCTCGTCGTAGTCCTCGTTGTGCGCCAGGATGTCGAGCATCGCGCTGTCCGCCTTCGGGCTCACCGCCTTGCCGTCGGCGAGCAGCGCGAACAGGCGCGCCATCTCGTTCGGCGTCGTCACGCCGAGCCCGTACTTCACCGAGCTGTCCATCGCGACGCTCGCCATGCGCAGGTACACCTTGGAGTGCACCTTCGTGTGCGGCAGGCCGAGCTTCTCCATCTTCTCCCACACGCGGCGGATGACGATGCGGTCGAGCAGCAGGTTCGTCGCCGTGTTGTCGCTCGTCACCGACATCAGCCACGCCGCGTCGCGCACGGTGAGCGTCGCGCCGTCGTGCATGAACTGCAGGTTCCCGGAGCCCGGCACCTTGTCGATCTTGAGCAGCGTGAGCGGATCGTCGAGCGAGAGCTGTCCTCTGCTCGACGAGATCGTACACGGTGACGAGGATCGGCACCTTGATCAGGCTCGCCGTCGGGAAGGTCTCGTCGCCGCGGCGCTCGAGCCGCTCGCCGGTGTCGACGTTGTGCACCGTGTAGCCGACCGACGCCGTGGTGCGCGCCGGCGAGCGAGTCGAGCGTGCGATGCAGCTGCGCCGTGTCCGCGCGCGCGAACGACGCCGGGCGCGGGGCGTCGCCGCGCCCTGCCCGACGGCGCAGCCGGCCGCCGCGAGCTGCGCGAGCAGCGGCAGCGCGACGCGCCAGCGCGCGCGTCATCGCGACTCGTGCGGCTCGGCGTCCGGCAGATCCTCGGCGCGCACCGACTCGAGCAGGTCGCGCTCCTTCGCCGTCGGGTCGAACACGGCGACGACCTTGATCACCTCGCCCGTGTACGCGTCGAAGGTCTTCACCTTCCCCTGCGCGATGCGGATCTCGTGGCCGTCCTCGAAGCGGAGGACGACGAACGGATAGTTCGAGGTTGACGTACGCTTTGCGAAGCTTCGCGCCGGCGGACTGGCATATGCGTTCTCGAGATGAAGTGCTCGGTGGGTCGTATCGGAATGGTCGTGCAATCCTGACGCGCGGCGCAGCCGCCGAGTTTCGCGCGCGCGGTCAGGTGACGACGTGCACCGTCGTCAGTGTACCGCCGCCACTCGCTCGTGCGCGAGGATGTCGTCGATCAGCGCCACCGCCGCCTCGAGCTCGTCGTCGCTCGTGTAGAAGTGCGGCGCGACGCGGATGCCCGCGCCCGGCCGATAGTCCACGATCACGTCGCGCGCGAGCAGCGCCTGCGCCACCTCGCGCGCGTGCGGGACGTCGAACGCCACCGTGCCGCCGCGCCGCGCCGGATCGCGCGGCGCGGTGACGGGATACCCGCGCGCGTCGGCGAGCTCGATCAGCCGCGACGTCTGTCGCATGCTCTTCGCCCGCACGGCGTCGATCCCCGCCTCGCGCAGGATGCGCGGCCCCTCCGTCGCGGCGAACAGCGCCGGGATCACCGGCGTTCCGCCGAGCCAGCGCCACGCGGCGTCGGCGTACTCCATCTCCGGCTCGAAGGCGAACGGATGGCGTGCGCCTGCCACCCGGTGAGCGCGGGCGCGATGCGTCGCGCTCGACCTCGGGGCGAACCCAGAGGAAGCAGCCGCCCGGCCCGCCGCACAGCCACTTCAGCACGCCGCCGGTGAGGAAGTCGGCGCCGAGCGCGCGCACGTCCACCGGCAGCACGCCCACCGAGTGATACGCGTCGAGCGACACGAGCGCGCCCATCGCGTGCGCGTGCGCCGCGATGCGCGCCACGTCCAGCACGTACGCGCTGCGAAAGAGCACGTGCGAGATCGCGACGAGTCGCGTCCGCTCGTCGATCGCCTCGATCAGCCGCTCCTCGCTCACGCCGATCCCGTCGTCGCTCGGCACGACGACGATGCGCGCGCCGAGCCGCGTCGCGAGCGCGTCGTACACGTAGCGCACCGAGGGAAAGTCCAGCTCCGTCATCACGATCGTGTCGCGGCCGTCGCCGTAGTCGAGCGCCGAGAGCACCTGCGCCTGCGCGATCGAGACGTTCGGCACCATCGCCACCTCGCCCGCGCCCGCGCCGATCAGCGGCGCGATCTCGTCGCCGACGGAGACCGGCATCTCCCACCAGCCCTGCGCCCACGCGCGCACGCCGCGCGTCGCCCACTGCTGCGCGTACTCGGCGAGCCGCTCCGGCACGGTGCGCGGCATCGCGCCGAGCGAGTTGCTCACCAGATACGTCGACGTGGCGAGGATCGGGAACTCGTCGCGGAAGCGAAGCAGCGGATCGGTCATCGGCTCACGCGGCCTCGCGCCACGCGCCGCGCGACGAGCGCGCGGCGGTCACGGCGTACACGCCCATCGCCACGAGCACGACGATCGCCGCCGCGATCCACTCCTCGCGCCGCAGTCCCCAGAGCAGCCACGCGATCACGGCGAGCGCGAGCCACGGCACGACCGCGCCGCCCGGCACCTGAACGGGATGCCGCCGGCCCGCACGTCGCGCCGGCGCAGCTCCGCCGCGGCGAGGCAGCACGCGGCGTAGACGAGCGAGCCCGGTGACGTTCGCCGCCACGGCGAGCATCTCGAACTCGCGCGAACAGCGCCAGCGCGGCGACGATCGACCGCCTGCACGACGATCGCGACGTACGGCGTGCGCCAGCGTCGGATGCACGCGCGCGAGCGCGGCGGGAAGGAAGCCGTCGCGCCCGAAGGCGAACAGCATGCGCGGCACGGCGAGCGTCATCCCGCTCACGTACGCGAACATCGAGACCGACGATCCGACGAGGATCATCGTGCGCCCCGCCGGCCCGAGCGCGACGGCGGCCGCCGAGGCGAGCGGCGTCGGATCGTTCGCCAGCGCGTCGCCGAGCAGTCCCTGCGCGACGAGCTGGATCGTCACGTACAGCACCGCGACCGCGCGCCATCGCGAGGAAGATCGCGCGCGGCACGGTGCGCGCCGGATCGCGCACCTCGCCGCTCGGCACCAGCGCGCTCTCGACGCCGAGGAAGGCGAAGATGAGCAGCACCGAGGCGCGCGACACCGACGCCCGCGCTCGGCGCGCCGTGCCAGCGCGAGATTCGACCAGCGCATCGCGACCAGCCCGACGAGCACGAGCAGCACGAGCGGCAGCAGCTTCGCGACGGTCGCGAGCGCGTTGAAGCGCGTCACGCCGCCCACGCCGCGCACGTTCGCCGCCGCCAGCACGACGAGCACGACGACGAGCGCGACGCGTCGCCCCGTCGCGCCGAGCGCCGGCACGAGCGCGAGCAGCGAGTCGGCGAAGAAGGTCGACACCGCGGACAGCGCCAGCGTGATCGCCGACCCACAGCAGCGCGCCGGCAGACGAAGCCGACGAACGGACCGAACGCCGTCTCGACGTACGCGTACGGTCCGCCGGTCATCGACACGCGGCTCCCCGCCTCGGCGAAGCAGAGCACGATGAGCCCCATCGCGAGCGTGCACGCGAGATACGCGAGCGGCGCCGCGGTCCCGAGTGCCGCCGCCACTCCGGCGGGCAGTCGGAAGATTCCGCCGCCCACCGTCACGTTCACGATCCCCGCCGCGAGCCCCCACGTTCCGATCACGCGCACGAGACCGCGCTCGCCGCGGCGCTCGCGCGGGCGACCGCGGCGTCGCGTCACGGCTGCGGCGGCGCGGAGCGGTGGAACTCCGCGTCGGCGTTCCACGTCGGCAGCGTCGGCGCGTCGGCGATCCGGCGCGCGAAGCGATAGATGATATCGGTCAGCTGCACCGCGCCGCTCAGATCGAAGTCGGGGCGATACTCGTCCGACGGCTGGTGGTAGCGGTGCGCCGTCGTAGTCGTCGACCTGCTGCAGCCCCCACTCCTTCGGACGGCCGACGAAGTCGAGCCCCTGCCTCGATCGACACCGCCGGCACGCCCGCCTTCGCGAACGAGAAGTGATCGGAGCGATAGAAGTGCCCCGCCTCGGGATGCGCCTTCGGCGTGAGATGCATCCCCTCCGCGCGCAGCATCGCCGCGAGCTGCGGACCGAGTGAGCTCTTGTTCTCGCCGAGCGCGATGAGATCGCGCGTGCGGCCGACGGAAGTTCGTCTCGTCCACGTTGAGGTTCGCGGCGATCTGCGACAGCGGCACGGTCGGGCTCTGCGCGAAGTACGCCGAGCCGAGCAGCCCGGACTCCTCCGCCGTCACGAAGACGAAGAGCAGCGACCGCTTCGGCGTCGGCTGCGCCGCGGCGCGCGCGCGCGATGGCGAGCACGGACGCCACGCCCGACGCGTTGTCGAACGCGCCGTTGTAGATCGAGTCGCCGTTCACCGGCGTGCCGATGCCGAGGTGGTCCCAGTGCGCCGATGAGCGCGACGTACTGCTTGCGCGAGCTGCGGATCGCGGCCGCGCACCACGCCGACGACGTTCTCCGACGTCACGCGCTGCACCGTGCTCGCGAGCGCCGAGATCCATCGTGATCCCCGTCGCGACGGGACGGAAGTCGCGCGTCGCCGCCTGCGCGCGGAGCGCCGCCATGTCGAGCCCGGCCTGGCGCAGCAGCGCCGTCGCCGCGCTGTCGGTGATCCAGCCGCGCACGCCGAGCGGCGGCGGCAGCTTGGGATCGCGCGGCAGCAGCCGCTGGCCGGTGGAGTTCGAGCCGACGAGCACCTGGAACGGATATCCCGCCTGATCGGTGCGGTGGACGATGAGCACGCCCGCCGCGCCGCGACGCTCCGCCTCCTCGTACTTGTACGTCCACCGGCCGTAGTACGTCATCGCGATGCCGCCGAACAGCGTCGGCTCGGCGGCCGGCGCCGGCGGATCGTTCACGAGGACGAGCAGGATCTTGCCCTTCAGGTCCGACGCCCTTGAAGTCGTCCCACCGGTACTCGGGCGCGACGGCGCCGTAGCCGACGAACACCAGCTCGCCGTGCGCCGTGGACTGCGGCGTCGCGCTCCCCGCCGAGAGCACGACGTCCTGCCCTGGGCGCAGCGTCGCCGTCGCCTTGCCCGAGGCGGATGGCGTGGACGCGACGACGGCTGCGTCGTCAGCACGTCGATCGGCACGGGCTGGAAGTACGAGCCGTTCACGCCCGGCTCGACGCCGAACGCGCGGAGCTGGTCGGCGATGTACTCGGCGGCGAGTCGGCCGCCGCGCGTGCCGGGCGCGCGTCCCTCGAGCAGATCCGAGCTGAGGAAGCGGAGGTATCCGTCGATCTCCGCGGTGGTGATCGGGGACACACTGCGCGTCTGCGCGACGAGCGCGGAGGGAGCGCGAGCAGCAGCGCTGCGAGCGGCGCAGCGCACGAGTCGATACATAGATTGTGCGTGCGAAGGAATGACGGCCCGATCTTAGCAACGTTCGCAACGGACCGGCGTCACAAGACTAGACCGGGCGCCGACGAGGCGCCACCACTGCACGCGCGTCGCTGCCGTCCCGGCGCGCTGACCCGTACCCGGACCTCACAACACATGCACGTACGCTCTCGTCACGCTCTCCGCGCCGCGCTCGTGGCCGGCCTGGTGCTCTGCGCGCGGCGCGCACGCCGGCGCACGGCGCAGGCCCTCGCGCCGCGCAGCACGCGCCGCCCGCGTCGACGTCGCCGCGCCGAAGACGGCCCGGCCGCCGGACCGACGATGGAAGCCGCCAGCGTCGCCGTTCGCCCGGCCGAGTCCAAGGAGCTGACAGCTCAACGCGGCCGCCGCGCCGCGGCCGGGCTACGGCCAGCCCGTCGCGCTGATGGTCGTCGGCGGCGCCGCGCGTGCTCACCGGATTGATCATCGGCGACGACGCCGGCACGGTGATCGCCGTCGGCGGGGCGCGTCGTCGGCCTCTACGGCCTGTACGAGTACCTGCAGTAGCGTTCGATCGTCTCTGGGGTATGCGAAGGGCGGGCATCCTTCGGTGTCCGCCCTTCGAGCAATTGACGTCCGTGTTCCGCGCTGTCGCGGCGCCCGCGTCGTCAGCCGGGCACGGCATTTGACCTTGAGGAGGACATGCCGACGCCGACTTTGTCCCTGCGTTCACCCGGAGACACCCGTGAGCAGACGCATCGCGCTCGTCCTCGGCGGCGGAGGCCTCAAGGGGTTCGCGCACATCGGCGTGCTGCGCGCGCTGGAGGAGCGCGGCATCGTCCCGGACGTCTACGCCGGCACGAGCATCGGCGCGCTGATCGGCGCGGCGTACCTCGGCGGCACGACGATCGACGAGCTCGCCGCGCGCGCCGAGGCGCTGCGCAAGCGCGACCTGTTCCGGCATCAACCACTTCGGGATGCTGCTCGAGCGGATGCGCTCCCCGTCGATCTATCTCGAGGAGCCGCTCCGCGAGCTCGTGCTCGAGCGCGATCCCGGACGTCACCTTCGCCGAGCTGCCGAAGCGGCTGCTCGTCAACACGGTGGACCTCGACCGCGGCGCGCGCGTCGTCTGGGGGCTGCCCGGCCTCGAGGACGTCTCGGTGCGCGACGCCGATCTACGCCTCGTGCGCGCTGCCCGGCTTCTTCCCGCCGGGCCGCGTCGGCGAGCGGATCTGCATCGACGGCGGCGTGGTCGACAACCTGCCCGTCTCCGTCGCGTCGAACTTCGCCGACCTCATCATCGCGGTCGACGTCGGCAGCTCGGATCAGTCGCGCAGCGACGCCGCGATCGTCCGGCTTCGCCGGCACCTACATGCGCGCCGCGACGATGATGATGCACGCGCTGCAGCAGTTCCCGCTCGAGCACTGGCACGGCCCGCCGATGGTGCTGATCCGCCCGCGCGTCGACGACGCCAACTGGCTGAGCTTCACCGACACCGCGGCGAACATCGCCGAGGGCTATCGCTCCGCGTCGCGCGCGCTGGAGCGCTTCGAGTCGTACTGGGACCAGCCGAACTGCGTCTTCCCGCGCCGGCGCGTGCAGATCGACGTGATCCGCGAGCGGTGCACCGGCTGCGGCACCTGCGTCTCGCTCGCGCCGTCCGTCATGGGGCTCGACGGCAGCGGCAAGGCGTTCGCGCGCACGCACATCGTCGAATGGTCGCCCGCCGAAGGCGGCTTCGTGCACGAGTGCCCGACCGCGGCGATCACGGCGATGAACGTCGATCGCCGCTCGACGAGCGTCGACGTGCACACGATCCACGACCCGACCCCGAGCGGCGGCGGCGACGGTCGCCGGTGCGCAGCGCCGACGACGAGGAGAGCTCCGCCGCGTAGGCGGTCCGGAGGTCCGGCGGTCGCTAGTCCGGACGGCCTCGGGAGCAGTCGCCTCTCGAGGTCGTTCGTCGTTCCGAGCCCCCGCAGCTCCGGACCTCCGGACCCCGTCTACCCGAAGATCGCGATCATCGCCACGCCGCTGCTCACGAGCAGCGCGCCCGTGATGCGGTGCGAGCCGCCCCGCTCGCGCAGCACCAGCACGCCGATCGTCGTCGCGATCAGGATGCTCGTCGAGACGACGGCCATCACGTAGCCCGCCTGCGAGCGGCGCAGCGCATTGTGCAGCCCGAACTGCTGCACGGCGAAGCACACGCTCGTCAGCGCGACCACGCGCAGCCACGGCATCGCCTCGTCGCGCGCGCGGGAAGCCCGAGCCCTCCCGGCGAGCGCGCGACGAACGGCAGCGCGAGCGGCGAGCGCGAGCCCCGAGCCCAGCGTGAGCGTGGTCGCCCACGGCATCGCGCCCACCTCGGCCGATCCCGACCTTGTGCGTCAGCGACGTCACCGTCCAGAACAACGCCGCGAGCAGGCCATACCAGCTCGCGCGCGAGCGTCGCGAAGGCGCGGATCGGCTCCCAGCGCCGAGCCGCCGCGCCGGAGGCCGACGAAGTACAGACCCGTCACGACGAGCAGGATCCCGACCATGGCGATCGGACTCGGCAGCTCGTGCAGGATGAACGCGCCGCCGGCCATCGTGAGCAGCGGGATGAACCCCATGATCGGCTGCACGACCGACACGTCGCCGAGGCTCAGCGCCAGCGAGAGGCAGAGCATCCCGCCGATCTCGTTCGGGATGACGACGGCCGACGGCGCGCCAGTACGTCGGCGTGAGCGCATGCCACGCCTCGGCGTGCAGGCACGACAGCGCGAGGAGCACGCCCGCGATCGACGCGGAACGCCACCGTGGAGACGACGACGCCCGCCAGGCCGACCGCCCGCTTGAGCAGAAGGCTGGTGCCGGCCGAGGCGGAGGCGGCGAGGAGGGCGAGGACGATCCACATCGAGCACCAAAGAAAACGGGGCGGCGGGCGAGAAGGAACCTCGCCGCCGCCCCGCTCGCTCGATGCGCGGTCAGGGAACCGCGATCGACTGCGCGATGCTGTTCTGCTGGCCCTTGGTGTCCGTCACCGTGAGCGTGACCGTGAAGTTGCCCGTCGCCGCCCAGGTGTTGCGCGTCGTGGTGCCGGTCTTCGTCTCGCTGCGCGCCGTTCCCCCAGTCCCACTTGTACGAGACGATGCCGACGTCGTCCGTCGACGTGCTCGCGTCGAACGCGCACTGGCGCGGCGACTGCTGCCCGACGCAGTTCTAGGTGAACTTCGCCGTCGGGCGGCTGATCGGTCGGCGGTGGCGCGCGGTGACCGTCACCTGCTTCGTCACGCTGTTCGACAGCGCGCCGCCGCGTCACCGTCAACGTCACGCTGCACGTGCCGCCGGTTGCGTAGCTGTGACTGGGCGAGACCACGTTGCCGGCCGAGCTTCCGTCGCCGAACGTCCACGAACGGCTCGTGATGCCGACGTCGTCGGTGGATCCGCTCGAGTCGAAGGTGCACGCGAGGTTCGTGCAGCTCGAGCCGAACTGCGCCACGGGCGCCTGGTTCGGCGGCGGTCACCGTTCCCACGGCGACCTGCTTCGACGTGCTGTTCGACAGTCCGCCCGCCGTCGGTGACGGTCAGCGTCACGGTGTACACGCCCGCCGTCGCCCACGTGTTCTTCACCGTCGGCCGTGGTCCGCGTCTCGCGTGCGCCCGTTCGCCCCAGTCCCACCTGTACGACACGATCCCCTCGTCGTCGGTCGACGCCGATCGCGTCGAACGTGCACTGGAGCGTCGGGCACGCGTCCAGGTGAAGCTGCGGCCACCGGCGGATTGGTTCGTGAGCGCGCTGACTCGCGCCTCCGATGAAGCTCACGTTGAGCAGCAGGTTCGGCGATCCGGTGCCCGGGCTCGTCACCTTCCCCGACATCGCGCCGCCGATGAGCGCCGACGCGACCGCCGCCGGCGTCGCGCTGCGGATTGCCCTGCGAGGTACAGCGCCGCGACGCCGGCGACGTGCGGCGACGCCATCGACGTGCCGCTCAGCACGCGCCGTCTGCGTGTCGCTTCCGTTGTACGCCGACGTGATCGCCTCGCCCGGCGCGAAGATGTCGACGCACGTGCCGAAGTTGGAGAACGACGCGCGCGCATCGGTGCTCGTCGTCGCCGCCGACGGTGATCGCCTGCGGCGTCCGCGCCGGCGACTGCGTGCACGCGTCGGCGCTCGCGT
The DNA here is from genome assembly GCA_963697745.1 of uncultured Acidobacteriota bacterium. Classification (GTDB taxonomy): domain Bacteria; phylum Acidobacteriota; class Vicinamibacteria; order Vicinamibacterales; family CAVVIG01; genus CAVVIG01. The sequence goes on along the minus strand of CAVOPD010000018.1, from coordinate 588,348 downwards.
TGCCCGCCGCGACGGCGTACGTCACGCCGCTCGCGATCGAGGCCTGCACCGCCTGATCGAGCGACGGCGGACGCCGAGCCGTCGAGGCTCATGTTCGCGACGGCCGGGCTCTGCGTGATTCGCCGTCACCCAGTCGACGCCGGCGATGACGCCGGAGACGGGCCGTTGCCGCCGCAATCGAGCACGCGCACCGCGTACAGCTTGACCGCCTTCGCCACGCCGTACGTCGTCCCGCCGACCGTGCCGGCGACGTGCGTGCCGTGGCCGTCGCAGTCGTTCGTGCCGTTGCCGTCGCTCACCGACGTGAAGACGCCGCTCGCGCGACCGCCGAACTCGATGTGCGTCGTGCGAATGCCCGTGTCGATGATGTACGCGTTCACGCCGCTGCCCGTGGCGTTGTACGTGTAGCTGCCGTCGAGCGGCAGACTCGCCTGGTCGATGCGGTCGAGTCCCCACGTCGCGTTGTTCTGCGTCGTGACGGCCGTCACGATCTGATCGGGCTCGATCAGCGCGATGTCGGGGTGGTACTTCAGCGTGGCGATCGCCGCGGGCGAGAGCGTCGGCCGCGAAGCCGTGGAGCGCGTGCACGTACGTGAACTCGAGCTGGCCGCCCGTGCGCCGCGACGAGCGCCTTCGCGCGCTCCGGCGTGTCGGTCACGTGGCCCTGGAACACCACGATGTAGTGGCCCGCTCTCGGCACGCCGGTGATCGATCGCAGCGCGCCGCCCGGCGCGAGCGGCGATTGGATCGTGCTCCGACGGCGGCGTCGGGAACGTCCGCGCACGCGGCACCAACCGCGAGCGCGCCGAGTGTGATCAGCGAGCGTCTGATCATGACAGCTTTCTCTCCGAGCTGGGAACGCGCAGACCTTCACGAGATGATCTTCGACGACGGGTCCGACGTGGAGTCACCACGGTCGGGTTCGCAAAGCTGCACCCGCGCTCGCTTCCTCGCGAGCCTCTCGATCTCGCTGCGCGATAGTCAGCGTCGCGCGAGCGCTGACTTCTGCAATGTCTCGACGATGCGCTCGTAGCTGTCGGCGGCGTCGCGCAGATCCGCGAGCGACGACGTGCTCGTCGTCGCGATGCGCGACGTGGATCGAGCCCGGTCCGAACAGATACGGCGTCCCCCACGCCGGCATGGCGGGAATGTCGGTCGCGAACGCGACGACCGACGTCGGAAAGCCCGGCACCGTACCCAGGCGCATCGCCGGGATCTCGACGCTGCGCTCGAGCTGCGCGCGACCGGCGATCCACTGCTTCAGCAGCGTCCACACGTCGTCCGACGGCCCGACGATGCGCGCCATCAGCCGCGCCTCGGCGCTCGGCGCGACGACGTTGTCCGCCACGCCGCCCTCGAGGCGGCCGATGTTCACCGTCGTCTCGCCGAGCAGCTCGTCGCTGCGGCAGCTCGAGCGTGTCGAGCTCCGCGAGCAGATGCACGAGCTCGCGCGTCGCCGAGCGCCCGAGATGCGGATACGCCGAGTGCGCCGCCTCGCCGACGGTGCGCAGGATGACGCGCATCGCGCCCTTCGTTCCGAGCGCGAGCGTGCTCTCCGTCGGCTCGCCGTTCACGAGCGCGAGGCTCGCGGAAGCCGTTCGCGCGCGCCCACGCATCGGCGGCGTGTGCGCCGTCGTGCGTCGTCTCCTCGCCGACGACGAACAGCATCGCCACCGATCGGCCCCGCGCGCGCAGCCGCTCCGCCGCCACGAGCATCGCCGCGGCGATCCCCTTCGCGTCGCACGAGCCGCGACCGTGAAGCCGCGTCGGCGTCGCGACGCGGCGCGATGTACGGCGGCACGGTGTCGAGATGCGTCGAGAGCGTCACGTACGGGCCCGTCGCCCGCCGTCGCGAGCACGTCGACGCGCCGCACCGGTCACCGGAATGCGCGTCACCGCCCACCCCCGCGCCGCCAGCGCGTCGGCGAACGCGTGCATCAACCGCTCCTCCGCGCCGCTCGTCGAGTCGATGGACATGAGCCACTCGGCGATCGGGAGCGGGATCGGTCGAGTCCGGGAGAGGGATGCGGCATGAGGATGTAATGGCGGACTCGACTGCACTGAAGTCACGACCGACGTACGGAGTACCGGACCCAGTGCGCTGACTCCCGAATGCGTCGGCATCGCGAGCCGGAGAGCCGGCTTCGCACGAGTACCGCCGGTCGATCCGACTTCCGGGAGCCGGCCGTGCAGTCGTCGGGTAGCCAGGTCTCGTACTCCGTACCGAGTACGCGGTAGCTTCACGATTAGATTGCAGTCAGCCTGGCCGAGGCCAAGCCTCCGCCAGTGGCTCCGTTCTCCACCGTCGCCCGGCCGAGGACCGCGGCGACACCGAGAGACAACTCGCAATGACCTCACTCGATTCGTTCGGCAGCCGCGCGACGCTCGACGTCGCGGGCAAGTCGTACACGATCTACCGGCTCGACGCGCTGAGCCAGGCCGTCGAAGGGCAACAGCGACCGGCTCCCCTTCAGCCTCAAGATCCTCCTCGAGAATCTGCTCCGGAACGAAGACGGCGCGTTCGTGAAGCGCGCCGACGTCGAAGCGATGGCGAACTGGGACGTGCAGCGCGAAGGCCGAGAAGGAGATCGCCTTCCGCACCGCGCGCGTGCTGCTGCAGGACTTCACCGGCGTTCCCGCCGTCGTCGATCTCGCCGCGATGCGCGACGCGCTCGCGCAGCTCGGCGGCGACCCGCAGCGCATCAATCCGCTCCAGCCGGTCGACCTCGTCATCGACCACTCGGTGCAGGTCGACGAGTACGGCACCGACGCCGCGTTCCTCATCAACACCGACCTCGAGTTCGAGCGCAACGACGAGCGCTACGTCTTCCTGCGCTGGGGCCAGGACGCGTTCAAGAACTTCCGCGTCGTGCCGCCGGGCACCGGCATCTGCCACCAGGTCAACCTCGAGTACCTCGGCAAGACGGTGTTCGTGAACGAGGAGACCGGCGAGGCGTACTCCGACTCGCTCGTCGGCACCGACTCGCACACGACGATGATCAACGGCCTCGGCGTGCTCGGCTGGGGCGTCGGCGGCATCGAGGCCGAGGCGGCGATGCTCGGCCAGCCGGTGTCGATGCTCATTCCCGAAGTCGTCGGCTTCAAGCTGCACGGCAAGCTGCCCGCCGGGCGCGACGGCGACCGATCTCGTGCTCACCGTCACCGAGATGCTGCGCAAGAAGAAGGTCGTCGGCAAGTTCGTCGAGTTCTACGGCAGCGGGCCTCGTCGTCGCTGCCGCCTCGCCGATCGCGCGACGATCGCCAACATGGCGCCCGAGTACGGCGCGACGATGGGCTTCTTCCCCGTCGACGCCGAGACGCTCAAGTACCTGCGGCTGACGCGGCCGCAGCGAGCAGCACGTCGCGCTCGTCGAGGCGTACACGAAGGCGCAGGGACTCTTCCGCACCGACGAGACGCCCGATCCCGTCTTCACCGACACGCTCGAGCTCGACCTCGGCACCGTCGAGCCGAGCCTCGCCGGCCCGCGCCGTCCGCAGGATCGCGTGCCGCTCAAGCTCGCGAAGCAGATGTACCGCGACGCGCTCGACGGCCGACCTCGAGAAGGCCGGCACGCTCGCCGGCGTCGCCGCAGCAGAAGAAGGCGACCGCGGTCAGCGCGTCGCCGGAGCTGTCGAAGGCGCTGATGGTCGCCGGACAACGAGGGCGGCGACGCAGCCGCAGCACGAGCACGGCGGCGTGCCGTGCGACGTACAACGGCCAGACGTTCACGCTGCGTCACGGCGCCGTCGTCATCGCGGCGATCACGAGCTGCACGAACACGTCGAACCCGAGCGTGATGCTCGCCGCCGGCCTGCTCGCGCGGAACGCCGTGGAGAAGGGGCTCAGCGTGAAGCCGTGGGTGAAGACGTCGCTCGCGCCGGGCTCGAAGGTCGTCACCGACTACTTCAACGCCGCCGGCGTGCACGGAGTACCTCGACCAGCTCGGCTTCAACCTCGTCGGCTACGGCTGCACGACGTGCATCGGCAACTCCGGCCCGCTGCCCGACGCCGATCGCGCAGGCGATCGAGGAGGGCAAGCTCGTTCGTCGCCAGCGTGCTCTCGGGCAATCGCAACTTCGAGGGGCGCGTCAATCCGCTCACGCGCTTCAACTACCTCGCGTCGCCGCCGCTCGTCGTCGCGTACGCGCTCGCCGGCCGCATGGACCTCGACCTCACGCGCGAGCCGATCGGCATCGGCAGCGACGGCCCGGTCTTCCTGCGCGACATCTGGCCGTCGCCGCAGGAGGTGCAGGACGAGATCCTGCGCAGCGTGAAGCAGGAGTTCTTCACGCACGCAGTACGCCGACGTCTTCAAGGGCGACGAGCACTGGCAGGGCGCTCGACGTCCCGAGCGGCGAGACGTACGCGTGGGAGGACGACTCGACGTACGTGAAGAACCCGCCGTACTTCGAGGGGATGACGATGCAGCCGCCGGGCGTGAAGCCGATCGCCGGCGCGCGCGCGCTCGCGCATGCTCGGCGACTCGATCACGACCGACCACATCTCGCCGGCGGGCAACATCCCGGCGTCGAGTCCCGGCGGGCAAGTGGCTCATCGCGCACGGCGTGCAGCGCAAGGACTTCAACTCGTACGGCGCGCGTCGCGGCAATCACGAGGTGATGATGCGCGGCACGTTCGCGAACATCCGCCTGCGGAACGAGATGGTGCCGGGCACGGAAGGCGGCTGGACGACGACCGAGCCGGGCGGCGCGCCGGTGTTCATCTACGACGCGGCGATGGAGTACCAGAAGCAGGGCACGCCGCTCGTCATCGTCGCCGGCAAGGAGTACGGCACCGGCTCGTCGCGCGACTGGGCGGCGAAGGGCACGATGCTCCTCGGCGTGCGCGCCGTGATCGCCGAGAGCTTCGAGCGCATCCATCGCTCGAACCTCGTCGGCATGGGCGTGCTGCCGCTCGAGTTCACGAACGGCGAGACGCGTCAGTCGCTCGGCCTCACCGGCTTCGAGACGTTCGACATCGACGGGCTCGACGACGACCTCAAGCCGCGCGCCACGCTCACCGTGCCGCGCCACCGCGCCCGACGGCGCGACGAAGGCGTTCAAGGTCGCTCTGCCGCATCGATACGCCGGAGGAGATGAACTACTACAAGAACGGCGGGATCCTGCCGTACGTGCTGAGATCGCTGGCGAGAAAGGCGTCGTAAGCTGCACGGCAACTACCAGTAGCGAGTAGCGGGTACTCGGTAGTCGGACTGGCATCGACTCCCCAGAATGCGGGTCGAGATCTCGACCGGAATTGCAACGGCCGTACTCGGTACCAGGTACTTGGTACCGGGTACGGCCGTGTGCTATTCGAGCGCGAGGGCGCTACTCCTGACTTCTGGGAGCGCGTATGCCAGTCCCGGTACCAGGTACGCAGCTACCCGCTACTCGCAGTTGTAGTTCAGGCGTCGTCCAGCATCGGATTGTGCCGCGCCGCCGTCGCCGCCTCGATCTGCTCGAGCAGATCCCGCTCGATCCCGCGTCACGTCGAGCGGCTGGAGCATGTGGTGCAGCTCCGGATCGTCGCTCACGCGATGGCCCATGCGCGTGTAGAGCCCGGCGACGAGCTGGAGCGTCTTCGTCACCTCCTGCTCCACGCGCAGGCTCACCTGGAGGCTCAGCTCCTCGCGCAGCTCGGCGATCGCCGACTCGCGCTGCTGCGCCATGAGGACGAAGATCGAGAGGAAGATCGCCTCGAGCGAGACGACCATCGTCAGGAAGCCGAACGGATACGGGTCGAACTGGCGGAGGCCGAGCAGCCCGGTGTTCCACAGGATCCAGACCGCGAACCAGACGACGTGCGACGACGAGGAACGGCGTCGAGCTCGCGATCCCGTTCAGCCGGTCGACGAACCGCTCGAGCGGCGAGCGATACGCCGCGTGCTGCGCCTTGATCGCGCCGATCGCCAGGTTGGCGACGGTGCGGCGCTTCCGTCGCTCGGGCCCGGCGTCGCTCGCGTCGCCTTCGTGCGCTGACTCGTCGCTCGCGTCATCGTCGCTCCTCGGAAGCGAGAAGCATGCCTTCCCTGAGCCCGCCGTCACGCCAGACGCGTCGCTCAGCGCGCGACATGATCGCACAAACGACACTGCCCACGCCAGACTTCGGCGTGGGCAGTGGCGCAGGACGGTCGTGCAACTGTTGGCGCGCTCTCGGACGCGTGCCGCAGCACGCCTCGAGCGTGCGCTACTTCTGGACGTCGACGGTGTGTCCGATGATCCCGCCGAGGATGCCGCCCGCGGCGGCGCCGATGAGTCCGCCCTTCACCTTGTCGCGGCTCGTCGTCGCGCCGATGACCGCGCCGGCCGCCGCGCCGATCGCCGCGTCACGCTTCGTGTGGCGGACCGGCTCGCGCGCCGGCGCCGGATAGTACGTCCCCGACGAGCCGCTGCTGCGCCGCGCCGTGCGTCCGCGCCGGAGCGCGGTACACCGGTGCCGGGCTGTACACGGGCGCCGCGCCGTAGTACGGCGAGCGCGCCGCCGCGTTGTACTGCTGCGCGCCGTACGGCATGCCGTACTGCTCGGTCGGCGACACGAACTGCTGCGCCTGGTACGGCTGCGCCTGCGCGGCCAGCGCGAGGTCGTTCTTCAGCGCGTCGTCGGAACGCGCGTCGTTGCCGCGGCTGCATGCGCCGAGCAGCGCCAGTCCGGCCACCGACAGTGTCATCCCAAGTATTGCGCATCGAAACCTCCATGGCGTGAGCGTTCGTCGTCCGACCCTGACAAAGGCAGGGTCCGGGCCACCGCTTGAGCCCGTCTGGAGCGGCTCACGGCGCCTGCGACGTCCAGCCGCTGGGACCGCGGCGTCCACTATTTCGTACAGCCGCGCGAGCGCCGGCATCCTCGCATTGCGTTCGGCTCCGGTGGCGCCGCATACTGCCGCCTGCGCATCACCCGGAGATTCGATCGATGTCCATACGACGACTCGACCGCCCTCGCGCTCGCTCGCGCTGCTGCTCGGCGGCCGGCGACCGCACGGCGCGCAGCAGCCCGCCGCGCCGCGACCCCGGCGCCCGAGGTCGGCACGCATGGCGCCCGACTTCGCCCTGCCGGCCGCCACGCGCTACGGCGTGCTCAGAGACTCGATCCAGCTCTCCGACTTTCGCGGCAAGACGGTCGTGCTCGCCTTCTTCTACAAGGCACGGACAAAGGGCTGAACGGTCCAAATGGAGGCGTACCGTGATCAGTACGCCAAGCTCTTCAACAACGGAAAGCAACGTCGTCGTCCTCGGCGTGAGCGTCGACGCCGACACCACGCTCGCATCGTGGGCGCGCGACCTTCAGACGCCCGATCCTGTTCGCGCAGCGACGTCGGCCAGATGGTCGGCAAGCTGCTACGGCTCGACGCGCGGCGGGCTCGACAACCGCAACCTCTTCGTCATCGATCCCGACGGACGCATCGCGACAGCGCATGCATGCCGTTCAACGAGCTCGCGCAGACGTCGTACGACGAGCTCGAGGCAGCGGTGAAGCAGACGCTCCCCGCGCACTGACCTCGCTCCACGTGATCGACCGCTCGCGCTCGCCGCACGCCGACTCGACTCACCACTTCGACTGCAGACTCCCGCCGCGCGGCCGCGCACTGCTCGTCGAGCTGTACGACGCCGCCGTCGCCGGCGCGGCGCCCGGCCCGCTGACCACCGCCGCGCTGCGCGACTTCGACGCGCGACGCGGCCAGCGCGTCTGGGTCTACGCCTTCGGCAAGGCGGCGCACGCGATGGCCGCGCGCCGCCGTCGCCGCGCTGCAGCGCGCGCTGCACACGATCGCCGGCGGCGTCGTCGTCGCGCCGGAGGCGCAGCCGTCGCCCTATCGCCACCATCTCCGCGCTCGTCGGCGATCATCCGATTCCCGGCCGGCAGTCGTTCGCCGCCGCGCAGCGCATCGGCGAGCTGGCCGCCGGCATGCGCAGCGACGACGTCGCGATCGTGCTGATCAGCGGCGGCGCGACGAGCCTCATCGGCGCGCCGCTGCGCGGCATGAGCGAGGCGGATCTCGTCCAGCTCTATCGAGCTGCTGCTCGGCTCGGGGCTCGACATCCGCGAGATGAACGCCGTGCGGAAGCGCTTCACGCGCTGGGGCGCGGGCCGGCTCGCGCTCGCGCTCGCGCCGGCGCGCACGCACGCGCTCATCATCAGCGACGTCGAGGGCGACGATCCGGCCGACATCGGCTCGGGCCCGTGCACGCCGGACGCGTACACGGCGCAGCGACGTGATCGATCTGCTCCAGCGAGACGGGCCTGCTACGACCGCATCGCCGCGCCGATGCGCGACTATCTCGCCGGCGTCGTGCGCGGCGTCACTCCCGAGACGCCGAAGCGCACGCATCCCGCGTTCGCGCACGTCGCGACGCGCGTCATCGGCAGCAACCGCCTCTCGACGCAGGCGGCCGCGCGCGCGCGCGCAGTCGCTCGGCATCGCCGTCGTCGACAACGGCAGCGTCCTCGACGGCGACGCCGCGCACTGCGGCGCCGCGCTCGCCGACGTCGCTGCTCGAGCGCGCGCGCGACGGCTGGCGCGGCTGCATCGATCTGGGGCGGCGAGACGACCGTGCAGCTCGAGCGCGCGCACGACGCCGGCCGCACGGCGTCGCGGCAGCGCGCCGCATCGCCGCGCGGCGGTCGCTGCCAGGAGCTCGCGCTCGCCGCCGCGCGCGTGCTCGCCGAGGGCGGCGACGCGGCGCGCCGCATCACGCTCCTCGCCGCCGGCACCGACGGACGCGACGGCCCGACCGACGCGGCGGGCGCCTTCGCCGATGCGACGATCTGGGAGGCGATCCGCGCCAGCGGTCGCGACCCCGAGCTCGCGCTCGCGCGCCACGACTCGTACGCCGTGCTCGACGCCGTCGGCGCGCTGCATCCGACGCGGCCACACGGGAACGAACGTGAGAGACGTCGTGATTGGCTGTGGTCGAGTAGCGCCGGCGGCACGCGTCTTCCCCGTGGCGCTAGCTTTCCGCCTGACCCAGTCGCCACGAGTAGCCTCATGACCACCCGCCCGTTCACCGTCGGCATCATCCAGGACTCCGCGTCGCGCCGACGCGGCCGGCGACGCTCGAGGCCAGCGTCGCGCGCGTGCGCGAAGCCGCCGCGCGCGGCGCGCAGATCATCTGCCTCAAGGAGCTCTTCAACGCGCCGTACTTCTGCAAGTCGCAGAAGTGCGAGCGCTTCGACATCGCCGAGCCGATCCCGGGCCCGACGACCGACGTCATGCAGAAGCTCGCGAAGGAGCTCGAGCGTCGTCCTCATCGTGCCGATCTTCGAGAAGCAGGCGCGCGGCGTCTACCGCAACTCGGCCGCGATCATCGACGCCGACGGCTCGCTGCTCGGCGTGTATCGCAAGATGCACATCCCCGACGATCCGCTCTTCAACGAGAAGTACTACTTCGTGCCCGGCGACGCGGCGCACGACGACCGCATCGACAGATCGGCGAGGTCGCGAAGCAGGCGAGCGGCTTCCGCGTCTGGCGCACGCGCTACGCGAACATCGGCGTGCTGATCTGCTGGGACCAGTGGTATCCCGAGGCGGCGCGCATCACGAGCCTGCTCGGCGCCGACATCCTGTTCTATCCGACGGCGATCGGCTGGCATCCGGCGGAGAAGGCGGAGTTCGGCGCGGCGCAGGTGGACGCGTGGCGCACGATCCAGCGCTCGCACGCCATCGCGAACGGCGTCTTCGTCGCGTCGCCGAACCGCGTCGGCCACGAGGACGAGCCGGGCACCGACGGCATCGAGTTCTTCGGCCACTCCTTCATCGCCGATCCGTTCGGCCGCATCCTCGCCGAGGCCGGCCAGAGCACGGAGATCCTCATCGCGAAGTGCGATCCGAAGCTGATCGAGGACACGCGCCGCAACTGGCCGTTCCTGCGCGACCGACGGATCGATGCGTACGCGCCGATTCTGTCGAGATATCTGGGCGCGTGACGAAGCCGTGCGAGGTGGCGCGAGTACCGGAGTCGACGGCCGTCACGCCGTCAGCATCCGAGTCACCTGCCGCTACCACCTGATCGACCGATGCCAGCCTCCCATGCCGAATCACTTTCCCCGCCGAGTGGGCCCGCACGACGCCACCTGGATCGCCTGGCCGCATCACGAGCCCGACTGGCCCGGCAAGCTCGGGCCGATTCCGTGGGTGTACGCCGAGATCGTGCGCGTGCTCGCGCAGCACGAGCGCGTCGAGATCCTCTGTCACGACGACGACGGTGCGCGCGGCGTGCGAGGAGCAGCTCGCGCGCGCACGGCGTCGAGCGAGAACGTGCGGCTGCACGTCGTCCCGAACGATCGCGTCTGGCTGCGCGACTCGGCGCCGACCTTCGTCCACGACGAGCGGGGCGCGTGCAGCTGATGAACTGGGCGCTTCAACGCGTGGGCGAAGTACCCCAACTTCGCGCGCGACGCCGAGGTCGGCCGCGCCATCGAGCGCATCACGCGGCTGCCGCGCGTCGAGCCGACGCGTCCCGACGACTCGGCAGCGCGCTCGTGCTCGAGGGCGGCGGCATCGAGACCGATGGCGAGGGCACGCTGCTCGTCACCGAGGAGTGGCTGCTCTCCGACGTGCAGGTGCGCAATCCCGGCCTCGATCGCGCGCGGCTACGAGCGCGCCTTCCGCGACTACCTCGGCATTCGCGAGACGATCTGGCTCGGCGAGGGCTGCGTCGGCGACGACACGCACGGCCACGTCGACGACATCGCGCGCTTCGTCGCGCCCGGCGTCATCGTGCTCGCGTACGAGGAAGATCCGGCCGACGACGAGAATCATCGCCGCTCGGTCGACAACATGCGTCGGCTCGAGCTCGCCGGCGCGGCGCGACGGCGCGCTCAAGGTCGTGAAGCTTCCCTATCCCGCGCGCCGTGACGATGAACGGCGAGCGGCTCCCGGCGAGCTACGCGAACTTCTACATCGCCAACGGCGTCGTGCTCGTGCCGACGTTCAACGACCGCAACGATCGCGTCGCGCTCAACACGCTCGCCGAGCTGATGCCCGACCGGCACGTCGTCGGCATCCACGCCGTCGATCTCGTCTGGGGATTCGGCACCCTGCACTGCCTGACCCAGCAGCAGCCCGCGCCGCGCTGAGTCGCGCGCCGCGACCGCGTCGAGGCGGTTCGGTCCTTGCACCCCGCAGGTGCGCCATGAAGATCACGCTGCTCGCCGACGACGCCATCCGCCTCGAGCCCGTCGCCGGGCCCGATGACCATCGAGGCGCCGACGGCGGAGATGGCGTACTCGCCCTTCCACATGCTCGCGAGCGCGCTCGCGACGTGCACCTTCTCCGTGATCGAGTCGTGGGCGCACCACGCGAAGCTCTCGGCTCGACGACCTCACGATCGACGTGCGCTGGAAGTTCGGCGACGATCCGCATCGCGTGAGCGACATCGCGCGTCGACCTTCGACTGGCCGTCGCTCCCGGCGAACCGCGTCGCCGCCGCGCGGCGCGTCGCCGAGCTGTGCACCGTGCACGCGACGCTGCACCATCCGCCGCACGTCTCGATCGAGCCGGCGGCGCGCGACGGGCAGCGCGCCAGCCGCGACAGCCGGCGGGAAGCGTCGGCGTGACCGTCCCCGTCGTCCGCTTCACGTCGCCGGTCAGCGAGGGCGTCGCGCCGAGCCTCGGCCGCGCCTTCACCGTCGTGTACGACGGCGACTGCAAGGTGTGCACGCGCCTCTCGAAGCATGCTGATGAAGTGGGACCGCCGATCATCAGCTCGAGGTCGTGTCGTCGCAGCAGCCGGGCGTCACGGCGCGCTTTCCGTGGATCCCGGCGCGCGCGTACGTCGAGGCGCTCCAGCTCATCGCCGCCGACGGGACGACGTGGCAGGGCGCCGCGGCGATCGAGAAGCTGCTCGACGTGCTGCCGAAGGGCCGCCTCTTCTCGTGGCTGTTCAAGATCCCCTTCGCGCGCACGATCGCCGACCGCTTCTACCGCTGGTTCGCGCGCAACCGCTACAAGCTCGGCTGCGGCGCCCACTGCCAGTCGCGGCCGCTCGACGTGATCTGGGAGGAAGCGGAGAAAGCGCGAGCTGGATCGGGGTTCAGCGCTGGCGCCGGCCTCCGATCTTCTCGGCGTTCTCGCGCTCCGCTTCCGCTCCGCATCGCCAGCTCCTCGCACCCACCGCTCGATCGCCGCGGCTTCCTCGTCGTCCAGCGACCGCGCTCTCGTGCTCGACGCCCGCCGGCGCCGTGCCGCCGCTGAGCTGCACGCACCTTCTCCACCACGTGCGACCACGTGTGATCCTGCAGCCGGTCGCCGATCGCGCGCATCGCGATGAAGTCGATCACGTTCGCCGGACGGTCGTACACCTCGACCTGGAATCGCACCGCGTCGCCGCGCGGCTCGCAGAGGAAGCGCACCGCGCCGGCGAGCGGATGTCCCTCGAGCGTCAGCAGCGTGACGCGCCGCGGCTCGATCGACGCCGACGCGCACCTGCACGTGGCCGCGCATCGGCAGCGCCAGCGTGAGCGTCTCCCCCTCGTCGATCACGTCCGTCGTGCGCGGCTCCGCCTTCGCGTCGACGAACACCGGCGTCACGTCGTCGAAGTGCGTGCGGAACAGCGTGAACAGCGACTCCGGCGTGAATGCGTCGCGCCGACGATGTCCGCCCAGTAGCGCTTCCGCTTCAGCGTGCCGATCCCCTCGCGACGGCAGCTGCTCGGGCTGCAGCTCCGCGAGCTGTGCGCAGTCCGTCGTCGAGCGGCGTCGGCGTGATGCCCAGCGTCTCCGTGAGCGCATTCGGCCGCCCCTCGCGGATCGTGTTCCCCTCGTGGAGCATCTGCAGCTCGGACGTCGCTGAACGGGATCTTCCAGCCGACCATCGACACCGCCTTCGCGCCGAGCGTCGCGAGCATCTCCGGCACCGGGACGCTCTGCACGTCGCGTCCCGTGATGCGGCTCAGGCGCTCGTGCAGATCGTTCTGCGACGTCATCTCGGCGCCCGCGAGGTCGAGCGCCTGCGCCCGCGAGATCGTCGCGCTCGACCACCGTCGCGAGCGCGCGCGCGAGGTCCTCCCACCAGATCGGCTGGAAGGGCTGGTCGCCCGATCCGACCGTCGGCACGAGCGGCGCTCACGCCGCGCACGAGGCGCAGCATCACCGAGATCTGCTCGTCGCCCGGGCCGTACACGTTGCCCGGCCGACAGATCGTCCAGTTGCCGGCGAACTGCGTCACGAGCCGCTCCGCCTCGCGCTTCGAGCGGTGATACTCCGACTCCCCTTCGGCGCGCCGAGCGACGACACGTACACGAATCGGCGGACGCCCGCGCGCTCCGCCTCGGCGAGCATGTTCCGCGTGCCGTCGACGTTCACGCGCTCGAAGGTGACGGTCGGGCGGCGACTCCTCGACGATGCCGACGACGTGCAGCACTGCGTCGCAGCCGTCGGCCGCGCCGGCGATCGACGCGGCGTCCGTCACGTCGCCCATCGATCGGCGTCACGCCGCTCGGCCACTGTCGCGCATCATCGCGCGCGTGACGCGCCAGCAGACGCACCTCGTGGCCGCGCCGCACGCAGCTCCGTGACTGTCCCCACCCCCACCACACCGCTCCCACCCGTCACGAGAATTCGCATTCACTCCTCGACCAATTCGGAGTGATCGATCTCGTTGACAGGATGTGATTCGCAGAGAGAGTGCCAGCGCGCGTGACACGCTCGGTTGCGACGAGCCGCCTCAGCTCGTCATCGCTGCGCACGCGTGACGATCCGCAGTCGGCCGGGCTACTGGCGGCAGGCTCCCGTCGGATCCGGCTTCGGCTTGTCCACCACCGGACGGTGATCGAGGTCGGCGACGCGGTCGTCGAGGTCGAACACGAACTGGCCGACGCGCGCCATGTGCGGGTAGTCGATGTACTGCGGCTCGTCCGTCACCTGGTGATAGTCGCCGTGCAGGCCCGTCGTGAGGAACACGATCGGGATGCCGTAGCGCGCGTAGTTGTAGTGATCGCTGCGGCAGTAGATGTTCTCCGGATGCCCGTTCGCGTCGAACGTGTAGTCGAACGTGAACGGCATCGGCTCGCGCCTTGTTCACCGTCTCGATCAGGTCGCCGAGCTCCGTCGACAGTCGCCGCGAGCCGACGAGCTGCAGGTAGCTCTCGCTCCCCGCGCGCAGGTCCGTCGCCGCGCCGCGACCGACCATGTCGATGTTGATCTGCGCGACGATCGAATCGCGCGGCACCGTCGGATGGTCGGTGAAGTAGCGCGAGCCGAGCAGCCCCTTCTCCTCGCCGGTGTGCCAGACGAAGAGCATCGAGCGCTTCGGCTTCACCTTGCCCTTCGCGAACGCCTCGGCGATCTCGAGCACCGTCACCGAGCCCGAGCCGTCGTCGTCGGCGCCGTTGTTGATCGAGTCGCGGCGCGCCGGACGCAGCGCGCGCACCGAGTCGAGGTTCACGTGGATCGCCGCCAGCCGCGCCTGCTGCGGCGCGCCGCTCCTCCGGCGCTGAGCGGCGCGCCGCTCGGATTCTCCGTCGCGAACCAGCGCTGCTGGTTGTACAGGTGCAGCGAGTCGTGATCCACCGGCCCGGTCGACGCGATAGCCGACGTGATCGCTGTGCGCGCCGATCGGCGACGTACTCGCCGCGCAGCTTCGGATCGGTGCCCGGCAGGATCGCGACGACGTTGCGCGTCGGCGCCGCCCGCTCGGTGAAGCGCAGGTTGCCCGTGCATCGTGGCGCCCGCGCGTCCCGACCGTCATGCTCTCGGCCGAGCCGCCGAGCAGCTTCTCCGCCGCGCCCGCGGTGACCGTCAGCGTCGACGAGCGCGGACGGTGCGTTCGGCGCGGGCGGCAGCGTCAGCGTCGCCGAGCGGCCGGTCGCCAGCTGCGGCGGCGGTGAGCTGCGGCCCGCCGACGATCGCGATCCCCGCCGCGCCGGCGAGTGGGCTCGTCGCGCGGATGCGGAACGGCGCGCCTTCGCGCGCCGTCACCACGACGAGCTTGCCCGTCGCCTGCTCGGCCGTGAGCGCGTGCGCCGTGTCGCCGACCACGCCGCCGTAGACCACCTGCGCACCGTCGATCGAGCGCGGCTGCGCGCCACGGAAGGGAAGCGCGACGAAGTCGGTGAACGCGGTGAGCGGCTGGCCGTTCGCGCTGATCGTCGTCGTGCGGGTCGAGCGTGCGCGCGATGAACGGCACGTTCTGGAAGTAGCTGCCGTTGTCGCCCGCCGGCCTGAGGCCGAGCCGCTTCACCTCCGCCGCGATGTAGGCCGTGCCCTTCAGCGCGCCGATCGTGCCCGCCTCGCGTCCCATCATCGAGTCGTCGGCGAACACGTAGAGCCGCGTCATCAGGTCGCTGGCGCGTGATCGCCGCGGTCGTCGGCTGCGCCCGGTGCTTGAGCGGGCAGCGGCGGAGGCGGCGGACGCGTGCGGCCTGCGCCTGCGGACAGCGACGGGAGCGAGCGCGAGCGCGCGCGAGCAGCGAGGCGGAACGGACCGACATCGGGTGATCCTCGATGGTGAGGAAGAGTGAAGCCTTGAGTATCGCCTGCCGAACGTACGCGGCGGTATCCCGGCGTGTTGCCGCATTCGGGCGCGCGGGTATCTTCCCGATGCGTCGGCTCACCGCCCTCCTCCGCACTCGCATGCGCATCGAGACGCTCGCCGCCCACGCCGGCCACGCCGTCGATCCCACGACCGGCGCGGTCACGCCGCCGATCCATCTCAGCACCACCTTCGAGCGCGAGCCGGACGGCAGCTACCGGCAGGGACACCTCTACGCCCGCACGTCGAACCCGAATCGGCAGCCGCTCGAGACCGCGCTCGCCGAGCTCGAAGGCGGCGCGGCGGCGATCGCCTTCTCCTCCGGTCTCGCCGCGACGCAGCGCCGTCTTCCAGGCGCTCGCGCCGGGCGACCACGTCATCGCGCCGGAAGACGCGTACTACGGCACGCTGCAAGCTCGCTGCGCGAGGTGTTCGGCCCGTGGGGGCTCGAGGCCGACGCCTGCGACATGACCGACCTCGCGGCCGTCGAGCGGCTGCTGCGTCCGAACACGAAGATCGTCTGGGTCGAGACGCCGTCGAACCCGCTCCTGCGCGTCGTCGACATCGCCGCGCTCGCGGCGCTCGCGCATCGCGTCGGCGCGCGGTGTGTCGTCGACAACACCTGGGCGACGCCGGTGCTCCAGCGCCCGCTCGCGCTCGGCGCCGATCGTCGTGATGCACTCGACGACGAAGTACCTCGGCGGCCACAGCGACCTGATCGGCGGCGCGCTCGTCGCGCGCGTGCGACGACGACTTCACCGCGAAGCTGCGCGCCCTCCAGGGGCTCGGCGGCGCCATCCCGTCGCCGTTCGACTGCTGGCTCCTGCTGCGCGGCATCCGCATCGCTCCCGTGGCGCATGCGCGGGCACTGCGCGAACGCGGCCGGCCGTCGCGCGCTTCCTCGCCGTCGCACCCGGCGATCGAGGCCGTGCACTATCCCGGCCTGCCTTCGCATCCCGGCCACGACGTCGCCGCGCGTCAGATGAGCGACTTCGGCGGCATGCTGAGCATCCAGGTGCGCGGCGGCGAGGCCGAGGCCATCGCGCTCACGAACCGCCTCGCGCTCTTCACCCGCGCCACGAGCCTCGGCGGCCCCGAGTCGCTCATCGAGCACCGCGCCTCCGTCGAAGGCCCCACGACGATCTCGCCGCGAAACCTGCTGCGCGTCTCCGTCGGCCTCGAGAACGCCGAAGACCTGATCGAGGATCTCGAGCGCGCGCTGGGGTGAAAACGTCGTTGGGTCAGAGTCGCCAGACTCTGACCCGGTCTTCCTCCCAGCATCGTTGGCTCAGAGTCAGCGGATGTCGAGCAGCTTGTGCGTCTGGAGGCTGAGTCGCCACCGCGGATGGGCGAGGCAGTACGCGAGCGCCGCGCGCACGTTGCGCTGCGTCTGCTCGGCGTCGCCCGCGTCCATCGGCTGGAGAAAGAACTCCTCGAAGTCGAGCGACGCGAACCGCTCCGGCTGTGCGTCGGGCTGGCGCTGCGGATAGACCAGCTTCAGCTCGTGGCCGCGCGTGAGGACGAGCGGCGCGTTGGACTTGGGACTCACGCAGACGTGATCGATGCCGGCCGGCGCGAGCTGAGTTCCGTTCGTCTCGACCGCGACCTCGAAGCCGCGCGCGTGCAGCGCGTCGCACGGCGTCGGCATCGAGCTGCAGCAGCGGCTCGCCGCCGGTGCAGACCACGAGCGGTCGTCCGCCGATGCGCGCGTCCGTCGTCGCACGACGGGCCAGCGCGCGAGCACCGCGTCGGCGAGCGATCGCGCCGTCGGCGAACCGGCCGCCGTCGGGGCCGACGCCGACGAAGTCCGTGTCGCAGAACTGGCAGACGGCGTCGTGTCGATCCGCTTCGCGTCCCGTCCAGAGGTTGCAG
The DNA here is from genome assembly GCA_963697745.1 of uncultured Acidobacteriota bacterium. Taxonomy (GTDB): domain Bacteria; phylum Acidobacteriota; class Vicinamibacteria; order Vicinamibacterales; family CAVVIG01; genus CAVVIG01. Next base: position 571,008 of record CAVOPD010000018.1, on the reverse strand, counting down.
CCGCTGAAGCGACAGAACACGGCAGGACGTCCGGCGTTCTGTCCCTCGCCCTGCAGCGTGTAGAAGATCTCCTTCACGATGTACGTCATCGCGTCAGTCGACCCCGACGTAGCGCGTCGGGTCGGCGACTCCCGCTTCGGCGAAGCCCTTGAGGCGGAGCTGGCAGGAGTCGCAGTGACCGCACGCGCGCCGTCGCGGCGAGGGGTCGTAGCAGCTCAGCGTGAGCGCGTAGTCGACGCCGAGTGAGATGCCCGAGCTCGACGATCTCGCGCTTGGTCAGATGGAGCAGCGGCGTCTGGATGCGAATGGCGTGCGTGCCTTCGACGCCGCCGCGTCGTCGCGAGGTTGGCCATCGCTCGAAGGCGGCGATGTACTCGGGACGACAGTCGGGATAGCCGGAGTAGTCGAGCGCATTGACGCCGATGAAGATGTCCGACGCGCCGAGCACCTCGGCCCACGCGAGGCAGAAGGAGAGGAAGATCGTGTTGCGCGCCGGGACGTACGTGATCGGGATGCCCGTCGCGAGATCGGCGTCGCAGCGCGATCCTTCGGCACGTCGATGTCGGCGGTGAGCGCCGAGCCGCCGAAGGTGCGCAGATCGATGTCGACGACGACGTGATCGCGCACGCCGATAGCGCCTGCGCGACGCGCCGCGCCGCGTCGATCTCGGTGGCGTGGCGCTGGCCGTAGCGAAACGTCATGCGCGTGGACGTCGAACCCCTCGTCCACGGCATAGCGCGAGCATGGTCGTGGAGTCGAGTCCGCCGGAGAGCAGGAGGACGGCGGGAGGCATGACGGGAATGTAGTAGCTCCCATCACCGCACAAAGGTTACGTGACCTGGATCACATCGTCTTCTCGTTGACGCGCGATGGTCCGTTCTGCTCATTGACCGCGACGCGTCGACGTCCTACCATGCGTTCACGCGCGGCATCGCGATTGCGCCGCCGCCCGTTGGACAGGCCGGTCTGTCGGCCCCCGACTCTCGTCCGTCTGCTTCGCGATGCTGCTCGCTCGCTCCACTCGCACGCGCCGTCTCTTCGTGCGCCCGATCCTCGGGTGCACGCTGGTCGTCGCGTGCTGCATGCCTGCCGCCGCGCAATCCGCGACGTCGCCAGGGCACCGAGCCGCGTCGCCCGTTCACCGCGTGGAGCGAGTCCGTTCACAGCTTCCGCGACTCGCTCGTCACCGTCGCGCGCGCGCAGATCGGGCACGAAGTACGTGCTCGGCGGCACCACGCCGAACGGCTTCGATTGCAGTGGGCTGGTTCGCTACGTGATGGCCGCGCTCAAGGTCGAGCTCCCGCGCACCGCCGCGCAGCAGGCGCAGACGGGTCTCGAGATCGACCGCGACAAGAACAACCTGCGCCCGGGCGATCTGCTCACCTTCGGCAAGAAGGGCAAGTCCGGCGTGAGCCACATCGGCATCTACGTCGGCAACGGGCGGTACATCCACGCCAGCAGCGTCGCCGGTCGCGTCATCGAGAGCGATCTGTCGCGTACGGGCTCGCCGCTCATCAAGGCCTGGCGCGGCGTGCGCCGCATGGTCATCGGCATCGAGTCCGACTCGCTCGCGAAGGGCGACGGCTGACCGCTAGCGAGGCGGCGACACTTCGCCCCGCGATCGCGCGCCGCAGCCGCCCGTCCCGCCCGACGCGCGCCGCCGTCGCCGGAAAATCCAGATCGACCGAGCGAGTCCACGAGCACCGTCGCGCGCGCGCTGCGCGTCGCGTCGCAGCACGCCTGGCGCGAGCTGCATCGTCGGCCGTAGCTCGGCGTCGCGCGCGCGCCCGTTGCGATCGATCGTCGCGCACAGCACCGCGCCGCGATTCGCCGGCTCGCGCAGCCGGAACGGACCGTACGTCAGCAGGTTGCCCAGCGAGTACGCGATGAGCGCACCGCGATCGCGCCACTCCACCGCGCGCAGCACGTGCGGCCCATGACCGATGACGAGCGCCGCACCGCCCCGCACCGCCGCCTCCGCGAACGCCACCGGGTTGCCGCGATCGATCCCGAGAAAGCGCTCCGGCGCGTCGCGCGTGCGCTGCGCGTCGCGTCCCTCCGCGCCGAGGTGCATCGTCACGATGACCGCCGGATACCGCTCCGTCGGCGCGCTCCACGAGACGGCGCACCGCAGCGGTATCGCGCGCGTCCGGCGTCGAATCCGACGTGTAGAATCCGAGCACGCCGATCGTGTCGCCCGCCGGCGTCGGCACCGGCGGTCGCGATCGTGTCTGCGCCCGTCACCACCACGCCGGCGCGCGCGAGCGCGGCGATCGTGCTGTCGCGTCCCTCGCTTCCCGCATCGCGCGCGTGGTTGTTGGCCACGTTGCCGACGACGCTGTGCCCGGCGCCGCGACCGCAGCGCGCTGCGCACTGGAGACCGGCGCGCGAAACGCGAAGCAGTTCGTCGAGCGCGGTCCGCACTTCGACGGCGTCGCTCCCTCGTCCGATCGCCGACTCCACGTTCACGAGCACCACGCTGCGCGTCGGCGACGAGCGGCCGGAGCGGGCGCAGGAGCGCGGCTGGTTCGTCGCTCTGGTGGAATCGCGTCCGCAGCCGCGCCGACGCGACGCGCAGCCACGCCGTGTCCAGGTTCGTGCCGAGGGTGACGTCGCCCCCCGCGCACACCTCACCGGCGCGCGCAGCGCACGCGTGGCGGCATCGTGTCGAGCCGCGACGCCGGCAGGGTCGCTCGGCGCGGCGCAGCTTCGACGCGCGCACTGTCCCGCCGCGCCGCCGGTGGCGGCGGCGCCCGCTCCGGCACCGGAGCGGGAGCGGGCGTCGGCGCGCGCGACGGCGACGCCGCACCCGCTGGCGATGCCGAGCACCGCGAGCGCGCCCACCCCGATTCGAACGCATCGCGTCACGCGCATCGCCCAAGCTCGTTCGCGCAGACCGGGTTCGTCAATCCGCTGGCGCGCTCGCCGCGCTAGCTTTCGGCATGCGCATCGAACTGGGGAGCCTCTCCGAGCTCCACGCCGTCCGGCACGCGCCGCGACTTCCTTCGCCTCATCGGCCTCGGCGGCGCGCTCGTGCTGCTGCCGAGCTTCGTCACCGCGTGCGCCTCGGATGACGTCACCGGATTGCCGGCGAGCGGCGATCCGGTCGTGATCGATTTCTCCGCCGGCGACGTCGCGATCCTGCAGCTCGCCTACGTGCTCGAGCAGATCGAGGCCGATTTCTACGCCGCGTCGTCGCGGCCTTCGCGCGGTCGAACTTCACGACCACCGAGCAGACGCTGCTCACCGACATCCGGAACCACGAGGCGATCCATCGCGGGTTCCTCGAGGCCACGCTCGGCGCCGGCGCCGCGTTCGCGGTCACGCCCGCCTACCGAGGTCTCGCCTTCACCGACCGCGCGACACGGTCCTCGCGCTTCGCGCAAGTAGGTCGAGGATCTCGGCATCGCGATGTACAACGGCGTCGCGCAGTACCTCGCGAGCACGCGCGACGCTCACCCTGCTTCGCGAAGATCGCCGCGGTCGAAGGTCGCCACGCGTCCGCCGATCGGCGACCTGATCACGCCGCGGACCGACAGCTTCGCCCCGCTCGCGACCGACAACCTGTTCCGACCGGCGAAGGTCGGCGCCGCGGCTGCAGGCGAATCTCGTCGAGAAGCTCGGCTTTCGTGAATCTGCCGGAGATCTTCCTGCAGGGGCCGAACGACAATGGCTGACCGTCGCAGCACGACTCCACGACTCCGTCCGTGACGACGGTCGCGCAGCCGCGGGACCGGCCGAGGTGCTCGACGCGCTGCAGCTCCTGCTGCAGGTCGAGTATCTCCAGTCGACGCTGTACGCGCGCGCCAGGCGGCGACCGGCCTCGTGCCCACCACCGACGCGCGCGTCTACACCACGCTCGCCGACCAGAGCGCGCAGCACCTGCGTCACGATCACCGACGGCGATCACCGACGCGGACCGGCGCTGCCCGCACCGAGTCCCACCTTCGACTTCACCGTCAAGGGCGCGTTCCCCGGCTTCGCCTTCGCCGCCGGCCAGTACGCGACCCTCCAGATGCTCTCGCAGGTCGTCGAGGACCTCGGCGTGCGCGCCTACCTCGGACAGCTCGCCGGCGCTCGCCACCGACAAGACCGCGCTCAACACCGCGCTCGCGATCCTCACCGTGAAGGGTCGGCACGCGTCGGAGGTGCGACGGCTCCGCGGCAAGAAGGGCTGGATCACCGGCAACAGCCGCGACGACCTGCCGGTCTTCGCTGCAGCCGGTCTACGACGGCGAGGAGAACGTCACGCAGGGAACGGTGAACGTCGCGTCCGTCGCCGGCGGATTCGGCGAGCACGCCGCCGCGACGCAGGCGTTCGACGAGCCGCTCACGACGTGCGCAGGTCAGCGCGATCCTCGCCCTCTTCGTCGCCTAGCGCATGCCTCATCGCTCGCGGACGCGCGCAGCTGCCGCCGTCCACCACGTAGCGCCACGATCCGTCGCGCTGCTTCTTCCAGACGGTCAGGTACTTCGAGAAGCGCTGGATCTGCGCGCCATCCTCGCGAATGCCGGTGAACACGGCGTTCCCGACGGTGAAGCCGAGATCGCCCGACGCCGCGACCTCGCCGTGCACCGGATGCCAGACGAGCGTGTTCTTCTCCGTCGGAGGACCGAACGACTCGCTGATCGCGTGCGGGCCGCTGATGAACTCTCCCGGCCCCGAGAAGATCTGCGCGTCGCCCGCCGCGTAGCGACCGAACGCCTCTCCCGTTCCGAACTTCGTGGCGTCGCTCGAGAACTCGCGCGTCGGCGGCCCGGACCGCTTCGAGCGCGCCCGTGCGACGCGCCATCGGAACGTCGGACATCGCCGCCGAGGCGGCCTCCTGCGGCAGCGTCAGCGCCGTGGGCGGCGCACCGTACGTCTCGGCGTACGCAGCGATCCGCCACCCGACGGGGAGATGGCGCCAGTACGCGATGTAGCGATCGACTCGGATCGCCGGCGCGCCGGCGGCAGCCGTGCTCACGATCGTGTAGCCGTAGCTGTAGCCGCTCTGTCCGTCGCGGCTCGTCTCGGCGCGCACCGGCTGCCACCGGATCGTGAACGGCGTCGCGAGCGACTCGGCGGCGGCGATCGCCTTCGCCGCGCCGCGGCCTCGCACGATCGGCATCCCGCCGCGCAGATAGACGACGTCGTCCGTGAAGCGTCGAGGCAAGCCCGTCCGACATCCCGAGACGCGTCACCGAATCGCCGCGCGCCAGATCGGCACGCAGCAGCTCGTCGTGCGCCGCCTCGGAGTCCGATAGCGGCTCCAGCAGCGACGCGCCGACGAACGACGCCCCCGGCGAGCGTGCCGTGACTGGCACGCCGCCGTGGCGATCGCCGTCATGAGGAGTACCGGAATTCGTCGCACGCCCACGCTCCATCGCGCCGGGTGATCGCGGGCCGGCCGACCCCGCTCTCTGACACTATCGCTCGAACCCGGGCCGCGCCACTCCGGTCATCGTCCAGCTGGCGGTCTGATCGATGGGGAAGCTCCCGACATCGCGCCGGAGATTCTCCCGCCTCGATTCTGGTACTCCGCCCGACGGACTCCGGGTCCGCTGAACGGCGACTCTTCGTCTCCGAACGATCGACCCGGAGACGCCGCTCATGACTTCCGTTCGCCGTGGATTCGCCCTCGCCGCGCTCGTCGCGACGCGGCCGTCGCACCCGTCGCCGCGGCGCAGCAGTCGCCCCTCCCGTTCGCCGTCGGCGAGCGGCTCGAGTACGTCGGCAAGGTTCGCGGCATCTCCGGCCGCGGCACGCATGTGGATCGACGGCCCCGTCGCTCGTGCGCGGCATCTCCACCTACGAGCTGCACTTCGACTTCACCGCCCGCGTCGGCCCGCTGTCGGTCACGCAGCGGACGGTGTCCTGGCTCGACCCGGAGCGCATGGCGGTGATGCGCTTCGCCAAGCACGAGCGGCGTCTCCTCGCGCGGCACGAGGAGGACATCGAGCTCTTCCCGAGCGAGCGCCGCTGGCGCGCGCAGGACGGCGAATCCGGCGAGAGCCCCACCGACGCGCCGCTCGACGAGCTCTCCTTCATCTACTTCATCCGCACGCTGCCGCTCGCAGTCGGACTCGACGCTCAGCTTCTCGCGGCACTTCGACGCCCAGCGCAGCCCGACGACGGTCCGCGTGCTCGGCCACGAGCAGGTCACCACCGCCGCTGGCAGCTTCAGCACCACTGTGGTCGAGATGCGCGTGCGCGATCCCGAGCACTACCACGGCGAGGGCACGATCCGCTTCTCGATCTCCGACGATCGCTGCCGGATCCCCGTCCGCATCGAGAGCAACATCCCCGACGCCGGCACCGTCGTGCTCACCCTCGCCAGCGCCGGCAGCGACTCCCTCTGCTCCGCGCGCCTCGCCCGGCGCTGAGCGCGCGCCCTGTCGGGGATTTCCCCGACAGGGCGAGTCGAATCACCGAGAACGTTCCGCAAATCGCCCCACGGATAGGCCCCACTCGAAACTCGATCTTCGAGCTCACGAAGCGCGACACGCGCGAATCGAACTCCGAAGTCGGACGCAAGGAGACCGACGATGAGAACCAACATCAAGATCCACACTGCTCGCCCTCGCGATCCTCGTCCCCGCCTCGGGTGCCTGGACGGTCGCCAACGAGCTGCTCGTGCTGCAGCCGCAGAGCCGCCTCTGGATCGACGGCACTTCGACCGATCCGCTCCTTCAGCTGCAAGGCGGGCGAGGTGAACGCCGTCGTCGAGGCGAACGGCCCGAACGCGATCCCCAGCGCTGCTCACCGGCGAGAAGGGCGTGAAGACCGTGCAGGTCACCGTGCCCGCCGAGAAGATGGACTGCGGCAACGGCACGATGAACGAGCACATGCGGAAGGCGCTCAAGGTCGCCGAGAACCCGACGATCGACGTTCAAGCTCTGACGGACTACGACGTCGCGCAGGAACGCCGATGGCGTCACCGGCACGCATCAACGGCACGCTCGATCCTCGGCGGCGTGACGAAGACCGATCGCGCTTCCAGGCGACGGCGACGAGCGAAGGCGGCATGCTCCACGTCGACGGCGTCTACGAGCTCCGCATGACCGACTACGGCCTCAAGCCGCCGTCGCTGATGTTCGGTCGCATCAAGGTCGGCGAGACCGTGAAGGTGAACTTCGACCTGCTGCTCAAGAGCTGAATCACACTCCCTCCTCTCAACTCGAGGACCCCTACCATGACCACCACTCGATTCTTCCTCCTCGCCGCCGCCCTCGCGGCCGCCACCCCAGCTCTCGCGCAGCAGCCCACGGTCACCGTCGCATCGACCGACACCGCGTCGCAGCCGACCGCCGCGCCGCCGCCGCCTGACACGCAGCCCGACGAAGGCGAAGACCAGAGCAGGCTGCCGCGCTACATCGCCGCCGGCGATCGAGATCCAGCACATGCGCGCTGCCGATCAGCGCGGCGTCAACGTCTTCGAGTCGCCGAAGGAAGCCGGCGCCGCCTACACGGCTTCAAGCTCGCCTCGGGCGGTGCCTTCGCGCAGCAGTTCCAGAACCTGACGCACCAGAACACCGCCGCGCCGAAGCCGGTGACGCGGCAAGGACGTCAACCAGAACTCGCTCATCCCGATCGGCTCCGGGCTTCAACAACGCCGACGCCAACCTCTACCTGAACGCGCAGCTCGCCCGCGGCATCCGCGTCGCCGTCGAGACCTACGCCTCGGCGCGCCACCACAACGAGACCTGGGTCAAGGACGGCTACTTCCTGATCGACGGCTCGCCGATCGAGAACGCGCTGCTCGACAAGATCATGGAAGTACGCGACCCTCAAGGTCGGTCACTTCGAGGTCAACTACGGCGACCAGCACTTCCGCCGCAGCGACAACGGCCAGACGATCTACAACCCGTTCGTCGGCAACTTCATCATCGACGCCTTCACGACCGAGATCGGCGCCGAGGCCTACCTGCGCAAGAACGGCTACATCGCGATGGTCGGCGTGACGGGCGGCGAGGTGAAGGGCCAGGTCACGGCGCCAGGACAGCGCGGCCCCACGTACCTCGCCAAGCTCGGCGTCGACAAGCAGCTCGCGCAGCGACCTCCGCGTTCCGCCTCACCGGCTCCATGTACAAGACGGATCGCTCGGTCGAGCAACACGCTCACGAGCGGTGACCGCGCCGGCTCGCGCTACTACGACGTGCTCGAGAACACCGACGTCGACCGAGACCGCGAACGCCTGGTCGCGGCGCGATCCAGTCCGGCATGAAGAACATGGTCACCGCCTTCGTGGTGAACCCCTTCGTGAAGGTCGGTGGCGTCGAGTTCTTCGGCAACATCGAGACCATGACGGGCGCCGCGCGCGACCGAGGTCCAGCGTCGCACGCTCCGCCAGCTCGTCGGTGAGGGGCTCTACCGCTTCGCCGACAACAAGCTCTACGTCGGCGGCCGCTACAACACGGTGAACGGCCAGCTCGCCGGGATCGCGAACGACATCACGGTCAAGCGCTCGCAGGTCGGCGGTGGCTGGTTCGTCACCCCGAACGTGCTCTCGAAGATCGAGTTCGTGAACCAGAACTACGAGGACTTCCCGACGACCGACATCCGCAACGGTGGCAAGTTCAAGGGCTTCATGATCGAGGGCGTCGTCGCCTTCTGACGACACGAAGCCGGATGGCGAGAGGGGGCTCCGAAAGGAGCCCCTCTTTTGCTTGCGCCCCCAGGGGCCCGTTGGCTGGCCGGAAGCGCGCCTAACGGCCGAGTCCGGTGCCCCGGGAGCAACTTGGTCGTCTTTGGGGTACATTACACATCACGCCGGTATGCACCGGCCGTAACCGAGTTCTGTTTCTGCAGTCAGTTCTGAAGACACAACCCGCCCCGAAGCGCCGGCGCTCCCGGCGAGGTGGAGGGAGCGGCACCAATCCGCAGCTGACGTCGTCATCGACCAGCCGCACCGCATACGCCGAAACGAAGCGTTGGTTGATCGAGAAGCACGGCTCCGTCTGTGCCTACTGCGGTCAGCGGGTGCCGCGAATCCACCATCACGCTCGACCACGTCACGCCGCGTCGCGGCCAGAGCGCCTACGATCGTCGCGACAACCTCGTCCTCGCCTGCCAGCCGTGCAACGGCGCGAAGGCGGACATGCCGATCCTCTCCTTCCTGCTTCGCAAGCGGGAGCGAGCGGCCATCCTGATGCGCTACGGCGCGCACCTGAGCCCGATGCTCGTCGATCTCGTGCGCGGATCTGGCGGGCGAATCCGGCGAGGTCCCCGCGCGCGTGAAGGAGCGCTTCGACGACCTGTTCTTCGAGGACGGGGAGTCGCCGTATCACGAGTCGCCGTACCGCGACTGACCGGACGCCGGGTCGAGCGCTCTGACCCTCGAGGCCGCGGCGTGCACGTCCGGCGGCTCGGCTGCGGCGTAGCGCGCGCTGGCGGGACTTCTCCCGCGTCCCGCAGACCTCCATCTGGCACCAGCGTCGCAGGCCGTTCCGGCTGCGGTCCACGTACATCCAGCCGCAGTCCTCGCCGCCGCACTCGCGGATTCGCGCCGACTCGTCCGACGCGAGCAGATCCGCCGCCGCGCGCAGCACGGGCCAGAGCACGGAGTCCAGACGCTCGCCCGCGTCGCGCCAGCTCCACCGGAGCGCTCCTGCCCTCGCCGTCGCCGGCGCTCGCGGCGCGAGCTCGAGCTGGCCCAGCGCCGCCGAGAGCGCCGCGTTCAGCTCCGCGAGCGCGGGCAACGCGCCGACGGACTTTCCGTGCGCGATGGCGCGAAGATCTGCCGCAGCTGCCAGCGCAGCGCGATGGCGTCGCGATACGCGCGCTCGGCGACGCGCGGATGTTCGAGCGGCGCGCGCACGCAGCCGCGATCCCTGCCGCGCGCTCATCAGCCCCGCGCCCTCTGCCCAGCGCGTCAGCCGGTCGTAGTCCGTCAGCCGCTCGTCCACCAGGCCCGCGCGACGTCCAGTCGACCGTGTTCACCAGATCGATCGACGGATCCCCGCCCACGTACTTGAACGGCAGGTTCGGCGCGAGCGTGAGCGGCGCGGGCACGGTCGGCATGGCCGGAAGATAGCACCAGTATTCTGCCCTTGACAGGTGCAGCCGATGGCGCGTATCGTGCACCTGTATTGACGCGTATACCGGTGCACAGGAGGGCCCATGATCGCGCGAACCTGGTGGGGAGCGACGCGCGCCGACGACGCGGAGCACTATCTCGACTACCTTCGGAAGACCGGGCTGGCGGAGTACGCGCGGATTCCCGGCCATCGGCGCACGCTCACGCTGCGGCGGATCGACGAGCGAGCGCGCCGAGTTCCTGCATCGTCACGCTGTGGGACTCGATGGACGCCGTTCGTCGGTTCGCCGGAGACGATCCGGAGCGCGCCGTGTTCTATCCGGAGGACGATCGCTTCCTCGTCGCGCGCGACGATCACGTCACGCACTACGAGGTCGTCGACATTCAACCCGATTCGATGTGAGCCACGTCTGCACCGCGACGCCTGACGCTCGCTCGCCGCCTTCGCCGCGATCTACTTCTTCTGGGGCGCGACCTTTCTCGCGGTGCGCTACGCCGTGGTCGTCGTGCCGCCGATGCTGATCATCGTCTTCCGATGCGCCGGCGGCGCGCTGATCCTCTTCGCCTGGCTCGCCTGGCGCCGCGAGCTCGAGCGCACCACGTGGGCCCAGTGGCGCACGGCCGCGATCGCGGGACTCCTGCTCTTCCTCGGCAGCCACGTCGTCGCTGGCGTGGGCCGAGCAGCGGATGTCGTCCGGCCAGGCCGCGCTGTTCGCGTCGGCGATCCCGCTCTGGATCGTCCTCATGGAATCCATGAAGGCGCGCACGATGCCGACCGCGCGCGTGCTCGCTCGGCATCGCGCTCGGCATCGTCGGCGTGGGCGTGCTCGCCGGCGGCAGCGCACTCAACGCCGGCCTCGCCGAGCGATCGCGTGCTCGTCGCGCTCGGCGCCTTCTGCTGGGCGGCCGGCTCGCTCGTCGGGCGGCACGGCGCGCGGCCCCGCCGGCGCGACCCAGGCAACGGCGATGCAGCTCGCGACGCGGCGCCCTCTGGGTGTTCGCGCGTCAGCGCGCTGCGCGGCGATCTCGCGCACTTCTCCCTCGCGCGGCTCGACCTCCGAACGGACGCTGGCGCTGGTCTTCCTCGTTGCTGTGCGGCACCGTGCTCGCCTTCGGCGTCGTTCACCTGGCTGCTCCGCGTCGCCTCGCCGGCGGCGGTGAGCAGCTACGCCTTCGTGAATCCGATCGTCGCCCTCGCCCTCGGCGTCGCCGTCGGAGACGATGTCCTCTCCGGGTCGCATTCGTGTTCAGTGCCGCGCTCGTGATCGCCGCCGTCGTGTTGACGATGCGGCGGCGCGCCGGCGTCGCGCGTCGTCCGCACGCAGAAGTAGCGGAGCGGCGTCTGCGCGTCGCGTCCTGACACGCTGAACGAAGAAGGGCGACGTCCGGTCGGCGTCGCCCCTCACGCATCCTTCGCTCTGCCGCGTCCTCAGGCTCCGACGGTGCTCTGCTCGCGGACCAGGTCGCGGATGAACGGGAAGCGCGACCGGATCTCCGCCACGCGCTCGGCGCTCAGCACCACGTAGCCCGGGGCGCCGTCGGTCGTCGTCGTCGGCACGAGTCGCTCGCCCCACGGATCGTACGCCGCCGAGCCGCCGTCGTACGACAGGCCGCCCGCGTCGCCCGTGCGATTCACGCCGACGACGTAGCACTGGTTCTCGATCGCGCGCGCGGGGAGCAGCGCATCCCAGTGCGGGCGGCGACCCGCCGGCCAGTTCGCGATCACGAACATCGCGTCCACGTCCGGCGCGACGGCGCGGAACAGCTCGGGGAAGCGCAGGTCGTAGCAGATGAACAGGCTGATCCGCACCCCGTGCACCATCGCGATCGCCGATCCGTCGCCGGGCTCGTAGCTCGCGTGCTCGTTCGCGTACGCGAACAGCTTCTGCTTGCGGTACGACGCCTCGAGCTCGCCGCCGGGACCGAACAGCAGCGCGGTGTTCTGGAACACCTCGCGCCCTTCGACCATCTCGCGCGCCGCGACGCCGGCGAGCACGTGCACGCCGTTGCTCGCCGCGATGCTTGCCGAGCGCGCGCACGTGCGGCGAGTCGAGACCGACGGCGTGCTCCTTCGGCTCCATCGTGAAGCCGGACAGGCACATCTCCGGCAGGCGCGACGAGATGCGCGCCATGGCTCGCCGCGCGTCGCACGAGATCCGACGCCCGCTGCAGCGAGACGACGGGATCGTGCCAGCCCGTGTCGTACTCACCGAGTACGACACGAAGCTCGTTCGTCACGCCGACGTTCTCCCGTGCAGCACGTCCGGATCGCTCAGCGCCTTCTTCAGCGCCTCGGCGCCCTCCTTCACCATCGGCGTCGCGCAGCTGTACGCGAAGCGGATCGCGTCGTCGCACGTCGTGCCGAACGCGACGCCCGGCGCGCTGCCGATGCCGATCGCCGCGAGCTTGTCCGACAGGTCGGCGGCGTCGGCGACGCCGAGGCGCTCGTAGATCGACGGATCGAGCTCGGCCCACACGTAGAAGGCGCCGCGCGGCGTGAACGGACGCACGCCTTCGATCGTCGAGCAGCGCCGAGACCAGCGCGTCGCGGCGCTCGACGTACTCGGCGACCATCTGCGCGAGCTGCGACTGGTCACCCGTCACCGCGGCCAGCGCGGCCCACTGCGCCAGGCTGTTCACGCCGTTGATCGTGCAGCGCAGCAGCTTCGGGATGCGGTCGTGCAGCATCGGCGACGCGCGTCGACGATGTAGCCCGTGCGCAGCCCGCTCATCGCGTAGCTCTTCGAGAAGGAGAAGATGCTGATGACCTTCTCGGCGTACTCCGGCACGAGCGAGCCGATCGAGAAGTGCTTGTGCGGCTCGTAGATCACGTCCTCGTACGCCTCGTCCGAGACGAGCCACAGATCGTGGCGCTTGGCGATCTCGGCGATCTCGCGGAGCGTCTGCTCGGAGAGCACGGCGCCCGTCGGGTTCTGCGGCGTGTTGAGGAAGATCGCGACCGTGCGCGGCGTGATCGCCGCCTCGATCTCGGCCGTGTCGTACTCGAAGTCGTGGTCGGCGCGTGAGCGGCACGCCCACCGTGACGCCGCCGGCCAGCCGGATGTTCTCGGCGACCTCGGTCCACATCGGATCGGGGAGGATCACCTCGTCGCCCGGCGAGAGCAGCGCGCCGAACGTGACGTACAGCGCGTGCATCGCGCCGTTCGTCAGGAAGATGTCCTCGTCCGTGACGCCGGCGATGCCGTTCTTGCGGACGACCTTCTCCGCGAGCGCCTTGCGCAGCTCCGGGATGCCGCTGTTCGGGATGTAGTGCGTCTTCCCCGCCGCGCCCGCCTTGTTCACCGCCTCGAGCACGTGCGGCGGCACCGAGAAGTTCGGATCGCCCGACTCGAGCCGATACACCTTCTTGCCTGCCGCCTGAGCCTTGAGGAGCCGCTCACGAATCTGCACGATCAGGCCGAGCGAGATCTCGTCGAGCGGATGTTGGGCGACGGCGGACGGTGGCATGCGCGGGCTCTCCGGTGTGTGCGGGCGCGAGGAATTGAGAACTGGGGCGGCAGGGCTCGAACCTGCAACTTCCTGATTAACAGTCAGGCGGTCTGCCAGTTGACCTACACCCCATCGTGCGTCTGACGGCACCGTGCCGCGTACTGCGTGCGACCTCTGTCGACGTTGCCGTGCTGCGGTCTTCCCTATGCTCGCAAAAGCGCCCGCCAGGTGAGACCTGGCGGGCGCTACTTCTGCGTAACCTGCACGCGCGCGCTAGCCAAGTCTCCGGAGGAGGCTCCGATTAATATTATTGCCTGGCTTGAGCGTGCGCTTATTGGACATTGTCTCGTGCGATTGTGGCCGCGCGTGCGCGCGACACGAAGCATGGTAGGGTTGACGTGCGACGTCTGTCAAGAGCCCGGTTGGCGCATTGCGCGCGCACTGACTCGCGCGATCCGATCGTCGCGCGCATCGCGCCTCCGACGCGCCCGATTCACCATCCGCCGCCGGCCGGCAGCCAGGGCGCGAGTCGCTCGCGAAGATGACGTAACGCGCGTCCCATCCGCGCCTCGACGGTCTTCACCGAGATGTCCAGCGCGCTCGCGATCTCCGGGTACGTCATCCCGTCCCGCCGGCTCATCTCGAACACCTCGCGCTGCGGCGGCGAGAGCTCCGCCATCGCCTCGGCGACGGCGTCCTGCAGCTCTCGCGACGACACGCGCGCGTCCGGCCGCGGCGCGGCGGTCGGCGGACGCACGTACGGCTCGGACTGTCGAACCGTGCGTCCATGTCGCAGATGGTTCAGCGCGCGATTGCGCGTCGACTGATGGAGGTAGGCGCGCAGCGGTCCCGTCAGCGCGAGCTCCTCGCGACGACGCCACAGCTCGAGCATGACGTCCTGCACCACCTCTTCGGCCGAGCGAGCGATCGCCGAGCAGTCGCGACGCGGTCAGCACGAGCCACGAGTAGTGCTCGCGAAAGATCGTCGCGTACGCCTCGTCGTCGCCCTGGCGCAGTCGCGCCAGCAGTTCCGATTCAACCACGGCTGGCGTATCGTTGCTGGCGAGGGCCGGGCATGGCCGAGCAATCTAACCTGGGCGAGCCGCGCACGAGTCGGCGCGGCCGCCGGCGGTGGAGCACGTAGGGTGCCCTTCCACTCGGGTGTCTCAGCAGCATGACCGACGATCGCGCGCAGCAGCCGGACCTCGACGCCGAGTGGGAGGAGCTGGCCCGCTTCCTCGCCGGCGAGAGCTCGCCCGAGGAGGAGCGTCGGCTCCGCGCGCGGCTCGCCCGCGACCCCGAGCGCGCCGCGCTCCTGCAGGCGCTGGACGCAGCGCTCACCCCGCCCGACGAGGCCCCGCTCGCCGCCGAGGAGGTCGAGCGCGCGCTCGCGTCGGTGATGGCGCGGCGCGAGCCGGTCGTTCGCCGCGACGCGCCGCCGTCCCGGGCGTCGTCCCGCTTCGCGCCGCGCCACGGCGCCAGCTCGCCGCGATGCGCGCTCGCTGGCGCAGCGCCGGGCCTTCGTGCCGCCGCCGCGGTGCTCGTCGTCGCCGGCGCCAGCCTCGTCTGGCGCGCGACGCCGGCCGGCGAGCACGACGCCGCCCGCCGTGCAGAGCCGCCGACGTCGAGATACGCGACCGACCGTCGGTCGCGTCGACACGGTCAGGCTCGCCGACGGCACTTCCGGTGGTGCTCGGGCCCGCGAGCCGGCTCCGCCTCGCCGCGGGCTACGGCGGCCGGGCGCGTGAGCTGACCCTCGACGGTCAGGCATTCTTCGACGTCGTGCACGACGACGCGCGGCCGTTCGTCGTGCGGACCGCCAGCGCCACCCTGCGCGACGTCGGCACGACGCTTCTCCGTCGAGAGCGACGTGGATCGTCGGCACGCGCGTCGCGGTAACATCGGGTGCGGTCGACGTTGCCGCCGCTTGCAGCCGGCGACGTGCGAGCCGACGGTGCTGCACGCAGGCGACCGGGCCGAGGTCACGGGAGATCGCATGACGGTCGAGCGAGGCGTGGTCAGCGGTGACGAGCTGTCGTGGACGCGTGGAACGCTCGTGTTCCATGATGCCTCGATGGCGACCGTTGCCGCCGAACTGCGCCGCTGGTACGGCATCCGAGCTTCGTGATCGACGACAGCACGCTCGCCGTCACGACGACTCACCGCCACCTTCGACCGCGGCGAGTGCCGACGACGTCGGGCGCGTGCTCGCCGCCGTGCTCGGCGGCTCGGTGAGCCGCTCGGGCGACACCCTGCGCCTCGGCGCGCCGCTCACCCGCTCGATGAGCCGGAGGCGATGCGCACTGAGCACGCGCTGGTACGTCGCGCGACGCGCATCGCGGCGGCGACGATGGCCGTCGTCGCCATCGGCGCTCGCGCCGGCGCGCAGCCGGCGCGCCCCTGCACCGACGCGGCCGCGGAGCTCGTCGGCGCGACGCCGGAACCTGGTCCGGCGCCGCTCGCCGTCGCCGTGACGCTGCGCGCGCGCGGACGTCTCGCTGCGCGATGCGCTCGATCGCCTTGGCGCGCAGAGCGGCGTTCCGCTCGCCTACTCGAGCGATCTGCTCCCGCTCGACCGGCCGGTGTGCGTCGTCGCCGATCGTCAGCCGCTCGGGCGCGTGCTGGCGACGCTGCTCGAGGGCACGAACGTCGAAGCGCTCGTCGTCGCCGGCAAGGTCGTGCTCGCGCCGACCGCCGGCGCGCGTCCGCGGAGAGCGCCGAAGGTGAGTGTGCTCGAGCGCGTCATCGTGACGGGCAGCGCCATCGCGCGCCACGCGGAGACCGCTCGCCGTCGGCGTCGAGGTGATCGACGGCGACGAGATTCGCCGGAGCAGCTACAGCGATCTCGCCTCCGCACTCGACACGTACGTGCCGGGCCTGTGGCTCTGGGCACCAGTCGTCCGGGAGCCTCGTCGCGCAGTACGGCGGCGTGCGCGGCGCGAGCTCGTTCTCGACGAGCTACCCGAAGATGTACATCGACGGCATCGAGGTGGCGAACCCGCTGCTCGTCACGCAGCTCGAATCCCGATGTGGTGGACCGCGTCGAGGTGATTCGCGGCCCACAGGGCTCGGCGCTCTACGGCTCGGACGCGATCAGCGGCGTGATCAACGTCATCACGCGTCACGACGGCACAGCGCCCTCCGGCGCGCGCGTGCGCGTGAGCAGTCTGGCCGGCGCGAGCGCGAGCGACTACGGCACGAGTCCCGTCCCGACGCACGATCAGCGGCTCTCGCGTGCGCGGCGGCACCAACCTCGCGCTCGGCCGGACTCTCCCTCGAGTTCGGACAGACCGGCGCGGTGTTTCCCTCCGCGCAGAGCCGACAGCTCTCGATCCTCGGCGACGGCCGCCGCGTCACGAGCAATGCGACGCTGCAGCGGCACCGCGCGACTGTTCGATCGACGCGCCGGCGTCGGCAACAACCCGCTGCTCGCCGGTCATCGGCACGCCGTGGGTGGACACCGAGCGGCTCGAGCTCCGGGCCCGGTGGAAGTGGTGGCCCGGGCGGCGGAGGTTACGACGACCGTCGCGTCGCACCCGTCGCTGCTGCGCGACGGCGATCAGCACGTGCGCCTCTACACCGCTCGGCGGCAGCGCGACGTTCGCGACGCATGGCGTGTGGACGCACACGCTGGTCGCCGGCATCGACGGCTATCAGCTCGACAACGTCGCCGACGCGACGAATCCCTTCGACGATGGCGTCGATGCCACGCGTCGCGGCGCGGCGGGCAGCGGCGATCGCACGACGCTGCGCGCGAGCAGCGTCGCGCAGCTCGGCGGCACAGTCGGCCATCCCCGCGACCACGCTCACGCTCAGCGTCGAGCATTCGGTGCTCCGGCAGCGCAGCAACGTCACCGACGTCGTCGCGCCGGTCGGCCGGCCAGCGCTACGCGACGGCCGTCGACGGCACGACGCGCGCTCTGGAACCACAACAGCGGCGCGCTCGTGCAGGCGAGTACCGCGTGGCGCGATGCGCTGTTCGTGACCGGTGGCGTGCGCCTCGAGCGCAACGATGCGTTCTCCGGCAACGACCGCTATCCCGTGCTGCCGCTGCTCGGCGCCGCGTTCGTGCGCGCGTTCGGGCCGGTCGAGATGAAGTTGCGCAGCTCGTACGGAAAGGGCATCAGGCCGTTCCAGACTCCCGAGCGTCTCGCGTGGAGCGAGTACGGGCCGATGGGCGCAGCGGCCGCGCCGGACTCGATCCCGAGGTCCAGACCGGCATCGAGAATGGCATCGAGCTGTATGTCGGCGGCCTGTTCTCGCTGCAGGCGACACGCTTCGATCAGCGCGCGACCGGCCTGATTCAGAACGTCGCCGTCGCCGTCGACACGCAGCTTCGCGGCGGCATCGCTCGAGCGCCGCATGCGCTTCCAGCTGGAGAACGTCGGTGAGATCACGAACCGCGGCTGGGAGATGCAGGCCGGACTGCGACGCGGCGCGCTCGGCGTGTCCGGCACGTTCACGACCGTCGACAGCCGCGTGCGCACCGTGGCCGACGGCTATCTGGGCGACCTTCGCGCGGGCGACCGGATGCTCGGCGGTGCCCGCGCGCACGTCGAGTCTCAGCGCGATCGTGGACGCGAGCCGCGCTGGACGCTGGCGCTGACGGCGACGCGCGCCGAGGACTGGATCAACTACGATCGCGTCGCGCTCGCGCGCGCGTACACGGGCGCCGACGGCGCGCAGCGCGACGTCACCGGTGCGCGTCTGCGCAGCTACTGGCGCGACTACACCGGCGAGACGCATCTGCGGCTCTCGACGTCGCGCGACGTCGGACGCGGACTCACGCTGCTCATGATCGGCGACAATCTGCTGGGCGGTCAGGTTGGCGAGCCCGACAACCTCACGATCCGCCAGGGCCGCACCCTCAGCGGCGGGCTCCGCGCTTCGTTCTGAGACTGCACGAGAAACGCTCGGCAACCTACTTGCCGTCGGGGCGCGGTCTTGGCAGGTTGGCTCCGTTCAGATCATCGACGAAATCCAGACGGTCGCTCGAGCTGCGCACCGAGCGACCGGGAGAAAGCGTGTGACCGCACGTCCTGGCGCGATCGACCTGCCACACCGCGCGTACATCGAAGCGCTCGCCGACGCCCCCGAGGGGAGTCCGGCCTGGCACGCGATCGTGGCCGGCTACGCCGCGCTGCAGCTCTTCGAGTGTTGGCTGGACGGCGGACTGGGGACGACGCCGCCGAGCATGCTCGAGATGCAGCGCATCTGGCGGTACATCGAGGCGGTGCCGGAGACGCGCGCTCGAGCGGCGCTGCCTCACGCAACTGGTCGATTCCATCGAGACGCACGCTCGTCGCGTCGCCGCGTGACATCGCGGAGCGCCGAGCCGATGTCGGCGACGCGGTCGTGTGCTACGCCAAGCTGCTGCAGTACGACGCGCAGTGGGGTCTCGCCGCCGACGTTCACGGCGCGCTCATCGACTTCGCGCGCTGCGCCAACGATACGCCTCGCCTGCTCGACTCGATGCTGATGCGCGGCTACAGTCTGCGCATGGCCGGCCGGCTGGACGAAGCGAGCGCCGCGTACGCCGCGCTGCGGTGCGCCGCGGAGCAGGCGAACGACGAGCGGTATCGGCTCGAGAGTCACCTCTCGGATGCGAAGATCGCCGTGGAGCGCGGCAACTATCCCGGTCGCGCGCGACCTGCTCGATCGCACCGATCGACGAAGCGCGCACGCGCGGAATGCTGGGTCGTCGTGTCGAAGGGTCTCACCGACCGCGCGCGCGTCGCCGCGATGCAGGGCGACCTCGAGCTTTCGCTCGCAGTGCTCGCACGAGGCGCTCGAGCTGAGCACCGATCCGCTCGGTCGCGAGCGCATCCTCGCGAACATCGCGCTCACCTTTGCGCAGATGGGCTTGCGCGAGGCGGCGCGCGATGCGGGCCTGCTCGTCGTCGCGACGGCGCAGGATCGGACGACGCGACTCACCGCGACGATCAACCTGATGGAGCTGGCGTACCTCGACGGGCGCGAGCTCGTGTTCGAGCAGTACCGGCGCGAGCTCTCGCGCGAGACGATGACGCCGAACGTGGAGGTCTCGTTCCTTCAGACCTCGGCGGAGGGACTGCGCGACGTTCGGTCGGATCGCGAAGCGCAGCGAGCCGCCGAGCGCATGCTCGACGTCGCGTCACGCCACGAGCTGCACGAGCACGTGATGAGGGCCGGCGTCGCTGCTCGACGAGGTCGAGCAGCCGCCGGTGCCGGCTCCGGCCGAAGCGCCCGCTGCCGAGCGCGCGCGTGGCGAGCATCGCGCGCACGATCGCGGAGATGCGCGTCGCGGCGGGGCTGCCCGACTGACTGCGCGGGCGCCCCGCCGACTCCTCCTCAGCAGCGCCCGTCGCTCGAGATCCAGCCTGACCGGCACAGCGCGGAATTGAACGCGTCCTTCGAGGACGTACCGGGCGCGAGCTGCGAGCGCTGGGGCGCGGTGGACGGCTCGGCACAGGCGGCGAGTGCGGACGTCGCGAACGTGACGACGGCGAGGGTGAGTGAGCGGCGGGTCATTGGAGTGCCTCCCGCGAGAAAGGAAATGGCGCCGCCCAGCGCCGGGCGGTCGCCATCTCTGAGCGCTCGGCAGCCCCAGCCGTTCGCTGCACACAAACATCTGTCGCTGATACGAGGAGCGGCTCCCGCTCGTCTCTTTCGGTGCAGCGCCGGGCACTCCCAGGCTCCCCGCCTCCGGTCCGCGGCGCACTCAGCCGATTCTCATGCGAAGCTGGTTGGAGCGCGCTGCTTGCCGGTCCGCGCTGGCGCCTCGCGCTCGAGGCCTGGGCGATCGTGGTCGTCGCGGCCGCGCTCTGGCAGATCATCGGCAAGCTGCACCTCTACCAGTGGGACGTGATCGTCTACTGGTGGGGTGGGCGCGCCTTCGCGCACGGGCAGTCGCCGTACGGCGCGATCCCGGGACAGCCGGAGTACCTCCACTTCGTCTATCCGCCGATCGTCGCCGCGCTGTTCGCGCCGCTCGCGATCCTGAAGCCGAGCGTGGCGAAGCTGCTCTGGATCGCGCTCAAGGCGCTCGCGTTCTGGTTCACGCGTCCGCCTCTGGCGGCGCACGCTCGGCGTCGAGCAGCACGTCGTGCCCCCGGTCTTCTTCTTCACCTTCGCGTTCGGCTCCGCCGCGCTCGTGGACTTCACGGCGGGCAACATCGCCGTGTTCGAGCAGCTCGTGCTCTGGCTGGCCTTCGCCGCGCTTGCTCGCCCGTCGTCGATGGACGTTCGCGCTGCTCGTCGTGCTGGCGGCGCAGTGCAAGCTCACGCCCGTCTTCTTCCTCGGACTTCTGCTCGTCGATCGACGAGCGGCCGCAGTGGAGACCGTTCCTCGGCGGCAGCGCGCTGATGGCGGCACTCGTCGGCGCCAACGTCGCTGCTCTTCCCCGCGCAGACGCGCGAGTTCCTCGCGCAGCGTCTCGGCGCTCGCCGAGCGCGGATGGGGCGATCCCTCCACGCTCGGCGTGATGCAGGATCTCGTGGACCAGCTGCGCGGCCTGCGGCTTCCGCTGCCCGAGGCGACGGCGTACGCGCTCTATCTCGCCGCCGTCGCGTTCATCCTCGCGCAGACCGTGCGCTGGTGGCGCGCGCAGCGCGTCGCGGGCACGGCGCGACCGGTCGAGATCGTGCTCGTCACGCTCGCCACGTATGCGCTCGTGATGCCGCGGATGAAGGACTACTCGTACGTCGCGCTGCTGCCCGTGGCGTGGTACGCGCTCGCGGGCCGACAGGCGGTCGACGGCATCGCTCGCGGTGCTCGCCGTGCTCGTGCCGCGTCCTCTGCCGCAGCTCAAGCTCTGGCTGCCGCTCGTGCCGCAGCCGTACGTCTACGCGCCGCTGCTCGCCGCGCTCGTGCTGTGGACGATGCTCACGGCCGTCGATCGCGATTCCGCTGCGGTCGTCCGCGCGAGAGTCGGCGGACGACGGCGCGAGCTGCGAACGAACGCGGTCGCGATCAGCGCAGCGTGAGGCGCAGCGCCACTCCGTCGGCGGCAGGCAGGAGCGCGGCGGAGAAACGCTGCTCGCGCTGATTCACGCGACGCGCGTAGATGAACGCCTCGACCGCGCTCGCTGATCGCGATCGCGCCTGCCGTCGGCCAGCCCCGCGGTGAGATACGGTCTGCCCGGCACCTGTCGCGTCGCGATGTACGGACGGGAGCGGATTGCCGAACGGATCCGTCCGTCGTGACCGTGTAGCGTCTCGGTCACCAGATCGGACTTGAACGCGTACGCCACGGCGCCTCCCGCGACGGCGAGCGTCGTGAAGCCGAACAGCTTTCTTCCCGTGTACATCTGCCCCGCCCCGGGAATGACGAGACCGAGCCCGAGCGCCGCACTCGGTGACAGCGGTCCACCGCGCAATCCGTTGATGCGCGCGATGACGGCCTGGCGATCATCCGCTTCGGGACGCAGCCGCAGGTACTGCTGGAAATCGCTGATCGCGAGGTCGCGCTGTCCGCGCGCGGCGTTGGCGAGCGCGCGATCGTAGTACGCATCCGCCCAATCGGGCTGCGCCGCGATGGCACTGCCGAACGCGGTCGCCGCCTGCGCGAACCGCCCCGCCTCGTAGGCGGCAACGCCGGTGCGGAACGGTGCCATCACCTTCTCGGGCACCGTCGCCTGCGTCGGACGCGTCAGCGCAGCGACGCGCTCGCGGGCCTCGGCCGCCTCCGGCGCGGTCGGCGCCAGCGCGAGGAAGCGACAGTACTCCGACTTCGCGTCGTCGCTGGCGCCGAGCGCCTCCTGCGCGCGCGCGAGCTGATACGCGAGGTCGGGATTCGTCGGATCGAGTCGCAGCCGCCTGACGAAGCTGATCGCGTGCCGCGCTGCGGTCGCCGAGGATGGCCGACTGCTGCGCGCGTTGCGCGAGCTCGCGCGCGGCGCGGCGCTGCTCCGGCGTCGCGCGCGCGTGCGCGCCGCCGAGCGGAGTGCAGCCCGGCCGCGCCGCGATCGCGGGCAGACCGCGCTTCAGCGGCGCGACGCCCCTGCGCGGCGACGGAGTCGGCGAAGAGCAACTCGGCAGCGAATGCGGCGATGAGGGCGAGGCGCATCACTTCACGTTGATCGCGAACGATCCGCTCTTGCCGCCGATGAGTGCCGTGGAGGCCGTGATCGTCACGTTCCCGTTCCGCTTCCCGGTCACGAGCACCGCTCGCCGACACCGTCGCGATCGTTGGGTTGGAGCTCGACCAGAGGAAGCTCTGGTTCGGCACGGTGTTCCCCTTGCTGTCCGTCGCGGTGGCAGTGAGCTGCATCGTACTTCCCGGCTTCAGGTTCTTCGATGGCGCCGTCACGGTCACGGTGGCTACCGCGCCGGGACTCACGGTGATCGTCGCCGTGCCCTGCACGCCGCCGACGCTGGCGGTGATCGTCGCGGTGCCTGCTTTCGACGTCGCTACGTCGCCGTCGTACTGCCGGTCGAATGCGGGCGCGGCTATCTGTACGTCGCTCGACTCCATGTGACTGTGCTGCCCGTCACGACATTGCCAGCCGCGTCCTTCACCGTCGCCGTCAGCTGTCACCGACCTGGCCCGCCGTCGCATTCGAGCTCGAGGGACTGATCGTGATCGAGACGATCGGCGGAGCAGTCACCGTCACCGTAGACGAGCCGGTCTTGCCACCGCTTGACGCGTCGATCGTCGTGCTTCCCACGCCTACCGCTGTCACCACGCCGGTGATCGGGTCGACGCTCGCCACGGCGGGGTTTCCCGACGACCAGGCGACGCTCGGATTCGAAACGGTCGCTCCCGTGGCATCGACCACCGTC
The DNA here is from genome assembly GCA_963697745.1 of uncultured Acidobacteriota bacterium. GTDB lineage: Bacteria > Acidobacteriota > Vicinamibacteria > Vicinamibacterales > CAVVIG01 > CAVVIG01. The sequence goes on along the minus strand of CAVOPD010000018.1, from coordinate 547,776 downwards.
GCGCTCAGCGTTCCGGTCTGTCCCTGCACGAGCGCCAGCGTAGACGGGCTCACCGACACCGACTGCACTGGCGCAGCCGTCACGGTGACGGTCGACGTCCCGGTCGCCGCGCCGCTCGTGGCGGAGATGGTCGCCGTGCCCACCGCGACGGCGGTGACGACTCCTGCCTGCGAGACTGTCGCGACGCGCGAGTCGCTCGTGCTCCAGGTGACCGGACGATTCGTCACCACGACGCCGTTGGCATCGGTGACGCGTCGCGGTGAGCGTGGCCCCCTGACCCGCAACGATCGAGACGGACGGCGGGGCGATCTGCACACCACCCACCGGCACGAGTGTGACCGTGATGGTGGCGTTCGCGCTCTTCGTCTCACTCGTCGCCGTGATCGTCGCCGTGCCCGGAGCGACGCCGGTCACTACACCCGACTGACTGACGCGTCGCGATCAGAGGATTGCTCGAGGTCCAGGTCACGACGCGGTCGGTCACGACCGCGCCATTCGCATCCTTGACGGTCGGCGTCAGCGTCGTGCTGGAGCCCGTAGAGACGCTCGCGGTAGTGGGCGAGAGAGTGATGCTCCCGACCGGAATGCTGGAGACGGTGAGAACGGACGAGCCGCTCACTCCGTCCACCGTCGCGGTGATCGTCGCCGAACCGGCGGCGATCGCCTTCACCGTCCCGTCCGACGCCACGGTGGCGACGGCCGTGTTGGAGCTCGCCCAGATCGCCGACTTGCCCGTGATCACGTTGTCAGCGGCGTCGCGCACCGAGAGCGCAAGCTGCGCCGACTGCCCGGCCACCATCGTGACGGGGCTCGGCGACACGGTGACGTTCGCGACTGCACCCTGCGCGACCGTGATGGTCGACGTGCTCGTCTTTCCTTCGCTCGCCGCGGTGATCGTGGAGGTCCCGGGAGCGACAGCGGTGACGAGTCCATTGTTGCTCACGGTCGCGACCGCCTGGTTGCTGCTCGACCAGATGATCGCGCGATCGGTGAGCGCATTCCCCGATCCGTCGTACGCCGATCGCCGAGAGCTGCGTCGTGCTGCCGACCGTCGCGTCGATCGTGTTCGGGAGCAGCACGACGTTCGCGACGGGCGTCCGCGTCACGGTGATCGTCGCGATGCCCGACTTTCCGAGCGCGTTCGCCGCGACCTGCGACGAGCCGATCGCCAGCCCGGTGACGACGCCCGCGGCGGAGACGCTGACGATCTTCGGATCCTGCACCGTCCACGTGACGGAAGCGTCGGGGACGAGCGCGCCGGATCCATCCTGCACCTGCGCCTGCAGCGGAAGCTGCGCGTTGAGCGCGAGCGTCGACGTCGCCGGGCTCACGACAATCGTCGCCACCTGCGGCGTCGCGTCGGGCGCCGTGCTACCGCATGACCAGCTCGACAGCGCGACGGCAACCGCGGTCGCCAGCGTTCGTCCGATTCTCGACATGTCGCCACTCCTTCCGAGCTCTGCCCCGCACGTCAGCCGCCGGGGCGCTCGACGTAGACCGGCCGCGTTCGATGCGTCCTCGTCCCGTCGCCGAGCTGCCCGTCGCTGTTGTAGCCCCAGCAGAACGCCTCCCCGGACACCGTCGATCCGCAGGTGTGAGAGCCGAATGCGCGAACGCTGGTGAAGGTGTGACCGCCGGCGACCTTCACCGGCTGACCGCTGTCCGACGTTCCTCCGTTGCCCAGCTGTCCGTACGTGTTTCGTCCCCAGCACCATGCCTCACCATCGTTCGTGACGGCGCAGGTGTGCACCGCACCCGCCGCGATCGCCACGAAATGCTCGTCGCTTCGAACCCGCACCGGCGTCGACCGGGGAGACGTGCTCCCGTCGCCGAGCTCACCGCTCGCGTTCCGCCCCCAGCAGTACGCTTCACCGCCGGGCGTCACGCCGCACGTGTGCGCGCTGCCGGCCGTGATCGCCTGGAACTCGATGTTGCCCTGAACGGGCACGGGCTGATGACGATCGCCATTCGTCCCGTCTCCGAGCTGACCCGCCGAGTTGTCTCCCCAGCACATCGCCCGCCCACTGTCCGTCAGCCCGCAGGTGAAGTTCCACCCCACATCGAGGCTGATGAACCGCTGCGGTCCGGCCACGGCTACGGGCGACGACCGGTCGATGGAGCCGCCGTCGCCGAGCTGTCCGTGCGCATCCGAGCCCCAGCACCACGCGACGCCGTCCAGCTCGAGTCCGCAGGTGTGTGCTGCTCCGGCCGCTATTGCGCGAAATGCATGCCCTGCCGCAGCACGAATCGGGGAGGCGTGAGCGGTCTGCGTGCGGTCGCCCAGCTGCCCGTGATCGTTCTCACCCCAGCACCAGAGCGAGCCTCCGCGCGCGATGGCGCAGCTGTGCGAGAGACCCGGCGCGACGGCCACGAAGCGGAGCTCGGGCCCGACTGCCGCGGGAGTCGACAGCCGAGTGCTCGCCCCCGTTCCGAGCTGCCCTTCGTCGTTGCCGCCCCAGCAGAAGACACGCCCATCGACCGCCACGAGGCAGGTGTGCAGCCCTCCCGTCACGATGCTCATGCGCGGGCGGGTCGGCGGTGGAGCGATCGCGGCGGCGTCGGATGCGCGGCGTCACCGGCGAGCGACGTCGCGGGCGGCTTCGCTCGGCGGCGATGCCACGGGTGTGCTCGGCCGGGGAACGGGCGCCGGACGGCTCGCGTCGAGCTCGACCCCGACCGGCGCGTCGGGCGCTCCGACTCGACGGCGTCGGCGTTGCCGTCGACTCGGCGGGAGGCGCGAGCGCCGCGGCGACCGTCAAGCGATTCCGGCAAGGGTGCCGGAACCGGTGGCCGCGAGCGAGTCCGAGTTCACTCGGGTGCTCGGATTGACCGCGGCCACCCTGCCGATGTCTCCGCTCGACGCCGTCCGGCGTGGTCGGCGGCCGATTGCGCGTCGCACTGATCGAACGCCCCTCGAGCTGGCGTCGCGAGAAAGCCGAGCGCGGCGAGTCCGACGATGCCCGCCGCGACCAGCGTCAGCTGACGGCGGCTGAACGGTAGGCGTCGTGCCGGCTGGACCTCTTCCAGCTCGCCCGGGGAGAAATACGCCCCGACGAAGCTCGGGAGCCAGCGACGTCGTGCCGCACATCGACTGGCTGTGCGGCGACGGGCTGGATCGCGGTCGATCTGGTCGGAGTCGCTGGCGGAGGCGGCGTCGCCGGCCTGGCCTCTCGGCGTGACCGAGCTCCGGTCGAAGCGCACGGTCTCCGTGCTCACGGGGACGTGCGCCTTCGCGGCGCGCGACGGCGCTGCGCCGTCGAGCGCGGCGATCAACTCGTCCATCGTCTGCCACCGCGCCGACGGATCCTTCTCGATCGCGCCCGCGATCACGTCGGCGATCTCGTCCGACACATCGGGGCGCATGTCGCGGACGTCGGGCAGCTCGTGGTGTCGCTGGTGATAGAGGACGGCGTAGAGACTCTCCCCTTCCCACGGGCGATGTCCGGTGAACATCTCCCACGCCACGAGGCCGAGGCTGTAGATGTCCGCCGCGCCCGTCGAGGTCCGTGCCGTCGATCTGCTCGGGCGACATGTACGACGGGGTCCCGATGGCGACGCCGTGCATCGTCAGCTGCGTGTCGCCCGACATCGACCGCGCGACGCCGAAGTCGGCGAGCAGCGCTCGACCGTCGTCGCGTGATGAAGATGTTCTCCGGCTTCACGTCGCGATGGATGATCCCCATCGCGTGCGCGGCGGACGAGCGCCGACGCCACCTCGCGCAGCACGCGCACGACGAACTCCGGCGCGAGCGGCCGTTCGTCCTGGATCACCTGCTTCAGCGTGCGCCCGTTGACGTGCGTCATCACGAGCGCGATGCCGGCGGGCCCGAGGTCGAGCACCCGATGCACGCCGACGACGTTGGGATGCGCCGAGCGAGGCGACGAAGCGCGCTTCGCGGGCGAAGCGCGCCATCGCCTCCTCGTCCTCGAGGTACTTGGCGCGAATCAGCTTGATCGCGACTTCGGCGCCGCTCGCGCGCTCGCGCGCGAGATAGACGATGGCGGTGCCGCCGCGCCCGATCTCACCGAGGATCCAGTACTCGGGGTCGAGCGCGGCGAGTCCCGTCGGAATCGGCTCGCTGCTCATCGCCGGAGGCCGGACGTGTGGAATTGCTGCTGCATCCGCCTCCGGCCGCGGTTCAGTGCGCGTGGAAGCGCAGCACGACCTCGCCGAGCTCGATGCGGTCGCCATCGGCGAGCTGACGCTCGCCGTCCAGGTTCGAGAGCTCCTGGTCGTTCACTACGACGGGGTTCGTCTTCGAGAGGTTGGCGACGGCCCACCTTCCACCGGAGAAGGCGAGGCGGGCATGCTGGCGGCTGACCGTGCTCGAGTTGAGCGCGATGTGCTGCGGCGATCGGCCCGGATTGCGACCGAGGATGAGCTGGGGCTGCTGCCCCTGGACGCGAACGAAGCGGATCTCCTGGTGCCGGGTGTCGCCGGCGAGCACCTCGAGATGGCCCGGGAGCAGCTGCACGACGTCGTCGTTCGGCCGCTGGAACCGGACCGTCTCGCTCGTCGCCGAGACCTGACTCTCGGCTGTCCGACGGAGCGTCGGAATGCCGACCGCTCGGTCGCCGGCGGCACGCTGAGGTACCGGCAGCGGCCGTCGGCGGGTGCGAAGCTCGACGCCGGCGCCTGTCCCGGCGCGGGCGGCGCCGCCTGCGCCGACAGCGTCGATTCCCACGCGATCCCGGCGTTCATCGGGAAGACGAGGGGGATCGGGGCATATGCCGTGCGACGACCGGCACGCCACCGCACGAACGACACGGTGAGCCGCGACGGCCGCTGCGATCAGCACGACGGCGACGACGAAGATCACGACAGGGAGCGGGTGAGGGTTACGTCGGTTAGGAAGACTGGCGGCCTCCACCAGAAAGGCAAGAGGTGTTCCCTCGGCCGGACTCGAATACACCACAAGTCCCCGCGCGTGCGATTTGTCGCGTCGGGGGCCTCTTGCGGTAGAGTCTCGCTGCTGGCGAGGCCTCTCGTCCGGGCGCTCTCCGCGCTAGCAGAATGCTGCGAAAATCCGGCCGCTGGAATCCGGTGTCGTGGACTGGCGCCAGCGGATCACACCGCGCCGAACAGCTCGATGCGAACGGGCTCCGGAGGGCGCCACCGCTCCTCGATCAGGAGACGCACGCGCCGGATCGGCGGAGCCGGATTCCACGCGGTCGAGCTTGCAGTGGCCGATCGTCGTGCCCGCGGCGAGGGGTCGCCAACTCTTTCCGTCGCTCCCTTCGACCGGTAGCGGGAGACGCGCTGGCCACGAGCGATCTCCTCGCCAAGCCGGATCGACGGCCGGAGTTGCGGCGTCGCGCAACGACCACTCGGCGACCGCGGCGCGGTCGCTGGTGCGGCGCCAGCTCGGCCGGCTCAGCGGGATGCTCGAGGAGCGCATGGCGGCGAGGCGCTCGTTGCAATCCGACCAGTCGCGCCGCGTCGGTCTCGTGAAGGAGCCCGTCGCGGGTGGGGGGCACGTTCAGCAGGAGCTTGGCGTTTCGGCCCACCGAGGTGAAGTACAGCTGCACCAGGTTGTCCACCGTACGCACCGCACCGTCCTGCGCCGGATGGTAGAACCAGCCGGGCCTGATCGACACGTCGACCTCGGCGGGACGCCACACCGATCCCAGCGGCGCTCCGTGCTGGAGCGCGTCACCCACCGCGTCGTCGCTCTGGCCGGGGAATCGCACGATCGCAGGATCCACCGGCGACCAGTTCGGATCGCCGGCGACTCCGCGCTCATTCCCGCACCAGCGGACGTCCGGTCCGGCGTCGGAGAAGATCACCGCGCCGGGCTGGAGCCGGCGGACGAGCCCCCACACCCGCGGCCAGTCGTAGACCTGACGACGGCCGTTCGGCCCTTCCCCGTTGGCGCCGTCGAACCAGACCTCGGAGATCGTGCCGTAGCTGGGTCAGGAGCTCGGTGAGCTGCGTCGCGTACACGTCGTTGTAGGCGGGCGAATCGCCGTAGGTCGGATGGTTCCGGTCCCACGGCGACAGGTACAGCCCCGCGCGCAGCCCTTCGGCAGCGCACGCGTCCACGAACTCGCGCACGACGTCGCCCTTCCCGCCGCGGAACGGGCTCGCGGCCACGGAGTGTCGCGTCGTAGCAGTCGGCCAGAGACAGAAGCCGTCGTGATGCTTCGCCGTGAGGATCAGCGCGCGGAAGCCGGCTGCCTTCGCCGTGCGTGCCCACTGCCTGGCGTCGAGCCGAGTCGGATCGAAGATGGCCGGGTCCTCCTTCCCGTCCCCCCATTCACGGTCCGTGAAGGTGTTGACCCCGAAGTGGAGGAACATCGCCAGCTCGTCGCGCTGCCAGGCGAGCTGCGCCTCGCTCGGAAGCGCGAGCGCGGCACGCCTGGCGGATGGAGGCAGGGCGAGCGGGCACGTCCTGTCGCGGGAGGTGTCGCGCGGTCCACGCCGCGGCGAGCGAGAGCGTGCCCGTCTGAATGAAGGTTCGTCGATCCATTCCCGAGGATAGCTCGGAGGCGAGTCAGGCGCCAGGGTCGATGGCGGTCGAATAGTCCCGTCCAACGCGCGTCTCAACGATTCGCCTAGCGGGCGCGTTTTCTGTATACCAAATTGGAGACACCAGCGCGTCAGCGAACGCGCCGTGGTTCGCGTGGTATCCTTCTACCCCAGCTCCGCAGAGGCGACCTCTCGATGAAAGGTCCGCGCTCGTTCAGTCTCGCGATCGCGTCTCGCGCTCGCGATCCCCGCTGCGCCGGCCGCCGCGCAGATCGCCGGCAACGGGTACCTCTTCCACGCGCCGTACGTGACGATCGGCATTCGCGGCGGCTACTCGGCCGCCACCGCCGGCAGCGACGTCTTCGACGACGTCACCCGACAGCTCACCCTGAACAAGAGCGACTTCGGCAGCCTCACCGTCGGCGCCGACGTCGCGTTCAGCATCACGTCGAAGCTCGACTTCACGCTCGACGCCGGATACTCGCGCTCGAACCACAAGTCGGAGTTCCGCGACTTCGTCGACAACAACGACCAGCCGATCGAGCAGACCACGTCGTTCGAGCGTATCCCCTTCACGGCGAACCTCAAGCTCCATCTCGCGCCGACCGGTCGATCGATCGGCCAGCTCGCCTGGATTCCGAGCCGGTTCGTGCCGTACGTCGGCGGAGGGATCGGCGTCATGCGCTATCGGTTCAAGCAGCAGGGCGACTTCGTCGACTTCAACACCAACGCTGTCTTCCCGTCCACCTTCGACAGCGGCGACGACGGAGGGACTGGGCGTTCGTCAGCAGGCGATGGCCGGTGTCGAGTACAACTTCTCGCCGATGTTCGGCGTGACCTTCGACGCACGCTATCTGCACGGCCGAGGCGACCTCGGCACCGCATTCAAGGGCTACGACAAGATCGACCTCTCCGGGGTGACCGCCTCGGTCGGACTCTCCGTGAGACTCTAGGCTTCATCCATGAGGACATCCACGATGAACGTCACGATGAAGCGCTGCGTCGCCGCGCTCGGCATCCTCGCGATCGCCTCGAGCGTCGCCGCGCGCACAGCAGGCGAGCGTGGGACCGAAGTGGCTGGGCTGGATCGGCTGCTGGACGGCGTCGCCGGCCGGCGAGTCGGCGTTCGCGCCCGCGCCGGCGAGCGGCCCGATCGTGTGCATCACGCCGTCGCTCGGGCGACGCGGTGGACGTCACGACGGTCGACAGCGGGAAAGATCGTCTCGACGCAGCGCATCGACGCGAGCGGCGCCGAGCGTCCCGTGGACGCGAAGGGGTGCACCGGCGTGCAGCGCGCGACCTGGTCGGCGGACGAGCGTCGCATCTACCTGCGCTCCGCGTCGACGTGCGACGGGTTGAAGTCGACGACGTCCGCCATCCTCGCCGATGACGTCGTCCGGTGAATGGCTCGACGTGCACGGCGTGTCGAGCTACGGCAGCGAGAACGTGCGCGTGGCGCGCTATCGCGACGCGGGAATTCCCGCGGCGCATCCCGGCGGAGATCGCCAGCGCGCTGCGCGACCGCAGCGCTCCGAGTGAGGCGGCACGCATCGCCGCGGGCGGAGCCGTCGGGACTGACCGCGGTGATCGAGGCGTCGCACGCCGCGGACAGCGCCGTCGTCGCCGCCTGGCTGATGGAGCGCGAGCAGCGCTTCAACATCGACGCGAAGACGCTCGTGCAGCTCGCCGACGCGGGCGTGCCGGGTGCGGTGACGGATGCACTCGTCGCCGTCTCGAACCCGAGCGTGTTCCACGTCGCGCGCGCGTCCGCAGGAGATCGCGATGGCGACTGCGAGCCTCTACACCGACGCCCACCGAGAGAGCGACGGCGCGTGTCGGCGATGGGAGTGCCGTACGATCCGTGGAGCTGGGGCTATCTCGGCTACGGGTATCCGATCGGTTACGGCTACGGCTACGGCAGCCTCGGATACGGGCGCTACGGTTCGGCTATGGCTACGGCGGCTACGGCTGGGCTACGGCGGCGGCTACGTGCCCCCGATCATCGTCGTGACCGCAGCGCAGGCGCAGTCGCGCGGACAGATGGTGAAGGGGCGCGGCTACACGCAGACGCAGGGCGGCTCGACCGGCACCGCGTCCGAGCGGCCGCGCAGCACGTATACGCCACCGCCGCTCCGTCGCCGTCGTCGTCGGGGAGCGGCTCGTCGTCGAGCAGCGCGCAGCTGCGCAGCGAGCTCCTCGAGCGGAAGCGAGCGGACGGCGAAGCCGCGGCCCTGAGCCGCAGTCCGAAGCGAGCGCAGAATCGCGAAGGGGCGCCGACGATGTCGGCGCCCCTTCGCACACGATGGTGGCGCCGATGCGGCACGTACGCGCGCGCGCGCCGATGATCGCATGAAATTGCGCCGACGCGGCGAGCGTCACAGTTTCAGACGGTGCCCGACACTCCGATCAGCATCGATCCGCACCCGCTCCTCCGAGTCGCCGTCTTCACGACGAGCTTCCCGGTCCCGCTCGGCGACCTGGCGACGCCTCCCGCGCTGATCGACGCGCTCCGCCTCGACGCGCCAGCGCCACTCCAGCGAGACGAGTCGGTGCGCGGCGCCGTGCGCGACCTGCTGCGTCACGGCGGCTACAAGCCGACCGGGCGCGGCAAGCCGGCGTCCGAGTACCTCGTGCGCGCCGCGACGGAAGGCGCGCTCGGCTCCGATCAACGCCGCGGTGGACGCGTGCAACGTCGGTGTCGCTGCACAGCGGGCTTCCGATCAGCGTCGTGGACCTCGACCGCGCGACGGCGCCATTTCGCATCGGCATCGCGCCCGAAGGAACGTCGTACGTCTTCAACGCGTCGGGTCAGGAGATCGACGTCGGCGGGCTGCTGTGCCTGTTCGACGCGGAGGGGCCGTGCGCCAACGCCGTGCGCGACGCGCAGCGCACCAAGACGCGCGCCGAGACGCGCTCCACGCTCAGCGTCGTGTGGGGATGCGCCGGATTCGAGGAGCGACTCGCGATCGCCGATCGGTGGTACCGCGAGCTCCTCGGCGCGCTCGGCGCGACGACCGAGGCAGTCGCCACTTCGACAGGAGCCATGGCGTGATCAAGTCGCTCGACGTGATTCAGGGAACGCTGGATCTGATCATCCTGAAGGCGCTCGCGCTGGAATCCGGTCACGGGTGGGGGATCAGCGACCGGATCAGGAGATGTCCAACGACGTCTTCAAGGTCGGCCAGGGCTCACTCTATCCGGCCCTGCACCGGTTCGAGAAGCGCGGGTGGGTCACGTCGTACTGGAAGACGTCGAAGAACAACCGCCTCGCGCGCTACTATCAGCTCACGGCCGCGGGACGACACGCGCTGGCGCAGGAGATCGAGTCCTGGCGCTTCTATGCGGAGGCCGTGGAGCAGGTCATCACCACGGAGTGACGATCGCGCGCCACTCGCGCAGCGGAACGGTCACGGCCTTCTTGCGGAGGAACTTGGCGAGATCGGCGATGATCTTCTTCTGATTCTTCAGGATCGCCTTCTGGTTCCGGATGATCTTCATCTGGTTGCCGACGATCGGACGCAGGCGCTGCTGATTGTGGATGATCTTGTTCTGGTTCGCGATGATCGTGCGGTGGCTCGAGATGATCTTCTGCTGATTCCTGACCGTGGCATGCGCCATGGACACGCTCCGAGTGTGAGATCCGTCGATCGACGGAGATGAGGCCGTGCTTCGCCGGCGTACATTAAACGGAGCGTCGCGCGCCGAGAGCAAGATGGCGCGCCGATCTGGACGCTATCTGCCGTCGGCCACGTGCTGCCAGAACTTCGGCAGATAGCCGGCGCGACGGCAGTCGGCGCGCCTGCTCGTCGTCGTCGAGTGCCTCGAGCATCGTGCGTCAACGAGACGTCGTGTCCCGGGCGGAGACGACCTCGATCGCGTCACCGGCGCCGACGTCGCCTTCCTGCACCACGCGCAGGTAGGCGCCCATCCGGCCGACGTGCTGGAATCGCTGCGGGAAGCGCGGATCGCCGAGTCGCATGCCGAGCTTGAAGCAGGGGAGCCGGATCTGCGCGACCTCGAGCACGGTGGATCCGACGCCCAGCGTTCGCCGACGAGGGCGGCCGAGAGGTCGATCCCCTCGACGGTGAGGTTCTCACCGAACAACGCCGGCTCGACGTCGAGCCCTTCGTGCGCGCGCCAGTACTCGTAGTCCTCGCGCGCGTAGGCGTACACGGCCTTGTCGGGACCGCCATGCACGCTGCGATCCGCCTGGTCGTCGCCGGCGAAGTTCACGCCGCGCAGTGCGACGCGTCCCGAAACGGGCGCCTTCCAGATCGCGGTCGCGATCATCTCGCCACGCCATTCGACCTCGCGGACGGAGCCGACGTTGACCGAGATGACTCGAGCAGGGGTGGCCATCAACGCAAGCTACTCGCGGACGGCTTGTCCCACCGGAGCTAAGCGTCAGCCGACGACGTGAGCTCGCATCACTTCACGTTGATCTGGAACGATCCGCTCTTCCCGCCGTTCTGTGACGTCTGCGCGGTGATCGTCACGTTCCCGGACCGCTTCCCGGTCACGACGCCACTCGCCGGACACCGTCGCCGCGTTGGTGTTGGAGCTCGACCAGAAGAAGCTCTGGTTCGGGATGACGTTCCCCTTGCTGTCCGTCGCGGTCGCCGAGAGCTGCATGGTGGATCCCGGCTTCAGCTTCTTCGACGGTGCCGTCACGGTGACGCTCGACGCCGCGCCGGGAGTGACGGTGATCGTCGCCGTCCCCTTCACGCCGTCGACGGTGGCGGAGATCGTCGCCACGCCGGTCTTCGACGTCGCCACGTGGCCGCCATTCACCGAAGCGACGGCAGAATTGTCACTCGCCCACGCAGCCGACTTGCCGCCGATCGCGTTGCCCCTGGCATCCCTCGGCGTGGCGGCGAGTGTCTGCGTCGTCCCCCGCCTGCATCGACGTCGTTGCGGGCGCTGACGTCGACGCGCGCGACCGTCGCCTGCGAGACCGCTCGGCGGCGGCGGCGCGGGGGGCGCTGGCGGCGGCGAGCCGCTGGCCACGGTGATCGTCGCGATGCCGGATTTCCCGAGCGCATTCGCGGCGACCTTCGACGTCCCGACGGCCAACGCCGTGACGACGCCGTCGGCCGAGATGCTGACGATCCTGGGGTCCTGCACCGTCCAGGTGACGGCCGCGTCGGGAACGACTGCGCCCGAATCGTCCCGCACCTCGGCCTGCAGGGGAAGTTGGGCGTTGAGCGCGATCGTCGAGCTGGCCGGGCTCACGACGATCGCGCCCACCTTCGGTGTCACGTCGGGCGCCGTGCTACCGCACGACCAACTCGACAGCGCGACCACGACCATGGTCGCCAACGTGCGTACGCTCCTCGACATGTTGCCGCTCCTTCCGAGCTCTACGCCGCACCTCAGCCAACAGGACGTTCGACGTGGACTGGCAGCGTCGAAGGTGAACCGCAGCATATGGAGTGCCGACAGCGTGCTGCGGGTTCACATCGCGGCGGATCGTCTTCCCGAAAACAGGGTCGATGAAGAACGTTGCGTCAGTTCACATCGATCGTGACCGATCCACTCACGCCGCTGGTCTGGGCCGTGATCGTCACGACGCCGGACCGCTTCCCCGTCACGACGCCACTCCCGGACACCGTCGCGGTGATGATGTTGGAGGTCGACCAGAGGAAGTCCTGATTCGGCACGGTATTCCCCTGGTCGTCCATCGCGGTGGCGGTGAGCTGCATGGTGCCTTTCACGTTCAAGTTGTTCGACGGCGCCGTGACGGTGACCGTCGCCACCGCGCCCGGTGTCACGGTGATCTTCGCAGTGCCCTTCACGCCGTCGACGGTGGCGGTGATCGTCGCCACACCCGTTTTCGACGTCGTCACGAGGCCGTTATTCACCGTGGCGACGGCCGAATTATCGCTCGTCCAGATCACCGCCCTTCCGGTGACCACGTCGCCCCTCGGGTCCCTGGCCGTGGCGACGAATTGCCGCGTCTGGCCCGCCTGAACCGAAACCGATGACGGGGTTGACGTCGACGCGAGCGACGACCTGAGACACGGTGACCGTCGCGCTGCTCGACTTGCCTTCGCTGGCGGCCGTGATGCTCGCGGTCCCCGACACGACACCGGTGACCAGGCCGGAGCCGTTCACGGCCGCAACCGAAGGGTTGCTCGTCGTCCAGGCGATCGCCCGATCGGACATCGCCGTTCCGTTGCCGTCGAGGGCCGCGGCCGAGAGCTGTACGGTTGCACCGACCGTGACGGCAGCCTGATCGGGCTGCAGCCTGACGCTCGCGACGGGCGGCTTGGTCACGGTGATCGTCGCGATGCCTGATTTCCCGAGCGCGTTCGCCGCGACCTGCGACGTCCCGAGCGGCCAGCGCCGTGACGAGCCCCGTGCCCGAGACGCTGACGATCTTCGGATCCTGTACCGTCCAGGTGATGGCGGCGCCGGGGACCGGGTCTGCCCGATCCATCCTGCACCTGCGCCTGCAGTGGAAGCTGGGCGTTGAGGACGAGCGTCGAAGTGGCGGGGCTCACGATGATCGTGGCCACCTGCGGCGTCGCATCGGGCGCAGTACTACCGCACGACCAACTCGAAAGCGCGACCGCGACCATGGTCGTCAGCGTTCGTCCGATTCTGGACATGTCGGCACTCCGTCGGAGCTCTGTTCCGTCTCGCGCGCTCAACTTCGCCGTATGGCGGCCGCGCACAAGCGCTCTGAACCGCAGCATACGGAGTGCCGTCCCGTCAGTTCACGACTATCGAGATCGAACCGCTCTTCCCACCGGTCAGCGACGTCTGGGCCGAGATCGTGACGGTTCCCGTCCGCTTCCCGGTCACGACCCCCGTCGTCGACACCGTCGCGGTGTTGATGTTGGAGCTCGACCAGAAGAAGCTCTGATTCGGTACGGCGTTTCCCTGGCCGTCCTTCGCAGTGGCGGTGAGCTGCAGCGTGGATCTCGCCTTCACGCTGTTCGAAGGCGCCGTAACCGTGACGGTTGCGACCGCCCCCGGAGTGACGGTGATGGTCGCGATCCGGATTTCCCGAGCGCATTCGCGGCCACCTGTGATGTCCCGACCGCCAGCGCCGTGACGACGCCGTCCGCCGAGATGCTGACGATCTTCGGGTCCTGCACCGTCCAGGTGATGGCGGCGCCGGGCACGCTCGGCGCCCGATGCATCCTGCACCTGCGCCTGCAATGGAAGTTGGGCGTTGATCGCGAGCGTCGAGATGGATGGGCTCACGACGATCGTCGCCACCTGAGGTGTCGCGTCGGGTGCCGTGCTACCGCACGACCAGCTCGACAGCGCGACCAGCACCGTGCTCGCCAACGTGAGTCCGGCTCCTCGACATGTCGTCACTCCATCCGAGCTCTCACTGACCGCCACCAGGTCGCCTCGACTCCGGTCGTCGACTGGCCGCCTGTGTCGCCTGTGGAACCGGAGCATACGGAGTGCCCGTAGCGTTCTCGAGCTCACATCACGCCGGCTCGATCTCCGGAAACGCACAAGCCCGGCAATGACTTAGAGGTCATTGCCGGGCTTCGAGTTGCCCCTCCTGGGATCGAACCAGGACTCTCCTGATCCAGAGTCAGGCGTGTTGCCAGTTACACCAAGGGGCAGCGTACATCCGCCGACTGGCTAGCCATTCGGGGAACCCATGTATTTTAGCCGTGGTAGGATGCCGCTTCAACCCCTCGCACCCGCCACGGAGCACACGCTGTCCCCTCCACAATTCGCAGCCGCGTCGCCCAGCGGGCTCGGCACGCTGCTACTCTCTCTCCTTGCTCGCAGGCGCGATCGGCTGCCGAGAGACCTTCGGCGGGTTCGGTGTCGGCGGACGGGCGCGCGCGAGCGCCGATCAGCTGTTCGGCGCACTCGGCGAGCGCTTCGCCGACATCGCGCGGAACCCGAAGCTACGTGTACGCGCGGCTGCAGCTGGCGAAGCACGCGCTGCTGCCGTCGCGCGTCTTCGAGGACAGCGCCGTGTGGACGGGACAGCTCGGGTGCCGTGCGCCTGATCGAGGTCCAGGGCGCGTTCCAGAACGGCCGTTACACCCTGTGCCGCACATCCGAGCGTGCCGGCGCCGAAGAATCCGGCCGACGGCCGGCACGTCATCACGCTCAGCAAGCTCGTCCGACAGCGAGTACCGGTGGGACACGACGGTGGACTTCGCGATCGGCACCATTCGGCCGACCGACGTCGCGGCGGTCTTCTCGCGGCTCGTCGCCGTCGGCCGAAGGGAAGAGCGCGAGCGCGAGGTGCGCGCCGAGCTGGCGTCGGCGGCTCCGCGAACGTCGGCCGCGCTCGGGCTCGGCGTTCTCGCTCGACTCGATCGTGCCGACGCGGCTCGCGGACGGAAGCACGGCGATGACGCTCGGCGTCGCGATGCGATCCGATCGGCTGCGGCAGCGCTATCCCGCGTTCGGCGCACTACTTCCGCAAGTACGTCGATCCGGCGCGCTACCGCGTCGTCGTCACCGACCGCGCGGGCACGCCCTACTTCGAGGCGACGGCAGCGGATCGGCTGCTGACGATCCGACTGCGCACGACTGCGCGGCAGCTCGTGCCGCTCGCCGGGCCGGCGACGCCGATGCCCGATACGCTCGAGCTGCTCGTGGACTTCAAGACGACCGTCAAGCACTTCGGCGTGGGCTTTCACGGGCTCGCGCACGGAGCTCGTGCACGTGCGGAAGAGCGAGACGGAGAACGGGTGGGTGATGACGGCGAGGCGAGAGCCCGAGTGGGATTTTCCCCTCGCGACGGCGCGGCTGATCCGCACGCCGCTTCGCCGCCCGTTCGCGGGCGAAGGATCGCTCTTCCGCATCGGCGTCCGTGGCGACGGCACGGAGCCAGACGGTGCTCGTGCCGCGAGATCCGTCTCTTCGTGCAGGAGAGCGCGATCCTGCGATTCCTGAACGCGCTGAGCGGTGCGGCGTTCAGCGAGTTCGCGGACGAGGTGGACGCGGAGCAGAATGCGTGGCTGCGCGAGGTGTTCGGCGCGATGCGCGAGGACGCGCGAGCGGCGATCGCGCCCTGAGCGACGCATCCGGCAGCGTGCCCAGAAACGAAAACGCCGCGAGCCTGGAGGCTCGCGGCGTCTCGTCCCGGATCGGGCGCACTCACTGGAGTTGCCACGCGCGCCGTCATTGGAACTCTCCGTCCTACCGAACGGCGGCGGGCAATATATCGATCCGTTGGCGTGCATGCTGCAAGCGCAAAGACTACGCCAACAAAATCTCGTCACAAAATGGAGCTGAGGGGGATCGAACCCCTGACCTCTGCAGTGCGATTGCAGCGCTCTCCCAGCTGAGCTACAGCCCCGCATCGATGGCTCATGGAGAGCGTGGCTCCGCTCCGTCCATTGGCCAGACGGAAACGGCCCCGCAACCGTGCGGAGCCGCCGTCACAGTAAGAAATCTAGCCGGACGGCCCGCGCTGTCAAGCAGACGCGTGACACGCGCGAGGTCACGTGCGATCACGCGATGCGTGACGCAGCTGCGGACAACGGTCGACGAACGACTTGCCCCGATGCGTGCGTCTGATTCATCATGCGTCACTCCCACCGATCATGATTCTTCCCGCCGCTCCCGACGTCCTCGCCGCCGCACACCGGCTGCGAGGAGTGATACAGCGCACGCCGTGCAGCTACTCGGCGCCGCTCTCGGCGCGCGCGGGCGCCGAGATCTACCTGAAGTGGGAGAACCAGCAGCACACCGGCTCGTTCAAGCTGCGCGGCGCGTTCAACGCGCTGCTGACGATGCCGAACGAGGAGCGCCGGCGCGGCGTGGTGGTGTCGTCGGCGGGGAATCATGGTCTCGGCATCGCGCACGCCGCGCGTACGCTCGGCATGCGCGCCCGCGTCTTCATCCCCGCCACCGCGCCGGACGTGAAGCGCGACGGCATCCTGGCGATGGGCGCCGAGGTGGACGCCGAGCACGCCGACTACGACGCGGCGCACGAGGCGGCGCTGGCGTACGCGGTGCGCGAGCGGATGAGACTTCGTGAGCCCCTGCACCGGGCGACCGCTGCTCGCCGGCCAGGGCACGGTGGGACTCGAGATCCTCGAGGAGCTGCCGACGGTGCGCACGCTCGTCGTGCCGGTCGGCGGCGGCGGACTCGCGGGCGGGATCGCGGTGCTCGTGCGCGCGGTCGCGCCGCACGTGCGGATCATCGGCGTGCAGAGTGAGCTGACGAACGCGATGTCGCGTCTCGCTCGCGCACGGGACGGCGTAGCGATGATCCCGGTGGTCCCCACGCTCGCCGACGGTCTGGCCGGTCAGGTGGACGACGAAGGGGTGTTGATCGGCCGCTTCGCGCTCGACGAGATCGTGGAGGTCACGGAGCGGCAGATCGCCGACACGATGCGCTGGCTGTCGCGCGATGCACGGCGCGCGCGTGGAAGGCTCGGGCGCGGTCGCGGTGGCCGCGGTGCTGGCGCGCGGCAGGTGGGACGGGCCGGTCGCGGCGATCGTGAGTGGCGGCAACGTCGATCAGACGGGTCTGGAACCAGATCGTCGCGCGGAGCACGCAGCCGTCGCGTAGGCAGCGGATCGCAGCAATGACGAACGGCACGCCGGAGATACTCCGGCGTGCCGTTTCATTTCGCGAGCGCGATCGATGCCGATGCGAGCGTGCGAGTGCTACGGACGCTCGATGTTGCGCTCGTCGGCGCTGGCCGGACGACGCTCGCCGCCGAGCGATTGCCCGACTGACGCGCCGTGCCCTGCCCGCCCGTGTTGATGGACGGCTGGCCGTTGCGTGCCGGCAGCGAGACCGACCTCGCGGTCGCTCTGGAAGCGCTGCGCGTTGGCCTGCTCGCTGGTGCCGCCCTGCTGGAGACGAGCGGCGCGGTTGGCGCCACGTGCCTCGCCGCCGCGACGGCCGATGGCGGCCATGTGCTCGCGATTGCGGCTCACCGTGACGCCGCCCTTGCGTCCCGCGGCGCGCGCCTCGCTCGAGTCGAATTCGTGCGCGGTGCCCTTCTGATGCGCCGCGCGCCCGCCCTTGCTCGCGATCTCGCGCTGCTTCGAGCGATCCATCGAGGCGAAGCCGCGATTGCTGCGGCGCGTCGCGCCGCCGGTATCGGACGTCGCATCGCTGCGGCTCGCGCCCTCGCTCGTACTGCGCGCAGCGCGCCCACCCTCGTTGGAGATCTCTCGCTGCCGCTCCCGATCCGCGCCGAAGCTGCGCTCCTCGTTATTCGGTCTGATCGCCATTCCCGCTCCTCCTGAAAGTGGTGGCCCACTCTGGCCAGTACCGCGCTCTCCCGACATTCGGGTACCGCGCCCTCTCCGCTTCAGCCCTTCGAGGGCTCATCTCGCAAACTCGTGTGCAAACTGCGGACCCAAGTGTTTGCGGCCGCGAGACTTTCTGCACCGATCTTCGTGATTGCGACGCAATCGATGCATGCGCTGCGTCGAGCGCATAGTTGCGGGCAAGTGGCGGGCCGCGACGAACTATATTCCCCGCCATGTCGCTCGCCGTTCGTCTTCTCGGAACCTCCGCGTCGCGTCCCACCGTAGAACGTAACGTCGCATCGGTCGCAATCGTTCGCGAAGGCGAGACGCTGCTCTTCGATTGCGGCGAAGGCACGCAGCGGCAGATGATGCGCTACGGCGTGTCGTTCGCACTGGCCGACATCTTCTTCACGCACTTCCACGCCGATCACGTGATCGGCGTGATCGGGCTGCTGCGCACGATGGCGCTGCAGGGGCGAACGGAGCCGCTGCGCCTCTGGGGACCACGCGGAGCACAGCGCACGCTGAAGCGCGCCGAGGACTTCGGGATGGACCGCTCACCTTTCCAATCGAAGTGGAAGAGCTGGAGCCGGGCAAGGTTATTGGACGAAAGGACTACGCGATCGTGGCGTTCGCCGTCGATCACCGCGGCTCGCGCGTCGCTGGGCTACGCGCTCGTGGAGGAGGAGCGGAAGGGCCGATTCAATCCCGAGCTCGCGCGACGAGCTGGGGATTCCCGAGGGTCCGCTGTGGGGAGAGATCCATCGCGGACGGACCGTGACGCTCGACGACGGCCGCGTGATCGAGCCGTCGGTGCTGGTGGGCGCGAAGCGCCCGGGACGGCGCGTCGTTATCACGGGCGACACACGACCGTGCGCGGGAACGATCGAGGCGGCGCGCGGCGCCGACCTGCTGGTGCACGAGGCGACGTTCGGCGACGAGGAGCGCGAGCGCGCGGTGGAGACGGGTCACTCGACGGCGCGCGAGGCCGCGTGCGTGGCGCGCGACGCCGGCGTGCGCTCGCTGCTGCTCACGCACTTCTCCGCGCGCTACTCGCGCGACGCGTCCGACCTGGCGAGAGAGGCGCGCGAGTGCTTCGAGAATACGGTGGTGGGGCGGGACGGGCTCGAGGTGGAGGTCGAGTACCCCGTCTGAACTGCATCCACGGTAGGAGTACACGGTACCTGGTACCGGGACTGGCATGCCGGCTCCCGGAGTAGGGTCCGCACATCGCACCGGAGCCAGGCTCAGCTCAGTCGCCGCGCATGGGCTCTGGGCCCTTCGAGCGGATCCTTGCGCGATCACGGGCATCGAGCGCTGGAAGAGGCGCATGATCGTGCCGGCGTCGAGCTGCTCGAGGACGCGGTCGGGATCGAGGCGCGAGGTGACGCTGCGCGACTCGGGGCCGCGGCTGATGATCCAGTTGTAGCGATCGAGGCGCGAGGTGCGGCCGTCGGGATGACGGAAGAGGATCATCGCGTTGCTCGAGCCGGGCGACTGGACGGTGACGCCCCAGGTGGTGCCGTCGGGCGCGGTATAGGTCTTCATCGATGTGGGATCGAGAGAGGGTGCGTCAGCCGACGAGCGTCGGCGAAAGCGGGCGGCGACCGGCATAGCCGGCGTCCTCGTCGTGCCAGTACTGCACCGAGGGCTCGCCGAGCCGCCAGCAGAGGAGCACGCGACGGCCATCGAGCTCGCTCGGGAAGTCGACGAGACCGATGCGGCGATCCTTGAGCTGGATGCCGAGCGACTCGAGCTCCGTCTGGAACGCGTCGATCTCGCGCGCGATGTCCTGCGCGCGCCGCTCGAGTGCGACGAGACGCGGATCGGGGATGTCGGAGCGCGCCTCGACGACGACGCGTGTCCAGCTCGGCGATCGTCTCCTGCCACCGCTGATGCTCGCGCACCACGTCCTCGACGATGCGCCGGACCAGCGGGAGCGTGCGATTGGCGTGATCGACGGTGAAGAGCCTCATGCGTCGGAATCTAACCGCATCCGAGTGCCGCGGAGCCGCTCGGCGGGGACGCAGCGTCAGCCTGCGCTCCGCCGAGGCGTCAGTGCGCTCGGCGAGCGAGGCTCGCGCCGCGCCGCCTGGGCGTGGAGGTCGCGATCCTCCTGCGGTCACGAGCTGCAGCGGGGGCACGGGCGCCGGCTTCCCCATCTGGTCGAGATGCACGAAGGTGAGCCAGCACTCGTTGGTGTGCCGGCGCTCGCCGGTCGCGATGTTCTCGGCGTAGACGTGGGCGAGCACGGACATCGAGGTGCGTCCGACGTGCACGACGCGCGAGCGGACCTCGACGAGCTCCCCGACGTGGATGGGCTCCTTGAACAGGATCCGGTCGATCGAGAGCGTGGTGGCCTGGCCGCCGGCGTGGCGCATGGCGCTGAGCGCGGCGCACCGGTCCACCATGCTCATGATCACGCCGCCGAAGACCGACGGACGTCGGAGGTTGTTCGCCTGGTGCGGCATCATCAGGTCGGCGATCACGGCTTCGGACGCCTGGGGAGTGCGCGGCGCGGTGTGGTCGACGTGCGGTGGGATCATGCCCGGTGGCGGAGGGAGGGAGTGCGGCGGTGGTGCCGATCGCGGCCGTGCACGAGCCGGACGATCGGACGCGCAGGGCGGCCGCGGCGCGAGGCGGTCCGGGCTGCGTCGTCGTAGAGCGCCGATTCGTCGAACGCGCGAGCGAGGGCGCGCCGCGCGGTGGAGTCGACCGGCGGCCGATCGAGCCAGAAGATGCGCAGTCGCCGGGAGCGGGCACCGGCCCGACGGGCCACTCGCGCGAGGTGCTGTCGCGCAGGAGCAGGCGCGCGACGTCCGCGCTGGAGTCGTAGCGCACGACGACGTCGTAGCGACCGTGCCGCCAGACGTCGCGGCTCGCCGTCCGCGGAGCCGACGGGCAGCGTCGGAGCGACCTCGGCCCACCACGCCGGCTCGCCGATGCGGATCGGCGGCAGCTCGAGCAGGTGACCTGCCTCCCCCGCGCCGGTGCCCGCCAGCGCGTAGGACACCGCCGGCTCGCCGTCGACGAGGGTGAGGGCGAAGCCGTCCGGGCTCGAGCCGGTAGGAGCCGAGCAGGGCGGCGGTGCGGGCGCGATCGATCCGGTCGCCGCCGGTGCGGACGGAGTCGAGCGTCGCCGCGACGGCGAGGCGCGCGGCGCTTCGTGATGGGCGCGAGGTCGCCGGCGGCGACGCGCGCCAGGGAGGCCGGCCGGCCCGTGCGTGAGGTCGATCACGCCGCGACGGCTGGTGTGCCAGGGCGAGGCGTCGTCCCGCTCGACGTCGACGTGGAGGCTGATACGAGAGGAAGGGGCCGTGGAGGTCGGTGAGATCGACCGTCGCCGTGGCTCGCCAGAGCGGATCGTCGTTGGTGTCGTCGTCGGGCTGCACGCGCGCGTCGTCCGGGATGCAGGCGCGCGTAGGCCGCGGCGAGGCGCGGGACGATGGTGTCCTCGTAGACGAGGAGCGAGTCGCCCGAGATCAGGTCGCGCCGATAGACGCGCTGACCGACGAGCACCGCGTCCTCGAACGAGCGATCGTCGTCCTCGACGTAGAGCTCGTAGAAGCGACCATCGACGCGGGCGAGCTCGAGCGGCGCGCCGCGCACGCGGACCGTCGCCGTCCGTCGCTCGTGACCCAGAACGAGGAGTCGCCCGCGGCGAGGACGAAGTCGGCGGCGGGGGGCGGCCGCGCGGCGCGGAGGCGCCGCGTCGCGGCAGCCGCGCGCCGGCGAGCAGCGCCAGCGCGAGCGACGAGCAGGCGAGAGCGATCGGGGAGGGAGCGCACGCATCGAAGGAAATATAGGGCAGAACGGCGCCGACATCCGGCGCGAAAGCTGCGACGGCGCGGTCCGCAGATTAGTCTGCTCGACTCACCCGATCCCAGACGCCCGTGCACGCCCGACGTCAGCTCCTCGCTTCCCGCTCTCCTCGCCGTCATCGCTGCTCGCCGCCTGCTCGACGGCGTCCGAGCACGCTGCCAGATACGCCGAACGCCGAGGAGGCCTCCGCCCACGATGCGACCGGCGAGCGCCGTCCGAGCGGCGTGACGCTAGTCACGAACACGCGCGCGATTCGGCGGCCGGCTCGATCGCCGACGACGCGAGCAGCTCAGTCGGCGAGCCGCGCAGGTCGGCGCGATCGACGTGGACAAGGAGTTCCCCGTCGTGCGCGCGCTGTACGTGAATCGCTTCGCGGCGCAGAGCACGAAGCGCATGCGTCAGCTGATCCAGATCGCCGACGAGACGGAGATCAACGCGCTCGTGATCGACATGAAGGACGAGTTCGGGCTGAACTTCAAGACGCGAATCCCGGAGTTCGCGCGGAACGCCGGCACGGCGGGCGTCGGTGCGCAATCTGCCCGCGCTGCTCGACACGCTGCGCGCGCACAAGATCCTGCCGATCGCGCGGCTCGTCGTGTTCAAGGATTCGGTGACGGCGCGCGTGCACCCCGAGTGGACGATCCGGCGACAGGACAACTCGCGTCTGGCGCGACAAGAAGGGGATCGCGTGGGTGAACCCGTATCACCACGAGCTGTGGAACTACAACATCGGCGTGGCGGAGGAGCTCGCGAAGATGGGCTTCGGCGAGATCCAGTTCGACTACATCCGCTTCCCGGAGCCGTATCCGTCGCTGCCGAAGCAGGTCTTTCCCGGACAGCAAGGGCGTGAGCAAGCCCGACCTGCTCGCCGCAGTTCCTCAAGGAGGCGAACGCGCGCTTCGACAAGCTCGGCGTGCGCACGACGGCGGACATCTTCGGGCTCGTGACGACGGTGGGCGGCCCGCTCGAGGTGGGCCAGTGGTGGGAGAAGATCTCGCCGCACGTGGACGTCGTGCTGCCGATGGTGTATCCGTCGCACTATCCGCGCGGCGACCTCGGGCTCGCGGTCGCCGAACGCGGAGCCGTACAAGGTGCTGAACGATCGCGCTTCACGCGCGCGCGCGAGCGCGACCAGAAGCTCGGCATCAAGAAGCCGGAGCACGTGCGCCCGTGGCTGCAGGCCTTCACGCTCGGCAAGCCGCCGTACGGCCCGGCCGAGATCGAGGCGCAGAAGAAGGGGACGTACGACTCGGGCTACGACGGGTGGGTGCTGTGGAACCCGGGGTCGAAGTACGAGCCGTTCCTGCCGGCGCTCGAGAAGACGCTGGTGTCGAGAAAGAAGTGAGCGTGCAGTGGTCAGACTCAGGCGCCTGACCCCATCGTCCGAACGCTCGTCGGCTACTGCGACTCGCCGATTCGGACTCCCGCCCACTGCTCCACGAGCTTCACCGCCTCGACGTGATCGGCTTCCTCGCCGAGCGCGTTGTGCGCGATGCGGAACAGATCGGCCGTGAGCTGCAGGAGCGGCGCCGGCACCTTCTGCTCGCGCGCGACGCCGGCGGCGATGCCGATGTCCTTGTCGAGCAGCGCGAGGCGGAAGGTGCGCGGGAAGGCGCGCGTCGAGCACGCGCTCGGGGAAGAGATTCATCGACGCGTTCGAGCGTCCGCTCGACGCGTTGATCACGTCGAGCGCGACGTCCGGCCTTCACGCCGAGCCTTGCGCGAGCGCGGCGAGTCCCTCGCCGGTGCTCCAGACGTGGATCGGCGAGCAGCGCGTTGTTCACCGCCTTGAGCGCGTCGCCGGCGCCGATGTCGCCGCAGTGCACGATCTTCTTGCCGAAGGTCTCGAGCACGGGGCGCACGCGCTCGAGCAGCGCGGCGTCGCCACCGACCATCACGGTGAGGGTGCCCTGCTCCGCCCCGATCGTCCCGCCGCTCACCGGCGCGTCGAGGAAGCCGACGCCATGCTCGGCGAGCCGCGCCGCGATGCGGCGCGAGGTGGCGGGTCGCCCGAGGTGCAGTCCACGAGCGCGGCGCCCGTCGCGAGTCCGGCGAGCAGACCCGTCGGCCCATCGAGCAGCGACTCGACGTCGGCGGAGACGGGGAAGCAGGTGATGACGACGTCGGCGCCGCGCGCCGCGTCGGCCGGCGTGGCGGCGTGACGTGCGCCGGTGCTCGGCGGCGAACGACGCGCGCGCGCTCGGCCGTGCGGTTCCAGACGGCGAGCGTGATGTCGGGCGCGCGCGGCGAGGCGCGCGGCCATCGGGCGTCCGATCGCGCCGAGGCCGAGGAAGGCGACGGTAGTCATGCGCGGAAGCTAATATTCGATGCATGCGCACGCGTCTTCGCATCCCCGGCATGAGCTGCCAGCACTGCGTGCGCGCGGTCTTCACGGCGCTCACGCCCGTGCGAGGGGATCGTCTCGGCGGACGTCGTGCATCGGCGCGGTGGAGGTCGAGCACGATGGGCGCGCGACGGTCGAGGCGCTGCGCGAGGCGATCGCCGTGGCCGGCTACGAGGTCGTGCTCGAGGCCGAGGAGCGACGGCGGCTGCCGTCATGCTGAGCGGTGATCGGCGCAGTCGGGTCTGTGTCGTCGCGCGTCCCGCCGCCCTACTTTGACGGGCTCGCCGCTCCCGTACGCCGCCGAGGACGTCGCCATGACGCCAGCCCAGCACAATCCCGAGGAGCGTCCGCTCGGCGCTCTCCTCGCTCCCGACATCATCGCGCTGCTCGAGGAGTCGCCGTCGCTGATCGCGGCGGAGACCGAGGAGATGCACCCGGCGGATCTCGCCGACGTCGCCGAGGCGATGCCGTTCGAGCAGGTGCCCGGTGTTCCTCGCGGCGCTGCCGCAGGGATCGCGCGGCGCAGGTGCTCGAGTACCTCGACGAGGAGCTGCGCGCCGAGGTGCTCGAGGCGATGACCGCGCGAGCAGGCGGCGGCGCTCGTCACGCGAGATGACCCGGACGAGCGCGCCGACGTCCTCGAGGAGCTCGACGAGGAGCACGCCGAAGAGATCGTCGAGGAGATGCCGGCGGAGGCGCGGCGCGAGACGGAGGCAGCTCCGCCGGTACGATCCGGACACCGCCGGCGGCCTGATGACGACCGAGTTCGTCTCGGTCGACGGCGACCACGACGGTGGAGGAGGCGCTGCGGCGCGTGCGCGTGATCGCGCGGAGCGAGAAGCGCGAGGCGATGCACGCCATCTACACGACCGACGAGGAAGGGCGGCTGGCGGGCGTGCTCTCGCTGCGCGAGCTGCTCGCCGCGCCCGAGGGCGCGACGCTCGCCGACGTCGCGTGGACGGAGCCGCAGAGCGTGTCGCCGACGCGCGGACCGCGAGGAGGTGGCGCGCGTCATCTCGAACTACGACCTCGTCGTCGTGCCGGTGGTGAGCGAGTCGGGACACGTGATGGGCGTGATCACCGTCGACGACGTCATCGACGCGATCCAGGAAGAGCAGACGGAGGACGTGCAGAAGTTCGGCGGTATGGAGGCGCTGGACGAGCCGTACAAGCAGATCGGCTTCTGGCGCGATGATCAAGAAGCGCGCCGGCTGGCTGAGCGTCCTGTTCGTCGGCGAGATGTTCACGGCGCACGGCGCTCGGCATCTATCAGACGCGAGATCGACCGCGGCCACGGTGCTCGCGATCTTCCTGCCGCTCATCGTGAGCTCGGGCGGCAACTCCGGCTCGCAGGCGACGTCGCTGATCATCCGCGCGCTGGCGCTGCGCGAGGTGACGCTGCGCGACTGGTGGCGCGTCGCGGTGCGCGAGCTGACCACCGGGCGTCGACGCTCGGGCTCATCCTCGGCGTGATCGGCTTCCTGCGCATCGAGCTGTGGCAGTCGATGGCGAGCGCGGGTGACGGCGTTCGGCGTGAGCTGGGTCACGACTACAGCTGCGTCGGCAGGGCGCGGCACTCGGCGCGCTGCGGCGTGGTGAACCCGCACCTGGTCGCGCTGACGGTGGCGCTCTCGCTCGTCGGCGTCGTGACGTTCGGCATCGCTCGCCGGCGCGATGCTGCCGTTCCTGCTGCGCCGGCTCGGCTTCGATCCGGCGAGCGCGTCGGCGCCGTTCATCGCGACGTTCGTGGACGTGACGGGGCTCATCATCTACTTCAACGTCGCCCTGCACCTGCTGCTGCGGTGAGCACGCCGTCGCTCGATTGCCGCACGCGCTCGCGACCGGCAGCGTCGGCCGCGCGACGCTGCTCATCGTCGTTCAGCGCGTGCTGCTTCGGGTCGATCGCCGATCGCTCGCGACGCTCGCGACGCGCGCCGGCGCGCGGCTCGTGGACGTGCTCGCGTGGCGCTACCTGATCGCCGCGGTGCTGCTGCGTCGTCGTGAGCGGTGGCATCGGCGCGATGCGCGCGCACGGCGCGGCGCGCGTGGTCGCTGCTCGCTGCTCGCCGGCGGCGGGCAGGCGGCGATCGCGCACGCTGAGCCTGTCGGCGCTGCGCTACATCCCGCGCCGCGACGATGATCTTCCTGTTCTACACGTATCCGGCGTGGGTCGCCGTGATCGTCGGCGCTGCGCGGCACGGAGCCGCTGACGGCGCAGCGCGTCCTCGCGCTGCGTGCTCTCGCTCGCGGGGATCGCGCTGATGGTCGGGCTGCCGGGCACGGGCGACGCGGCGTCCCGATCGGCGTCGCGCTCGCGCTCGTCGTCGGCGCTGCTGTACGCGCTGTACATCCCGATGATCGACCATCTCGGTCGCGACCTGCCGCCGGCGGTGACGTCGACGTACGTGTGCGTCGGCGCGGCCGTGATCCTCGGCGTCGCGGCGATGGCGACGCGGCGGGCTCGCGTCCGCGCAGGCACCGATCGCGTGGGTGGCGATCGGGTTGCTGGCGGTGGTGTGCACCGTCATCGCCTTCATGCTCTTCCTGCGCGGGCTCGCCGCGATCGGCCCGGTGCGCACGGCGATCGTCAGCACCGTCGAGCCGTTCTGGGGAGCGTTCCTCGGCGAGCATCGTGCTCGCGTCAGCCGCTCGTCGGCGCACACGCTCGGCGGCGGCGTGCTCGTCGCCGCGGCGGTGATCCTGCTCAACCTGCCCGCGCGACGGACGTCGCCGGCGCGCGCGTGAACCGCGACCGCGACGACCGGGTCGACTCGACACTCACGAATCGTAGCGAGTGCAGCATGATGGAAGCCGTGCACCTGAACATCGAAGGCATGACGTGCGAGCACTGCGTGCGCGCGATCGACAACCGGCTGCGGAAGACGCCGGGCGTCCGCGTGGACAAGGTCGTGGTCGGCGCGGTCGACCTGCACTACGACCCGTCGAAGATCTCGCTCGACGAGATCAGCGAGGTGATCTCGGACGAAGGGTACACCGTCGAGTGATGTCACTGCAACTACCGGTATCGCGTAGCGAGTAGCGGGTACTCGGTAGCGGGACTGTGCTATCAGCTCTCGAGGCAAGTGGGCGTTCGTGCCGCGCTTTCGACGCAACCCCTCCGCGGCAGCCGGGTATCGGCGTCTTGGACTCGATCCCAGGTCAGGAGGTCATGATGAAACGCTCATTATTTCTCGTCGCCGCGCTGGCCACTGTCGCCTCGGCGAGCGGGTGTGCCTCGACGAGCAACCAGACGAAGGGCGCGGTCATCGGCGCGGCGTCGGGCGCGGACTGTCGGCGCGCTGATCGGAAACGCGACCGGCTCGACTGCGACGGGCGCTCGTCCTCGGGGCGTTGGTCGGCGGAGCGGGCGGCGCGATCATCGGGCACCAGATGGATCAGCAGGCGAAGGAGATCCAGCACGAACATCCCTGGCGCCATCGGTCGCGCGCGTCGGCGAGGGCATGGACGTGACGTTCGCCTCCGGCATTGCTGTTCGATGCCAACTCGGACGTGCTGACGCGAGCAGGCGCGCAGCGAACCTCACCACGCTCGCGCCAGAGCCTCCAGAAGTACCCGAACACGAATGTCCTGATCGTCGGCCACACCGATGCGACGGGCGCGGAAGCCAACGACATGGCGCTGTCCGAGCGGCGCGCGGAGGCGGCGGCGAGCTATCTCGCGACGCAAGGCGTGTCACGCTGCGCGGATCCGCGGCGCTGGGCCGCGGCGCGAGCGAGCCGGTGGCGCCGAACGACACCGAGGCGGACCGCCAGCAGAACCGGCGCGTCGAGGTGGCGATCTTCGCGAACGACGCGTTCAAGGCGCAAGCGAAGAACCAGTGAGCTGGTGAGTTGGTGAGTTAGTTGGGTAGACGGCCTCGGGAGCGCCACGACGCGTTCCCGAGGCCGTTCGCGTTGCCACATTCGCGCACTCACCACACGGTGGCCCCCTTCACGCATGCGTGGCGGCCATGCTTGCGTCTGCCAGGACGAAACCCGTGTCTCCGAGCCGGGTATGCTCGTCTACAGTCGTTACCTCATGACAGGAGTCCAGTATGCGTCGTTCATTGTTTCTCATTCCAGCACTGGCCACCGTCGTCTCGGCGAGTGGGTGCGCGTCGCTGAACAAGAAGGAGACCGGCGCCATCATCGGCGCGGCGTCGGGCGCCGCCGTCGGCGCGGTGGTCGGGCGCGCGAACGGCTCGACGGCCAAGGGCGCCATCATCGGTGCGGCCGTCGGCGGAACGGCCGGCGCGGTGATCGGCCACCAGATGGATCAGCAGGCGAAGGAGATCAAGCAGAACATCCCGGGCGCGGTCGTCGAGCGCGTCGGCGAGGGACTGCAGGTGACGTTCGAGTCCGGGCCTGCTGTTCGACTCGACTCCGACGTGCTGCGCGACGCGGCGCGCAAGAATCTCGCGACGCTCGCGACGAGCCTCGAGAAGTATCCGAACACCGATCTCATGATCGTCGGCCACACCGACGCGACGGGCTCGGACGCGTACAACATGACGCTCTCCGAGCGCCGCGCGGCGTCGGCGGCGAGCTACCTCGCGGCGCAGGGCGTGACGCGCACGCGTCTCCGCTCGGCGGGCCGCGGCGAGAGTCGAGCCGGTGGCGTCGAACGACACCGACGCGGACCGCCAGAAGAACCGGCGCGTGGAAGTGGCGATCTACGCGAACGAGGCGTTCAAGGCGCAGGCGGCGAAGAGCGCATGTGAGCTGGTGAGCTGGTGAGCTGGTCAGTTGGAACGGCCTCGGGAAGCGTCTGCCTCCCGAGGCCGTTCGACTGCACTCACGCATCCCGCACCGCCGCAGCCGTCACCCGACTCCCGCTCCCTCCGCCTGCCGGAGCTCCTGCGTCGCGCGGCTGCCCTTCGAGCCGCTCGGCGCGGGGCGCTCCTCCATGATCCCGACGATCCCCTGCTCCAGCCACGCGTGCTCGCCGGCGAGCACGTGCTGCGAGACCCTGTAGATCGCGCCGTCGTTCTTGCCGTAGAAGCGCGCGAAGTTCGTCTCGATGCGCTGGCGCGCCTCGCGGCAGAACAGATCCGCCAGCTCGGTCGCCTCGCGATTGCCCTGCTGCGCGAGCATGCGCGCGCGCACGCACGCCGCCGTCATCGCGAACAGCTCGGCGCCGATGTCCACGCCGCGGAAGAGCACCATCTGCCGCCGCTCGAGCTTCGGGCCGAAGCGCACCATCGCGTGGAAGAGCGTGCGTCCGAGATGGCGCGTGTGCCGCTCGGCCCAGCGCAGATGCTTCGCGAGCGAGCCGAACTCGCCGTAGCTGCCGGGCACCGCGCCGCGGCCGAACCAGCGCGCGAGATACCAGCCGGGATAGAACTTCGCCACGCGGCCGAGCGCGGAGACCTTCTCCTGCCGCGTCGACTCCTTGTCGACGAGCGCGAACGCCGTCTTGAAGTGGTGGTCGACCGCCTCGCGCGCGATGAACAGCCGCATGATCTCCGACGAGCCCTCGAAGATCAGATTGATGCGGAAGTCGCGCATCGCGCGCTCGATCGGGATCGGCCGCCTCGCCGCGCGCCGCGCAGCGAGTCGGCCGTCTCGTAGCCGCGGCCGCCGCGGATCTGCAGCGTGTCGTCGACGATGCGCCAGCCGGTCTCGGTGTTCCACATCTTGGCGATCGCCGCCTCGAGGCGGATGTCGTAGTTGCCCGCGCTCCGCCAGAGCCGACGGTGAGCTCGGCGATCGACTCCATCGCGAAGGTGTTCGCCGCCATCAGCGCGAGCTTCTGCGCGACCGCCTCGTGCTTGCCGATCGGCTGGCCCCACTGCACGCGCTCGTTCGCCCACGTGCGCGCGACCTGCAGCATCGCCTTGCCGCCGCCGGCGCAGCTCGCGGGCAGCGTGAGGCGACCGGTGTTCAGCGTGATGAGCGCGAGCTTGAGTCCCTTCCCCTCGCCCCAGAGAATGTTCTCGCTCGGCACGCGCACGTTCGTGAAGCGAATGACGCCGTTCTCGATCGCCTTGAGTCCCATGAAGCGGCAGCGATGCACGACCTCCACGCCCGGCGCATTCGCCTCGACGATGAACGCCGTGATCTGCTTCCGCGGCTTGCCGTTGACGACGGCGTCCGGCGTGCGCGCCATGACGACGAACAGCTCGGCGCGCGTGCCGTTCGTGCACCAGAGCTTCTCGCCGTTGAGCGTCCAGTACGTGCCGTCCTCGCTCGGCGTCGCGCTCGTGCGCAGGTTCGCCGGATCGGAGCCGGCGTCCACCTCGGTGAGCGCGAACGCGGAGATCGCGCCCTTCGCGAGGCGCGGAAAGAAGCGCTGCTTCTGCTCGGCGGTGCCGAACAGCTTGAGCGGCTGCGGCAAGCCCGATCGACTGGTGCGCCGACAGCAGCGCGGTGAGCGAGCCGTCCTTGCTCGTCACCATCGCGATGGCGCGCGTGTAGCTCGCGTACGAGAGCCCGAGGCCGCCGTACTCGGTCGGGATCTTGATGCCGAACGCGCCCATCTCGCGCAGCTCCTGGACGTACGCCTCGGGAATCTCGCCCGGTGCGATCGATCATGTCGGAATCGACGCGCTCGAGGAAGTGCGCGCAGCTTCGCCGAAGAACGGCTTCGGCGCGCGCCTGCTCGGCGGGGTCCGTCGACGACCGGGTGCGGATGAATCAGGTCGAGGCGGAATCGGCCGAGGAAGAGCTCGCGGACGAAGCTCGGACCCGACCACTCGCTCTCGCGCGCCGCTTCGGCGACGTCGCGGGCTTCCTTCTCGGAGGCGAGACCTGCGGGGGCAGTTGTGCTCGGCCATGGATACGCTCGGCGTTGATTCGGTGATGAAACGGGCGCTGCCTACTTCATCTTGCATCGCGCGGGCCGCGTCTGCGCGTGAGCGGCATCACACTCTGCGCCGCTCGCGCGCAGATCATCAGGCCAGCACCAGCCAGGGCGATCGCCGCGAAGGAGAACCACTGCAGGGCATAGCTGCGATGCGGCCCTTCGTCGAGCGCGGGCAGCTCGCGGCGAGCCGGGTGCGCGCCGTCCGCGCTGTCGCCCGTGGCGACGAGATAGTACGGCGCGAGCGGATACGGGATGCGCGGGGAGAGCTCGCTCCGGCTCACGCGGCGCACCATGCGAGGCTCGCGCGCGACGTTCGTCACACCGGCGTCCGGCGCGTAGACCTCGATGTAGCCAGTGATCGTGGCGGTGTCGCGCTCGCGCCAGCGCGCGCGGTCCACGCTGGCGCCATCGGGCGAGTACACCCAGCCGCGGTTGACGAGGATCGCCGTGTCCGAGCCGGCGATCCGGAGCGGCGTGACCAGGTCGACGCCGGGCGATCCCTGATGCGTCCGCGCTCGCCAGCACGACCTCCTGGTCGTAGTCGAAGCGGCCGGTCACCGTGGCCTTCCGGTAGTGCGCGCCAGCGGTGTCGCGCGGCACCGAAGCGAGCTGCGCCGCCGGCTGGAGCTGCTGTGCGGCGATCGAGGCATTCCGCCGCACTTTCTCATGGAGTCTTGCAAGCTGCCACAGCCCGAGCCGGGCAAAGACCGCTGCCGCGGCCAGGGCGAAGACGCAGAAGACGATGCTACGACGCGACATAGCCTCAAGCTACAGCCGTGCTCGACGGTCGGCACGGATCGCGCATTAGGGCGCGCGCATGTCGCGCATGTCCGCCTCCGTCCATCGGGCCATCCCGAGCCCCGAGCCCGTCCGCCTCGCCGCCACTGCGGCGACGCGCCGGCGTCGGACCGAGCAGGCGCGCGAGCTGGCCGGCCACGGCCACTCCGTCCAGTTCTACGAGGACGACCGCTACCTCGTCGAGACCGTGGTGGACTTCTTCGCCGCCGGCATGGTGGACGGCCAGGGCGCGGTGGCGTTCGTCATCGCAGGAGCACGCCGACGGCGATCACCGCCGGCCTGCACGAGAAGGGGTTCGACGTCGACCGCACGCGCACGAACGGCCAGCTGATCCTCCTCGACGCGGAGGAGCTGCTGGCGTCGTTCATGGTCGGCTCGACGCCCGACGCCGGCGCGGTTCCGCCACGCGCTGGACGGGCGTGCTCGGAAGCCACACGCGATTCGGCGACGGCGCGCGCGAGCGCCGGCCCGTGCTCGCCTTCAGCGAGCTGGTGGACGTGCTCTGTCGTCAGGGCAACATCGACGGCGCGATCCGCCTCGAGGAGCTGTGGAACGAGCTCGCCGAGAGCTACACCTTCTCGCTGCTGTGCGCCTACTCGCTCAGCACCTTCAGCGAGGACACGCACGACGCGCGCGCTGCGCGCGATCTGCAACCAGCACGCGCACGTCCTGCCGACCGAGCGGTACATGCGCGCCGACGACGGCGCGCGGCTGCGCGAGATCGCCCTGCTGCAGCAGCGCGCGCTGCGCGCTCGAGACCGAGCTGCGAGCGTCGCCGCGTGCTGGAGGCCGAGCTTCGCGACGCGCTGCGAGCGGCGCAGGCGGCGAGTCGCGCGAAGAGCGACTTCCTCACGGTGATGAGCCACGAGCTGCGCACGCCGCTGAACGCGATCGGCGGACACACGCAGATCCTCGAGATGGGACTGCACGGCCCGATCAACGAGGCGCAGCGCGAGGCGCTCGAACCGAGTGCAGCGCAGCCAGCGCCATCTGCTGGCGATGATCAACGATCTGCTCAACCTGTCCGAGGTGGACGCGGGCCGCGTGCGCTACGAGATCGAGCACGTCCCGATCGGACCGGCGCTCCACTCGGTGGCGAAGCTGCTGACGCCGCACGCCCGCGCGAACGGGCTGGCGATCACCGTCGCACCGCTCGTGGACGGCGACGAGGCGCTCGCCGTGCAGGCCGATGCGGAGAAGCTCGAGCAGATCCTCGTCAACCTCATCGGCAACGCGATCAAGTTCTCGACGCCGGGCGGACGCATCGTGATCGACGCGAGCCGCTGCGCGACGGACGCATCGCTCGTCGAGATCCGCGTGCACGACACCGGCGTCGGCATCTCGGCGACGCAGCTGGCGTCGATCTTCGAGCCGTTCGTCCAGCTCGGCGCGCCGGTGCACGGTCCGCGCGAAGGGATCGGACTCGGGCTGTCGATCAGCCGGATGCTGGCGCGCGGAATGGGCGGCGACCTGACCGCGGACAGCGAGGTCGGAGCCGGATCGACGATGACGCTGCTGGTGCCGCTGGCGTGAACGCAGTGAGTTGGTGAGCTGGTGAGTCGGTGCACGGCCTCGGGACGCTGCCGCCTCCCGAGGCCGTTCGCAGTCACGCAGCCCCCGCGCTACCCCGCACTCACGGCTTCACCGCCACCGCGAAGCCTGCGGTACGCACGCTGTCGCGGACGCGGAGCTGGACCCACACGCGATAGCGGCCCGGGCTCGGGAACGCGTACGGAAAGCTGATCTCGCGCAGCGGCTGGGCGGATGTCATTCCCATCTCGCCGGCGTCCATGCGCAGGCGGCCGTCGGACATCGTGTCGCCGCGGTCGCGCAGGGCGAAGGCGAGCGAGGAGGCCATCGCGCTCGTGCCGCTCGGGTGGAGGTGGACGTAGACCTTGCCGTCGTCGCGAATCACCACGGCGTGGCCGGTCATGCCGAGGTACGGCTCGACCATCACCGGCTCGCCGGACGGCTGGCGCAGCGTGAAGCGCAGCACGCCCGTGCTGACCGACGACCGGCTGCGTGTCTCCGGCCCACGCGAGCGTGATCGAGTCGCCCAGCGGAGCGGCTGGACGAGACGGCGAGTGAGCGGGCCGGGAACCAGGCGTCATCGCGATCGAGATGCGCGGCGCCGGCGGCGCAGTGGGGCGCGCGACCGTGAGCGAGTCGACGAACGTGCGCTGGAATCCCGTCTCGTGCACGACGTCGGCGAAGACGCGATAGCGACCCGCCGGGAGCGGCGGGAGCGGCGCCACGCAAAGTCTCGAACGACGATCTGCTCCGGATGCAGGTGCGCGAGCACGCCGTCCGAGTCGACGCGCGCGAGAAAGAGATGCGCGATCTTGCCGTGATCGGGCATCAGCGCGCTGACGCGTCCCTCGCGCGAAGTTCGTGTCGACGACGCGCAGCGTGATCGTCGGTGCACCGGCGGAGTCGCTCACGGCGACCTGTGTGCGGAGCGGCGTGTACAGCGTGCTCGCGATACGCCTTCGCTTCGGCGTTCCACCACTTCGCGCCGCCGAGCACGAGGAGTGCGACGATCGCCGCGGCGATCGAGGCGCCGACGCGCGCGCGGCGGCGGCGCGCGGGCGGCACCGACTTCGCCCGGTGGGACCTGACTCTCACCGACGGCCGCGTACACCGCCGTGACGACGCCGGCGACGAGCAGCGTGCCGAGGATCGACGAGCAGCACGCGCAGACATCCCGAGAGCTGCAGCTGACCGGTCGCGACTGCGGCGACGGGAACGACGGCGATGCCCCTGCCCCGCCCTGCCCTCGACGCCGACGTGCACGCTGTACGAACCACCCGCCATGAGCCAGAGTCTGCCGGTGTACATGCCCGGCGCGTTCTCCACGCGCTTCGCCTCGTCGGCGCTGGGCGCGCCCTCGACTTCCTGCGCGCCAGTACACCGGCCGCACGGTCACGCGCTCGACTCCGGCGTCGGGAGCGCGCACGAGAATCTCGGCGATGCCCGGCACGACCTGCGGCGGACGGACGACGACGTCGATCGCGTACGGGCCGGCTTTGCCGGACCAGAACACGTCGGGGCTGCCGACGTGCGCCGCGAGCAGCACGGCCATCGTCAGCGCGAGCGCCGACGCGAGTCGCATCGCTGCGAGCAGACGTCACGCCAGTCAGCGCTGTACGCGCGTCATCCAGCGTCCCCACGCGCGACCGATGGCGCTCGCGACCATGGCGAAGGCGAGCGCCTGCGCGAGTCCCGCGACGAGCGTCGGATCGCCCGGCCTCGGCTCGCGATACTGATAGGCGAACACCTCCGTGCTCTTCGGTCGCCAGTACACGAAGTTGTCCACGTGGAAGAACCAGTTCCGGCCGTGCCGCATCATCAGGTCGGCGAACGGCCACTGCGCGACGAGCAAGCCGACGAGGAACGCGGCGCCGAGCGCGATGGACGCGATCCACCACGGACGATCCTTCACGCGCTGCCAGGTGAGGTCGATCGCGAACGCGGGGACGACGAGCAGCAGCGGGAAGTCGAGCGGCACGTAGTGCGTGATGTCCTGATAGATCGGGCCGAGCTTCGGCGTGGCGGGAAAGAGCATGAGCATCCAGCTCGTGCCCGCGAGGACGATCATGTACACGATCGCGGCCGTCGTGGCGGGCCAGCGTCTCCGTCCGGCGACCGCGACGGCGACGAGCAGCAGCGGCAACGGGGCGCGAGAGCGTGCGATAGAACAGCGGCGAATGCATCACGCGGCGCGACGAATCCTCGAGGAGGAGCACCGCGAGGATGGTGAGGAAGAGACCCGACGCGACGGCGAAGAGCAGCGCCGCGCGCTCGCGCGTCTTCCCATCCGACGCATTCTGCAGCGCGAGCGTGCGCAGCAGCGCGCCGAGCACGATGCCCATCATCCCGAGGCCGAGCAGGATGTGCGGCGGGCTGACGATGCGCACGTCGAGCCCGTACGCGTTGTGCCACCAGTCGTCGAACGGCGCGGAGGTGAGCATCGCGCCGCAGCCGAGCACGCACACCCACGCACCGAGCGGCGCGCGGAATCCCCAGAACGACACGGCGCTCGCCTTCGCCTCGGGCGTACCGCGGAAGGTCGTGTGCAGAGCGAGCAACCCCGAGCTCAGACCGGCGAGCAGTCCTCCGCCCTGAATGAGCAGATGTGCCGGCGTCCAGAACGTGTCGCGGCCGATGGACATGTGCCACGAGATGTCCCAGAGCAAACCGACGACGACCATCGCCGCCGCGGCGACGACGGCGTACGCGTGCCACGCCCAGTCGAGCACGACCGAGCCGGTGCGCGTGGTGGAGGAGTACGCGGGAGCGAAGGCGGGACGGGCGGTGGACGTCATGGGAGATCTTAGAAGAGCGACATCTGCTCGCCGAGCGTCGACGGGTCGACCGGCGAGATGCCGAGCAGCCGCTGCAGCACGCGCGCGCTTTCGGGCGAATGTCCGGCGAAGTGATTGTTCACGTAGCCGTACACCTTCACCTGCATCTCGGCGAGCGGCCAGAGCACTCCGGCCCACGACTCGAGCTCCTGCGTGCGATCGACCTGGATGCGCGAGTAGTCGACGATGTCGCGATCCGGGCCCATCCATCGGACGTAGACGAAGTCCGTCGTCGGACGCGTCGCGAGCGCGAGCATCTGCTTGCGCGGGATCCAGCGCGCGTCGGAGAGCGTCAGCGCGACGTCGTGCTCGGCGAGGAGGGCGAGGACTCCGTCGTTGATCCAGCCGCGCTGCCGGAACTCGACGGCGAAACGAATGTCGCGCGGCAGCTTGGGGAGCAGCGCGGCGAGCGCGGGCAGCTCGACCGGACCGAAGTCGGGACCGAGCTGGATGAGCACGGGGCCGAGCTTCTCGCCGAGCTCCCGAGCGCGGTCGTAGAACTGGAGCGCGATGTCGTCCGCGTCACGCAGACGGCGCTCGTGCGTGATCTCCTGCGGCAGCTTCAGCGCGAAGGTGAAGCCCGGCGGGGTGCGGTCGTACCAGCCGCGCACCGTCTTCGCCGCGGGCACGGCGTAGAAGGTCGAGTCCACCTCGACCGTGTCGAAGGCGCGCGCGTACACGGTGAGGTAATCGGCCGGTCGCGTGCCGGACGGATAGAACGGCCCGACCCACGCGTCGTAGTTCCAGCCCTGGGTGCCGAGGCGAATGCGCGCGCTCATGTTTGGAGAATCGGCGCGCGCGCCGGCGCGCTGTCAAGCGCAGGCTCAGTCGCGGCGTACGCCTTGAGTCGTACGAGCGACCGTCCCAGTCGCGCGAGATCGATCCGAGCCACTCCTGCGCGGCGCGCAGCTCCGTGGCGTCCACCTCCCACAGCCGCTCGCGCCCCTTGCGCATGCTGCGGACGACTCCGGCCGCCTCGAGGACCTCCAGGTGTTTGCTCACCGCCTGACGGGTGACGCCGCTCCCTTCGCTCAGCCGCATGGTGGACATCGGACCGCGCGCGCAGAGCCGGTTCACGAGCGCGAGCCGGACGTTGTCGCCGAGTGCGGCGAACAACGGTGCGGCGCGTCGCAGCTCGCGAGGCGAGCGGCGCCGATAGGGAGTTCGCTTGGTTCTGGCGTGTATGGCGACATACCCCACGACTCTTTGCAATTGTGCCGCCCAACTGCCGCTACTTCCTCGGAAGTCGTACACCGCGGCGAGGTGAAAGTGCGGCGAATCGCAGCTTCGATATTCGTCATGCATGTCGACGAGCATCGCGCGCGCACCACGCGCAACCTTTCGCACTCCGTCGGTGCACCAGCGGTGAACCAACGCCTCGGATGGCGCGAGCGGCCATTCGTTGCGCGATGACTCCGGCGCGATGCGCTCTCATGCAGCCTGATGGTTGCGTCGACGGGCGGCAGCCCGCATCGCGCAACCGCGCGATTGCGCTATACAAAAACGGTTCAGGCTGGCAGAGACGCCGCTGTGAGCAAGATCGGCATGAAACGTTTGTTGGGTCCCGATCTTGCCTTGGCACCGTGCCACGTTCGATCACCTCAAAGGGAGATCATCAATGGACAACAGGGACCTCAACGACTCGACGGACGGCCGACTCGAGCGCGCGAAGGACCAGGCGCTCGGCAAGCACGACAGTCATCCGAGCGTTGCCGACCAGGTCGGAGAAGGCGTGGGCAGCATCGGCGGAATGCTCGCCGGCGCGGCGATCGGCACGGCGGCGGGCCCGATCGGGACGCTGATCGGCGGCATCGCCGGCGCGGTGGGCGGCTGGTGGACCGGCCGCGCCGTGACGGAAGCCGCCGGCGCGATGACGAACGCCGACGACAGCTACTACCGCTCGCACTACGAGTCGTCGCCGAACCGACTTGCCGACCGCAGCTACGAGGACGTGCGGCCAGCGTATCACCTCGGACACATCGCGGCCAACAACCCCGACTACTCGGACCGCAGCTGGAACGAGGTGGAGCGCGATCTCCAGCGCGGCTGGAACGCCGACGCGACTCGCCAGTACGGCGACTGGTCGACGGTCCGCGGCTACGCGAGCGAGGGATTCAACCGCGGCCGCTCGACGATCGGACAGCGCAGCCGCGCGCACGGACAGCGCGATGCACGAAGCCGGCGGCGCGATCCGCAACGCGGGCGATCGCGCCGTTGCCGGTGCCGAGCGCGCGGGCAACAAGGTCGCCGAACGCCGTTGACGACCTGAAGGATCGCGTGGACGGCAATCCCGCGTCGCGTCCGGGCCCCGACGCGACCGACTCGAGCCGTCGCCTGAACAACCCGTGACGGTCTGATCTTACCGCCACCGGCAACGGCTCAGCGGTAAGTTTCGAAGAACCCCGCTCCGCGTCCCGCGAGCGGGGTTCCTCGTATCCGGCCGGAAATCGTCGCCGTCCCCTTCATCTGCACGAAGTACGGGCGCGCGATCGCGCGGCCGGCGAGCCCGTCGCCGCGCTCGACGTCGGGCGTGCGCGTGTCGGTCGCCGTCGCGTCCTCGATCGCGAGCGTGATGCGCAGCGTGTCGTCGCCGCGGACGTCGACCATCTCCGCGCGTCGACGGCGTGCGGATCGTCACGCCGCCGACGCGCGTCGTGCGTCCGTCGACGTAGCGGATGTCGCGCGGGCGGAAGAGCGCGAGAAATCCCTGCCGATCGACGAGATAGACGAAGAGCGAGCGGCGTGGTCGTCGACGCTGTCCGCGGACTCGACGCGGCCGTAGAGGAAGGTGTACGTCGCCGGCGCGCGCCGCGCCCCACTGCCAGGTGACGCCGCGCCAGACGCCCCAGTTGTGATCGTGATACGCCTGCGCGCGCGTCGTACCGCGTGCACGTCGCGCCGACGCAGATCGAGCCGGTGGCGTCGGCGCGCAGCGCCGGCACGACGTAGCCGCTGACGATGCCGCTCGTGAGCGACGCGCCCGGGAAGTACGCACCTTCGGCCGGCGCGACGACGAGATCGAGCGTCACCGGCGTGCCGGTGCCCTCCTCGCGCGCCGTGCCGCGCAGCGCGTAGCGTCCGTCGGCGCAGCACGTCGACACGCGCCTCGCCGATCCGCAGATCGGCGTCGGTGGTCGAGAAGCGGACGTCGCGCGACGGCACGCGTGCTCGTGAAGCGACGCGCGGGCCGCCCCTGCTCGTGCAGCGTGACGAGCAGCTGGCCGCCCCACCGGCCCGCGCGTGTCGCCGACCGCGCCGGCGAGCATGAAGGTGATGAACGCCCACTGCCGCCGGTCGGGCGTGATCACGTTGAAGTAGTGCCACTCCGCCCAGCTCGGATCGCCCTGCGCCTCGGCGGGCGGCAGGTGGAAGTGATCGATGTCGTGGCGCAGCTCGCGCGGCGGTCGGAGCGCGCCAGCGACGGTCGAGCGAGTCGTCGGTCCACGCGCCGGCGAGCAGCGTCGGCGCGGCGCCGACGGCGGCGGTGAGCGACGGAATGTCGGCCGACGCGCGCACCGTGCGCTCGACGCCGTCGGCGGTGCGGAGATAGAGCAGCTTCCCCTCGATCTGCGGCGACACCGCCGCGACGACGTCGCGCAGCCGCGGCGCGGCGAGCAGCTGGCGATAGATGAAGCGCGCGTGGTCGATCGAGAAGAACATTCCGCCGAGCCCGCCCGTCTTGAGCACCTCGACGTCGACTCCCTCGGGAAGCACGGTGATCGACGCCGCCGCCGACGAGCCGCTCGTCCCTCGACTGATCGAGCAGCGCCTCGCCGATCGAGAGCAGCACGATCATCACCGCGACGCCCATGCTGAAGCCGAACAGCAGGAAGACGCTGCGCCATGGCTTGAGCGTGAGGTTGCCGAAGCGCGAGCAGGCGGATCATCGCTCGTGCGGCTCCGGGGCGAGTCCGACCGGCTCGATCCGGCGGTCGGCCGGATCGGCGCGCGCATCGTCGACGATGGCGCCGTCGCGCATGTGGATGACGCGCTTCGCCGCGCGCGCGAGCTCCTCGTCGTGCGTGACGACGACGATCGTCGTGCCATCGGCGTTGAGGCGCTCGAACAGCGCGATCATCTCGGCGCCGGTGCGCGCATCGAGCTCGCCGGTCGGCTCGTCGGCGAGGAGCAGCGCCGGCCGGTTGGCGAGCGCGCGCGCGATCGCGACGCGCTGCTGCTCGCCGCCGGAGAGCTGCGACGGACGATGCCGCTCGCGGCGACCGAGTCCGACGTACTCGAGCAGCTCGAGGGCGCGGTCGCGCCGCTCCGCGCCGGCCAGCCCCGCTTCGGCCAGCGGCAGCTCGACGTTCTCGCGCGCCGTGAGCGCCTGCATGAGGTAGAAGCGCTGGAAGACGAAGCCGATGTGGCGCAGCCGGAACTCCGTGGCGCGCGCATCGCTCAAGCGGTCGACGCGCTCACCGGCGATCGACACCGTGCCCGACGTCGGCCGGTCGATGACGCCGAGCAGATTGAGCAGCGTGCTCTTGCCGCAGCCCGAAGGGCCGACGATCGCGACGTAGTCGCCGCTGCGTGGACGGCGAACGAGACGCCGCGGAGCGCGTGCACGAGCTCGTCGCCCATGCGGTACTCGCGCACGAGGTCGCGCACCTCGACGATCGCCGTCATCCGACCGCCTCCTGGCGCAGCGTCACGGCGATCGGCAGCGACGCGCCGCGCCACGACGGATAGACGCCGGCGAGAATGCCGCTCAGCACGAGCAGCCCGAGCGCCGTCCACGCGGCGCGCGGCTGGAAGAGAAAGAAGTCGATGCGCTCGGGAAGTCCGGGGAAGCGCGCGAGGATCGAGTTGAGCTAGCGCGCGGTCACGAGACCGAGCGCGAGTCCGAGCGGCGCGGCGACGAGCATGATCGCCGACGACTCGAGCAGGATCTGCGCGACGATGCGCCAGCGCCGCACGCCGATGGCGCGCATGACGGCGATCTCGCCGATGCGCTCGTTCACCGACACGGTGACGAGCGTCGTGACGAGCAGGAATCCGACGACGAGGCTGACCGCACCGAGGATGACGGCGAGCTGGCGGAAGTAGCTCAGCCGCTCGTCGACCTGCTTGAGCGCCTCGCGCGGTGGAGATCACGGTGACGCGCGGCAGCAGCGCGTGGAGCGCGGCGCGCTCGCGCTCGACGTCGGCGCCGGGGCGGAGCTTGACCATGGCGAGCGACACGCGGTCCGCCGAGCGCGGGCCCGTTCATCGCGCGCAGCGTCGCGATCGGGAGCGCGACGGCGCGCTGGTCGAGCGCGAGGTAGATGAATCGCACGCGTCCGACGATGCGCAGCGTGCGCTCGCCCGAGAGCGTGCGCAGCTGCGGATCGTAGCCCGCGGCGGCGCGCACGCGTGTCGCCGACGGTGCGCCCGATGCGCGCGGAGCGTCGCGTCGTTGGCGACGATCTCGTTCGCGCGCGGCGGGCTGCCGCCCCGCGACGAGCTCGTAGTCGCCCTGCACCGCCGGATCGACGCCGAGCGCGCGTCGCGGTGACCGTCGAATCGCCGAGCGGAAAGTGGAGCTGGCCGCCGAGCACCGGGCTCACGGCGGCCACGGTCGGCCGCGCGCGCACGAGTGGCGAGCGAGGCTGTCGCGCCGCGCGGATCGTCGCCTCGGTGTCGAACGGGAGCGTGCCCTTGGGCGAGAGGCGCAGCTGGAAGCCCTGCGACAGCAGCAGGCCGCGGAACGACTCGCGCATGCCGCTCGAGAGCATCACCATGTCGAGCAGCATCGCCGCCGAGACGGCGACGCCGAGCGATCGGCGAGCGCGGTGCGGGCGCGATGCCGGCGAGCGAGGCGAAGGCGAGCGTCGCGATCATCGGTCAGCGCCCGAACAGCGCGAGCGGCGGCGTGCGCACGAGTCGCCGCGCCGCGAGCCAGCCGGCGACGATGCCGAGCACGAGCGAGAGCGCCACGGCGACGAGCGACGATGTCGCCGGTCACGATGGAGAAGCGGAGCGGCGTGCGATACACGGCCTGGTAGTGGCGGTTGACGAGCCACGACGCCGTGCCGCCGACGACGACGCCGACGAGGCTGCCGAGCACGGCGACGGCGGCCGCCTCGAGCACGACGCTGCCGACGATCGTGCGCCGAGATGCACCCGATGAGCCGGAGCGCGGCGACGTCGCGACGGCGCTCGTCCACCTTGAGCAGCATGATGCAGAGCAGGAAGATCGCGCTCGCGACGATGGTGATCACGCCGATGGCGCGATGGAAGCGCGACACGACGGCGAAGGTCTTCGACGTCTCGACGGCGACGTCGGCGGAGCGATGGGCGCGAAAGCCGAACGCCGACGCGTTGATGCGCGCGACGGCATCGCGCGTGGCGTCGGGCGATCGCGCGTGGCGATGGCGAAGCGGTCGACGCGATCGCCGTAGCCGAGGAGCGACTGCAGCTGGTCGAGATGCAGCGGACGCGATACTCGCCGCGCGCGATCTCGGCGGGATCGGCGCGACGCTGCACGATGGCGGCGATGACGACGGTGTCGCCCGGCTCGCCGGCTCCGGCGGCGACGACGACGCGATCGCCGACGTGGAGCTGCGCGTCGGCGGCGAGGCGGCTGTCTACCGCGATCGAGCGTGGCGTGTCCTGCGGGCCGCCACGCATGGAGCGCGACGCGTCCTGCGCCGATGCGGCGCGCGACGCGGCAGCGAGCAGAGAGGAGGAGTGCGAGTCGGCAGGTCACGGCGACGCGGAACGAACGCGCGCGCCGCGGCGCGCGTTCCCCGCGACGATGCTCAGCGCTGCCGCGCGGCGCTGGCCCAGTGCGCCGTGTCGGCGAGCGCGCCGCGCGTCTCCGCGAGCGTGTACGACGGCTCGGCGTACGTCGACAGTCCGCGCTTGAGCAGCCAGGCGCCCACCGCCAGCTCGATGACCCGGTGACCATCGCGCCGACCCACATGTGACCGTTCGCGAGCCGGCCGATGAGCGTCGACGACGAAGACGGTGAGCGCGACGAGCGTGACGATCGAGACGCCGAAGGCGAGCGCCAGCCAGATGCCGCCCCGCGCGGCGCGGTGCAGGCTGTCCTTCGCCTCGAGCTTCGCGAGTCGCACCTCGTCGGTGACGAGGCGCTTGGAATCGTCCGTGAGTCGGCGGATCAGATCGGGGATCCCCGTGTCGGGATCGATCACGGATTCGGTCGTGCAGTCACACGCTCCTCCGGGGAGAGTGCTCGGGATGCGTGGACGACGTGGGCAATTCGCGTTCCGGTGAGTCCCCCGGCGATCAGTCCGCGCCGAACGGCTCGACGAACACCTGCGTCCGCGAGCGCAGGACCGATGACGCGAGTCACGCCGCCGCCGGATCGCCCACCCAGAGCGTGATCGGCCCGTCGAACGGCGCGCGGTCGAGGATGCGCACGCAGCGCGCCGGGCCGAATGCCGAGCTCGGCCAGATAGCGCAGCCGCTCGGCGTCCTTGTCCATCACCTGACGGACGCGGACTTGCTCACCCGACCGCCGCGTCGCCGAGAGTGCGCAGCGTCGTCTCCTCGACCACGCCCTCGCGCGACGGGATCGGCGCGCCGTGCGGATCGTGCGACGGATCGCCGAGCGCGACGCCATGCGCTCGATCAG
Source organism: uncultured Acidobacteriota bacterium (assembly GCA_963697745.1). Lineage (GTDB taxonomy): Bacteria > Acidobacteriota > Vicinamibacteria > Vicinamibacterales > CAVVIG01 > CAVVIG01. The sequence continues at coordinate 504,388 of CAVOPD010000018.1, read as the reverse complement.
CTCCTCCGACGCGGCGTGCTCGAGCTGCTCGGCCTCGTCGTGCACGCGATCCCACGGATAGCCGAGCACCTCGGTGAGATAGCACTCGAGGATGCGGTGGCGGCGAAGGGTGCGCAGCGCGGCGCGGCGCCCGTCCTCCGTGAGTCGCACGCCGCGATACGGCTCGTGCGTGATCAGTCCCTGATCGGCGAGACGACGCACCATCCCGCTGACCGACGCGGGAGAGATGTCGAGGCGCAGCGGCGATGTCGTTCGTCGTCGCCGGCTGCGCGCCGCGCTCGAGGTCGTAGATCGCCTTGAGATAGTCCTCGACCGGGCCGGTGAGCGGCGTGCGACGCGGGGCTCGCGTTCACGCGGGCTTCGATCCGTCGCGGCGACGCCGCGGACCATGAGCACGGGCACCGTGGTGCGGTGCCGCACTTCGTTCGCGACGCTGCCGCGCAGGAGATCCTGCACGCCCTTGTGGCCGTGCGTGCTCATGGCGACGAGATCGCACCCCTCGCGCTCGGCCGCCGCGGCGATCTCGCGTGCCGGGATCGCCGCCGGCGAGCACGCACTCCGCCTGGATGCCCGCGGCTTCGAGCTCGTCGCGGCGCGCTTCGATGTAGTCGCGGTCGTCGCGCATCTCGGCGCTCTCGCGCAGCGCGAGCCCCTGCTGGTTGCGCGCGGCCCATCCGTCGGCGACGTGGATCAGCACGACCGACGACTTGTGCACGACGCGCGAGCTCGGCCGACGTGCGCGAGGATCGCGTCGTCGTAGTCCGAATGCTCGAGCGGAACGAGGATGCGTGCGTACATGGGCGCCGAGGGTGGGATGCGCGAGGTACGTCGGATCGCCTAGGCGAGCCAGCCGCGCACCGTCTGGAAGAGCAGCCACACGTTGAGCCTCGCGATCACCGTCGCGACGAGATAGGCGAGCACCTTGAGCCAGGTCGGGTTCACGAACTCGCCCATCTTCAACTTGCTGGACGTGAACATTACCAGCGGAAAGACGGCGAACGATAGCTGCAGGCTGAGAATCACCTGGCTGAGGATGAGCAGCTTGGCCGTTCCCGACTCGCCGCCGATGATCGCGACGATGACCGCGGGCACGATCGCGATGAGCCGCGTGATGAGCCGCCGCAGCCAGGGACGGATGCGGATGTTGAGGAAGCCCTCCATGACGATCTGGCCGGCGAGCGTGCCGGTGAGCGTCGAGTTCTGGCCCGAGGCGAGCAGCGCGAGCGCGAACACCGTGCTCGCGCCGGCGCCGAGCAGCGGCGTGAGCAGCTTGTACGCGTCCTGGATCTCGGCGACCTCGGAGTGGCCGGTCGTGTGGAAGCTCGCCGCGGCGACGATGAGGATCGCCGCGTTGATGAAGAGCGCGAAGGAGAGCGCGATCGTCGAGTCGACGAAGGCGAAGCGCACCGCCTCGCGCTTGCCGGCGGCGTTCTCGTCGTACTTGCGCGTCTGCACGATGGACGAGTGCAGATACAGATTGTGCGGCATCACCGTCGCGCCGAGGATGCCGATGGCGATGTAGAGCTTCTCGCGGTCGGTGAGGATGTCCGCGGTCGGGATGAAGCCGCGCAGCACGCCGCCGACGTCGGGGCGCGCGAGGATCAGCTCGAAGGCGAAGCAGACGCCGACGGTCGCGACGAGCGTGATGACGAGCGCCTCGAGGACGCGCACGCCCTTGTTCTGCAGATAGAGCAGCAGCAGGACGTCGAGCGCGGTGATGGCGACGCCGACGGGCAGCGGGATGCCGAACAGCAGGTTGAGCGCGATCGCCGAGCCGATCACCTCGGCGAGGTCGCACGCGGCGATGGCGATCTCGCACAGCACCCAGAGCATCCAGACGACCGGCGTGCTGTAGTGATCGCGGCAGGCCTGGGCGAGATCGCGTCCGGTGACGATGCCGAGCTTGGAGGCGAGTCCCTGGAGCAGGACCGCCATGAGGTTCGAGATCAGGATGACGCTGAGCAGCGTGTAGCCGAAGCGCGACCCGCCGGCGAGGTCGGTGGCCCAGTTGCCCGGATCCATGTAGCCGACGGCGACGAGATAGCCGGGTCCGGCGAAGGCGAGAATCTTCCGCCACTTGGACGCGCCGCCGATGGGGACGCTTCGGTAGACCTCGGCGAGGCTCGGGCGCGACGCGGGCTCGGCGCCAGCCCGGGTCCGGCGCTGGGTGGCCGAGGCTTGGCTCGGGTCGGGCGGGAGAACGGGCTGGATCGCGGACATTCGGCTGCCGGTGCGAGGATCGGGACTTCCGCGACCGAGACAGCGGGGTCGCCTTGTTTAGGCTCGCCTAAATATATTTCGAGGCGGACGTTCGACGCAACCCCCGAGCCGTGTCCTCTCCGGTCCTCAGAACTCCCAGGTGAGCCCCGCCAGCGGCAGCCGCGGCCACTGGGTGATCTCTCCGGTCACCACCCGGACGTCCGCGCCCCTCGGCGCTCGACGTGCTTCCAGAACCCGCGGACGTTCGTCGTGCCGAGCAGGTTGTACACCTCGCCGAAGACCGACAGACGACCGCGCGCGCGTGTCGAAGTACCGCGTCCACCGCGCGTCGACTCGCCGATAGTGCGCGCAGTCGCGACGAGTTCAGCTCGCCCGACCGTGCGATCGGCGTGGAGCGACGAACTCGGTCGCGCTGTTCACGAGCGTGTCGATGCACGAGCGCTCGTCGGCGTGTACGGCCAGCCCGAGTGCCACACGCCGCCGACGCTCAGCCGCCACGCGTTGCTCGCCGGCCGGAGCGACCAGTCGGCGTGCACCGCGTGGCGCTGGTCCAGGCTGCGCGGCACCGATCGGCCGCCGATGCTGTCCTTCGACGACGCGAGCGCGTAGCTCACCGACCAGTCGGTGCGCCCGCCGTTGCTGCGCGACGCCTGGAACTCGATGCCGCGATCGCGGCCCGCCGTGCGATCGATGCGCATGCGATCCCACACGATCTCGGGGAAGAGTCCACAGATCGCCGCCGAGTTGGTGTACATCGGACGCGCATTGGTCGTGTGACGGTCGTACGCCTCGACGCGCGCCGTGACGCCGTACGGGCAGCGACTGCTCCACGCCGAGCACGCGCTGCTCGGCGTGCTCCGCACGCGCGAACGTCGCTCACGCCGTCCTCGACCTGCAGCGAGAACAGCGGCTGCGACTGACTGTAGCGTGCCCCACGCGCCGCGCACGGTCGTCGCCTCGCGCGGCTCCCACGACAGCGTTCAGCCGCGGGCTCACGATCGACTCGTCGAGGTGCGAGTTGCGATCGAGCCGCGCCCCGACCTCCACGGTGAGCGACGGAAGCAGCTGCACGCGCGGCGCGAAGTACAGGGCGAGCCTGTCGGTGCGAGGGATCGGTGACGACCGCCGTCGTGTCGCACGATGCCGTCCGACCGCGCTCGTCGCGCTCGCGCACGGCGCTGAAGTAGTCGTACGTCGCCGACTCGCGCTTCGCGTCGACGCCCCACTTGAGCATCAGTCGCGGCGTGACGTCGAACGTCCAGTCCTGTCGCAGCCCGATGCGATCGAGCGACCGGTGCGTCGCTGATGATCGTCGCCGGCGACGCATCGTCCTTCGACTCGTCTGCCGTCGCGACGCCAGTCGAGCGACGCCAGTCGAGACGCACGCTGTCGCATGCGTCAGGCGCGAGCCGAACGTTGTCGTCCCACGTGAGCCAGCGCGTAGTTGCTCCCGTACCGCTGAGATGTTCGGCTCGTCCTTCTGCAGATAGCGGAAGGTGTCGCCCGCGCGGAGCACGTGCAGCGCGACGCGGCCGCCGCGCCCGAGGTCGTACTGCGCCTTGGCGAACAGGTCGTAGTAGCGTGGCTGGAGCGAGTCGCGGATGCTCGGTGAGCTTGAGCGCGACGTCGAGGTAGCCGGGCCGCACGGAGACGAGCCACCCGCCCTTCCCGCCGGCGAAGCCTCCCTGCGAGGTGGCGCGCGCGTTCATGACGCTGACGCCGAGCGACGTGCGCATCGCGATCGGTGCGCGGATCGGCTCGTCTGGAGCGTGAACACGCCGGTGAGCCGATCGCCGTACTCGGCGGAGAAGCCGCCCGTGGTGAGCGACGCGGTGCCGAGCGTCTGGATGTCGATGATCGAGAACGAGCCGCCGACGTCCTTGCAGGTGGAACGGCTCGACGAGCTCGAGCCCGTCGAGCGAGACGTACAGCTCGTCGCCCGAGCCGCCGCGCACGTTGAACTTTGCCGAGAAGTCGTCGGCGGAGACGCCCGGCAGCCGCGACACGGCGCGATAGATGTCCTCGCCGATCTGCGGGATCGTCTCGCAGCTGCTCGCGCGAGAGCGCCTGCGGCGCGGCGAGACTCGGCTTGCAGCAGACCGAAGTAGCCGGGCGTGACGACGATCTCGGACAGCGCGAGCATGTGGCGGTGCATGTAGAGCTCCAGCCTGCCCTCCACGATGTCCTCGGGAATGCGGAACGACGACAGTGTCACCGGCTCGTAGCCGAGGCGCAGCACGCGTACCGTGTAGACCCCCTGCGGGATGTCGCCCATGGCAAAGCTGCCGTCGGGGCGCAGTACGCGTAGTACTGCGTTCCGACCAGCTCGACGCGCGCGCCGGCCACCGGCGTGCCCGCGACGGAGTCCTGCACGGTACCGGAGACGGCGGAGGCGCGCGCATCGACGCGGCGTTTCGGCAGCGACTGCGCGAGTCGGCCGTGCAGCGGCGCGTCGTCCGCACGCTGTCGCGCGCCGATCTTCGAGCCCGACGCTCGACGTCGGCGCCGTGGTCTCCTGCTGCGCGCCCAGCGGCGCGCCGATCAGCACGAGCGCGATGCCCAGCGCGGCGCGGGCGATGCGACGGGTGCTCTGCGTGGTCGTGTTGTGCATCAGGGGACCTTCTCGATCAGAACGCGATCGCCGTCGCGCGTCCAGCGGGCGCCAAGCGTCGCGGAGACTAGCGTCGAGCACGTGCGGAAGCGTCTCGTTGCGAAAGCGCGCCGAGACATGCCGACCGGCGAGATTCGCGTCGGCGACGTCGACCCGCACGCCGAAGCGTCGTCCGATCTCCGTCGCGGCCAGCGGAGGGTGACGTCGTCGAGCAGAAGGCCGCCGCGCGTCCAGTCGAACCAGCGCTCGACGTCGACGTCGTCGACCACGCTCACCGATCCGTCGGATGCGACTCGACCGCGCTGGCCGGCGCCGACCATCGAGCGTGGCGGTTGCGCCATCGCGGCGCAGCGAAACGTGGCCTTCGGACACGACGACGTCCACATGCCCCAGCTCGGGATAGGCCCGCACGACGAAGCGCGTGCCGAGATCCTCCGTCACGCTGCCCGCCGCATGGACGCGGAAGGAGCGCGCGGGATCGTGCACGACCTCGAAGTAGCCTTCCCCATCGAGGTCGACGTCGCGCGCTGTGACACCGAAGTCGGTGGAGTAGCGCAGGCGACTTCCCGCGTTGAGCACGATGCGGGTTCCGTCCCGAAGCGTGACGCTCGTCTGCTGCGCTGGGCCGGCCGAGATCTCCGAGGCGGTCGGCAACCCGACTGCCGTTCGCCGCGACTCGAGCCGCTGCCAGACGATGAGGAGCAAGGCAGTGGCGGCGATCGCACCGGCGACGAGCCACGCGCGCCCTCGCGGACCGCTCGAGGGCCGACGCTCGAGATGCAGCGAGAGCCGCGGCGTGTCCTGAAGCCGCGCCGCGACGCGCGACCATGCGCGCCCGGAATCCCAGTGCTCCTCGTCGGCAGTGCGGACGGCGGAGGACAGCGCGCGGAGCATCGCCGTTCGCGGCCGGGATCGGCCGCGACCCAATGCCGCAGTGCTAGTTCATCGTCGGGAGAGGCCTCCCCGGCGAGATGCCGGTCGAGAAGCCGCCAATCGAGAGCGTCGGACATGCGTCGCGGGAGGGGCCGCGCGGTGGGGAGCGGCGCCGGGAAGCGTCGCAGGGAGGGAGGTACCGGGGAGCGACGCCGGGGAGCGTCGCGAGAGGGTTCACGTCCTAAGACAACCTGGAGCGCAAAAACCCCACACCCGCTCGGTGCGGTCAGCGCAGATCGTCGCGCGCACGGTCGCGGAGCGCTCGGAGACCGCGCGCGAGCTGTCGCTCCACGCCCTTCACGGTGATGCCGAGCACCTCGGCGATCTCGGCGTGCGAGAGCTGCTCCTCCCACCGCAGCTGCATCACCAGCCGGCAGCGCTCCGGCAGCGCTCGAGCGCCGCGCGCAGGCGGTCGCGCTCGCTCCACGTCGTCGAGCAGGTCGTCGGGACGCGGCGGCGCGCGATGCAGCGCGCGCACTTCGGGCAACGCTTCGTCGCGCTCCCAGTCGCGCTCGACGAGCTGATGCTTGCGAAGGTTGAGCGCACGGTTGCGCACCGCGGCGAAGAGATAGGACCGCAGGCTGCCGCGCACGTCGAGTCGGAGCCGCCCGGCCCAGATGCTCGCGAAGACGTCCTGAACGAGGTCTTCGGCCGCGGCGCGATCGTGCAGGTAGCGATTGGCGAAGCGGCAGAGCGGCCCGTAGTGCTCGCGAAACAGCGCCTCGAGGGCGCTTGGATCACCATCGCGAATTCGTCGCGCGAGATCGGTGGCGGTAGGCGCGAGCCTGGAAGGATGCCTCACGAAACGGGGACCGCGGCGGACGACGCGCGCGTCACCCGTGCGCGAGCCTGTGCGGAACGCCATCCCGTGACAGTGCGCACAGGAGCCAATACCATTGTGCTCTCTCGCAACATCGGGTGATCGGCGCGCGGCGAACACGGTCGCGCGTCGCCCGACCGACCACGAACGTAGCGGGACCGATGATCGAACGACTGGGCCAGATCGCGCTGACCGTGCGCGACGTCGAAAGGAGCGTCGCATTCTACCGCGACGTGGTCGGACTGCGCTTCCTCTTCGCGCCCGGGCCGACACTGTCGTTTCTGTCCATCGGCGACGTCCGCCTGATGCTGAGCGTCCCGGAGGGAACGTTCGTGCCCGGCGGGGGCACCGTGCTTTACCTGCGCGTCGCCGACATCGAGGCGGAGCATGCGGCGATGACGACGCGCGGCGCGACGTTCGTCGACACGCCGCACCTCGTGGCGCGGATGCCCGATCACGAACTGTGGATGTGTTTCCTCAGGGATCCCGACGAGCACTTGCTCGGCCTGATGTGCGAAAAGCGGCCGGCTGCCTGAACGACGCGCGACGCTCCTCGGCGTGCGTCAGGCGGCGTCGGACGGGGGATCCCCCATGTAGGTGAGCAGTTGGCGCAACGCACGCTCGGTGAATACCCACACGGTGTACTCGCCGTGCTGGAACACCTGCACCTCGCGCTCGATGCCGCGCACAACCACGGTGCCGATGCCCCACGCGTCGCGCTCGGCGAGTGCGGAGAGCGGCACCCAGAACGCCGCCGCCACCTCGTGGCTCGCGACGATCGAGACGTCGGCATGCCTTCGCCAGGATCCGGGCAGTAGTGGTCTTCCCCACGCCGCGCGGTCCGGCGAAGACGAAGCTCTGGGCGAGCCGCTTGCTGATGATGGCGTTGCGCAGCGTCCGCGTCACCGCCTGCTGCCCGACGACGTCGTCGAAGCGCTGGGGCCGCCACTTTCGCGCGATTACCTGGTAGGACATCGTTCGGAAATGCTGATTGCTAATTGCTGATTGCTAACAGCCGAATGCGGCTCGCGGTTCGACGGTGCGGATTGGAAAGGCGCGGCCGGCGGGAAAAGGTTTGTGGACTGGACCGCGATCCGGATGACCTGCGGCACATGACAGGGTCTGCTTAGCGCTGCTACCTTCCGGTCCTGACGCGGTTCGCAGTCTGGCATTGCACAGGATCCGGACCGCGGTGCAGTCCACAACACTTAACTCTATCCGCAAGGCATGAAGGCGCGAAGGCAAAAGGCACGTCGACCCGATTCGTTGCTGTCTTGCCTGGCCTTGCTGCCTTCTTGCCTTCAGCCTTACGACCACTCATTATCCGAGTCGCTGGTTGATCGCCGCCCAGTTGACGACGTTCCACCACGCATCGATGTAGTCGGGGCGTCGGTTCTGGTAATTCAGATAGTACGCGTGTTCCCACACGTCGATGCCGAACACCGGCTTCTTGCCCTCCATCAACGGGCTGTCCTGGTTGGCGGTGCTCTCAATCACCAGCTTGCCGCCGTTGTTGATCACCCACGCCCAGCCGCTGCCAAAGCGCCCAATCGCCGCCTTCTTGAATTCATCCTTCAGCGAGTCGAAGCTGCCAAACGAACTGGTGATCGCGTTTGCGATCGCACCGCTCGGCGCGCCGCCGCCGTTGGGGCCCATGATTTCCCAGAACATCGTGTGGTTCACGTGGCCGCCGCCGTTGTTCCTGACGGCCGTGCGGATGTCGTCGGGCACCGAGTTGATGCCGGCGAGCAGTTCCTCGACCGTCTTCGAATGCAGCTCGGGATGCTTGTCGAGCGCGGCGTTCAGGTTCGTCACGTACGCCTGATGGTGCTTGCCGTGATGAATTTCCATGGTCCGCGCGTCGATGTGCGGTTCGAGCGCGTTGAAAGCGTAGGGGAGCGGTGGAAGCGAATGAGCCATCGGGCTGTCCTCCTAATCGGTCTCAGGCCAGTCGTACAGAAAGAGAATCGTAATCAGAACTGCGGGAAATGGCCAACTGAAACGGCGTGATACCCAGACCAGCGGACCGCCTGATCCGGCGCGCTTACCTGATGGATAGCATCCGGTCGAGTGCCACGCGGTTCCAGTGTTTCTGGTCTTCAGGCACGACGATTCGGTTGTGCACCTCGCCTGCCAGCAGCCCTTCGAGCACCCACAGCAGGTGGTTCGGCGACACGCGGAACATCGTCGAGCAGAGGCAGCCGAACTGATCGAGGGAGAGGACCGTGCGGTCGGGACCGACCTGGCTGGCGAGCCGGTTCACCAGATGCACTTCAGTGCCGACAGCCCAGACGGATCCGGCCGGGCTGCTCTTCACCTGATTGATGATGTATTCGGTCGAGCCCGCATCGTCCGCTGCCTGCACGACCTCCCACGGCACCTCGGGGTGCACGATCACCCGCAGTCCGGGATGCTGGGCGCGCAGCTGTTCTATCTGCCTGACTGTGAAACGGACGTGGACCGAGCAGTGCCCCTTCCACAGGATGATGCGAGCCTTCCGCACGGCCTCGGGACTCAGACCGCCCCAGACCTCGTTGGGATCCCACACCACCATCTCGTCGAGCGGCACGCCCATCTTGTAGGCGGTGTTGCGGCCAAGATGCTGATCGGGGAGGAAGAGGATCTTGTCGCCGCGCTCCCACGCCCAGGTCAGCGTCGCTGCTGCGTTCGAGGAGGTGCACACAACCCCACCGCGTTCGCCAACGAACGCTTTGATGGCGGCCGACGAGTTGATGTAGGTGACAGGAACAACCGACGCCTTCGCGCCCGCAGGCTGCGGCGTGATCGCACCCATCTGCTCGAGGTCGGCCCAGCACATCTGCAGCTGTTCCGGATCGGCCATGTCGGCCATCGAACAGCCCGCTGCCAGGTCTGGAAGAATGACCTGCTGGTGCGGCGCGGACAGCACGTCCGCGCTTTCGGCCATGAAGTGCACGCCGCAGAACACGATGAACTCGGCGTCGGGATGCTTTGCAACCTGCTGCGACAGCTTGTAGGAGTCGCCGGTGTAATCGGCGAACTTGATCACCTCGTCGCGCTGGTAGTGATGCCCGAGGATCACCAGCCTGCGCCCGAGCGTCGCCTTCGCGGCGGCGATGCGACGGTCCATCTCCTCGTCGGTGAGGCCGATGTAACGGTCGGGCAGCGGCTGACGCTCCGCGATGTGCGTCTTCTCGTACTCGGTGAGCACCGGAATCAGAGTGGACACGACTTCAGTATATCGCTCGGGGAACACGGATCAGGGATCGGGGATCGGGGATCGGGGATCGGCAATCACGGATCGGGAGATCCGTCGGGGACTAAGGGGCGAACAGCGATCGGATGAGATTCAATCTGATCCCTGGTCCCTGATCCCTGAACTGATCCCTGATCAGCTCACGATGCAGCGGCTGAGGAGACTGCGGAGCGAACGATGTTGTAGAGCGTGTCGCGTTCGAGCGGTTCGCGTCCGGCGGCAGTGATCAGACGCTCGAGCTGCCGCGGGGTCATCGTGTTCGGCGTCTTCGAGCCAGCCATGTGATAGATGGTTTCTTCCTGCACGGTGCCGTCGAGATCGTCCACACCAAACCAGAGCGCCGTCTGCGCGACCTCGACGCCGGTCGCAATCCAGTACGCCTTGATATGCGGGATGTTGTCCAGCATCAGGCGGCCAACGGCATGCACCCGCAACGAATCGGTGGCCGTCGGCGCGGGGAGCTTGCGCATCTGGTTGTTATCGGGATGAAACGCGAGCGGAATGAAGGCCTGGAAACCGCCTGTGTCGTCCTGCAGCGCACGCGCTCGCAGCATGTGGTCCACACGCTCTTCGTTGGTCTCGATGTGACCGTAGAGCATCGTCACGTTCGTGCGCATCCCGAGGCCGTGAGCCGTGCGGTGGATCTCCAGATACCGGTCGGCGTCACATTTGTCGGCCGCGAGCTTCCTGCGAACGCGCGGAGAGAACACTTCGGCGCCGCCGCCGGGCAGTGAATCGAGCCCCGCCGCCTTCAACTCCACGAGCACCTGCTCATCGGTCTTGCCGTACAGGTCCGCGAAGAAGGCGATCTCGACCGCCGTGAAGCACTTCAGGTGGATGCCGGGACGGATCCGCTTGAAGCCGCGCAGCAATTCCGTGTAGTAGTCGAACGGCAGATCCGGGTGCAGCCCGTTGACGACATGCACCTCGGTGAGCGGCTGGTGGGAGCGCTGCTTCAGCTTGCCCCAGACCTCGTCAAGGGTCAGCGTGTAGGCGCCCTGATCGCCGGGCTTGAGCCGGGCGAACGAGCAGAACAGGCAGCTCGCCACGCAGACGTTCGTCGCCTCGAGGCGAATGTTGTAGTTGTAGTAGGTCCGCGCGCCGTGCTGGCGTTCGCGTTCACGATTGGCGAGCCATCCCACCGCGAGGAGGTCGGGCGCATCGAAGAGGCGGACGCCATCTTCGAGCTCGAGCCGGACACCGGCGTCGAGCTTCTCGGCGATGTCGACCAGGCCTGCGGAACGAAGGCGGGAAAGCATCACTGCCATGGGGCAGGCACGGAAGCGGCGGCGCCCCCGTTGCCTGACGGGACCTTACGAATGGACGCCGAAGATCTGAATCCTGAGCGAGCGCGCGCGTGGGCCGTCGAGCTCCGCCATCAGAATCCGTTGCCACTGGCCGAGCACCACTTCCCCGCCGCTGACCTGCAGCGTGAGGTTGTGACCCAGCAGCAATGCGCGCAGGTGTGAATCCGCGTTCATGCGGTCGCAGTCGGAGTGATCCGGATCGTTGTGCATCCACTCGGCATCGCGCGCCACCATCTGTTCGAGAAAGCGCTTCATGTCGGAGAGCAGGGCGGTCTGGAACTCGTTGATGAAGAGCGAGCAGGTGGTGTGCATCGACCAGAGGCTGACCAGCCCCTCACGGATGTTGAACCGACGCACGAACTCCATGACGCGATTGGTGAGATCGACCAGCTCGATCCGCTGATCGGTCTCCACGATGATCGTCTCACCGTGAATGGTAAGGCCGCCGACACTCGCTGAAGCCACTTCCTCGACGGGCTTCTCGCGGACGGTGACGGTCGAACTCTTGCTCATGCTCTCCTCGTTGTCTTGTGGGACGGCCCTGATGCGAACAGGGTATGTTACGAAAAAATCCATCAAGGAGGCAACCATCCAGCCATCTGCGCTATAGTCAGGGCACAACTTGACGCTCGCCCCGGGGGCCACGCGAAGTGGGTGCAAATCCCACACGGTCCCGCCACTGTAAGCGGCTAGCGGTATTCCACATCGACAGTCACTGGGCCAACGCCTGGGAAGACTCGGAATTCCGCCGTAATCCGCAAGTCAGGAAACCTGCCACCCGGGGGCGTCCTTTTTCGGCGCGTGAGACGCCGAAAGGAGCATCGATGCGATCCTATCGCCCCGACGGGGCCTCTGTCCGCCGTCTCCGGAGCGCTGTCTTTTTCGCCCTCGCCTTCGCACCAGCCCTTCTGTCCGCGGCCGATCTCAGCGGTATCGTGATCGACCAGAACGGACGACCCCTTCCCCGTGCTCACGTCAGCGTGCTTGACAGCGGGACGGCGACGGCCCCGGAAGTCTTCACCGACGACTCGGGCCGATTCCATCTTGCGACGTCTGGGGCCTGCCGCGTCGAAGCGACGATGACCGGCTTTCGCACCATCAACGTGCCCTGCCCGACTGGCGAGACGCTCACGATCGAGCTGCCGCTTGCACCCATCGAAGAAACAGTGGTCGTGACGGCCACGCGCACGTCCGCTCCGTCGGGTCAGCTCGGCGTGAGCGCGACGACCTTCACGCAGGAGGAAATCGACCGCAGGCAGACACCGCTCGTCAGCGAGTTGCTGCGGAGCTCGCCCGGCGCCATGGTGCTCCAGACCGGCGCGCGCGGCGGCGTCACCGGTCTTTTCGTCCGCGGTGGGGAAAGCAACTACAACACCGTCCTGCTCGACGGCATTCCGCTCAATGAACCGGGCGGCACGTTCAACTTCAACAACCTGACGACCGAGAACGTCGAGCGCGTGGAGGTCGTGCGCGGCGCGAACTCGGCGCTGTTTGGATCCGACGCCATGTCGAGCGTCGTCCAGCTGTTCACCAGGCGCGGCGCAGCGCGATCATCCACTTCACCGAGCGTCTCGGCGCAGGTGGACGGCGGCAGCTACGGCACATTCCACGCCACGGCCTCGGCCTCCGGCGTCGTGCGCCGGATGGACTACTCGGTGGCGGCGGCTCGATTCTCGACCGACAACAACGTCCCCAACAGCGCGTTTGACAACACGACGATGTCCGCCAATGTGGGTACGACACTCGGCGCGAACGCGATGCTGCGCGGCGTCGTGCGCGGTGAACTCGGCAACACCGGGACGCCCGGGCAGACGGCGTATGGCCGCCCGGATCTCGATGCGTTCTACGAGCACCACGACGTCGTCGGCGGAGTCACCTTCGACCAGCAGGTGACGCGGGCGCTGCACCAGCGCGCCACGTACTCGCTCTCCTCGTCCAGGCAGGCCTCGACGAATCTGATCGCCGATCCTCCCTACACCCCGTCCTACGAGGGGCACGTTTCGCCCTACGAATTCTCCGACTTCACGTTCGACAGCCGCTCGACGCTGCATCGCCACTACGCAAGCTACCAGGCCGACTGGCACATGGCGAATGGCGGACGCGGTGGCGACCATCGCGTCACCGCCCTGGCAGACTGGAACGGGGAACGCGCTCGCCTCGACGATCGCCTGAGCGGCGATCAGGTGAACGCATCGCGAGACAACGTCGGCGCCTCGGTCCAGCACCAGATGCTCTGGCGTCGCCTCTCGACGACAGCCGGCGCACGCGTCGAGCGGAACGAGAGCTTTGGCACGGCGGTCGTGCCGCGAGGATCGGCGGTGCTGACACTGCGTCAGGGAACCGGGCGCTTCGGCGAGACGCACCTCCGCGCGGCGGCGGGACTCGGCATCAAGGAACCGACGCTGCTCCAAAGCTTCAGCCTCTCGCCCTATTTCAAGGGCAACCCGGAGCTCGAGCCTGAACGTTCGCGTGCGGTGGAAGCCGGACTGGAGCAGCGCCTCGCCAGCGATCGCGTCAAGCTCGAGGCGACATGGTTCGACAACCGCTATCGCGACATCATCGGGCTGCATTCGACGGGCGCCGGCGATTTCACGTCCGAGTATTTCAACATCGGGCTCACGACGGCACGGGGCGCCGAACTCGGGGGAGAGGTGGCGCCGCACCCCGCGGTGCGCATCCGCGCCGGGTACACCTTCCTCGATTCCGAGATTCTCGAGAGCACATCGGGCTTCAGCCCGGTGTTCGCGGTCGGCCAGTGGGCGTTCCGGCGTCCTCGCCACTCGGGGTTCGTGCAGGGCTCGTGGACGTGGCAGCGCGTCACGGCAGACCTGACCGGCGTGGTCATCGGGCGTTTCGTCGACAGCGACTTCTCATCGCTCGAACCGGCCATCGTGGAGAACGCCGGGCGCTCCACATGGGACGCGCGGCTCTCGTATCGGGTGACGTCACGCCTGACAGGGCTGCTCTCGATCGACAACGTCGGCGATCGCGACTACCAGGAACCGCTCGGGTATCAGGCGCTGCGCCGCTCGGTTCGCGGCGGTGTCCGCGTCAGTTTCTGATCGACTGACCAGAATGTCAGCCCCGATGCTCGAACTGCGGGACCTGTCGTTCGCATACGGGCGGGGCGCGCACGCGCGTCTCGTCCTCTCGCAGGTGTCCCTGGACGTCACGCGCGGCTCGGTTGTCGGCCTGCTCGGCCCCAACGGCTCCGGCAAGACCACGCTATTGCGCGTGATCTCCGGCGTGCTGCCGGCCAGCAAGCGGCTCGCTGCTCCTCGACGGCGAGCCCATCGGGCGCATGGCGCGCCGTACGCTCGCGCGCCGCGTTGCCGTCGTCCCGCAGGAGACGCGGGCCACCTTCGACTTCACCGTCCTCGAGATGGTCCTCATGGGTCGCTACCCGCACCTCGGACCGTTTGAACTCGAAGGACCGTCGGACGTGGAGATCGCCCGCTCGGCACTGCACGCCACCGGTACGGCCGCGCTCGAGGATCGGGCGTTCGCCACGCTCAGCGGCGGTGAGAAGCAGCGGGTGGTCATTGCCGGTGCGCTGGCGCAGGCGTCCGACATGCTGCTGCTGGACGAGCCGACCACCGCCCTGGACCTCCGCTACCAGTTCGAGATCCTCGCGGTGCTCCGGAAACTGAACGCCGAACGTGGCACGACCCTGGTGGTCTCGACCCACGACCTGAACCTTGCGGCCGCGCTCTGCGAGCGCGTCGTACTGCTCAAGAACGGCACCGTGCTCGCGCACGGGCCGACCAGCGATACGCTGACTGCCGACAACATCCGTGCGCTCTACGACGTGGACGCCGACGTCCGCTTCCATCCGCGCGCGGGGCATCTCACGGTCGTACCGCTTGCCACTCACCACTGACGCACCGCGTTCGGTCGCCGGGCCCAGCGTACGGCGCCGGCTCGCGTGGACGCTGAGTGGATTCGGCACGCTCGCGATCGCGGCCTGCCTCCTCGCGCCGCTGGCCGGAAGCACCAGCATCAGCCTCGCGCGGGTCTTCGACCGCACGGTTCCGTACGCGGACAACATCGACGCACAGATCTTCTTCGTCGCGCGTCTGCCTCGCGTCCTGGCGGCCGCGCTGGTCGGCAGCGCGCTCGCGCTGGCCGGTGTCGTCTTTCAGGCGCTGCTGCGAAACCCGCTCGCCTCGCCTGACACACTGGGCGTATCGGCTGGCGCGTCACTTGGCGCGATGCTCGCGATCACCTTCAACGCCAACCTCGCGCTGCTGGGGATCTCCGCCGTGCCGCTTGCGAGCTTCGCCGGCTCCGTCGGCGCGCTCACGATCGTGTATGGCCTGTCGACCATTCGCCGGCGCGGCACCTCGACGATGGTGCTGCTGCTTGGCGGGGTGACACTCACCGCGCTGCTGTCGGCGGTGATGGGATTCGTACAATTCGTCGCCGACTTCACCCAGACGTTCCGCAACGTGCGCTGGATGATGGGCTCGCTCGACGTGGCCTCCTACGCACCACTCGCCGGCGCGCTCGTGCCGATGGTGTTCGCGTGGGGCGGATTCGCGACGCTGCCGCGCGTCCTGGACCTGGTGAGCGTCGGAGCGGAGTCGGCGGCCGCGCGCGGAGTCGACGTCGCGCGCACCGAGCGGATCGCGCTGGTCAGCGCGTCGCTCGCGACGGGCGCCGCGGTGTCCCTCGCCGGTCCCGTCGCGTTTGTCGGCATCGTCGTTCCGCACCTGGTGCGGTTGATTGTTGGCGCGGATCACCGTCTGGTGCTTCCCGGCTCGGCGCTGCTCGGCGCGGCGCTGCTCATCGCCTGCGACGTCGTCGCTCGCACGGTCATGGCACCGCTCGAACTGCCCGTCGGCATCGTCACCGCAATCGTGGGGGGGCCGGTCTTCCTGTGGCTGCTCTTCAGGCGCTCATGAAACGATTGGTCCTGCTTGCCTCGCTGGTCGCCGGACTCGTGATCGCTCACGAGAGTGGTCCCGCCGCGCAACGCGGCAGCGCCGCAGCGAGCCCCCAGCGCATCGTCTCGCTCGTCCCTGCGACGACGGAGATGATGTACGCGATCGGCGCCGGCAACCGGCTGGTTGGCGTGGGCAGTTACGATCGATATCCGCCCGAGGTGGAGAAGCTGCCGCGCCTTGGAGGGCTGCTGGATCCGAGCATCGAGGGGCTGCTCGCGATTCGTCCCGATCTCGTCATCGTCTACGACACGCAGACCGAGTTGCAGCGTCAGCTCGAACGTGCACGCATTCCAACGTGGGGCTTCAGCGTCAAGGGCCTTGCCGATATCACTGCGACGGTGCGTGCGTTGGGCGACCGCATCGGACTGCCGGCCGAGGGACGTACCGCCGCCGCAACGATCGACGCCGGACTCGCCGCGATTCGGAGCCGCGTCTCGGGGCGTCCTCGTCCGAAGACTCTGCTGATTTTCGGGCGGGAGCCGGGGAGCCTTCGGGGGATCAACGCCAGCGGCGGGTACGGATTCCTTCACGATCTGCTCGAACTCGCCGGTGGAACCGACGTGCTCGCGGATATCAGTCAGGCAGCGGTCGCGATGAGCAGTGAGATGGTGCTGGCCCGCGCGCCCGAGGTCATCATCGAACTGCACTACGGCGAGGAATGGTCGGCGAACCGCGCGGCGGCGGAGCGGCGGGTGTGGTCCGCGCTGCCATCGCTGCCTGCCGTTCGCAGCGGTCAGATCCATCTGCTCACCGGGCGACGAGCTCGTGGTGCCCGGGCCGCGGGTCACGCGGGCGGCCGAGCGCCTCGCGCAGGCACTGCACCCGGAGGCCTTCCGTTGAAGACGCTGGTGTCGTGGTCCAGCGGCAAGGACAGCGCGTGGATGGTCCACGTGCTGCGCCGAACACCCGGCGTGGAGATCGCTGGCCTGCTGACGACCGTCAACGCCGCGGCCGGTCGCGTTGCCATGCACGCCGTGCGACAGGAGCTGCTCGATGTGCAGGCACGCGTCACTGGGATTGCCCCTCCGGGTGGTGCCGATTCCGTCGCCCTGCCCGAATGACGAGTACGAGCGCGTGATGGGAGAAGCAGTGCGCGCCGCCGTCGCCGATGGCTTCACGCACGTGGCGTTCGGCGACCTGTTCCTCGAGGACATCCGACGCTATCGCGAGGAAAAACTCGTCGGAAGTGGACTCGCGCCACTCTTCCCGTTGTTCGGAGCGGACACGGCGCGACTGGCGCGCGAGATGATCGCCGGCGGTCTCAGGGCGCGCCTCACCTGCGTGGACCCGCGCGCCATCGATCGCGGGTTCGTGTCGCGCCAGTTCGATGCGGCGCTGCTTGACGACCTTCCGCCCGGGGTTGACCCCTGCGGCGAACGCGGCGAGTTCCATACCTTCGCGTGGGACGGCCCGATGTTCAGCGAACCGATTCGCATCGACCGGAGGCGAGATCGTCGAGCGCGACGGATTCGTATTCGCCGACCTGCTGCCCGGCCCGGAGCCGCCCACGTGAGTCGCTACCCGGAGCGGATTGTGTGCCTCACCGAGGAGACCACCGAGACGCTGTACCTTCTTGGACAGGGGCATCGCATCGTCGGCGTGTCGGGATACACGGTCCGGCCGCCCGAAGCGCGCCTGAAGCCGCGGATCTCCGCATTCACCAGCGCACGCTTCGACAAGATCACCGCGCCTCGAACCGGATCTGGTCCTCGCCTTCTCGGATCTGCAGGCCGATCTGTCCGCGGAGCTGATACGCCGCGGCATCGCCGTCGTCACCTTCAACCAGCGAAGCATCGCGGAGATTCTCCAGATGATCCGGATGCTCGGCGGGCTGGTGGGATGCCAGTCCGACGCGGAGCAACTGGCCGACCGGCTCGACTCCGGCCTCGCGGCATCCGGCAGGCGGCTGCCCGGTTTCCGAGGCGCCTTCGCGCGTTCTTCGAGGAGTGGGACGAGCCGCTCATCTCGGGGATCCGGTGGGTCGACGAACTCGTGACAGTGGCGGGCGCCGACCCCGTCTTCCCCGAACTTGCCGGGGCGAGCCCTGGGGCGGGACCGGATTGTCGATCCCGGCGG
This sequence comes from uncultured Acidobacteriota bacterium, assembly GCA_963697745.1. Lineage (GTDB taxonomy): Bacteria > Acidobacteriota > Vicinamibacteria > Vicinamibacterales > CAVVIG01 > CAVVIG01. The sequence continues at coordinate 486,240 of CAVOPD010000018.1, read as the reverse complement.
AAGTGGCGCGCCGGGATCCGGACATCATCTTCGCCTCCTGGTGCGGCAAGCGGGTGCGGGAGGCGACAATCCGCGCGCGGCCGGGCTGGAGCAACGTCGCCGCCGTGCGCGACAACCGGATCCACGAGATCAAATCGACGCTGATTCTCCAGCCTGGCCCAGCGAGCCTGACGGAAGGTGTCGTGCAAATGCACGCAATCCTGGCCCGAATCTGACTTTCGGACCGGTATTCGAGCGACGACGACGCGCACGGTTTGGGGTACGCTCGTCAGGATTCATCCACCCCACCAACTTTTTCCCGGCGCGCGGTGTATATGGACAGCGAAGAGGATGTGGTCTTGATCCAGCGCTGCCTCGCAGGCGACTCGTCGGCATTCGAACCCCTGGTGGAGCGGTATCATCGCCCGCTCTTCAACCTCGCGGCCAGGCTGCTTGGCAGCCGCGACGAGGCCATGGATTCGACCCAGAACGCCTTCGTGAAAGCCTACGAGCACCTGGCGATCCTTCGACCAGCAGCAGCGATTTTTCAGCTGGATCTACCAGATTCTCAGGCACGAGTGCTTCAACGTGCTCCGTGCGAGGCGCCCGTCCGTTCAATTGCCGCCGGAACTCGCCGCGGCCGGCGTGTCGCCATCGGCGTCGCTCGAGCAGGCAGAGCGGAAGGTCGCGGTGCAGGCGGCACTGATGAAGCTGACCGATGACCAGCGCGAAGTGGTGCTGCTGCGGCACTTCACCGAACTCTCGTATGACGAGATCGCCGCGTCGCTCACGCTTCCGGTGAAGACGGTGAAGTCGCGGTTGTACTCGGCGCGCCAGCGCCTGGCGCTGTTGCTCGCGGACAGGAACCTGGTATGACACACGACGATCGCGATGCCCCGGTCGACATGGACGCCCTCGCGGACGCACGCGTGAGCTGACGCGTTGAACGCACTGGGCACGGTTGAACCGCCGGACGGATTCGTGGGCCAGGTGATGTGGCGCACGAAGCACCAGGCGGTTGACAGAACAGACACCTCGGCGCGCGGTGCGCCCCGTTGAACAGGGAGTGGTTATGGCGAAGAAAGTGCTCATCGGCCTGGCGGCGATAGCGGCGGTCGGTCTCGCAGTGGCCTACATCGGTGGTTTCCCGCCGGCGGACCGGACGGAAGGGACCATCGGCGCGGCGCAGCGCTATCAGGCCGAGCAGATCAGCAAGAGCGACGTGAAGGTCGGCGATGCGACCCTTCAGGCGTTCCTGCAGACCGACATCTTCGACAAGCTCGCGCACGACAAGCGGGCCAGGACCGCTCTCGCGAACCCGGCCGTTCAGCAGGCGCTGGCCAGTCCGGGCGATCGCACAGGCGCTCGCGAATCAATCCATCCAGCAGGCACTGGCCAGCCCCGAGTTCCAGCAGACGCTGAACGCGCAGGGTGTGCAGTCGGCGCTCGCGCTCGCCGGCGCTGCAGCAGGCGCTGGCAAGCAACCAGATCTTCAGGAATGCCATGGCGAGCCCCGCCTTCGCCGACGCGCTGGCCACGCCGGCGCTGCAGCAGGCGCTGTCGTCGCCGGCATTCCAGCTGGCTCTTTCGAGTCAGGCCTTCCAGCAGGCCTTGTCCGCACAGGGCTGCGTCGGCTCAGGGTCTCGCGGCCCAGGGTGCCTCCGCTCAGGAACTGGCGGCACAGGGTCTGGCAGCACAAGGACTGGCGGCGCAGGGATTCCTTCAGGAACTCTCGCTCCAGGCGAACTGCGCTCGCCAGCGAGCGGTGCGAGTTGCTCGAGCAGGACTAGGGTCGAAGACTCGGCGACGCGTTGCGCGCGCCCATCAGGCCGACCGCGGCGATGATCGCCGACGCCGTGATCCCCAGCAACAGGCCGGTTCCGATCCTGACTGTCGGCACCGGCTGAATTGCCACGTTGTCCACCAGGGCGATCGCCTCGGCTCTGGCCTGCGCACGATCCGCGATCGTCGCCGGGCCTCGCAGCCACACCACCACCAGCGTCGTCAGCCCCGCAAGTCCAACCAGCACCAGTGCCTGTCGCGTGTTGCGCCGGGTGATGATCCCGATGCCGGACAGCAGCGACGCCGAGCACTCCGAGGCCGAGGACGAAGAAGCCGGCTGGATCCGGAATTCCGGGGAGTCCTACCTCGCCCAGTCGAAGCCACGGGAGGAACGCCGCTGCGGCCAGGGCAACGCAGCCAATCAGGGATACCGCGTAGGGACGGCGCAGCTGCATCACAGGAACAACGGCTCGGACGACGCTGGCATCAGACCGAGTGCGGTGGCCTTGTCGAAGAGCGTCGTCACCGCGCGCGCGTCCCTTCGGCCCCAGATCGACTGAGAAGTGATTCACGTACAGGTCGATGTGCTTGTACATCACCTCCTCGCTCATCTCCTGCGCATGGGCGCGGACGTAGGGCAGGCTGGCGTCACGATGCGCGAATGCATACTCGACACTCCGCCGCACGACTCGATTCACCCGCTGCTTCACGTCATCCGGCAGTGATCGCCGGACGGCGATCGCACCGAGCGGAATCGGCGTGCCGGTCTCGCGCTTCCCAGAACTCGCCGAGATCGACGATCTTGTGCAGCCCCTTCGCCGCGTAGGTGAAGCGATTCTCGTGAATGATCACGCCGGCATCGAAGCGACCGTCGAGCAGCGCCCCCTCGATCTCCGAAAACACGAGCGGCGTCCTGTCGAGCGCTCCGGGAAAGGCCAGGCCGAGCAGGAAGTTCGCGGTCGTGTAGACGCCGGGAATGGCGATCCGCAGCCCACCATCCTCGAACGTCGGTCGGCGTCATCGGCCGCGCGCGAGATCAGCAGCGGGCCGCAGTTCCGGCCGAGAGCGCTGCCGGCAGTCGAGCAGCACGTAGTCGCGACGGCAGTAGCGCATACGCGTGATAACTGAGCTTGGTGACGTCTGCCGCCCCCGAGAACGTCTCGCGATTGAGCGCTTCGACATCAGCGAGGTGCGGCGTGAACGACAGCCCTTCGAGATCGATCCGCTGGTTCACGATCGCGTCGAACATGAAGCAGTCGTTCGGGCACGGAGAAAAGCCGAGCGACAGGGTCATGACCGACTCCAGGAGGCGCAGCGACACGCGCCCGAGTTGTTCACCGCCCCGGCCAGATCCCACGCAGCCCGGTTCCTCGTTCCACACGATTCGACACGGCGCGAACCTGGGCGAACGGCACGCCGGCGACGAGGCACGCGTACATGAACGCGGCGCCCTCCATCGATTCGACGTCAGGAGCGCAGCGAGCCACTCACGGCGGCGATCGAGGCGTCCTCGCCATGAACGGTGTTCACGGTGATGCCCGAGACCGCCGGCAGTTCCGCCAGCAAGCGCAGTGGCGGCGGAGCGGCATTCGCTCAGGTGCCCGCCGGAGAAGGGAAACTGGTCGGGATCGAAAAAGCCCGAGGTCCTGCAGCGGCAGAAACCGACCCCATCCTGCGCGCCGAGTTCGGGAAACATGTCGCTGGTCACATGCACGACTGCGGAAAGCGGAAACGCCGGAACGAAGCTGCCACACACGCCGAAATTGAACGCCAGATCGAGCCAGTCCGCGGACATCGCGCGCGTGCACCACACCGACGTGGCCACCATTCCGACGCCAGTAATCAGAATGTCCACGCGGTCGTGAGCCCGAGCGAGCCGCTGACGCCGCGGTCGTGTTCGACGGCGTTCGTGACGGCGGAAACGAGCGGGGCCACTTCGGGACGCGTGGCCGCGACGACGAGGATACGCACTGGCAACAACAGTACGGCGAAATGCGGACGTGCAACAACGGCAAAACACCAGGCGCAGAACGGCGGAGGCGAAGCTCCCGGCAAAGTGGCTCATGCGCTTCGGCCGTCCGGCGCGGCAGTGGAGCGGGCGGCGTTCACTCCGGAAAATCTATCGTACCCGGTTGCGCTGCGCGAAGGCCTTCTCGTTGATGCCGATTGCCCCGCGCGTGCCGTCTCCAAACGCCAGGTCGATTCTGAGGACGTCGATGAACGGGACGAACACGCGAAGACCAACGCCGAAGCCCCCGATGGCGTTGTCAGCGAACTCGTGCTCGGCGTTCCAGACGGTCCCGACGTCGCCGAACACCGCGAGCGCCACCCCGCCGTACACATTGAGGCCCTTCACGCGAAATCCGCGCGTCGGCACAAGCGTATAGCGGTGCTCGAGCGACGCGATGAACTGGTTCTTGCCTCGGCGCGATTCGAACCCCCACCCGCGGACGGTGTTGGCACCGCCGAGGGCAAAGTCGGAATAGGTCGGGATGTCCACGCCACGCTGGCCGGGCTGCAGCGTGAGCAGGGTCGTGGCCACAATCGTCTGGCGAGCCGTCAGTGGCTGGAACCGGCGCGCGTCGAAGTCGACGGTGGCGTAGTCGCCAGTTCCCACGTGCCAGATGACATCCATCGAATTCCACCAGCCGCGACGCGGTGTCGTCCAGGAATCCCGGGAATCATGTTCGATGATCGCGCCCACGCCAGTGAACTGGTCTCTGTTATCGCTGTCCAGCGTGTAGCCGCTCTGCTCGCTCTTTACCGTATACAGCTGCCCGATGGCGCCCACCTTCACGGTCGCCGACAGGCGGGCGCCCACCCGCGCGTCGAAGTCGACCGAATGTTCGGAGAAATCGTCGAGGCCGTTCTGGCGGTCGCGCAGCGACAGACGCGTGCTGTGCCAGAGGGTCTGGCCGGTCAGGTACGGCGAGTTTTCGGTGAACTCGGCCAGTTGCTCGCCGCCGAACCGATACGTGAAGGACATTTCATGCGGCTGTCCCTTGAAGCTGAGTACCTTGATGGCCGGTCCAATCGACGTCCCGCTCTCGTCGCTGACGCCGATTGAAACAGCCGGCAGGATCCGGAAGGTCTCGACGACGCGGACCTCCACGCGGACGCCGTCCTCTGATGGCGTCGGACTGATATCGATGTTGCTGAACACCCGGAGCCGCTCGAGCCGCAGAACGTCGGCGCCGATTGTCTCCTGCGAATATGGGCGACCAGGTTGTGAAAGGATCTGACGGACGACGACGTCTTCCTTGATGTGCTTCAGGCCGGTGATCGTCAGCGACACGATCGGCCGTCCCTCGAACTGTCCCGCCCCCGTTGTTGACTGTCCCGCGGCTATGGTTGCTGCCAGCAACAGCGACACGACAGCAATGGCCAGCAATCGCACGGATCACCTCACGCGTGTCTAAGAGCCCCTCAGGCCTGGCCCTGGGGCTCGTGCGCCGGGTATTGCTTGAACATCTTGTCGAGCGCTTAGCGGGGACATCGAGCGGCCGACACTGACGGCGCTCACGTTCGAGGCTCCGGCCTGATGGAGACGCGACGGACTGAGGGGCCGCTGCCGCGAGGACAGGTTCAGCTGTCTTTGCGCTCTTCGTACCAAGCCATCTGGATGGCCTCGAGCTTCGGCTCGTTCGACCCTTTCGGATCGTCGTCGAAGCCGTCGAGCGCCAGCACCCGTTCGCGCAGATCGGTGAAGCGGACCGTCAGCGGGTCCACATCCGGGAACTTGTCGAAGAGCGCGATCCCGATGTCCTCGGCGTCGCTCCACTTCATCGCGCGACCTCCTGGGGCTTCTTGCGGTCCGACTTGCCAAGCTGGATGCCGCCGCCCTCCTGGACGTAGTTGCGCGTGTACATCGGCAGCTCGCAGACGACGTCGCCCTTGATGACCGCCTGACAGCCCAGTCGCGAATGCGGCGTCAGTTCCCAGGCAGTATCGAGGCGATCGGCCTCATCGTCTTCCATCTCGCTCAGGTTCTGCGCACCCTCGCGGATGATGACGTGGCATGTCGTGCAGGCGCAACTGCCTCCACACGCGTGCTCGAGGTGCACGTCGAGCCCCTTGGCCACGTCGAGAAACGACTCCGGTTTGCCGTGATGCGAGTACGGCAGCTTTCCGTGTTCGAACTCGACGGTCTGTCGCTCGCCGTCGATGATGAAGGTGACTTTGGGCATATACGTTTGCTCGCTGCTGGCTCTCGGCTTCAGGCCATCGGGCTCGCGTCCGGCTTCAGACGTCCGGCCGCAGCGCCGACTGGCCGGAAGCCCATGAAGCCCAGGGCCTAGAGCCTGTCTATGTTCTTCCCCGCCAGCGCGGCCTGGACGCTGCGGTTCATCATGATTTCGGCGAGGTGCCTGGTGCTGTCGTTCAGCACGGTGGTCCACTGCAGGATGGCCTCGCGGTCGTCGGAACGGATCACGTGCTTCAGGCCGGCGAGGGCCTGCTCGATGCGTTTCTGCTCGCCGGGTGCGAGTTCCTGCGCCGCCACCGTCGGGAAATCGGGCGCGCGCAGCGTCTTCTCCGTGGCCGTGATCACCGACTCGGCTTCGTTGCGCGCGTCGATCAGCATGCGTGCGGCGAAGTCGGCTTCGGCGTGCTCGAACGAGTCGATGAGCATCTGCTCCACCTGCTCGTCCGTGAGCCCGTAAGACGGCTTCACTTCGATCGTCTGCTCGATGTTGGTCCGCAGTTCGGACGCCGTCACGCTGAGAATGCCGTTGGCGTCGATCTGGAACTGCACCTGGACGCGAGGCATGCCGGCCGGCATCGGCGGGATGCCGCGCAGCCGGAATCGTGCGAGCGACCGGTTGTCGCCCACCAATTCGCGCTCGCCTTGCAGCACGTGGATGTCCACGGCGGTCTGGTTGTCGACGCCGGTCGTGAACATCTCGCTGCCGGTCGCTGGAATCGTGGAATTGCGCAGGATGATCTTCGACACCACTCCGCCCATGGTTTCGATGCCGAGCGAGAGCGGCGTCACGTCCAGCAGCAGCATGTCGCGGTTGCCGGTGACGAGGATGTCGGCCTGCACCGCGGCGCCGAGCGCGACCACTTCGTCAGGATTGAGCTCGGTGTGCGGCGTGCGGCCGAACAGTTCTCCGACCAGCCGGCGCACGAGCGGGATGCGCGTCGACCCGCCGACCAGGACGACCTCGTCCACCTGCGAGGCCTTCAGGCCCGCGTCCACGAGCGCCTGGCGGCACGGTGCCAGCGTGCGCTCGATGACCGGTCGGATGATGTCGTCGAACTGCGCGCGGGTGAGGCGAACGCCGAGCAGGTCGGCCTGTGCTCGCTGTCGGACAAATCCCACTTTCGCCTGGATCACCGCCTTGCGGATCTCCTGCACCGCTTCCGGCGTGCGCGTGAAACCGCGCGCCGCGGGAGAGCTGCCCTGCTCCGTTCCATTCAGCATGCTGGCAGGCAGCGCGAATGTCGGCGTCTGCGATTCGAGGTCGGCAAGCACGCGCTCGACGAGGAGCATGTCGATGTCGTCCCCGCCAAGATGCGTGTCGCCGTTGGTCGAGAGCACCTGGAAGACGCCGTCTTCGACGCGCAGAATGGAGATGTCGAACGTGCCACCGCCGAAGTCGTACACGGCGATGACGCCCTTGTTCTTCTTGTCCAGTCCGTACGCCAGCGAGGCGGCGGTCGGCTCGTTGATGATCCGAAGCACCTCCAGCCCCGCAATGCGGCCGGCATCCCGTGTGGCCGTGCGCTGTGCGTCGTTGAAGTAAGCCGGCACTGTGATGACGGCGCGATCCACCTCCGGATCGATGTCGCCCTGTCCGGAAAAGTACTCCTCGGCACGACGCTTCAGCTCGCGCAGGACGAACGCCGACACTTCAGGCGGGGTGAACTCGCGCTCGCCGAGCCCGATCCGTACAACACCGCCGGGCTCGCCGGAGACACGGAAGGGCAGCAGCGACGCCTCATCCTGGACATCGTCGATGCCCTTGCCCATGAAGCGCTTCACCGAGTACACGGTTCGGCGCGGATCGGTGAGCAGCCGGCGCTGCGCTTCGCGTCCGACATAGACGGTGCCGTCGCCGGCGACCGACACAATCGACGGTACCAGCGCATCGGCGTTCTGCTCGCGGATGACGAACGGCGCACCATCGTCCACATAGGCGACGAGGCTGTTCGTGGTTCCGAGATCGATGCCGACGACTTTGGACATAAGGGCTAAAGGCTATGGGCTCATGGGCTTCAGCGCTCCGGCGTGCGACTGCGCCAACCGCCTCCGTTACAACCGCGGACCGCCAACTCCGGTGGCCTCGCGCTCGATGGTCGCGAGGAGATTGGTGATGTAGTTGCGCTCGAGCATCCGTTCGCGAAGTGCGCCGAGCACCTGGACGCGTCCGGCCTGGTCATCGTCGGCAAGCGCATCCCACCGCTCCGACAGCTCGCGCAGTTCCGCTTCGTGCTCCGCCCGCTTCTTTTCGATGGGCGCAGCGGCGTTCTCGAGGCGGGCCCTCCACTGCGCTTCCGGCGCACCGCCGTCGCGCATGTCTCGTACCTGATCGAGTTCCTCGTTCAGTTCGAAGACTTCCTCGAGCAGCGAGGCAGGCACCTTCTTGCCAGACTCGTGATCGGACGGCTTGAGCACGCCCTCGATCTCGAGCAGGTAGGCGATGCGCGTAATCGGCTGCTTCAGCGTGCGATAGGCATCGTTCAGGTATGAGGACCGTTCGAGGCTGGCGCGGCGTTCCGTTGGCGTGGCGTTGTAGAAGAAATCGGGGTGGAACTGGCGGCTCAGCGCACGGAACTGCTGCTCGATCAGGCCGGCATCGATGTTCAGCTTGCGTGGCAGCCCGAGAAAGGAGAAGTAGTCGCCCTGCCGGCCGATGGTGAGGATCTTCGTGCAGCTCGGACAGAAGTGCACGTCGATCGGAGCACCGCCACCGCACGTGCGGCAGACCTGAACCGAATGAGTGTGGGTTTCGGGAGTCATGGATTCCAGGAACTGGCGCGCGGCGCGAGCGACGTCAGGCGCCGAAGGAACTCCCGCAGCCACAGGTCGTCTTCGCGTTCGGGTTGTTGAAGACGAACCCCTTGCCGACGAGGCTCGTGTCGTAATCGAGGACCGTCCCGTTCAGGAACAGGAGACTCTTGCGGTCCACGTACAGCTTTGCACCATCGGGGCCTTCGAAGACCTCGTCGCCGAAGCGTGCTTCCTTCTCCCATGCGAAGGTGTAGCTGAGGCCTGAACAGCCTCCGCCCTTCACTCCGACGCGCAGGCCGCCATCATCGATGCCCTGCTTGGACATCAATGTGCGAATCTTCCGCGCCGCCGTGTCGCTGATCTCAATCGCCATGGTTCTGAACGGCGGGTAGGTCTGGTGGGTCGGGTCGGCCGGGTGGGTATGTCCCCAACCTGCCTCGCCCGCCCAACCTGCCCTTCCTGCCCAGCTTTCTCCTACGCCGTGGGCTGCGCGGCAGCTGAAGCCGTCGCTTCAACCGACTGCTTCTTCTTGTAATCGTTGATCGCGGCCTTGATTGCGTCCTCGGCCAGCACCGAGCAGTGAATCTTCACCGGCGGCAGCGCCAGTTCGGTGACGATGTCGGTGTTCTTGATGGCGAGGGCCTCGTCGACCGTCTTGCCCTTGAGCCACTCGGTGGCCAGGCTCGAGCTCGCAATCGCCGAACCGCAGCCGAAGGTCTTGAACTTCGCGTCGTCGATGATGCCGGTCTCGGGGTTCACCTTGACCTGCAGCTTCATCACGTCGCCGCACTCGGGCGCGCCGACCAGACCCGTGCCGACGTTCTTGTCGTCCTTGGGCAGCGAGCCCACGTTGCGCGGGTTCTCGTAGTGGTCGATCACCTTGTTCGAATAAGCCATTCGTCAGATCTCCTGAATTGCTAATTGCTAATTGCTAATTGCTAATTTCGCCGCCGCCGACTTGCATTTCCAATCAGCAATCAGCGATCGGCAATCAGCAATTTAGTGAACTTCCCACTGCATGGTCGAGAGGTCGACGCCTTCCTTGGCCAGCTCGTACAGCGGCGACATCTCGCGCAGCCGCGACACGACGTTGATCAGTTTGTCCGCGACGTAGTCCACTTCCTCGTCGGTGCTCCAGCGGCCGAGTCCGAAGCGGATCGACGAGTGCGCCAGATCGTCGCCAGCGCCAAGCGCCTTCAGCACGTAGGACGGCTCCAGGCTGGCGGATGTGCATGCCGAACCCGAAGACACGGCCACGTCGTTGATGCCCATCAGCAGCGATTCGCCTTCGACATAGGCGAAGCTGATATTGAGGCTGTGCGGCAGGCGGTGTTCGACCGAGCCGTTGACGAAGATCTCGTCGAGACCCTTGTGGAGCCGGTCGTTCAGGCGGTCGCGGAGCGCGCGCAGGCGCGCCGACTCGGTCGCCATCTCGGCCTTCGCGAGTTCCGCGGCCTTGCCGAAGCCGACGATGCCCGTCACGTTGAGCGTGCCCGAACGCATGCCGCGCTCGTGACCGCCGCCGTCAATCTGCGGCGCCAGCAGCACGCGCGGATTGCGACGCCGGACGAACAGCGCGCCGACGCCCTTCGGCCCGTACATCTTGTGGGCGCTGATCGACACCAGGTCGACCTTGAGCTCGTTCACGTTGAACGGAATCTTGCCGGCCGCCTGCACGGCGTCGGTATGGAAGAGAATGCCCTTCTCCTTCGCGATCGCGCCGATCTCGGCGATCGGCTGAATGACGCCGATCTCGTTGTTCGCCGTCATGATCGAGATCAGAATCGTCTGGTCCGAGATCGCGGCGCGCAGTTCGTCGAGATTGATCAGGCCGTCCTTCTGCACCGGCAGATAGGTGACGCGGTAGCCTTCCTTTTCGAGGCGCTTGCACGTGTCGATGACCGCCTTGTGCTCGGTCACGGCGGTGATGATGTGGTTGCCCTTTTCGCGGTACATCTCCGCGACGCCCTTGATCGCCAGGTTGTTCGATTCGGTGGCGCCGCTCGTGAAGACGACTTCCTTGGCGTTGGCGCCGATCAGATCAGCAACCTGCTTTCGCGCCTTGTCCACCGCTTCCTCGGCTTCCCACCCGAACGGATGGTTGCGGCTCGCCGCATTGCCGAAATGTTCCGTGAAGTACGGCAGCATCGCCTCGACGACCCGGGGATCGGTCGGCGTCGTGGCGTGATAGTCCATGTAGATCGGAAGCTTGATGGCCATAAGACTCTTCTTCTCTCTCAGATATGCGTGTGCAGCACCATCGTGTGCTCCGCAGGTTCGGGCGGCGCCGGCGGATCGGCCGCAAGCTCCGCGATGGTGCACTCACCGAGCGCCGAAAGGATCCGCTCGCGCACGCGCCAGAGCGGGTCCCGGACATTGCATTTCGCGTACTGCTCGCAGTTGCCGGTCTCGGTTGTCGAACAGGCTGTCACCGTGACGGGGCCGTCGATGGCCTGGATGACGTCGGCCACCGAAATGAGCGCTGGCATCTGCGCCAGCTGATAACCGCCACGCGTCCCCTGCTGGGACGCCAGCAGGCCGCGGCGGACCAACCGCTGCAGAATTTTCGCGAGCAGTTCAATGGGAATGTCGTACAGGCTGGCGATTTCTCGGGCGCTGGACGAGCCATCGCCGCGAAGCGCAAGGTGCTTCATCGCGATGAGCGCGTAATCCGCTTTTTTCGACAGCCTCAGCATGGGTTTCCAAATACGACCGCCGGAGTCTTATCGAATCCGACCGTGTAGGTCCTATATTACACGAAGACAGGGTCGGGACGAGGGGCAGGATGGGCGCATGGCGGGTAGGCGGGAGGGAAATGCCTCTTCTGACGTCTTCCACCTGGACCTGGCGGGTCCACCTGAAGAGGGGAATCTCACGTCGTCACCGGCTTGGCCGCGTACCAGCCCAACCTGTCCTACCTGGCTACCCGCCTTATGTGGCCTACCTGCCCTACCTGCCCTCTAGTACTTGGGCTGCGACGGATCGACCTTGTCCACCCACTCGAGGATGCCGCCCTTGAGGTTGAGCACCCGCTTGAAACCGACCGACCGCAGATAGTCGGCGGCTTTCGCGCTGCGACCGCCCATCTTGCACATGACCACGATTTCTTCGTCGCTGTCCAGTTCGGCGTGCCGACGCGGGATCTCGCCAAGCGGGATGAGCTGTGACCCCGGGATGCGGTTGATCTGAAACTCGTTCGGCTCCCGCACGTCGACGATGCGCAGTGCATCGCCACGGTCGAGGCGCTGCTTCAGCTCGACTGCCGAGATCTCCGTCGCGCTGCTCGCCGATGCGTTGGATACCATTGCAGCCGCCTCCGCTTCCACTGACGGCCGCAGGCCGCAGAATTCCTCGTAATCGATCAGCTTCGTGACAGTCGGGTGCGTGCCGCAGACTGGGCAATCCGGATCCTTGCGTAGCTTCAGCTCGCGGAACCGCATGCGCAGCGCATCGTAGATGAGGAACCTGCCGACCAGCGGCTCGCCGATGCCGGCGATCAACTTGATCGCCTCGGTGGCCTGGATGACACCAATCACCCCGGGAAGCACGCCGAGCACCCCACCCTCTGCACAGCTCGGCACGAGGCCGGGTGGCGGAGGTTCCGGATACAGGCAGCGATAGCACGGGCCGTCCTTGGTGGCGAACACCGACGCCTGCCCTTCGAAGCGGAAAATCGATCCGTAGGCGTTCGGCTTGCCCAGCAGCACGCAGGCATCATTGGTCAGGTACCGCGTCGGGAAATTGTCCGTTCCATCGAGGATGACGTCGTACGGCTCGAACAGGTCGAGTGCGTTTTCCGACGACAGTGCTGTCTCGTAAGTGTCGACCTGGATATGCGGATTGATATCCACCAGTCGATCCTTCGCGGACGCGAGCTTCGAACGCCCGACGTCGGCCGTCCCGTGAATGATCTGTCGCTGCAGGTTGCTGAAGTCGACGACGTCGAAATCGACGACGCCGATACGGCCAACGCCCGCCGCCGCCAGGTACATCGCTGCCGGCGACCCGAGACCGCCCGCGCCGATGCACAGCACGCTGCCGGCTTTCAGGCGTCGCTGCCCGTCCACTCCCACCTCCGGCATGATCAGGTGCCGGCTGTAGCGCTTGATCTCATCGTTGGACAACTGAGGAAGCGTGTCTACTGCTGTCGCCATTGGAGTTCCTTGCGTGAGGCAGAAAGGCAAGAAGGCACGTCATTGACGTGCGCTCACCTGCTGACCTGCCCCGATTGCCTTTCCTTTGTGCCTTATGGCCTTACAGCTTCTCATTCAGACGCCGCCCGCGACCGACGGGATGATGCTGACCGTGTCAGCCGCCGACACCGGCGTCAGATCCTTCTGCAGGTACCGGATGTCTTCGTCGTTGATGTAGATGTTGACGAAGCTGCGCAGCTTGCCCTGTTCGTTGAACAGATGCGCCTTGAGGCCCGCGTATTTAATCGTCAGGTCGGCGAGCAGTTCGCCAACGGTGGTTCCAGAGGCTTCGACCGCCTCCTGCTTATCCGTGTACGGTCGGAGCGGTGTCGGAATCAGAATCTTCGTCGCCATTCAGCGTGCCCTCATCGAATCGGGATCGATCGTCTTGCAGGAACCACACAGTGAGGTCGCGCGCGACGCCCGACATCACCGACACAATCACATACGCAAAGTTCGGCCAGGCGTGGTCCAGGTCGAACTGCGACGGCCTCGCCGGATGGTCCGGGTGCGAGTGATAGAACCCGAGCAGTTCGCCGCCCAGTTCCGTCGCCCGCTGTTCCGCCAGCCGATAGTCCGACGGCCGCACGAGGAAGCGCCGGCGCGGCCCTTCCTCCGTGGTGTTGGGCAGCGGCACCGCGGCGACCACCCGATCGCCGGTGCCAATCAGCGCACCGCAGCACTCGTGCGGAAAGGTCTCCTCACCGTGGCGACGGATCGTCGCCGCCACCCCTGTGTCGAGCACGCACGGTCGCGTGGAGCGTGGTCATCAATCGGCTGTCCAGAAGCTTTCGGTGAGGTACTTCTCCGCGCCGTCGGGAAACACGGTGACGACGACGCCGCGATCGAGCGTGCGCGCAACCTGCAGGGTCGCCGCCAGGGCGGCGCCGGAGGAGATGCCCACCATCAGGCCGGCCTCGCGCGCCAGACGTCGCACGCAGCGGTGCGCCTCCTCGGTGCTCACCCGCACGTCGGCATCGGCCATCGCGGCGTCGTAGATCGCCGGGACCATCGCCGTTTCCATGTGCTTCAACCCCTCGAGCCCGTGGAAGGGCGAGTCGGGCTGGAACGACATCACCTTGACGTTCGGATTGAACTGCCGCAGGGCGCGGCTCGTGCCCATGAACGTGCCGCTGGTGCCGAGGCCCGGCGACGAAGTGGGTGACACGCCCGCCGGTCTGCTCGATGATCTCGGGGCCGGTTGTGTCGAAGTGTGCGCGCCAGTTGGCGTCGTTGCTGTACTGGTCCGGGATAGAAATACGAGCTCGGGATGTTCGGCAACGAGCTGGCGAACCGCGCGGATCGAGCCGTCAGTGCCTTCGAGCGGACTCGTGAGCACCAGTTCGGCGCCGAATGCCCGCAGAATGAGCTTGCGCTCAGGGCTGGCGTTCTCTGGAAGAAAGAGCTTCACCTTGTAGCCCTTGGCGGCCCCGATCATCGAGTAGGCGATGCCGGTATTGCCCGAGGTCGCGTCGACGAGGGTGAGGCCGGGCGCATGCGCCCGGATTTTTCGCCCTCGAGAATCATGCGCGCCGCGGCGCGGTCCTTCACCGATCCGCCCGGATTGTGCCATTCGGCCTTCGCGTACAGCTCCACGCCCGGGCGTCTCCCGCTCGAACTGCTGCAGGCGGATGAGCGGAGTGTGCCCGATAAGCTCGAGCACCGACGAGACGGCCCGTTCAGTCACTGCGGCAGGGTATGGGGAAGAAGACATGTGTGAACTGCGACCACGGAAGTCCGAATTATAACAAACTGGCCGTGCGCTATACTCGGCGAGTCCCGTGCCCTCCTCTTCGACCTCTGAAACTCATACCGCACAGCAGGATCCAGACACCGTCGTCCGCGTCGGCGGCTGGCTGTTCAGGAAGCGCACCTCGCTTCCGCTACCCATCGTCGCTAGCCCTGCTGCTGATCCCGCCGCGCGACGGCGATGCTGTTTCGACGTGGTTGACGCTGGCCGGGGTGCCTGTCGTGTTGCTGGGCGAGCTCGTCAGGATGTGGGGAGTCCACCACATCGGCTCGATTTCGCGGACGCGGAGCGACCGGCTCGGTCCGCTCATCGACAGCGGACCTTTCGCCATGGTCCGCAACCCGCTCTACCTCGGCAACATACTGCTGTGGCTGGGGTTTGCGGTGAGCGCGCGGCTGCCGTGGCTCGTGCCGATCGTCCTCGTCCTGCTGCTGCTCGAGTACCACGCCATCGTCCGGTGGGAGGAGCGGCTGCTCGAAACGCGCATCGGCGACAGCTACCGGCAGTACATGCAGCGCGTTCCGCGGTGGATTCCACGACCTGTCGGGCCGCTCGACGTCGAGGCATGACGCCGCGTTCTCGTGGACGCAGACCATCTACAGCGAGCGCGGCACCATCATCGCGATCGCGGCTGGCTACCTGCTCCTGCGCCTCAAAGGCCAAACGCGTCACTCTGATCGGTCTAATCGTCCGAGCGATCAAGTCGTCAATCGTCAAGGATTGCCAGAGGTACCAACTGGCAACCGATCGATACGGCCGCCACGCTTCGCCGAGTTTGTGCAGCTTCTTCGCGTCGGGCCGCTTGCGCAGTTTGTACAGCCGCTGCACCGCGTTGACGATGCCCGAGATCGTCCACCGGCAGCACGTCGGGCCGGTGCAGCCGGAACATCAGGAACATCTCGGCGGTCCACCGGCCGAAGCCTTTCACTTCCGTCAGCCGCTCGATCACTGCTTCATCGTCGAGCGACTCGATCGCGTCGAGCTGCAGCCGACCGTCGACGATGCGCTCGCTCAGGTCGCGCAGGTAGCGGACCTTCTGCCCGCTGAGCCCGACGCCGCGCAGCGTCGCGTCGTCGAGCGCCACGATCGCCGGCGCGAAAGCGGTGTCGCCTTCGGGGAACAGCGCCAGGAAGCGGCCGAAGATTGTCGCCGCGGCCTTCGTGGAGAGCTGCTGGCTGACGATCGAGCCGGCGAGCGCCGTGAGGTGATCCTTGCGCTGGCGCTCGGCCATCAGGCACGGGCCGATCGCCTTGATGGCGGTGCCGAGCACCGGGTCGCGGCGCATCAGCACGCGGCGCGCGCGTGCGTAGTCGTCCGGCGTCAGCGATTGGGGCGGCATCGACGCAGTGTAGTGCGAACAGCCGACGCCGCTACTTGATGGCCGCGATCAGTTCCACCTGCGCGTGCACCTCGATCGTTCCCGCCTCGATGGGCGTGTCTGCCGGCGCGGCGCTCGCGACGGCCCGCTCCATCGCCATCGGCTGCGGCCCCTTGAACCTGGGCTGCGGCGCATCGACGATGCGAAGCACGCGGTCGACGCTGCGGCCGGCACCGACTGGCGATCGCGTCCGCCCTGCGCGCGCGCGTCGACCACCGCGAGCCGCAGCGCTTCGCGCTCGGCGGCAGCGCGGTCCTTCAGATCGAATCGGACGCCGGTCACCGTGGTTGCCCCGGCGTCGACCATCGCGTCGAGCAGTTCGCCGACGCGTTCGACGGCGTCGAGCCGCACCTCGACGCCATTGCGCGCCACGTAGCCCCGCGGTGTCCGGCGGTCGTTGGCGAAGTCGAACTCCTGCTGAATCGAGTAGCCGGTCGTGCGCACGGCATCGCTCGCCAGGCCCGATCGCGCGATCGCGCTGCTGCACCGACGGTCATCGCATCGGCGTTCTGCTGCTGGGCCTCGCGCGAGGTCTTCGCGCGCGGGTCTCGACGGCGATGGTGACAAACGCCTGATCGGGAGCGCGCCGAACCGTCGCCTCACCGGTGGTGACGATGGTCGGCGTCTGCGTCGTGCGGCGCGTCCGGCGTGCGCGCACGAAGCGGTCCGGCCCACGCGATGCAGCGCCGACGACTGCCAGCATGCGTCGATGCATCTCTCCTCCCGATCCGGCCGCCAGTCGCGGCGGTCCATCGGTCATACTAGCTGCACTAACCATGACTCCGCTCCAGGGTATTACGGTCCTCGACCTGACGCGCGTGCTGTCCGGGCCCGTATTGCACGATGATGCTCGGCGACATGGGCGCCCGCGTCATCAAGGTCGAGCAGACCGGCAAAGGCGACGACACGCGCGGGTGGGGCCCGCCGTTCGTGAACGGCGAGAGCGCCTATTTCCTCAGCATCAATCGGAACAAGGAAAGCATCACCCTCGACTTCAAGCACGCCGAGGGACGCGCCACTGCTCGAACAGACTCATCGCGCAAGGCCGACGTGCTCGTCGAGAACTTCAGGCCCGGAACGCTCGACAAGCTCGGGCTCGATTACGCAACGCTGTCCGCGCGGTATCCGCGCCTGATCTACTGCTCGATCTCCGGGTTCGGTCACACCGGACCGCGGCGGAAGGAAGCCGGGTACGACGCGGTGATGCAGGCCGAGGGCGGGCTCATGAGCATCACCGGCTCGGCCGACGGTCCACCTTACCGCCTCGGTGTCGCGATCGCCGACATCGTGTCCGGCATGTTTGCGGCGCAGGGGGTCACGGCCGCCCTGTTACGTGCGCGAGCGGACCGGACGCGGCCAGGAAGTGGACATCGCCATGTTCGACTCGGTCGTGGCGCTCCTCAGCTACCAGGCGGGCATCTACTTCGCCAACGGTGTCGCGCCGCCGCGGCTCGGCAACCGTCACCCGACCATCGTCCCCTACGAGACGTTTCGCGGCGTCCGACGGCGACTTCGTCGTCGCGGTCGGCAACGACGACCAGTGGCGGCGTTTCTGCGCGGTCACCGGATTTCCTGACAGACGAACGGTTCGCCACGAACCGCGGAGCGCGTGACGAACTACGACGTCCTCAAGCCGGTGCTCGACGCGCGGCTGAGTCACGAGACGCGGGCGTTCTGGATCGAGAAGCTCAAGGCCGCCGGCGTGCCGTGCGGCTCGGTCCGCGACCTGCACGAGGTCTTCACCGATCCGCAGACGCAGGCGCGCGACATGCTCGTCGAGCTCGAACATGCGGTCGCGGGCATGCTCAAGATGACCGGAACGCCGCTGAAGTTCTCCGACACGCCAGGCTCGGTGCGCACGCCGCCGCCGCTGCTCGGCGAGCACACGAACGCGATGCTCGCGAATGACCTGGGGTTCGACCACGCGCAGATCGACGACCTGCGTGCGAAGGGTGTGATCTGATGGAAACCTCCGTCCTCCGCAAGCGGCTGACCGAAACAATCGACGCAGCCAGGCGCACGGCTGCCGAACGACGCGCCCGCGCCGAGGACGCCGTCGCGCGCCTACTCGCAGTTCCTCGACACGATCGCGCGTGCCGCTGTTCCGGCAGGTCGCGAACGTCCTGAAGGCGAGCGGATACTCCTTCACGGTGTTCACGCCGTCGGGCGCGGTCCGGCTGATGTCCGACAAGAGCGTCGGAGGACTACATCGAGCTGTCGCTCGACACGTCCGGCGACGAGCCGATGGTGATGGGCAAGTCGAGCCGCGCACGCGGACGGCGGGTGATCGAAAGCGAGCGCGCGATCGCGGAGACAGACCGTCGGCGCACCTGACCGAAGAGCACGTGCTGCAGTATCTGCTGAAGGAACTGGAGCCGTTCGTGGAGCGGTAGGGCTCGAGCAGGCGGGCGGGTCGGACTGACACTGGACCGAGACTGCGACTATCCGAATCGTTCCACCTGCGACGTGTCGACGCCCTGACGCTGCAGCAGCGCGAGCAGCCCGGGCGATCGACCGAACAGCGATAGGCTTCGCGAACATCGACCGCGCCGCTCTGCGCAAAGCCGCCGAGCGCATCGTTCAGCGGCACCATCCCGTGCTTGCGGCCGCCCTCGATCGCGAGCGGCAGCTGCGACGTCTTGCCCTCGGCCAGCAGGCTCGCCACCGCCGGAGTATTCAGCAGCAGTTCGCGCGCCGCCAGTCGCCCGCCGCCGGTCTTCTTCAGCAGCACCTGCGCCACCACGCCGCGCAGGTTCTGCGCGAGCGACAGCTGCAGACACGCCGGCGCTCGGAGCGGCGGCGACAGATCGATGATGCCGTCGATCGCGGCAGCCGCGCTTCGCGCCGGGAACCCGCAGATCACCAGCCGTCCGGCCGCGGCGGCGTCGAGCGCCAGGTCCACGAGTTCGGCCGTGCGCACGTCCTCGAGCACCAGGACGTCGGGATCCTCGCGCAGCGCATTCCGCACCGCGTCGGCGCATCGTGTTCGGCGCCGTGCACTTCCCGCTGGCTCACCATCGATCCGGACGCGTTCGTGCACGATGTTGATGTCGCGCTCGATCGTGATGATGTGCACATGCCGCGTGCGGTTGATGTGATCGACGAAGGCGGACATCAGCGTGCGCTTGCCACTCAGCCGCGGACCAGTCACGACGAGCAGGCCGTCGGTCTCGCCGGCCAGTGCCTGGATTTCGCGCGAGAGCCCGAGCTGCTCGGTGGTGACCGCCCGCTGCGGCATGATGCGGAACACGCCGCCGGGGCCGCGATGGTCGCGGAAACTCAGGCACCGTACGCGCCCGAGGTCGGCGAACTCCGAAATCCACTCGCTCGCTGCACCGCTTCGCAATGCTTCCGCGCTGCGCTCCGGCATCAAGGTCAGCAGCAGCGCCTCCACCTCGTTTGGTCCGAGCACGGCAGCGCCGTCGAGCGTTCGACCTCGCCGTCGATCCGGATGGAAGGGCGTGCGCCCGACACCAGATACACCGTCGACGCGCCGCGAGCGGCGGCAAGACGCAGAAGTCGATCGAGCGCCTGACATGGCGTGGTCCGCGAGCGGCGGCGGCACATCGGCCTTCACCGGATTGCGCGTCAGCGGCAGGACGACGGCAGGGTGCGACTTCGGGATTCGGCAGCGCCGGTTCGACGATGCGTCCGCGGCGCCTGGCTGGCCGTGCGCTGCGCCGTCGTCGGCAGCTCGTCGCGAGGCGGTGCCGGCGGCGCCGGGGTCTCGGTGCCGCGCCTGATCGCATGTCGCGTCGTGGCGGATTCGATGCGAGCCGACGAATTTCGAGCCAGAGATCGTCGCCGCCGCGCGCGGCGACGACACTGAAACGCTCGCCCGGAAACAGGGGATTCTCGGGCAGCAGCGCACTGCGTTGCGCCGACCTCGTCGAGCACGCGCCTGGACTCCGGCAGGCAGCAGTTCGTGCGATGACTTCGCCGATCGCGTCGGCGGTGAGCGGAGTGTTCGCCAGGCGTCACCTGGCCGCTCTCGGCGACGACGTACGGCTTGTCGCCGACGTGCAGCACGAGGGCTTCCCCGTCCATGAGGACGATGCGCCTGCAGCAGCGACGGAACGAGAGTCATGCGTAGGAGAGCACACCGCGCCGGGGGCAGGCACTGGAGGCTCTTCGCGGATTATCGGCTCGAGCGGCTGCCGACATTAGCGCGATGCTTCCGGCTTCGACGATGTAGAGCCGAATGAGCTCGACCAGTTTATAGCCGCGCGTCTGGTACGCGGGGATGATTCGTTGCGTCCGCAGATACTGGAGCATGCCGTGAGTCGGACACATCCGGCGGCGCCGACCGCTTGCATCGGCCGTGAGCACGGCCTCGATGTCGGCGAGCGTCAGCGCGGACGTGCGGAATCGCGACGGCGTAGTCGGCCAGAAGCCCCCGCGCGATCGCCTCGCGATGCACTGCGATCGCGGGCGTGATGAACACTTCGTTGCTGATGAACATGTAGCCGGCGTCCTCGCGGCGGCGGGCGAATCCTCGACGCGCAGGTGGGCGATGCGCGGCTCGGTCGCGAAGGCGTTCGACGATCAGCTGCGTGAAGCTCGCCGTCGCCCGACCACGCGCGAGGTGTCGATCTCCATTCAGGTTCTCGCGTGGTGGATCGCCATGAAGCCCGCCGAGCACCGGTGATGGACAGCGGCGGCGAATCCCTGCTCGCGCATCTGGCGAGCGACGGCCGCTGCGCCCGGATAGGTGCGGATCGACGCGGGGATGTAGCGATACGTGTCGGGATCGCGGTGAAGCATCCAGCCAAGCGCGCCACCGACGATCGAGAGGTAGGTCAGGTATGCCGTGCGCACGAGCGCGACTGGACGGGCGGTCGAAATCGAGCGACAGCAGTTGACCGCCGGGTTTCAGCACGCGCGCGATCTCGTCGAGGGCGACCGCCAAGGTCCGGCACGTTGCGCAGACCGTATCCGGTCGTCACGAGGTCGAAGCAGCCAGACGGGAAACGGCAGCGCGGTCATGTCGCCGACGATGAATCGCGGGCCGGCGATCGCCGTCGCGCTTCGCGCGGGCGAGCTCAATCATCCGCGCGGTGACGTCGAGGCCGACGACCCGCGCACCGGCATCGTGCAGCAGGTAGGCGATGTCGCCGGTGCCGGTCGCGAGGTCGAGGGCGCGAGTGCCGGCGCGTGCGTCCGCCATGCGCACCAGCCGCCGCTTCCACGCGCGATCGCGGCCGTACGAAAGAATCACGGTGATCAGGTCGTAGCGATCGGCGATCGTCGCGAACAGCGTGCGCACGTACCGCCGCTTGCCCTCCGGGGTCGCGACCGTCTCGCGCAAAGACATCCGGTGGATAATAGCGCCTGCCATGCTGGCCTCGAGCACGGTCGAGAACTACATCAAAGCGATCTACCAGGGACAGGTCGGCGCTCGCCTCCGACGCGCGTCTGGTGCCCATGGGCCACGTCGCCGCCGCGCTCAGCGTGACGCCGGGGACCGCCACGACCATGGTGAAGGCACTGGCGGAGTCCGGGCTCGCCGAGTACGAACCGTACAGCGGCGTCCGCCTCACGGCTGCGGGCGAGAAGCTTGGCGGGCCTCGTCCTGCGGCGTCACCGGCTCGTCGAACTCTTTCTCGTGCAGGTGATGGGCATGAGCTGGGACGAGGTGCACGACGACGCCGAGCAGTTGGAGCACGTCGTCTCCGAGCGGCTGATCGAGCGGATCGACGAAATGCTGGGCCATCCGACACACGATCCGCACGGCGATCCGATTCCGACGGCCGAGGGACGCCTGCCCCATCACCATCACGACAGCCTGCTGACCTGCCCGGTCGGTACGCCGCTTCGCGTGACGCGCATCTCCGACCAGGACCCGGCATTCCTTCGGTTCGTGGAGCGGCACGGCCTGAAGCCAGGTGCAGCTGGTCGAGGTCGAGTCCAGGGACGCCGCCGCCGACTCGGTCCGACTCGTCGGTGACGGTCGGCCGGCGATGACCATCGGCGCTCGCGCCGCTTCCAAGCTCCTGGTCGAGTTCGACCGCGTCTAGCCGTCACTCCACAGATTACCGTCCCTCGCCGAGACGAGTCCTCGGCCTCCCGATTCATCGTCGCGCGCTCAAACGGCGGGCGGTGTTCGTAATCGCGCTTGCATCCTAGCGTATTTTGAGTTATCAAAATCAAAAGATGCGAGATATTAAAACCGCGTCGGCTCTAGGCTTCCTGCTTCTTGTCCGCGATGCTCGTCGAAGCCGAAGCAGGTGCGGCGCAGGCGCGGACGTCATGCGCGATTCGCATTCAGGCCGTCGATGCGGCAGGACGGCCGGTCGAGGCCAGTGTGGAGGTCCTCGGTGCCGCCGGCGTGCGAATCTCCGGGCCAGGAGCGGACGTCTGCGTGGAGTTCGATGTCGAACGGATCGAAGCAGCCGTGCTCATCACTGCCGACGGTTATCAACCGCATGCGACGGCTGAGATGACGCTGCGGCGTGCGGCCGGCGACCAACTGGTGGTCACGCTGGTCCGGCCGTTTGCCGAAGCAGTGACGGTGCAAGGACGCGCGTCGAGCCTGATCGGCATCGGCGAATCCGCGTCGAGCGGCGTGATTGGGTCCGCAGAACTTGCGGCACGACCTCGCCTGAAGGCGAGCGACCTGATTGAGGCGGTGCCCGGCGTCGCCACGACGGAACACAGCACGGGAGGGCACGCACCGATCGTCCTGCTCAGGGGTTACAACCTCGACCACGGGACCGACTTCGCGACCTCACTCGAGCGGGCGCCGATGAACCTGCCCAGCCACGCCCATGCCCAGGGCTACACCGATCTGAATTTCCTCATCGAGGAGCTCGTCACCAGGGTGGAGTTCCAGAAGGGTCCCTACTCCCCGCGAACGGGAAACTTCGGAACCGCCGGATCGGTCAACCTGGAACTCGCCGACACGGTCGACGAGCCTTACGCGCGCCTGGAGGCTGGCGGGAACGGATTCTTGCGGCTGCTTGGCGTCGCCTCGTTCGAGCGCGGGCGTCACCGGCTGCTCGTCGCTGCCGAGGCCAACCATGACAATGGACCGAGTGACATCCCGGACGACTACTCGAGGCTCAAGGCGGTCCTCCGCTACTCGTCTGGTCCTCCGGACCGTCGTCACAGCCTCACGCTCGCGACCTTCGGTTCGTCGTGGAGTGCCACCGACGGCTACCCTCGGCGGGCGCTCGAGCAGAACTACATCTCGCGGTTCGGCACGCTCGACCCGAGCGACGGCGGGCGCTCGCAGCAGTACCTCCTGTCGGCGACGCGGCGCAGACTCACACCGGATTCCCTCGCTGACGCAGGCGCCTATGTTCGCTATTACGACCTCGACCTGTTTTCAAATCTCACCTTCTGGACGGTGAGCCAGGCGCACGGCGATCAGATCTGGCAGTCGGATGGTCGCCTGTCCTCCGGCGGTCACGTCGAGTACAGCCGGTCGATGAAGCCTCGCGTCGGGTTCCTCGATCTGACAGGGGGCGCCGAACTCCGGCATGACGCGGCGCGGCTCCGGCTGAAAAACACGAGCGGGCGAGTACCGGTCGACAAGCGCGATGACTTCGACACCCTCGTCCCCGCCAGCGTCTCTGACAATCGGATCGGCGAGACGAACCTGTCCGGCTACGCCGATGTACGGCTCCATCCCGTTGGCTGGTTACGCATGACCGCAGGCGTCAGGACCGACGCATTCCGGATGCAGGTCACCAGTGACCGGGCGGCGAACTCGGGCACCCGCCACGCGGTCGGTCGTGAGCCCAAAGGCGTCGCTCGCGGTGGGACCGTGGCGCAGCACTGAGCTCTACGCGAACGCGGGGCGTGGATTTCACAGCAACCACGCCGCGGGAGTCCTGCAACGCGTTGATCCCGTGACCGGTGATTTGGCCATGAGCAATGGGCGCCGCGTCGAGAGCACGCCGCCGATCGCCGGCACGACAGGCGCGGAGATTGGACTGCGGACGCAGCCACTGGCGCGCACACGCCTGTCGCTCGCGCTCTGGAGCATTCGGTCGGATTCCGAACTGCTCTACACGCCCGAGGACGGTGTCACCTCACCGGAGCGACCGGGCCAGCGCTGGGGCGTCGAGTGGTTGAATTTCGTGCAGCTTCGCCGTTCGTTGACGCTGGACCTGGACGCAGCCTGGTCCTCGGCGCATTACCGTACGGACCCGCGCGGCGAAGGACGCGCCATTCCTGACGCGGCCAGCGTCGTCGTCACCGGTGGCCTGGCGGGCAGCAGCGCGCGGACCGCAGCGGCGCTGCGACTGCGGTACGTAGGCAGACGTCCGCTGCTGCCGTCGCAAGCGGCCTACGTGGAGGGGTCGTTCACCGTGAATGCGCAAACAGAATTTCGGGTGTCGAGGAGGGTGCGGGTGTCGGTCCAGGCATTCAACCTGCTGAATCACCGGTACGAGGACACGGCCTATTACTTCGCCACCCGTATCCGGGACCCGAAGGGGGGCGAGATCGAACCAGCGGCCGTTCCCGACTACGTCACGCATCCGGGGCGGCCGCGCACGATCAATGCGGGGCTTCGGATTTCGCTCTGACCGACTGCTGCGACGCCATCGCTCTGGCCGTCATCG
Source organism: uncultured Acidobacteriota bacterium (assembly GCA_963697745.1). Taxonomy (GTDB): domain Bacteria; phylum Acidobacteriota; class Vicinamibacteria; order Vicinamibacterales; family CAVVIG01; genus CAVVIG01. Next base: position 461,633 of record CAVOPD010000018.1, on the reverse strand, counting down.
CCCTTCGTCGTCGCTCTGATCGGGTCGCTCTGACGCGTTAATCTACCAACGCGTCGCGGCGCGCTTGTCAGACACCCGGATGTCAGGAACCCGGGTCAGCCGATCGTCTTCGCATACCCGCCGTTTCGGCGGATCGCGGGCGAGGAGGTGTGTTCGAGCACGCGCCGGATTTCCCTGACGAGATCCTCGGGGAGGCACGGCTTGGTGACGAAGGCATCGCACCCCGCCTGCTTGGCGCCTTCCGAGATGCCGGCCAGGGCATGACCGGTGAGCGCGACCACGGGGATGCCGGAGGTTCGTTCGTCAGCCTTAAGTCGCCGCGTCGCCTCCCATCCATCCATGACCGGCAGCGACAGGTCCATCAGGATGATGTCCGGTGCAGCATCGACGGCGCGCTGCAAGGCCTCCATCCCGTTGGCGGCCTCGACGACGTCGAACCCCGAAAACTGCAGGTACTCGCTGTACATCTCGCGTGCGTCCGGGTAGTCGTCTACGAGGAGTACGCGCGGCCGGTCGCTCTTACGTTCATTCATCGGCGTCCCGCAGGTTTGGTTGTCGACTCGTCAGGAAGCAACTGATCGGAGATCGCAGGCTGGCGATCGCACACATCGGAACAAGCCCGATTTTAGCAACTCAGGTGCCAAGTCATTATCAAGCACTTATACCTGAGGTATCTCCAAGCTGTGCAGGAAAGTGTTACACGAAACCCGCCGGTTCGTTGGCGAAAGCTACAGACTCTTCAGCAGATCCAGCGGGCGGTCGATCACACGGTCGTGCGGAGACACTTGTTCGAGGGGGAAGTTGTGGAAGCCGAAGCCATAGCGCGCGAGGCAGATGTGAACGCCGGCGCCCTTCCCCGTCTGGTAGTCGACCACCGAATCGCCGACCATCATGCTCTGCAGGGGGCTCACGCCTGTTGCCGCTATCAGCTGGAGAAGTCCGCCGGTGTCAGGCTTGCGAGGGAACGGACCATCTCCGCCGAGCACGCGATCCCCGAAAAACGATGACAGCTCCAGCCCGTCCAGGATCCTCCGGGTTGCGCCGAGCGGCTTGTTCGTGAGGACGGCGAGCGTGCCACGGCCCGCCAGCGCCTGAAGCAGATCAGGGATCCCATCGTAGGGACGGGTAAAGCGAAGTAGCCGGCTGTTGTAGACCCGCAGGAATCGGTCGAGCGCGTCAGCAGGCGCCGGGCAGTCGGCCGCGGCAAAGGCGCGGGCGACGAGGGTCGCCGCCCCGTCGCCGACCATGCGTCCGATCGCCTCTTCGGGGTGCGGCTGGCATCCGCACTCTTCGAGCACGGCATTTGCCGACTCCGCCAGGTCGCGGAGTGAGTCGACCAGCGTGCCGTCGAGATCGAAGACGAAGAGGGAAATCATTGGGGAAGGAGAACAGGGATCGGGGACCGAGATCGGGATCAGGGATCAGGACAGGGATCAGGGATCAGGGATCAGGCATCAAGGCTGCGACAGAGCGGGTATAACGAGGCCCGTTGATCCTCAACGGCGAGCGTCGCCAATCATTGAATCGTCCACCAAAGCGTTACATCGTCCAATCGTTGCATCGTCAATTGGATCGGAATTCCGCAAACGACGTGGGCGTTTCCCATACCGTGACCCGGACCACCGGAAGATGCTGACTCGTCGCGTAGTCGTAAATCAGTTTGGCGAGCCGCTCGACGGTCGGATTGCTGTCGACGATGAAGACCGGCTCGCCGAGCGCCTGAAGCGGCTTCACCAGCGGGTCGTCATGGCGGAGGACCATCTTGTGATCGAGTTCCGCGTCAATCCACCCCTTCACGATCCGCTTGATGTCACTGAAGTCGCACACCATGTTGCGGTTATCGAGCTGGTCGGTGCGGACCTCGATCTCGGCGACGGCATTGTGTCCGTGGGGGTGCTTGCAGACCCCGTCATAGTCCAGGAGACGATGGCCGTAACAGAACTCGATGCGCTTGGTAACGGAGTACATGGGGAATTTGACGATTTAACGAATGGACGATTTAACGATGGATGATTTCACGATTGGACTATTTCGATTGGACGATTCAGCGATCAGCGACCTGGCGAGAACCCACCGTCTCGGCGAACCCGGTTTTCAGAATAACATCGTACCCGAACAGGTGGTCGCGACTGGCTGTGCTCACCTTGCTCGCTGGACCGCGGATCGTCAAATCGCCTGAGCAATCGCTAGTTCGTCGAAATCGGTGGTTCGGCAAATCGTCAGTTCGCCAAATCGCCTGATCAAATCGTTAGTTCGTCAAATCGTCAAATCGTCAAATCGTCAAATCGTCAATTGAATGCCTACCGCAGTGCTGCTTTCAGGCGGGCTGGACAGCGCCGTGTTGCTCGCCGAAGAGGCCGCGCGCGACGAAGTGCAGCCGATCTACATCAGCGTCGGACTCGCGTGGGAACCTGCCGAGCAGGACGCCGTCCGCTACTTCCTCGCCGACGGGTTGGTCAGCCCGCGCGTGCGGCCCCTCGTGTCGCTGGCTGTGGACATGACCGATGTGTACCCGGCCGCGCACTGGGCACGTGCCGGCCACGCACCGGGCTATGACACGCCCGACGAGGACGTCTACCTGCCCGGACGGAATATCGTGCTGCTTGGAAAGGCCGGCGTGTTCTGTGCCGCGGCCAACCTCGAACGGCTCGCGATCGGCACCCTGGACCACAATCCCTTTCCCGACGCGACCCCGGCATTCCGCGACGCGATGTCCGCCGCACTGTCGCTCGGCCTCGATCGCCCCGTCACAATCGCGGCGCCGTATGCACGTGTCGGGAAAGCCGAGGTGATCGCGCGCGGGTTGCGCGCTGGTGTTCGCCTCGACTTGACGCTGTCCTGCATGAGCCCGCAACGCGGGGATGAGTCGTTCCCGCGCCACTGCGGCGTCTGCAGCAAATGCCGCGAGCGGCACAACGCGTTTCTCGAAGCCGGAGTGACCGACCCGACCGACTACTCGAACCGCGTCTTCACCGGGTAGTGCAGCCGGCAGCGCGCCGCCTCCGCATCGATCAGGAGTGCGAGCCGTCCGCCGCTCGAACCACGATCGAGCCGTCGCCGCTCCGAATGGTGATTTTGCCGCCGCCGTTCCCGATCCGACCGCGCGCGACACCGCGGTTGTGCGACGACCCGCTGAAGGGCACGCCGCGCACGTCCACGCGGCCATCCCCGGTTGTGGCGTCGAGCTCAGCGCCGAAGCCGTCGGCCACTTCGAGGACAACGGAACCATCTCCCGTGGACAGGCTCCAGTCCGATGTCGGCCCCGATCCGGCGGTGCGGACGAGAACGCGGCCGTCGCCCGACCGCGCCTTCAGCCCGCGCAACTCGCCTTCAACCTCGATGCTGCCGTCCCCAGACCTGGCATCCACAGCGCCGCTGACGTTCTCCAGACGGATCGCCCCGTCGCCCGTGCGAACGCTCACGTCTCCAATGACATCGCGAACGTTGACGCGTCCGTCGCCGGTCGCGGCTTCTATCCGGGTCCGCGCCGGGACAGTCAGCGTGACACGCGCGGTGTGCGAGCCGAAGTCCAGGTGCAGCCCACCATCCCGTTCCTGCCGCACGTCGACGTTGATGGCATCGCCGTTCTGCTCGGCCGTGACAATCATCCGATCGGCAGCCGCCTTGTCAATCGCGTGCTTTTCAATCACGACCAGCACCTCTGGCCGGTCCCACGTCGTCACGTCCACGCTGCCGTCGAACGTGCCAACCTTGACAAAAGGCGACCCTGCGACTGAAAAGCGCTTCTCGACGGTGTCGACATACCGCGCTTGTCCCGCCGAGATGTCCACGCATCCCATCGTCGGCACGCACAGAAGAGCCGGAAGCGCGAGCAGTGCAACGCCGCGGACGTTCAAGAGCATGCGGGCCTCCTGCGCGCGAGCATTGCGCGCGATGAAGGCTTAGACGGAGGGCGACACGGGGCTGTTCCCGTCGTGGACGCCGCGCGCGTAAGCCAGTTGCCCGCCGACGTAGGTCTGCACGACCTCGCCCCGGCCGTCGAGCACCACGAGGTCGGCGACCGCACCCTCGGCGATGACCCCGTGGCCGACAAGACCCAGTTCGCGCGCCGGAGTGGTTGAACACATGATCGCGGCATCGACGGCTGAGAACCCCATGTCGTGGGTCATCCGTCGAAACCCCACGTCCATCGTCAGGACGCTGCCGGCCATCGTTCCGTCCTCGAGTTGCGCGCAGGACTCGGTCGCGACGATCCGGCGCCTGCCGAGAAAGGCCGACGAACCGGCGGGAAGCGCCGAGGCGGCCGTGCCATCGGTGACCGCCATCACACGGGCCGGCGTCTTGGCGGCAACTGCGATGCGCACGAATGCTGGATGGACATGCATCCCGTCGCATATCAATTCAGCCGCGACCTCGTCGCTCTGGAGCACGGCAGCAGCCAGGCCGGGCAGCCGATGATGGAGCGGCGGCATTCGGTTGAAGAGGTGCGTCGCCTGACGCGCACCCGCCTCTATCGCCGCCAGCGCCTGCTCGAAGCTCGCACCGGAGTGACCGAGCGAGACGCGCATGCCCAGTGAGGCGAGCCACGCAATCAGCGAGAGGCCGCCATCGATCTCGGGCGCGACCGTCACAATGGCAATGTCCGGGGCACACGCCTCGATCACCGCCAGCAGTTCGCTCGCGGTAAATGTCTCGGCCGCGGTGCGTTCGCCGTCGACAGCCGCTGCGCCGGCCGACCCCGCAGGCGTGCGCAGGCACGCGAGAGGCTGGGCGCCGCGATACGCCGGGCTGATGAAATTACTCTCCAGATGTGCGGGCAGCACGCGCGCCGCCAGTGGGAGCGGTGTCTGACGGCAGTCCCTCACCTGTGCGAGCACACCACGGAGGTCGTCAGGCGAGCAGGCCACGGTCGTCGGACAGAATGCCGTGACGCCGAATCGTGGAAGCGCCTGGGCGATGCGGGCGACGGCATTCCCTGAATCGTGCGAATCGATTCCGGAAACGCCGTGCACGTGCACGTCGATGAAGCCCGGAACAATCGTGTGCCCGTGGAATGCGAACGGCGACGAGGAAGCTGGCTGCGCGTCGGCCTTGACCGCGACGATGCGGCCCGAGTCGATTGCGAGCGTTCCAGACGAGAGGATGCGGTCGGGCAGCACGAGATCGGCGCCCGACAGGACGATCACTGCTCGTCCCGGCGCCAGTCGGTGTGCAGCTGCAGCTTGCGACCCTCGAGTGGAAGTGCAGGACGGTCCGGTTCGTTCGCATCGAACAACAGGCGATCGATGCGCGAGACCAGCGCCATGAACTGCCGCTCGTCTGGCGCACTGATCACGAGCACGCCGCTGCCCTCCGCCGGGGGAAACGTCGATCGTCGAGGTAGTCGCGGTCGAGGGTAATCAGCGTGCGGCGCAGCTGCTGAGCGAGGCGATAGTGCTCCACGTCGGATGCGCGACGAAGGTCCGGTTCTTCCATGACGAAGAACACATCCCATTCGAGCGCCTGCCGCATGTGCACGACCAGGCGGGCCGGCACATTTGCGTCGGCGTAGATGCGGGGCCGCGGCGAGATCCGCTCGACGTGCGGCGCAAGCTCAGAGGCGAGTGTTCCCACCGCTAGTCTTTCGCCTCCGCGTGGCGCGCCGCCTCCGCCTCGCGCGTAGCCCTGGCTGCCTTCGCTTCAACGACGAGCGCCGACACCAGCTGGTCGCGCTTGTGGAGAAGCTCCTTCCGCGGCCGCCGGGCGTTGGGCGAGGAGAGCGCGTATTCGCAGAACAGTGGAAAGGCGATGGTCGAGTCGCAGTAGGCGACCACCGTGTCCGGCAGCACTCCGGGATTCACCTTGCCCCAGCTCACCGCCTCGGCCGGCGTTGCGCCGGACAGGCCTCCCCAGACCACCTGATCGGTGGTGATCTGGATGAAGTAGTCGTTTCCACCTTTCGGAATCCCGTAGACCTCCCACAGAGTGGGTTGCGCCTGCAGGTAGAAGTTCTTGGGCGAGCCGCCGCCGAGGATCACGCAGCCGTTCTGCGTGCCGGCGAGGACCATCGCGCACACTTCGTTGACGTCGCGGTTCGGATCGATCATCAGCCGGCTGCCGTTCATCAGCTCGTGATAGGCGATATTCATGCCGATCGAGCTGTCGCCGGGCGACGAGGTATAGATTGGCACCCCGACTTTGGCAGCTCGCGCGACGACGGAATGCTCCTCGCAACCCGGGTACCGTTCCAGCAGGTCGAGTCCCAGCCGGTAGTGGAATTCGGAGGTGGCGATCGGCTCGTTCAGTCCGGAGCGCACGATGAAGTCGCGGATGTACGAGTCGGTTTCGAGCAGGACCGTCGCCGGAAAGAGCACGTCGTAGATCCGGATGACGCCTTCATCGTAGAGCTCGACGTCGTTCAGGAATGGCGAGCCCCTGTGCAGCGTGAAGTTCAGCGCGTAATGCAGATCGTGATAGAGGTTGGCGCCGGTCGAGATCACGAAGTCGATCAGGCCGCGTTCCATGAGCTCGATGACGCATCCGCCGAGGCCAGCCGGCGTGAGCGCGCCGGCGACCGTCAGGCCGATCGTCGTGTCGCTCTCGGGCGCCAGCATCTTCCCGGAAAAGATCTGACACGCCTCAGATAGTCGTCCCGCGTTGAACGCCTGGAACCCCTCGTCCACCAGGTGCTTGATGTGGGGACTTCCCGTCGGACGGTAGTAGGTGATCGGCTTTCCTGAGAGAAACGGCTTACGGGATGACCCGGGCGAACCGGGGGCGCGGTGCGGCAAGCGGCGGACTCCTTGGTTGGAAAAATAGCTTAACATCGACCGCTGTGACCGACCTTTCAACTTCCGTCCCGGCCTGGTGGTGGGTGGTCGGCGGGATCGCCGGTCTCCTGATCCTGTTCCTCGCCGCAGCCTGGCTGAAGGGGCGGCCGTTCTCCGAGGGCGCCGTGTTCCGCACCAGCCGTCTGAGCAGCGGAAACCGGCTGCTCCCGACGCAGGTGCTGATCACGCCGAGTTCCGTCGTGCAGTACAAGCCGGGGTGGATCGGCAAGCAGGAAGAATCGATCCACATGGCGCACATCGCGTCGGTAAAGATCCAGACGGGCGTCCTGCTCTCCAACATCCTCATCGAGACCAGCGGCGGCGCGAGTCCGATCTACTGTCGCGGCCATCGTAAAGCGGACGCCCTCGAGATGAAGCGCCTCATCGAGACGCATCAGGACCAGTACTACCGCAACGCCGATCGGCCGACCCAGAGCCCTGCTGACCCCGCTCCGACGGTCCGATAACACTCAACACGGAATGGATGAACTGACGCACAGCGCACCGCGCGCCGGCGTCTCAGCACGTGCGGCAGGGCCGGACGAGCTCGAGGCGCGTTTTCGCGCGCTCGTGCAATCGCCGCTGCGTGCCGGCCTGCTGCGCTACCTGAACGCACGATCGCAGGAAACCTTCGATGTCGATGCATTGATGCAGGCCTTCGGACGCCTGCGCCTCGACGTCGAAAACTGCGTGCGCGAACTGGCCGATTTCGGCGTCGCCCGGGCGGTGAGCGCCGACGGCCAGGCAACGAAGTACTGCGCCAGCCGTCCCGCCGACCCGTCCGGGGCGACGCTGCTCGATACCTTTCTCGAACGACGTGCGATCGTCAGCACCGAAGACCAGTCCCCCGCCGTCCAGCGCTTCCGCGAGATGATCGGCCGCGACGAGAAGATGTTGATCGTCTTCGAGTGGATCCGCACCGCCGCGAAGTCCGATATCTCGGTCCTGATCCTCGGGCCCACCGGATCGGGCAAGGAAGTGGTCGCGCGCATGATCCACGAGTTGAGCCGCCGCGCGTCCGCCCGCGTGCAGGCGGTGAATTGCGCGGCACTGCCGGACACGCTGTTCGAGTCCGAGATCTTCGGCTACGAAAAAGGTGCGTTCACGGGCGCGCAGGACCGCAAGCCGGGCCGGCTCGAGCTCGCCAACGAGGGCACCCTGTTCCTCGACGAGATCGGCGACATGTCGCTGATTGCGCAGGCGAAGTTCCTTCGCGTGCTCGAAGAGCGCCGGTTCGAACGGCTTGGCGGACAGAAGTCGATCTCCGTGGACTTCCGGCTGATCTGCGCGACCAACCGTCCGCTCGAACAGTTCGTCAGGGATGGACGCTTTCGCGAGGACCTCTACTACCGGGTGAACGCGTTTGCCATCCGGCTGCCGTCGCTGCGGGAGCGGCTGGTGGACATCCCGGTGCTGGCCCAGCGCTTTCTCGCGCGCTACTGCGCGGCGCAGGGGCTGCCGCTCGACAACAAGGTGTTCACGCGTGAAGCGCTCGACACGTTCATGACGTACTCGTGGCCCGGCAACATCCGCGAGCTCGAAAGCACGGTGTCGCGGGCGGCGCTCTCGGCGCCCGGCCGCTCGATCCGCGCACAGGACGTCGAGTTCCTGCACACCCACTCGGTGCTGCAGCCCTCGGGCCCCGACCGCCTGCCGTCGCTTGCCGAAGCGGAGCGCGCGCACATCTCGCGCGTCCTCGAGGCCGTCCAGTGGAACAAGAAGGAGGCAGCTCGCGTGCTGGACATCAGCCGCGGCACGCTGTACCGCAAGATTGCTGAATACGCGCTCCAGCACGCGGGTGCCCATACCCCGCTGACCCCACTCGGCGACTGATTCGACGCGTTCCGACCGGCGCGACACGCCGCCTTCCCCCGCGCGCCGTGCGCTAGCATAGAACGCGAGTGCAGCTCACCCGTCCGATTCTCGACATCAGCGTCGCCACTCCACGCGCCCGCATCGTGCATCTCGACCTGCAGGGCACGCCCTTTCCATTTGTGGCAGGGCAGGCCATCTGGGTTGGTGCGCCCGGACAAGAGCAGCGGCGGCCGTACTCGATTGCCTCGTCCCCGGAGGACGTGCAGCGTGACGGCCGCATCGAGCTGCTGGTCGGTGTGGATGCGAGCGGAGAGGCCGGTCCGCACCTGCCGCTGGAGGCGGGCGCGCTCGTGCACATCGATGGCCCGGTGGGGCGCTTCACGTTTCCCGATGCGCCCGAGGATGCGCGGTTCCTGTTCATCGCCGGGGGCACGGGGATCGCACCGCTCCGCGCGATGCTTCGCCACTCGCTCGGCGTCCCGCACGAGGCGATCGGCCTGATGTACAGCGCGAGGCTGCCAGAGGAGTTTGCCTATGCCGAGGAATTCCGGGCGATGGCGGATGCGGGCACGCTGGAACTGCGGATGACGGTGACACGCGATGCCGGCCCTGGTAACTGGACCGGCACGCGCGGGCGCATCGCGCGCGCGGACCTCGAGCCGCTGGTTCACGACGGACGCACCCTCGTGTTCGTCTGCGGCCCGCCGGCACTGGTCGACGAGATGCCGAAGCTGCTGCAGAAGCTGGGAGTGACTCGCGAGCGGGTCCGGACGGAGGAGTGGGGCTGAGCTAATCCTGGGGCTGCTGTGGCACAGGCGGGTTCGTCGTCGGACCGCTCGTGTCGACCGTGAGCGACGCCTGGACGTCGCGCACGCCAGTCACGCCCCGGACGATCGAGACCACCTCTGCCGCTGCGGCTGGAGAGGGTTGCACGCCCTCCAGATAAACGACGCCGGCCTGCGTGCGGACGCTGACGAGCGTGCCGTCGATGGTGTCGGCGTTGAGCAGCGCGGTCTTGACCGCCGCGGTGATTTGAGCATCACCGATCGTCGTGTCGATCGTCTGCCCGCAGCCGATCACGCCGAGCAGAGCCAGCATGAAGGCGAGACGGATGAGCACGCAGCTGATCCGTGCAACTGGAGTGCCGCAGCGCTTCAGGGCAGGAATTTCACTCTCCCTGTCTCCAGTTCGTAGACCGCCCCTACCAGCTTCATGGTGCCTTCTGCTGCTCTCGACTTCCCCTCCGGCGTCTCCATCAACTGGTGCATCGACCAGCGGACGTTGGCCTCCACCGCCACACGAAGCTGCTCGCGGGGCGGCAGGTCCGGGGAGATGTCCTCGAGACCAGGAAGGATGTTCTCGAGGAGCAGTGCAATCCGCTCGGGGTGGCTCACATCCCGGTGTTTGGCGGCGAGTGCCGCATCAACAGCGCCGCAGCCTTCGTGGCCAAGGATCACAAACAGCGGCGTTCGCAGGTGCAGGGCGGCATACTGCAATGTCCCGAGGATTTCAGGCGCGATCACATTTCCCGCGACCCGTACGATGAAGAGCTCTCCAAAACCCGCGTCGAACACAAGTTCGGGAGGGACGCGCGAATCGCTGCATCCGAGGACCGTCGCGTAGGGACGCTGCGCCTTCGCGAGCGCCGCGAGCACCTCCTTCTGGACGGTGGGAAAGCGTGCCTGGCCGCTGACGAATCGCGCGTTGCCGGCGACGAGACGCGACAGTGCTTCATCGGCCGTGTAGCGAGCGATGCCGTGGTCCGTTGATGTCACACGATGGCTCCGTCAGGCGTGCTCACGATAGTTCTGTCAGAGGTGCTAAAGACCGACGACGTGGTAGCCGGCGTCGACCATCAGCACTTCGCCGGTGATGGCGCGCGACGCGTTGCTGAGCAGGAACACCGCCGCGTCGGCGATCTCGGCCAGTTCCATGCCGCGACGCAGCGGCGCCCGCTCGCGCTGCGCCTGCAGCATCGTCGACAGGCCCGGGATTCCGGCTGATGCCAGCGTCTTGATCGGTCCGGCCGACACCGCGTTGACGCGAATGTTCTGCGGTCCGAGATCGGCCGCCAGGTAGCGCACGCTCGCCTCGAGCGCCGCCTTCGCCACGCCCATGACGTTGTAGTTGGGAAACACCCGGTCGGCGCCGATGTGTGACAACGTCACCACGCTGCCGCCGCCGCGTTTCTCCATCAGCGGCACGCAGGCGCCTGTCAGCGCGATCAGCGAATAGGCGCTGACGTCCAGCGCCGTGCGGAATCCGTCGCGCGATGTCTGGATGAAACGGTTGGAGAGTTCGGCGGCCGGCGCGAACGCCGCGCCATGGACGACGAAATCGAGTCCGCCAAACTCGCGATCGAGCGATGCGGCGAGCGCGGCAATCTGCTCGTCACTCGTCACGTCGCACGGCAGGACGAGCGGGTTCTCCAGCCTGGCCGCCAGTTCACGCACGTTCTCCTCGAGACGCTCGCTGGGATACGTGAGCGCGATGCGCGCGCCGGCCTGCGCCGCCGCCTGGGCGATCGCCCACGAGATCGAGCGCTTGTTGGCCACGCCGAGAACGAGGCCGAGTTTGCCTGAGAGATCGGACATAGAAGGACTCTCGTACAGCTGCGGATGTCGACTCGATTTTGGACCGCGAATGTCAGATCGGGAATTCGGGCGTGAAGAAATTACTTCGGTCGGTTGCGGCCGCCTTGACGGATTGGGACGTGCCTGCGACCGCCGCCTTGCGGACGGCCGCCGGGCCGTGGAGCCCCGTTGCGCCCGCCGTTGCCGTTTCCGTTGTTGCCGCCGCCCGCCCGGTTTCCCTGGAACTGGGCGCCGCGGCGCCGGGACCGCGCTGGTTGCGCGCACCGAATCGCTTCGGCCGCGCGGCGGTGTCGGCTGTCGGATCGTGAAGTCGGTCGGCTGACGCGTCGTGGACACCTGCCCCTCGTGACGCGGCAGCTGCGCACGAATCAGCCGGCGGTGCGCGGGGCCTTCTTCAACTGGGCTCGTCCTCGATCGCCGTCGTCGTGCTCGTCGTCGAAGCACCGCGTCGCTCGTCGGAGGCCACGTCGAGCAACTGGTGCACTTCTGGCGCTGCGGATTCGGCGGTGTCCTGCGACTCTGGAATGACGCCGCGACCGTGTTCCTCGGCGACCGACCGTGTCCATGGCAGGGATCGGCGTGCGTGATCTTCTTCGGCGTGACCCCGGCGAGCACCTGGGAGTACAGCGCCGACTGCTCCGACTTCTTCCGCTGGCGGGGCATGGCCGCGTGCTTGTATTCGTGATCGGCGTCGCACGTCGTGCAGCGCGTCTGCTTCACGGCGTCTCCGATCATCGCGACCACCACATGATTGGTGAGTCGTCGTTCGCGCGGACAGTAATCGTCCAGAATGTCACCGAGCCGAGGCTGGCGCTGCTGCATCAACAGAACTCCCGAAGGATCCTCTTTCTGGCGGGGGAAGATTGTGCGAAAGGCGCTGAAATCTTAACAGACGCTGCTTTTCCGCTGGCAATAGCGCCGAGCTTGGACCGAATCGGACCGAGTCAGCGGCCCGCTCCGCGGCGACTGGCCCGCAACCCAGGCTTCCGACTCCTCCACCGCATGCTGCACGGCGGCAGGTGCGGTGGACTGCGGTGTCCGTTTCGCGGCCACCGACGCCGCGGGAGTGACCCGTTCGACGACGTCGGCGTCGAATCGATCGCTGGCAGCCCGCCACTCAGCGAGGCTCAGCGAGCCGAACTCGCGCTGCTCGGCGACGAGCTTTCTCACCAGGGCGCCCACGATTTCGTGAGCGCTCCTGAACGGCACGCCCTTGCCCACCAGGTAATCGGCAACGTCCGTGGCCAGGAGCAATCCGGATGCCGCCGCCGCCGCCCGCTCGCGGTTCAGAGTGACAGCCCGTCGATGACCGATTTCACGACGGCGGTGCAGCCCGCGAGCGTGTCCTCGGCGTCGAAGACCGCGTGCTTGTCTTCCTGAAGGTCCTTGTTGTAGCCGCTCGGAAGCCCTTTCATCGTCGTCAGGAGCGCGACGAGATCGCCAATGGCGCGGCCGGTCTTTCCGCGAACCAGTTCGAGCGGATCGGGGTTCTTCTTCTGCGGCATCATGCTGCTGCCGGTGCTCAGCGCATCGGAGAACTCGAAGAAGCGATGCTCGTCACCACAGAGGATGATCAGATCCTCGGCGAGTCGGCTGAGGTGCACCATCGTCATCGTGGAGGCGTAGAGGAACGTCGCGGCGAAGTCGCGATCCGAGGAGGCGTCGATGCTGTTGGCCACCACGCGCTCGAAGCCGAGGTCGCGCGCAATTGCCTGCGACATCCACGGCGTAACTCGTGCCGGCAATCGCGCCAGAGCCGAGCGTGAGCGCGCCGGCTTCGCCGCGTGCCGCGGCGAGACGTTCGTAGTCGCGCCGCAAGAGGTGCGGCATGGGCCAGCAGGAAGTGCGCGACCAGCACAGGCTGCGCCGGGCGGAAGTGCGTGTAGGACGGCATCAGCGCATCGCCCGCCGACTCGAGCCTGCCGAGTCAGCGCCGCGATCACATCGAGCCACCGCCTGCTGCAGAGCGGGGATCCGACGGCGCAGATACAGGCGCAGATCCAGCGAGACCTGCTCGTTGCGCGACCGTCCGGTGTGCAGACGCTTCCCCGTGTCGCCGAGTTCAGCGACGAGCAGACGCTCGACGAAGCTGTGCACGTCCTCATCGTCTCCGTCGACGAACGAGGGGTTCGCGCGGCCCTGTTCGAGAATGTCTGACGAGCGCCGACTGAATGGCCGTCGCCTCGTCCGCCGTGAGCACGCCGGCTCCGGCAAGCGCTCGCGCCCACGCCAGGCTGCCGGTGACATCGTCCTCGAACAGCCGTCGATCGAAGCTGAACGACGATCCCCACTCGAAGGCTGCCGCATCCGGCGCCTGATCAAAACGACCCGACCACAGAGTTGTCATCAGTGTTGTGCTGAAGAAGGAACGGTCCGCAGTGCGGGCGTGGTTCGCCGGCAGCTGGATCAGTTCGGTCAAGGCGTGGAGTATTCGCCCTTGAAGAGCCGCAGGCGCACATGCCCGTTCACGTGCGCCTGCAGCCGCGGCAAAATAGGCGTCGAGCGCAACGCGCAGCGGCGTGAACCAGCGCGCACCCTCGACGAGCGGACGTATACGCAGCAGTGGCCGACGCGGAGAACTGCGCCAGTTCGGGCGAGGTCCAGGCGCGCGAGTCAGATCGCCGATGGGCGACGTGCAGGAGCACGGCCGCCGGCGCCTCGCACAGCAGCCCCGGCGAGCGCGTGTGACCGACGCCGTGAGTGGCGGCGAGCATGCCCAGGCTCCCGACAAGTTCGGTCAGCGGGAGCGACGACGTCGTTGAGTGCCGTCGGCACTCCGCGCTCGAACGAGATGTCGACGATTGCCGGCTCATCGGGACATGCGTCCTGAGGTCTCTGTGCAAACGACGGTGACCGCACGGCGATCGGCTGCCGTAGCGAGCGGCCCCAGAAGTTCGTCTCCACCCGAGCCGCGTCGTCCGGCAGCTGCGCCGAGACCATGGCGACGGGCGAATGCCGCAAGTTCGTCGTCGCCGATCGTCCACGTCCGCGCAGGCGTCATCACCGGCAGCGTCGGCGCGAGCGCCGCGAGCAATCGATCGAGCTGTGACGCACTCGCCAGCGGCGTGCCCGGTGTGAGCGACCGCGTCGGCACGTTCGATCCCGGCGATCTCGACGAGCTTCTGCGCGATCAGTGGACGGCTGAGCGCCAGCGCCATCGGAACGCGACCATCGTGCAGCGCATCGGCACGAAGCGCCGGCACGACGAAGTCCCGCGCGAACACGTCGCGCGTGTCGAGCACGTGGGCCCGCTGCGCGCCGAGCGCGAGGGCGCGGTCGCGGATGGCTTCCAGCGCGCGGCCCTGGCCCAGGTCGAGCGTGACCGCGACGATCTCGGCGTGTGCCGTTCCCGGAGCCACGGGATGGCGACCGATCCTTCGAGGCTTCCCGAGTAGGCGAGGACGATGCGCATCAGATGCCGGCGAGCGCCCTCGAGCCGCTTGACCGAGCGAGGCCGCTCGGCGACCATCCCTCGCGATGACCAGGATCGTGTCGTCGCCGGCGATGGTGCCCACCGTTTCCGGCAGCCGCGCGCCGTCGATCGCGAGCGCGAGCGCCTGCGCCTGGCCGGCGCCGGTGCGAATGACGAGCATCTGCTGCACGCGATCGACGCGACGCACGAACTCTGCCGACGCGTGCGCCAGCGCGTTCATCGCCATTTCCGGATTGCCCTGCATCTCGCCCGGCCGCTGATACGCGCCGTCGCCGGCTCGCTTCATGAGGCCGAGTTCCTTGATGTCGCGCGAAATCGTCGCCTGCGTGGCTTCGAAGCCGGCGCGCCGCAAGCCGGCGGCGCAGCTGCTCCTGGCTGTGCAGCGGTTCGCGATCGACGATCTCGAGAATGGCGCCCTGTCGGCGGGATTTCATGGTTGGTGGTGGTGTGCGCGCGGCAGATCGAACGCACACCCAGAATACACGATTTATGCATACTCGCGCGAACTTTATGCATCGATTTTCATTGAACGAACCGCACCGGTCCTGTATAAGTATTCTTTCCGATGCATACAGTTTCCGAGACGGAGGACGACCGCCGCGCCGCACGGCTGACGCTCGTGCGCGTCGCGGTCGCGGGTGCGACCGGCTACACCGGGCAGGAACTGCTCCGGCTGCTGGCGCGTCATCCGCACGTCTCGATTGTGGCGGCCACCTCGTCGGGCGCGACGGCGGCGCGCAAGCTGCCGGCGCTCGCCGCGGATCTGGAGCGGCACCATCATGCCGCTCGATCCGGAGTCGCTCGCGCGCGACGCCGACCTGGTGTTTCTCGCCCTGCCGGATGCGGCGGCGGCCGAGCTCGCGCCGAAGTTTGCCGACGCCGGCGTGCGGGTCATCGATCTGTCGGGCGCGCTCCGGCTTCGGGACGCGGCGCTGCGGGCGCGGTGGTATCCGGAGACGCACGCCCTGCCCGACGGGCTCGCGTACGGCCTCACGGAGTTCGCACGCGACGAGGTCCGGTCCGCCAGCGTCGTGGCCAATCCCGGCTGCTATCCCACCGCGGCGCTGCTCGCGCTGAAGCCGCTCGTGGACGCCGGCGTGCTGCTGCCGAACGCCGACATCATCGTCGATGCGAAGTCCGGCGTCTCGGGAGCCGGCAAGACGCCCACCGAGCGCACGCACTTTTCCGAGGTGCACGGCAGCCTGTCGGCCTACGGCGTGCTCAATCATCGGCACGGCGCCGAGATCGAACAGGGCGTCGGCGGTCCGGTCACCTTCACGCCGCACCTGGTGCCGCTCGATCGCGGCATCCTCGCGACGATCTACGTGCGCGTGGCGCCCAGGCACGACCGAGGAGGCGCTCGGCGCCATCTATGAAGCCGCGTACGCGGACGCTCCGTTCGTTCGAGTCGTCGGCTCGGCGCTGCCTGAGATCAAGCACGTCGCGCACACCAACTTCTGCGACATCGGATGGCGCGTCGACGCCGTCCGGGCTGCGTGGTCATCGTGTCGGTGATCGACAACCTGCTCAAGGGCGCGTCAGGTCAGGCGGTTCAGAACATGAACGTCATGATCGGCGCGCCGGAAACGGCAGGCCTGCCATGACCGGCACGCTCGTCCTGAAGTTCGGCGGCGAACTGCTCGAGGATGCCGCGCGGCTGCAGACCGTCGTCGGCGCAGTCGCGACGATGGCCGCGCGCGAACTCCCTCTCGTCGTCGTCCACGGCGGCGGCAGGGAAATCGATGCGGCGCTGAAGGTGGCCGGCATCCAGAAGCAGCAGGTGGACGGGCTGCGGATCACCGACGAGCCGACGCTCGACGTGGTCGTCAGCGTGCTGGCCGGTGCGGTGAACACGCGTTTCGTGGCCGCGCTGAACGCGGCCGGCGTGCGCGCGCGTCGGGCTCACCGGCGCCGACGGCGGCTGCGGTCGCAGCGAAGCCGCGCCACCGCATCACACGGTCGATGGCCGCATCGTCGATCTCGGACGCGTCGGCAGTTCCGACGAGTCGGCGGACGTCTCCGTCGCTCACGACGCTGACCGGCGCCGGGTTCGTCCCGGTCGTCGCATGCATCGGCCTCGGCGCGGACGGCCGGCTGTTCAACGTCAATGCCGACACGTTCGCCGGCCACCTGGCGGCGCGCCTGCAGGCGCGGCGCCTCGTCATCGCCGGCACGACGCCCGGCGTGCTCGACCAGGCCGGCGCCACCATCCCCGTGGTCGGACGTCGAGGGCGTCGCACGCCTGATCGGCGGCGGCACCGCGACTGCCGGGATGATGGCGAAGCTGCGTGCGTGCACCGACGCGCTGGCCAGCGGCGTCGGCGACGTGCTGATCGTGGATGGTCGCGACGCCGTGGCTCTCGAGGCGGCCGCTCGTCGACACGTCGCCGGCGAAGGCCACACGTCTGGTGCCCGTGCCGGTAACGGCCGGGCGCCCTTAGTACCGACCAGGACCCTTTCCGAATACAGCAAACGATGGTGTCCGGCGCGAGCCGGCAAGCATTCCCAGGTTCCGGCGCCGTTGGCCGGAGATCGAGAGCAGATCATGACGATGGTGACTGACGACATTCAGACGCTGGAAGCACGGCACGTCCTGCAGACGTACCGGCGTCAGCCGGTAACCTTCGTGCGCGGCAAGGGCGTCTACCTGTACGACTCCGAGGGGCGCGAGTACATCGACCTGCTCTCGGGCATCGGCGTGACCGCCCTCGGTCACGCTCACGAAGGGCTCGTCGCGCGCCATCACCGACCAGGCGCAGACGCTGCTGCACACGTCGAACCTGTTCTTCCACCCGCTGCAGGGCCAGCTCGCCGCGCGGCTCACGAGCCTGTCGGGCCTCGAGCGCGCGTTCTTCTGCAACAGCGGCACCGAGGCGATCGAGGCGAGCCTCAAGTTCGCGCGCCGCTACTGGCATACGCTCGGCGAGTCGCGGACCGAGATCGTGGCGCTCGAAGAGTCGTTTCACGGACGGACGATCGGGTCGCTGTCGGTCACGTCGGACGAACACTACCGCGCGCCGTTCGAGCCGCTGCTGTCCGGCGTGAAGTGGATCGACCGCCAACAAGCCGGCGGCGATCCTCGAGGCGGTCACGGACAACACCGCCGCCGTCATCGTCGAGCCGATCCAGGGTGAAGGTGGCGTCCGCCCGCTCACGCCGGCGTTTGCGGCGGCCGTCAACGAGGCGTGCGCGCGCACCGGCGCGCTGCTCATCGCGGACGAAGTGCAGTCGGGCTGCGGGCGGACCGGCTATCCGTTCTACTCGGCGGCCATCGGCCTCAAGCCGCACCTGATGGCGCTCGGCAAGGCGCTCGGTGCCGGGCGTGCCCGTCGGCGCCACGCTCGTCAGCAGTGAGGTGGCGACGAAGATCATGGCCGGCGACCACGGCACGACCTACGGCGGCAACCTGCTCGCGTGCCGCGCGGCGCTGTGCGTCATCGACGAACTCGTCGGCGGGGGCCTGCTGTCGCACGTCGGTCGGATCGGCGCGCACTTCGAGTCGCGGCTGCGCGAGCTCGCGTCCCGCCACTCCGGTCATCAAGGACGTGCGCGGCGCCGGCGTGATGCGCGGCATCGAGCTGAGCATGGACGCGGCGGCAATCGTTCCCGCCGGCCTGAAGCGCGGCGTCGTCGTGAACCGGACGGCGGAAAACGTCATCCGGCTGCTGCCGCCGTACGTGATTACCGAAGCGGAGCTCGACGAAGGGCTTGCACAGGCTCGACCAGGCGCTTGGCGACATCACCGGGAAAGGGGGCCCGGCATGACGAGGCGCGCACGAATCACCCTTCGAACGGGCGATCCCGCGGACGCCCGCAAGCTGCACGCGCTGATCCTGGCCAGCCAGGCCGAAGGGCACCTGCTGCCGCGAACGCTCGCGGAGGTCACGCAGCACGCGGCGCGCTTCGTCGTCGCGGTTCGGAACCGGAAGATCGTGGGCTGCGCGGAGCTGGCTCCGCTCAGCACGCAGGTCGCGGAGGTCCGCTCGCTCGTCGTCGACCCGTCTGCCCGAAGCCTCGGCGTCGGCGGGATGATTGTCGAGGAACTGCGTGCGCGTGCCAGGCGCGAAGGCTTCGACAAGCTCTGCGCCTTCACGCACGCGCCCGGCTACTTCATGCCGATGGGCTTCTCGATCGTCCCGCACCTGTGGGTGACCGAGAAGGTTTACACGGACTGCGTGAAGTGCCCGCTCTTCCGCAACTGCGGCCAGTACGCGATGGTGCTGCCGCTTGAAACGTTTCACGACGCCCAGGACCGCGACGCGTCGCTCGTCGCCCGACACGCATGAGCACACACACGGTTCGGACGCTTGAAACGTTCCACGGCGGCGTCGCCACACCGCGCGGATTCCGCGCGTCCGGCCAGTACGTCGGTATCAAGGCGGCCGGGCGCGGGCTCGATCTCGCGCTGATTGTGTCGGACGTGCCGGCCACCGCCGCTGCGGTGTTCACGACCAACCTGGCGCAGGCCGCGCCGGTCATTGTCTCGAAAGCGCACCTCGCCGCATCCGGCGGCGTCCGCACGCGCGATCATCGTCAACAGCGGATGCGCGAACGCCTGCACCGGCGAGGTCGGCATGCAGGACGCTCGCGACATGGCGGGTCTGACCGCGGCGCTCCTCGGCTGTGCCGGCGGATCAGGTGCTCGTGGCCTCCACCGGCGTCATCGGCGTGAATCTCAAGATGGACAGGATCCGCGAGGGCCTGCCGCAGTCGCGTCGCGGCGCTCGCCGCCGACCAGGGACCAGCCGCGGCGAAAGCGATCATGACGACCGATCCGTTTCCCGAAGGAAGCAGCCGCGCGCGTCAGCATCGGCGGTGTGAATGTCACGATCGGCGGCATGGCCAAGGGGTCGGGGATGATCGAGCCGATGATGGCGACGATGCTCGGGTTCGTCACCACCGACGCCGCCGTGCCGCAGCCGCTGCTCGCACGCGCCCTGCGCGAAGTGGTCGAACGACACGTTCAATGCGATCACGGTCGACGGCGAGTGCTCGACCAACGACTGCGTGATGGTCCTGGCGAACGGCGCGAGCGGCGTCACGATCGACGAGGCGTCCTACGACGCGTTCGCCGAAGCGCTGCGTGCCGTCTGCCTGCCGCTGGCCATCGGCATCGTCCGGGGCGGCGAAGGCGCCACCAAGCTCGTGACGGTGACCGTCACCGGCGCCGCGTCCGCCGACGATGCGCGACGCTGCGCGAAAGCGATCGCCAACTCGCCGCTCGTGAAGACCGCCATCCACGGCGGCGATCCGAATTGGGGCCGGCTGATCGCCGTCGCCGGCCGGGCCGGCGTCGCGTTCGACCTGGAGCGCGCTGCCGTCACCATCGGACCGATCGTGCTGTTCAAGGACGGTCGGCCGTACGACGAGGCGGCGCCTGAAGCCGCCAACTACCTGAAGAACGACGAGCTCAGCGTCGGCGTCAACCTGGGCGCCGGCACCGCCTCGTCGACGGTGTGGACCTGCGACCTGAGCGCTGAATACGTCCGCATCAACGCGGAATACCGGACCTAGGTCTATGAGCACCGCCGCGCCAGCCCGGAAGGACTTTCTCTCGATCCTCGACTTCGCCGCCGTCGGAACTCGAGCGCCTGCTCGAGATTGCGACCCACGTGAAGGCCGACCGTTCGCTCGGACGCCAGGCGCCGACGTCGGCAGCCCTCGAAGGGCGTCACGTCGCGATGCTCTTCGAGAAGGCGTCGCTGCGCACGCGGTCCACCTTCGAAATCGCGATCGTCGAACTCGGCGGAAATGTCGTCTCGCTGCATCCCGACGCGGCACTCGGAAAGCGGGAGCCGGTCTCGGACGTGGCCCGCAACCTCGAACGCTGGGTGGACGGCATCGTCATCCGCACCTTCTCGCAGCGTGTGCTGGAGGAGTTCGCCGCGGCCGCGCCGCGGCTGCGTGTCATCAACGCGCTGAGCGACGACCAGCATCCCTGCCAGGCGCTGGCCGACGTGATGACGCTGCGGGAGCAATGGGGCAACGTGCGCGGGCGGACGGTGACCTACGTCGGCGACGGCAACAACGTTGCGGTGTCACTCGTGCACGCGTCGGTGATGCTCGGCATCAACATCCACGTGGCGAGCCCGGAGGGTTACCAGCTCCCGGAGTGGGCCGTGCAGCAGGCTGCCGTGGCGTCGCGCCACGGCGCGCGACTGCGCCTCTTCACCGATGCCGCCGACGCCGTCGCACGGCGCCGACGCGGTCTACACCGACACGTGGACGTCGATGGGCCAGGAGGCCGAAGCGGACGTGCGCCGGCAGGTGTTCGCGCCGTACCAGGTGAACGACGTCGCTGATGTCGCACGCGCAAGCCGGGAGCGCTGTTCATGCACTGCCTGCCGGCGCATCGCGGCGAGGAGGTGACGGCCGACGTCTTCGAGTCGCCTGCGTCGGTGGTGTTCGACCAGGCCGAGAATCGGCTGCACGTGCAGAAGGCGCTGCTCTCGATGCTGCTCTCCGGTCCGCATCGCTAAGTACGGCACGTGTGAAGCGCCGCGGCCCCGAACCGCGACCCGCCGCTCGAGCGTCCGCTATAATCCGGCCGCTGATGTCCATCGCCCGCGCGCCCTGGCTCGCGAACTACGACGCTGGCGTGCCCGCCACGCTCGCGCCGTACCCGAACCGCACGATCCTCGACTACGTGTCCGACCAGGTGCGCACGCGACCGGACGCGCCGGCGCTGCTCTTCAAGGGGGCGACGCTGTCGTGGGCGCAGCTCGAGCGCGATAGCGACGCCTTCGCCGCGGCGCTCGCCGGCCTCGGCGTCGTCCGCGGCGATCGCGTCGGCCTCCTGCTGCCGAACTGTCCGCAGTTCTTCATAGCCGAACTCGCCGCGTGGAAGCTCGGTGCCATCGTCGCGCCGCTCAATCCGACCTACACGGAGCACGAGCTCGAAGGTCCGCTGCGCGACAACGGCATCGAGACGATCGTCACACTGACCCGCTTCTACGAACGGGTGACACGCCTGCGGCAGCGCACGCCTCTCACGCGCGTGATCGCCACCAACATCAAGGAGTACTTCCCTCCGCTCCTGAGGCTGCTTGTTCACGCTGGTGCGCGAGAAGAAGCGACGGCGATCGCGTCGCGATCGCGCCGGGCGACTTTCGGTTCAGCGAGCTGTTGCGCACGCACAGGAACCAGAAGCCGGCGCGCGCGGCGCTCACGCCCGACGATCCGGCGGTGCTGCTCATGAGCGGCGGCACGACCGGCACGCCGAAGGGCGTGCTCGGCCGGCACGCGGCCTATGTGCTGACCGGACTGCAGATGGAGGCCTGGACCGCCTCGGTGATCGGCAAGGGCGACAGTGTCCTCATGCTGCCGCTGCCGCTCTTCCACGTGTACGCGAACGTCGGCGTGCAGGCGCTGGCGCTTGTCACCGGCAATCCGATCGCGCTCGTGCCGAATCCGCGCGACCTGAAGGATCTGCTCGCGCACGATCAACGGGTCAAGCCGACGTTCTTCACCGGCGTGCCGACGCTCTACGTCGGCATCCTCAACCATCCGGACGTGCAGGCGGGAAAGGTCGATTTCAGCTCGATCAAGATCTGCTTCTCCGGCGCCGCGGCGCTGCTCGCCGAAACGAAGGCACGCTTCGAGCAGATCACCGGCGGGCGAATCGTCGAGGGCTACTCGCTGACCGAAGCGATGATGGCGCTCTGCGTCAACCCGGTGCAGGGCGCGAACAAGCTCGGGTCGGTCGGCATGCCGCTGCCCGACGTCGCGGTCCGGATCTTCGACGCCGACGAAGGAACGCGGCGAGCTGCCGACTGGCGAGGTCGGCGAGATCTGCTTTTCCGGCGCGCAGTTGATGGTCGGGTTCTGGAACCGGCCGGAGGAAACCTCGGGCGTGCTGCGCGACCACGTGGACGAGGAAGGCACGCGGCGCTGGCTTCACACCGGCGATCTCGGCTATCTCGACGATGACGGCTATCTCTTCATCGTCGACCGCAAGAAGGACCTCATCAAGACAAGCGGCTATCAGGTCTGGCCCCGCGAGGTCGAAGAAGCGCTCGCCGCGCATCCCGTCGGTCGCCGAGGTCGGCGTGGCCGGCGTGCCCGACGAGACCAAGGGCGAGGCCGTTCGGGCCTGGGTCGTGCTGCGCACCGGCCACCAGGCGACAGAAGCCGAGCTCCGGGCGTTCTGCCGGGAGCGCCTGGCTGCCTACAAGGTGCCGGGCCGGGTCGAATTCCGCCACGATCTTCCCAAAACGCATGGTGGGCAAGGTGTTGCGGCGGGCCCTGAAGGACCACCCGCGCCTGACGTCCGGTCCCAGGTGCACCGTGAGCCGGTTTGGTGTCCGCTTCCGCATTCACCTGTGGAGGCGTTGATCACATGGGACCTGTCACTGCTGGCGTTCACGTCCGCGACAACTCAAGCGTCACGGCCCGCCTCGAGAAACAACTGCTCATCTGGATTGCGCAGCGTCTGCCGGCGGCGGTGAGCTCCGACCATCTGTCCGCGCTCGGGCCTGATGTCGATGGCGGCCGCGGGGCTTGCGTTCGCGGCATTCCGCATCACACCCTGGGCGGCACTCGTCGTCGTCCTGGCGCTGGCGGCCAACTGGTTCGGCGACAGCCTCGACGGTACCGTCGCCCGCGTGCGCCAGCAGCAGCGGCCCCGTTACGGCTTCTACGTCGACCACATCATCGACCTCGCCGGCACCACGATGCTCGTGGCCGGAATGGCGGTATCGGGCCTGATGCAGCCCGCTCGTTGCCGTGGCGGTGCTCGTCGGCTACCTGCTCGTCTCGTCCGAGTCGTATCTTGCGACGCACGCATCCGGCATGTTCCGCATGTCGTTCCTGGGCTTCGGTCCAACCGAACTCCGTCTGCTGCTCATGGTCGGCGCCATTCGCGTGATGAGCGCGCCTTCGTTCAGCCGTTCGGCAGCGCACCCGGTGCGGCTCTTCGACATCGGCGGAGTCGATCGCCACCTGTCGGACTGATAGGCGCCTTCATCGTGTCGTCGATCCGCAACACGCGCGCTCTCTACATCGCCGAGCCGCTGCCCGTGCGTGCGCGATAAGAGGGCGGCATGACGGCCAGAATTCCTGCGTTCATCGCCGTCGGCGTCGCTGGATTTGCCGTGCAGATCGCTGTGCTGCTCTGGCTCTCGACGTTCTGGCACTGGCCGTATCCGGTGGCCACGGCGCTGGCGGTCGAGGCCGCCGTCCTGCACAATTTCGTGTGGCACGAGCGCTGGACCTGGCGCGACCGCCCGGCGATCGCGGGTCGCCCTGCCCGGACGCCTGTTTCGCTACCATCTCGGCACCGGCCTGACGTCGCTGATCGGCAACGTGATCGTCACGGTCGCTCGCCGTGGAGTTTCTTCGACCTCCCGACGCTGGTCGCCAACATGTGCGCGGTCGTGGCCACCAGCCTCGTGAACTTCCTGATCGCGGATCGATGGGTCTTCAGTCCGCCGCCGACGGCGAGCTTCTCGTCGCGCTGCTCTGCTCGTACCCCACGGACGGAGTCGCCGCCGGAGCTCAAGCCCGAAACGATGGCCGCGTGGAACCGCCACGTGGCCGCCGTCGAGATGGCGATTCCGCGAGCACGAAGCGGATCCGCCGGTCGACCGCGCCTGAAGGCAGGTCGGTTGCGGTCCCGGGCGGGACCATTCACGAGTGGCGCGGGTCGGTGCTGATCGAGGGCATCACCGTCGACGCAACTCGTTCGGCGCGCTCGCAGACTCCAGGGTTGCCGCCACCCGCCGACGACATCCTCGATGCGCGCGTCATGTCCGCACGACGACGGCGCGCACCTGCACACGTACCTGAAGCTCACCCGTACAGCGGTCGTCACGGTGACGTACGACACCGAGCATGACGTCACGTTCGTGCGAACGTCGCCGTCGCTGGCGACCAGCCGCAGTGTGTCGACGAGCATCCGTGAAGTGGGGGGCTCCGACCGCGGGTTCCTGTGGCGGCTCAACTCGTACTGGCGATATCGGCAGCAGGGCAACGATGTCGCTCGTCGATGTGCTGTCGGTGTCTCTGAGTCGCGACGTGCCGGCGCTGGTCAGGCCGATCGCGGCGCCGATCGTCGATCGCATCGCGCGTGAATCGATGCGAGCGGACGCTCGACGCGGTGGACCGTTTCGGACGCGGACTGCGCACCTGCGGTTCGCCATGTGAGGGCGGAGCCGCGGCGGCGGCTGCAGGTAGCGCTCAGGAGCGGGGCGAGCGAACGTCGACACCGGCCGAATTCAGACCAGCCCGGATCCACGCGGCCATCGACGCGGCACCGGGTGTGTCGCCGTGAATGCAGAGTGTGTCGACCTCGAGCTGAATCACCGTGCCGTCGATCGCCTGAACGGTGCGGTCCACCGCCATCTGCATGGCGCGGTTCACCACGTCTTCGATTGCTGGAATGACGGCGCCAGCCTCGCTGCCGCGGGACGAGCGACCCGTCGGGCCGATACGCCCGATCGGCAAAGCCTTCGATCAGCGACGCGCAGGCCGCATGCGACTGCCGGCGTCCGCCAGGGCCGACCGCGGTGGCGCAAACAGGACCAGCGCCGCGATCGAAGGCGAGCACCGCGCTGCGCGATCGCGTCCGCAAGTTCGCGATCGCGCGCAGCCATGTTGTACATCGCGCCGTGTGGCTTCACGTGGGCGAGTTCCAACCCCTCGGCCCGAGCGACTCCTGCGACCGCGGCGATCTGGTAGAGCACCAGATCCTCGGCGTCGCGCGGCGACACCGTCATCTCGCGACGGCCAAAACCGGCGAGATCGGGAAACGAAGGGTGGGCGCCGACCGCGACGCCGAGTTCGCGCGCCAGCGCCATCGTCCGTCGGAGCACCGTCGGGTCGCCGCCATGGAATCCGGCAGCGACGTTGGCGGACGTCACGCTGCGCAGACAGTGCCGCATCGTCACCGATGGTGTAGACGCCGAAGGACTCGCCGACGTCGGCGTTGAGATCGATGCGCATCGCTGCTCGAGGCCGAGCGCAGTGTACAAACAAAAGGGCACCGCGTCATTGCGATGCCCCCCTGCCCCACCGATCTGGCTCCCCCAGCAATTCACGGCAACGTGCCGTAATCAGACCGATGAACGCATGGGGTCACCGCAAGCGCGCGTGCCCGCGCGAATCGTTCGTGTTCTGCGGGTATTCCATGCGTGGCGCGGCCGGAGCGGCGCACGAGATCGTGCGCGAGATTACGCTTCTGTCGGCTCGTAGCGGGGCAGAGCGGTCCTGCGCCTCGTCGAATCGTGCGGATTGGCTGCGGTCCGGTCCGGAGAGAATCGGTGCGCTGACTCCCCACGGGATATTCAGCGAGGGATCGTTCCACGCGAGGCCGATCTGACCGGCCGGATCGTAAAGGTCCGTGCACTTGTACTCGATCTCGGCGACCGGACTGAGCACGCTGAAGCCGTGTGCGAATCCCTCGTGGAATGTAGTACTGCCGGAACGACTCGGCGGAGAGCGTCACGCCGGCCCACTTGCCGAACGTCGGCGACCCGCGCCTGACATCCACGGCCACGTCGAAGATCTCGCCGACGATGACGCGAATGAGCTTGCCCTGGGGCCTGGCCACCTGCAGATGCAGGCCTCGAATCGTGCCCTGCACCGAGCGCGAATGGTTGTCCTGCACGAACGGGCCTGGAATGCCCGAACTCCGCGTACTTGTTCGGCGTGAAAGGTCTCGAGGAAGAAGCCGCGGGCATCGGTGAACACGTCGGGCTCGATGACCTTCACTTCGGGGATCTCCGTCGGCAATGACGCGCATCAGGCTCCGTGCTCGAGCATGAGTTTCAGGTACTGCGCGTACGAGCTCGACCCCATGCCCTTCGCGAGCCGCAGCAGCTGATCGGCGCCGATGTATCCCATCCGGTAGGCAATCTCCTCGAGATTGGCGACCATCAGCCCCTGCCGTTCCTCGAGTGCCTGAATGTAGTTGGAGGCCTGCACCAGCGCCTCGTGGGTGCCGGTGTCGAGCCACGCGATGCCACGCGGCAGCCGTTCGACCTGAAGTTGACCGCGTTCGAGATACGTGCGGTTCACATCCGTGATCTCGAGTTCGCCGCGCGGGGAGGGCTTCAGCTTCGGCGGCGATGTCGAGCACCTGGTTGTCGTAGAAGTAGAGCCCGGTCACCGCGTAGTTGGACCTGGGCGTGGGCGGCTTCTCTTCGAGGCTGACCGCGCGCCCCGTGCGTCGAACTCCACGACACCGTAACGCTCCGGATCGCGCACCCAGTAGCCGAACACCACCGCGCCTGCGTCGCGCGCCGCGGCGGCGCGGATCGTAGTCGGTGAAGTGCGCGCCGTAGAAGATGTTGTCGCCGAGGGCCAGCGCCACCCGTTCGGTCGCCGACGAAGTCGCGTCCGATGATGAACGCCTGCGCCAGCCCGTCAGGCCTGGGCTGCGCCGCATACTCCAGCCGCATCCCGATGGCCGCGCCGTCGCCGAGCAGGCGTTTGAAGCTCTCCTGGTCGTGAGGTGTCGTGATGATCAGCACGTCCCGGATCCCCGCCAGCATCAGCGTGGAGAGCGGGTAGTACACCATCGGTTTGTTGTAGATGGGCAGCAGCTGCTTGCTGACCGCAAGCGTCAGTGGATGCAGACGAGTGCCGGCGCCGCCGGCGAGGATAATGCCCTTCATCAGATGTCGCAATGTGAAGTCGCGGAGCTCGAGAGTTGAGTGTTGGCATCAGCTGAAGACCGAGGCGCTCACGGTCGTATCGACCGGACTGCACGCGCGGCACCACTCGCGATTGGCGACATACCACTCCACCGTGGAGCGAAGCCCCGACTCGAAATCGTGAGCAGGAGCACCACCCCAGTTCGCGACGGATCTTCGTCGCGTCGATGGCGTAGCGGCGGTCGTGCCCGGGCCGGTCCGGCACGAACGATCGCAGTGCCCGGTAGCCGCCGGGACCGCTCAGCGCCGGATTCTGTTGCGGCGGGACGATCGCCTCGAGCGCCGCACAAATCCCCTCGATCACCTGCAGGTTGGTCCGCTCGCTGCCGCCCGCCGATGTTGTACTTCTCCCCGGGCAGCCCGCGTCTCCAGTGCGGTCAGCACTCCCGCGCAGTGATCCTCGACGTGCAGCCAGTCGCGGACGTTGCCGCCATCGCCGTAGATGGGCAGCGGCCGGCCGTCGAGCGCGTTCAGAATCATCAGCGGGATCAGCTTCTCGGGAAACTGGTACGGGCCGTAATTGTTCGAGCAGTTCGTGATGATCGTGGCCAGCCCGTACGTGTGGAAGTACGCGCGAACGAGATGGTCGGCCGACGCCTTGCTGGCCGCGTACGGGGAGTTGGGCGCGTAGGGCGTGTCTTCGCTGAACAGCCCGTCGGCGCCGAGCGATCCGTACACTTCGTCGGTCGACACGTGCAGGAAGCGGAACCCGTCGCCGTTCGGCCTCGGACCACGTCCGCGTCAGCGCCAGCGCGGTCTCGAGCAGCACGAACGTGCCGACGATGTTCGTCTCGATGAACGGCGATGGACCGTCGATCGATCGGTCGACGTGCGTCTCCGCGGCGAGGTTGACCACGGCGGTCGGCCGATGCTCTCGTGAACGTCGTCGCCATCGCGTCGCGATCGGCGATGTCGGCCTCGACGAACACGACGCGCGGATCGTCGAGCGA
This sequence comes from uncultured Acidobacteriota bacterium, assembly GCA_963697745.1. GTDB lineage: Bacteria > Acidobacteriota > Vicinamibacteria > Vicinamibacterales > CAVVIG01 > CAVVIG01. The sequence goes on along the minus strand of CAVOPD010000018.1, from coordinate 433,418 downwards.
CGCCTGCCAGGTTCAGCAGGCTCCCTGCGTAGGTCAGCTTGTCGACGACGACGATGGTGCTCGACGTGCGGGCGAGCACGTGGCGGACGAAGTTCGAACCGATGAATCCTGCGCCGCCGGTGATGAGAATGGTGTCCGATGCTAGACAGCTGCCCCCTCCGGATATTGCAGCGCGAGCTTGAGCTCCTTGGTCAGCGACTCCACCGTGGTGCCGCTGCGTTTCCAGGCGCCGTCGGTCTCGAACCTCAGGTCGCCGATGCGGCGGCCCCAGGGCGAGATCACCCGGCCGATGGCGCGGAAATCCGACCGCTCGGCGTGCTCCTGGTCGAGACGACGGATCACCTCCGGGGCGACCCGCACGAACGCACGCAGCGCCGACGCCGAGCGGATGCTGTACTTGCGGCCGTTCCACGCCGCGCCGAACACCACGGCGATCTGCTTGAAGTAGTTCACGAAGAACTTCTTCGCTTCCTCGTGCGGATCGTCCGACCGCCGCGACGTTGAAGACATCGGTGGCGACCATCCGCTTCAGTTCCTGGGCGAGCGGCGCCTGCGCCACCCGGCCGCGACCGACACCGAGCAGCTTGATTTCGCCGTGCAGCGGTGAATCCTCGCGATCGTTCAGCGCGCGCACGACGTCGTGCGCCGTCGCGAGCGCCTCGTCGCGGTAAAGCTGCCGGCCGGACAGGCTGACCAGGTGCGACGCATTCAGCCGCGTGTGCTTCGCGTTGATCGTGACGAACATCTGGACGACGTGGTCCTCGGGCAGCCGGTCGAAGATGATGGCCGGAACACTGAATTCCTCGCCGGCGAAACGGTCGATGTCCGCGTGCAGCGCCAGTAGCCGGTGCTGTCCGTCGATCGCCCGCAGAATGCCCTCCCGTTCGGGCACCTTCAGCAATCCGACCCGCCCATCGTCAGCCGGAGGCGACGAACGAGAGCTTCTCGTCGCAGCTGATGATGACGGCGCCTGGAATCGACGGAAGGTCGCGCGCCTGGCGGCACTGCTCGTAGTACTGCACCAGTTCGTCGATCTTCCTGCGGATGATCTGGCGCTGATACGCCTTCTCGTTCGAGGCGATTCGGCGCTCGAGCAGGTCCCAGTTCACCTTGGAAGGCGCGGCGCCCGCTCTGGACTTGCTGCCCCTGACGCCCTGTCCGCTCTCGCCGTAATTCAGGACTTCGAAGCGGACTAGCTTGTCGATGTCGTTGGCGGTGAGCGAGGCCTGATAGAACTGCACGCCGAACTGCTGCATCCGTATCGCGGCCACGTTGATCATAGGCGTCCCGTCGCGTTGCGAGTCTCAGGCGTCAGCAGCTCAAAAGATCGGATTTTACAGAGCGGCCTGAGCCGTATCTCAACGGTTTTCGGCACCTCGACGCCGGATCCGCGCGGCCGGCACCGGTCGCTGACGCATGAGTTGTCCTGCGTCGATTGTGCCGCGTCAATATAGACCAGTTCCTAGGCACCGAGCGTTTGTGGCGCTGTGCGGTGCGAGCCGGTTGTGCCCGCCACCAGCGAGATCAGCCGGTCTCTGAAGGTCAATCGACCAGTACATGGCGCAGGCAAACGCCATGTAACCGACAGCCGTGCCCCAGAGTGGCAGCCGGTGGTGCCAGAGCGCCGTCGCGTAACCGTACACGAGTTCCACGTGAATCCAATAGACAAACAGCGAATGGCGGCCAAAGTGCGCAAGCGCGTGAAACGGCACGAGGCAGGTGCGCCGCCAGTGGAGCGAGGCGAACAGGCCGCCCAACAGCCATCATGAGCAGGCCGACGCGGAGGCCGAAATAGGTTGGCGACGTCGTCCAGAACGACGATGTGGAGTAAATCGAGGGAAGGAGCGACGGCGTAGGTCGCACCACCAGCGACCAGTGCGCCGGCCACCGCGAGGCGTGCCAGAGCCCGCGACCTTCGCGCCCGGCGTCGGTCATCGCCAGCAGCGCGCCGCATGCGGCGCCGGCGAACACGAACCCGGACCAGGGAAACAGCGTGAAGGTCGAGTGATTGCCGCTTGGCGACATGTACCACTGCACGAGCGGCGGGCAGCGACCCGAGCCACCAGCGCCGTCCGCACGATCGGCGTCACCATCGCGAGCGCGGCCGCCGCGGCGCCGCACAGAAACGGCGGCACTCCGCGGTCCGGACGCCGCGCGCCACAGCAACCCGGCGCCCATCATCGACGGCCCCATGATGTTCAGGATGTCGACCCGCAACAGCGAGACGAGCGGATTGCCGGGGCTGACGATGAAGGCCTGGAGCCGGAACAGGAAGGCGAGCAGGAAGATCTCGAAGCCGCGCCGCATCACGAGCGCCGCGGCGCCGGCGCGATCCGGCTCCCGCGGATCGCCGGTGCGCGTCCGGGCCCGTTCGGCCGAAAGCACCAGCGCGAGCCCGGCCAGCCACAGGAACAGCGGCGCGGCGAACCCGCCAAGGAGATTGAGGTAGCCGAACGCGAGGCTGTCGCGCTCCGAAGGCAGCGTCCATGAATCGAGGACGTGCGCCTCGATCATGATCAGCACGGCGAGCCCGCGCGCCCAGTCGATGTAGGTCGCGTCGCGTCGCCTCCGGCCTGGCGACCCTCAGGGCGCGAGGTCAAACGTCACCTGCAGGTCGATGTCGCTCCGCATCGAATGCCACACGGAGCAGTACTTGTCCCGCGACAGCTGGATGGCCCGATCGACCGCCTCACGCGGGACAGGCCCCTCGATCACGAAGTGCAGGGTGACGCCGATGAAGCGGTGCGGTTCGTCAGGCGCGCGCTCGCCAACAGCCTGCGACCGGAGCGCGGTGAACTCGTGGCGTCCGCGCTTGAGAATGTGCGCGAGGTCGACTGACATGCAGCCGGCGAGCGCCGCGCCGAGCATCTCGACGGGAGACGGCCCGGCCGATGCCGCCGCTGTCGATGACCATCGCGGTCCTGGACAGCTTCGCGGCGAATTCGAGGCGGCCTGTCCAGATCAGATCGACGATTGTTGGCGGCTTGGGGGCCACCGGTCGATTCTACAGGCGAAGCCACGCGCCGGCAGCGACGAGGACCGCAGCGCGGCGAGGTCAGCGCGCTGGCGAACCGTGCGGGACGGCGCGATTCGCCACGCGTTCGGGCATGCTTCGGCACCGTGATCGGTCGCGTGAAGAACGCCGACTTGAGCGTCAGCCAGCCGAACGGCAGCAGCACCAGCAGATAGGTGAGCAGGTGACCGAACAGGCTGTCGGGTCCCCAGGCTTCCGTCCTGCGTGCAGGATCTCACTGAACGGGAGCATGTCTGCTCGGACATCTCGTGCACGCCGCGGACGACGAGCTGCACGACGAAGACGAACAGGAAGATCGCGGTGACCTGGAAGAAGAGCGCCGAGGTTGACGCGATGGCCGTAGCGCGACCAGAGCCACGCGAAGCCCGCGGCGCCGACTGCGCCGGCAGCGGCGCCGTCGACCAGATTCCAGCGTCTCGCGCAGCTGCATCAGCAGCAGCGCCGTCTCCATTCCTTCGCGGCTGATCATCAGCACGGTGAAGAGCAGCACGCCGAGAAACGCGGTCGTGCCGCCGCGCACGCTCGACGACTGCAGTCGTCCCTCGATGTCGCCCTTCATCCGTCGGCCCGCGCGCCACATGTGCACGACCATCCAGGTGACCGACGCGGCCGCGAGAAGCGCGAGCGGCCCTTCGAGCCATTCCTGGTTCGACGGCATTGAAGAGCAGGTAGCCGGCGCCGCAGCTGAGCGCGACCGCGATACCGATGCCCCAGTGGACGGCCGAGGTCAGGTGCGTCCGCCCGGTCTTGCGCAGGTACGCCAGACTGATCGCGACGATGAGGAACGCCTCGAGACCTTCACGCAGGGTGATGACGAACGCCTGAACCATATCGATTCACACTAGAAGGAATGAAAACGAGATTCAATCTCAAAATGTGCGACCAGTCTACCCACTCAAATCCGACCGGTCAAGTCGGGAATGATGGGGAATGACGGACCTGTGGGCCGGGATCGACCCGGTCGGCTGGAAACGTCTCGCGAGGGTTGCGAGCGCGCTGGCCTCAGCCACGATCACCGTTGCTGTAAGCTTCTAGGATGCGTGGCTTTCTGATCTGTACGTTCCTGCCCGGATCGCGCTGGCGCACTCGCTGGCTGCGACCGCGCTCGCGCTGGCGCACCGCTCGCCGCCCAGCAGCCGACATTCCGCTCGTCAACCCAGGTGGTCTCGCTGTTCGCGACCGTCACCGACGCGCAGAACCGGCTCGTCCCGGATCTGACCCAGGACGACTTCCAGGTCTTCGACAACGACAAGCCGCAGAAGCTGCTGGTCTTCCAGAGCGAGAACCAGCCGATCACGGTGGTGGTGATGCTCGACACCAGCGGCAGCATGACCGGCGTCGATCGCGCTGCTCAAGGCGGCCGCCGAACAGTTCGTCGTGCGGCTCCTGCCCGACGACAAGGCAGCCGTCGGCGCCTTCAACGACAAGATCGAACTCTCGGCACACTTCAGCAACGATCGCGACGCACTGATCACCGACGTCAAGGATCTCGATTACGGCAACGGCACGCGCCTCTATGACGCGCTCAATGAAAGCCTGAACCAGCTGCAGGGCATCGACGGCCGCCGCGTGATCCTGGTCTTCACCGATGGCGATGACACGTCCAGCCGCGTCGGACGAGGGACGGTGATGGACCGGGCGCGCGCCGAGGAAGTGATGATCTACGCGATCGGCCTCCAGAGCGAGTACTTCGACGGCCAACGCACGGTGCGGAGCAAGCCCGACTCAGGCCTGCGGCGGCTTGCCGACGAAACCGGCGGCGGCTACTTCGAGTTGAAGCAGACCAGCGATCTGGGCCCGACCTTCTCGCGCGTCGCGCAGGAGCTACACAGCCAGTACGTGCTGGGCTTCGAAGCCCAACAGCTCGACGGCAAGGTGCACAAGTTGACGGTGAAGATGAAGCAGGCGGGAATGACCGCGCGCGCGCGCCGCAGCTATGTTGCGTCTGCGGCGCAGGCGCCTCTCGGGTAGGTAAGCGACTCGGCACGCTTATACGAATACGAGTGCGACGACGGCGAGCGCGAGAGCGCGCCGACGACGAGCTCTGCGGTTGAAGAAAACGACCATTCAAACATTGCGAGAGCCTCCTTTCATAGCTTGTTAGACGAGGCTCCGAGCGGAAAGGTTCACCGAAAATCGCATGAGCACACTGTCCGAGCAGGAATTCCGGGTCAAGAGCGACGAAGCCCTCGAGCAATCCCGCCACTCGCTGCTGCCGCTGGCCGACGAGAAGGAGTTCGAAGTGGAACTCCAGAACGGCGTTCTGAACGTCATTTTCGAGGAGCCGCGAGACGCCAAATTCGTCGTGTCGCCCGAATGCCCCCGTCCGCCAGATCTGGGTATCGGCCATGTCACGCAGCTACAAGCTTGACGTGGGACGCCGACCGCGATGCGTTCACGCTCAACGGTGAATCGCTGCCGGATCTGCTCACGCGCCTCTGCAACGAGTTCCTCTCAGCTGAACTGAATCCCTCGCCAAGCGGATCATCGTCGGCGACGCATGAAGGTATGGTCCCCGGTGATGTACGCCGATCCGGCAATCTCCGGAACGATCGCCTCGATGTCCGCGCCGACCTGCGTTCGACCGATCAGGCGCCCCTGAAACACCTGTCCGATGATGCTCTCCGATCCGAAGGGGCTGTTCGCAGATCAGCAGCCCCATGGCGTCGAGCACCGCCATCACAGCGGCGATCCCCGTGCCGCACGGCGATCGGTCCACCGCTCCGCCGGCGAACACGGTCGCATTCCGCAGGTCGGCTCCGGGCGTTTCGGGCGCGGCCGTGAAGATCGTGCCCGCCAGCGTCGTCACTTCGCGGCTCGCAGCGGATGCGCTGATGGTGACCGACGACGTCGATCGCCGTCGTGACGGCCTGCCGATGCGCCGCAGATCGCCGATGCCGGCGTTCCGTCCACCGGCCACGCCGGCCGACTCGGCATCGACGATGGCGTAGAACTCGCCGCCGAAGGCAACGTCGGCGCGCAGGCGCATGCCCGGAAGCGGGACGTCGACACCCGGATGCAGCGACGAAGGACGGCACGTTCGCGAACACTCACGCGCGCGATGCGGGACGTGTCGGCGTCGCCGCGCTCGACCGTCGCGCGCACGGTCCCGGCCGGCGGTGTCGAACACGATGCGGCGCGTCGTCCGGCGCGGCGACGAGGAGGCCGCGCTCGAGCGCAATCGTCGCGACCGCGATGACGCCGTGGCCACACATCGGCTGAAGCCGTCGGTGTGCATGAACAGCACGCCGGCGTCCGATCCCGGCTGCGTCGGCTCGGTGAGCACGGCACCGCACATGTCCGCGTGCCCGCGCGGCTCGAGCATCAGCACGCGACGAAGCCTGATCGGCGCGTCGCGCTGCCCAGTCCAGCTTCTCGCGCATGGATCTGTCCGCGGGGCGCGGGAAAGCCGTCCACGACGAGACGAAGCGGCGCTCCAGCGACGTGGGCATCGATGGTCGTGATGGTGATCATTAGAATAGAAATCTAGACCAAGAGCCGTGAACGCCTTCTACTCGGATACGTTCGTCCTGCCGTTGCCGGAGGGCCATCGCTTCCCGATGGCCAAGTATCGGCGGCTGCGCGAAGCGGCTGCTCGACGAGCATGTCTCGAACGAATCGGACCTCGATCGTGCCGGCCCCGGCCGACTGGGCCGATCTTCGGCTCGCGCACGCCGCCGCTACGTGGAGGCGGTGGCGAGCGGCACGCTGTCGCCCGAGGCACAACGCCGCATCGGCTTTCCGTGGTCGCCCGAGATGGTCGAGCGGTCGCGACGATCGGTCGGCGCGACGATCGCCGCGGCGCGGGACGTGATCGGCCACGGCCATACGGTCGCGGCGAACCTCGCCGGCGGGACGCATCACGCGTTCAGCGATCGCGGCGAAGGATACTGTGTGTTCAACGATGTGGCGGTCGCGGCGCGTGTGCTGATGCGTGACGGCCTCGTCTCCCGCGTCACGGTGGTCGACTGCGACGTGCACCAGGGCAACGGCACCGCGGCGATCTTCCGCGACGATCCGCAGCGTGTTCACGATGTCGCTGCACGGCGCCAACAACTTTCCGTTCAGCAAGGAGGTTGGCGATCTCGACGTCACCTTTCGCCGACGGCACCGGCGATGACGAGTATCTGGCGGCCCTCGGCGAGCACCTGCCGCGACGTGCTCGACGCGGCTCGATCCGGACCTGGTGTTCTACCTCGCCGGTGCCGACCCCTACGAAGGCGATCGGCTCGGCAAGCTCGGCGCTGACCATCGACGGGCTCCGCCAGCGGGACCAGTTCGTCTTCGAGCAGTGCCGGACCACGATCGTTACCCGTCGTGGTGGCGATGAGCGGCGGGTACGCTCCCGACGTCGAGGCGATTGTCTCCATTCACCTGAACACCATCAAGGAAGCCGCAAGGAGCACGAGATGCCGCTGATCGAGCCTGGAGCAGAAGGCTCCCGCATTCGCGCTGAAAGATCAGGACGGAAAGACCCACACGCTCGAGCGACTACGCCGGTCGTCCGGTGGTGCTGTACTTCTATCCGAAGGACGACACCCCCGGCTGCACGAGCGAGGCGTGCGCCTTCCGCGACAACCTGCCGAAGTTCAAGCCTGGCAAGGCGGCCATCCTCGGCGTCAGCATCCTCGACGAGAAGAGCAAGGCGAAGTTCGCGACGAAGTACGACCTGAATTTCCCGCTGCTCGCCGACCCCGAGCATGACGTCGCGGACAAGTACGGTGCCTGGCAGGAGCGGTCGATGTACGGGCGCAAGTACATGGGCGTCGCGCGCGTCACCTACCTGATTGGGCCTGACGGAAAGGTCGCCCAGCGCTGGGACAAGGTGAAGGTGGACGGCCATGCCGACGAAGTGCTGGCGGCGGTGAACGCGCTCTGTAGGCGATAGACGAGCGTTGAAACCAACGCTCATCGGCACGCCTTCATGATGTGCGCGAGCGTGCCGACACGCATACCGTCGGCGCGCTCGCCGAAGTAGCGTGCGTTGATGTCCTCGGGCCCGAAGTCGTCGACCGGGTGAAACCCGCCTCCAGCAAGCGGCACCGCAGCCGCTCGGGCTCGAACGAGGTCATCCACGGCTCGCCCGCCGCGGCGACCCGCTTCGCGAACTCGTCGAACACCAGCCGCTCGATCGGGCCGAGCAGTGTCGGGGCAATGGCATAGTCGAAGATCACCGCGTGCCCGGGCCCCTGCCCCGCAATCTGCTCGAGCACTCGCCACACCGTTTCCGTCTCGAGATACATCGTGACCCCGAGCCACGCGAACAGTGTCGGCACCGCGGGCTGCCATCCCGCCGCGCGCAGGCACTCAAAGAGATCATCCCGCTCGAAGTCCACCGGCACGAAGGCCAGGTTGTCGGGCACGATGATGCCGGCGTCGATCAGGCGATCGCGCTTCCACGCCTGCGTTCCCTCCTGATCGACTTCGAAGACGCGAAGCCGATCGGAGAACGGGTTGCGGTACGCGAACGTGTCGAGTCCGGCGCCCAGCAGCACGTACTGGCCGGGCGCATTGGCGACCCGCAGCGTCAGTTCGTCCTCCGCGACACGCGATCGCGCAGCCATGAACGCACGCAGCGTCCGCGCCAGGCGGCCCTGCTCGCGGTGCCGACAACCGGGCGCGCTCCTCCGGCCGGGTGGCGCCGACAATCTTCAGGGCGAGGGGATCGTTCAGGACGACTGGCGTATCGAGAATCTGGTGTGCCGCGCGCCGTTCAGCGACGCGCCGGGCGGTCAGGCTGGGGCCGGTCAACGGGTGCGCGACTGCGCTTCCTCGGCGAGAAACGCCTGGTACTCGGCATCGGTTTTCACGGTGAGAAATCCACGCATCCGGTAGTGCCCGAGCCCGCACAGCTGCGAGCAGGCGATCTCGTATTCGAAGTCGGGTTTGCCGAGCCGCTGCCGCATCTCGTCGGTAGTAACGGTGGGAACGAACCAGACCGGAGTATCGGCACCCGGCGTCGCGTCCTGCTTCACGCGCATCTCATACACCGTGAAACTGTGGATGACGTCCTTGCTGGTGAGATGAATGAGCACAGGATGATTGACCGGCACCGCCAGTTGGTTGATCGCGGTGAGGTCGTCCTTCGCGTCCGGATCCTGCCGATCGAGCCCCAGCGGATTATCCGAGGAAATCAGGCTGATGTCAGTGCGGCCGAACCGCCGGTCAGGCCCCGGATAGTGCACGTTCCACGCGAACTGTTCGGCCACCACACGTACCACCGTGGCTTCGTCGGGCGACGGGAGGTGGTTGACGCGCTCGCTCCACGCGGGCATCTCGAAGGCGACGAGCAGGACCCCCTCGGCGATCGCAATCGAAAAGACGACGTACACAGACCAGCGGCTCTTCATGCCGGCGTAGCTCGCTGCGGGGTTCGCCCCCTTGCGGAAGCGCACCAACGCGAAGACAAAATAGCCGAAGAAGAATACGAACAGGGCCAGCATGCCCCAGTGCTCGAGGCCGAGCACGAAGTCGATCTCCGGAGCGTGGGCAGATGCCTGCGGCGGCAGCCCCGGCAGCGTCATCGCGCGAGCTCGCTGTGCGACGGCGTCAATCCAGACGTCGTACCGTCTTGTTCCGCCCGGCGCGAGGCTCGCCGCGCCAGCGTCGCGAAAAACGCGGCGAACGCACCGAGCATCGCGAGCGTGACCATCAGCAGCGCGGCAATCCCCATGTTGCTGCCCTGGAGCATCGGTCCGTCGCTCGCGCCAAAGCAGACCGGGCAGGCGCTGGCCACCCTGGGAAGCAGCAGCGCCGTCAGCACGCCTGCCGACACGCGAGCGGTCATCGGATCCCCTCCGTGCGGCACCGCCTGAGGAAAAGCATTTCAAAGCGGATGAGCGAACCGGCCGCCGCCAGCGATAGCACGCACGCCGCAGCTGTCAGCAGAGACCCGCTCGCCCGGAAGTTGCCCAGCGCCTGCACCGCGCAGAACAGCGCCAGCAGCGTCGCCGCCACAATGAACACGACGTGAAAGTTCTTCAGCGACATCTCAGAACATCCTCGCACGTTCGTAAACGTCCCACGCCGGCCAGACCAGAAGCCCGACCACGAAGACGATGAGAGCCAGCGCCAGCACAGATACAAGCCGCCCGTCGCGGCGCACGCCCATGAGGACGACTGCGACGATGCCGGCATTCAGCACGGCAAGAAGCGCCACGGCGGCCATGCTGGTTCGCGCGCTCAGATTGCTCTGCGACACGAGCACGGCAACGGCCGTCAGCACGAGCTGCGCCACGAATACCGCCAGGTAGCGCCGCAGTTCGAACGTGCCGTCAGCAGAGGTCGCGTTCATGCACCCTCACATCAGATACAGCATCGGAAACAGGAGCACCCAGACGAGGTCAACGAAGTGCCAGTACAAACCCGTTGCCTCGATCCGGTTCGTGAACTGCTCGGGGCTATCTGCCCACAGCTTCGAGCCAGGCCCAAGAAAATAGAGCATGACGACCAGCCCGCCGGCGATGTGCAGCGCATGAAACCCGGTCAGGGTGTAGTAGATCGCGAAAAACGTGTTGCTCGATGGCAGCTCACCGGCGCGAAGGTGCTCGCGGTACTCATAGAGCTTGACCAGCAGGAACGCAAAGCCCAGGACGGTGGTCAATGCCAGGTAGATGCGGTGCTGTGCCCAGTTCCTGGTCTTCAGCGCCGCCCACGCGATCACCATGCTCATCGACGAGGTGATCAGGAGCGCGGTGTTGAACGTGGCCAGTCCAATCGGGAGCACGTGGCGCGGCCACTGCTCGGATCCGGTTCGCAGCAGGATGTAACTGGAGAACAGCCCTCCAAACAGCATCACCTCCGACGCCAGGAACAGCCAGATGCCCAGCTTCCCGTTGCGCAGCCCCGTGTCGGGACGCACGTCGACCGTGTAGGGAATCTCCATCGTCACCCCTGCCCGGGCTCGAACTGCGGCGTGAAGTCGCGTGTGCTGCCGGGCACGCTGTATTCGTAGGGACCGCGATAGGCGGAGGGCGCGGTTTCGAAATTGCCGTGGCCGGGGGGCGACGGGGCCGCCCATTCGAGCGTCGTGGAGTTCCACGGATTCGCGCCGACCGGAGTGCCCCAGCGGATGCTCATGAAGAAATTCACGATGAACGGCAGCTGGAACAGACCGAGTGTCCACGCCGCCATGCCGATCACCACGTTCCACTTGAGCAGGTCGGCGTTGTGGAGGTACTGGAGGCCGCCGTCATACAGTCGACGGTTCATGCCGCCGAGTCCCTGGATGAACATCGGCATGAAGATCACGTTCATGCAGACGAGCGATCCCCAGAAGTGGATGCGCCCGAGCAGGTCGTTCATCCGGCGGCCCGTGGCTTTGGGGAACCAGTAATAGATGCCCGCGAACAGCGCGAAGATCGTCCCCGGGGCGACGATGTAGTGGAAGTGTCCGATGACGTAGTAGGTGTCGTGCAGGTGGATGTCCGAAGGAGCGAGCCCGAGCGGCAGCCCGGTGAGCCCGCCGATACCGAACATCGGCAGGAACGCCAGCGCGAAGAGCATCGGCGTCGTGAAACGGATCGAGGCGCCCCACAGTGTCATCAGCAGCGACGTGAGGATGACGATCGACGGCACCGAGATGATCATCGTCGTCGTCTGGAAGAACGCGGCGAGGGTGGTGCCCATGCCGGTGATGTACATGTGGTGCGCCCACACGAGCATCGACATGAAACCGAGAAACCCGACCGAGTAGACCATCGACCGATAGCCCCACAGTGGACGCCGCGTGTTGTTCGCGATCACCTCCGCGACGATACCCATCGCCGGCAGGATCAGGACATACACCTCGGGATGCGCGAGGAACCAGAACAGGTGCTGCCACAGCAGCGGATTGCCGCCGCCCGACGCAAGCACACCCTCGGCGGACCCGCTCATCGAGGTGATCACGCGGTTGCTGACCACAAGTCCGCTCGGGAGGAAGAAGCTCGTTCCCGCAACGCGGTCCATCAACTGCAGGACTCCTGCGGCCTCGAGCGGCGGAAAGGCAAGCAGCAGGAGGAAGGAGGCCGCGAACTGCGCCCAGACGAAGAACGGCAGGCGCATCCAGGTCAACCCGGGAGCCCGCAGCTGCACGATCGTAACGATGAAGTTGATCGACCCGAGGAGCGAGGAGGTGATCAGGAACACCATCCCGACCAGCCACCAGCTCTGGCCGCCAATGGCAATCACCGACAGCGGCGGATACGACGTCCAACCCGACTGGGCGCTGCCGCCCGGGACGAAGAAGGTCGCGATCATGATCATCCCGCCGAGCAGGTACACCCAGTAGCTCATGAGATTGAGCTTCGGGAACGCCATGTCGGACGCGCCGATCTGCAGCGGGATCACGTAGTTTCCGAAACCGCCGACCGCCAGCGGCACGACGCCCAGGAAGATCATCACGGTGCCGTGCATCGAGGCGAGCTGGTTGTAGAACTCCGGCAGCAGCACGCCGCCGGCCGCACTGGCCTGGCTCAACATGCCGCCGATGAGCGGCACTGGCGTCATGGGATAGGCGAGCTGGTACCGCATGATCATCATCAGCGAGAACCCGAACAGCAGGAACAGCAGCCCTGTGACGGCGTATTGGATGCCGATGACTTTGTGGTCGAGAGAGAAGATGTAGGTCGCGACGAAACCGTGCGGTCGCTGCACCGTGACGCCAGTCGGTCCGGGTGCGCGCCCGAACGCCACCGAGTTATCCAACGCTGACTCCTCCCGCGTGGATGACGCGGCCGGCTAACGGCCGATTGTAGGCACAACCACCGGGCCGTGCAAGACAACCGCCCGGGCGTAAGATCAACATATGAACAGGTTCGGGATGGTCGTGGTGTTCGCCGCGGCCATGGTCATTGCCGCCGATCGAGCGCAGGCCAATCCCGCGTCGGAAGCACTCCGCGTCAAGGCATCGGATCAACTCTACAACCTCGACGGCGCACAGGCATTGGCGACCTTGCGGCAGGCCGTGGCGGTGGACCCCGAGGACGCCGCAGCCTATCGCGGGCTCGCTGGCGCGATCCTGACCCAGATCGCCATGCTGCGCGGCACGATGACCGTCGACAGCTATCTTGGCCGTGCCTCCTCGAAGGAGGTGCCGATGCCTCCGCCGCCACCGGAACTCGCGAAAGAATTCGAGACGGCGATCACCCGCGCGATCGCTCTCGGCCAGCAGCAGGTCACTGCCCGCCCGAACGATCCGCAGGCCCATTACGAGTACGGAGCAGCCGTCGGAATCCGCGCCTCGTACATGGCCACGATCGACGGCGGCGTGATGGCCGCGTTCCGTTCGGCCCGCGCCGCCTACGACGCCAACGAGCGGGTGCTCGAACTCGATCCGTCGCGTGCGGACGCGGGATTGATCATCGGTACCTATCGGTACCTCGTGTCCGCCCTGTCGATGCCGGTCCGCTGGATCGCCTACATCTCGGGATTCGGCGGGGGCCGCGATCGCGGGCTGCGGATGGTCGAGGCCGCGGCAGCTTACCCGGGCGACAACCGCGCGGACGCGCACCTGGCGCTGCTGCTGCTCTACAACCGTGAATTGCGTTTCGACGATGCGCTCCGGCAACTCGAATGGCTGCGGCAACGCTATCCACGCAACCGCCTGTTCTGGCTCGAGACCGGCTCGACCCTGATACGCGCGAAGCGCATGGCGGAAGCCGAACTGGTGCTGAATCAAGGCATGGCGATGCTGGCCGCCGACACACGCGAACGAATGTTCGGCGAGGAAGCGCTCTGGTATTACCGGCGGGGATCGGCCAGGGCCGCGCTCGGACGCACCGCCGAGGCGAAAGCTGACCTCAATCGCGCCATCGCAGCGAACGGCCGCAAATGGGTCGAGGGCCGCGCGCACCTCGAACTCGGCACGATCGCGATGAAAGCGTCCGACACCACTGCTGCGCGCGAGCACCTCGAAGCGGCAGCGCGGCTCGGTGACAGCGACCGCGATGCGGCCAGCGCGGCGCACGCGCGCGACCTGCTCAAGCAAGGGGCTGGATCCCGCTGAACCGGCAGGCGAGCCGGTCCTGTGCACACCGCCGCGTCCGTGTCCGCACCCGCGGACACCTCGGCAATGGCCGCCGCGAATTCCACAGGAATTCTCAATCAATTCTCAATCGATTGCGTGGCACATCCCTTGATGTCCTCATCACCGAGGAGTCTGGAGGGAACCCATGTTCAAGGCCATTCGACACCTGCCCATCGTTCTGGCCACGACTGTACTTCTCGCGGCGCCGGCCTGTGCGACCGGCGGCGCTTACTCGCAACGCTATCCTGTCGCCGACCGCAACGACCGCGCGTTCTACGACCGCGGATTCCGTGAAGGGCTCGACGCTGGCTCCGACGATGCGCGGCGGGGCCGGTCATACGATGTGCGCCGCCATGGCGAGTACCGCGACAACAGCCGCGGCAACGATCGGGGCGACCTCATCGCGTTCCGACAGGGCTTCGAGTCCGGATACGGTGACGGTTACCGGTCGTACGCGCGCGGCGGGTATAGTGCGCCGCGACCGCCCTATCCGCCGGCATCAACCTATCCGCAGTATCCGGGGTCGTCGCGCGACGAGGGCCGCTATGGCGACCGCTACCCGTCCTACGGCGGTGCTGTTGGACGCTTTTCGTCCCCCGCTGCGGAGAACGGCTATCGCGACGGATTCGATGAGGGCCAGAAAGCGGCGCGCAGCGGCGACCGCTACGACCCGATCCGCGAGAAGCGATACCGTGAAGGCGACCACGACTACAACAGTCGATACGGATCGCGCCAGGACTACGAGCGCGACTATCGTGCGGCGTTTCAGCAGGGCTATGACGCCGGCTACCGTGGATATCGACGGTAGCAGGCACCGTTATCAGGTCGCGACGATTCCGAAGAAGCGGCGGATGCGGTCGACCAGGCGCTGTGGCGGCTCGGATGTAGCCGTCGCAGCGCCGTGCGCTTTCGCCTGATCGAGTTCGGCCTGACGCTGCGCGACCGCGGCGCCCATCTGCTCGACGGCGGCGGGATTTGCCAGCACGAACTCCTTGAACTCGTCCGCCGTAATCTCCACCACGTCCGAGTCCACCGTCGTCCGCACGGTCGCGTTGCGGGGTGCGCCGGTCAGCAGCGACATCTCGCCGAAGAACCCGCCGGCGGCGATACGGGCCACTTCGCGTTCGTTGGGCTCGATCAGCACTGCGGCCCCGCCAGAGAGCAGCACGAACATCGAGCATCCCGCTTCCCCCTGCCGCACGATCGATTCGCCGGCGGCGTACAGGCCGCGATGCGAGGCAGCCGCGATCTGCGCCAGCTGCGCCTCGGGCAGGCTCGAGAAGATCGGCACTCGCCCAAGCGCGAGCTCAGTGGCGCCGACAGCCCGGCTCACGGGCTGCGCCTCTTTCATGATCACCGTCCGCATCGGGAACGGGATCTCGATGCCCGACCTGTGGAACGCGTAATACACGGCGCTCCTGATCCGGTCCTTGAGGCGCTCGTCGGCGGCGAAGTCGATCAGCCAGACCCGAATCCGATAGGTCATGGCCGACGAATCGAAGTTGACCAGCAGCACCTCGGGCGGGTTCGCGCGGGAGATGAGCGGTTCGTCCCTGATCGCCGCCAGAATGGTCGCTTTCACCTGGTTCGGCGGTACCGCGTAGCTCACGCCCACTTCGAGTTCCACGCGCGTCTCGATCGCCGGCTCCGAGTAGTTCACGATCGTGTCCTTCGACAGGACGCTGTTCGGAACGATGACGAAGTTGCCGGCTTTGGTCCGCATCTTCGTCGCGCGCCACGTGATCTCGCTGACCATCCCGTCTGCGCCCCGGATGTTCACCCAGTGCCCGACGCGGAACGGCTTCTCAATCTGGATTGCCAGGCCCGCAAAGAAATTCCCGAGGGTGTCCTGGAGCGCGAGACCCAGCACCACCGCGCTGACCGCGGTGGCCGCGAAGATCCGTTCCTGCAGGACGGCTGTTGCCGCGACGGCGAACAGCGTGATGACGATCGAATCCTGGACGATGGTGGGAAAGCGGTCGGGCAGGCGCTCTGAACGCCACGGGTTGATGGCGATGGCTACCAGCGCGTTGATGGCGCCAAACGCGAGCAGCAGTGGCTGCACGACAAACGCCTGCTCGCGCGTGACGGCGCCCAGGTAGCCGGTTGCGGCGGCCGCGGCGATGACCGCGTCAGCGCCAAACGCGACCGCTGACACCAGCAACCTGCCGCGCACATGGCGATTGGAGCTGCCGCTGCGCAGCAACACAGCCACCGCAAGGAGGATGAAGCCGAGCAGCACGTCAGGCGGATGGTACTAAAAAGCCCCGCGCGGTGCGCGGGGCTGTTATCGAGTGGAGATCTATGAAGAATGGTACCGGTACGGGGATTCGAACCCCGGTCCCGTGGCTGAGAACCACGTGTCCTGACCCCTAGACGATACCGGCCCTGCCGTTTAGGAACCTCCAATACTACCAAACCCCGTATCATGGTGTCCATGTTTCGGTGGCTCGCTTTCCTCCTCTTCCTGCTTGTGGCCATGGCTGGCGGCGCCTACTTCGCCGCGGGACGCACGACGCCGCCGACGCTGACCATCGATCAGCCCACAGGACCGATCGGCCAGGCGAGTACCCTGCAGTTCACCGCTGGCGCGGCGCGGGGCTACTTCACCCACCTTCAGGCGTCGCTCGAGCAGAACGGCAAGACCTTTCCGCTGTTCGACATCGCCGATCCGGAAAGCGCCACGGTCAAACGGCTGGACTCGGATCACCTGCAGATCACGCGGCCGGTCGGTAAGGCGAGCATTCCCGAGTTGCAACAGGGCCCCGCCAGGGTGACCGTCACGGCCACTCGCACCTCGTTCCTCCGGATTCGCGACGTCAGCACGACGGTTTCGAAAGACATTCAGGTGAGGCTCGAGCCGCCGCGGATCGCGGTCCTCTCCACGAAGCACTATCTGAACCATGGGGGATCCGAGTTCGTGGTGTACCGGGCGACGCCGGCGGACGTGGAATCAGGCGTTCGGGTGGGCGACGTCGAATACCGCGGCTTCCCCGCCGTCGGCGCCGGCGTGCCGGCCGCCGACCCGGCGCTCAAAGTCGCATTCTTCGGGCTGCTGCACGATCAACCACTGAACGCGCCGGTCGTCGCATTCGCGCGCGACGCGGCGGGCAACGAAGCGCACGTCTCGTTCGTCGACGATGTGTTCGAGAAGCCGTTCCGGAAGAGCCGAATTCCGATCGATGACCGTTTCCTGGGACGCGTTGTTCCAGAGATCCTGTCCCATTCGCCGCAGGTGAAGGTGGACGATCCGAACGATCTGCTCGCCGGTTTCCTCAAGGTGAATGGCGAACTTCGTCGCATCAACGCCGACCAGATTGCGAAATTGACCAGCGCGTCAGCACCGGAGCTGCTCTGGAAGGGACCGTTCGCCCAACTGGGGAACTCGCAGGTCGAGGCGGCGTTCGCTGACGCCCGCACCTACATCTACAACGGCAAGGACGTGGACCAGCAGACGCACCTCGGCTTCGATCTCGCGGTGACCGCACGCGTACCGGTGCTGGCGGCCAACAGCGGACGAGTGGTCAACGCCGATTGGCTGGGTATCTACGGCAACTGCGTGATCATCGACCACGGGCTGGGCGTCGCTTCGCTGTACGGCCACATGTCGTCCTTCGACGTGAAGGTAGGAGACACCGTCACCAAAGGGCAGACGCTCGGGCGCAGCGGCATGACGGGGCTCGCCGGCGGCGATCACGTGCATTTCACGATGCTCGTCGGCGGACACCCGGTCAATCCAGTCGAATGGTGGGACGCGCACTGGATCCAGGACCGCGTCGAACGGAAGCTCATGGAAGCTGGCGCGAGCGCTGCCGCCCCCGCGGTGACGCGCTGACTTCGGGTTAAAATCAGGACCGGAGCACCGGTCGGGTCCGAGTCCCGATCCCTCGAACGTGCAGGTCTTCAGGAGAAGTGATGCGTCTACGCGAAGTCTGGGTGTATGGCCTTGGTGTGGCTCTCGCCGTCTCGGTCAGCGCATGCGGAGGCAGTCAGCAGCCCGCAAGCGAGTCCGCGGCTCCAACCTCATCGTCCTCCTCGGGCTCGGGGACGAAGGTGGATGCGGCGACGGCAGCCGACATCAAGGGCATCGTCAGTGTGGATGGTCCCGTTCCGGCCAACGAGCAGATCAAGATGAACGCCGACCCGATCTGCGCGCGCACCGCCAGCGGGCCCCAGATGATGGAAACCTACGTCGTCGGCGCTGACGGGAAGTCGCTCGGCAATGTCTTCGTCTACGTGAAGGACGGCCTCGGCAACTATGTCTTCGACCCGCCGACGCAGCCAGCAAAGATCGATCAGAAGGATTGCCGTTACCATCCGCACGTATTCGGCATGCAGGTGGGGCAGCCGCTCGAGATCCTCAACAGCGATCCGACGCTGCACAACATTCACGCGGTCGCGAAGAACAATCGCGAGTTCAACAACGGCCAGCCGATCCAGAACATGAAGACGACGCACACGTTTACGGCTGCCGAAGTGATGGTGCCGTTCAAGTGTGACGTGCACGGATGGATGAACGCCTACGTCGGCGTGATGACGCACCCGTATTTTGCGGTCACCGACGCCAGCGGCACCTTCACGCTGAAGTCGCTGCCGCCGGGCACCTACACGATCGAGGCGTGGCACGAGAAGCTCGGCACGATGACGCAGAGCGTCACGGTCGGCGCCAAGGAAACCAAAGAGATCACGTTCACGTTCAAGGGCCCCGCAGCGGCGGCGGACTGACCGCGTTATCGTCGTCGGGTCTGAAGACCCGACGCTCGACCTTGATCAGGTGGGTCGGAAAGCCCGCACCAGCACGATGCTCCTGAGAACCGCGCAATTGGTCGCCGCCATGAAAGACCCCTGGGTTCGCGCGTGAAGAACCCACCGGCGGATATCGCACGGGCACTCGCCGACACACAGCGCTCATCACTGGTCAGCGACTACATCGCGCTGACCAAGCCGCGGTTGAACTTCCTCGTCGTGCTGACGAGTGCGGCCGGGTACTACCTGGGCGGCGCGGCGGGCCCGGACCTGCTCCGGATGGCTCAGGCTGTTCTGGGGACGGCACTCGTCGCGGGCGGGTCCGCTGTCCTCAACCAGGTCTACGAGCGCGATACCGATGCCCGCATGCGGCGGACGCGGATGCGGCCGCTGCCCGACCAGCGTCTGACCGCGTCGGAGGCGACCATCTTCGGCGTGGTGCTGTCCGGCGCCGGACTGGGCGTGCTCGCGTTCGCGACGAACTGGGTTGCCGCCGCGCTCGCGCTCGCCACGCTGACGATTTATCTCCTGGTCTACACGCCGATGAAGCGGACCTCGACGCTGTCGACGCTCGTCGGCGCCGTTCCCGGTGCGCTGCCGGCGGTCATCGGGTGGTCTGCGGCGCGCGGAGACATCGCGATTGGCGGGTGGACACTCTTCGCAATCGTCTTCCTCTGGCAGATTCCGCACTTCATGGCCATCGCCTGGATGTACCGGGAGGACTACCGCAGCGCGGGTTTTCCGATGTTGCCTGTGGTTGAACCGGACGGCGTTCGCACCGGCCAGCAGGCGCTCCTCTACGCGGCCGCGCTGCTTCCGGTCAGCATCGGTCCGTCGGTCGTCGGGCTGGCCGGATGGGTGTACTTCTGGATCGCCCTGGCGCTCGGAGTTGTCCTGCTCATCCTGTCCGCGCAGTTTGCGCGCGCCCGCACCGACCGGTCCGCGCGGACCCTCTTCTTCGCGTCGATCATCTACCTCCCGTTGATTTGGGCCGCGATGATCCTCGATCATTAGGACTGGGATGTCGGTCCACGATCTCCCCGCCGTCAACGCGTCGCTGAACGCGATCGCCGGCATCCTGCTGTTGATCGGCTTCACTCGCATCCGCTCCGGCAAGCGCGACCAGCACCGCGCGTGGATGATCGCGGCATTCGCCGCCTCATCCTTGTTCCTCGTGTTCTACGTCATCTATCACGCGCAGGTCGGATCGGTCCGGTTCACCCGGGTCGGCTTCGTCCGCCCGCTCTACTACACGATTCTGCTCACGCACGTGACGCTCGCCGCGGCTGTGCTGCCGCTCGCGATCGTGACGCTGACCAGGGGCCTGAACGGCCGCTTTGCCCAGCACCGGAAGATTGCGAAGTGGACGTTCCCGATCTGGCTGTACGTCTCGGTGACCGGTGTTCTGGTCTACGTCCTTCTCTATCAACCGACCTGGCTTTTGTAGGGGTATACTGGCCGGGTTCGAGCCTTCGAGGGAGCCTTGCTGATGCTGCAGCGTCGCGTTGTCGCACGAGTGATTGGTGGTGTTCTCGCGGTGCTCTCCCTCGCCGGGATTGCGGCTGCGCAGAACGGGCGCGTCAGCGGCGTGGTTCGCGAGGCAGGCGGACAACCGCTCAAGGGCGCAACCGTCACCGCCGACAACCAGAGCATCGGCCAGAGCTTCACGGCGACCACCGACGACAAGGGTCGCTTCAACATGATCGGCCTGCGCGGGGGCGAGTGGCGGTTCATCGCCCAGGCACCCGGCTACTCTCCGGAGGGCGGGCTGCTCAACGTGCGCACCGGCGCCCCCAACGTTCCGATCACGTTTGACCTCAAACATAGCGGCGTCGCGTTCTTCGGCGCGCTCGGCGGCGTGTCCAGCAAGGATCTGCAAGCCGATCTCGCTGCGGCTGACGCCCTGTACTCGCAGCAGAAGTGGGACGACGCGATAGCCGCGTACCGCGCGATTATCGTCAGGGTGCCGGTCGTCACGGCCATCAACCTGCAGATTGCCGCCGCCTACAGAAACAAGAAGGACTACGACGGCGCCATCGCGGCGTACAACGAACTGCTGAAGACGGAACCCGGCAACGACAAGGCGACGATTGAAATCGCCATGACCGAACTCGAACGGGGGAACCCGCGGAAAGCGGAGGAGGTCCTGCTGCAGGCCGCAGGACAGACCGACGCGCCGCGCGAAATCTTCTACGGCCTGGGCGAAGTGAAGCTCGCCGAGAACGACGCCGCGGCCGCCGCCTCGTGGTTCGAGAAGGCATCGGCGGCCGACCCCTTCTGGGCGAAGCCGCTGCTGAAGCTCGGCGAAGCCGCCATGAAGAAGGGCGACAGCGCCGGCGCGGCACGCCTGCTGGCGAGGGCTGTCGAGGTCGATCCGACCGCACCGGAGGCGGTCACGGCGAAAACCGTTCTCGCGTCATTGAAGAACTGACCGGTGTCCCGCTCGGCCCGACACACGTTCATCCTGATCGTCGTGATGCTCTCGGGCTGCCTCGCTGCATTCGGCGGCTGGCGGTTCGCCAAGGCCTCGGCACCGGTGAACGGACCGATCGTTCTCATCTCGATCGACTCGTTGCGGGCCGATCATCTCCCAGCCTACGGCTACACCGCCGGGAAAACGCCGGCCATCGACGCGCTCGCCAAAGACGGGATCGTGTTCGAGCGGGCCTACGCCCACGTTCCCCAGACATTTCCGGCGCACGCGGCGCTGCTGACCGGGCGGCTGCCGTTCGAGACAGGCGTCCGCGATGTGGCCGGCTTCACCCTGCCCGATTCTGCGCGGACGGTGGCGGAGATCCTCCGCGATCGCGGCTACGCGACCGGGGGCATCGTCTCGTCGTTCCTGCTGCGCAAGGCCACCGGCATCGGACGCGGCTTTGCGTTTTTCGATGCGGAGCTTCCACCGCCGGACGATCGCTTCCCCAATGCCTGGCTGATGCGTGATGGCGCGGAATCCGAGCAGGTCGCCGAACACTGGCTGGATTCGATTGGCACGTCGCGCGCGTTTCTGTTCCTGCACATCGCGGAGCCTCATGCGCCATATGCGGCGCCCGAGCGCTTCGACAGCCAATCGCCCTACGACAACGAAATTGCCTACGTCGATGAGATCGTCGGACGGCTGATCCGCTATCTGAAGACGCACCAGCTGTACGACCGGGCGACCATTCTGCTGGTATCGGATCACGGAGAAGGGCTTGGGGATCATGGTGAGCAGGGGCACGGCCTGCTCGCGTACGAAGAATCGCTTCACGTGCCGCTCATCATCAAGCAGCCGGGCGGCGAGGCCGGGAAACGTCGCATCGCGACACCGGTGCAGCAGATCGATCTCGTGCCGACGATCCTCGACCTCGCCAAAGCGCCCGGCGCAGGCGGCCTGCGCGGGCGTTCGCTCACGCCGCTGTTCGGCGGCGGCTCGGTGTCGGACACGCCGATCTACAGCGAATCGCTGTATGGCGAGTATCGCTTCGGCTGGGCGCCGGTGACATCTTTGATCGACGGGCACTATCAGCTCGTCACCAGCGGCAGCCATCATGAACTGTTCAACCTGGACGCACCTGTTGCGGCGCGCCACGACCTCGCGGCCGAGCAGCCGGACATGGTCACGGCGCTGCGGAAGCAGCTCGCGGCGTATGTGTCGCGCACGGCAGCGCTGAAGCCGGCACCGGTGACGCCGACCGATCGCGAGCGGTTCGAAGCGCTCGGCTACGTCGGGGTGCCTGGCAGCTCCGTCCCGTCCGGGACGGAGCGCACCCTGCCCGCCGATCGCGTCGAGTTCATCGAACATTACAGAACGGCCATTCAACTCGCGCATGCGGACAATTCGAGGGACGCGCTGGACAGCTACCGCGCCCTCGCACACGAGCAGCCGGAGATGGCCGACGTGTGGATGCATCTTGGTCGTACGGCTGCTCGCAGCGAGCGGCACGAGGTTGCCCTGGACGCCTACCACCATGTGCTGGAGCTGGAGCCGGACAACACGGCTGGCCGGCTCGGTGCGTCGGCCTCGTACCTTCGCACCCGCCGTTTCGAGGACGCGATACTGCAGGCGCGCGCGGTGCTGGACGCGGACACCGCCGATGCCGTGCAGAAGGCCGAAGCCCACGAACTGATCGCACGCGTGGCGCTGAATCGCAAGGAGGTCGACCTGGCGCGCGAAGAGGCCGCGGCGGCGGAAGCGGCGGACGCCAGGCGCCCGGTTCGCGCGTTTGTCGAAGGGCGCATCGCACTCGACCAGGCGCGGTACTCGGACGCGACCGACGCCTTCGAACAGGCCTTGACCGCTGCGTCGAAGGCGGGCCGCGCACCGCTCGCCGACCTACGCGTGTATGCCGCGGAAGCACTCGTCCGCGTCGAACGGATCGACGACGCCGAGCAGTTGCTCACCGCCGAGTTGAGCGCCTTCCCTGCCAACGTGCGCGCGCGTGCGGCGCTCCAGTCGCTGTATCGCGCCAGCGGTCGGGCGCGCGAAGCTGCGGCGCTCGCGCAGCACTGAAACGGCCTCAGGCTGCGGGCTCAGGGCTGCGGGCGCCGGGCTGAAATCGCAAATCGCTAAATCGCCAAATCGCCAAATCGCCAAATCGCCAAATCGCCAAATGTTATGGGACTATCCTGGCCGATGTCTCGAAGCGGCGATAGTCGGTGTAGGTCGCGTGGCCGCTGATGAACATCAGCCTCTGCGTGTCCTTGTCTCGATAGCGGTAGTCCTCATCCATCGTTGCCGGCACCATCGCATCCAGCGTCGCGTCGCGACGGTACGCCACGCGGATGGTGGCGAACGTATCGGATCGGTCCAGATGGAGCTCGGTCCTCCATACGATCCCCGAATCATCGACCAGGAGATGACCCGACGCCGGTATGTCGCGACCACTACGACCGTCGCGGATGACCGTCGGCACTCCGGTTTCCGTGAACGTGAGCCGGCGCACCATCATGCCGTCGAGTTCGTCCACGCCTTCGACCTTGAAACGGAACCGCGTCCGGTAGGCCGACGACCCGAGCATCAGCGCCAGCGTCGGCTCGTTGAAATTACGCTGGAGGCTCCCCAGGTTGTATCTGGAACTCGCATCTGCCAGCGCGCGCAGCTTCTCGACGCGCCTGTCGGCGGACAACGACAGTGCTTCCTGGACCTGTAACGCCGCGCCCTCGAGGACCCGACCGTCCACGCGCTGCACGCTGCGGACGGTCATGGCTCCGCCTTCCTCCGCCTGGCCGAAGAAGAACACCTCCGAAGTCAGCTGACGTGTCCGGGAGCGGCCGCTGTTGTCGCGCTGCACCTGCGTGTAGTGCTCGACGCCGACGATGCGCGAGAAATCCGCTTGAAAGCGCGCGACGTACTCAGAGGTTCTCGCGAGGAGGCTCTCGCGGGTCGGCACCTGCGCTGACACGAGTTGACCGGCCAGGCAGACCACTGCGGCGAGCAGCGTGAGACGGGCTCGTCCCATGTGGCGAGTATAGCGGAGCGCGCGATTCGTCGCGACTCGAAGGCCCGACGCCGTTAGGCAATTTCGAAAGCAGCGCAAAAAAGGGGACGCCTTTCGGCGTCCCCTTTGTCGAACAACCCTGCTGCTGTCGCTTAGAACTTGACGCGAGCGCCGAGGAATGCGCGTGCCGGGTTCAGCCACGCGATGTCGTCGCCGAACTTCGTGCTGCCGGTGCCAGCCACCAGGTCTTCCGTGCGGGTTGCGGCCTGGTCGTTGAACACGTTGAAGAGGTCGACGAAGAACTCGGTGGTCGCCTTGCCGAAGTGCGCGACGTACTGAGCGCGCAGGTCGAACTGTCCCCACGAGGGGTTCTGCACGGCTGCCACCGCGGTCGGATCAACCCAACGCTGCGAGATGCCGCCGTATTCAAACGGCGTCGTCCACGCGGATCGGGAGACGGCGGCTCGACGCGAGCTGCGTCTTGTTGACCACGGTTCCCGAGTTCCACCGGTAGCCGGCGCCGAGTTCGATTCCCCACTTGGTGGTGTACGAACCGCCGCCCTTCAACAGGTTGTGGATCGTGCCGGGCACGGTGCCTTCCATGTTCGGCGCGCGCGGATCGAGCCAGAACACGTCACCCGCAAAGTCGGCGTTGCCGTCCGACACGGTGTTGCCCTTCGAGTCCAGGTAGCTGTAGGACACCAGGCTCTGCCACGAGTTGGCGAAGCGCTTGCGGTAGACCAGCTCGAGGCCGTTGTAGTCGCGCTTGCCTCCCGCCAGAGTGGAGAGGAAGAAGTTTGCCGCCGGCGGGTTGTTCGGATCGAATCCGAAGTACTCCCAGCCGAGGAACAGCGAGTTCGGCGCGTTGATGTCGCCGGGGTAAGACGAGGGCACGGTGTAGATCTTCGGATCGAAATCCTCGAAGATGTCCCGCGTCTTGCGGTTGTAGTACGTCACCGAGAAGCTCTGGTTGTTGCCGAGGTCGGCCTCATAACCGAGCTGAAGTTCGTCGGTGTAGGGCGTCTTCGTATTCGGCGCGAACAGGCCATCCGGAACCGGCGAGAACCCGCGGACGCGGTAGGTGACCCACTGGTTGTTGGTGTACACCTGCTCCTCGCGGGTCGACCCGTTGGTCGTGCCGGCAAAGTTGGTCATGTCCATGCGGACCGGGTCGTAGTAGCGGCCCCAGTATGCCGAGGCCTTCTGCGAGCCGTCGCCCTTGAGGTCGTACACCGCGCTCAGTCGGGGCGCCCAGGTCGTGTCGAACTTGAAGATGCTCTGGTTGGTCGTCGAGAAATGCTCCCACACCTCGGCGCGCAGTCCGACGTTCAGTGCAATGCGGCCGTAGGACACTTCATCCTGAACGAAGAAGCCATTGCCGCGGATCTTCTGGTCCTGCTTGCCGATCGCCGACTCGAAGATGCGGTAGTAGTTGGTCTGTCCGTTGGGATTTCCAGCGGTGCTGTTGAAGACCAGCGAGTTGCCCATTTCGACGCTGGTGATCGTGCCGTCGCCGTTCGTGTCGTACTGCGAGTAGAAGGCGCGCGGTTCGGCAGCTTGTCGATCGTCGCGATCAGGCCATTGAAGTCGCTGGCATTCGTCACGTCGAACTGGCGTGTGGACCACAGGGTGCTGTCCGCGAGGCTCGCCGCGGTCACGCGCGCCATACATGCGGCGCGATCGAGGTGTACTGCGAACGGTCGACTCTCGGGCAGGTACAGCAGGTCGCGAATGTCCTTGTGCTGCGCCCACTCGTAGCCGCCCTTGATGCGATGTTCCTTCCACTGATACTGGGCGGAGATCCTGAACTGCTGGGTCGGGCGCGTTTCGGGGAAGTCCTGTCCGTATCCGCCAAGCTGTTCGTCGACCAGCGTCCTCGCGGTCTGCTTCTGGAACGCCACCGTGTTGCGATTGGTGCGCAGCGTCGCGATGTCGGTGATCTCGGCGTCGTGCTTGTTATAGGCACCGTCGATCAGCAGGTTCCTGAAGATGCGGCTGTACGTCGCGGAGTAGTTGTTGCCGCCCTGCTCACGCGCGCGATCGCGGCTGTTGACGACCGTCGGGTCGATCGATCCGCTGCGTGTCTGCGGGTCGTTCAGGAACATGAAGCTGATCGTGTCGTTCTGGGTCGGTGCGTAGGTGCCCTTCACGAAGCTCTGATGGCCGATCGTGTCCACCGTCCGCAGCAGCGCGCGCGTGTCCTGCGCGTTCACATCCTGCGTGTTCTTGATGTAGCGATAGCTGCCGAACGCCCAGAGGTTGTTCTTCATGATTGGTCCGCCAACCGTGAACGCGGCGTCGTTCGAGCTGAACGTGTTGTCCGCATTGTGCTTGTTGGCCGCGACCAGGTTGTTGTTCTGGAAGAAGTAGTTGGCGGAACCCGAGTAGCTGTTGGTGCCCGACTTCGTGATGACCGTCGACACCAGGCCCGACGCGCCGACGAGTTCGGCCGGCAGACCACCCGTGTAGACCTTCTGCTCCTGGATGATCTCGGTGTTCAGGTTGGCGCCGAAGGTGCCGGTGACCGGGTCGGTCACGTTGATGCCTTCGAAGTAGTAGAAGTTGTCGGTGGACGAGCCGATGTTGTCGCTCGTCGTCCCGACGTCCTTCCAGTTCATCCCCGAACGCGAGGACGGATTGCCCGCCGCGCTCTGGCTGTCCGGCAGCACGCCCGGGACCAGCTGCAGATAGCTCTGGTACGAACGGCCGGTCGGCAGCGATTCGGTGAGCTGCAGCGTGATGTCCGTACCTGTGGTGGCGCGCGTCACGTCGACGAGCGGCGTCGTCTGCCCCTGAACGGTCACGCTTTCAGTGACGGTGGACAGCGTCAGTTCCATGCGCAGCGTGGTGACCTGACCGGTGCGGACCAGGATGTCCGTGCGTTCCAGATCGCGGAAGCCGGACAACTGAGCCTTCACCGAGTAGCGGGCTGAGGGTGCGAGTGCCTCGAGTGTGGCCACGCCTTCGGCATCGCTGACGGCGGTGCGCGTGGTGACGACGTCGGTCGAGGCTGCGGTGACGGACACGCCCGGGAGACGGCCCCCCTGCGGGTCTTCCACGATGACCTGAATGGTGCCCGTGGTACTCACCTGGGCCCATGCAGTGCTGAACCCTGTGAGTAACAGGCCCAGCATGACGATTCCGATACTTCGAAGTCGCATGACTTCTGCTCCTTGAAAAATAGAAGGGGCGGGCTACATCGCGAAGGCGAGGCATCCCACCTTCGGCCGCACGATCCCCAGCTCGCTGATGGGATCGCTTCGGTGTTGTATCGTCATATTCTAGAGCCTGCTATATCCTCAATCGCCGCGACTCACACCCGGATTCCGGCGTTTGGTCACTGCGATCCAAACTGTCGGATCTGAGTCGTAAATCGAGACACCACATCAGTTACAGCGCTCATTCCGGCACAAAAAAGGGGCCCACGAGGGCCCCTTCAGTCGAATCAGTTGTGACGAAACGTCCGTCGAAACGCTTAGAACAGGAAACGAACGCTGAACTGGCCCTGCGTGCCAGTCTGGAACAGGTCCGCCATTCCATACCGCGGGTCGTAAGCATTCTGCCCCGCCGGTGTCGCGTCGATGAGCGCGCGATAATTGTATCCCTTCGCGAGATCGACGTTCCCGAGGTTGATGGCTGCGTCGCCGCGAGGCGTGCCCGCACCCTTGTTCAGGTAATTGAAGATGTGCGTGGCTGTCTGCTGGTTGAACAGGTTCTGCACGTTCAGTTCGAGCCGCATGCTCTTCGTGCCGCCAAGCCTCACGTTCTGCGAGATCAGCAGATCGGTGCGCGTCAGGATCGGCGTCCGTCCCATATCTCCGCGTCCTTCGACGAACACCGGGATCTGGTTCACCGTGTTGACGTAGGTGCTGATCGGTGTCCCGCTGGCGCCGTAGAAGAACGCGCCGATCTGCGTGCCGAACGGCATTTCATACGCGCCGTACAGTTTGAACACATGCGGGCGATCGGTCGCCAGCCGGCCCTTCACATCGAGATTGCCGCGCGCATCCCATAGCACCTCGTCGAGGTCCCAGGAGCGATTCGCGTTGCCGCCTTCGCGGAATACTTCACCCGTGTTCTGCTGCGCCGCGGGAGACGAGATGCCCGTGGTCGGCGTACGAATCTCGTCGGAGTTCGACAGGCCCGGCATAGTTGCCGTACAGGCGGCTCAGCGTGTAATTGGCGCTCGCGAACCAGCGGTTCGAGAAGCGGCGGCTCACCGTCAGTTCGAAGGCGTCGTATGTGCGGATCGGCTTTGGGGTCGGGAACGGCGTGGTCAGCCCCTGCGTCGGCGTCAGCGTGGCCATGCCGCGGCCGGGGTTGCCGATGATGTACGTCTCGTTACCGTTGACCAGCGTCCCGATGTCCTCGATCGTGTTCTGCAGTGAGTTGTGCACGTAGTGCGCTCCCACCATCGTCGTCGGGTTCAACTGGTATTCGAGGCCGAAGTTCGTCTGATCCTGCGACATCGGCTTCAGGTCGGGATCGATTCCCTCGAAGTCGACGACGCGCCGATCGCGGAAGCGCGTTGGGGTCCGTAGACGACCAGAGGTTGCGACCCGGCATGTTGTTCAGGCTGAGGCTGAACACGTCCGTCGTGTCGAGCGACCGGTAGAACACGTGCCAGATGTCGCCTCCGAACGAGCCACGCACCAGTTCGTACCTGGTCCAGTCGTAGTAGCGGCCCCACGAGCCGAACAGCTTCGCGCGACCATCGCCGAACAGGTCGTAGGTGGCTCCGAGACGAGGCGCCAGTTTGTCCCCGAAACCGAACTTGATCGCGTATTTCTGCACGTCGGGCTGGAACGTCGGGATCTTCTCGTTCTCGGTGCGCAGTCCGACGTTGAGGGTGAGGCGATTCATCGTCCACTGATCCTGCAGGAACAGCGACACGATATTGGCGCCGGTCGTGCCGACGGTCCCGAAGTCATTCACTTCGTAGTACCGTACTGGCCCGTGCCGCCGGCGCCGGAGTCCGGGCGAAGGATGCGCCCCAGTTGAGGAACACGTATCCGCCGGGGTAAGCGAGTTCACGTCGTTGGTGACGTGCTGCACGCCGAAACCAGCCTTCATCAGGTGTGTGCCGGCCGCGGTGAACGACTGGTTGTAGTTGGCGTCGAAGTAGCCGCGCTTGGTCGTGTCAAAGTTGGTGATCTGCGCGCGCGGCGTGTTCTGGTAGCCGATCGGCTGCTGCAGCGAGGGCGGCAGCGAGGCGCAGGCGTCGCACGAGGTGGACGGTGTGTTCCAGGTCACCGAGGTCGTGGTCGGGATCCCGGTGTCGTTGTAGGTGTCGTAGAAGTAGCCGCCGCGCATGCTGATGAAGGACTGGGCGCCGAGCCAGTAATCGACGTTGGCGCTGGTGGTGCTCTGACTGGATTCAAAGCCGCGGTTGATGTT
Organism: uncultured Acidobacteriota bacterium; assembly: GCA_963697745.1. Lineage (GTDB taxonomy): Bacteria > Acidobacteriota > Vicinamibacteria > Vicinamibacterales > CAVVIG01 > CAVVIG01. The sequence continues at coordinate 403,813 of CAVOPD010000018.1, read as the reverse complement.
CGCCTGGTTGCCGGCAAGCGAACTGGAAATGAAGTTGCTGCCGAAACCGTTGTACCCGGACAGAAAACCGGTGCTGGTCGTCGGCGTGTACAGCTCGCTGACGTTGGCCATCAGCCGCCCGCCGCCGTAGGTGACCTTCCCGAACGTCTGCATGTAGGTGCTGGACTGGGGGATCGACCCGGACTCGGCGCCGCTGGAGAACTGGTAGTTGTTCTCGCGCCGGATGACGCGCGGCGAAATCGAGCCGAAGAAGAACAGCTTGTCGCGCATGATCGGACCGCCGAGGGAGCCGCCGAACTCATTGCGCAGGTTTTTCTGTTTCTCGTCCTGGAAGTACGCCACCGTCCGGTCGTCGTTCGGATTGAGCACCAGGCGCTGGACCGGGTTCGCGCTGAGCGGACTGCCATCGAAGTAGTAGTGCGTCTCGCCGCTGAACGTGTTGCCGCCCGACTTCGTGACGGCACTCACGACGCCGCCCAGCGCGCCGCCGATACTCCGCGTTGACCCCGGCGGTCTTCACCTGGACCTCCTGGATGTACTCGAACACCGTGTCCTGACGGGAGCGGCCGTTGATCAGGCTGTTGGTGACGATCCCGTCGACGGTGAATGCGTTCTCGGCGCCGCTGGCGCCGTTGATCTGCAGACCTCCCTCGAGCTGTCCGGAACTCACCGAGGGTGCCGTCAGTGCGAGATTCTGGTAGCTGCGCGCCTTGGGCAGCCGATCGATCTCCTCCGAGGTGATGTTGTGGGTGATCGCCGTGGAGCGGACGTCGATCTGCCGGACGGCGTCGCCGGTCACCTGCACCGTCTCCGACACCTGTCCCAGAGTCAGCCGCGCCGGGAACTCGCTGTTCCTTCCGAGCAGGATCAGCACGTCGTCGGCCTGCAACTTCTGGAAGCCTTGCAGTTCCACGGTCACGTTGTAGCGCCCGGGTTCGAGATCGGTGAGCTGGAAGGTGCCGTCCGATCCGCTCACCGTTGTGCGCACCGCTCCCGTCTGTTTGTTCGTCGCCGTGATCGTCGCTCCAGGGATCGCGCCCTGCTGCGGATCGGTCACGGTGCCGGCGAGGCCGCCGAACCGTTCCTGGGCGACGCCTGGCGCCACAGCGCCGAGGAGCAGCACGATCATCAGCCACCCGATTGTTTGCACTCGCATGTGATCTCCGTCCTCCATTCCTCTGCATGGCCACTAGCCGCGGCGGCGTCACGTCGACCGCTCACGAAGCGACCTGCTGAAAATTCTATCGATCCATAATCGGGACCGATGGCCGGATTTGTTGGATGAGTCGCGTGTTTTGCTGATGTTTTGCCGTCGATCCAGCACTGTGGATCGCATCGAACACATCTAGTTAGCCGATGCTCGAGGTTGTTTGCGCTGTTTTTACGTCTTAACACATGAGCCATAGGATGTGATGTAATCCGGTGGTGACGAGGTCAACGGTCGCGACAGTCGTGCTATTGATCGCTGCGGCCAACGTCATGCGCGTGACTGCGCAGTCGGGACTCGGCAGCGCCCGCACCGTGCTTGCGGCTGTGGTCAGCGGCCAAGGTCGACCGGTCGTCGACGTCGGGCTCGACGACTTCGTGGTCACGGAGGGGAACGCTGCACGCGACATCCTCGACGTGCACGTGGCCGACTACCCGCTGGCGATCGTGCTCGACGATCGCGCCGAGTTTGCGAGCAGCATCGCCGCCGTCGGGGCGGCAGCCAGACGGTTCATCCAGCGGGTCGGCGAGCGACCGGTCGCGTTGCTGCGACTGTCGAGCGGCGCGCAACCGTTGGTCACGCTCGACGATGAGCGATCGACTCGTGCTGGAGCGGCTCGCGGAGATCACCCCGGCGTGGTGCGTCCAAGACCGATCCACTCGAAACCGATCGCACGCGCCGCGGCGCACTGCTGAAGGCGACCGGCGCTCCGTTCTCGGCAGTCATCGTCGTGGCGGCAGGGCCGGTCGACGCGTCGGCGCTGGTGCGCGGTGAACTGCTGCCGCAGATCATCGACAGCGGCGCAGCCGTCCACGTCGTGCAGGCGCAACCGCCGAGCCCGGAGGCGCCCGGCGCTCCCGGTGCACCGGACCTCATGCGCCTGATAGCCGACCAGACGTCGCGGTCAGTTCACGGCGATCTTCTCGTCAGCCTCCTACGATGCCGCACTCGATCGGCTTGCAGATCGGCTCGCCATCGAGTTGATGATCCAGTACCTGGTGCCGGCGGGACCGAGAGTGGGTGACGTGAGGGTCGGCGTCCGGATGCCGGGCGCGAGGGTGGTGGGGCTGGGGGTCAGATAGTCGCAAGTCACAAGTCACGACGTCGCGAGTCGCAACGTCGCGAGTCACGCATCGCACGGGCAAGAAAAAAGGCAGGACCCGCGGAGCGCTGAGGCCCCGGGCGGATTCTGCCCTGACTGGCGACGGGTGACCGACTGGCGACGTGTGACTGACCGACCCGTGACTGACGACTTGCGAGTACGTCGGTCGACTTGCGACTACGTCAGTTGGCGCGCCCCTCGACCTGCTTGAGCGCGTCGGCGATCAGGCGCTCGTTGTCTTCCTTCGAGATGTTCCGCTGAAGAATCTTCGAGGCGATGGAGATCGACAGGTCGACGGCCTCGGCGCGGATCTGCTGGACCGCACGGGCGGTTTCCAGCTGAATCTGGCGTTCGGCGTTGCGCATGATGCCCTCGGCCTCGGCCTTCGCCTTCTGGCGCAGTTCCTCGCGCAGGCGGTCGGCGTCGGCACGGCTCTGGGTGATGACGGCCTCGGCGTCGGCTCTCGCCTTGCGGAGGATCAGGGCCGATTCCTGTTCCAGACGCGCCAGTTCCTGCGTCGCCTTCTGCGCATCGTCGAGCGCCTTGCGGATGCCCTGCTGCCGGACATCCAGCGCTTCGAGCAGTGGCCGCCAGGCGAACTTCGCCAGCAGGAAGACCAGCGCCAGGAACGTCAGGATGGTCCAGATGAAGAGCCCCGGATCGGGCTGGACCAGCGGATTGTTCATCGCATGCTCCTTGTTCGAATACCAGTCGGCGCGGTGCAGCCGCGAAGCGCGATCGCGGCTGGCGCCAGCCGTGCTGCTACTTGAGCAGCACGATCAGCAGCGCGAACACTTCGGCGAGAATCGCGACGCCTTCGAGCAGGAACAACGGCAGGTTGACGGCGCCGGTGATCTTGTCGGCGGCGCTGGGCTGCCGGGCAATACCTTCGGCGGCACCAGCCGCCAGGCGGCCGATTCCCGAGGCCCGCGCCGATTACGACCAGACCCAACCCCAGGGCCACACCGAAAAACGCAATTGCATTACCTTCCATGACGTCTCTCTCCTCGACTGTTGAATGAACGTTCGTTCAGTGATGAACGTGAATGGCCATGCCGATGAACACAGCCGACAGCAGCGTGAACACGTACGCCTGCACCAGCACCACGATGATCTCGAGCCCCGAGATCGCCGTCGCCAGCGGCACCGACACGGCCAGGCCCACGCCAATCCCGGCTACCGCCTGACCGAACATCTCGGTGAAGAGGAAGACGAAGGACAGGATCGCCAGAATGGCGATGTGGCCACCGGTCATGTTCGCCGCAAGTCGCATCGTGAGCGCGAACGGGCGGACGAACATGCCCATGATCTCGATCGGGATGAGCAGGATGTAGAGCGGCCACGCGAGCCCGTGCGGGACCAGGTTCTTCCAGTGCTGCACGAAGCCGTGCGCCCTGGATCCGGCGGTAATGATCGTGCCGAACGTGATCACGGCGAGCGCGGCGGTCACGTTGAAATTCGAGGTCGCGGTCGTCCCGCCGTGCATCAACTGCTTGAGGAACGAGCCTTCGCTGGTGTGCAGCACGAAATGATCGAGCAGGCCGAACACCTCGAAGACCGGGATGAGTCCGATCGCGTTCGCGCACAGGATGAACACGAAGAAGGTGAGCAGCAGCGGAGTCCAGGTATTGACCCACTTCTTGCCGACGTTCGGGAGCGCAATGGTGTCGCGGATGAACTCGACCAGCGCCTCGAGCGCGTTCATGAAGCCGGCCGGAATCGGGCGATCCTGCCGGAGGTAGCGGCGCACCGTGGCGGTGATCACGACGAAGACGAACGCCGAGACCAGCCACAGCATCAGCACGTGTTTGGTCACCGAGAAGTCGATCCCGAGCAGCGTCGGCAGGTGGAACAGCGGGTGCTCCATGCTGCTGTTCGAGACGTGCTCGATGATCGTCTTGCCGGCGTCGAACTTGCCGGCCGCTTCCGCGGCGTGTTCGCCCAGTTCCTGGGCGTGTGCTTGACCCAACATCATGCGTTACGTGCGCGGAGCACCGGCGAAGAGGCGCTGAAGCAGAAAGGCCTCGACGAAATGCAGCGCGATGAAATAACTGCTGAAACTGACTACGAACGGTATGGGCCGCAGCTGGAGGATGCGAAGCATCACCGCGACGTACCCGCCAAAGAACACCAGTTTGAACGCGAAGGCCGTGATCAGCAGGCCCGTCAGCGCTTGCGGATCCCGCTTATACGTCCGCTCCGCCATCACCCACGACGCGCTGGCAATCAGCAGGGGGGCCAGCATCCCGAAGAACAGCGCCAGACCCGACGTCCTTCCGACTGCGGCCCACGCGATCAGCCAGGCGGTGACGCTGGCTCCCGCCATCCAGGCGACCGCTTTCATCGCTTGAATACGGTCTTCGCCAGCTGGTAGAACCCGACGACCAACCCGAGGCAGAGGCCCGCCAGCAGAAACCACGGCGAGGTGCCGCGCCAGCTGTCGAGCGCGTATCCGATGCCGCCGAGCAGCATGATCGCCCCGATCAGCGTGTAACTGCCCACGGCCGCTGGGCCTGACTTCCGGACAGTCTCCTGGAACGCTTCCATCGACTGCTCCAGCGGCGAACTGCGATCGTCATCCGGCATGTGACAAACACGCCATTATGTCGTACGCAGACGGGTGAGTATACCGTATCTTGTGAAAAAGTTCACCAGGTCTGAACCAGCACTTTTCCCGCACGAATCGCTGAAAACTATCGCCCCAGCCCCACACCCGACGGCCCCCCGAGCACCCGCGCCGAGGCGTCCGCCGCGTCGATCAGCAGCGTCGGATAGACGCCGAGCACCAGCGTGCCAGCCACCGCCACGACCAGCGTTACGCCGAGCAGGGGCGACAACTCCGGCTCGGACCCGGCCGTCTCGCTCTTCAGGTACATGAACATCACGATCCGCAGGTAGTAATAGATCGACAGCACGCTGTTGAGCACACCCGCGACCGCCAGCCAGATGTAGCCGGAATCGATCGCCGCCGCAAACAGGCGGAACTTCCCCATGAACCCGGCAGTCGGCGGCGTCCCGCCAAGCGACAGCATGAACAGCAGCATCGCGAAGGCCGCAAACGGCTGCCGGCGGTACAAGCCCGACAGGTCCTTCAGTTCGTCGCCGATGACGTCACCGCGTCGAAGCAATATGACCACCGCGAACGCGCCGAGTTGCATCAGCGCGTACACCGCCAGGTAGAACATGGCCGCCGAGACACCCCGCGTCGTACCGGCGACGACGCCGATGAGGACGTACCCGGCCTGGGCGATCGACGAATAGGCCAGCATGCGCTTGATGTTGGACTGGGTCAGCGCCGCGATGTTCCCTGCGGTCATGGTGACGATCGCCAGCACCTCGAACAGCAGCGACCAGTCCGCGACCAGCGACGGGAGCCCTTCGACGAAGATGCGCAGCAGCATCGCGAACGACGCCGCCTTCGAGCCGACCGAAAGAAAAGCGGTGACCGGCGTCGGCGCGCCTTCGTAGACGTCGGGCGCCCACATGTGAAACGGCGCTGCGGCGATCTTGAAGCCGAGCCCCGCCACAACCAGCACGACGGCGAGCATCAGCCGGGGATCGCGCCCCTGGTCGCCAAACGTCACAGCCATGGCGCGCAGGTGCGTGGTGCCCGACAGGCCGTAGAGCATCGACATCCCGTACAGCAGAATCGCCAGCGAGAAGGCGCCCAGCAGGAAGTACTTGACGGCAGCCTCGTTCGATCGCGGGTTCGGCTTGATGTACCCGGTCAGGATGTAGAACGACACCGCCATGGTCTCCAGGCCGATGAACGCGCTGATCAAATCGGTCGCGCCCGCCATCACCATCATGCCGAGCGTGGCGCAGAGCACCAGGAAGTGGTACTCGCCGGGGCTGGTGGTTTCGATGGCGAGATAGCGGTGCGACATGAGCACGGTCAGCATCGCCGCGAGAACGAACACGATTTTGAAGAACGTCGCGAATTGGTCCACCGCAATCAACCCGGCCGCGATCTCGACGTCGGCGTGCCGGTACGCGATCACGGAGGCCAGCGTCGCGGAGAGCACCACAAGAGCCACGCCGCACAGCAGCGCGCGGCGGCGCGGGGCGAGGACGTCTGCCACGAGCATGAGGAGCGACCCAAGTGTCAGGACGATCTCCGGCAGGAAATACGACAGATCGCTGACCGACACGCCTGGCGGCATCAGCGCGGGTTCCCCGCGCCACCGGTCGGCGATGGTGCCGTTCCAGCGGGAAGCGTCGATGACGGTGCCGTGACAGCGGGAAGCGGCTGGCCGTCGGGTCCACACGGGGCTGCCGCAAGGAACTGGTTGGCCGGGCGATGCGGCACGCAACTCGGGTGTCACCGTGGTGTCGCACGCGGCGGCAAAGTCGCCGGCGTACGCCGGATCGATGCGCGCCGCCACGCGCAGCACCGACAGGTTGATGCGATTCAGAAACGGCGCCGGGTACAACCCGATCCACACGGCGAGACCGATCAGCGGCACGAACGTCGCCCACTCCCGCACGCTGAGATCGGACAGTTGCGCGTTTTTGTCGTTGTCCACGCGTCCCGAACATCGTCCGCTGATAGAGGTAGAGCATGTACGCCGCACCGAGCACGATGCCACTCGCCGCGAAGACCGCCCACACGCGGCTGTGCATGAAGGCGCCCTGCAGAATCAGGAACTCGCCGATGAATCCGTTGAGCGTCGGCAGACCGATCGACGACATCGTCATCAGCAGGAACACGCCGGCGAAGGCGGGCATCACCTTCGATAACCCGCCATACTCCGAGATCTCGCGCGTGTGCCGTCGCTCGTACACCACGCCCACGAGCAGGAACAGCGCCCCGGTCGAAATCCCGTGGTTGATCTGCTGGAGGACGCTGCCGGTCATGCCCACCGGATTGAGCGCGAACATCCCGAGCGTCACCATCCCCATGTGGGACACCGACGAGTAGGCGACCAGCCGTTTCCAGTCCTTCTGCGCGAGCGCCACCAGTGCGCCGTAGACGATGGCGATGATGGAGAGCGCCGCGATGAAGGGCACGAAGTGGCGGGTTGCCTCCGGCAGGATCGGCAGGCTGAACCGCAGGAACCCGTAGGTGCCCATCTTCAGCAGCACGGCCGCCAGAATCACCGACCCGGCGGTCGGGGCGTCCGTGTGTGCGTCGGGCAGCCAGGTGTGGAACGGGAACATCGGCACCTTGATCGCGAACCCGAAGAAGAACGCGACGAAGATCCACCACTGCAGGTCGAAGGGAATCGACAGCCGCTGGAACTGCGTGACGTCGAACGAGTAGACACCCGTGACACTGTGATTGTGGAAATAGAGCGCCAGGATACCGAGCAGCATCACCACGCTGCCGGCGAGCGTATACAGGAAGAACTTGATGGCCGAGTAGAGCCGGTTGGCACTGCCCCAGATGCCGATGAGGAAGTACATCGGCACGAGCATCACTTCCCAGAACAGGAAGAAGAGCAGGAAATCGAGCGACATGAACGCGCCGAGCATCCCGGTCTGCAGAACCAGCAGCGCGAAGTAATACTCCTTCACGCGCTCGGTGATCGCCGACCACGACGACAGGACCGCAATGAATCCCATCAGCGTGGTCAGCAGGATCAGGAGCGTGCTGATGCCGTCGATGCCAAGGAAGTACTCGGCGCCGATCGACGGGATCCACGGAGCACGCTCGACGAGCTGGAACTCCGGGTTGCGCGGGTTGTACCAGAACCACAGCGGAGTCGAGACGAGGAACCCGCCGAGCGCACACGCGTTCGCCAGCCACCGGATCACGTCCGCGTTCCGCTTCGGCACGCACAGCACCAGCAACGCGCCGGCGAGCGGCAGGAACAGCACCAGCGAAAGATAGTGGCTCATGCTCACCGCACTACCAGATACAGGCTCACGAACGCGAACACGCCGAACAGCATCAGCAGCGCGTAGTTCTGGACCAGGCCGGTCTGCACCCGCCTCGTCCAGTAACTGGCGTTCTGGAGCCGCGACGCCGATCGCATTCACCAGCCCGTCGACCACTGTTCGATCGGTCAGCCCGGACATCCACGAGCCAAACAGCGTCACCCAGCTGGATCCGTTCACGAACGCCGTCGATCACGCGCACGTCGAAGGACCAGAGGCGGCGGCCGCTGCCCACGGTGCCGGCCACAACCGTGGCGTTGTAGATCTCGTCGACGTAGTACTGGCGCCTCAGCAGCCGATGCGCGCCGGAGAGGCGGTTCGCGAGGCGCGTGCCCGCATCAGGGTCCGTGACGTACAGCATCCACGCGAGCGCGATGCCGGCGAGCGCGACCAGAACAGACACCGCCATCAATCCGAGTTCCAGGCTCCGCGATGGATCGTCGACCTGACGGGCTGACGAAACTCGGTTCCAGGAAGCGTGCGATCGCATTGCTTCCGCCGAGCGCTGCAGGGATGCCCACCAGGCCGGCCACCACGACGCCGCCGGCGAGCACCAGCAGCGGGATCGTCATCGCGCGTGGCGACTCGTGCGGCCCGTCCCACCCGCCGGGATTTGTGCCGGACGCCGAAACCGCAGGCGAATGCGTCCCGGACGGCGAAGCGCCATGCGGGTGCGTTCCGGACGGTGAATCGGGCGAATGTTCGCGCGCCGTGCCGCGCTCCCAGGTTGGACCACGATAAGCGCCGTAAAAGGTCAACGCGACGAGACGCGACATGTAGAACGCCGTCATGAACGCGGTGACGAGCGCCAGCAGCCAGATCACCGTGTTCGCCTCGAAGGCGCGGAAGAGAATCTCGTCCTTGCTGAAGAATCCGGCGAGCGGCGGGATGCCGGCGATCGCGAGGGCGCCGATGCCCATCGTGGCGAAGGTGACCGGCAGCCTCTGCCTGAGCCCGCCCATTCGTCGCATGTCCTGTTCGCCGCCCATCGCGTGAATGACGGATCCGCTGCCCAGGAACAGCAGCGCCTTGAACAACGCGTGCGTCACGAGATGGAATGCGCCGGCCGAAAACGCGCCGACGCCGACGGCTGTGAACATGTATCCCAGCTGCGAAACCGTGGAGTACGCGAGCACGCGCTTGATGTCGTGCTGAACGAGTGCGATCGTCGCTGCCATGAACGCGGTGAGTACGCCGACTCCCGCGACGATCTGCATCACCATCGGTGCGTGCGAGAAAAGCACCGCGTTGCGGCCCACCATGTACACGCCGGCCGTGACCATCGTCGCGGCGTGAATCAGCGCCGACACGGGCGTCGGTCCCTCCATCGCGTCGGGCAGCCAGACGAACAGCGGAATCTGCGCGCTCTTGCCCGTGGCGCCGACAAACAGCAGGAGTGCGATGGCGGAGAGGACTCCGAAACGCGCCGCTTCGACGGGCATTGCGCCCGCGGCGCTGCTGGATGGCCGCGAAGTCGAGCGTGCCGAACGTCCAGAACATCAGGAAGATGCCAAGGATGAATCCCCAGTCGCCGATGCGGTTGGTGATGAACGCCTTCTTGCCCGCGTCAGCCGCACTCTTCTTCTGGTACCAGAAGCCGATCAGCAGATACGAACAGAGCCCGACCCCTTCCCAGCCCACGAACATGACCAGCGCATTGCTGCCCAGCACCAGCACCAGCATGAAGAAGCAGAACAGGTTCAGGTAGCAGAAGAAGCGCGCCACCCCACCGCGCGGTTCGTCGTGCATGTACGCGGTTGCGTAAATGTGGATGAGCGTGCCGATCGCCGTAACGACCAGCAGCATCATGGCCGACAGCGGATCGAGCCGGAATCCCCACGGCACGTGCAGCGCCATGCGGGCTCCGGCGCTGGTGATCGACGGAATCGATGGAATCCACTCCGCCACGACGATGTCGTAGCTGCGCGCATCCTCGGGCAGCCCGAGCAACTGCCAGAACGCCAGCACCGACAGCAGCAACGACCCGATCATCGTCGAACAGGCCAGCACTCCGGCTGTCCGCCGCGAAAATGCACGGATCCCAACCAGCCCGTTGATGGCAGCCCCCAGCCCGGGAAGCAGCGGAATCGCCCACATGTACTGCATTCGGTGTCTCGCCTTACCTGCCCACCCGCCCTCGGCTTTACCACCGCATGATGTTCATCTCGTCGATGTTCACCGTTTCCTTGTTCCTGTAGAACGCGAGAATGATGCCGAGCCCGACCGCCGCTTCCGCCGCGGCGACCGCGATCACGAACACGGCAAACACCTGTCCGACCAGATTGTGCAGGTCCTTCGAAGACGCGACGAGGTTGATGTTCACCGCGTTCAGCATCAGCTCGATCGACATGAACACGATGATGATGTTGCGTCGCGTCATCACGCCAATCAGGCCGATCGTGAACAACGCCGCGGACAGCATCAGGTAGTGCGTGGAAGAGATCATCGAACTCAGGTCTCCTTCCTGGCGAGCACGATGGCGCCGACCATGGCGACGAGCAGCAGCATCGACGCAATCTCGAACGGAATCAGGTAGCTGGTATAGAGCAGCCAGCCGACCTGCTCGGTGTTGCCGCTGACCGGCACCTCCGCAGCGGCAGCCACCGGCACCTCCGGACGCGCGCCCGACCAGAGACGCAATTGCCGCCAGTTCGAGCAGGACCGCGCCGGCGAGCGCCATGCCCAGCATCGAATGGCGCCGCCGCGGCCCGTACGCCTCGGGCGCCCGCTTCACGTTCACCAGCATCACCACGAACAGGTACAGCACGACGATACCGCCCGCATAGACGAGGACCTGGATAGCCGCCACGAACTCTGCGCCGAGCGTGACGTACAGTCCCGCCACGCTCAGGAAATCGAGCACCAGGAACACGATGCTGTGAACGGGATTCGTGGACGTGACGACGAGCACACCGAAGCCGAGGATGAACGCCGCCAGCACGTAGAAGGCGATCGCTTCCGCCATTACGCCATCGCCACCTTCACGATGCCGGTCATCACCAGGTTGGCAATCGCAAGCGGAATCAGGACCTTCCACCCGAGGCGCATCAGCTGGTCGTAGCGGTAGCGCGGCAGCGTTGCGCGGACCCAGATGAAGACGTACAGAAACACGAACGACTTGAGCAGGAACCAGCACCACCCGGGCACGATCCCGAGCACCGACAGCGCTTCAACGTTTGGAAACGGCCGAAGCCATCCGCCCAGGAACAGTGTCGTCGCCACCGACGATACGACGATCATGTTGGCGTATTCGGCGAGGAAGAACAGGGCGAAGCGCATGCCGCTGTACTCGGTGTGGAACCCGCCGGTGAGTTCCTGCTCGGCCTCAGGCAGGTCGAACGGCGCGCGGTTCGTTTCCGCCATGCCGCCAATGAAGAAGATCACGAAAGCAACCGGTTGCACGAAAGCGAACCAGACGCCGTGCTCCGCCTGCGCGCGCACGATCCCGACCATGCTGAGCGTGCCAGACATCAGGACGACGCTCACCAGCGTCATCGTCACGGCGATCTCGTAACTGATCAGCTGAGCGGAGGCGCGAAGACTCGCCAGCAGCGGCCACTTGCTGTTGGAAGAGTAGCCGGCGAGGATGATGCCGTAGACGCCAACCGAGGTGACCGACACGACGTAAAGCAGGCCGACATTGATGTCCGTGATGAACAGCGTCACGTCGTGTCCGAACAGCCGCACGCGCTCGCCGAACGGAATCACCGCGTAGATGATCAGCGCCGGCACCATCGACATGATGGGCGCCAGCGTGAACACCCATCTGTCCGCGCGTGTCGGCGTGATGTCCTCCTTCAGCATCAGCTTCACCGCATCAGCGATCGGCTGCAGGGTGCCGTACGGGCCGACGCGCATCGGCCCGAGACGCGATTGCACCCACGCGATCACCTTGCGCTCGAGCAGCACCATGTAGGTGACGGCGACCAGCGTGGCATTGAGCACCACGACGATTTTCAGCAGCGGGACGAGAACGCTGTCGACCATCAGCGGTCCACCTCGCCGAGCACGACGTCCAGCGACCCGATCAGCGCGACGACGTCGGCAATCAGGTGGCCGCGCACCAGCCGCGGCAGCGCATGGAGGTTGCAGAAGGACGGGGGACGGATGCGGAACCGATAGGGGTTGGTGGACTTTCCGTCGCTCACGATGAAGAACCCGAGCTCGCCCTTGGGCGATTCGATCGCGTGATACGTTTCTCCGGCCGGCGGCTTGATCAGGCGCGGGACCTTGCCGGCGATCGGTCCCTCGGGAAGGCCCTCGACCGCCTGACGCACGATGCGCAGCGACTGCCGGAACTCCTCCATTCGCACCAGGTAGCGGTCGTAGGTATCGCCCGACGTGCCGATCGGCACGTCGAACTCCATCTCGTCGAAGGCGGCGTACGGTTCATCCTTCCGCACATCGCGCGGCACGCCCGAGCCGCGCAGCGGCGGGCCGCTGAGCCCCAGATCTATGGCCTCGTCGGCGGTGAGCACACCAATGCCCTTCGTTCGATCGATCCAGATGCGGTTGTGCGTGAGCAGTTCTTCGTACTCGTCGAGTTTGCCGTCCATGATCCGGCAGAACTCGAGCACCTTCCTGTCCCACGCCGGTGGCAGATCGAGCGGCATGCCGCCGATCCGCATCGAGTTGTAGGTCAGTCGCGCGCCGCAGTATTCCTCGAACAGGTCGAGGATCAGCTCGCGCTCGCGGAAGGTGTAGAGGAACACCGTCATCGCGCCGGTATCCATCGCGTGGGTGCCGAGCCAGAGGCAGTGGCTGGCAATGCGCTGCAACTCGCTGAGGATGGTGCGGACATAGCGGGCGCGTCGCGGCACCTCGATCGACATCAGCTTTTCGACCGTCTCGCAGTAGCCGAGATTGCTGGTCGCCGCCGACACATAGTCGAGGCGATCGGTGAGCAGGATGATCTGAGCCCAGCTCCGGTTTTCGCTCAGCTTCTCGACGCCGCGGTGCAGGTAGCCGATCACGACGTCGGCGTCGACCACCTTCTCGCCGTCGAGACGCAGCACGACGCGCAGCACGCCGTGCGTGCTCGGATGCTGCGGCCCCATGTTGATCACCAGTTCGTCGGTGTCGAACATCGGGCCATGCTGCGGCGTCGGCTTACTCAATGTCCGCTTCCTCCCGAGCCTGGCGCAGCTTCAGCCAGTCGAGCGGGTTCTCGAGCAGCATCTCCCCGGGTCCTTCGAGCGGGTAGTCCTTGCGCTGCGGGTGCCCCTGCCACTCGTCGGGCATCAGGATGCGGCGCAGGTCGGGGTGGCCGGTGAACCGGATCCCGAACATGTCGAACACTTCACGTTCGAGCCAGTTCGCCGACGGCCACACCGCGGTCACTGAATCGATGGCGACGTCTTCGCCGACCCGCGCTTTCAGGCGCACCCGGTGCCGGTGGCGGGTCGAGAACAGGCAGTACACCACGTCGAAACGTTCGGCACGCGGCGGCCAGTCGGTTGCGGTCACGTCGGAGCAGGTGTCGAAGGCGGCGTCTGGTGCGGTGCGCAGGTGGCGGGCGACGTCGAGAATGGCGGCGGGGTGGACGATCACGGTCCAGTCACCGACCCAGTAACTCAGGCCGACGATCGCGGAGGGCCACTCGGCCTGCAGCGTCGTGATGAACGCCGGGGGAAGGCGGTCCGGGGGCGGTGGAGGATCGGGTGGGCCCGCCGGCGGAGCGACCTTCACCACGTGCTCCGCGCCGCCCGGACGCCCGGCCACCGGCGGCGTGGGGGGTTCGTCAGCCATCTAGACCCATTCCAGAGCGCCCTTCTGCCATGCGTAGTAGTAGCCGACCACGAGGATGAAGATGAACACCAGCATCTCGATGAGCCCGAACAGCAGCAACTTGTCGAAAATCACCGCCCACGGAAACATGAAGACCGTCTCGACGTCGAAGATGACGAAGAGCATCGCCACCAGGTAATAGCGGATGCTGTAGCGGTCGCGCGCGTCGGTGATCGGCTCGATGCCGCACTCGTACGGCTCCAGCTTGACCTTGTTGTACTTGCTCGGGTGAAGGAGGCCCGTGAAGACGAGGGTGAAGACCGCGAACCCGGTGGCGACCAGTCCAAAGAGGGCGATCGGGATGTACGCTGAAACCATGGCTGTGGATCTCGCGCCGATGCCCGACGAGGCGTCCGGTTATAGCACGCAGAACCTACAGGGTGTCAAGGAACGTCCAGCCTCCGCCCATTCGCCGCAAACATCAGAAAGATAAGCACTTCCTCCACCGCAAGTGGTTGACGGGCCGCGAAGGCGGGCCCTATACTTGGCCTATGGCTTCACGACGCTGGTCGGCGACCGCTGTCCTGCTCGCAGGTGTCGCTGTGTCGGTTCCGGTGCTGCTCCGCGCGCAGGCGCAGCAACGTGTCATTTATGCAAGCGCGGTCGATCAGAACGGCGCACCGGTTGCCGGTCTCGGCCCGGCCGATTTCGTGGTCCGCGAAGACAAGGTGCCGCGCGAAATCCTGACTGTCGCTCCGGCGAACGACCCGATGCAGATCGCGCTGCTGCTCGACAACAGTCAGTCCGCGGACCCGTATGTGCGGGACCTGCGTGAGGCCGCCACCGCCTTCATCACGGCGATCGGGAACGATCCGACGGGAGCCAAACACCAGGTTGCGGTCATCACGATTGGCGAACGGCCCACCATCAACACCGATGCGACCGCAAACCTGGAGCAGGCGATCAAGGGCGCGCAGCGCATCTTCGCCACACCGGGCAGCGGCGCGTACCTGCTCGACGGGATCATCGAAACGTCGCGGGGCTTCAAGAAGCGCGAAGCCACTCACCCGGTGATCGTGGCCGTCACCACTGCAGGCGTCGACCTGAGCGACCGCCCGTATCAGTCCGTGCTCGAACCGCTGCGCGAGTCGGGCGCGGCGTTCCACGTGCTGGTCCTCGGACGCCCGATCACCGACACGCAGGATCGCATGATGGTGCTCGATATGGGAACGCGAGACACCGGCGGGCGCTACGACCTGGTGCTGACCGGTACCGGCCTGACGCCTCGCATGAAGCAGCTGGCAGACGAGCTGACCCACCAGTACAAAGTGACCTATGCGCACCCGGAAACGCTGATCCCCCCGGACCGCGTGACCATTGCCGCCGCCAAACCGGGGCTCACCGTCCGCGGCATTGCGCGGATGGCGACAGCTGAAAGCGTCAAGCGGTGACGCGCTCGACTGTGTTCCGGTCGCGACCTGCGACGTCAGTGCGTACGGCGCTCCGTACGGTGCTCACGACGCTGGCGCTGGCGTGCGTGCCGTTGGCGCTCTCTGGCCAGCAGCCTGCCGGATCGCCGACCAGCGGCCGATGCGCAGCCCTCCGCTGGACCGCCACCAGCCGCCGATGCGCCGCAGCCACCTGCCGGATCGCAGCAGCCGTCGTTCCGTGCCGGCGTCGACATCGTGTCGCTCAACGTGACCGTCACCGATCCGGCCCAGAAGTACGTCGTCGATCTGAACCAGGACGATTTCCAGGTCTACGAAGACGGCGTCAAGCAGGAGGTCACCCTCTTCAACCGGACGAACCTGCCGATTGCCCTCGCGCTGCTTGTCGACACCAGCGCCAGCATGGAATCCCGGCTGCCGATCGCACAGGAAGCGGCCATCGGGTTCTCTCGAAAACTGCGCAGCCAGGATCTCGCGGAAGTCATCGACTTCGACAGCCGCGTCATCGTGCTCCAGAGCTTCACGAACAAGGCGACGGAGCTGGAAACGGCCATCCGCAAGACATCGGCCGGCGGTTCCACCTCGATGTACAACGCCATCTACATCGCACTCAAGGATCTGAAGAAAGCCGTCGCCACCAACAGCGACGAGATCCGTCGTCAGGCGATCGTCGTGCTGTCCGATGGCGAGGATACGTCGAGTCTGCTGCCCTTCGAGGAAGTGCTGGATCTCGCGAAGCGCTCGGAGACAGCCATCTACGCAATCGGGCTGCGGGCGCCTGAGAGCAGTTCTTCGGCAGGCAAAGGCTTCAAGGAAGCCGAATTCGTACTGCGCCAGCTCTCGCAGGAAACCGGCGGACGTTCGTTCTTTCCCAACCAGGCGGCTGACCTGAACAACGTCTACGGTCAGATTGCAGAGGAACTGTCCAGCCAGTACACCGTCGGCTACACCTCCAAGAATCCCAAGCGCGATGGCGCGTGGCGACGCGTCGTCGTCCGGATCAACCGCCAGGGGACGACGGCCCGCACCAAACAGGGCTATTTCGCCCCGACACGCTAGCAGCCATGAACACGATTCCACTGGCGCTCTACGTGGCCGCACTCGTTGCGTACGTGCTGCACTTCGCGCGTCGGCAGCCCGACGTCGGCCGCGCTGCGACCACGCTTCTCGTGGCCGGCACCCTGGCACACACGTTCGTGATCGGGATGCAGACGATGGAAGTGGGTCACGTGCCGGTGACCAACACCTCGTCGGCGATCTCGACGTTCGTGCTGCTCCTCGTCCTCGCGTATCTCTACACCGAGATGACCACCGAGGAGCGCGCGATGGGGGCGTTCATCCTGCCGCTGGCGGTCGCGCTGCAGATCATCCCCGCGTTCAATCCGATGGCTGAGGATCGGGCGGACGTGCTGCAGGGGCCGCTGTTCGGCATCCATGTCACGTCGCTGATGTTCGCCTACGCGAGCTTCGCGCTCGCCTGCGTCATTGGCATCACGTATGTCCTGCTGTTCAAGGAGATCAAGGCCAAGCACCTCGGCTTCTTCTACGCGCGGCTGCCGTCGCTGCAGGTGCTGGACACCATGAATCAGCGGGCGATCGTGGTCGGCTGGGGCTGCCTCACCATCGGCCTGGTGGTTGGCGCGATCTGGGCGGCGCAGGCGCCGGGGTACGACCCGCGTGTACAGGCGATGTCGCTGCAGGATCCGAAGATCTTCGTCGCGCTCGTCTGCTGGGCCGTGTACTCCTTCGAGGTATTCGCGGCGCGGCGTATCGGCTGGGGCGGACGTCGAGCCGCCTACCTGTCGGCGATAGGCTTTGCGATCGTGCTGCTGAATTTCCTGCCGATCAGCTACTTTCTGACCAAGAGCCACAACTTCTGAGACGCGCCCGTGCATCTGCTTCTGGTCGGCATCAGTCATCGCAGCGCCCCGGTTGAACTCCGGGAGCGCCTGGATTTCCAGGCACGGGGGCTGGACCACGCCCTGCAGGCGCTCGAAGCGCGGCATGCCGCGAACGAGGCGGTGATCGTGTCGACCTGCAACCGCGCGGAACTCTACGCCGCCTGCGACGATGTCGCCGCGGCCCGCGCAGCGGTGGCCGACTTCATCAGCGACTATCACGGGGTGGACCGGTCGGCGGTGGCGCCGCACCTCTACGACGTCACCGACCTGGAAGCCGCGCGTCATCTGTTCAGGGTGGCGGCCGGACTCGACTCACTGGTGGTTGGCGAGCCGCAGATTCTGGGTCAGGTGAAGGACGCCCACACGGCGGCGGCCGCAGCGCACACGTCCGGCACGTTGCTGAATCGTCTGTTCCACTCCTCGTTTGCGGTAGGCAAACGCGTGCGCACCGAAACCGGCCTCGGGTCGGGTGCCGTGTCGGTCAGTTTCGCAGCCGTCTCGCTGTCGAAGAAAATCTTCGGCGACCTCAAGGGTCGGAACGTGGTGGTCATCGGCGCCGGCGAGATGGGTAAGCTCACCGCGCTGCACATGAAGTCGCAGGGCGTGCACCAGGTGACCATCGTCAGCCGCACCATGGCGCACGCGGCCCGCACGGCGGAGGCGATCGGCGGCGCGTCGGCCGCCCCGTGGGAGGAACTGGATACGCTGCTCGGCGCGGCCGACATCGTGATCACCGCAACCGGCGCAGCGACGGCCATCCTGACCAAGGCGCACCTCGAAGGGATCATGCGCCCACGCCGCAACCGGCCGCTGTTCGTGATCGATATCGCGATGCCGCGCGACGTGGAAGCCGCTGCGGGTGAAATCGAACAGGTATTTCTCTACAACATCGACGACCTGCAGGCGACGGTGCGGGAGAACCTGGCGCGGCGCGTCAGCGAGGTGAACCGCGCCGAAACGATCGTCAACGAGGAGGTCGAGAAGTTCGGCCAGTGGCTTCGCGCCAGAGGGGCGATCCCGACGGTCGTCGCCCTTCGGCAGCGGTTCGAAACAATTCGACGATCGGAGCTGGAACGCCTGGCATCCACGCTGCCGCCAGACACGCGGAGCCGCGTCGACGACATCACGCGGCTGATTGTCGAGAAACTGCTGCTGACGCCGACCGAGCAGCTGAAGTCGGTCCACGACCCCGACGTGGTCGGCACGTATTCCGAAGCACTGACGCGCCTGTTCAATCTCGAGCAGAAGGCGCAGGGCACCGAGCCGCGTGACGAGCACGAGGGAGACCGGCGCGAGCGCCAGGATCGTCGTGTCGAGCCGTTCGTCAGGCCCGGCAAGCGCTGACCGCAGATCCGACTTCAGCATGACCTCTGAACCGCTTCGTCTGGGTACTCGCGGCAGTCAACTCGCGCTCTACCAGGCCAACACCGTTGCGCGGCTGATTGCCGACGCCGGCGGTCCTTCCTGCGAGCTGGTGATCATCAAGACCTCCGGCGACCGGCTGCAGGATCGCCCGCTGTCCGAGGTCGGAGGCAAGCGGCTGTTCGTGAAGGAAATCGAGGACGCGCTGCTGCGAGGCGAAGTCGATCTCGCGGTGCACAGCAGCAAGGACATGCCTGCGCTGCTGCCCGACGGCCTCGAGATCGCCGGCGTGCTCGAGCGGGAAGATCCGCGGGACGCGTTCGTCCTGCCCGCATCCAAGGCTTCGCCAATCGGGACGCTCGAGGATCTCATCGCGACGCTCGGGCAGTCGCCCTCGATCGGGACGGCGAGTGTGCGACGGGTGGCGCTGCTCACCCGGCTGTTCCCGTCGGCGAAGTTCGCGCCAATGCGCGGCAACCTCGACACGCGGCTGCGAAAGCTGGACGAGGGGGACCACGATGCCATCGTTCTCGCCGCCGCAGGTCTGCGCCGACTGGGGTTCGGCTCACGCATCTCGTTCACGCTGCCGCTCAGCGCGTGCGTGCCGGCGCCGGGCCAGGGCATCATTGCCATCGAGATTCGCAGTGGTGACGAGCGTGTGCGCCGCGCGGTGGACGCGATCACCGACAGGACCACGGCGGAAGCGCTCGACGCCGAACGCGGGGTCGTCGATGCGCTGGGCGGCGGGTGTCAGACGCCGATTGGCGCCCTCGCCACGCCGCTGCGGGATAACCAGCTCGAACTCGTCGCCGCGGTCGTGGCGCTCGACGGCAGCCGCATGATGCGGACGGTGGTGCACGGCCCCCGCAGCGAGGCGCGCGCGCTCGGGGTCCGCGCGGCCTCCGACCTGATGGCGCAGGGCGCCGGCGATATCCTCGAGGAGGCACGGCGGGTTCAGGCGCAGAACGAGCACAGATCGCCGTAGAATCGCTGACACAGTGACTGATCCCATCGTCTACCTGATTGGCGCCGGACCGGGCAATCCGGACCTCATCACCGTTCGCGGACTCAAGTGCCTCGCCGAAGCCGACGTGGTGCTCTACGATCACCTCGTACACCCGCGGCTGCTGCGTTCCGCCAAGGCCAGCGCCGAGAAGATCGACGTCGGCATGCCGGCGCCGGTACCGCTCGACCAGGAAGCCATCTGTTACCTGCTGGCGGAGAAGGCGCGCGAGGGCAAGAGCATCGCCCGCTTGAAATGGGGCGATCCGTTCATCTTCGACTCCGGCGGGTCCGAAGCGCTGTTCCTGCACGAGCGCCGCATCCGCTTCGAAGTGGTGCCGGGCGTGCCCGCCGCAATGGGTGCGGCCAGCTACTCCGGAGTGCCGCTCACCTATCCCGGTGGAGGCGACACCCTGACCTTCGTTCGCGGAAACGAGGGCATGGCGAATACCCTGCCGGATGTCGACTGGGCCAGCCTGGCGACGCTCGACGGCACCATCGTCTGCTACGCCGGGCCAGACCAGCTGCCCGACATGCTCGATGCGCTGCTGAAGGGCGGGCGGCCCGAGGACGACACCGCGGCGCTGATCTACGACGGCACGCTGCCCACCCAGAAGACGACCCTCGGAACGCTGGCCGAGCTCGCTCGCCTCGTGCAGTCGAGCACCGAACGACGGCCGGCCATCCTGGTGATCGGTCGGGTCGCGGCCCTGCGCGAGAACCTGCGCTGGTTCGACTCCCGTCCGCTGTTCGGCAAGCGCGTCCTCGTCACCCGTCCACGTGAGCAGGCCGGGGAATTTGTCAGCCTGCTTCAAGCGCTCGGGGCCGACCCGATCGAAGCGCCGATGATTCGCATCGTGCCGCCGACCGATTTCGCACCGCTCGATCAGGCGTGCGCGGACATCGATCAGTTCGACTGGGCAGTGTTCACGAGCGGCAACGCGGTGGATGCGTTCATGGGCCGGCTGCTCGCATCAGACGCAGACGTCCGTGCGCTGAAGAACGTCCGGCTGTGCGCCATCGGCGCAGGCACCGCCGAACGCTTCACCAGGTTCGGCATCAAGGTGGACCTCCTGCCGGCCGAGTCACGTGCCGAGAGCGTCGTCCAGGCGCTGCTCGAGACCGGCGTCATCGAAGGGGTCAGGTTCCTGCTGCCGCGCGCGGATATCGGTCGCGAGGTCATCGGCGAGGAACTGCGCAAGCGCGGTGCGGCGGTCGAGGAAGTCATCGCGTACCGAACGGTCGCAATCGATCCCGAGCGCGACGGCGAGCCGGATGTCTACCGCATGCTGCTCGATCGACGCATCGATGTCGTCACGTTCACCAGCCCATCGTCGGTGAGGAGCTTCGCGGATCTGTACGGCGCGGATGCCGCCGCCGACCTGCTGCACACCACGAAT
The DNA here is from genome assembly GCA_963697745.1 of uncultured Acidobacteriota bacterium. Classification (GTDB taxonomy): domain Bacteria; phylum Acidobacteriota; class Vicinamibacteria; order Vicinamibacterales; family CAVVIG01; genus CAVVIG01. The sequence continues at coordinate 382,784 of CAVOPD010000018.1, read as the reverse complement.
GTCGCGGCAATCGGTCCGGTCACCGCCGAAGCGGCCGCCCAGCTCGGTATCGCCTGCGGCATCGTGCCTTCGCAGTACACCATTCAGGCGCTGTGCGCCGCGATCGTCCGTCACTTCGAAACAGTGGACGCGACGATCGCCGGCGCACGTTAGCACGAGGCCCGAGGGAGGACTCGCAATGGCAACCGCGCACGCTCGATCGACGCTGACTCTCACCCGCCGGCTGCGCCGCCTGCGGTCGTCCGAACCGATGCGGGCACTGGTGCGTGAAACGCGGCTGTCGCCCGAGATGTTCGTCCTGCCGCTGTTTGTCTGCGAGGGCGAGGGAGTGCGGCGCGAGGTCGGCTCGATGCCTGGCGTATTCAACCTGTCGGTCGACGAGGCCGTGCGGGAGGCATCGCTCGCGAAAGCCGATGGCGTGAGAAGCGTCCTGCTCTTCGGGCTTCCCGAGCACAAGGACGATGTGGGGTCGGCGGCGTACGACGCGGAGGCGCCGGTCCAGAGGGCGATCCGCGCGATCAAGCGCGACGTGCCCGGCGTGCTCGTCATCACCGACGTGTGCCTGTGCGAGTACACCGATCATGGGCACTGCGGCCTGCTGATCGAGGAACAGATCGCCAACGATCCGACGGTGGCGCAGCTCGTGCGGGCCGCGCTTTCGCACGCCGCCTCCGGCGCCGACATCGTCGCGCCGTCGGACATGATGGATGGCCGCGTTGGCGCAATCCGCGAGGCGCTCGACGAACGCGGGTTCGAGAACGTGGCGATCATGTCGTATGCGGCGAAGTACTGTTCCGCGTTCTACGGGCCGTTTCGCGACGCGGCGGGGTCCACACCGAAGTTCGGGGACCGGCGGTCGCACCAGATGGATCCGGCCAACGTCGAGGAGGCGCTTCGCGAGGTGGCGCAGGACATCGAGGAAGGAGCCGACATCATCATGGTGAAGCCGGCGCTCGCCTACCTCGACGTCATCGCGAAGGTGAAGGAGGCGTTCGGGTATCCGACCGCGGCGTATCACGTGAGTGGTGAATACGCGATGCTCAAGGCGGCGGCGCGCAACGGCTGGATCGACGAACCGCGCGCGATGCTGGAAACGCTCACGTCGATCCGGCGGGCGGGCGCGGAGATCGTCATCACGTACTACGCGCGCGAGGCGGCACGCCTCCTGGCGTGATGCCGCACCGCCAGAGGCCGGCGGACTGTACGTAGCGGCGGACCTTCAGGTTCGCCGTGCGTCGTGACGCGATCAGGCCCGCCGTGTTGGCCGACTGCACCATCTATGAAAACCACCAAATCGGCGCGCCTCTTCTCGCGAGCCCTGGACGTGTTGCCGGGAGGCGTCGACAGCCCGGTTCGCGCGTTCAAGTCGGTGGGCGCCGCCCCGTTGTTCATCAGGCGCGCGTCAGGCGCGCGGCTCGAGGACGTCGACGGCAACGTGTTCATCGACTACGTGATGTCCTGGGGTCCGCTGATCCACGGGCACGCGCCCCGCGGCCTGGTCAAGGCGCTCACCGCCGCGACGAAGCTCGGCACGAGCTACGGCGCGCCGAGCCCGCTGGAAGTGGAGCTTGGCGAGCGCGTGCGCAAACTGATGCCGTCGCTCGAGCGCGTGCGCTTCGTGAGCTCGGGGACGGAAGCGGCCATGAGCGCCGTCCGCGTCGCACGCGCAGCCACGCGCCGCGACAAGATCATCAAGTTCGAAGGCTGCTACCACGGGCATGCGGACGCCTTTCTGGTGCAGGCGGGCTCCGGCGCCCTGACCCTCGGCACACCGACCAGCCCCGGCGTCACGAAAGCCGCCGCGGCCGACACGTTGATCGCGAGCTATAACGACATCGCGTCGGTCCAGCGCGTGTTCAAGGCCAACCGCGGCCAGGTTGCCGCGCTCGTGGTGGAGCCGATCGCCGGCAACATGGGGCTGGTGCCGCCCGGCGACGGATTCCTGCGTGAACTGCGCAAGGCATGCGACGCGAACGGCGCGCTGCTCGTGTTCGACGAGGTGATTTCGGGGTTCCGCGCGGCACCGGGCGGAGCGCAGCAGGTGTACGGCGTCAGGCCCGACCTCACCTGCCTCGGCAAGATCATCGGCGGCGGACTTCCGGTCGGCGCATACGGCGGCCGGGCTGATCTGATGGAACTGGTGTCGCCCGCTGGGCCCGTGTATCAGGCCGGCACCTTGTCCGGCAATCCGCTCGCGATGACCGCCGGCATCTGGTGCCTCGATCAGCTGAAGCCGAGGCTGTATCGCGACCTTGCGGCGCTCGGTTCGCGGCTCGCCGCCGGGTTTCGCCGAGGCGGCACGTGATGCGGACGTTGCGCTGCAGGTAAACGCGTTCGGCTCGATCGTGACGCCGTTCTTCACCAGCCAGCAGGTTCGCGACTACAAGTCGGCGACGAGCGCCAATACCGATCTCTACGCGCGTTTCTTCAGAGGGATGCTGGCGCGCGGTATCTATCCGCCGCCGTCGCAGTTCGAGGGATGGTTCCTGTCCTCCGCACACACCAGGAAGGATGTGGACAGGACCATCGCCGCAGCGCGCGGCGCGATGAGGGAGCTCGTTTGAATAGGGCAGGTGTGGCGGGTAGGTCGGGTAGGCCAGGTCGGGGAGGTCGGGACGTCAGGTAGGTCAGGTCGAGTAGGTCAGGTAAGTTGGGTAGGTCAGGCGTCCCGGTTGACGATGAACGGGTCGGGAGCGCCGAGTGGCCAAAGCCGACCCGCCGGACCTGCCCGACCCGCCCGTCCTGCCCTACCTGAGATTCAGGCCGGACTCGAGACGCACCCGCAGGACCGTGCCGGCGGGAAGCTCGACATCCTTGCCCTCGGTTGCCATCACGGTGCCGCCGCCACCGATGAGGATGCCCGCGATGGCGCCTTTCGCGCCGCCAAGAATTCCGCCGATGATCGCGCCGATACCGGCGCCCGCACCGATCTTGCCGGCTTCGCCCTTGATCCCCTCGCTCTCGATCGCCTGCGTCACGGTCGCGCGAATCGGATAGTCGCGGCGGTCGATCGTGATCTGATCGAAGGCCAGCGTCAGCTTGCCGGTGCGCTCGGTACGGCTGGTCTTCGTCACCGAGCTGACGACCCCGCGCATCGTCGAACCGGCAGGGACGATCACCCTGTCACCGTCACGGAGGTCGACCAGCGTCGTCCCTTCGAAGCGGTCTTCGACCAGGTTGGTCGCAGAACTCAGGGTCTGGCCCAGCCTGACGTCGAACTCGGTGCCCGACGGCACGTCGGCATCAGAGCTTCTCGTGGATGTATCCGACCCTCTCGTTGATCGCGTGGACGATGAACCGCTACTCGCGGTGCCGGTCGTGCGTGAGTCGTCGCCTCGCGCCCGCGAGCGGAGTTCGTCGATGCGATCGCGCAGGTCGAAGTAATCGCCACGTGCGACCGGCTCGTTCTTGCGAACCTTGACGCGGATGTAGGCGGTTTCGTCGCGCAGGTCGTTCAGCTCGCTCTCGAGCCTGGAGGCGAGCGCACTATCGCGTGTGCGAACAGCCGAGACATCGCGTCCGGCATCGGCCAGAGCATCCTGCAGGCGCTGGAGGTCGGTGGATGTCACCGTCTGTTGTGCGGACACCGGAACAGCCGTCCCGAGCGTCAGCACCAGGGCGAGCAGACTGCCCAATCTGAAAAGCTTCACATTCCCCTCCTGATAACGGCGACAGCCCGAAGCTGCTGAACTCCAGTTATGCGAAGAGGCTGCCAGATCAGCGCCACGGCATCAGGCGTTCAATCCAGCTGATCCGCGTCAGATCGTTGTAAATCACGGTCACCATCAAGGTCATCAGCACGACGAAGCCTGCGAGCAGCATCTTCTCCTTCATCTTCGTGCTGAAGTCGCGCCTCGCCACGCCTTCCAGCGCCATGATGAGGATGTGCCCGCCATCGAGGACCGGAATAGGAAGAAGGTTCAGCAGGCCGAGGTTGAGGCTGATTTGGGCCATTAAGCTGAACAGGGCGATCCACCCGAGCTGGGCCGACTCTCCGGATAGTTGCGCAATGGCCACCGGGCCCATCAACTGCTTCGGGGATGTCTGCGCGGTGATCAGACCCCACACCGTCTGAAAGATCAAACCCGAGTACTGGAGGTTCTTCTCGACCGCCATCCGTGCCGAGCCCACGAGCCCCGGCCTGATGCTCTCGGTCTCGTCAGCGATGGCCACGCCGAGGAGACCGGAATCGCCGCTGCGTTTCGGAGTGGCGACGAGGGTCATCGGCGCACCGTCGCGCAGAATCGCTACTGTGATCTGCTGCTCGGGTCGCTTGGAGATAGCCTCCTTGAGGTTGCCCGAAAAGATGATCGGCTCACCGTTCACGGACACGACGACGTCGTTGGCCTTGAAACCGGCGCGGTCAGCGGGATCGCCAGGGTTCACGGAGCGGATGTGCGGATGCACGTCCGGCAACACGCCGATATCGCCGATTTCAAAGCGGCTGCCGGGGGGAGTCTTCGGCGTGACGTTCACCGAGGAGTTGTTGCCGTCGCGCACGAACGCGAGAGGGACTTCGCGATCGGGCTTCGTCCCGACGGAGATATAAAAGTCCTCCCACGTGTTGACGTTGCGGCCGCCTACGGCGGTAATACGGTCGCCAGGCTTGATCCCCACACCGGCTGCGGGCGAGTCCGGCGTAACTGCACCCACGACCACCGGGCGCGTTTCATAGGCGAGACGCTCGGCGCCCTGGTAGAGGACGACGGCGGTCAGCACGACCGCCAGACCGAGGTTCATGAGCGGTCCCATGATGAGTACCTGGAACCGTTCCCACTTCGTTCGGGACAGGAACTCTTCCGGGCCGCCGCTCTGCGGCTCGTCCGGGTTCTCACCGGCCATCTTCACGTAACCGCCGAGAGGCAGCGCGCCGATGCTGTACTCGGTGTCGCCACGGCGGATGCTCAACACGGTCGGATTGAAGCCCAGCTGGAACTTGAGGACTTTGATGCCGATCCGTTTTGCGGCCATGAAATGGCCGAGCTCGTGCACGAACACGAGGACGCCGAGCACGAATGCGAACGACAGGACGGTAATCAGTGAACCAGACACCAAAACCTCAGACTTTCAATTGTATCCCGCGCACGATCTCACGCGCGTAGTCGCGGGCCCACTCGTCAACCGCTCGCACCTGCGCGAGGGTGCTTACCTCTGCCGCCCGGTGCGCGTCCATGGTGCGCTCGATCACACGGGCGATCCCCGGGAACGAAAGCGCCCCGTCCAAGAATCGAGCCACGGCGATCTCATTCGCGGCGTTGAGGACCACCGCCAGGCTGTCCTCCCCACGCAGCGCTCTGTACGCGAGCGCCAGACACGAGAACACGGCCAGGTCCGGCACATCGAAGTCGAGTTGCCGTGCGCGAGTCAGGTCGAGCGGAGGCACAGGAGCCGACCAGCGCTCCGGGTACGAGAACGCGTACTGGATGGGCAGGCGCATGTCGGTGACGCCCAGTTGCGCGATCACCGAACCGTCGACCAGTTCCACCATGGAGTGGACGACTGACTGCGGGTGCACCACTACGTCGATCTGCCCGGGCCCCACGCCGAAGAGCCAGCGCGCCTCGATCACCTCGAGCCCCTTGTTCATCAAGGTCGCCGAATCCACCGTGATCTTCCGCCCCATCTGCCAGGTCGGATGGCGGAGCGCATCGGCCGCTGTGACGGTTTCAAGTTGTGACGCGTTCCGTCCGCGGAAGGGTCCGCCGGACGCGGTCAGGACCAGCCGTTTCACCTCGGCCGGTTCGCGTCCGTGCAGGCACTGGTGAATCGCATTGTGCTCGCTGTCCACCGGCAGAATCGGGACGCCGCGGCGGCGGGCCGCATCGGTCACGATGCCACCGGCCATCACGAGCACTTCCTTGTTGGCGAGCGCGATGGTCTTGCCATGCTCGATCGCGGCGAGCACCGCTTCGAGTCCGTCGGTCCCCGATGACGCGCACAGCACGATATCCACGTCGGGATGCGTGGCCACCGCCACCAGCCCTGCCCGTCCGACATCAGCGACGATCACGTCACCTGACCACGCCGGGAGTGCGCGCAAGCGCTCCGCCGCATGCTCCGTTGACACCGAAACGACACGCGGCTGATAGCGCGCGACCTGCTCGGCCAGGCGTTCGACGTTCTCGCCCGCGGCAAGGCCGACGACCTCGAGCCGGTCCGCATGCGTGTCCACCACCGACAGCGCGCTCTGCCCGATCGAGCCGGTGGAGCCGAGGATCGCGATCCGCTTCATGACACGTGGACCCGCGCCGGCGCCGGCGCGGCGGCGTCAGACATGATTGAGCACGACGTAGTAAATGGGCGCGGCGAACAGCAGCGCATCGATGCGGTCGAGCACACCACCGTGGCCGGGAATGAGCGACGAACTGTCCTTGACGCCCGCGCTGCGCTTCAGCATCGATTCGAACAGATCTCCGGCGATGCCGAGCGCGACGACTGTGACGCCAAGCAGCACACGCATCGGCACAGGCACCGTTGGCAGCCACCACGCGCCGAGGCCGACGAGCGCCGCCGTGCCGAACACGAATCCTCCGTACGCGCCCTCTATGGTTTTCTTCGGGCTCACGCGCGGCGCAAGCGGCCGACGACCGAACGCGCGGCCAACAAAGTACTGCGCAGAATCACTGACCATCACGGTCAGCATCAGCAGGAACAACGTGGCCGGGCCGTGGTTCTCGCGAATCGACAGCATCGCGCCGAGCGGCAGGCCGAAGTAGAGGCACGGCAGCAGGGCGGCGGAGACCGAGGCGACCGCATCGCCGCTACCGCTCCACGAACCGATCGACATGGCGGCGATCGTGACGAACGAGGTCAACAGCACCAGGTCGAGCGGTACCCAGCTGGTGCCGCCAAATGCCACACGCGCGAACGACGCGCAGGTGAGCGCGGCCGCCGCGGTCGCCACGACGGTCGGGAACGGCAGCCCGCTGTTGCGCGCCAGCGCCGCATATTCGCGACAGGCAAGTACGACGAGCAGTTCCGCAATCAGGAAGAACAGCCAGGCCGCCGCAAACCAGACGATGGCTACGGTCAGTGCGACGAGCACCGCGCCGCTCAGGATACGGGTGGTCACTTCGCGCCGAGCGCGAACGGCGACGGTTTGATCCCGCCATACCGACGCTCACGCTTCTGGTAGTCGACGATTGCTTCGAGCAGATCGCGCCGCCGGAAATCTGGCCACAGCGTGTCGGTGACCCAGATCTCCGCGTAGGCAATCTGCCACAGCAGGAAGTTGCTCACGCGCATCTCACCGCTGGTGCGGATGAGGAGATCGGGATCGGGCTGGCCGGCCGTGTAGAGCAGGTCGCTGAACTTCGCCTCGTCCAGATCCGCCGCGTCGATGCCCGATGCGATAGCGCGCCTCGCCGCGTCGACGATCTCGGCACGACCGCCGTAGTTCAACGCAATGTTGAAGAGCATCCCGGTGTTGCTTTCCGTCTTGCGGGTGCCCAGGTCCAGTTCGCGCTGCACGTCGGGCGCGAGTTCGTCCGCGCGGCCGATGACACGGAACCGGATGTTGTTCTTGAGCAGCGTGCCGAGTTCCAGCCGGATGTACCGCTTGAGCAGCATCATCAGCATGTTCACTTCGGTGCGCGGGCGCTTCCAGTTCTCCACCGAAAAGGCGTAGAGCGTCAGTACGTCGATCCCGAGGCGCGCGGACGCTTCCACCACGTCGCGGACCGAATCGATGCCGGCGCGGTGCCCTTCGACGCGCGGGAGATGCCGCTGGGCGGCCCAGCGTCCATTGCCGTCCATGATGATGGCGACGTGCGCGGGCAGCTGCTCGAAGTTCACCTGCCTGGCGAGCGCCTCGTCGGGCGACCCTGGCGGAATCCAGGCCAGGAGTTTTTCAAGCGACATGCTGATCCATTATAAGACGCCTATTCGTACTCGACCGCGACCAGAAACAGCCCTGCCGCCGGGGCCGTCCTGCCGGCGATGGCACGGTCACGCGACGCCAGAACCTCGTCTACCCACGACGGTGGTCGTCGTCCGCGCCCGACCTCGACCAGCGTGCCTGCAATGGTCCGCACCATGTGGCGGAGAAAGCCGTTTCCGCGTACTTCGTAGGCGATCACCGGGTCGTGCGTCCGATCCAGGCTTGCGCGCAGCGTCGACGAGAACACCGTCCGCTCAGTGGTGGCGCGCTTGCTGCCGGTGGCCTGGAAGGCAGCGAAGTCATGCCGCCCGATGAGCCGCGCGGCAGCTGCCGCCATCGCGTCGCCGTCGAGCACCGGCTCACGCACGTGCCAGGCAAACCGCTGCTCGAACGGGCTCAGCACCTCGCCATTCCAGATTCGATACCGGTAGGTCTTGGCGACGGCGAGGAAGCGTGCGTGAAAGTCGGGGCCGACCTCTTCAGCTGACAGCACGCGCACCGCAAGCGGCAATTGAACGTTGAGCGCTCGCATCACCGCCGCGGGAGAGATGGAACGACGCAGCGTCATCGACGCGACCTGACCATGCGCGTGGACACCAGCGTCGGTACGCCCGGCGCCCGACACCACGACGCGCCCTCCCTCGAGTGGCGCCAGGGCGTCTTCGAGCAGCCCCTGAATCGACGTTCCCGTCCGCTGACGCTGCCACCCGACGAAGCCGGTGCCGTCGTAGGCGATCGTCAGCTTCAGGTGCAGCAAGTCAGGCGACCACGGGACGTGATCCTGGCTTGACCACCGGCATCCCCTGCGCGCACAGCGGGCACTCGTCGGGCTGATAGGTCGGCAGGTCCACGCCGAGCAGCGCATGGAACGGCACATCGAAAGAAGCGGTCCCGCCGCTGCGATCGACGATCGCGGCGGCGCCAACCACGTGCCCACCCGACGCGGTCGCCACCTGCATCGTCTCGCGCGTGGAGCCGCCCGTCGTGCAGACGTCTTCCACCACCAGCACGCGATCCGACTCCGCGAGCATGAAACCGCGGCGCAGCAGCAGCGCCCCGTCCTGGCGCTCGGCAAACAGCGCGCGCACACCGAGGGCGCGGCCCACCTCGTGCCCGATCACCACGCCCCCAAGTGCGGGCGAGAGCACCACGGTGGCACGCAGGTCGCGCGCCATGTCCGCCATCGAGCGGCCGAGCAGTTCCGCCGTGGCCGGGTGCTGGAGCACGAGGGCGCACTGCAGGTATCCGGTGCTGTGGAGCCCGGAGCTCAGACGGAAGTGCCCTTCGAGAAGGGCGCCTGATTTCCGGAACAGATCGAGGAGTTCGTCTCGTGTGGGCATGCGACTCGGTAGTATACAATCCGGGTCTCTGAACCGAACCGCCCCTCCGCACGTCTACTGATCAGAACATATCTCGCCTGATGGAGCCTCCGTCCATGCGTTATTCGAAGAAGTACGTCACGTTCGCGCTGGCCCTGGCTGCTGCGGTTGCGGCGACGGTCACCGGCCGCCGCCCAGAACCCCGCCGCCACCGTCCGCCGCCTGTCGGTGGACGACGCCGTCGCGCTCGCGCTCGAGCAGAACCTCGGCATCGCGGTCGAGCGCTTCAACCCGCAAATCCAGGACATGTCGATTGCCCAGGCGCGCAGCCACTGGCTGCCCACGCTCACGACCGGCGTGCAGAGCGTCAAGCAGGAAAACCCGGCGACCAACGCGCTGGCCGGAGGGTCGTCGAGGATCAACGACAACCGCCTCACGACGCAGGTGGGCATGTCGCAGATCCTGCCATTCGGCACCAGTTACACGGTGGCCTGGAACAACCAGCGGTCGACGACCGACAACCTGTTCACGAACTACAACCCGCTGCTGAACTCGAACATCGCGTTCAACGTGTCGCAGCCGCTGTTCCGCAACCGCACCGTGGACCAGTACCGCAACCAGCTCGAGATCACGCAGAAGCAGCGCCAGGCGTCGGACGTCTCCGTGGACGCCACGGTGGTCACCACCGTGCGCAACGTCAAGAACGCGTACTGGGACCTCGCCTACGCCCGTGAAAATCTCCACGCCCAGCAGCAGGCGCTGGATCTGGCGAAACGCGCGCTTGCCGACAACGAGAAGCGGGTGCAGATCGGCACCATGGCGCCGATCGACATCGTGGAGGCCCAGTCCGAGGTGGCGAGGAACGAGGAGACCGTGATCGTCGCCGAATCGGACATCGAGCAGGCCGAAGACCGGCTGCGCGCGCTCATCTTCGATCCGAAGACGCCCGACTTCTGGACCACGGTTCTGGAGCCGACGGATGTGATGCCGTTCGCGGCGTATGCGGTGGACGTGGACGCAGCCGTGCGCAGGGCGCTCGACGATCGCACGGACGTCAAGCTCGCGGTGAACAGCATCGAGCAGAGCGCCGTGAACCTGAAGTTCTACCGCGGCCAGACGCTTCCTGAAGTGAACGCCAACCTGTCCTACCAGCCGAGCGGCATCGGCGGCACGGTGCTCGCCCCGATCACCTCGTTCCCTCCAACCACGACCAACCGCGCCGTGCTGTCGGAGCGGGGGTTCGGAACCGTCCTGGGCGACGTGTTCACCAACCAGTTCCCGGCGTGGACGTTCGGCGTGTCGGTCTCGTATCCGGTGGGCGACAGCACACAGCAGACGAACCTGTCGCGTGCCTCGCTCCAGTACCAGCAGGCACAGATGCAGCTGCGCAACCTCGAACTGCAGATCGCCACACAGGTGCGCGACGCCGGCCGCCAGGTGGTGACGAACCTGAAGCGGGTGGACAGCGCTCGAGCGGCGCGCGACCTGGCCGAGCAGAGGCTCGCGGCCGAGGAGAAGAAGTTCGCTGCCGGTATCCAGATCAGTTTCTTCGTCTTCCAGGCGCAGCGCGACCTCGCCACGGCGCGAACATCCGAGATCAAGGCGATCTCCGACTACAACAAGTCGATCGTCGACTTCGAGGCGCTGCAGAAGGCATCCGTGATCGGCACCAATGCGAGCACGATCGCCGGCACCGCGCTCACCACCGGACGTTAAGGCGGTTTTCCACATCGACGTGATGTAGCCGCGAACCTTCAGGTTCGCCGAAGGTCGGGTGGGCCGGCAGTCGGCTCCTGATCCCGTCCCTGATCCCTGATCCCTGATCCCTGATCCCTGATCCCTGATCCCTGATCCCCGTCGATGTACACTTCCCTCCGTGCCGAAGGTATCGGTCACCATCATCACGAAAGACGAAGAGGCTGATCTCGGCGCAGCGATCGCCTCCGTCGCGTGGGCTGACGAGATCGTCGTCGTCGACTCGAGAAGCACCGATCGCACGGTGGAGATCGCCCGTGCGGCGAATGCGCGCGTCATCGTGCGTGACTGGCCCGGCTACATCGAGCAGAAGAACTTCGCGGCCGCGCAGGCATCGCACGACTGGATTCTGTCAGTCGACGCTGACGAGCGCGTCACACCCGAACTCGCGGCGGAGATTCGCCGCACGCTGCAGAACCCCTTGACGACGGCGTATCAGGTGCCGCGGCTGACATGGCATCTCGGGCGGTGGATCCGGGCCACCGACTGGTACCCGGATTATCAGACGCGGCTGTACGATCGGCGGGCCGCGCACTGGTCCGGCAGGTACGTGCACGAGGCGGTGGTCGTGAACGGCGCGCTCGGACGGCTCGGCGGCGAGCTGCAGCACTTTGCCTATCGCGACATCGCGGATCATCTCGAGACGATCGATCGCTACACGACCTACGCCGCGCGCCAGATGCACGAGTCGGGACGCCGTGCGGCAGTCTGGCACCTGCTCCTCCACGGACCGCTGGCCTTCCTGCGCAACTACGTGGCTAAAGGCGGCTTCCGTCTTGGCGCCGTCGGCATCATCATCTCGACCATGAACGGGTACTACGTGTTCCTGAAGTTCGCGAAGCTCTGGCAACTTCAGCACGCCCCGCCAGCCGCGTCCGCCGACCGGCCGGGCCCGGTATGATCGACGCGAGACCGACGTGTTTTCCCTGCACATCGACACGGCACGAACCTGGCGCGGAGGTCAGAACCAGGTACTGCTGACCGTCAACGGCCTGCGCGCCATCGGGCACCGCGCCGCGCTCGTTGCCCACCCGGACGGCGAGTTGCGCAAACGGGCGCAGGAGGGGCTCGACCTGATCCCGATCGCCCCTCGTTCGGAGGTGGACCTCCATGCGGCGTGGCGGCTGGCGCGCGTGATCGGCCAGCTGCGGCCCGACGTCATCCATGCGCACGACCCGCACGGCGTCGCCATGGCCGGCATGGCGCTGTCTTTTGGCGCGGCGTCACGTTGGAAGCAGGGGCGCCGCGCGCCGGCGCTCATCGCGTCCCGGCGAGTGGACTTCCATCTCAAGGCGAACTCGTTCTCGCGCTGGAAGTACCGGCAGGTGGACTGCTTCATCGCCGCGTCGGACGCCATCCGCAGCATGCTGATCGGCGACGGCGTGCCTGCGGACCGTGCCGTCACGGTGCATGAGGGGATCGACGTCGATCGCATCGACGCCGTGCCGATCGTCAACGTCCACGAAGCGTTCTGGCTGCCGCATCATGCCCCTCTCGTCGGCAACGTCGCCGCGCTCGTGCCGCACAAGGGCCAGCGGTATCTGATCGAGGCGGCGCACCGGGTCGTGCAGAAGATCCCCGACGCACGGTTCGTCATCCTCGGCGAAGGCGAGCTGCGCGATCATCTGGAACACCTGGTTCGCGAGCACCATCTCGAGAAGCACGTGCTGCTCCCGGGCTTCCGCGTGGACGTGATCGGCTGCATCAAGGGCTTCGACCTGTTTGCGATGAGTTCGGTCACCGAGGGGCTCGGCACCTCGCTGCTCGATGCGATGGCCTGCCGCACAGCCATCGTCGGCACTCGCGCCGGCGGAATTCCAGAGGTGGTGGAGGACGGGCGGACCGGCGTGCTGGTCGAACCGCGTGACCCGAACCAACTCGCCGGTGCGATCATCCGGCTCATCGAGGACGGTCCCCTTCGCAGCCGGATGGCTGCCGCGGGCTACGCGCGAGTGCGCGAACGATTCACGGTGGAGCGGATGGTGGCAGGAACAGCGGCCGTCTACGCTCGCCTGGCGCGCGCCCCGCATCTGGCCGACATTCCCGCCATCACCGAGGGGAGTGGATAGCGCGCCGCGCGGGCGTCAATCCATCGCGCGCAGCTTCCGCGTGCGGTGCCGGTACTGAAACGCGCCGTGCTTCGGGCACAGGAAGTAGTCCCACTGCTCGGGATGCCTCGCGCTGACGCCGCCAACGTGGCTGCAGTCATACTGCAGCACGCCGTCGCAGTGCGGACAACGCAGGTTAGGGGGCGATTGCGGCGGCTTGGTGGATACGTAGCGGCCATGCGCCCGTACTTTTGCGATCGGGCGTGATGGGACAACGGGCGCACACTCGGGGACTGCCGCGTCGGCCGCGGCGATGTGCCCGGCGCGCAGCGCGGAAGCGAGCACGTCGACCGACACCGGTTTGAGGAACACGTCGTCGGCACCGCGGTCGCGAAAGCGGCGCACGTTCTCTGGAGATCCGTCGCTCACGGTGGCCACGATCCGTAGCGACGCGGTCGCCCGGTCGCCTCGCAGCAGCGCGCACAACTGCTGGCCGTCGATGAACGGCAGCCGCGCGTCGAGCAGGATCGTGTGCGGACGCACGCGATACACCTGCACAAGCGCGTCCCGGCCGTCTGCCGCCTCATGGACCGTCCAACCGTAGACGGCGAGCACCTGCCGATACATCTCGCGGGCGTCGGCATCGGCGTCCACGACCAGCACGATGGGGGCTTCTCCTTGCGTGCCCGGCGGAACGGGAACGCCTGACGCCGGTGCGCGGGCGCGGTCAGTCCGGGACATGCAACCGCCATCGTTCGTCGCCCTCTGGCCGCGGTGTTCCGTTCGGATCGGGGTTCGGGAGAAAGGCCCGGAGGCGCGCGAGGATCAATTCAGCCCGCGCGAGTTCGGCCTTTGTGTGGTGAGCGATCTGGTCGGCCTGTTCAGAAACCCGTCGTCCGGCTTCAACAGCTGTTCCGATCACGTCGACCGACTTGGCAGGCGGCACATGCGCTAGGGTGCCACACGGATATGGCCGTGCCCATTGGTCAATTCCCCCAAACTATATAAGGAGATTCACCTAGTCGTCAGTCGTCCTGCAGCCAGCCTTGCAGCATCGCGTACCGGACGACATCGATGCGTCCGTGAAAGTCCATCTTCTTCATGGCGTTGGCCTTGTGCACCTCGACCGTCTTGACGCTGATGCCGAGGGAGTTCGCGATCTCCTTGTTGCTATGGCCATGCGCGACCAGGCGAAGCACCTGGTTCTCGCGTTCGCTGACGCCAGGCGTCGCTGGTGACAGACCAGCGCTCCCGCGGCGGATACCGCCGGCGATCCTTGCGCCCAGCGCCGGATCGAGGTAACTGCGGCCACTCGCGGCCGCGCGGATCGCGGCGAGCAGTTCTCCTGACGGGCTCCGCTTCAGCACATACCCGGAGGCGCCACCCCTGAGCAGTTCCTGCACGTAGGCATTGTCGTCATGCCGCGTCAGCACCACGACCGCGGTGTCGGGGCACGCCTGCTTGAGTTCGCGCGTGGCGATCAGACCGTTGATCTCGGGCATGGCGATATCCATCACGACAACATGGGGAACGAGCGCCATCGTTCGTTCGACCACGCCGCGTCCGCTCGCCACCTCTCCGACCACGCGCATGTCGGGCTGTGCGTCGATGAGCAGCTTGAGCCCTTCGCGCACGGTTTCATGATCTTCCGCCAGCAGCACGAGAATGCGGCTCATGACACACCCGCTTGCTTTCCTGCCTCGCCGGCAATTGCGGCCAACGGATAGCGGATAAAGATGCTCGTGCCGTTGCCGGGGGACGATTCCACTTCGAGCGTTGCGCCCACCAGCGCGGCCCGCTCGCGCATGCCGAGCAGGCCGATACCGTGGGCCGGATCCGGGCTCGTGGCTTCGAAGCCCACGCCATCGTCTTCGATCACCAGGACGAGTGACCCGTCACGCGCCTCGAGGATCACGTCGGCGCGGCTCGCGTGCGCGTGCTTGACGATGTTGTTGAGGGCCTCCTGGGCGATGCGGTAGAAGGTCACTTCCACCTCGCGCGGGGCGTGCAGGTTCGACAGGCCGGAGGCGCGAACCTCGGTCGGGATGCGGTAGTGCGCAGACCAGTCGCCGACGAACTGCGGCAGCGCAGCCGCCAGCCCGAGATCGTCGAGAATGGCGGGGCGCAGCTCCCACGCGAGAAAATCGACCTCCGTATCGATTTGGCGCGTCAACGCCAGCGCGCCCTCCACGTCATCGCTCTACAGCGCCAGTGGACTGCAGGTGATTGCGCAGACGCTCCAGTGTCAGTCGCAGTGTGGTCAGCTGCTGTCCGAGCTGATCGTGCAGGTCGCGGGCGATGCGGGCCCGCTGCTCCTCCTGCGAGGTGACCAGCTTCTGCATCAGCCTGGTGACGTGTTCCTGCGCGAGCGCCCGCCGCGACACTTCCTCCTGCAATTCGTGCGTGCGGACTGCCACCCGCGCCTCGAGACTGCTGTTCGCCGCCGAGAGCAAGGCATCGGAGGCCTCCTGGGAGGAGAGGTCCCGCACGATCGTGGCAAACCCGAGGGCTGCGCCCTCCCCCAGGCGGGTAATCGAACCGACGCAGGAGAACATGCCGCCATCCTTGCGCACGCAGCCGTGATCGGAGCGCGCCTGACCCTCCACCCGTGCCTGCTCGAGCAACTGCTCGAACGTGCCCGCCTCGCGGTCCACGGCCGGCAGCAGCACCGAGGCGCTGTTTCCCACAATGTCGCCGGACGTGTAGCCGAACAGGCGCTCGGCTCCCGCATTCCAGAAATCAACCTTGCCGTCCTTATCGGTCGTGTAGATGGCGTAGTCGATCGCGCCGGAGATGAGCAGCCGCAGCCGTGCTTCGCTGGTGCGCGTGTTCGACTCGGCCACCCGCCTCGCCGTGATCTCGATGAAGCTGATGACGACGCCGTCGATGCGATCGTCGGAGGTGCGGTACGGAAGCAGACGCATCAGGTACCACCGGCCGCTCTCCACCTGTACTTCGCGCTCGATCGGCTGCAGGCGTTCCATCACCAGCGTCGAGATCCTCCTGCAGCCGCACATCCCGCAGCGTGCTGGTGATGTGCGAGAGCGGCCGGCCGATGTCGCTCGCGAGCAGATTGAACAGTTCGCACGCCCGGGCCGTGAACAGCTTGATGCGCAGCGCACGATCGAGGAATACCGCGCCGATGTCCGTCGCGTTGATGAAGTTCTGGAAGTCGTTGTTGGTGAGGGCGAGTTCCTCGATCTTGATTTTCAGTTCCTGGTTGACGGTCGTCAGCTCCTCGTTGACCGACTGCAGTTCCTCCTTGCTGGTCTCGAGTTCCTCGGCGGCGGAACGCAGCTCCTCGTTCATCGCCTGGAGCTCTTCGTTCGAGGCCTTGGCCTCTTCGACGTGGCCCTCGTACTGTTCGATAGTCGAGCTCAGCTGCCGCCGCACCTGCTCCAGTTCGCTCTCGAGCTGAGTGACCGGGGCACCAGGCGGACTCGGCGGCAGCACCTGCGCGTCGGGTGGTGCCGCGGGCGTGGCGTCGGGCTCGAACAGAATCAGCAGGACTCCACGCGCCGGCTCGCCGCTGCGCAGCACCGGGCGGACGCTGATCGAGACACGGCTGCCCCCGAGGCTCGGGCGGCAGTTGCACACTGCGAACCGTGACGTTCGAGCGGTCGCTGAGCGCCTTGCTCATCGCGGCGCGGAGGTCGATGCGCAGTTCGGGTCGAAGCAGCTTCAGCAGATCGCGTGACGGCTCGCCCCCGGGCACGGCGAGGAACTGCGCCGCCGCATCCGACACGTGCACCACCTGGTAATCCTCGGTGACGACGAGCGACGGCGCCGCGTACTGTTCGAGCAGCCGCTGGTGCAAGTCGGCTGGCGACGGTCGTTCGGACATGCGCGCGACTGGAACGCGGGTCTCGCCGTTCACAGGCAGACGGGCTGGTCGATGTGCCCGCAACGACGTGAGGCAGCCGGGCGGCCACCGGTCGGCTCTCGTAGATGCGCGCCGTCTTGTCGAATGGCGCGAACAGATCGGCGGCGGCATCGGCGGTCTCCGACGCGCCGAGAAACAGATACGCGCCCGGCCTCAACGCAAAGTGAAACGTCTCGATCGAGCCGCTGCTGCACCGTACGGTTCAGGTAGATCATGACGTTGCGGCAGGCGATCAGATCGAGATGCGAGAACGGCGGATCCTTGATGAGGTTGTGATGCGCGAAGAGGACGATCTTCGCGCACCTCGCGGCGCACCCGGAATCCAGCGCCCTCGCGTACGAAAAACCGCCGCAGGCGCGACTCGGGAACGTCCGCGACCTCCGCGTTCGTGTAGAAGCCCTCCCGCGCCATGCTGATCGCGCGGGCGTCGAGGTCGGTGGCAAACACCTGGATCGCCGGCGACGTTCGACTCTCCGACACGTACTCGAGCAGCAGCATCGCCACCGAATACGCTTCTTCGCCCGTGGCGCATCCGGCCACCCACGCGCGCACCTGGTCGGTCGCCCGCTTGTTCTCGAACAGGTGCGGGATGACACGACGCTCGAGGATGTCGTAGGCGGGGGCATCCCGGAAGAAGTTGGTGACGCTGATCAGCAGTTCCCGCAGGAGCAGCGCCGCCTCTTCCGGCGAGTCGCGAAGCAGTCGCACGTACGCGGGGATTGTCGGGACGGCATGCACATGCATCCGGCGCGCGATGCGCCGCAGCACGGTGCCCTGCTTGTAGTTCGCGAAGTCGTGCCCTGTCCTCACCCGCAACAGCGTCAGCAGGTCGTGCAGGCTTTCGGCCTCAGCCTCCGGCGGCTCGGCGACCGGGGCCGTCAGCCGCTGCTCGAGCGGCCCGGAGAAGTACCTGAAGAGTGCGTCCGGAATGTTCTCCACCGGTAGCGCGTAATCCACGAGTCCGGTCGCGATCGAGTTGCGCGGCATGTCGGGGAACTCGGCTTCGCCCGGTTCCTGCACGACGACCAGCCCGCCGTGCTCCTTGATCCACTTGATGCCGTTCGAACCGTTCGCACCGGTGCCGGACAGGATCACGGCCGCGGCCGCAGTGCCGTGCGTCAGCGCCAGGGTGCGCAGGAGGATGTCCACAGGCGCATGCCGCTGTTCCGGAGTGGAAAGAGGCGCCACGGTGACGCTTCCATCCTCGATGGTCAGGCTGCGGTTGGGGGGGATCACGTACACGTGGTTGGCGCGAATCAGCGTCCGTTCCTCCACGCGCGTGACCGGTAGCGGAGTCGAACGCCTGAAGCACTTCGGCGAGCCGGCTCTCATGGTCTGGCGACAGGTGCAGAACGACGACGAACGCCGCGCCCGTGTCGGCAGGCACGTGCGCGAAGAACCGCTTCAGCGCCGTGACGCCACCAGCTGAGGCGCCCATGCCGATCACGATCTGCGGACCTGCCTTGGACTGGTCCTCTGGCGCGCGGCTCGGGGCGGCTGTTCGCTGGTCATCAGATTCTCCAGCCCTAGATTAGCGCCACTCTGGCCCGAAGCTTGAGTGGGATCCGGTCTTGAACATGACCAGAATCGTCGTCGTCGGAACCTCGTCGGGCGGTATCGAAGCGCTGCGGACGATCGTCGCAGCCTTGCCCGAGGACTTTCCTGTGGCGGTGTGCGTCGTCATGCACACCGCACCCGAGGCGCCAGGCGTGCTCCCGGACATTCTGGACCGCGCCTCACGTCTGGTGGCGCGTTCAACCACGTGACGGAGAGCGCCTCAAAGCTGGACGCATTTACGTCGCGCCGCCCGATTACCACCTGGTCCTCGAACCTGGTCGGCTGCGCGTCACCAAGGGCCCGAAGGAAAATCGATTTCGTCCGGCGATCGACCCGCTCTTCCGTTCGGCGGCGCAGGTCTTCGGTCCCGGAGCCATTGGCGTCATCCTGACCGGCAGCCTGGATGACGGGACCAGCGGTCTCGACGTCATCAAGCGGCTCGGCGGGACCGCCATCGTGCAGGACCCCGAGGACGCGCTGTACCCATCGATGCCGCGGAGTGCGATCGCGCACGTCACGGTCGATCACGTCGTTCAGCTTGCGGAGATCGCCCCGCTGCTCACCGACCTGACGAGCCCATCACAGCAGCCGGCGCCGGCCGTGCCAGTGCCTGAAGAGGTGGAGATAGAGGTGAAGATCGCAAAGTCCGAGAACCCAGTCGACGCCGGCCTCGAGCGTATTGGCGAACCGTCGCCGTTCGCGTGTCCCGAGTGCCACGGCGTGCTGCTCCGGTTCAAGGATGGGAAACGCTATCCGCTTCCGTTGTCACACGGGTCATGCCTACTCTGCCGACAGCCTCGTGGCCGCGGTCAACGAAGGCGTCGAAGACGCATTGTGGAATGCGGTCCGTGCGCTGGAGGAGGCGGGACTGTTGCTGAACAGCATGGTGGCGCAATATCCAGAGGAGACGAGATCGAGCGGACGTGCGCCGGTTAGTCGGACGGGCGGAGGAAGCGCGAAAGCACTCGAGCGCGGTTCGCCAGCTGCTGAACGAGCGCGAGCCGCTCGAACGCGAAGACGACAGCGGCGAGACGCGCGAGCGGCGAACGACTACCGCTCGGCGATTGACCAGGAATGCCACATCCTGCGGCATCATCCAGGCGACGCGCCCTGCGTGTTCGTGTAGACCGCGTAGAGCGACTGGCCGGCGGTCATGAACAGCCGATTGCGCTTGGGTCCGCCAAACGCGACGTTCGCGCACACCTCCGGCAGACGGATCCGCCCGATCATCTTCCCGTCCGGTGAGTGCACCGTCACGCCGCTGTAGCCGACGTTGTTGCCCGCGTTGCTGCCGCACCACAGGTTCCCGTAGACGTCCGCGCGAATGCCGTCGGGACCGCATCGCACGCCGTCCACCATGAAGTTGCTGAACGTTGCGGGGGCGCTGATCCTGTTGTCGGCGCCGATGTCGGCCACGACCACGCCACCGCGCGCGACGATGTACAGCTTCTTGTAGTCCGGCGAGAAGGCAATCCCGTTCCCGGCGCTGCCGAGATCCTGTTCGCTGATCACCATGTCGATGCGACCGCCCGGATCGACACGATAGACGTTCGACGACAACTCGCGCTTGAGCATGCCGGCGCCGGCCGGCTGTCCGGCCTTCGCATTCAGCAGCCCTCGCGGGTTGCTCGGGACCACCTGCGGCATCGACCATGCCCTCGTAGAGCGAGCCGCCGAACGGCGGATCCGTGAACCAGACGCTGCCGTCCTGGTGAACGGCGATGTCGTTCGGCGAATTGAGCCGCTTGCCCTGATACGCATCGGCGATGACGGTGACCGATCCGTCGTGCTCGTAGCGGACGACGCGGCGGCCCGCGTGCTCGCACGAGAGCTGGCGGCCCTGATGATCGAACGTGTTGCCGTTGCTGTTGTTGGATGGCGACCGGAACACCGTGACGCGGCCATCGTCGTCCAGGTAGCGCATCTGCCGGTTGTTGGGCAGGTCGCTCCAGACCAGATACCGGCCCTGGCTCGACCACGCCGGGCCCTCGCACCAGTACCCGCCGGTCCACAGACGCTGAATCGGCGTGTTGCCGAGCCGGAGCGAGTTGAACGACGGATCGATGGTGAGAGATCGGGATCGGGATAGGTGACCGGCTGCGCGCCGGGCGTGAAGTCGCGCGGCGGATTCGAGACCACGCTCGGCGGACCGATCCGCGGCAGCGGCGGGGCCTGCGCCGCCTGGGCGCTGAGCGTGCGCGGCATCAGCGCTGCCACGCCCGCAGCCGCGCCAAGCTTTTGCATCACGTCACGACGCGAGAGGGCGCGCTTCATAAGTCCTGGCCTCCGTGGATGGTGGCCGATTCTATCCCCGTTGTGGCGGCGGAGCGGTACGCTGCCTTCAGCGCTGAACGGCCACGCGCTTCGATGCGACGCCGTCGTCGCGGCGAGCAGACGCCCTTGAGCGGGCAATCTGCATCGCCCCGCGTTGTCTGGAACCCGCACGCATTCATCATCCCGAGGTGGCAGACAGAGAAGTCGTACTTCACCGGATCGGCGGGATCGAGCTCGCGCAGGGCACGTGTGATATCGAGCGCCATCGGCCACCCTGGACTCGTGTAACGCGTCAGCCTGAGGCAGCGCCCCACGCGGATGATGTGCGTGTCGAGCGGCACGATCAACCGCGCCGGCGACACGCGGGTCCAGACGCCAAGATCGAGCGCGTCGCGACGCACCATCCAGCGCATGAACAGGTTCAGCCGCTTGCAGCCGCTGCCGGCCGACGGGCGTGGGAAGAAGTAGCAGACGCCCGGTCGCGCCGGAACGCGGCCGTACGCCGCTTGCAGGTCGAGCGCCAGCGCGCGCCGCGAGAAGCTGTCCAGCGCCTCGCGTATGTCCTCGCCGCCGTCATCGCCCTCGAGAAAGAACGATTCGAGCGAGCCGCTCCGCGCGAGCATCTGATGCAGCACCCAGAGCAGCGCGATGACGTCGGCCCCGCGTGTCCAGCGATGCACGAACGGACGCAGCGGCACGCCGTCGCGCTGCGGCTCGAAGCGCCGGACGAACTCCGCCGGACGATCGCCCATCACGTCGAGCAGGCGCTGAATGGACTGCATGACGCTCGTCACGCGGCCGAACGCCAGCCCCGCGGCGCAGAAGGCGACGACCTCGCGATCGTCGTTGCGCGAATACCGCCGAACCAGCTGAATCGGATCCGTGGCCGAGTCGGCCATGTTGAAGCTGTCGTACAGCCCGTCGAGGGTCGGTTTGAGGATGGCGGGCTTCGCCTTCCCCCCGGTACGTCGGAACGTCACACTCAACTCCTGGACTGGTGTCGAACTGGCCGGGAACGAACTCTTGTGCACGGAACCATGAAATCCTGCGTCTGTGCCGCTATGATTTTCGCATGCGCCGGATCATTGCGCGGATTGTCGTCGCCCTCGTCCTGCTGATCGTGGCGGTTGGAGCCGGTGCATACGTCTACCTGCGGCAATCGCTCCCTGATTACGACGCGGATGCAACGGTCGCCGGCCTGTCGGGCCCGGTGGACATCGTGCGGGACGCCGACGCCATTCCGCACATCTTCGCGTCCACCAGGCGCGATGGCCTGTTCGGCCTCGGGTATGTGCACGCGCAGGATCGTCTCTGGCAGATGGAATTCCAGCGGCGCGTCGGCCATGGCCGGCTTTCCGAAATCTTCGGCGCCGCCACCCTCCCGCAGGATCGCTTCCTGCGCACAGTCGGCTTCGGCCGCGCCGCACGAAGCGCGTGGGACCATCTGCCGGCCGACGCGCGGCAGCAGATCGACGCGTACATCGCCGGCGTGAACGCATTCATCGACACGCACCGCGGGCGGCTGCTGCCGCCGGAATTCACGCTGCTGCGGTTCGCGCCCGAGCCGTTCACGGGGCCGGACGTGCTCGTCTGGGCAAAGATGATGGCGTGGGATCTCAGCGCCAACTATTCGTCGGAGTTGATGCGGCACGATCTGGTGGCGAAGGTCGGCGTCGAGCGAATGGGACAGCTCCTGCCCCCGTATCCGCCGGACGGTCTCAGCATCCTGAACGATCAGCGTTCTGCGCCTGACTCGCACGACGAATCCGGGCAACGCACGATCACACCGCTCACATCGACCGATGCCTGGCCGGCGTTCGAGCGCATGCTGCGCGACGGCAATCCGATGGTCGCCGCCCTGCTGCTCCAGGGGGCCAGGCACGAGGCCGTCGGCTCGAATAACTGGGTCGTGGACGGTACGCTCACCGCCACCGGCAAGCCATTGCTCGCGAACGACCCGCACCTGGCGGCGCACGTCCCGTCGATCTGGTATCTGGCACACATTTCAGGTGGCGACGTCGATCTGATCGGCGCCACGCTGCCCGGCACACCCGCGGTGGCGCTCGGACGCAACGGCTACATCGCCTGGGGCGCGACGAACGTCGCGGCCGACGTGCAGGATCTCTATCGCGAACGGCTCGACCCCACCGGTCGCTTCGCCGAGTTCCAGGGCCAGCAGGAAGCCATCACCGTTGTCCCGGAAACGATCGCGGTGAAGGGCGGCAGTCCGGTCGTCATCAACGTGCGCATCACCCGGCACGGTCCGCTCATCTCCGACGCGATCAACGCGAACAACGCGGCGGCGAAGAATCCGCCGGCGACGGCGGCTCTCGAACCGCTCGCGTTCAGGTGGACCGCGCTGGACGACGAGGACCAGACGGTCGCGGCCTACATGCGGCTCAACGAAGCGCGCAGCTGGAGCGAGGTGACCGAAGCCCTGCGCGATTACTCCACGCCGTCGCAGAACTTCGTGATTGCCGAGGAGAGCGGGCACATCGGCTACTACGCGCCTGGTCACGTCCCGGTTCGCGCGTCCGGCGATGGCTCACAACCCACTGAGGGCTGGACCGGCGACACCGAGTGGACCGGCTACGTGCCGTTCGAGGATCTGCCGCACATCTACGATCCGCCGTCGCACTTCATCGTCACCGCCAACAACCGGCCGTCGGCGGCGCCCGGCGCTCCGCTGGTCGCGCTGGAGTATCCGAATCCGTATCGGGCGCAGCGCATTGTCGAATTGCTGCGCGAATATTCCGCCGACCGAAAGCTTTCCCCTGCCGACTTCGCACGCATCCAGGCGGACACGATCTCGCTGCACGCACGTTCCCTGCTTCCCCGCCTGCTCGCGCATGTCCAGCCGACGACCACGCTGGACCGCCGGGCCGTGGAGATCCTGCGCGCCTGGGACGACGATGCGAGGGGCGACGCTGCGGCGCCGGCGATATTCGAGGCGTGGTTCCTTCGGCTGGCACCTGCGATCGTCGGCGACGAGTTGGGTGCGGTGATCGAGAGCTATCAGGGACGCTTCTCATCGATTACGCGCTTCCTCGAGGCGACGCTCGACGCCAACCCCGCGTGGTGCGACAACGTCACGACCCCGATACGGGAAAGCTGCGACGCGGCTGTCACCACCGCGCTGCACGTGGCGGTGGAGGCATTGTCGGAGCGGATGGGCCGCGAGCCCGAGCGCTGGCGATGGGACACCGTGCATCCGGCAGTGTTCCCGCATCAGGGGCTCGATACCGTGCCGGTGCTGCACCGGCTTCTGAGTCGATCGGTGCCCAATGGAGGGGACTGGAGCACCGTGAACGTCGGTCCGGTGGCGGTTGACGCGCCCTACGAGCAGCAGTCGATACCCGGGTACCGGCAGATCATCGACCTGTCGCCGGCCAACGACAGCCGATTCCTCGAGGCGGTCGGGCCGTCGGGGCATTTCCTGTCGGCGCACTACGACGATTTCCTCGGGGACTGGAAAGCCGTACGGTACCGGACGATGCGCACCGATCGGCTGGAGATCGAGACCGGCGCGATCGGACGCCTTCGGCTGTCGCCGCGTTAGAGCAGGGCAGTCAGCAAAGCGCAACCGGCGCCAGGAGCGACGACGAATCGCCACCATGGAGGTAGCGGAGGGAACGGACAGACCGACGTAAGGCAGAAGGCACGGACGGATCAACGGAAGGCAGGAAGGCAGGAGGCAACAAAGGCAGGAAAGCAGCAAGGCAAGAGGCACGTACCCGCGTCTGCTCTTTGAAACTTTAAGGTCCGTGTCCTCAGCGTCCTCCGCGGTGGTGTTTGTCCGCTTCAGCCAATCGCTACGTCGTCACATCGTTAAGTCGTCAAAATCGTTAAGTCGTCAAATCGTTAAATCGTCAAATTCAAGCGTCACTGCGGGGTTGCAGTAGGCCGTCGCGCCACCGACGAGCGTTGCGGCGACTCCTCCTCGCAATTCCCACCCATCGAACGGCGTGTTCTTCGATTTCGACTTCATCGACTTCGCGTCCACTGTCACCGCCAGGTCGGGCGCCAGGATCGTCAGGTCGGCCGGTGCGCCTTCGCTGAGCGATCCGCCGGGCACGCCGAGAATGCGTGCCGGGTTCACCGACAGCAACTCGATCAGTCGGCTCAGCGTAATCACGCCCCGGTGCACCAGGCGGTCCAGGCAGAGGGACACGGCGGTTTCCAGACCGGTGATGCCGAACGGCGCCCGATCGAACTCGACGTGCTTCTCGTCGTAATGGTGAGGCGCGTGGTCGGTCGCGATCACGTCCACGCTGCCGTCGGCGATGCCCTGAAGCATCGCATCGCGGTCGGCCCTCTCGCGCAGCGGCGGGTTCATCTTCGTGTTGGTGTCGTAGGCGAGCGGCGACGCGAGCATCTCATCGGTGAGGATGAAATGATGCGGCGCCACTTCGCAGGTGACCCGTGTACCGCGCGACTTGCCGTAGCGCACGGCATCGAGCGTCTGTCGCGCGCTCATGTGCGCAATATGGACACGCCCGCCGGTGAGTTCCGCCAGCGCGATGTCGCGCTGCGCCATGATCGATTCGGCCTCACCGGGAATGCCGCGCAAGCCGAGCGTCGACGCGGTCAGCCCCTCGTGCGCCACGCCGTCGCCCTTGAGCGTCTGTTCCTCGCAGTGCTCGATCACCGGCATGTCGAACATCCGCGTGTACTCGAGCGCCCGCCGCATCAGGAGCGCCGTCGACACCGGGTGTCCGTCATCGGTGACCGCGACGCAGCCGGCCTCCTTGAGTTCGCCGAGGTCGGCCATCTCCTCGCCTTTCTGGCCGCGCGACACCGCGCCGATCGGGTACACCCGTGCAAGGTTCGCGTCCGCCGCCTTCTTGAGGATGTACTGCGTGACGCCGGCGTTGTCGTTCACCGGCGACGTGTTCGGCATGCAGGCGACCGCCGTGAATCCGCCGGTCACCGCCGACAAGGTGCCGGTGGCAACCGTCTCCTTGTGCTCCTGCCCCGGTTCCCGCAGGTGCACGTGCATGTCGATGAGCCCCGGCGTAATCACGAGGCCCGCCGGAATCGCGACGACGACGGTGCCGTCCTCCGCCGGAAGATCTGGTCCCACCCTGGCGATGCGATCGCCATCGATGAGAATGTCGAACACGCCGTCACGTCCGTTGGCCGGGTCGACGACCCGCCCGCCCTTAAGCAGCCGCTTCATGTTCCACTCCGCCGGCCAGAAGGTAGAGCACCGCCATCCGGACGGCCACGCCGTTGGCGACCTGCTCGAGAATCACCGAGTACGGGCCGTCGGCCACTTCGGAGGCGATCTCGACACCGCGATTCATCGGTCCCGGATGCATGATGATGACGTCGGGCTTGGCACCGCGCACGCGCGCCTCGGTCATCCCGAACAGGTTGAAGTACTCGCGCAGCGACGGAAAGAAGGCGCCCTGCATCCGTTCCTGCTGGATGCGCAGCATCATCACCACGTCAGCGTCGCGCACCGCCTCGTCAACTGACGTCGTCACCGTCGCGCCAAGCTGTTCGATGCCGCGCGGCACGAGCGTCGGCGGTCCGCTGACCCACACGTCGGCGCCCAGTTTCGTCAACAGCAGCAGATTCGAACGCAGCACGCGGCTGTGCAGCAGATCGCCGACGATCGCGACCTTCAGACCGGCGATGGTGTGCTTGTGCTTCCAGATGGTGAACGCGTCGAGCAGCGCCTGCGTCGGGTGCTCGTGCAGGCCGTCGCCGGCGTTGATGATGCGCGACTTGCAGATGCGCGACAGCAGGTGACACGCCCCCGAGGATGAATGGCGGAGGACGATCATGTCCGGCGACATTGCCTCGATGTTCATGGCCGTGTCTGCCAGGGTCTCGCCCTTCAGCACGCTCGACGCCGCCACCGCGATGTTCAGCGTGTCCGCGCTCAGCCGCTTCTCCGCGATCTCGAATGACGTGCGGGTGCGCGTGCTTGGCTCGTAGAACAGGTTGACGACCGTCTTGCCGCGCAGCGTCGGCACTTTCTTGATCGGCCGCTCTCCGATCTCGCGCATGGCTTCGGCCGTGTCGAGCACCCGGTAAATCTCGTCCGCCGACAGGTCGTCGATGCTGAGCAGATCCTTTTTCATTCCTGGATCTCCACCTGGTCACGCCCGTCCACTTCCATGAGGTGCACCTGCACGCTCTGCGACATCGACGTCGGCAGGTTCTTGCCGACGTAGTCGGCCTTGATCGGCAACTCGCGGTGACCGCGATCCACCAGCACCACGAGCTGAATCGACCGCGGACGGCCGAATTCGAGCAGGGCATCGAGCGCCGCACGGATGGTCCGGCCGGTATAGAGCACATCGTCGACGAGCAGGATGCGCTTGTCGTCGATGGAGAACTTGATGTCGGTGAGGCCAACCGTCGGCTGGGCGCCAATCGAATGCCGCATCAGGTCGTCGCGGTAGAGCGTGATGTCGAGTGCGCCGATCGGCACCGTGGCGCCAGCGATGCCGCCGACCAGCGCCGCGAGGCGGCGCGCCAGCGGCACGCCCCGGCGACGAATGCCCACAAACGCCAGTTCCTCGACGCCGCGGTTCCGCTCGACTATTTCGTGCGCAATCCGAGTCAGCGTGCGGCCGATGCGATCGGCATCGAGCACTACCGGCATGGAGACACCTGCCTCTCCGACTCACGAGGCCGTTTCGATCGGATTCTTTCGCGTGATGATGACGGTGCGATGTTCGGACGTTGACGCGGCAGGCGCCGCGGAAGGCGGGCAGAACGTGGCATGAACACCTCTTCGCAGCCTCGCAGGGCCGCGTTAAAGAGAAACGAACTGAGGCAGTATAGCTGAATTGCTGATTGCCAATTGCTGATTGCTAATTGGACACGCGATGCACGCAACGCGAGGTCTGCACCCAACGCTTACCACGGAGGACGCAGAGGACACGGAACCTTCAAGCAGAGGACCGATCGGCCTCACACAGTGACACGGCCTGTCAGCGAACCCGCACCGCCAGGCTTCACGCATTTCCATTCAGCAATTTGCAATCAGCAATTCGCAATTGCCGGGTTGGTATACTGCCCTGATGCCCTTCGACGTGCCGGCGACGGTGATCGCCAACACCGTGCTGTCGCACGACTACAACGTGCTGGCGCTCGAGGCGCCGCAGGTTGCCGAGGCGGCCACCCCCGGCCAGTTCCTGATGGTGAAAGCCGCCAGCGGGCACGACCCGCTGCTGCGGCGCCCGTTCTCCGTCTTCGAGGTCCTGCGCGACGCAACCGGCCGCGCCACCGGCGTGTCGATCCTGATCAAGCGCATCGGCATCTCGACCGGGCTGCTCTATGACGCGAAGGTCGGCGACACCGTGGCGTGCCTCGGACCGCTCGGACGGCCGTTCACGCTGGTCGCTCCACCGGCCGAAGGCTGGATGGTCGCTGGCGGCGTCGGGCTCGCGCCGTTCTGGACCCTTGCCACCGCACTCGTGGCGCGCGGCGTGCGGACGACGCTGTTCTACGGCGCACGGCGCGCCGAGGAACTCTTCTACCTCGATTTCTTCCGCAGCCTCGGCGTGACGCTCGTGCTCACGACGGAGGACGGCAGCGCCGGCGAGAAGGGCCGAGTCATCGCGCCGCTCGCGCGCGCGCTGGCCGGGAGCCCGGCCGACCGTGGGCCCACTCTTTACGCGTGCGGTCCCGAAGGGATGCTCGAGGCCACCGCACGCACGGCAGCGGCGTTCAACCGCCCGTGCGAGGTCTCAGTCGAGCGCATCATGGGCTGCGGCATGGGCGGCTGCTACAGCTGCATCGTTCCGATGAAGGCTGATCTGGGCGGCTTCCATCACGTGCGCTCCTGCATCGCGGGCCCGGTGCTCGATGCGGCGCAGATTGTCTGGGGCTGAGGAATGACTCAGGGAGCGGGAATCAGGGATCAGGGATCGGGGATCGGGGATCAGGGATCAGGGATCGGGGATCAGGGACCGGGATCGAGGCGACCTGCGAGGTCAGGCGTCGATCTCTCCGTTCGCATCGGCTCGCTCGCATTGAGCAACCCGATCATGTCCGCCAGCGGCTGCTTCGGCTATGGGGTCGAATATGCCGACATGGTGGACCTCTCCAGCCTTGGTGCGGTCGTCGTGAAGGGCCTCTTCCTGAAGGAACGCGAAGGCCACCCGGCCCCCAGGATCGTCGAGACTCCGGCGGGCATGATCAACGCGATCGGCCTGCAAGGCATCGGCGTGCACCGCTTCGTCAGCGAGAAGCTGCCCGAACTGCGGGCGCGGCGCGCGGTGGTCGTGGTCAACGTCTGCGGCACGACCGTTGACGAGTATGCCGAGGTGTCGCGCATCCTGTCCGATGCCGAGGGAGTTGCAGCGCTCGAGCTGAATATCTCGTGCCCCAACATCAAGGAGGGCGGCATCCAGTTCGGCTGCAGCCTGCACGGCACGGGCGATGTGGTCAGCGCCGTTCGCAAGGTCACGTCACTCCCAATCATTCCGAAGCTGACGCCGAACGTCACCGACCCTGCCTCGTTCGCACGTGCGGCCGAAGACGCGGGCGCAGACGCCGTGTCACTTGTGAATACGTTCCTCGCGCTGGCGATCGACGTGGAGACCCGCCGCCCGAAGATTTCCAACGGCATGGGCGGATTGAGCGGCCCGGCCATCCGTCCGATCGCCGTCCGCATGGTCTACGAGTGTCACCAGGCGGTGAAGATTCCGGTGATCGGCATGGGCGGCATCATGGACGCGCGCGACGCGCTGGAGTTCATGATCGCAGGGCGCCACTGCCGTGCAGGTCGGCACGGCCAACTTCGTCGATCCGCTCGTCTGGCAGAAGATGATTGACGGCGTCGCCGGCTACCTGCACCGGCACGGGATTGAACGCGCGATGGATCTCGTCGGTTCGGTGGACATGCGATCGCGCGCACACGAGGCCTGAAACCATGCAGCCACTGCTCGTTGCCCTGGACGTCGATACGATCGATGCCGCCCGGACGCTGTCGGACACGCTCCGCGGCTCGGTGGGCGGATTCAAGATTGGCAGCCGCCTGTTCACCAGCCACGGGCCTGCGTTCGTCGAAGAGCTCGTCGCTCGCGGCGACCGTGTGTTCCTCGATTTGAAGTTCCACGACATCCCGAACACCGTCGCCGGTGCGGTAGCCGCCGCCACTCGCCTGGGTGTCTGGATGGTGAATGTGCACGCAGGCGGGGGCGCGGAGATGATGCGGGCCGCGCGTCACGCCGCCGATGAAGAAGCGGCCAGATTGATGAAGGCTCCGCCGCTCGTGATCGCCGTCACAGTACTGACCAGCTTCAACGCGGAGGGACTCGCCGCGACCGGTGTGACCAGCGCCCTCTCCGATCAGGTACGCCGGCTCGCCCTGCTCGCACAGGCGTCGGGCCTCGACGGAGTCGTGGCCTCCCCGCAGGAGA
This sequence comes from uncultured Acidobacteriota bacterium, assembly GCA_963697745.1. Taxonomy (GTDB): domain Bacteria; phylum Acidobacteriota; class Vicinamibacteria; order Vicinamibacterales; family CAVVIG01; genus CAVVIG01. The sequence goes on along the minus strand of CAVOPD010000018.1, from coordinate 352,683 downwards.
TCGGCCTGATTCGCGAGGCCTGCGATCCACGCTTCGAGATCGTCACGCCGGGCATCCGCGGAATCGACGATGCGAAGGGCGATCAGAACCGGACGGCGTCAGCAGCCGGAGCCCTCGACGCGGGCGCCAGCTACATCGTCGTCGGCACGGCCAATAATCGCCGCTGCCGATCCACGCGCCGCCGCGCTGAGAATTGCCGAGGAGTGTCGGACGCGGGTGGGACAGGTCCGGGAGGTCGGGCAGCTCGGGGAGGTCGGGTCAGGTCGGGGAGGTCTGGAAGGTCGGGCCGGTCAGGGCAGGTCGGGCCGGTCAGCGCAGGTCGGACGTAGGGACGGCGCGTATTCAGATCCGCCCAGCCGCAGGGTCTCTAAACACCCGACACTGCGACGACGAAGATCGAATGAAGCAAAAAGGGCGAGTGAACCGCGAACGCGAGTGGAAGTCCCACCAGCCTCACCGGCCCAACCCGCCCCACCTGCCTGTTACTTCGCCGTCACGATGAAGTGCCCGCGGCGGTTCTGCTGCCAGCAGGACTCTTCATCGGTGGAACAGAACGGCTGCTCCTTGCCTTTGCTGATCACGGTGACGCGGCCGGTCTGGACGCCAAGACTGACCAGGTAATCCTTCACCGCGTTGGCCCGGCGCGTGCCCAGTGCGAGGTTGTACTCGGAGCTGCCGCGCGAATCGCAGTGCCCTTCGACAGTGATCGCGGTGGTCCCCCAGCGCTTCATCCAGTCGGCGTTCCGCTGCAACAGGCTCTTCGCGTCATCCCGGATCGTCGATTCATCCAGGTCGAAGAACACGTCGCCAAGCGGATGTTCCGCGTTCAACTGATCCACCGTCTTCTGCGCGAACAGCTGTTCTTCAGTGAGCTGCGGCGGCGGCTGTGGAGCCGGCGCGGGTGGTGGCGGCGGCGGCGCGGGTGGCGGAGCCGGCGCGGTGGCAGGCGGCGGCGGTGGTGCTGGCGCGGGGGGCGGAACTTTCTTGGCGCAGCCAGCCACCGCGAGGGCGGTGCTGAGCGCAATTGCAGACACGAATAGCCGGGTACGGAACATCTTCACTCTCCTAGGGGCGAGTCGCAGCTTACAAAGCGTACACACGGGTGTCAATGCTCGTAACGCTAGAATGCGCGTGAATGGATCATCTTCTCCGCGCGACTGCACTCGCCGAACAGCGTCACTTCTGGTTTCGGGGCTTTCGATACTTCGTGAGCCCGTTGCTGGAACGCGCCGCGAGTGGACGCGCCAATCTCCGGATTCTCGATTGCGGCTGCGGCACTGGAAACAACCTTGAACTGCTTGGGCGGTACGGTCGTGCGTTCGGTTTCGATCTCACGGCGAGCGGATTGGCGTACGGCAAGCAGTCCGGCCGCACGCGCCTGGCCCGTGCCTCCATCGCCGCTGTCCCGTTTTCGGACGCCACCTTCGATATCGTCACTTCGTTCGATGTTCTGTATTCCCTTCCCGATGCTGTCGAACAGGCGGCGATTCGCGAACTGTACCGGGTGACCCGCCCTGGCGGCTGGCTGGTGATCAACGTCGCGGCGATGGAGATGCTGCGCGGGGACCACTCGGTGCTCAGCCATGAGGTGCGCCGCTACAGCCGGGCGAGCCTCTCGCGGCTGGTGACCGGCGCTGGTTTCACACTGGATCGGATCACGTACACCAACGCGATTCTCCTGCCGCCGATGGCGCTCGCCCGCGCGATCCAACGGCGGCGGGGGCTGTCGGCCGAACAGGATGCGGATCAGGAGATCAGCGTGCCGGCGATGCCGATCAATCTCGCGCTGACTGCCGCGTTGAAGGTCGAAAGCTGGTGGCTGCCGCGCATTCGACAACCCGTTCGGCAGCTCACTCCTGTGTCTGGCTAGGAAATCGGGCTGAGCGTGCACTCCACGAGCTTCAGACCCAGCGTGCGCTGATCGCCGGACCGCCACCTGGTACGCGGCCGGCACATAAAACGCGCTGCTCTCGATCGTCAGGACCGTTTCCGGAGCGCTGAGCAAGGCCCTGGGGATGATCACCGTGCGCGAAAACGTGCGCTCGACGTCGAAGGCGGCCGCGACCGCGTCGCCGGCCTTCACCGTGACATGCGATGTGGACGCGGCCTCGATTTCGCCACGCAGCGTCAGGGCCAGGCCATTGCCTTCGGCACGCACGCGAATGGCGGCGCGGTCCGAGGACCACCGCCACAACACGCCGGTGGTCGGGTTGTACTCCTGCTCGTTCCAGCCGTCGCCAAACCCGTAGACCACCCGCCCGGCCGGTTGCGCGTCGAACTGCTCGATTGCGAGTTCCGGGCTGTCCGAGGTGACGGTGACGGGTGCGTAGCCTCCCTCGCCAGCCGTTGACGGGAGGGGGATCATGCGGAGGAAGAAGCCCGGAGGAATGGACTCGTCGAGGACGCTCGTGCCATCCACGGTGATCTGCAGCGTCGCGGCAGGCCCGGCTCCGGCGAGATTGCGACCGCCGACCATCAGCGTGCCCGGCCCGGGGTTGCGCCGGATCCATCCCTGAATCGGACCGTAGCCGGGTCCCTTGCGATCCTCGCGGGCGGTCCCGGCTGTTTCCGGCGTCAGTGCCCACCCTTCGCCGAGGTACCAGTCCGGCGACTCGATCCGGTGCCAGTCCATCTCGCTCGGCCTCGCACCGCCCATCAGGATGGTGGGCGAGAACGGCCACCGGTAGATGACCGGACGTTGCGCATATTTGAAGAGCGCCAGGTCGCTGCGCAGCGGGTCGGCGATGAACCAGACCGGTTCCCGCCCGCCGCTGTTCCAGTACTTCACCACCTCGAGCCACTCGTGCTTGGGCGGCGTGGCCAGCCGTTGCGAGAACTGCGGCAGGCGATTGCCCACCCACTGGAAGGGCCGCCGGAAATCGAAGTACTCGCGGCGGTGCATCGCCAGGGCCGGCGTGGTCGGCACCGCTGCGCCTTCGGGCTGCACGGCGTCGTGCATGTCGCCGAGCATCCGGAACGCCGGCGCCTCCATCGTGGAGAAGCCGTACATCGTGCGGTCGCTCACGTAGGCGCTCGCGGCGATCAGGGCGAGGGCGGCGACGACGCCGCCGCGGCGCGGCAGGAGCGACGCCCCGCGCATGGCGAGATAGCCGACCGGGACGACAAGCGGCAGCGCGTAACGGGTCGTGATCGTTTCCTGGAACAGCAGGTCGAAGACCAGATACGGGCCGAACGCGATCACCAGCAGCAGCAATGCGCGTCGATCGCGCAGCACCAGGAACACGAACCCGATCGCTGCCAGCGATGAGCGCGGCCGCGGCAATCGGCCACTCACCCCACGGCGCGACGAACCCATACTGCACGGCCCTGGCCAGCTGGCGGATGGTCGGCGTCGTCGCCAGCATCGTCACGCCGGTGAGATCCTCCGCGCCCTGGCTGTAGAAGAGACGCAGATACGCCGACGGTCCTCCAGAGATCAGCACGAGCGGGACCGCCCAGGCGAGACCGCCGAGCACATAGGCACCGGCAGCGCGCGCGGCGCCGCGCAGGCGCTCCGCGCGAGGCAGGCGCAACACCGCAAACACCAGCAATGGCAGCGTCAGCCACACGACCTGCGAGCGGATGCCCGCGGCGAAGGCCGCGAGAAAGGCGCCAATCGCGAGACCTCCCACGCCGGCACTCGTCACCAGCAGTGCCTGAACACCAAGCGATGCCGCGAGGCCCATCATGTCGCTCAGCGGACGTGCGGCCGTGAACCAGAACAGCGGACACAACGCGACAACGAGCGCCGCGAGCCACGTGAAGCGGGCCGTCCCGACGATCGCTCGTCCAGCGACGCGAACAGCGTCATGCAGGCGAACACCGCGAGCGCGCCCGACACAATGCCGATCAGGCTGAGGGCATGGAGCTTCCGACAGCCCGAACCCGTGCAGCAGCTTCGCCGCCAGCGATGAACAGCGGGTAGCCGGGTGGATGCGGCTGGTGCTGGGAGATGTCGAAGTGCTGGATGCCCAGCGCGAAGTTGATGGAGTCGAGATCCTCCAGCGACGGAGGGAGGAACGGGAGATGGAGCGCGAGAAACAGCGCGCCGAGCGACAGCGCCGGTCAGCCGCTCGGAGCGCGTCACGCGGGGCGCAGCAGCAGCCCCTCGTTGAGGCTGCCCGTGCGGTAGCCCTGGAGGTCGATGGTCACGTAGCGGTAGCCGATCGCCTTCAGTTCGCGGACCAGGGTGGCGCTCATCTCCGGCTCGAGCGCCCGCGGCAGCTCGCGCCGATCCGAGCTCGATGCGCGCGAGGTCGTCGTGGTGCCGGACGCGGCAGACGCGGAAGCCGTGGGCGCGCAGCGCGGATTCGGCGCGCTCGATGATCCGCAACTTTTCGTCGGTCACTTCGGTGTGATACGGGATGCGCGACGAGAGGCAGGCCGAGGCAGGCTCGTCCCAGATCGGCAGCCCGGCGAGCCGCGCCAGATCGCGGATCTCGTCCTTGGCGAGATTGACCTCGTCGAGCGGACTGCGCACGCCGAACTCGCGGGCAGCCTGGCGGCCCGGTCGATAGTCGCCCCGGTCGTCGGCGTTGTTGCCATCGACGACGACGGCACGCCGGTCTGCCGCGAGGCGCGACAGGTGCGTGTAGAGCTCGTGCTTGCAGTAGTAGCAGCGGTTTGCGGGGTTGGCCCGGTACTCCGGCCGCTCCAGTTCGCTGGTGTGGATGATCTCGTGACGCAGCCCGAACTGCTCGGCCACCTGCGTCGCCATCTGCCGATGGCGCTCGGGGTAGCTGGGGCTGTCGGCGGTCACCGCAACGGCGCGTTCGCCCAGCGTGTCATTGGCGACATAGGCGAGATACGCGCTGTCCACGCCGCCGCTGTAGGCGACGACCACCGAGCCGAGCGAGGACAGCGTGTCCCGCAAGGCGCGTTCCTTCTGGTTCATTCCTCTTCCCAGTCTGCCCCGTCCTCTTCGTCTTCTTCCTCTTCGTCCTCGTCTTCGTCCTCGTCCTCGTCGACCTTCTCGTCCTCGTCATCGTCGTCGTCTTCGTCGTCAGGGCGCGAAGTCGAGCTCGAACGGGTCGGTGTTGCTGATCACGAGAGTCTGGCCACATTCGGGGCAGCTTACCTCGTCACCGAGATCGACATCGGTTTCGTCCACTTCGACTTCGGCATCGCACTCTGGGCAGGTGGCCATACAATCCTCAAGGGGAGCGCAGTCGGCTTGGTTTTCGGCTGGCTACGTGCCAGAATCCGCCGGACGCGCTCGCGATAAGAATCGAAATTATAGCGAGCTTCAGACACGCATCTGCAACGCGCCCCGGGTCGCGCGGCGTGCGACCGAGATATATCCCGATGCCTAGCAGCACCGCCGGCGCCACGAAGATCGTTGTTGTAGCCGATGACACGGCGTTCGTGCGGGACCGGTTCAAGACCGCACTCGAACAGGCCGGTCACCGCGTCGTGGGTGTCAAGAGCGCCGCCGAACTGCTCGCGCGCGTGCGCTCGGATCTCGGGTCGCATCGATCTGCTGGTGCTCGACATCCGCCTCTCCAACTTCAGCGGCACGGCGCTGGTGTCCGCGATCCGCAAGCTCGACGATGGGAAGCTGCCGATCCTGGTGTTCAGCGGCACGATCGGCAGCGCCGAGGAAGTGCGCGAACTCGCCAGCATGGGTGTGGCCGGCTACATCAACGAATACAGCGCCGTGCAGCACATTCTGCCTTCGCATCGCTCCGCACCTGTTCCCCGACAACTTCAACCGGCGCAGCAGCCCGCGCATGATCCTCGGCATTCCCGTCCAATACCGCTTCGGCAACACGATCGCGGCGGCGTTGACGCTGAATCTCAGTCACGGCGGCGTCGCCATCCGGACGACAAGTCCCCTCGATGCCGGAACGCGCCTGCGGGTGCGCTTCAAGCTGCCTGGATCCGGCGGCGACATCGACGTCGAGGGACGTGTGGCGTGGAGCCATCGCCGCGTCGGGATGGGGATCCAGTTCGAGACGATCGAGGCGGGCTGCCAGGCGCAAATCGACAACTTCGTCGACGCCCACTTCTTTTCGAACCGCAAAGCCTAGAATCGCTCATGGAGCATTCGCTCTCAGAGATCCTCTGGCGCCTCGGCGGCGTCCTGGCACTGGTGTTTGCCAACGGCTTCTTCGTCGCTGCCGAGTTCGCGATCGTCACGATCCGCAAGACGCGCGTCGACCAGCTGATCGCGGAAGGCAACAAGCGAGCGCGTGGCCGTGCGTCGTGCGGTGACCGACCCGGACAGCTACATCGCCGCCACACAGCTCGGTATCACGATGGCGAGCCTCGGGCTCGGATGGATCGGGGAACCGGCGCTGGCCGAGTTCGTCACCCCGGCGGTGACGTTCCTGCCGACCGGCATCGCCGAGGCGACGGCGCACAGCATCTCGGTGGCGATCGCATTCGCGATCGTGACGGCGCTGCACATCACGCTCGGTGAGCTGGCGCCGAAGACGATCGCGCTGGAGCGATCGGAAGCCACCGCGCTGCTGGTCGTGCGGCCCACCGAGATCTTCATGCGCAGTTTCTGGCCGTTCATCCGCATGCTGAACGGCATGGGCCGCGCCGTCGTGAAGATGATCGGGCTGCATGGGTCGGGCGGTCATGCGATGGTTCACTCGGAAGAGGAACTGAAGATGCTCGTCACCGCGAGTCAGGAAGCCGGTGTGCTCGAGGAGCAGGAAGAGCAGATGCTGCACCGCGTCTTCGACTTCGCCGACCTGACCGCCGGGCAGATGATGGTGCCGCGCACCGAACTGGTCGCCGTGCGACGGCCGACAGCTCCGGCGACGCCCTGCTGCGGGCGATCGCCAAGGCGGGCTACGCCACGATCCCGGTCTATCGCAACGACCTGGACAACGTCGTCGGAATGCTGCACGCCATCGACGTGGTGAAGGCGCTCGCCTCCGGGCAGGGCGACGTCAGCGCGGCCGCGATTGCGCGCGAGACGCTGACCGTTCCCGAAACGATGGCCGCCGACGATCTGCTCGCGTCGCTGCGCCAGCGCGGCGTCCGCGAGGCCGTGGTGATCGACGAATACGGCGGCACGGCCGGACTGGTCACCTTCGAGTGGCTGATGGAACGGATCGTCGGCGCGGCCGGCACCGGCAAGACGACCATGCACCAGGACGGCTCCGCAGACATCGACGGGCTGACGCTGGTCACCGACGTGAACGAGCAGTTCGGCCTGCACATCGACGAGAGACACCTACACGACGCTCGGCGGGTACGTGATGGGCCGCATCGGACGCCGGGCGCGCGTCGGCGACACGATCGAAGTCGAAGGACGTCGCATGCGGGTGATCGCGCTCGACGGACTGCGAGTCGCGAAGGTGTGGGTGTCGACGCCGGCGCCGTCCAGCGGCGAACGGCCGGAGCGCTGACGGAAAGCGCCGTCACACGTGCGTAGCCGCCGACCTTCAGGTCGGCCGGCCACACGGGTTTCAGTCGGCGCGCAGCAGCCGCAGCGCGTTCGCGACGACAATCACCGACGCACCGGTATCGGCCAGGATCGCCATCCACAGCGTCGCTACGCCGGTGACCGCCGCGACGACGAACGCCACTTTCAATACCAGCGAAATCGCCAGGTTCACCTTGATGTTTCGCAGCGTCGCGCGGCTGAGGCGCAGCGCGTACGGGATCTTCAGCAGTTCGTCGCCCATCAACGCGACATCGGCGGTCTCGAGCGCAACGTGGCTGCCGGCCGCGCCCATGGCGATGCCCACGTCGGCGGAGGCGAGCGCTGGCGCGTCGTTGATGCCGTCTCCCACCATCGCCACCGATCCCGTAGCAGCCGGCGCAGTTCCTCGATGGCTGCCACCTTGTCTTCGGGCATCAACTCGGCGCGGTAGTCGTCGAGACCGAGTTCGGCGGCGATCGATTTGCGCGGTGGCCTGGCTGTCGCCGGTCAGCATGACGATGGCCTCGATGCCCTGCTCGCGCAGCAGGTCCACGGTGTCGCGCCCGTTCGCGCGCGACCGATCGGCGACCGCGATGAGGCCGATCGGCTCCGAGTTCCTCGCGACCAGCACCGGCGTGCGGCCCTGCGCGGACATCGCCTCGACGCAGGCGTGCAGCGCTGGCGAGCACAGCTCGCGTTCCTCGAAGAGCCGATGATTGCCGAGCAGGATCCGCGAGCCGTTCACCTGCCCCTCGGCTCCGCGTCCGGCCAGCGCGTGGACGGCAGTGCTGCGGTTCGAGCGCGATGCCTTCGAGCGTCGGCGTACCGCAGGATGGCCGCCGGCAATCGGATGCTCGGACCGCTGCTCGACGGACGCCGCCAGGCTGACGATCGACGCCGATGAGGCGCCGTTCAGCGGCTGCACGTCGACAACCTCGGGGATGCCCCTGCGTGAGCGTGCCGGTCTTGTCGAGCGCGACGCAGCGGACCTGCGCGGCACGTTCGAGGTGTGCGCCGCCCTTGATCAGCACGCCCTTTCGGGCGGCCCCGGCCAGCGCCGCCACGATCGACACCGGCGTGGAGATGACCAGCGCGCACGGACAGGAGACCACCAGCAGCACGAGCGCCCGGTACGATCCAGGTGCTGCCAGTCCGCGCCGAGCGAGAGCGGGCGGGATCATGGCAATCGCGACGGCAAGGCCGATCACCGCCGGCGTGTAGATGCGCGCGAAGCGCTCGACAAAGGTCTGGGACGGCGCCCGCTGCGCCTGTGCCTGCTCGACCAGGTGGATGATGCGCGCCAGCGTCGTGTCGCGACGGAACTGCGTGACGCGGACGTCGAGGGCGCCGCGGCCGTTGATGCTGCCGGCAAACACCTCGTCGCCGGGGCCCTTGTCGACCGGCAGCGACTCACCGGTGACCGGCGCCTGGTTGACGGCGCTCACGCCTTCGATGACGACGCCGTCGAGTGGCAGCTTCTCGCCCGGCTTCACGATGATGACGGAGCCCGGCGCGATCGAGCTCGACCGGCATGCGGCGCTCGGCGGCGCCGTCCCGGACGAGCGCCTCGGTGGGCGTCGAGGTCGATCAGCGCGCGAACGGCGTGACGTGCGCGCTCGAGCGTCCGCGCTTCGAGCATCTGCGCGACGGCGAACAGGAACACGACCGCCGCCGCCTTCGGACCACTGGCCGAGCGCGACCGCGCCGGCCGCGGCGACGAGCATGAGGACGTTGATGTCGAGCGACCGGTGCTTGAGCGCGATCCAGGCCTTGCGCGCGGTCAGCGGCACGCCGGACGCGATGGACGCGGCGTAACAGCGCGCTTGCCAGGAGCGGCGATGCGTGGGCCACGTCGGCGATCAGGCCGCCGGCGAACCAGGCCGCGGCGCTGGCCAGCAGGATCGGTGCGGCTGCGGGCGGCGCGATCGCCGGTGGCCACCGGCTCCTCGTGTTCGAGCCAGGCGCGCATGCCCGCATCGGCGACGGCGGACGAGATCGCCGGAGGTGGTCAGCTTCGCGGCGTCGTATCGAACGTGCAGCCGCTGGCCGATCAGGTCGGCGTGAAATCCTCGAGGCCGGGCAGGTTCTTGAAGCGGCGCTCGATCATCGCCACCTCCTCGCGGCAGTCCATGCCTTCGATCTTGAAGGTGGACTCGGCGTGGAGTTCGCAGACGGTGCAGGTGCCGCAGTCAGCGCTCCGTCGGTCAGGCAGCTGCCCCGGGTGCCTCGCATGCGTGTCGGCTCGCTCCTGCACGTGTTCGAGGCCCTGCGCGAAGAGCCGGACGATGTGGTGGTCGTCGAGCGCGTAGAACATCATCTGGCCCGAGCGGCGAGGACGGACGAGCCGCGCCCCGCGGAGCAGCCGGAGCTGGTGCGAGACGGCCGACTCGCTGAGGCCGAGAAGCTCGGCGATGTCGCCGACGCACAGTTCGCGCGCGGGACAGCGCGTCGAGGATCCTGACGCGCGTCGCGTCGCCGAGGACCTTGAAGGTCTCGGCCAGCGCCGTCGACGAGGTGTCGTTCCAGCAGCTGCGGCCTTCAAATCCTGAATATCTGAGCAAGTGCTCATATATTCATGATACGCAATTGCTCCGAAACCGGAAGAAGTTATCTGGATGAGGGCGGGGTCTGACCCTGGAGTCAGACCCCGACAATTTCGACCGGGGTCAGGCTCCGATTTCGAGAATTACATGGCGAGCGCAGCGAACACTTTGCCGTAGTCGGGTTCGTTCCGGGCGTCCTCGAGCACCTCGCGGTGGCGGACAATGCCGTCCTTGTCGAGCACGAACACCGCGCGCTTCGCGATCCCCTTCAGTCCGATCATGTCCTCGTTGAAGACGCCGTACTGCTCGATGACCTCCTTGTTGAAGTCGCTCAGCAGCGGAAACGTCAGGTGCTGGCTGTCGTGAAACGCCTTCAGGGCAAAAAACGTATCGACACTGATGCCATACACCTGGCGCCGCGCGTCGTTGAATTTCGCGATGCTGTCGCGAAAGGTGCACAGTTCCGTCGTGCACGTCGAACTGAACGCCGCCGGAAAGAACGCCAGCACCACCGGCTGGCCCTGCTTTGCGCTCAACGTCACCGGTTGGCGGTCCTGATCCATCAGCGTAAAGTCCGGAGCCTTCGTTCCAACGTCTACAGACATGAGTCCTCCAGCGCGCGAGCCGCGCGCCGCAACCATGATGATCTCGTAGCGTCCTTACGTACGCCGACTACACATTTTTCCATGCTTCGGTTAGCATTTTCCGTTGGCGCGGCGCTCGCCGTCGCCCTTCCTACATCAAATACCTAGGAGTCTCTCGTGATCGAGGTTCAACACCTCACGAAACGCTACGGCCGCTTTACCGCCGTCGAGGACGTGAGCTTCCGCGTCGAACGCGGAGAGATTCTCGGCTTCCTCGGCCCGAACGGCGCCGGCAAGACGCACGACGATGCGCATCCTCACCGGCTACATGCCGGCAACCGAGGGCAAGGCCATCGTCGCCGGGCTACGACGTGTTCGACCATCCGATCGACGCCAAGCGCCGCACCGGTTACCTTCCGGAAACGCCGCCGCTCTATCCCGACATGACGGTGCGCCGAATACCTGTCGTTCGTCGCGAAGATCAAGGGCGTTCCCGCCCGGCGAGCGCAAGCAGCGCATCAAGGCGGTGATGGAGCGGACGCGCATCGCCGACATGGCGGACCGCCTCTGCGCGCAGGCTCTCCAAGGGCTACAAGCAGCGCGTCGGCCTCGCCCAGGCGCTCATTCACAACCCCGACGTCCTCATCCTCGACGAACCGACCGCCGGTCTCGATCCGAAGCAGATCATCGAAACGCGTCAGCTGATCAAGGAGCTCGCCGGCGATCACACCATCATCCTGAGCACGCACATCCTCCCCGAGGTGTCGCAGACCTGCCAGCGCGTCGTGATCATCGACAAGGGCAAGGTCGTCGCCATCGACACGCCCGACAACCTCACCGCGCGGCTGCGCGGCTCGGAAACGATGTACGTGCAGGTTGACGCGCCGGGCGCCGACGCTGCGGCGACGCTCGCACGAATTCCCGGCGTCACCCGTGTCGCCGAATCGGAACGCCACGGCGATTCCGTCGGCTACGAGATCGACAGCGAGCAGGGGCGGGACATCCGCCGCGACCTCGCGCAGGCCGTCGTCGCCAGCGGCTGGGGCCTGCTCGAACTGCGCCCGATGCGCATCAGCCTCGAGGAGATCTTCCTGTCGCTCACGACCGAGGAGAGCGCAACGCCGGCCGCGGAGGAACCTGTCAATGCGTAACATCCTGGCAATCGCGCAGAAGGAGCTGAAGTCGTACTTCGCCTCGCCGATTGCGTACATCGTCATCGGACTCTTCGCTCTGCTCTACGGCTACTTCTACGCCGTGATGCTGCAGTACTTCGTTCGCGCCGGCATGAACGTCAACCCGATGATGGGTCAGCAGGCGCTGAACATCAACCAGGACATGCTGCGTCCGGTGCTGCAGAACGTCACGATCCTCCTGCTCTTCGTGCTCCCGGCGATGACGATGCGCACCTACTCGGAGGAGCGACGCTCCGGCACCATCGAGCTGCTGCTCACGTCGCCGCTCACCGACATGCGAGATCATCCTCGGCAAGTTCTTCGGCGCACTGGGGCTGTACGCGGTGATGCTCGCCGTGACGCTCGTCCACATGGCGGTGCTGTTCATCTACGGCAGCCCCGAGTGGAAACCGATCGTGACGTCGTATCTCGGGCTGCTGCTCCTGGGCGGCAGCTTCCTGTCGGTCGGGCTCTTCATCTCGACGCTCACCACGAACCAGATCGTGGCCTACATCACGACCTTCTCGATGTTCCTCTTCCTGTGGGTGATCAGCTGGCTCGGGAGCTTCTCGAGCGGCATGTTCACGGACGTGACGGCGTATCTGTCGATCATCGAGCACTTCGACGACTTCTCGAAGGGCGTGATCGACACCACACACGTGATCTACTACCTGAGCCTGATCACGTTTGGCCTGTTCCTGACCGCGAAGTCGGTCGACACTGAACGGTGGCGCGGCTAATGCAATCGCATCTTCAACATCATCGGCTGGCTCGGCATCGCGCTGGTGCTCGCGGCCGTCGGCATCCGCTTCGGCGTCCCGGCGCAGGAGCGATATGCCACGTATCTCGCATGGGCCGGCCTCGCCTGCATCCTCCTCTACATCGTCAGCCAGTGGCGCGAAATCGGCGAGCTTCTTCGGCACCCGCTCCGGCCGCTACGGCACGCTGGCGGCGTCGAGCCTCCTCATCGTGCTCGGGATCCTCATCGCGGTGAACTACATCGGCAAGAAGCAGAACAAGCGCTGGGACCTCACGGCGTCCAGGTCAGTTCAGCCTCTCGGACCAGAGCCGCAACGTGGTCGAGAAGCTGGACAGCCCGCTGCAGGTGATGGTGTTCGCGCAGGAACCGCAGTTCCAGGTCTATCGCGATCGCCTGAAGGAATACGAGTACGTCTCGAAGCAGATTCAGACGGAGTACATCGATCCCGACAAGAAGCCGACGGTCGCGCAGCAGAACAACGTGCAGCAGTACGGGACGATGATCTTCAACTACAAGGGCCGCTCGGAGCGCGTCACCGCCAACACCGAGCAGGACATCACCAACACGATCATCAAGGTCGTGAGCGGCAAGGTGAAGAAGGTCTACTTCACCCAGGGCCACGGCGAGCGCGATCCGAACTCGGCCGAACGCGATGGCTACCAGGCCGTCAACACGAGCCTGACCAACGAGAACTACGGCGTCGAAAAGCTGGTGCTGGCCCAGACGAGCAAGGTGCCCGACGATGCGTCGGCGGTCATCGTGGCGGGTCCGAAGACCGACTTCTTCGGCCCTGAAGTGGACGCCATCAAGAAGTATCTCGAGAACAACGGCAAGCTGCTGCTGATGCTCGACCCGCCGGCGAAACCGGATGCTCCCGAACTCACCAACCTGAACGCGCTCGCCCACGAGTGGGGTGTCGACGTCACCAACACGCTGGTGGTGGACGCCAGCGGCATGGGCCGGCTGATCGGGGCCGACGCCTCGGTGCCGATCGCAGCCAACTACCCGTCGCACCCGATCACCGAGCGCTTCACCGTGCTCACGGCGTACCCGATGTCGCGCGGCCTGACGATCGTGCAGGGCGGCGTGAACGGCCACACGGCATCGCCGGTCGTCCAGTCGAGCCCGCAGAGCTGGGCGGAAACCGACATCAAGGCCCTCCTGACCTCCGGCGAGGTGTCGCTGGACGAAGGCAAGGGCGACAAGCCGGGGCCGATCACGATCGCCGCGGCCGTGACTGCGTCGAAGCCCGATGCGCCGCCGCCGACGCCGGCGACACCGGACGCGCCGAAGCCGGAAACCCGGGTCGTCGTGTTCGGCGACTCCGACTTCGCGTCGAATGGCGTCATGGGCATCCAGGGCAACAAGGACATGTTCATGAACGTCATCGGCTGGCTGTCGCAGCAGGAGAGCCTGATCTCCATCAGGGCCAAGGAAGCGTCCGACCGGCGCCTCACGCTCACCGCGACGCAGCAGAACAACATCACCTGGCTGGCACTGCTGATCGTGCCGGGCGCTGGTGTTCGGCACCGGGATCTACAGCTGGATGCGGAGGCGGTAGGCATGCGCGGAATCCGCTCCACCCTCGCGCTGCTGGTCGTCCTTGCCGGACTCGGCGCCTACATCTACTTCGTCGCGTCCAAGGCCGAGGACACCGGCACCAAGCAGGACAAGCTGTTCACGTCGGCTCGTCTCGGACAACATCGAGGAACTGACGGTCAAGTCGGAGTCGGGCGAGACCACGACGCTGAAGAAGGCCGACGGCAAGTGGACGATCACCGCGCCGACAGCCACGCGCGCGTCCGACATGGAGGCGTCGGCAATCGCCAACGGCATCGCCGGGCTCGAGATCACACGCGTCGTGGACGAGAACCCGACCGACGTGAAGGACTACGGCCTCGACCCACCGAGCGTCGAGGTCACGTTCAAGTCCAGCGCCGGCAAGCCCTCCGGCAAGCTGCAGATCGGGAAGAAGACGGCGACCGGCGGCAGCGTCTACGCGCGGAAGGACGGTGACAAGCGGGTCGTGCTGATCGGCGAATTCAACCAGTCGACCTTCAACAAATCGACGTTCGATCTGCGTGACAAGTCGATCATGACGGTCGACCGCGCCAAGGTGGACGGCTTCGACGTGGTGCTCGGCTCATCGGCATTCGAAGTGGCGAAGAAGGACTCGGACTGGGTGCTGGTGAAGCCGATTGCCGCAAAAGCGGACTCGTCGGCGGCCGAAGGCCTGGTCACCAACGTGGAGTCGGCGCAGATGAAGTCCATCGTGTCGACGGCTCCCACAGCCAGACGACCTGAAGAAGTACGGGCTCGACAAGCCGAAGGCCACGGTCAACCTGCACATGGGCAGCGCACGCGCGTCGCTGGCCATCGGTGGCGCGGCCGACGACATGACGGTCTATGTGAAAGACCTGTCCCGACCGGACGTGTACACCATCGACAAGACGACCGCCGACGACTTCACGAAGACGGCCGACGATTTCCGCCGCAAGGAACTGTTCGACATGCGTGCCTTCACAGCCACGCGCATCGAGATCACCCGCGACGGCAAGACCACGGCGTTCGACAAGGTGAAGGGCACGGGGGAGAACGCGCAGGACACGTGGAAGCGCGTGAGCCCCACCCCCGCCGAGCCGGACAAGGAAAAGTTCCAGACCTTCGTGGCGTCGCTCGCCGATATCCGAGCGATCAGCTTCGTCGATTCCAAGGCGAAGACCGGCCTCGACGCTCCCGCAGCCACCATCGTCGTGAAGTTCGATGAGGGCAAGAAGGAAGATCGCGTGCTGCTGGCCAGGAGCGGCGCCGATGCGTTACGCCTCGCGCCAGGACGATCCGGGCGTCGCGAAGATCGACCCGACCAAGCTGGACGAGGCGCTGAAGGCTATCGACGAGTTCGCAAAATGAGAGGACGGCTCACAGTAGCCGTCCTCTCGCTTACCCTGTTGCTGGCGTGCCGTGGCACGCCAGCACCCGCGCTTCCCTCCCCGCCTTCATCCGCAGACGCTCCTGACGCGAGACTCTCCGCACTGCGGCAGCGCGTCGCCGCGTTGCTGGCCGAGCCGCCCGTCGCCGCCGGCACGTGGGGCATCGAGGTCCGATCGCTGGTCGGACGCGACACGCTGGTCGCCGAGAACGCGCATCGCCTCCTCACTCCGGCCTCCACACTCAAGACGATCACGCTTGCGGTTGCCGCCGACCAACTGGGGTGGGACTACACGTTCGAGACCCGCGTGGTGCCGCACGGGACGATCGCTCAACGGCACGCTCGATGGCGACCTCGTGGTCATCGGCTCCGGCGACCCGAGCCTTGACGACTGGGACGGCGCCGCCGCCACCGTGTTCCAGGCGTGGGCCGCACGCCTCAAGGATCTGGGCGTGACGGTGGTGAACGGTCGCATCATCGGCGACGACGATGTGTTTGCCGACGAGGGGCTCGGGCGCAGGGTGGGCGTGGGACGATCTCGCCTTCGCGTATTCGGCGGCCGCCAGCGGACTGCAGTTCAACGAGGGTGCCGCGCAGGTGGTGATCACGCCCGGCGCGGAGGTCGGGTCGCCGGCGGTGCTTTCGGTGTCGCCGGCGTATGCAGCGGTCCCGCTTCGGGGATTCGTGCGCACCGAAAAGGCCGGCATGCCCGCAACCCTCGCGATCGAGCAGTTTCCGCGGAGCGCGGCGGTTCGCCTGACCGGGGCTATCCCGATCGACGCCGCACCGCAGGTCCGAAACGTGGCCGTCGACAACGCCACGCTGTACTTCGTCAACGCCGTTCGAGCCGGGTTACGCGCAAACGGGATCGAGATTCGCGGTGACGCGGTGGATGCAGACGACCTCGTCCACAGGCCACACGTCGATGCGGCAGCAGCGATGATGACGCACCGCTCGCCGGCGCTCTCGTCGCTGGCCGACACGCTGATGAAACTCAGCCAGAACCTTTACGCCGAGACGCTGCTGCGAACAATCGGACGCGTTCGATCGGGCGTGGGAAGCGCCGATGCCGGCCGCGCCGCAATACGCGACGTGCTGGCGTCGTGGGGGATCGCGAGCGGCGAGGTGCTGGTGGCCGACGGATCAGGGCTGTCCCGCTACAACCTGGTGACGGCCGACGCGATGGTGGCGACCCTGCTGCATGTCTACGGCGATGCGAAGCTGCGCGATCCGTATGTGGCGTCGCTGCCTGTCGCCGGGCAGGCCGGCACGCTGGCCGCACGCATGAGAGGGACCGCGGCGGAAGGGAACGTGCGGGCGAAGACAGGTTCGTTCACCAACGCGCGCGCCGTGGCGGGGTTCGTTCAGACCGCCGAGGGCGAGCCGCTGGCGTTCTCGATCATCGCCAACAACTACGGTGTGCCGCCGGCCGAGGTCGATCGCGTCACCGACGCGATCATCGTCGCGCTCGCCGAGTTCCGCCGGCGGTAAGCCACGCGATCGACAGGCGCGTCGTCGACACCGTGGGGCGGCTTCAGACCCGACGCTACGTCTGGACTACTCTGAGACACGACGTCTGACCGCCCGCCAGCCGCGCGCGTGCGAAGTTGAGCACGGCGTCCGGTGTCCCCTGCAGACCGCCGCACTGCGCCAGATCAGGCTTCCCACCGCCGCGGCCACCGAATTCCCTCGCGAGCTGGGCGATGAGCTCGTGGCAGGAGAGGTCCACATCCGCGGCGCGCGCAGCGACAGCGAGCGCCGGCGTCGAGGTCGATACCAGCACCGCTACGAGTCCAGGTCGGGTGGCGACCGCCGGACGCCAGCGCTTTGAGGCGACCTGCATCGCCGTCCACCGTCTGCAGCACGAGCCTGAACCCGGTCAGCTGTTCGGCCGCGTCGGCGAGCGCGGCGGCCTCATGCGTCGCGAGCTGCAGCTGCAGGGCGCCGACCACCCGCTTCTGCTCCTTCAACTCGCCCTGCAGCCGTTCGATCGCGCCGGGCAGTTCGCTGGGAAGTACGGACAGCAACCGCAGCGATGCGGCGGACGTGTCGCGCAACTGCTGGAATCTCGCGAGCGAGCGCGCGCCACACATGAACTCGATGCGCTGCCCGCCCTTGAAACGCTCCCACGATCCCAACGCAATCTGGCCGATGGCTCCCGCGCGGCTGACATGCGTGCCGCCGCAGGCGGAGAGGTCCACGCCCTCGATGTCGATCAGGCGCAGGATTCCCGACGCGCGCCGACTCCTTGCGCAACGGCAGCTGCCGTGCTTCCTCCTCGGTCGCATACCGGATCGCCACGGGCACGTCGCTCCACACGACACGGTTGGCGTCGTGTTCTCCCCTGGCAAGCTGCGCCGCGGTCAGCTCGCGATCGATGTCGATGGTGCTCGAATCCGTGCCCAGGTGGAAACTCACCGTGCGCGCATTGAACGCGTGCTCGAGAACCGCCGACAGCACATGCTGGCCGGTATGCTGCTGCATGTGATCGAAGCGGCGAATCCAGTCGATTTCTCCGCTGACGGTCGTGCCTGCGACCGGAGCTGGAGCGCCGACCAGGTGCACGACGTCACCCGCCTCGTCCTCTTCAACGCGCGAGCACCGGGGCGCCGCCGAGCGTGCCGGTGTCGAACGGCTGCCCGCCGGATACCGGGTAGAAAGCGGTGCGATCGAGCCACACTGCCGTGCGTTCGCCGCGCGGGTCGGCACGAACCACGGTGGCTTCGAACGCGCGGGTGTCGGGCTGGTCGTAATACAGGCGATCGGTCGTAGGCACGTCGGGTCGCGATTCTAGCCGACCAGCGCCGGATCGGGCACGCCGGCGTCGGCAAATCCCTTCGCGCGCAGCATGCAGCTGTCGCAGCGGCCGCACGGCAGGCCGGACGGGCCGGGGTTGTAGCAGCTGTGCGTCAGCGAGTAGTCGAGACCGAGAGCGATGCCCTTCCTGATGATCTCGGCTTTCGACATCGCAATGAGTGGCGTGTGCACTGTGAAGCGTGCGCCCTCGACGCCCGCCCTGGTTGCGAGATTCGCCAGCGTCTCGAACGCCGCGATGAACTCGGGCCGGCAATCGGGATAGCCCGAGTAGTCCAGGGCATTCACGCCGATGACGATATCGGTGGACCCGAGCACTTCGGCCCACCCGAGCGCCAGCGACAGGAAGATCGTGTTGCGCGCCGGCACATACGTCGAGGGGATGTCGGCGGCCGACAGGTCGCGGTTCTCCGGCACGGGCTGGTCGGAGGTGAGCGACGACCCGCCGATCGCCCGCAGGTCCAGCGGCAGTTCGAGGTGCCGCTCAACGTCGAGCGCGGCCGCCACTCGCCGGGCTGCCGCAATTTCCTGCGCGTGCCGCTGACCGTAGAGAATCGACAGCGCATCGAGCGTGAAGCCCTCCGACTTTCGCGATCGCGGCAGCGGTGTAGGAATCGAGCCCGCCGCTGAGCAGAACAATGGCGCGCATGTCAGACCCCACGCGTGTCGGGCGACCAGATGAACTTGTGCAACTGCAGCTGCACGCGCACGGCCAGACGATCGGCCAGCACCCATTCCGAGAGCGCTCTGGGATCGAGCACGCCGTGCACCGGCGACAGCAGGACGGCCCCAGCCTTGTTCGGCAGGTCGTACCGCGTCATCACCTCGCGCGCGTAGTCGTAGTCGCCGCGGTCCTTGAGGACGAACTTCACTTCGTCCTGCTCGCCGATCATCGCCAGGTTCTCCCAGTGATTGCGATGCGACTCCCCGCTTCCGGGGCACTTCACGTCCACGATCCTGACGACGCCGGCCGGCACGCGCGCGATGGATCGATGCCCGCCGGTCTCGACCATCACCGTGTGCCCGCGCGCCAGCAGCTGCTCCATCAAGCGGGTAGACATCCTCCTGCAGCAACGGCTCACCACCGGTGATCTCGACCAGGGGGCACTGGTACGTCGCCACCTCGGCCAGGACGTCGTCGGTCGAGCGCTTGGAGCCTTCGTGGAAGGCATAGGGCGTGTCGCACCAGGAGCAACGCAGATCGCACGCCGTCAGGCGCACGAACACGCATGGCTCTCCGGCGCGACGCGACTCGCCCTGAATCGAATGGAAGATTTCGTTGACGGTCAGCATCACTCAATCACGTCTGGACTCGGAATCGGCCGATTCTTTATTGTACGTGCGTGGGGAATCTGCGGATTGGCACCTCCGGCTGGAACTATCCGAGCGGGCGAGGCACGTGGAACGGCGTCTTCTATCCGCCACCCGGGCAACGGCCGAAAGCGTTCGACGAACTGGCGTTCTACGCAGAGCATTTCGACACCGTCGAAGTGAACTCGACCTTCTACGGCCAGCCGAGAGCGTCGGTGACGAAGAGCTGGGCCGATCGGACGCCCGACGGATTTGAATTCTCGGTCAAGCTGTACCAGAAATTCACCCATCCGAAGATGTTCGAACAGACCCTGCGTCGCTCGATGCAGACTCCAGACGGCCACGAGGAGGCGGTGCGTGAGCTCGTGCGGCCAAACGCCGCCGATCTTGATGAGTTTCGGCGCGGCATCGAACCGCTCGCCTCGGTGAACAAGCTGGGATCGGTGCTCGCCCAATTTCCTGCCAGCTTCAAGGATGGCCCTGCGCAGCGCGACTACCTGTCGCACCTGCTGCGCGCGTTGTCCGAGTATCCCATCGCCGTCGAATTGCGCCATCGAAGCTGGAGCGACGCCTTCGAACACACGCTCGACCTGTTGAACGGCGCGGAGGCAGCCTGGGTGCAGATCGACGAGCCGAAGTTCACGTTGTCGATCCGCCAGAACCGGCTGCCCAACGTGAAGGGTTTCTACTACATGCGGCTTCACGGCCGGAACGCCGAGCAGTGGTGGAGACACGACAAATCCGAAGACCGCTACAACTACCTCTATTCCGCGGACGAACTGAAGGAGTTCAGTGAAACAGCGGACAGTGCCCGGCGTCTCGTGAAGAAGGCGTATCTCTACACGAACAATCACTTCTCCGCGAAGTCGGTCGCGAACGCCGCGATGATCAAGCAGCAGCTGGGCGAACCGATCGACGGCGAGTACCCACCCGAGTTCGTCGCACAGTACCCGGAACTGTCCGGCGTCGTGAAGGTGCAGAGCGGCGACTTCTCGCTGATGCCTGCACGGCGAACCTGAAGGTTCGCGGCGACTTCCGACCGATGCGCAAGCCGCTCTGGTTTGCGTTCGCGGCGACCGTCCACCGACGCGCAAGCCGCTCTGACTGCGCTCGCCGCTACCGGCTGGTCGGACCACCTGCCAACGTATGTATCATGTCTGGATGGAACCAGGCGAGGCGACTCGCGGCGAGGAGTATGCGGCGCGCCTGATCAGGCTGCAGACCGCCACGTGGAAGAAGTGGCTCGACGTCCAGGCGCCCTTGCGCTGGAATCTGCGGCGTCTCGAGCCTGGCTTCACGCTGGACATCGGATGCGGGATCGGGCGCAACCTGCAGCACCTCCGCGGTCAGGGCGTCGGAGTCGACACCAACGAGTACTGCGTTCGCGCTGCCAGGAACCTGGGGTTCACGGCGTTCACGCCCGACGAGTTCCGGACGTCGGCGGAATTCAATCGGCCTGGCCGCTTCGATGCGATCCTGCTCGCTCATGTCGCCGAGCACATGACGGAAGACGAGGCGCTCTCCGTTCTGCAACAGTACGAAACGCTGCTCCGGCCGGGCGGCAAGTTGATTCTGATCACGCCACAGGAGGCCGGCTTCAGGAGCGACGCCACGCACGTCGCGTTCATGGATTTTGCGCGCCTCACCCGGATTTCCGAGCGGCTCGGTTTGCGCCGTGGAGCGCACGTTCTCTTTCCCTTTTCCACGCTGGGTGGGCAAGGTGTTCACCTACAACGAATTCGTCGTGGTCAGCCGAAAGGCCTTGCCGGGTGACGGAAACCGGGCAGCGAGCGCATGAATTTCCCGCTCGTCAGTGCCGTGGTCGTCAACTGGAACGGCGGCACGATGCTGCAGGACGCGCTGGCGTCGCTCTTCGCGCAGACCTGGCCGGCTCTCGAAGTCATTCTCGTCGACAATGCCTCCACGGACGGCTCCGCGGACGCGGCCGCACGCCACTTCGGCGAGCGGCTCGTCGTCGTTCGGAATCCGCAGGAATGAGGGGTTTGCCCGCGGCAACAACGTCGGCTTCGCCGCGGCGAAGGGTGAATGGATCTTCCTGCTGAACTCCGACGCCGCGTGCGAGCCTGACTGCATCGAGGAGTTGATGCGGTTTGTCGATGCCAAACCGCACGTCGGACAACTGGCCTGCCGCGTGGCCGTCGCCGGACAACCCAACATCTTCGACTCCGTGGGCCTGCTGCTCTACCCCGACGGCGTGTGTCGATCGCGCGGCTGGGAGGAAAAGGACCTGGGCCAGTACGATCGGGCGGAAGAAGTGCTGGCCCCGCACGGGTGCGCGTGTGCGCTGCGCAAGACGATGCTCGATCAGATTGGCGGGTTCGACGAGGACTTCTTCTGCTATCTCGAAGACCTGGACCTCGGCGTCCGCGGCCAGCTGGCGGGCTGGGCGTGCTGGTACGTTCCCACGGCCAGGGTCCGTCACAAGAAGTCGTCGACGGCCGGCAACTACTCGGTGTTCAAGGCGTATCACGTCGAGCGCAACCGAATCTACTGCCTCTGGAAGTGGATGCCGCGGTTCCTGGTGTTCGTTTCGCCGCTGTTCACCCTGAACCGCTACGCGATGCAGGGTTATGCGGTGCTCACGCGGCAGGGAGGATCGTCGGAATTCGTGAAGGAGTACTCGATGGCGCGGCTCTTCGTGCTGCTGATTCAGGTCCGGCTCGTTGCGCTGTGGCGGCTGCCGCGGATGCTCTCGAAACGATCCCGGATTCGCAAAATGCGCACGATCAGCGTCCGCGAGTGGTACGGGTTGATCTCGCGATTCAAGCTCGACGCGATCGAACTCGCCCTGAAATCGTGAGTTGAGGCTTCAAAACGGTTGTAGCGTCGGGAGGGGCTATTCGCTGACGGATACGCGGCGGATCTGGTCGCCGACCTGCAGGCGTTCCGGGACGTCTTCGCCTTCGACGACCTGTCCGATCACCGCATACTGGCCATCAAGCTCAGGCCGTGTATCCAGCATGATGTAAAGCTGGCTGTCGGCCTGGGCCGGTTCGCCCATGTGCGCGAGGCCCACCGCGAGCTTCGTATTCTTGCGCTTCGGCGAGATCTCGGCGACGCCGATCGGCTTCCCGCTGGACGCCTCGCCCCCTTTGCCCCAGACTGCCCGCTTGTCGAGATCGCGAGTCTGCGGGTCGCCGAACTGGACGACGAATCCCGGCACTGCCCGGTGGACGCGCTGGCCATCGTAGAATCCGGCTTTCACCAGCCCCACGATGTGCGCGACCGACAACGGCGCATCGGCCGGAAACAGTTTCGATCGCGAACGCTCCCTGCGTCGTCTCCACGACGATGAGTCCGGCGGCGCGTTGGGCGGACAGGTGCGACGAGTGGTCCCGGCCAGAAACGGCCGCGAAGGCGAGAGCGACAACGGCGACTGCACGAACGATGGCGTGCACCGGGACGCGCGTCACGATGCGAGTTCCCGCGGCGCGTCGCGCTTCGAGATCGCGGTGACGCCGATCCGCGGGCACTGCGGGGCAATCACGCATCCGTCACAGCGCGGGTAGTTCGGCCGGCAGACGTTCTGCCCCCACGTCACGAGATAAAGGTTGATGTGCGGCCACCATTCACGCCCGGTGGCGCCGTACAACGCCTGTTCGGTCTCCTCGGGTGTTCGCGTGCGCACCCAACCAAGGCGGTTCGAAATCCGATGGACATGCGTGTCGACGCAGATGTTCTGCCGGCTCCTGAACGACAGGATCAGCACCAGGTTTGCGGTCTTGCGGCCCACTCCTGGAAACAGCAACAGCTCTTCCATCGTGCCTGGCACTGTCCCGCCAAACTTCTCGAGCAGAAGCTGGCAGGTCGCCTGCACGTGCTTCGCCTTGGTGTGAAAAAAGCTGACCGGTTTGATGAGCCGTTCGATCTGCCGCACCGACAATCGCGCCATTGTCTCGGGTGTCGGCGCAGCGTTGAACAGCCGGGTCGAGGCCGCGAGTGTGGTGGCGTCCTGCGTCCGAGCGGAGAGCAGCGTGGCGATGAGGACCTGGAACGGATCCTCCTGCTGGCTCCCCGAAATCTTCTCGATTGCCGGGAGTTCGAGTCCAGTGATGGCACGCGAGAGGGCGCGCATCACCGGTTCCACGTTCTTCGGGCCCGGCGCGCGTCGGGCCATCAGGGAATGGGCGTGATTGGTGCGCGTCCGCTCAGAACGGCCACAACGTTATCAGCCGCAAGATCCGCCATCGCGGTACGGGTTTCCGTCGTCCCGCTTCCGAGATGGGGGACGAGCAACACGTTTTCGAGCGGGATCAGATCCGGGATGGATTGCAGGCTCGTGCTCGTACACGTCCAGCGCGGCGCCGGCGATCAGGCGCTGCTGAAGCGCCCAGGCAAGTGCCGCCTCGTCAACCACCGGTCCGCGCGCGGTGTTGATCAGATATGAGGTCCGCTTCATTCGCGCGAGCGCCTTTTGATCGATCAGATGCCGCGTCTCAGGCGTGAGCGGCACATGCAGCGAGAGGATGTCGGAGGTGTTGAGCAGTTGATCGAACGACATGCGCTCGGCACCTGGCAGTTCCGACGAGCTCCGCGATGAGAATGCGACGCGCACGCCGAACACCGAGCGCGCGGGCCGCCACTGCTTTGGCGATTCGTCCAAGTCCGACGAGGCCCAGCTGCTTGCCTCGAAGCTCTGTGCCGAGCATGTAGTCGAAAGCCCAGCCCTTCCACTCGCCGCGGCGAACGACGCGCTCGCCTTCGGACAAACGGCGCGTGACGGCAAGAATCAACGCCCAGGTGAAGTCGGCCACCGATTCGGTGAGCACGTCCGGGGTGTTCGTGACGATGACGCCCCTCGCGCGCGCGGCGGGCACGTCGAGGTTGTTGTAGCCCACCGCCACGTTGGCGACGATCTTCAGATCGGTGCCGGCGTCGAGCACCTCCCCGTTCACCTGCTCGGTGAGCATCGTCACCAGCGCGTGTTTGCCGGCGACCCTGGCGCGAAGTTCCTCGGCGGTGATCGCTCCATCGCCGGAGTAGACCTCGACCGTGCCGACGGATTCGAGCTTGGAAATGACCGAGGAGGGAAGCTTGCGGGTGACGAAGATATTCATGAACAAATCAGTAACGCAGGAATGCACAAACGCAGGAACGCACGCTGCCCTGGGCCGTGACGACTACTGCCGTGTTTGCGCGCTAGGTACTCGTCTGTCTTCGCGCTCGAGTTCGGCGGTGTCAGGCTGTTGCGCGTTTGCGTTTGTGCGTTCTGGCGTATTCGCGTTTCCAGTCAATGGCCCAACGACTTGCAGTATCCGCAATGATCGCAACGGACGGAGGGCTCGATGATACATTCGCCCTCGCCTGACGGCACCACCGCGAAGATGGCATGGCTGGAGTGCGTCCGCAGTGTGGCGCCTGGTTCTCTGATCGACGAACCCGATGACGCCTGAGGTTCGGATCCGGCACTCGAGTGCCGGGCAATGGCGTCGCGAATCATCGTGCGAAGTTCCTGTTCAGAAATCTCCATCGACGTCCATCTGATCGATGATCCCGATGACGGCTGCGTCCACAGGCGCGCCCTTCCTGCCAAGCGCTTCCCCGGCCGCGCGTCCCTCGAGAACGAGCAACACTTTCTCGTGCACTCCGGCGCCGACGCCGTCCACCGCCAGCACGACGTTGCCGCGCGGCGTGTCGTCCAGGTTCAGCGGCTGCACCAGCAACAGCTTCGCCCCTTCGAACGTCCGGTGTTTCTGGGTGGAGACCACCGTGCCCACGACGCGCGCTATCTGCACAAAAATTGCTGACTTCTAATTGCGCATCGCCAATTGCCGCGTGCTGTCGCCGCTATCGATCAGCAATTGGCAGTTGGCAATCGACATCCGGGTTTCAGCCTATGTCCCAGTGGTCCACGATGCCGACGATGCCCGCATCGACAGGCGCATCGACCGGGTAGAACGGAAAGCTCGCTTCCCGTCCGCGGACAAAGAACACTTCTTCGCCGACGCCGGCACCGACCGCATCCACCGCGACGAGCGGCCGGCCGGCCGGTTGGCGATCCGCTGTGAGCGGCTGCACCATCAGGAGCGTGATCCCCGCGAGGTTCTCGTCCTTGTGCGACGCGACGACCGTGCCGATCACGCGGGCGAGTTGCATGTCAGGATTGGAGTTCCACCGTATCGATGATGCCGATGATGGCTGCGTCCACCGGCGAGTCCTTGAGCCCGGACGCCATGCGCGCGGAACTACCGCTGACGATGAGCACGGTCTCGCCCACACCGGCGTCAACGGTGTCCACCGCTACGAGGTAGCTGCCTTCAGCCTTCCCGCGCGGATCGACTGGCCGCACGATCAGCAGTTTGCTGCTGACCAGCCGCGGGTCCTTCCGCGTCGCGACGACCGTACCGACGATTTTTGCGAGGAGCACCCGACCTCAGGCCTTCGCGGTCGCGGCCTTGCCGATCGGGAGCACGTCCTCGAGGTTGGCGTGCGGACGCGGGATGACGTGCACCGAAACGAGTTCGCCAACGCGACGGGCCGCGGCCGCACCGGCGTCGGTCGCCGCCTTCACCGCCGCCACGTCGCCACGCACGATGGCCGTCACATAGCCGGCGCCGATCTTTTCCCAGCCGACCAGAGTCACCTTCGCCGCCTTCACCATGGCGTCCGCGGCCTCGATCATCGCGACCAGGCCCTTCGTTTCGACCATCCCAAGTGCCTCACCCATCTAGTTTCTCCACTCGCAAAAGCTACCGCAGGCTCCGAATCGCGTCTTCGATGAGCGCGGAGAGTTCGCGGTATGTTAACCGAATTTCCTCGTCCCCATCGGGAGCCGGCGACGTGGCTGGCGCGCCTGCCCTGGGGTCGATCGGGTCCGGCACAAGCCGGCGTCCGTCTCCGGCCGGCGACTGGACGATCTGGCACGACATCTGGTCGGATTGCGACAGCAGGTCGCCGAGGGCACCCGGATCCGGGCAGATCGGCGCCGGCGCCTTGATCCCGTAGCTGCCGCGCAGCCCCTGCAGCCGGTCCACTTCTTCGCGCGCGATCAGGTTCTCGCGACCGAGCATCCGTGCGACCAGGCTGATCTTGGCGAAGTGCTCGATGGTTTCGAGTTTGTAGTACGCGGAGAACAGATCGGTGCCGAGGGTCAGCGCGCCGTGGTTGGCCAGCAGCATGCCGTCGTGCGCTTTCACGTACTTCCGAACGGCTGCGGGAAGTTCCGACGTGGACGGCGTGGCGTACTCCGCAATGGGAATGCTGCCGAGCGTCGTCAACACCTCGGCGAGCACGGCACGATCGAGCGGAATGCCGGCCACCGCGAACCCGGTGGCGATGGGCGGGTGCGCGTGGCACACGGCGCGGGCGTCGGAGCGCTGGCGGTAGACCTCGAGGTGCATCAGCATCTCGGAGGACGGGTCGCGGTCGCCCTGCAGCTTCCGGCCGCTCAGATCGGTGATGCACATCATGTCCGGGGTCATGAAGCCCTTGCAGACGCTGCGAGGGGTCATGAGCAGGCGGTCGTCGCCGAGCCGGACGCTGATATTGCCGTCGTTCGAGGCGGTGTAGCCGCGCGCGTACATACGCCGGCCGACTTCGACGATCTCGGCGCGAAGCACCGACTCTGACGTCATGCGGTGCGGCCGTGCGCGGTAGAGGGATTGGCTTCAGGCCGCGCCCGGTACTTGTCCCGACAATCGGTCGAACAGAAATAGAGCCGGTCACTCCCGCTGGTGGACAACGCCACGGCGCGTTCAGGCACCACGAAGGTTCCGCAGATCGGATCGCGCACCATCTGCACGCCACGCTGCGGCACGTGCGACGGCCCTCGTGGACCGCGGCGCCCTGGCCCTGCGAACCCGTCCTGATCCTGCATGCCCCGTACGATGCCGGCCCAGAGGCGGGATACCGCCCGGAACAGAATCGTCAGGAGGATGGACAGCAGGATGAAGCGGATCATCAGGCACCAGACTTCGCGCCCGTGGGCGTGCTGCCTCCCGGGTGCGCTGACTTGAGGCTGTCCAGTGCACGCTTGGCTGCCTGACCCTCAGGGCTGTTGGGTTCCAGCTGAATGACCTGCTGCCACGCCTGCTCGGCACCGGCCAGGTCCTGCTTGCCGAAGGCGCGGACAATCCCCATGTTCAGCAGCGTCTTGGCGTGCTTGGGATCGATCTTCAACGACTCGTCGAACTGCTGGAGGGCGCGGTCGGGCTGATTGGTGTAGTAGTAGCTGACCCCGAGGTCCGTGCTGACGTTGACGTCCTTCGGGTTGAGCTTGAAGGCTTCGTCGTACCACTTGATGGCGTCAGGGTAGCGCTCCGCATCGAAGTAGAGATTGCCGAGTTCAATTCGTGGTTGAGTGCTGGTCGGCTGCTGCTGGGCAAGGCTGGTCAGCGCTTTCACCTTGTTCTCGTCCAGCACCGCCGCAGCCGGTGCTCCGGAGGGCGACCCCTGGGCAGGCGCCGACGCCGCTACGGGCGCGGCCGCGCCTGGCCGAAGCACAGCCTGCTGGCTGCCGATAATCCAGCCCGCGATGAGGCCAAACACAACGCCGGCGATACCGAACGCAATCGACTCAGGTTTCATGGAATGCGCCCTCGATCATACCGGATCGGGCTTCCCGGGAGGACGGGAAGGCGGGATGCACGAACGCACGAGACGCACGGCGGTAAGGCGCGGGGACGCAAGGGCGGCAGGCACGATAGGCGAGAGGCGCAGAGGCGCAGAGGCGCAGAGGCACGAAGGCACGAAGGCACAAGGCGCGAAGGCAAGAAGGCACGAAGGCGAAGGCAAGAAGGCAGGCAGGCAAGATGGCAGGCAGGAAGGCACACCGCGGAAGCGCTGAACGCCCAAACCGAGCCGGGCTACTGGCCCGACAGCACCGCGAGGTACTCGCGAACCACGGTGTTCAGGCCGACGAAGAGGGCCCGGGACATGATCGCGTGGCCGATCGACACCTCATCGAGATGCGGCAGGTCACGGAACAGCACCAGGTTGTGCAGGTCGAGATCGTGCCCCGCATTCACTCCCAGGCCGTGGGCGTGCGCCTGTTCGGCTGCTCGCGCGTAGACGCGAAACGAGCGTTCGGCCTCGGCGCCGCCCTGCTCGAAGGCGCGGGCGAAAGGCTCGGTATAGAGTTCCACACGGTTGGCCCCGACCACGCTGGCGAGTTCAATCGCCTCGTCGGTAGGGTCCACGAACAGGCTGACGCGGATGCCACGCGCCGTCATCGACGCGATGATGTCCGGCAGCCTGTCGGTATCCTGGCTTCTGATCCACCCCGCCTGGCTCGTGATCTCGCCCGGGATCACCGGAACGATCGTGCACTGCTCGGGGATCACCTCGTGCACCAGGTCGATGAAGTCTGGCCGCGGGTCGCCCTCCATGTTGAACTCGACGCCGGGGCGAACGCTGTTCAGCCGCACGGCAATGTCGCGCACGTCGGTCGGCGTGATGTGCCGCTGGTCGGCGCGGGGGTGCACCGTGATCCCGCGGACGCCAGCATTCAGGCAGACGTCCACCGCATCGAGCACCCGCGGTTCGTGGCCGCCCCGCGAGTTGCGCAGCGTCGCGACTTTGTTGACGTTGACGGACAGACGGACCATACAGACTTCAGGCTTCGGGCTTCAGGCTTCAGGCTGATGGGCGATCGGGCGATGGGCGGTCGGGAACACGAACGCAGGCGACAGGCGCACGTCGCTGGCTCAGAAATCGTCAGATCGTCCATTTGTAAAATGTCAAATGGTCCCCAGTGCGTGTCTGGCCGCATCGATGATTTCCTGTGCCCAGGCCTTGATGTCGTCCTGATCCTTGCCTTCGATCATCACGCGCAGGAGCGGCTCGGTGCCGGAGTAGCGCACCAGCAGGCGCCCATTCCCCGCGACTCGCGCTTCCACACGCGCAATGGCCTCCGCAATCGAGGGCACGGTCTGCAGGTCCACCTTTTCCCGCACCCGCACGTTCACCAGCACCTGTGGGTAGTTCACCAGGTCGTCGGCCAGATCGGCGAGAGTGCGCCCGCTCGCAGCGACGGTGCGCAGCACGTTCAGCGCCGTGCACAGCCCGTCGCCGGTGAACAGGTAGTCGGAGAAGATCACGTGTCCCGACTGCTCGCCGCCGAGTGCGATGCCGCGCGCCAGCATCTCCTCCATCACGTACTTGTCGCCGACCGGGCAGCGGACGATGCCGATGTTCGACTGCCGCAAGGCAATCTCCAATCCGATGTTGCTCATCACGGTTGCAACAATCGCATCGCCGGGGAGCCGACCCTCGCGCTGCAGGTGGCGCGCGCACATCAACAGCACGGCGTCGCCGTTGACGACGCGTCCGAGATGGTCGACGAAGATGGCGCGGTCTCCGTCACCATCGAATGCCACTCCCAGCTGCGCCCCCGAACTGACGACGGCAGCGGCCAGCCCGTCGGGGTGCGTCGAGCCGCAGTCGAGATTGATGTTCCGACCGTCAGGCTGATCGCCGATCACCACCACGTCGAACCCGAGGCTCGCGAACAGGCCGGGCGCCACGGTGGTGGTCGCACCGTTGGCGCAGTCGATCGCCAGCCTGAATCCCTTGAACAGCGACGGGTCCGGCAGGACCGCGCGCAGGTGCTCGAGATAGGCGTCCACGAGCACGGCGCCGGGAACCTCCTCCGGCGCGCCGTCCCGAACGTCCCAGGAGAGGTCGGCGACGATCGCCTCGACTTCCCGCTCCACCTTCTCGGTGAACTTCTCGCCACGTCCCGAGAACACCTTGATGCCGTTGTCCGCGAACGGGTTGTGCGAGGCTGAAATGACGACCCCGGCGTCGTATTCATCGAACGCGCGTGTCAGGTAGGCAACCGCCGGCGTCGGGACGACGCCGACGCTGGTGACCGACGCGCCTTCTCCGCCGGCGCCGTGCGCGAGTTCCGCCTCGATCCACGTTCCCGACTCGCGCGTATCGCGGCCAATCAACAGGTGTGGCGACTCGGTGCCGTGCGGCAGCGCACGCACGAGCGCCGCGCCAAGGCGGCGTACGGTCCGGTGATCGAGTGGATAGCTTCCGGCTCGTCCGCGGACACCATCGGTGCCGAACAGGCGCGTGTGTGCGCTCACGTCAGTCTCTGCCACTGGTGATCTCTACCTGAATCGTCGTGGGAAGAATGCGCGCCACGCCCGCCCGTTGAGGGTTATCCACATGTACCGGCAGCGTATAACGGCCGGTGCCCAGTCCCGCCAAATCCACCGAGGGTGCCACGTCAGCCGAGTCAACCTGGTTCACACCCTCGCGACTGCCTCGCAGCACCACGTCGACGGCATTCGGGACCGCGCGGGCGACCAGGCTGCTGCCGATGTTCTCGAGATGCACGGGCCGTTCCCGAATCGTCCGTTCGACAGGTCCGGGGACGACCTCGACGCTGACCTGCGCCAGCCGCGGCGTCTTCAGGCGCACCGACGAATCGAGAAAGCCGACGGTCACGCCGTCATTCACCGTTCCCCGCGCATCGGTCACCGACACCGACTCGGTGACCGCCTCGGTGACGCGGGCGATGGCGCTCTTCGGGCCGACGACTTCAACGGTCGGCGGCACGACCGTGATCTTGCCGACCACGTATCCCGGCGACGGCTCGCCTTCGATCGCGGGCGCGACGGGCACCTGTTTCGAGGTTGACACCTCGAAGGCAAGCGCCACGGTCGGCGGCGTCACCTGCACGACCTGCACGCCGTACGGCGCACGCACCTGTTCCGGCGTCAGCTGGTAGAGGCGCCGCCCGACACGCGCCGCCTTCAGATCCAGTTCGGCGACGATTTCGCCCGGGCCGATACGTGACAGATCACTCGACGCGCCGCGCACCCGGACATCGACCAGCGAAGGCGCCTCGCCCATCATTTCCAGGCCGTTGGGGAACTGCTGGAATTCGAGCGGCACTCGCAGCCCCCGTTCCACGGTTTCGTCGCCGGAGACGGCCAGCCACAACAGGACGGCAAAGCCAACCGACAGCGTCTTGAGTCCGAGATGGCGAAAGGGCCACGGCACCTTCACGAGGTACTGCACCTCGCTGCGGCGCCGTGTCGGCTTGTTGATGATCAGCGCGCGCAGGCGCGCCCGCAGCACGTCGCTCGAGAGGCCCCGCTCGATCTGCCCATCGACCACGAGGGAGATGTTCCCGGACTCCTCGGATACGACGACGGCGATCGAGTCGTTCTCCTCGGTCAGCCCGATGGCGGCGCGGTGCCG
The DNA here is from genome assembly GCA_963697745.1 of uncultured Acidobacteriota bacterium. GTDB lineage: Bacteria > Acidobacteriota > Vicinamibacteria > Vicinamibacterales > CAVVIG01 > CAVVIG01. Next base: position 321,012 of record CAVOPD010000018.1, on the reverse strand, counting down.
TGACCCGAGTTCCTTGCTCAATTTCGGATTCACCGTGAGCGGAAGGAAGCAGGCCGCGGCCGCAACTCTGTCCTCGCGGACGATCACGGCGCCATCGTGCAGCGGCGACTTGAGTTGAAAGATGCTGATGATCAGATCGTAGGTCAGCACCGCGTCCAGCGGGATACCGCCCTCGATGTAGTTGCGCAGGCCAATCTGTCGCTCAATCGCAATGATGCCGCCCACACGCTGCGTCGACAGCATGCTGGCCGCTACCGCCAGTTCCTCGATCGACTCCTCTGCCGATTCGACCTTGGCCAGGTACCGGAAGAAGGGCGCGCGGCCGAAGTGCGCCAGGGCGCGCCGGATGTCGGACTGGAACAGCACGATGAAGCCGAAAACGAAATAGCCGAAGAGGTTGCGAACCAGCCAGTTCACCGTATCGAGATGCCACCAGCGCGATCCATAGAAAAGCACGGCCAGCAGCCCGCCGCCGACCGCCATCTGAACCGCGCGGGTGCCGCGAATCAGCTTCAGCACCTCGTAGATCAGGACCGACACCACGAGGATGTCGGCCAGATCCCACCAGCCGATCGGCGGTCGCCGGAGCAGCGCGTCGATCCATGTCCAGCTCACGATGTGGTGTGTCCGATCTCCTCGATGCGTCCGTGCCGGCGCGTGGCCTCGGCCACGCGCACGACCTGCACCATCTCGGCGACGGCGTGCACCCGCACGATGTGCGCGCCGCCGATTACGGCGGCGGTTACCGCGGCGGCAGTTCCCCAGTCGCGCTCCACCGGCGGGCGATCGTTCAGCGCCTCGTGCATGAACGATTTGCGTGACGGCCCTGCCAGGACCGGCCTGTCCAGGGTCGCCGCCAGTTCGGCGATCCTTGCCAGCAAACCATAGCTGTGCGCCGGACGTTTGGCAAACCCGATCCCGGGGTCGATGACAAGGCACTCCCTCGGCACGCCGGCTGCAGTCGCCGCGGCCATGCTCTCGCGCAGCTCACCAGCGACATCCGTGACGACATCCTGGTAGATCGCACGGGCGTACATGTCAGCGGATCGCCCCCGTGTGTGCATCAGCACCAGGGCGGCGTCACACTGCGCGACGGTGGCGGCCATCGCCTGATCGTATTGAAGGCCGCTGATGTCGTTGACGATCGCTGCGCCTTCGCCGATCGCCGCTCTCGCCACGCTGGCCTTGTAGGTATCGATGGAGATGGGGACCGTGAGCCTGCCGGCGAGCCCGCGCAGCACGGGCAATACGCGGCGCAACTCTTCGTCGGCGTCAATCGGTACGGCGCCGGGACGGGTGGATTCGCCGCCGAGATCGATGATGTCCGCGCCGGCGGCCTCCATCGCAAGTGCAGCGTCCACGGCGCGCGCGGTATCGAGCCGCTCGGCTTCGGCAAATGAATCCGGGGTGACGTTCAGAATGCCCATGACGAGCGGTCGCTCACCGAGGGCCAGCCGTCTGCCATACGGCAGCGGTACGAGGTAGGAGTGACGCGACGGAAACACAGTGGGTCGAGCGGCCGGCTCGACCCACTTACACGGTGTTGCCGGCCTGGCTCATTCCTGGGTGATGGGCTTGTTGAGTGAAGGAACCATCGGCGCGCGCTCCTTCACCCTCGGACGGGTTTCTTCTTCAGGAGCCGCCACCACCGGCGCCACCGGCTTCGGTTCGTCCAGGGGCAGCCCGGCCGCCAGGCGATGCACCTGCTCGGCATCCAGCACCTCGCGCGCGAGCAGGGCGTCTGCCATCTTCAGCAGCGTGTCCTTGTGCGCGCCGAGCATCTGGTGGGCCCGCTCGTAGTTCATCGTGACGAAGCGCTTCACCTCGTGGTCGATTTTCAGCGCGGTGTCCTCGCTGTAGTCCTGGTGCTGCGCGATCTCGCGGCCAAGGAAGATCTGCTCTTCCTTCTTGCCGAAGGTGAGCGGCCCCATGGCGTCGCTCATGCCCCACTCGCAGACCATCTTGCGCGCCATCTCGGTCGCACGTTCGAGGTCGTTGCCGGCGCCCGTGGTGAGGCTGTTCATCGTGATCTCTTCGGCGATGCGCCCGCCGAGCAGAATCGCGATCTGGTCGAGCAGGTAATCGCGCGAGTAGTTGTGCTTCTCGTCAGTCGGCAGCTGCATCGTCAGGCCGAGAGCCATGCCGCGCGGGATGATCGTCACCTTGTGGATCGGATCGGCATTCGGCAGCAGCACCGTCATCAGCGCGTGGCCGGCTTCGTGAATGGCGGTGATGCGCTTCTCGGCGTCGCTGATGATCATCGAGCGACGCTCGGCGCCCATCAGCACCTTGTCCTTCGCGAACTCGAAGTCGTGCATGCGCACGACCTTCTGGTTGTAGCGAGCGGCGTTGAGCGCAGCCTCGTTGACCAGGCTCGCGAGATCCGCGCCGGAGAAGCCAGCGGATCCCCGCGCGAGCACCGACACATCCACATCGTCGGCCATCGGGATCTTGCGCGTGTGGACGTTGAGGATGCCTTCGCGGCCCTTCACGTCGGGCCGGTTCACGACGATGCGGCGATCGAAACGGCCCGGGCGCAGCAGCGCCGGGTCGAGCACGTCTGGACGATTCGTGGCCGCCACCAGGATGACGCCTTCGTTCGATTCGAAGCCGTCCATTTCCACGAGCAGCTGGTTCAGCGTCTGCTCGCGTTCGTCGTGACCACCGCCGAGTCCGGCGCCGCGATGACGTCCGACCGCATCGATCTCGTCGATGAACACGATGCAGGGCGCGTTCTTCTTGCCCTGCTCGAACAGGTCGCGCACGCGCGACGCACCGACGCCGACGAACATCTCGACGAAGTCAGAACCGCTGATGGAGAAGAACGGGACGTTCGCTTCGCCGGCGACGGCGCGGGCGAGCAGCGTCTTGCCGGTTCCTGGAGGGCCCATCAGCAGCACGCCCTTTGGAATGCGCCCGCCGAGTTTCTGGAACTTTTGCGGCTCCTTGAGGAACTCGATAATTTCCTGGAGCTCTTCCTTCGCCTCGTCCACACCCGCCACGTCCTTGAACGTGACTTTCTTCTGCGAACTCGACGAGAGCTTCGCCTTGCTCTTGCCAAACGACAGCGCCTTGTTGCCGCCGCTCTGCATCTGCCGCATGAAGAAGACCCAGAAGCCGATCATCACGAGGAACGGCGCCCAGTTGTAGAGCAACGACGCCCAGGGGCTGACGGTGGGTTCCTTCGACGAGACGGCAATGCCGCGCTCAATCAGCTTGTTGGCGAGCCCTTCGTACTGCGTGGGCGCGTAAGTGCGGAAGGTCTGGTTCTGGCTGTCCTTGGTCGTGCCGGTGATCTCCTGACCGGTGATCACGACCCGCTGGACGTTGCCTCCCTCGACCGCCGACATGAACTCACTGAACGTGAGCTGATGGTCGCGCGTCTCGTATCTGGTGGCGAAGTTCCAGATGAGCACGCCGGCGACGACGAGCACCATCCAGAACAAAAAGCTCTTCAAAGTCGAATTCAACACGAGCCTCCCACACCCTTAAGTCTCAAGATTACCACGGCTTGCGCAGGGTCAGACACCTGAAAGTCCCGGTCGGTCGCCTGACCAGCCACCCACACGATGCGGTTTGCGGCGTCAACGACGATGGGAATGCGATCGCGCTCGGCCCGGGGAACCTTGCGATCGACCAGCAGGTCCTGCAGTTTCCTGTGTCCGGCCGCGAGCTTCAGCCGGTCCCCAGCCCTTCGATTCCGAACCACCAGTCCACCCGCCACCTTCTCTTTCGGCACAACTGCCGCCACACCATCGGGGTGAGCGCTGCCTTCCGGCGAGATCACGACCTCGGCCGAAATTGCAGAGTCGATTTCCGGAATCGCCACCTCTCCCGGAACGGAGAGCGGATAGCTGAAGCGCGGAACCGATGAGTTGAGCGTCGTCCGGCGCCGGGCAGTAGAACCAGCGGGTCTCTCGGTTAAGACGACGTTTGTGCCGACGCGTTCCACGCGCTGCCCCGGAGCGTCGAAGGCGGGCGCGCCTTCGGTCGCCACGGCCCACGCTCGAACGATGTGCCCATGCCCGATCAACCTGCCGTCGCCCGCCCGACGCATTGTCTCGTGAAGCACCCGCCAGGCGATAGCCCGCGGCAGCGCTGTCAGCTCCGCGGTGTTCACCGTCCAGGCTCCGGATGGGTTCTGTTTCACATGCGCGGCAATCCAGTCGGCCGCGAGAGCGGCAAGGAACTCCTCGTCCGCACGGGCCAGGTCGGCCTCGGCTGCCAGGACGTTGACGATTCGAGGGTTGAACCGATCCCGGATGAGCGGCAACAACTCGGCCCTGACCCGATTTCTTGGCACGCCCACATCGTCGTTGGTCGCGTCGTGCACGGACCGGACGTGGCTGGAATCAAGAAATCTCCGGACGTCTGCGCGCGAGCAGTCGAGCAGCGGCCTGATGACGATGCCGTTGCGAGGATGCATTGCGGCGAGCCCGCGGCTGCCCGCGCCTCTGACCAGACGTAGCAGGAACGTTTCGGCCTGATCGTCCTGCGTATGACCAAGGGCGACGACGTCCGCGTGATGCGCAGAGACGGCTCGCTCGAAGAAGTCGTAACGCACGACATGCGCCGCATCCTCGATGGACCGGTGGCTGGCTGCCGCGACCGCGCGTACGTCGATCCGATCGACCACGAACGGCCGCTCCAGAGATGCGGCCACGCCTGCGCAGAACTGCTCATCATCGATCGCCGAATCGCGAAGCTGGTGGTTCAGGTGAGCAATCGCGACGAATTCGAGATCCCCGGCATCATCCAGAGCACGGAGGAGATGGACGAGAGCCATCGAATCGGGTCCGCCCGACAGCGCAGCAACGACCCGGGTCGTTGGCGTGGTGAGTCGATGCCGCTGCAGCGTTCGCCGGACACGACCGATCAGCGACATGCCATGGAACCCTGGCAACGGTGAAACGTGGACGATGGAATGCGAGGCGTGCCCAAGGTGCGCCGCGCTCTCGCTCGCCGAGAGCCCTGGACAAACTCGGGGCACGAGCGAATTCGTCGGATGCCCGTCGACGCGCTCGGGACATCACGAGCATGGTCGACTGGTGCCGGAGGGCGGATTTGAACCGCCGACCCCGCGCTTATGAGACGCGTGCTCTCACCAACTGAGCTACTCCGGCTGGAAACTCAAATAATAACATGGGAATTTCACGATCTGGCGAGTGGCTGGTGGTCCCCGACTGTCAGTCGTTGCCGGCGTGCAGGATGGCGGCGGCGAGCAACGGAATCATGATCTCGTGGTGTCCGATCAGCGAGTAACCGCGGCCGGTTCCTGCCGTCGGTCGCGAGACGACGTTGGTCTGCGGACGATACATGCGCGCGAAGTCCAGGTTCACCGTCGTCAGGCCGGCGAGCGCCAGCCCCCGGTTGCGCGCAAGCGCGACAGCCTTCAGGAACACTTCGGGCAGCACGACCGCGGAGCCACAGTTGAGGAACACGCCGCGCTCGAGTCTGGCGACGTTCGATACGAGGTAGCGAAAATCGCGGAGACTTCCCTCTCCGAGAGCGGCGCCCGAGGCCGCCGGGTGCATGTGAATGATGTCGGTTCCGACGGCGATATGCACGGTGACCGGGATACCGAGGCGCCCAGCAGCGGCCAGCAGGCTCATTCGGGCGAATTGCGGGCTGCGATCGTGAAGATAGCGCGACACCGCCTGCCCGATGCCTAGCCCCTCCGCCACGCCTTCGTTGATCGCGCCGTTCAGGAGCCGGCCGGTCTCGTCAGCCATCCCGAACGTGCCCGGCCCGAGGGTCTGATCGACATCCTCGGAGGTAGCACCCGACAGGGCGACCTCGAAATCGTGAATGACGACAGCGCCGTTCACAGCGAGCGCCGACACGAAGCCGCGCTCCATCAGGTCGATGAGGATCGGCGCGAGACCGGTCTTGATGACGTGAGCGCCAAGTCCCCAGACGACGCCCGCGCCCGTTCGGCCCGCGACGGCAATGGACCGCGCGACGACCTTCAGGTCCGATGCCGCGAGGACGTTCGGCAGCGTGTCCAGGAACTCACCGACAGTCGCGGCCGGAGACACCGGGCGTCCGAAGTCCTCGACCTTTGCCTTGCTCGGTCGCGATTTGAGCGGGTAGGTGCGGACGCCGGAGAGATCGAATTCCTCGTAGTCGAAAGCCATGCTGGGTGGCCGATACCGTAACGCAGAAAGGCGAAAAGGCAAAAAGGCACGCGGCACGCTCTCCTCGTTGGACTCCCGCAGCCCTGCTTCCTGCCTGAATTCTTGCGTGTTGCGATCCTGCCTTGGTGCGTTCCTCCCTTCGTGCTTTATTGCCTTCCTGCAATTGCGCCTTGCCTTCCCGCCTTTCAAGAATCAGACGATAAGCATCGCGTCACCGTAACTGTAGAAGCGGTACTGATGCGCGACGGCTTCACGGTACGCGCTCAGCACGTGTTCCGCCCCGCCGAAGGCCGACACGAGCATCAGCAGGGACGACTGCGGCAGGTGGAAGTTGGTTACCAGTCCGCGCAGCACCTTGAACTCGAATCCCGGATAGATGAACAGATCGGTCGCACCGCGCCCGGCGACGATTCGACCGGCGTTCGCACGCGCGACGGATTCAAGCGTCCGGGTCGTGGTCGTTCCGACGGCGATGACGCGCCGGCCAGAGTCGAGCGCCGCGTTGATGGCTTGCGCCGCCGCGTCCGCGATGGCGAACTGTTCGGACTCCATGCGATGCTCCTCCACCACATCGACCCGTATGGGCTGAAACGTGCCATACCCGACGTGCAGGGTCACCTCGGCTCGCTCCACGCCGCGCGCGGCCAACGATGCCAGCAGTTGCGGTGTGAAGTGCAAACCGGCCGTTGGAGCGGCGATCGATCCGCGCGCCCGGGCAAATACCGTCTGGTATCGCTCGCGGTCGCTCGTGCTGTCGGCGCGCCTGATATACGGAGGCAGGGGGATGTGTCCGATGGCATCGACCGCCGATTCGACCGGCGACCCGTCCGCCGTCCACAAACGAACGACGCGACGACCGAAGAACCGCCGTTCGAGAATCTCGCCATGCACTGCTGGAGCGCCGTCGAAGATCACGCGCGCGCCCGGCTTCAGTTTCTGGCCGGGGTGGACAAGGGCCTCCCACCGTTCCGCGCCTGACGCGTCGGCCGTTTCCAGCCGCGTGACCAGCAGGCATTCGACGGTACCGCCACTCGGATCCCTGCGCCCGAGCAGCCTCGCTGGAAACACGCGCGTGTTGTTGACGACGAGCAGGTCGCCAGGGAGCAGCAGCTCCGGCAGCGTGGCGATCGATTGATGCGACACCGCCCCACTTCGGCGATCGAGGCACAGCAGCCTGGAGGTGCCGCGTTCTTCAGGCGGGTCCTGCGCGATCAGTTCCGTCGGCAGCTGGAAATCGAAGTCACTGACCCGCACGACTTTCGATCGTATCCGGGCGATGCGCGGTGCGCCACAGCTGAGCCGAAGATCCGGCCCATCCGTGACAGTGGTGACTGTCTTGCAGAGGTCGCGCCCGTGTTCGACGTGATCGTGGTCGGTGGCGGCCCAGCCGGGCTGAGCGCCGCGCTGATGCTCGGTCGCTGCCGTCGCCGAGTCCTCCTGTGCGATGACGGGAAGCCGAGAAATGCCCACTCGCGAGCCCTGCATGGGTATCTGTCGCGCGATGGGATCAGCCCCGCAGAACTGAACGCGCTCGGCCGGGCCGAGTTGCGGACGTACGGCGTCGAGGTCCGGGACCAGGGTGTGTCGGCTGCGACGAAGCAGCGCGAGGGATTCGAAGTGTCGCTCGCCGACGGACGCCAGGAGCGCTCGCGATTCCTCTTGATTGCCACCGGTGTCGTCGACGAGTTGCCCGATCTGCCGGGTCTGCGCGACTGTTACGGCCGGTCGGTGTTCCATTGTCCGTACTGCGATGGGTGGGAACGACGTGATCAGCGTATTGCGGTGTTCGGGTCCCGAAAGGGAGGCGTTCAACTGGCGCTCTCGATGAAGACGTGGAGCGATCAGATCGTCCTGCTCACGAACGGCACGCGCCTGGACTCGAAACGACGTGCTCGTCTGGCTCGCAACAACATCGAGGTGATTACGGCGCCGATCGCGCGTTGCGTACATGCAGACGGAATGTTGACCGCGATCGAGTTTGCCTCGCGTGAACCGGTCGAGTGCGAGGCGCTCTTCTTCACAACCGGCCAGCATCCCCGCTGCGATCTCGCCAGCACGCTCGGGTGTGCGTTCAACAAGAAAGGCACCGTGGAAACCGGCATACTCAGCGAGACCAACGTTCCCGGCGTCTTTGTCGCGGGCGACGCGTCACACGACGCGCAGTTCGTGGTGGTCGCGGCTGCCGAAGGCGCGAAGGCGGCACTCGCCATCAACAAGGCCCTGCAGCGCGAGGAGCTGCATCCATGACACCACAGCCGGCGAAATTCATTTCCGAACCCGAGGCGGCCGAATCGGTGCGCGCAGCCGCCGCACCGCCTCCCCCACCGGTGCTCGAACCACCAGCCGAGCAGTCGGGGCCCCTCGTCCCCGTGCCGGTCGACATGCGCAATGCGGCGATCACTGTCATGGCAGTGATTGCCGCCGTGCTGGTGCTGCAGTACGCGCAGAGCGTGTTCGTGCCGCTGGTGCTTGGACTGCTGATCAGTTACGCGCTCGACCCGCTGGTGACCTTTCTCGAGAAGCACCGGGTGCCCCGCGCCGTCGAGCGCCGGGCTGCTCCTGCTCACCCTCGTCGGCGGCGGCGGCTTCGGCCTTTACCAGCTGCGCACGCAGGCGCAGCAGATCATTCAACAGTTGCCGGATGGTGCGCGGCGGCTGCGACAGCAGCTGGAACAGCAGAAGGGCAGCACGACCACCGCCATCGAGCAGATGCAAAAGGCGGCAGCCGAGTTGGAGAAGGCGGCCGACGGCAACGGCGCGCCGCCGACGCGACCCGGCGTCACACGCGTCCAGGTCGAGGATGCGCCGATCAACGTCAACGACTACGTCATGTGGGGGTCGATGAGCATTGCCGCGGGCGCGGGACAGCTGCTGCTGATCCTCTTCCTCGCCTACTTCCTGCTCTCATCAGGCGATCTCTACAGACGCAAGCTGGTGAAAATCGTCGGTCCGTCTTTGACGAAGAAGAAAGTGACCGTGCAGATCCTCCAGGAGATCGATCGCCAGATCGAGTCATTCCTGCTGGTGCAGTTGTTCACCAGTGCGGTTGTCGGCATCGCGACGTGGCTGGCCTTCCGGTGGGTGGGGCTGGAACAGGCGGCGGTGTGGGGGCTGCTCGCCGGCATCTTCAATTCCATCCCGTACGTCGGCCCGGTGATCGTGTCCGGCGGCACGGCGATCATCGCGTTCCTGCAGTTCGGCACCATGGAGATGACGCTGCTGGCTTCGGGGGTCGCCATGGTCATCACGAGCCTCGAAGGCTTCCTCCTGACCCCGTGGCTGACGAGCCGCGCCGCGCGGATGAACGCGGTGGCGGTGTTCGTCGGCCTGCTGTTCTGGGGATGGGTCTGGAGCGTATGGGGGATGCTGCTGGCCGTGCCGATGCTGATGGTGATCAAGGCGGTCTGCGACCACGTCGAGGACTTCAAGGGCGTCGGCGAACTCCTTGGCGATTAAACGAATTTGCCAAGATTGAAGCGTCCGCGCTTCTGCAGCAGCGGCTTCCACAGGTCGCCCAGCGTGCCCACGCGCGCCGGCACGTTGCGCATCGTGAAGTCCTCGATGCGCACGCCGTCCTCGACCTCTTCCCAGCTCACCGGCGCCGACACGGTCGCCTCAGGCCTGGGGCGGACGGAGTAGATCGAGGCAAGGGTGCGTCCCCAGGCGTTCTGGTTGTAGTCGACAAGCACGCGCCCATGCGGCCGCTTGGCCACCCGGTACTCCGCCGTGATCAGCGCCGGGTGACGGACTGCCAGTTCCTGGGCGAGCGCCTTTGCGAACGTCCACACCTGCTTCTGCAGCGGCCCGCGCACGATCGGCACGTAGACGTGCAGCCCCTTGGATCCGGTGGTCTTCACCAGGGACGGCATCTTCAACGCGTCGAGGGCGTCCTTCACCACAAGCCCGGTCTCACGGACGTTGTCGAACGTGGCGCCGGCACCTGGATCGAGATCGAAGTGCAGGTAATCGGGCCGATCCACGTCGTCACACGTGGCGTACCACTGGTTGAGATCGATGCACCCGAGATTGATCACCCACAGCAGCGCCCCTCGATCCTGCACCATCGGAAAATCGATGATGTTGCCCGATTCGTGTTCGATTGAGCAGGTCTCGATCCAGTCGGGTCGCGGAGAGGGCGCCCGCTTCATGAAGAAGAAGTCGCCGCCCGCGCCGTGCGGATACCGCTTCATCACCATCGCCCGGTCGCGCAGATGCGGCAGCAGCGCAGACGAGACGTCGAGGTAGTACCTGCAGCAGGTCGCCCTTGGTGATTTTGAGGTCAGACCAGAACAGCTTCCGCAGATTGGTCAGACGCACTTCATGGCCGTCAACCCGAACGGTCGCATGATCGGTGTCGCGAGGAATGGAACCGACCTGCGCCATCACTCTGCGGTCGGTCCGGTGCGGGAGGGTGCGCGGCTGATGGGCGGCAGTTTCGGTGGACGCACGCCATGACGCACGGCGCCGGCGACCGGTCCGTACTGCAGTTCCTCTCCCGCCGCTGCTTGCCGCAACAGCAGCCCCCCACGGCTCATATCGCCGCGGCCGACGAACTCGACAGGAAAGCACAGACGCTCCCCGAAGATGCCGAGGAGCACGTCCACGTACTTGGGTGAGGCGATGCTGCCGAGCAACACGACCTGGCACTCGCCGCCGATCTCGGCATCGAGCGCACGCGCACTCTGCTCGAGCGGACGACGGTAGGCCTCATTCTCCGCGTCGACTGCGCCGAGCGCGAACGCGCGGACGGCATCGGCAGTCACGGGAGTATCGGGGCTTCGCAGTCCGGCGTTCGCCGTGATGACGTGCACGCCGCCACCGACAACGGGATTGTCCTGGTCGGGAGGCGCCGCGAACCTGCGCGCGTAGGTCAGCTTGCCGCGGAAATACAGTCCGCTCACGAACGCGAACAATTCGCCGATGGGCACGCCGGTCGAGCCGCGCAGGCGGGTGGCGACGTCGAACGTCGCGGCAGGCGAGAGGGCCTGCTGCGCGCGCCTTCCGCTGCAGTTCGCGGGCGATAGCAGGAACACCCGGGGAGGCTGTTCAGAAAAACGGCCGGTGAACGACGGCATGCAGCAGCCAGTACATCACGGCAACCGGAATCATGGCAATCAGCAGAATCGCGGTGAGAATTCCGGCAACGAAGATCCAGTCGCCCGGTGTGGCACGCTGCGGCTGCGCCGCGTGCCGCTCGATCAGCGCCATGTTACGTGCGTTCGATTTCCAGAAGACGTCGGCCACATCGCCGACCAGCGGGACGATGCCGACCAGGACGTCGATGCCGACGTTCATCAGCATGCGCAGTTGCACGATCTTCGGAACGCGCAGTTGATGCGCCTGGACGATGAGCGCGCAGGAAAACAGCGCCGTGAGCACATCGCCGGCCCACGGAATCAACCCGACGATCGGGTCCCAGCCAAACCGTATGCTGGTGCCCGGCACCCGGAACGCGCTGTCCAGGAGACGCTGCCAGGTGCGCAGCGCCTGCATCCGGGTCGTATGGTCCACGCCACGTACTCACCACGATCGGTGCCAGGGGCGGGGGGACGTTCAGGCTCTGGGCTATAGGCTATCGGCGCTGGGCGCTGGGCGCTGGGCCGATAGGCACGGGACGATAGGCGCTCGGCTATAGGCTATGGGCGATAGGCGATAGGCGATAGGCGCGATAGCCGATGGCGATAGGCGACAGGGCTGGGCTGGCAGATCCGACGTACGCCAGTTCCGAAGCTCGCGTTAAAAGCCCCAGCGCAACAATATCGAGCCGACCGTGAATCCGGCGCCCACCGAGCAGAGCAGCACGAGGTCGCCCTTCTTGAGCCGGCCGTCATCGATGGCGTCGTTCAGCGCCAGCGGAATCGTCGCAGCGGTCGTATTGCCGAACCGCTCGATGTTGATAATCACCTTCGCCGGATCGACGCCAAGCTTCTCTGTGGCCGCGAGGATGATGCGGCGGTTCGCCTGGTGCGATACGAACAGATCGAGATCCGCGGCGGAGATGTTATTGCGCTCGAGAATGCGTCGGGCAATTTCCTCGGTCTTGCGGACCGCGAACTTGAAGACCGTCTGGCCGTCCTGCTTCACGTAGTGCAGCCCCTGATCCACCGTCTCGTGAGACGGCGGTCGCAGGCTTCCACCGGCCGGCATGCAGAGCGCCGGTCCGCCGGCACCGTCGATCTCGTGTTCGAAGTCGAGGATCGCGGGTTGCTCGGCAGTCGCCGCGGAGACGACGACCGCACCGGCGCCGTCGCCGAACAGCACGCAGGTCGCCCGGTCCTTGTAGTCGATGATGCTCGACATCACGTCGGCGCCAATCACCAGCGCGTGATCGTGGCATCCCGCGGAGACGATCTGGCTGGCCGCGGTCAGCGCGTAGGTGAACGCCGAACAGGCGGCGCTCAGGTCGAAGCCCCACGCGCGGTGCGCCCCGATCTTGTGCTGCACCAGGCAGGCCGTGCTCGGAAACATCATGTCCGGCGTGACGGTGCCGACGACGATCAGGCCGATGTCGTCGGGCGTGAGGCCGGCGCGCTTGATCGCCTCCAGCGCAGCTTCCTTCGCGAGATCCGAGGTGGCGACACCAGCGTCGACGATATGGCGCTCGCGGATCCCGGTCCGCTGGAGGATCCACTCGTCGGTGGTGTCCACCATCTTCTCGAGGTCGCCGTTGCTCAGCACACGCGGCGGCACATAGGTCGCCAGCGATCTGATGTAGACCGGTCGTCCGACGCAACGCGAGGCACGACGCACCTGCTTCTGCTCCTGAGCGCTTACCACAGTCGTGAATCCCTTCCTGGCGCCGTCAGTCCGAAGTACTCGTAGGCGCGCGGCGTCGCAACCCGTCCGCGCGGCGTCCGATCCAGAAACCCGATCTGGATCAGGTACGGCTCGTACATATCCTCGATGGCGTCCCGTTCTTCGCTGATCGCGGCGGCGATGCTGTTCACGCCGACCGGACCGCCCCCGAACTTCTCGATGATCGTGCGCAGCAGCTTGCGATCGACCTCGTCGAACCCGTACTCGTCCACTTCGAGCAGCTTCAGCGCGGCGTGTGCGACCTCGAGGCTAATCGTACCGTCGGCGCGCACCTGCGCAAAGTCTCGAACGCGACGCAGGAGCCGATTGGCGATACGCGGCGTGCCGCGCGATCGACGCGCCACCTCGGTGGCAGCCTCGTCGGCGATCGGCACACTCAGAATGCGGGCCGAACGCCGCACGATTTCCAGCATGTCGGCCGGCTCGTAGAATTCAAGGCGGTGGACGATGCCGAAGCGCGCCCGCAGCGGCGAGGTCAGCAACCCGGCGCGCGTCGTCGCGCCAATCAGCGTGAACTTCTGGAGCGGGACCTTCACCGAACGGGCGCTTGGCCCCTGCCCGATCATGATGTCGAGTTCGTAATCCTCGAGCGCGGGGTAGAGGATTTCCTCGATCGTCGGCGACATCCGGTGGATCTCGTCGATGAACAGCACCTCGCGCTCACCGAGGTTGGTGAGAATGGCCGCGAGGTCGCCCGGCTTCTCGAGGACCGGACCGGAGGTGGCTCGAACCGCTGCGCCAAGTTCGTTGCCGATGACGTACGCCAGTGTCGTCTTGCCGAGGCCCGGCGGACCGTACAACAGCACGTGGTCGAGCGCCTCGCCACGCTGCAACGCCGCCGCGATCGACACCTGCAGGTTCTCGCGCACGCGGTCCTGCCCGATGTAGTCGTTGAGCACGCGCGGACGGAGTCCCGCCTCGTACTGGGCATCTTCCTCAGCCCTGGCGGCCGTGACGAGTCGATCGTCCATCAGTTACCTGGCCAGCTCGCGGAGCGACTGCCGAAGTGTCTGCTCGAAGTCGCCAGGCCTGGACCTGATCGCAGTGTCCACGGCTTTTTCGGCGAGCGGCCGATGATAGCCAAGGTTCATCAGCGCCGACAGGACGTCGTCTCTCAGCGCCGAAGCCTCCACGGTTCCGCCTTCGGGCGCCGGCGTGTGGTCCGCTTTCGGCAGGCGGTCCTTCAACTCGAGGACGATGCGCTCGGATGTCTTCTTGCCGACGCCGGGAATGGCCGTGAGGCGCGCCACATCGCCTCGGTGAATCGCCTTGATAAGCTCGCCTGGTTCTATGCCCGACAGCACCGCAAGCGCCAGCTTCGGGCCGATGCCGCTCACCGAAATCAAGCGCTCGAAGAGTTCCTGCTCGAGGCGCGTCGCGAAGCCGAAGAGCAGCAGGGCATCCTCGCGCACGTGCGTGTGGATCCGCAACGCGATGTCGGCGCCCGTGTCGCCCAGTCCGTAGAACGTGGAGAGCGGCACCGACACGTCGTAGCCGACGCCGTTCACGTCCACCACGATCCGGTTCGGCTGTTTTTCGAAGATGCGGCCGCGAAGGTGAGCGATCACGAACGTGCGGGCCTGTAGTGGCGCCAGCTGGTCGCCGCGCGCGACCGTGCCGGGTTGGCCGCCTTCGGCGCGTCCACGCCGACGGGCAGCATCGAGTGGCAGTGGCAGATGGCGACCGCCAGCGCATCGGCCGCGTCGTGCGGAGTCGGGAGCGTGGCGAGGCCGAGAATCAGCTTCACCATCTGCTGCACCTGGTGCTTCTCGGCGCGGCCGTAGCCGACCACAGCGCGCTTCACTTCGGCGGGGCTGTACTCGACAATCGGCAGCCCGGCTTCGACCGCAGCGAGCATGGCCACGCCGCGGGCATGTCCGAGCTTGAGCGCGCTGCGAGCGTTGCTCGCGAAAAAGACGTTTTCGATGGCCACACAATCGGGCTGGCACTCACCGAGCAGCGTGGCGAGTCCGGCATGAATGCGCAGGAGCTTTTCCGGGAACGAGGCGGCGGGCGGCGCCTTGATGGCGCCGCTGGTGATGATGCGGTGGCGCGACCCGTCGGTTTCGACGCAGCCATAGCCGGTGCGCTCAGAACCGGGATCGATGCCGAAGATCCTCACGCCAGCGAGGCCTCGATCTCCTTTTCCTCGATATCGAAGTTCGACCAGACGTGGCGGATGTCGTCGTGCTCGTCGAGCGCGTCCATCAACTTCAGCATCTGCTGGGCGGCCTTGCCTTCGAGCTTCAGGTAATTCTGCGGCAGCATCGAAATTTCGGCGGCTTCGGGCTCGATGCCAAGTTTCTTCACCGCCTCGAGCACCGAGTGGAACGCCTCGACCGACGACAGCACTTCCCAGTTGTCCTCGTCATCGCGCAGGTCGTCTCCGCCGGCGTCGATGACCGTCGCCATCAGCGTGTCCTCGTCGGCCTTGTCCTTGGGGACGACGATGTAGCCCTTCTTGGTGAACATCCAGGCGACCGCGTTGGTCTCGGCCAGGTTGCCGCCGTACTTGGTCAGCATGTGGCGGAGTTCGCCGACGGTGCGGTTCTTGTTGTCGGTCAGCACGTCCATGATGACGGCGGCGCCGCCGGGCCCATAGCCTTCGTACTGAGCTTCCTCGTACGAGACGCCAGGCTCTTCGCCGGTGCCCCGCCGGATGGCGCGCTTGATGTTATCCGCGGGCATGTTGCACGCCTTGGCATCGGCAATGATGGTGCGGAGCCGCGGATTCGTGTCAGCGTCGCCGCCGCCGTGCCTCGCCGCGATGGTCAGTTCCTTGATGATGCGCGTGAAGACCTTGCCACGCTTGGCGTCGGCGGCGCCCTTCTTATGCTTGATCGTGTGCCACTTGGAATGGCCAGACATGATTGAAAACTCCAGCTAAATCAACAAGATCGGACCAGAAATCTTATCACAGCCGGCGCGCCAGCATGATCCACACGTCGGCCCGGGCGTCCCAGGGTCCGCCCCGATAATCGCCCAGGACCGCTTCGATGGCGAAGCCGGCGCGTTCGAGCCGTTTCGTGAACGTCGGGATCGGCAGCGTGCGGAAGGTGAGGTCGAACGAATGCTTCTTCACGGTCGTGCCGCGGCGCTCGATGTAAGTCTGCTCGAAAATCGTGAGGTGCTTCTTCCGGTCCTGACGTACCGACTCCACCAGCGTGAGGTGGGCGCCGCCGGCGGCTTTCCCTTTCATCTGGATCCGGTTGGCGTACTCGCGCCAGTTCGGCACATCGGGGACAAGGTCGACACCGAAGAGTCCGCCGGGTGCCAGCACGTCGGCAACAGAGGCCAGCGTCGCGTTGAGATCCTTGTCGCGCACCAGCGATTGCAGGATGCCGTACGGCGCGAGCACCGTCCTGAAGCGTGCGCGTTCGAACGGAAGAAATCGGATGTCGCCGCGCACCAGTTGCAGGCGTTTCCTGCCGCGCCCACCCGCACGCTTGCGCATGGCGGCCAGCCGCTTCGCGGCGCGCTCGAGCATCGGCTGCGACCGATCGACGCCGATCACCGAGACGCCGGCTCGCGCCAGCGGCAGCGAGATGCGTCCCGTGCCGCATCCGAGTTCAAGCACCGGCCCGCGGTTCTGCAGCGCGACACTGCGCCAGAAAGGGACGTCGCGTCGTCCCAGCGTGCGCGCGTTCTCCCAGTCGTAGAACGGCGCGTACGCGTCCCAGCCGGTCCACCCCTCACGTTTAGGCATCGCACCGGATCATAGTGCGTTGCCGTGCGATCGTCGCGATCGTGTGATGGCGCGATGGTGCGAGAGTCGCGATGGTCGCACGGACAGAACGCGCCGCACGTGCCTTCAGCCCGGCGTCGATGAGCCGTCCCGCGGACCGCGCAGTGCCGTGTCGATCTGCCGGATTGCGCCGAGATGATAGGCGGTATGCGCGACGCTGCCGATCATTCCGGCCAGCTCCACGTCAGTGACCTCGCGCGGCGCGAGCAGCGCGGCCTTCCAGCGCGTGCCCTCATCCCGAAGCTCGCGGCGCCTGGCGGTCCACTCCTCGTCGGTGACCGACGTGCGCCGCCAGCTCGCGCCCCAATCTGCCGTCGCAAACGGGTTCTCGCCCTGGCTCCACCGATTCATCAGGCTGAACCCGTAGCGGAGGTGGTCGACGTGTGCCGCGATCGACGAGCCGTTGGGACCGGGCGCAGAGGCAGCCGCCGCGGACAGCGACTCGAGCGACCCGAGGAGCCCGCGGTCACCGCCGTTGAGCAGGTAGGCCTCACGGCCAGGAGGACCGTCGAGCACTTCGGTCAACAGCGTCGTGATGGCTTTCAACACCTGTGTGGGTACCTGCAACGGTCACCTCCAGTCGCGCTGCTCCAGCGTCGTCAGTCTGATACGGCAAGTTCGCCCGGCACGATCGGGCGCGTGCGAGGGAGTCGGCCCTGGTGCGCCAGGTTGCCGACGAACGCGAGAATGCCGAGGAACACCAGGAGTTTGAAGGTGTCGTAGACGGGCGTCTGCGGCAGCGCCTTCCACAGGAACCAGAGGATCGGCTGCGCCCAGCAGACGGCCCACACCGACCCGTAGAAGTAGCGCCGCTCGTGCCCTTCGCCCTTGGTGGACGGCTTGACACGCGGCAATTGACCGAACGCGCCGAGCAGCCAGATGGTACCGGCGATCGGAAAGTACGCGACGTTGTAGATCTGCTTCAGGTACCAATGCCCGGTCGCGATGGCGACCACGAGCCCCACAATGTTCAGCACCGCGAAGGTGACGACCTCGCTCCATGCGAAGGTGTAGCACACGCGGCGGTAGAGCGGGTTGGGGCGATCCTCGGTAAACCGGATGATGTAGGGCCGCGGCTCGACGCCGGGCAGCGCACCGCGAAGGCCGGCGATGCCGGTGCCGACCAGCACGGCACCGAGCCACAGGCCCATTCGCCAGTCAAAGCCCCGTTCAAACAGGTCGAAGGTGAGTGGGCCGGGAGCGATGAAGAACACGAAGATCCAGATCGGCCAGTGATTGAAACGGTAATAGAGCTTGTTGTACTCGCGGATCTTGCGCTCGGTATCGAATTCGACAGGTATAGCCACGTGGGTTCTATTTGTACCAGAGAGCGGCGATCGGCCCCAAATCAGCCCGGGGGAACGACGCGTGTCTCATGGCCGCACCAATCGTGACAGCGCGATCCCCGTTGCCACCGCGAGGTTCAGCGAATCGACTTCGGCATTGATCGGGATTCGCACTCGAACGTCGGCTGCCTGCTCTGCTCCTTCTGATAGCCCCGCACCTTCTGTACCCACCAGCAGGGCGATGCGGTCGCCGGCGCGCGCCGCAGCGAAGGCGTCAAGCGCCATGGACGGCTCTCGTGGACTGAGCGCCGCAATCGTGAAGCCGGCTGCGCGCAGGTCCCCCAACGCGGCGGGCCACGGGTCGAGCCTCGCAAAGGGGACGCGCAGCACATGACCCATCGACGTGCGGATGGACTTCCGATACAACGGATCGCAGCAGGTCGGATTCAGGAGCACTGCTCCGGCGCCAAACGCCGCCGCATTCCTGAAGACACCGCCAACGTTATCGGCGTTGGTCACTCCCTCGAGCACGATGACGAGGCGAGACGACCTGACCGCGTCGGGCCAGCGCGCGACGTGTGGGCGCCGCACCAGCGCCAGACATCCGCGGTGGATATCGAAGCCGGTGATCGCCTCGAATGCCCTCGTCGGACAGAGGAGCACGGTGAAGCCGGTCGCTGCGGATTCGAGCAGCGGCCGGAGTGAGCCGAACGACGCCGCGTTCAACAGCAGGGAGTCGATCGTGTAGCGGCTGTCGGCGAGCACGCGTCCGACCACGAGGCGGCCCTCGGCGACGAACAGGCCGCGTCCACGCAGCAGTTCGGCGTCGGCAACGTCGCGAAAAGCGGCGATTCGCGAGTCGTCGAGGTCGTCCACGTGGGTGACGATCATCGCTGCTGGCTGCTCATGAGCAAACTGGCGAGGATTGATAACGAACCGAAGAACCCGCGAATTTGAAGGTTCGCGGCTGCGACTGGCGAACGACACCCGTCGGGTTCGCGGCTACACCAAACGAGCTGCACGGTCGGGTGCGGCGCAACAGCAGAGAACGAACCCGTGGCCGTCGCTCCCGGCTTCGCCCGATACGTTACCATTGACGTTCGGCACACATGCGGGCACTTCTCCTGGGCATCGTTTCCGCGCTGCTGCTGTCCGTGCTGCCGGCATCGGCGCACCAGACGCCGTTCAGTTATCTCGACGTTCGCGTGAACCAGGGTTACGTCGAGGTGGACCTGGTCGCGCACATCATCGACGTCGCCCACGACCTGAACATCGAGCCGCCCGAAGAGTTGCTGAAGCCAGACGTGCTCGCCGCGCGCAGCGCGGACATTTCGAAACTGCTCGGCAGCCGCTTCCAGCTTCGTGCGGATGGTGCCCTGCTCACGGCAGGGCAATGGTCGACCGCGGAACCACTGGATGAGCGGCAGTCGATTCGCACGACTGCGCGGTTCGCGCTGCAGTCCGTGCCCGGCACGATCACGCTCGACGCGCTGATGTTTCCGTACGATCCCCAGCATCAGACCTTCATCAACTTCTACGAAGGCGACGCGCTCGCGCTCCAGGCGATTCTCGACAGCTCGAAGACGTCGATCGAGTTCTTCTCAGGGTCGCGACAGGGCGTGTGGGCGGTCGTCCGCAAGTTCGTCCCGTCCGGGGTGCAGCACATCCTGATCGGACCGGACCACCTGCTGTTCCTGGTCGGCCTCCTGCTCCTCGGCGGAACGCTCAGGCAACTCGCCGTGGTGGTGAGTGCGTTCACCGTGGCGCACAGCATCACGTTGTCGCTGGCGGCGCTGAACATCGTCAACCCGCCGTCGCGGATCATCGAACCGGCCATCGCGCTGAGCATCGTGTACGTAGGCGCCGACAACCTCATGGTGCGCGACGGCAGGGACATGCGCGCGTGGATAGCATTCGCCTTCGGGTTCATCCATGGCTTCGGCTTTGCCAACGTGCTGCGCGAGATGGACCTGCCGCGAACGGCGCTTGGGTGGTCGTTGTTCTCGTTCAACCTCGGCGTCGAGATCGGTCAGCTCGTCGTCGTGATCACCGTGGCAACGGTGCTGGCTGCACTGCGGGCGCGAAGCGAAGCGGCGGGCAGGCGGCTGGCCGTCGCTGGCTCCATCGCCGTCATTGTCGCCGGCACGTTCTGGTTCATCCAACGCGTGTTCTTCCCGGGAGGCATGGCGTGAACGTAGCCACCAGTCTCGCCGCGCCCGGTCGCTTGGCGCAACAAAGCGAGGCGACCACATCGAGCAGCGCGAAGTGAGGACTGGCCATGCATCTCGTGCAGATTCTGCTGCCCCTCTTCGACAATGAGGGCCGCCGCTTCCAGGATGGCCGCTATTCGGAGATCCGCGCCGAACTGACCGAACGGTTTGGCGGTGTCACCGCGTACATGCGGTCCCCAGCCGCCGGTCTCTGGCAACGAGATGACGGATCGGTCGATCGCGACGAGATGGTGATGCTCGAGGTGATGGCGGAATCGCTCGATCCGCACTGGTGGGAGGAATTTCGCCGCCGACTCGAACAGCGCTTCGCTCAGGAGGCGATCGTGGTTCGTGCGCTGGCGATTCGAACGCTCTGATGCGACTCCTGCGCGGCTACGCCACACCAATGTGAGAAACGCCCTAGACTAGCGTCGCGGCCTGGCACGGTGGGTGGCCGCTGCGTTCCACGGATCTTCAGGCCAGGGATGTTTCGGGTACCGTCCGCGCAGTTCTTTCCGCACCTCGGGATAGGTTCGATCCCAGAAGCTCTTCAGATCTCTCGTCAACTGCACCGGCCTGCCGTTTGGCGCGAGGAGCGAAAACAGCACCGGTTCCTTTCGTGGCCCGAGTCGGGGCGTGTCCGCGAGGCCGAAGAGTTCCTGCAGCTTCACTGCGGCCGTCACGCTCCCATCGGCGGCATAGTCCAGACGGACGGACCGGCCACTGGGCACCGGTAGCGAGGAGGGTGCGTTCCGTTCGAGCGCGAGCGTCACGTCGTGTGGAAGGGCGTCCACGAGACGCAGGTCGCCAAGCGTTTTCGCACCATAGGCGCTCGTCCGGATCACCGTGGCCAGGTCGATGTCAATTCCGGCAAAGCGCATCCGCCTGAGGATCTGCTCGTCCTCGTCCGAGAACGTCCGGGACAGCCATGCGTCGGCCAAAAGCGCCGCGGCGTGCTCGGGATCCGGCGTGTGATGGCGCTCGTGCAGCGTCAGTGAGTCGTAACGGTCCAGTGCCCGCGCTTTCACGGCGCCACGTTCGTCGATCCGGTAGACAACTTCCGTGGCCGTCGGGCGGAGCCACTCCTTTTCGATCGCGGTCGCGACCCTGATGCGACTCTCCGCATCGTCCGCGCGCGTCGAGGCCTGAACGTCGAGCGCGACGATCCAATCTGCGTCGCGAACCCCGCTCTCGTTGCTGAGAACTGCGCCAGTGCCTGTAGACAGGAGAAAGTGCGATGACTGCCTGTCGCGACGCTGCGCAACGCGATCGGGATAGCCGGCGAGCACGGCGCGCCGCAGTTCCTCCTCGTCGCCAGCGGTTCGAATCGAGTGCGCCCCGCGGCGTTCACCCGTGATCTGCTCGAATCTGGGCGGCAAAGGCACGCACGTTCTCCGACACGTGCTCCCATCGATCCAGCTCTGACAACAGGTCAGAGGAGGTTGTGGCTGCTCGAGGTGCCCATCGGTGCCGCTCGGCGAGCAGCGCCACAGCTCGGACCACGTCGACGCGACCGTCGGCGGCGACAACGATTCGGGCCAGGCGCGGAGGCAGCGGCAGGCGGAGCATGCGCTGCCCGGTCGCCGTGAGCGCGACCCCATTCAACGCGCCCATCCTGTTCAGCAGCGCGATGGCGGCATCGATGGAGTCGCGCCTCGGAGCATCGAACCAGTCGAGCGTTCGAGGGTCGCCGCCCCAACCGGCAACGTCGAGCACCACACCGGAGAGATCGACCCGATGAATCTCCGGCTCGCGAAACAGTCTGAGTCGATCCGCCGCATTCCAAAGCCGATACACCGTTCCCGGCGCGATTCGTCCAGCGCGTCCTGCGCGCTGCTCGGCCGCCGCCGCACTGATGCGCTCGGTGACGAGGCTGTCGATCGCCAGGTCGGCGTCGTAGCGCGCCACCTTCTCGAGTCCGCCGTCCACGACCGCGGTGACGCCGGGCACGGTGACACTGGTCTCCGCGATGTTGGTCGAGACGATCACCCGACGGCCGGGGGCCGGCGTCAACGCGCGATCCTGCTCCGCGGCAGAGAGTGTTCCGTGAAGGGGAAGGACGTCGATGCCGGCGAGCTGACGCCCTCGCAGGTCGCCGATGGTTCGTGCGATGTCGAGCGCACCGGGTTGAAAACACAGCACGTTTCCGCTGCCCTGTTGCAGCGCCTCCACCACGGCGTCCGTCACGGAGAGGTGCGGTGCGTACACGACGCTCACCGCATGCAGCCGGCCGGGCACCCGGACGACTTCACACTCTCCAAGATAGGACGCGACGCGCTCTGCATCGAGGGTCGCCGACATGACCACGATCCGAAGGTCGTCGCGCGCGAGCATCGCCTGCTTCGACAGCGCCATCGCCAGGTCTGCGTGGATGCTTCGCTCGTGAAACTCGTCGAGGACGATCGTCGCGAAGTCCGAGAGCAGGGGGTCCTGCTGCAGGCGTGCGGTCAGCACACCTTCAGTGGCAACGAGCAACCGTGTATCGCGCTCGAATCGGCGCTCGAAACGCACATGCCAGCCCACCTCTCGGCCGAGGGTCCAGCCACGTTCGGCGGCAATGCGTCGAGCAATGGACCGCGCGGCAGCGCGGCGCGGCTGCAGCACGATGGCCCGGCCAGCGTCGAGCAGGGCTGGTGGCAGGCGCGTGGTCTTCCCAGCGCCAGGTTCGGCGACGACGACCACGGCCCGGGAGCGCCGAAGGGCTGCGCGGACCGCGTCGAGCGCCGCGTCGATCGGCAGGGGTTCGAGCACAGCGTTCGCGACGTGGATGCGCGGTAGTCGCCAGTCTGTGGGGCCGAGATCAGCCTCCGGCGCTCACGACGCCGACCGGACAGCTCAAGCCAGTGCCACCGAGACCGCAATACCCGTTGGGATTCTTCGCGAGGTATTGCTGGTGGTAATCCTCCGCGTAATAGAACTCACGAGCAGGAACGATTTCTGTCGTAATCGCGCCGTAGCCAGCCTGCGAGAGTTCACGCTGGAAGGCGTCTTTCGTCTGCTCGGCCGCCAGCTTCTGCGCGTCCGAGTAGTAGTAGATGCCCGACCGGTACTGGGTGCCGACATCGTTGCCCTGTCGCATCCCCTGTGTCGGATCGTGATTCTCCCAGAAGGTTCGCAGCAGGTCCTCGTATCGCAGTTGCTTCGGATCGAACACAACGAGCACGACCTCGTTGTGACCGGTCATCCCGGAGCAGACCTCGCGGTAGGTCGGGTTCGGTGTGAGGCCGGCGGCGTAGCCAACCGCCGTGCTGTACACGCCGTCAAGTTGCCAGAACTTCCGTTCAGCGCCCCAGAAGCACCCCATACCGAACAACGCCGTCTCGAGTCCCTGCGCGAAGGGTCCCTCGAGAGGGTTGCCGTTGACGTAATGGGCGGCGGGAACCGGCATCGTTGCCGATCGACCGGGCAGGGCGTCGGCAGCGGTCGGCATTTGGGTTGGTTTACCGGGCACCATTCACCTCATGTTCAATTCCAGCGACGGCGCTGGCATTTAATCGGATTCCGCAGGTGTGAACTGCAAGGACAGGCCGTTCATGCAGAAGCGCTGACCTGTTGGGCGCGGACCGTCGGGAAAGACATGGCCCAGGTGTCCACCGCAGCGCGAGCAGTGGACCTCGGTGCGAACCATGAAATGGCTGCGATCTTCGGTCGTCGCTACGGCGCCGTCGAGCGGAGCAAAGAAACTCGGCCAGCCGCTGCAGCTTTCGTACTTCGTCGTGGCGTCGAACAGAGGTTGACCGCATGCGGCGCAGGCGAACGTGCCCAGTCGCTTCTCGTCATTGAGGGGACTGGTGCCTGGCCGTTCGGTCCCGTGCTCTCGCAGCACCCTATACTGCTCCGGGGACAATTCGGCAGCCCACTCTTCTTCAGTTTTCTGAACGGGAAAGACCTCGTCGCTCATCATTCGAGTCTAACCTTTTGATGCATTCTGTCCACGAAGGTTTCCTCGGCGGGGCTCCCGCGCTCAGGGTCCGCGCCGCCAACGACAAGGCAGTCAACCCAGCCGGACGTTTCGTCCTCTACTGGATGATCGCGACCCGGCGCGCCTCCTCCAACTTCGCCCTGGATCGCGCGGTGGCGTGGTGTCGCGAGCTTGGATTGCCTCTGGTCGTGCTGGAGGCGCTGCGAGTGGACTATCCGTGGGCCTCGGACAGGCTGCACCGGTTCGTCATCGATGGGATGGCTGACAACGTCCGGGCGTTCTCTGCTTCCGGCGCTCTCTACTATCCGTACGTCGAGCCTGGAAAGGGAGCGGGAAAGGGACTCCTCGCGCGCCTGTCGGAGGACGCCGCTCTCATCGTGACCGATGACTACCCGTGCTTCTTTCTGCCGCAAGCGGTCGCGGCGGCGGCGACGCGGGTCGCGATCCGGTTGGAAGCCGTGGACAGCAATGGCCTGCTCCCGCTGGCGGCCGTGCCTCAGGCGTACCCCGCCGCTGTGCATCAGCGTCGGTTCATGCAGAGTTCGCTGCGCGTGCACCTGGCAGCAGCGCCCTCGCGGGATCCATTCGGCGATGGTCTGCTTCCGCCGCTTGTGTCGCTACCCGAAGATGTCACCATGCGATGGCCGGCCGCATCGCCCGCGTTGCTCGGTGGCGATCCGTCCGCTCTCGCAGCGCTTCCGATCGATCACGGCGTGCCGGTGGTGGGGATGAAGGGCGGGTCGGCTGCTGCGGCTGCCGCGCTCCAGACGTTCGTTCGCGCGCGTCTCGAGATGTACCACGAGAGTCACAACCACCCGGATGACAAGGGGACCAGCCGGCTGTCGCCGTATCTGCACTTCGGGCACGTGTCGGCCCACGAAGTATTCCGGGCAGTGATGCGTCACGAGCGATGGAACATCGGAAAGCTGGGTTCGAGGCCCAGTGGCGCTCGTGAAGGTTGGTGGGGCGTCGGCAAAGGTGCGGAGGCGTTCCTCGATCAACTGGTGGTGTGGCGGGAGTTGGGCTACTGCATGTGTGCAAAACGCCCGGCTGACTACTTCACGTTCGAGGGCCTCCCCGGTTGGGCGCAACGAACGCTTTCCGCGCATGTGTCGGACCCGCGGCCAGTCCTCTACGACAGGGGGACGTTCGAACGCGGTGAGACGCACGATCCGTTGTGGAACGCAGCGCAGCGCGAGATGCTGCGCGACGGCTGGATGCACAACTACATGCGCATGTTATGGGGCAAGAAGATCCTCGAATGGTCGGCCACTCCACAGGAGGCGCTGGCGACGATGATCGCGCTGATGGATCGGTGGTCGCTGGACGGCCGTGATCCGAACTCGTATGCCGGCTACATGTGGACCCTGGGCAGATACGACCGCCCCTGGCCGGAGCGTCCGATTTACGGCACGGTCCGGTCGATGAGTTCGCAGAACTCCGCGAAAAAAGTGCACGTGTCGAAGTATCTGTCTGGCGGAGGATTGGATTTCGGATAGGGAGAGGCTGGAACAGGAATCAGGGATCAGGGATCGGGGATCAGGGATCGGGGATCGGGCGGGATCAGGATCGGGGATCAGGGGCCGGATCACGACGGGCGAAGGGACGCGAGCCAAGAGCGGCCGGAAAGCAAGATGCGCTTTTCGACCTTCGATTACCAGGCGGATCGGAAGCTGCGCTACGTGCAGTGTGCGAGCGGAGCCGCGTACAAGAAAAAGCCCGCGAACGTGAATTCGCGGGCTTTCATTCTTTGGTAATAATGCCGGCAGCGACCTACTCTCCCACACACTTTCGCGCGCAGTACCATCGGCGGTATCAGGCTTAACTTCCGTGTTCGGAATGGGAACGGGTGTGACCCTGATCCTATGACCACCGGCAAAGTGGTTCCGGGGGATGAGCCCGGGGTCTTGTGTGCCTGGGGTCCCCGCCTTCGCGCCTGCCAGGCGCTTCGCTGCGGCAGGCCTATTCATCGGCCTGCGCGGCGTAGCTCGCAAAGCGAGCGGAGTCGGGTTCGTCCCAGACAATCTCTAAAGAGCACATGAAATTGCTGATTGCGAAGTGCCAATCGCCGATTGAAATCACAATCAGCAATTAGCGATTCAGCATTCAGCAATTCCAGTGACAACTGAATGTCCTGCAAACGGTAGTTTTCAACCGACCTCACAGCTGCAGCGTTTCTGCGTGCATGTGCGCTTGGTAATCGCGGACTCTTTTGCGGGAGTCTGCGGAAAACGAAGTTATGGTCAAGCCTCACGGCTGATTAGTATCGGTAAGCTCAACGTGTCGCCACGCTTACACACCCGACCTATCACCTGGTCATCTTCCAGGAGCCTTCAGGGATTTTACAATCCAGGGAGATCTCATCTTGTGGAGGGTTTCACGCTTAGATGCATTCAGCGTTTCTCCCTTCCGGACGTAGCTACTCGGCGCTGCCGCTGGCGCGACAACCGATACACTAGAGGTCCGTCCAACCCGGTCCTCTCGTACTAAGGTCAGCCCCACTCAAATCTCCTGCGCCCATCATAGATAGAGACCGAACTGTCTCGCGACGTTCTAAACCCAGCTCACGTACCACTTTAACCGGCGAACAGCCGGACCCTTGGAACCTGCTACAGCTCCAGGATGTGATGAGCCGACATCGAGGTGCCAAACCTGAGCGTCGATGTGAACTCTTGGCTCAGATCAGCCTGTTATCCCCGGCGTACCTTTTATCCGTTGAGCGATGGCCCTTCCACGCGGAACCACCGGATCACTAAAGCCTGGTTTCCCACCTGCTCGACTTGTAGGTCTCGCAGTCAAGCTCGCTTATGCTTTTGCACTCTCTGGCTGATTTCCAAACAGCCTGAGCGAACCTTCGCGCGCCTCCGTTACAGTTTAGGAGGCGACCGCCCCAGTCAAACTACCCACCTAGCAGTGTCCCTGATCTGGATGACAGATCGAGGTTAGAACGCCGAAGCAGTAAGGGTGGTATCTCACCGTTGGCTCCCCCGAGTCCGAGAACCCGGGTTCAAAGCCTCCCACCTATCCTGCGCATACTGCGTCAGCATTCACTACTAGGATGTAGTAAAGGTGCACGGGGTCTTTTCGTCTTATGACGGGCAACCGGCGTCTTCACCGGTACCACAAATTCGCAGTGCTCCTCGTTGAGACAGCGCTCAGATCATTACGCCATTCGTGCAGGTCGGAACTTACCCGACAAGGAATTTCGCTACCTTAGGACCGTTATAGTTACGGCCGCCGTTTACCGGGGCTTCAGCTCGAAGCTTCGCCTTGCGGCTAACCTCTCCCTTTAACCTTCCGGCACCGGGCAGGCGTCAGGCCCTATACGTCGTGTTCGACTTAGCAGAGCCCTGTGTTTTTAGTAAACAGTTGCCTGAGCCTCTTTATTGCAACTCCCTCACGCTTCGTGCCGCGAGGACACTAACGCTAACGGAGCACCCCTTCTTCCGAAGTTACGGGGTGAGTTTGCCGAGTTCCTAAACGAGGGATCACACTCGCACCTTAGGATTTTCTCCTCGCCCACCTGTGTCGGTTTGCGGTACGGGTACCCAAAAGACTCCTTAGAGGATTTTCTCGGCAGCGTGGCGTCTGCGACTTTACTGTCCTTGCGGACATCGCCATGAGCCCTCAGGGAATATGACCCACCGGATTTGCCAGGCGGATCCCCCTACAGCTCTGAACCTACACTTCCAATCGTAGGCTCGCATAGCCTCCTGCGTCTCCCCATCGTGATAACGTCTTCTAGGTAGTTCTGGAATATTAACCAGATATCCATCCGCTACGCCTTTCGGCCTCACGTTAGGACCCGACTAACCCTGAGCGGACGAACCTTCCTCAGGAAACCTTAGGCTTACGGTGGAAAGGATTCTCACCTTTCTTATCGCTACTTATGCCGGCAGGGTCACTTCTCACCACTCCACCAGTCCTTACGATCTGGCTTCACTGCTGTGAGAACGCTCTTCTACCAATATGCAGTCGCCGCTTGCGCGGACGGACTGCGTCTATTCTATGGCTTCGGTCTTGTGCTTAAGCCCCGTTGGATTGTCGGCCCAAAGCCGCTTGACCAGTGAGCTATTACGCTTTCTTTAAAGGATGGCTGCTTCTAAGCCAACCTCCTGGTTGTCTGAGCGTCTTCAGATCCTTTCCCACTTAGCACAAAGTTAGGGACCTTAGCCGATAGTCTGGGCTGTTTCCCTTTCGACGATGAAGCTTAGCCCCCACCGTCTCACTCCCGGGATACGGGTCGCTGGCATTCGCAGTTTGATTGGATTCAGTAAGCTGGTAAGCCCCCTAGTCCATTCAGTTCTCTACCACCAGCGCCGACCTCCCGAGGCTGCTCCTAAAAGCATTTCGAAGAGAACGGGCAATCACGAGGTTTGATTAGCCTTTCACCCCT